>NZ_JOID01000018.1 GCF_000719865.1 Streptomyces albus subsp. albus
CGCCCGGTTACATTCCGAACCCGGAAGCTAAGCCTTTCAGCGCCGATGGTACTGCAGGGGGGACCCTGTGGGAGAGTAGGACGCCGCCGAACAATTTTTGAGTGAAAGCCCTGTCGGGAACTTCGGTTCCCGGCAGGGCTTTCTCGCGTTTATGGGGGCGAGTGAACAGCGGTTGGACGGCGGCGGCCCCAGGTTTGGGGGAGGCGATGGGGCACGGGCTGCGGAGGGCGGCGCCGGTGCCCGGGTGTCCTCAGCCGGCCGGGAAGTGCTGTGGCCAGCGGGCTCGGGCCTGCTCCTGGGAGCGGAGCAGGGCCAGGGTGGGCATCCCCTGCTCGCTGCCCGTACCCAGCAGCCCGGGGAGCTGCGGCAGGGGAGCGACCCGTGCGACATCGTCGAGGACGACGGTAAGTGGTGGGTCGAGCCGACCGGCGGATGACCGTTCGGCCATGCTCCGGCCGTGCTCGACCACGCTCGAGGCGAGTGCGGTGAGGAACGGCATCGCACCCGGATGGGTTCGCGGATCTTCGATCGCTTCACCCATGACGTAAAGCGTTCCCCCTTCGGCGATGAATGACTCCAGTGCGAGCGATTCAGCCCGAGTCGGGTTACACGCGTTGCGGATGTGGACGGAGGAGAGCGCCGACAGGGCACGGGCCGTCAGCTGAAGGGCCATGTCCCGGCGTTCGGGGTGCGCGGTGAGCGTGGCCTCCAGTTCGCCGGCCGAGCCGGCGGCGGCGCCGCGATTCGTGCGCAGGATGCGGACCGGTTCGTGGGCGGAGGTGCCGGAGGCCCAACGGTGTACCTGGCGGATGGCACGGCCGTCGACGGCCGCGGCGTGCAGCCAGCAGCGCAGCAGGGTCTCCGCGGCGTCCGCGGTGGCGGAGTCGAGAGCGTGCTGCGGCCGTACCGGGGCGAGCAGCGCGGTCGCGCGCAGCGCGGCCGTCTCGCGGGCCTCGCAGCCGCTGACGGGTGACCAGCGGAGTCGGACGGGCGTGTCGAGCTGCTGTCCGGGGTCGTAGACGTGCGTGGGGCCGAGTTTCCCGCGGGCGTCCTTGGTTTCCGTCCAGAGCGCCGGTTCCGAGCTGACGACCAGGAGAGGGCCTTCGGCGTCGGCGATGGCACGAAGGGCGAGCCGGCGGCGGTCATCGGCGCCGTCGAGGCCGAGGAAGTGGAGGCCGCGGGGGGCCCGGGTGAGCGGCTCGACCGCTGGGGTCGGGGCCGGGGCGGGAAGGCCGGGAGTACGAGTCGCGGAGACAGGGGTGCCGGGCGGCGGCGCCACTCCGGCGGAAGAGACGCCAACGGCCGTCGTGGTGCCGGGGTCCGGGAGCTCCGGGCTGCCTGGAAGACCCGGGGCTCCGGTGTAGGCCGGTGCGGCGTTCTGCTGGTCGTACGGGGGGCCCGGGGGCGTTGGGCCGGGCAGGGCCGCTCTCCGGGCGGTAGCGGGTGCTTCGTGACCCGCGTGGGCTGCTGTTGTGTCGTACGGAGTACCCGTGCCGGTGAGGCCGGCGGCGTCCGGGGCGTGATGGCTCGGGATGCCGGGGCCGGCCGGTGGCATGGCGGCGCCGGTGGGGGTGTCTTCCGGGTGGGCCGGCGGGTTGGGGCCGGCCGGGGGTCTGTCCGGTGGGGGCGCTGCCCCGGGGAAGGCGTTCGGGTGCTCTGCGGCGGGGTGGGGAGGGCCGGCGGTGAGGTCACGGAGGGCTGCGTCGCCGGCGCGGTCCTTGGGGCCGTCCGTAGCGTGCGCCCCCTCCGTCGGGTCCGTACGGTCGGTGCGAACCGTGTGGGGCTTGCGGCGCGTGGCGCGCCATCGGGCGACGGTGCCGATGGCGAAGACCGCCAGCACCGTGAGCACCATGACCTCGCCGATGAGGATGCCCCAGAAGAGGCCGGGGCCGGACAGCTCTCCCGCGGCCCCGGGCCAGGCGCCGGCCAGATCGCCCGGCTCCGTCAGCAGGCGCCGCAGGGCGAGGGGAGTCTCCGCGAAGCCGGCGCCCGAGGGCCAGGAACCGTGGGCGAGCAGGCCGGAGATGCCCGCGGCCGCCCAGACCAGCACGGTGAGGGCGACGAGGAAGCCGAGCAGGCCGACGAGCAGGCCGTCGGGGATGCCGCCGGTCCCGGGGCTCCCGCCGCTGCCGCTGCTCCCGTCGTGCCGGGCCCGGCGCTCGGCGCCGTTGTTCCCTCCCGCCATGGTCAGGCCACCGTGGACTCGGAGGAGCCGACCACCTCGTCCTCGAGATGCTGCTCCACGGCCCGTGCCGCACGCTCCTCGGCCTCCGCCTCGGCGGCCTGCTCCAGGGCCAGTGCCTCGTCGCTCAGCGACGACTCCGTCATCGCGCGGTCGGTGTAGACGAGGGGGCGTTCGGACTCGGTGATCAGGTGCTTGACGACCTGCACATTGCCGTTGACGTCCCAGACGGCGATACCGGGGGTGAGGGTCGGGATGATCTCGACGGCCCATCGGGGCAGGCCGAGTACCCGGCCGGTGGCCCGCGCCTCGTCCGTCTTCTGGGCGTAGATGGTGCGGGTGGAGGCCATCTTGAGGATGGCCGCGGCCTCGCGCGCGGCCGCGCCGTCGACGACGTCGGAGAGGTGGTGGACGACGGCGACGAAGGAGAGGCCGAGCCGGCGGCCGAACTTCAGCAGTCGCTGGAACAGCTGTGCCACGAAAGGCGAGTTGATGATGTGCCAGGCCTCTTCTACCAGGAAGATGCGCTTGACCCGGTCGGGGCGGATCCAGGTGTGCTCCAGCCAGACGCCGACGATGGCCATCAGGATCGGCATGGCGATGGAGTTGCGGTCGATGTGCGAGAGGTCGAAGACGATCAGCGGGGCGTCCAGGTCGATGCCGACGGTCGTCGGCCCGTCGAACATGCCGCGCAGGTCGCCGTCGACGAGCCGGTCGATGACCAGGGCGACGTCCAGGCCCCAGGCGCGGACGTCGTCGAGGGCGACGTTCATGGCCTCGGCGGACTCCGGCTTGGGATGCCGGAGCTGCTCGACGATGTCGGTGAGGACGGGCTGGCGGTCGGTGATCGTCCGGCTGACGAATCCGTGGGCCACCTTGAGCGCGAAGCCGGAGCGTTCGTCCAGCGCACGCCCCATCGCGACCTCGATGATCGTACGGAGCAGGGCCAGCTGGCCCGTCGCGGTGATCGAGGGGTCGAGCGGGTTGAGCCGTATGCCGTCGTTGATCGCCGAGGTGGGGTCGAGCCGGATGGGGGTGATCCCCAGTTGCTCGGCGATGAGGTTCCACTCGCCGACGCCGTCCTCGCCCTGGGCGTCCAGGACGACCACCTGCCGGTCCCGGAAGCGGAGCTGGCGCAGGACGTAGGTCTTCTCCAGGGCCGACTTGCCGTTGCCGGACTCGCCGAGCACCAGCCAGTGCGGGGCGGGGAGCTGCTGGCCGTAGAGCTGGAAGGGGTCGTAGATGTAGCCCTTTCCGGAGTACACCTCGCGTCCGATGATCACTCCGGAGTCGCCGAGGCCGGGGGCGGCGGTCGGCAGATACACGGCCTGGGCCTGGCCCGTGGAGGTGCGCACGGGCAGGCGCGTGGTCTCCACCTTCCCGAAGAGGAAGCTGGTGAAGGCCTCGGTCACGGCGGACAGCGGATCGAACACGGCAGGGCCCCTTAACGTCGGATGCCGGTCGCGAAGGGCAACGTGTTCACGAAGGCCCGGTGGTGTTCCCGGTCGCACCACTCCAGCTTGAGATAGGACTTGCCGGCCGAGGCGCGGATGGTGCGCTTGTCGCGCGCGAGCGCTTCCGGGGAGCGGGAGGAGACCGTGATGTAGCCGACGAGGTTGACGCCGGCCGCGCCGCTGGCCAGGTCTTCGCCCCGCTGGTCGAGGCGGCCGTGGGCGGCGATGTCGCGCGGGTCCACGGTGCGGTTCATCTTGGCCGCGCGGCTGGCCTCGGCCTCGTCGTTCGTCTTCTCCGTCAGCATCCGTTCGATGGCGACCTCGGTGGGTTCCAGGTCCATGCAGACGGCGACCGTGCGGATCACATCGGGGGTGTGGACGAGCAGCGGGGCCAGGAAATTGACGCCGACCGGGGTCATCGGCCACTCCTTCACCCAGGCCGTGGCGTGGCACCAGGGGGCGCGGGTGGCCGACTCGCGGGTCTTGGCCTGGAGGTACGTCGGCTCGGTGGCGTCCAGTTCGGCCGGCCAGGCGTTGCGTTTGGTCATCGCCTGGATGTGGTCGATCGGATGGTCCGGGTCGTACATGGAGTGGACCAGGGAGGAGAGCCGCGCCTGGCCCAGCGGCTGCCGGACGCGGATGTCGGCCTCGGCGAGGCGGGCGCAGATGTCGGTGAGCTCGCGGGCCATGACGACGGCCAGCCCGGCGTCCTTGTCGAGCCGGCGCCTGCCGCCCGCCGCGCGGGCGGCGCGGGCCATGGCGTGGGCCTCGGCGGCCAGTTCGCGGTTGTAGTGCATGCAGGCGACGAGGTAGGCCCGGTGCTGCTCGGAGGAGGTGGAGACCATGGACTGGAGCTGGTCGTACGAGTCCTGGAGCCAGGCCGGGGCCCTGCGGTCGCCGCGCCGCTCGACGTCCTTGGCGTGCGCGTCGGGGTCGGCGGGGAGGGTGCGGGCGAGCATCTGGATGCGCGTCACGAAGCCGTCGCCGTTGGCGACGTGCTTGAGGAGCGTGCCGAAACGGTCGACCAGCGCCTCCTGGTCCTCGCTGTCGCGCAGTCCGACGCCCGGGCCCTCGATCTCGATGGCGGCGGTCACGGTACGGCGGTCGGCGTGCAGCAGGACGGCGATCTCGTCCGGACCGAAGGGCGCGGAGAGCCAGTTGATGCGGCCGATGCCGGGGGGCGGGCCGATCTCGACCTCGCGTCCGTCGAGCCGTACGCCGGCCTCGGCGGCGGCGGAGCGGTAGGTGGCCCCGCGCTTCACCTGCCGTTTGTAGGAGCGCCGGATCTCGAACCACTTGTAGAAGGTCCGGTGCTTGTACGGAACGTAGACGGCGGCCAGGGCCAGCGCCGGGAAGCCGGTGAGCAGCGTGATGCGCAGGGACAGCACGGGGACCAGCAGGCCGCACATCATGCCGAGGAACGCGCCGGCGATGATGAGCGCGATCTCACCGGTCTCCCGGTTCTTGCCGATGATCGCGTTCGGGCGGGCCCTGCCGATCAGATACGTGCGCCGCGGCGCGATCGGATGGGACTGGGTCGTCACGCCCGCTCACCTCCTGGGGAATTGCCGGTGGCCCGGTCGCGCGCACGGGGCACGGCCGCGGCCGGTGTGCTGCTGCCCGCTCCACCGGACGAGCCGCCGCGGGAGCTGTGGGCGGCGACGCCGCCGGAGACCGCGGAGGCAGGCCGGGGTTCGGGCCGGGACGGGGCGGGAGCGTCGCCGCCACCGCCGCCGCGGGTGCTGTGGGTCTTGATCCCCTGCTTGACCAGGGCGGCCGGGGAGGAGATCAGGGCGGCGGCCTGGGAGCCGTCGGTGGCCGCCTTGCGGTTGGTGCGGGCGGAGACGATGTCGTCGCCGAAACCGGGGACGAAGCGGTAGATCATCGCGCTGGCGAAGATGGCCAGTAGGATGATGGCGAGGCCGGAGACGACGGCGGAGAAGGCGTTGGGGCCGTCCTCGCTGGCGCTGAGGGCGCCGGCCAGTCCGAGCACGATGACGATGACCGGCTTGACGAGGATGACGGCGATCATGATGCCCGCCCAGCGCCGGACGTGGCCCCACATGTTCTTGTCGACCAGCCCGGCGTAGACGACGACGCCGAGCAGGGCGCCGGCGTACAGGAGCGCGGCCCGGATGACGAGTTCGAGGTAGAGGATGCCCGCGGCGAGCACGGAGACCAGGCTGACGATGATCAGCATGATCGGTCCGCCGCCGATGTCCTCGCCCTTCTTCAGCGCCTCGGCGAAGGAGCCGAAGAAGGTGTTCGTGTCGTCGGAGGTGCCGGAGGCGATCACCTCGGTGAGGCCGTCGGTCGCGGAGACCACCGTGTAGAGGATGAGCGGGGTGAAGGCGGAGGCCAGGACGGTCAGCCAGAGGAAGCCGACGGCCTCGGTGACCGCCTCGGTGAACGGCACTCCGCGGATGGCGCGCTTGGCGACCGCGAACAGCCAGAGGAGGAGGGTGAGCACGGCGGAGACGGCGAAGACGACCGCGTACTGCTTGAGGAACTCGGCGTTGGTGAAGTCGACTTCGGTGGTCTTCTCCACCGCCTCGGAGAGCTTGTCGACGACGAAGGCGGCGGCGTCGGCGCAGCCCTTGGCGAGGGAGGAGAGGGGGTCGAGGGGGTTGGAGAGATTTTCGCCGGGCGTGCGGCCGCCCCCCGATCCGTCTTCCCGCTCACAGAACTCCGCCGCTCCGCCGCGCAGCCCCGTACAGGCGTCACCGTCCTCCGTGGGGCCGGGTGACGGCTCGGCGAACGCCCGGGTTGCCGTGAGGGCGAAGAGGGCCTGCGCACCTGTGACTGCGGCCGCGAAGGTGAGTACGCGGCGGGGATTACCGGGCATAGGTGAATCCTCCGAACCCTTCGACGGCCTCGGCCATCTCTTCGGCCGACGACGCGACCTGGTCACGGCCGACGGGTGCCGGACCGTCCTTCTCCTCGAAGCCGGTCACCTTCCAGTCGTCGTCGACCCACTGGAGTTCGAGAATGTTGGTGTACCAGCCTTCGGTCACCGGGTTCTTGGACCCCTCACCGGCCAGGCCGAACAGCTGGGAGTACCAGACGGCCACGGTGGCGGAGTCGTTCCCGAATTTCTCCGTCTTCGTGCCGACCGGGTTGGCGCGGGCGACGAACGTCATGCCCTCGGGAGCGCTGCCGTCGGGCTCCAAGCCGATGCCGGCAAGGAACTTCTCGCGCGAGTACGCCTTGTCGAGTTCGGCCAGGCGCGCACTCGCCACGCGCGGGCTGTAGACCGCTTCCACGATCTCCCGGCGGGTCTCCGCGTTGAACATCCCGTCCCCGCTCAGCGCCACCGCGTAGTTGGCCGCCGCCGACTCCGCGCCCTGTTCGGTGCGGGGGAAGCCCGTGGCGACGCCGGCCTCGGAGCCTTTCACCGGGCGTTCGCCGGTGGGGGCCGTCGCCCGGGCGGCCGGGCCGCCCTTGCCGCGCTCTCCGGAGCTCTCCCCGCCGCCGTCGCCGCGGTTGGCGAAGGCGATGGCGGCGATCAGCAGCACGACCACTCCGACGACGCCGACGAGGCCGCGCGGGGAGCGGGAGGTGCGCCGTCCGCCGCCGTAGGTGCCGGCGGCCCCCGGCTCGTCGGGCAGCCGGGTGCGCGTCTGATGGCCGCCGGGTCCGCCGCCCGGGTCGCCGCGGTATCCGCCGTCGCCGAGGCTCATGCGGGATACGACCTCTCGGACGCGGCCCGGGGGCACGTGCCGCGGGCAAGGCCGGAAGAGTGGTGGTGCGGCACCGGCCCGGGGGTTTTCCGCCGGGGCGGGGTGTGGTGAGTGGACATCAGAACAACGCAACCTCTGCCGGTGGGCACGACGGACAGGTGGGAAGGGGCACCGGGACGCGCCGCTCCCGTCGAGGGGCCGGGGGAGCGGGCGCCGGGGTCCCGGACGCGCGGGCGGGCCGGGGCGCCGCTACACGGCCATGCCGTAGACGATGGTGAACAGGGTGCCGAGGGAGCCGATGATGAATACGCCGGTGAGCCCGGCGACGATCAGTCCCTTGCCCTGTTCCGCGCTGAAGGTGTCGCGCAGTGCCGTGGCTCCGATGCGCTGCTTCGCCGCGCCCCAGATCGCGATGCCCAGGCAGAGCAGGATGGCGATCGCCATCACGACCTCGATCATGATGCGGGCCTCGTTGCCCAGACTCCCGAACGGCCCCCAGTCGGGAGCGATGCCGCCGATGATGGTGGTGATGTCGCCCTTTTCGGCTGCCAGGAACATGGTGAAAGTCACCGCCCCAGTGGGTAGTTGTGCGCCCCTGCCGGATGGCACGGGTCCGTTCTCTATCTTCGCCGACGATTCCGCCGGTGGGCGTCGCCTTGGTGGCATTTGTTGGCGGATCCCGCGCGGATCTGCGGGAGTTGGACCGCCGGAGGTCACCCGCAGTGCCGGCCGGGCCACCTTTCGTCACTCTGTGTATCACGGTGCGTGACGTCCGGCAACGGCCTTCGACCGGCGATCACTCCACGAAGTGGTCGAACTCACCTGCCTTGACGCCCTTCACCCAGGCATCCCACTTGGCGGGGGTGGTGGTCACGATCTCCTCGGGGCGCGTGCTCTGTCTGATGTGGACCATCCCGTCCGGCCCAACGGCCACCTCGAGGTACTCCTCCTGCCCGTCCTCCACGAAGCTCGGCCGCTGCCAGGCGAGTTCCGGCATGATGTCCTTCCTTGACGTGCCATCGGCCCGGCCCGGCGAACTCCGGTCGCCGGTCCCGGTCTCCCTGGCATGGGACCGCGCCGCCGGTCCCAGGTCAAGGGCGACCCGTGGGTCTGCCTCCGTGACCCCGGCCATGCGCCCGGGTGTTCGAGCGTGACCCCCGGTGCGCCGTCGCGGACACCGGGGGCCCGGCTGTACCGTTCAGCGTCGAACAGCCGCTGGAATCCCGGCTTTTGGGGAATGGTGGAGGCATGCGGAAGGTCTGGCTGGGTGTCGGCGTCGGTTTCGCGCTGATCTCGTGCTTCCTCGGGCTGCTGGTTGTCGGGGTCTACACCGCGGCGTCGAACCTCGTCGGCGGCGGGAGCGTGCGCGGGCTGGCCGAGAACGCCGTCCCGGCGGCGTACCGGGCGCTGGTGGACCAGTGGGGCCGGCGCTGCCCGGCAATCAGCCCGTCCCTGCTGGCGGCGCAGCTGTACCAGGAGAGCGGCTGGAACCCGAAGGCGCAGAGCCCGGCGGCGGCTCAGGGCATCGCGCAGTTCATCCCGGGGACGTGGTCGGCGCACGGCGTGGACGCCAACGGTGACGGCCGGGCCAATGTCTGGGACCCGGAGGACGCCATTCCGTCGGCGGCCCTGTACGACTGCAAGCTGGCCGGTTACGTCAAGGACGCACCGGGCGACCAGACCGCGAACATGCTGGCGGCGTACAACGCGGGCCCGTACGCGGTCCTCAAGTACGGCGGAGTGCCGCCGTACCAGGAGACGCAGAACTACGTGAAGCGGATCACCACCCTCGCCAAGAGCTTCGAGGCGCCGGCGGAGACGGTGCCGGCATCCGGGCAGGCGGCCGGGGCGATCTACTACGCCAAGGACAAGCTGGGGACCCCGTATCTCTGGGGCGGTGACGGCACGGCCGAGGACGGCGGGCGGTTCGACTGCTCGGGGCTGACGAAGGCGGCCTACGCGAGCGTCGGGATCGAGCTGCCGCGGGTGGCCAACGACCAGTACAACGCCGGGCCGCACCCCTCGCGGGACCAGCTGCTCCCGGGCGATCTGGTCTTCTTCTCCGACGATCTGACGGACTCCCGGGCGATCCGGCACGTGGGGATCTACGTCGGCGGCGGCTATATGATCAATGCGCCCTACACCGGCGCCGAGATCCGCTACGACAAGATCGACAGCCCGGACTACTTCGGTGCCACGAGAGTGACCGAGGACGGCGCGAGGGCCCTGCCCCGGCGGGGTTCCGCATAGCGGCGAACGCGGCGGTGGGAGGGCGCGCCGGTGTCGTCCGGCGGCTGCTCTCCGGACCGCCGCTGACGGCCCGTAGAGTGACGGACGATGCCGCGCTCCCGGACTGCCCGCGGTGCCGCGTCGCCGAGCCGCGACGACGGATCACCCTTCGATAACAGCCTGATGGCCGTTGGGTGGAGAGCGGAACACCCGGCCGGTCCCCGCCGTTCTCCGGCCGGGGCAGCGGGAGGCGACTCCTCTTTCTGGCGGGGGCGGCGGAGCGATACGGACATGAGCAAGCGCTAGAGACAAGGGGCCGTGGCACATGGCTGGACTGGAGGCGGGGTCACCGGTGTCGGAGACCACGGGAGAGCCGGGCCCCGACGTGGACCTGCTCTACGACATCAACGGCCTCACGGCCGGCACCCCGCACTGGTTCGACCGGGTCATGGAGTGGACCGGCGAGTACGGCACCGTGTTCGCGCTGCTGCTGCTGGTCCTCTGGTGCTGGTGGTCCGTCAGGAAGCGGGCGGACGCGCCGCTCGCCGTGGCCGGCCTGGTCTGGGCGCCGCTGGCCACCGGCGTGGCGCTGCTGATCAACATTCCGATCCGCAACTTCGTCGAACGCCCCAGACCCTTCCTCGACCACGAGGGCCTCAAGGTCCTCGTGGACGGGAAGACCGACTACTCCTTCGTGAGCGACCACTCCACGATGGCGATGGCGATGGCGGTCGGCGTCTTCGTCGTCCACCGCAGATTCGGGCTGGCCGCCATCTTCCTCGCGGTGCTGGCCGGCTTCTGCCGGATCTACATGGGCGTGCACTACCCGACCGACGTGATCGGCGGCTTCGCGCTCGGCACGGCGGTCACCCTGCTGCTCGCGCCGCTCGCCATGGCCCTGCTCACCCCGCTGGCCCGTACGGTGGCGGGCTCCCGGGCCGGCTGGCTCGTCCAGAGCCGGGCCGCTCGCGCGAGCGGGCGGGACGGCTCGCCGGGCTCGCGCCCGGCGGAGGACCACCGGAGCAACCTCGCGGCCTGAGCCCCGGCGGCCCGGCCCCTCAGCGGTACGGGACCGGCTGCGGCCGTACGAAACCGCTGCGGCCGTACGGAACCGGCGCGTACGGCCCCGGCATCCCGCCGCCGGACCCGGGACGGGCGCGGGGCGGGCACGGGACGGGCACGGACATCCGGCTGTCAGGCCGCCGGCCCGGGCACATCCCGCGCGGCGGCCCCGGGATGCGCCTCGGCGTCCGCCCGCGCCGTGGCGCGGGCCCGTCTCGCGGGACCGGCCCAGCCGCAGGAGCAGCGGGCCAGGGTGAACGCCCCGCGTTCGGTGGTCTCGGTCAGATGGTCCTCATCCCGCCAGGGGCGGTCCTCAGGAGCTTGCCGGCGCACCCGGCCACGGTACCGCCGTAACGGCGGGCCGGGCGCGGTCGTTGGAAAATCACCGAGTCACCGCGGGTTTTCTGGGGGTGCGCAGCCGATGGTGGTGCAGTGGCGCGGGCGCGGGGCCGGAGCCGGAGCCGTCGCTCTCGGTCTGGCGGCCGGCCTGACGGCGGGCTGTTCCGGTCCGGGGACGGTGGCCGCCGACGAGCGGTCCGCCGCCCGCCATCTCGCCCAGGTGCAGCGCACCGCGGATGTGCTGGTGCGGTCCGGGAGTTCCCGGGCCCGCACGTCCCTGGAGACGGCCAACGGCGGTACCCGGGTGACCATCCGCGGCACGGGCGGTTTCGACTACGGCGCCCGGCTCGGCCGGCTGAAGGTCGTCCTGCCGGCGGACGCGGCGGGTGAGACGGAGCACCGGCCGGTCACCGAACTCCTCGCCCCCGGCGAGCTGTATCTGAAGAACCGCGGCGCCGGGGTGCCCGCCGACAAGTGGGTGCGGATCCACACCGCCGCGCTGGCCGACGGGAATCTGGTGACGGGCGGCGCGACGAACCCGCTGGCCGCGGCCGAACTCCTGCGCGGCGCCCGCGAGGTGCGGTACGTCGGTGAGGCCCGGGCGGAGCGGGACGGCGCGCTCGTCCGCCACTACCGCGGCACGGCGGACATCCGCCGGGCCGCGGAGAAGGCGGCCCACGTGCGCGGGGCCCTTCTCGCGGCGGCGCGCGGTTTCCGCACCCGTACGGTGCCGTTCGACGTCTTCCTGGACGAGCGGGGAAGGCTGCGGAAGGTCCGGCACCACTTCACCTTCTCGCGTCAGGCCCCGGGGGGCGGCGCCGAGCTGCGGATCGTCTCCACGACCGTGCTCTACGGTTTCGGGGCCCGGGTGGACGTGGAGCTGCCGCCGGAGCGGGACATCTACTCGGGTGCGGTCGCCGTGACCGGTGCCTGAGGGTCCTCCCGCGGTCCCGGATGCGCCGGGGGTGCGCCCGGCGCACGGGCGGGGGTACCCGGCGGGGCGGGGGTAAATGGTCCGTCCGTGCCATGCGCGCTGTGTGTCCGGCTCCCTACGCTGGGCTGTGCGCGAGGACGAGCGGTCGGAGCTCGTGGAGGAGGAGGTGACACGGGTGTCGATGTCCTGCCATATCACCCGGAGGGTTCAGGACCATCTGGCCCTCGCCGAGATCGAGCTGTGCGGGGAGCTGATGATCGCGGCCTCGGCGTCGGTGGAGGAACGGCTCAGCCCGGACCGTATCGACGAGGTGCTGAAGGTGGGCGGGAAGCCGCCGGGCCGGCGGGGCCGGCGCATCGCGCCGCGGGGCGACTGATCCCCGTCCCCGGCACGTTCCCCAGCACGTTCCCCGGCACGCCCCCGGGCGCGCCCCCGGGTGGGTTCGCCACGGGCGCACCCGTGGCCCCCGGTGCGGCGCCGCGGGCACCCTCCGGGCCCGGAAGGCTTCCCATGCGCCGCCCCGGGTGCTCCCCGGCGTTCCGCCCCGCCTGCGCCCTCGTGCACGCCCGCGTGGGCGCCGTCCCGCGCCCGCCGTTCCGCCGCGTCTCTCAGGTGCGCAGCAGGCGGGCGATGGCCGCGGTGGCCTCGGCGACCTTGGCGTCGATCTCCGGGCCGCCCTCGGCGGCGGCCGCGGCGACGCAGTGCCGCAGGTGCTCTTCGAGCAACTGGAGCGCGAAGGACTGGAGCGCCTTGGTGCCGGCGGAGACCTGGGTGAGTATGTCGATGCAGTAGACGTCCTCCTCGACCATCCGCTGGAGGCCGCGGACCTGGCCCTCGATCCGGCGGAGCCGCTTGAGGTGCTGGTCCTTCTGCTCGCTGTAGCCGTGCGGGCCGGTCTCCGTGACCGTCATGGCGTCCTCCCGTGGTGGCGCGAGGCGCTCATGGCCTCATCGGTGGTGGAACCGGGCAAGGTGCCGCGGAACCGGCGCAACCGGCATATATACCCCTGCCCGGTATAGGGTACCGGATTTGCCGCCGGATTCCCGGACTCCCGGGTGGGTACGCTGTCCGATGGCCGGACCGAGGACGACCGGCTACCCGTGGCCGGATCGAGGCGCTTAGCATCGGCTCCGGCCGACATCCGATGCATGCACCCCAAGGAACCCGACGTGCGCTTTCGTCTGACCCCCCGGGAGACGAGCTTCTACGACATGTTCGCCGCCTCCGCGGACAACATCGTCACCGGCTCGAAGCTCCTGATGGAACTGCTCGGCGCGGAGCCCGCCGGACGGAGTGAGATCGCCGACCGGATGCGTGCCGCGGAGCACGCCGGGGACGATGCCACCCATGCCATCTTCCACCAGCTGAACTCCTCCTTCATCACCCCGTTCGACCGCGAGGACATCTACTCCCTGGCCTCCTCGCTCGACGACATCATGGACTTCATGGAGGAGGCCGTCGACCTGGTCGTCCTGTACCAGATCGAGACGCTGCCGAAGGGGGTCGACCAGCAGATCGAGGTGCTGGCGCGGGCCGCGGAGCTGACGGCCGAGGCGATGCCCAACCTCCGCACCATGACGAACCTCACCGAGTACTGGATCGAGGTCAACCGTCTGGAGAACCAGGCCGACCAGATCCACCGCAAGCTGCTGGCCCAGCTCTTCAACGGCAAGTACGACGCCATGGACGTGCTGAAGCTCAAGCAGATCGTGGACGTGCTGGAGGAGGCCGCGGACGCCTTCGAACATGTGGCCAACACCGTCGAGACCATCGCGGTCAAGGAGTCCTGACCCCCGGTGGACACCTTCGCACTCATCGTCACCATCGGGGTCGCGCTCGGCTTCACGTACACCAACGGTTTCCACGACTCCGCCAACGCCATCGCGACCTCCGTCTCGACGCGCGCGCTGACCCCCCGGGCGGCGCTGCTGATGGCCGCCGTCATGAACCTGGCCGGTGCCTTCCTGGGCAGCGGGGTCGCCAAGACCGTCAGCCAGGGCCTGATCGAGACGCCGAGCGGCTCGCGCGGGATGGCGATCCTCTTCGCGGCCCTGGTGGGCGCCGTCGTCTGGAACATGATCACCTGGTACTTCGGGCTGCCGTCGAGTTCGAGCCACGCGCTCTTCGGCGGCATGGTGGGGGCAGCCCTGGCCGGCTCCATCGCCGTCTACTGGATGGGGGTCGTCGAGAAGGTCGTCATCCCGATGTTCCTGTCGCCGCTGGTCGGGCTGGCCCTGGGCTATCTGGCCATGACCGCCATCATGTGGATCTTCCGCCGGGCCAACCCGCACAAGGCCAAACGGCACTTCCGGATCGCGCAGACGGTCTCCGCGGCCGGCATGGCCCTGGGCCACGGCCTCCAGGACGCGCAGAAGACCATGGGCATCGTGGTGATGGCGCTGGTCATCGCCGACGTCGAGGACTACGGCGACCAGATCCCGGTCTGGGTGAAGGTCTCCTGCGCCCTCATGCTCTCGCTCGGCACCTACGCGGGCGGCTGGCGGATCATGCGGACCCTGGGCCGGCGGATCATCGAGCTCGACCCGCCGCAGGGCTTCGCCGCGGAGACCACGGCCGCCTCGGTGATGTACACCGCCTCGTTCATGTTCCACGCGCCGATCTCCACCACCCACGTCATCACCTCGGCGATCATGGGTGTGGGCTCGACCCGGCGGATCAAGGCGGTCCGCTGGGGCGTGGCCAAGAACATCGTGATGGGCTGGTTCATCACCATGCCGGCCGCGGCGCTGGTCGCGGCGGTCTCCTTCTGGGCCGTGAGCCTCGTCTTCGGCTGATCCCGCGCCGGGGCCCGGCGCCGAGAAGCAGGGCCAAAGGAACAGGGCCCGCCCCCGGGAAGCCGGGAGCGGGCCCTACGTCTTGCGGTGGCACCGCCATGCAGCACCGCGAGACGGGCTATCCGAAGCGGCCGGAGATGTAGTCCTCGGTCGCCTGGACGGAGGGGTTGGAGAAGATCCGCTCCGTCTCGTCGATCTCGACGAGCTTGCCGGGCTGGCCGACGGCCGACAGATTGAAGAAGGCCGTACGGTCCGAGACGCGCGCCGCCTGCTGCATGTTGTGCGTCACGATGACGATCGTGAAGCGCTCCTTGAGCTCGCAGATCAGGTCCTCGATGGCGAGGGTCGAGATGGGGTCCAGGGCGGAGCAGGGCTCGTCCATCAGCAGCACCTGCGGCTCGACCGCGATGGCGCGGGCGATGCAGAGCCGCTGCTGCTGGCCGCCGGAGAGGCCGGAGCCGGGCTTGTTGAGCCGGTCCTTGACCTCGTTCCAGAGGTTGGCGCCCTTGAGGGACTTCTCGACGATCGTGTCCAGCTCGCGCTTCTTGTACGAGCCGTTGAGGCGCAGCCCGGCCGCGACGTTGTCGTAGATCGACATGGTCGGGAAGGGGTTGGGGCGCTGGAAGACCATGCCGACCGTACGGCGTACGGCGACGGGGTCGACGTGGGAGCCGTAGAGGTCCTCGTCGTCCAGCATCACCTTGCCCTCGACGCGGCCGCCGGGGGTGACCTCGTGCATCCGGTTGAGGGTGCGGAGGAAGGTGGACTTGCCGCAGCCGGACGGGCCGATGAAGGCCGTCACGGACCGCGGCTCGACGGTCATGGAGATGTCTTCGATCGCCTTGTGGCCGCCGTAGTAGGCACTGAGGCCGCTGACGTCGATGCGCTTGGCCATGGTGTTGCTCGCAATCGTGTGGGATGGCCCCGGGCACGGAGCCGCATATCGGTGCCTTAGCGGCCGGTCTTGGGTGCCTTCCAGCGGGCGATGCCGCGGGCGACCAGGTTGAGGACCATCACGAAGATGATCAGGACGAGTGCCGCTCCCCAGGCCCTGTCGTACGAGTGCGGGGTGCCGAGCATGTACTCCTGGTACACGTACAGCGGGAGCGACGCCTGCGTGCCGTCGAACGGGTCGTTGTTGATGAAGGAACTGCCCAGGACCAGCAGCAGGACCGGGGCCGTCTCACCGGCGATACGGGCGACCGCCAGCATGACGCCGGTGGTGATACCGCCGATGGCGGTGGGCAGGACCACCTTCAGGATAGTCCGCCACTTCGGTACACCGAGGGCGAGCGAGGCCTCGCGCAGCTCGTTGGGAACGAGCTTGAGCATCTCCTCGGTGGAGCGGACGACCACCGGCATCATCAGGATCGTGAGGGCCAGCGCGCCGGCGAAGCCGGAGGGGCCCATGTCGAAGGTCAGCACCCAGGTGGAGAGGATGAACAGACCGGCCACGATCGACGGGATGCCGGTCATGACGTCCACGAAGAAGGTCACGGCCTTCGCCAGCGAGCCCCGGCCGTACTCGACCAGGTAGATCGCGGTGAGCAGGCCGATCGGCACGGCGATCAGGGTGGCGATGGCCACCTGCTCCAGGGTGCCGATGATCGCGTGGTAGATGCCGCCGCCGGGGGTGTTCTGGTTCAGCCCGGCCATGGAGTGCGACAGGAAGTATCCGTCGAGGATGCGGGAGCCGCGCTCCACGGTCGTCCAGGCCAGGGAGGCCAGCGGCACGATCGCGAGGACGAAGCAGACCCAGACGACGCTGGTGGCGATCCGGTCCTTGGCCTGCCGGGAGCCCTCGACGGCGGTGGTGATCACGTAGGTGCCGGTGACGAAGAAGACGGCGGCGATCATGCCCCACTGCACGCGGCTCTCCCAGCCGGCGGCCATGCCGATGGCGGAGGCCAGCGCGACGGAGGCGAGGGCGATGCCCGCGGGGGCCCAGCGGGGCATCCTGCGGTGGGCCAGGCTGCGGGCGGGGGGCGCCTCGCCGGTGCTCGGCTTGCGGTCGATCACGGTGTGGCTCATGCGTTGGCCCCCGAGTACTCCTTGCGGCGGGCGATGATCAGCCGGGCCGCGCCGTTCACCAGCAGCGTCATGACGAAGAGGACGAGGCCGGAGGCGATGAGCGCGTCCCGCCCGAACTCGTTGGCCTCGTTGAACTTGGCGGCGATGTTCTGCGCGAAGGTGCCGCCGCCCGGGTCCAGGAGATGGCCGGAGAAGAGGAAGCTGGGGGAGAGGACGGTGGCGACGGCCATCGTCTCGCCGAGCGCGCGGCCGAGGCCGAGCATGGAGGCGCTGATGATGCCGGAGCGGCCGAAGGGCAGCACCGACATGCGGATGACCTCCCAGCGCGTGGCGCCGAGCGCGAGCGCGGCCTCCTCGTGCATCTTCGGCACCTGGAGGAAGACCTCGCGGGTGACGTTGGTGATCACCGGCAGGATCATCACGGCGAGCAGGATGCCGACGGTGAAGAGGTTCCGCGCGGGGCCGCTGCCGGACTTCTCGAAGATGTAGGTCCAGCCGAAGTACTGGTCGAGCCAGAGGTTCATGCCGTCGAGGTACGGCACCAGCACGAGCGCGCCCCACAGACCGTAGACGATGCTGGGGACGGCGGCGAGCAGGTCGATCAGGTACCCCAGCGGGCCGGCCAGCCGGCGGGAGGCGTAGTGGGAGACGAAGAGCGCGATGCCCACGGATATCGGCACCGCGATGATCATGGCGATGATCGAGCTGACGATGGTGCCGTAGACGAGGATCGCGATGCCGAACTGCGGAGGGTCACCCTGCGGGTTCCACTCGAAGGCCGTGAGGAAGTTGGCCTCGTTCTCGGAGATCGCGATGTACGCGCGGTAGGTCAGGAAGGCCGCGATGGCGGCCATGACGACCAGCAGGAAGATGCCCGAGCCCCGGGAGAGCCCGATGAAGATCTTGTCCCCGGGGCGGGTGGCCTTGCCCTTCGCGGCCGGCTCTGGTGTGAGGGGCGCCGGCGGGGGCGCCGACGCGGTGGGTGCGGTAGTCATGATGGCTCCGGTCTGGGTGGGGAGAACCCCTGGCGGCGGTGCACCGGATGGGATGTCCGGCAGGCCCCGCGGAGGGTCCGCGGGGCCTGCCGGCTCGGGTCAGGAGAGGGTCGGGATGATCTCGCGGACCTTGGAGGCGATCTCGGCCGGGATCGGCGCGTAGCCCTCCTCGGAGAGGATCTTCTGGCCGTCCTCGCTGGCCGTGTAGGTCAGGAAGGACTTCATGGCCTCCAGGGACTCGGCCTTGTTGCCCTTGTCGCAGGCGATCTCGTAGGTGACGAGGATGACCGGGTAGGCGCCCTCGGCCTTGGTCGCGTAGTCGAGTTCCAGGGCGAGGTCGTCACCCTTGCCGACGACCTTCGCGGCGGCGATGGCCTTGGAGGCGTTCTCGGAGGTGGCCTCGACGGGCTCGGGGGCGCCGGTGTCGATCTTCACCGAGTTGAGGTTGTTGCTGGTGGCGTAGGAGAGCTCGAAGTAGCCGATGGCGCCCTCGACCTGCTTGACCTGCGCGGCGACACCGGAGGAGCCGCTGGCGGACTGGCCGCCCTTGGCGGGCCAGGACTTCTCGGCCTCGTACTTCCATGCGTCCGGGGCCGCCTCACCCAGGTACTTGCCCAGGTTCTGGGTGGTGCCGGACTCGTCGGAGCGGTGGAAGGCCTGGATGTCGGTGGACGGCAGCTCGGCGTCCGGGTTGAGCTTCTTGATCGCGGCGTCGTCCCACTTCTTGATCTTCGAGTCGAAGATCTTGGCGATGGTGGGGGCGTCCAGGACCAGGTTGTCCACACCGGAGAGGTTGTAGCTGATGGCGACGGGGCCGCCGACCATCGGCAGGTTGATGCCCTGGCCGTTCTTGCAGATCTTCTTCGACGCCGCGACCTCGTCCTCCTTGAGGGCGGAGTCGGAGCCGGCGAAGGCGGTGGTGCCCTGGTTGAACTGGGTGATGCCGCCGCCCGAGCCGATCGGGTTGTAGTTGATCTGCACGTCGGGGCAGGCGGCCATGTAGTTCTTGATCCAGAGGTCCATGGCGTTCTTCTGCGCCGAGGACCCGGAGGCGAGGAGCTTGCCCTCGCCGCCGCACTTGATGTTCCCGGCGGCCTTGGTGGCGTCCTCGCCGCCCTGCTTCGTGTTGTCGTCCGAACCGCATGCGGTGAGAAGCAGTGCCGTCGAAACAGCGGCCGCGCCGACGGTGAGGGCCCGCAGACCGCGGACGTTCCTACGCTGAAGCTTCACCTTGGTGTGTTCCTTCCTGGGGCCCGCCGGCGACGGCGAAGCAAGGTCGGTGGTTCTGCTGGATCTGCGTTCACCCGCCGGCTGCCCGCCGACCGGTAAGGCTGAAATTAGGCAGATCAGGTGAATCGATCGACGGGGGAGGGTGAACACGGGGTGAACCTCGCCTATCAGTGCGGCGACCCGCTCCGGCGTTCGGCACGCCGAGTGACGGATGTGACGGATGGGGTGAAGGTTCTGCCCGCGTGATGCCTCCCCCGCACAGGAAGAGCTCTTGCGCAATGGCGCGAACTCGCCCCCCTCTGTCGTATTCCGCTCAGTCGTGCAACCATCCGCGGTTGAGAGACATCACGTCAGCAAGGCAGTTGACGATGCGGTTGACGAGTTTGACGACGCGGTGGACGACGCGTGGACGAGGCGGAGGTGGCCGGTGGGGCGGCAGCGGGCGATCGTGACGGCGACAGCACTGGTGTGCGCGGTGGGGGGCCTGCTGGCGCCGGGCACCGCGTACGCCGCTCCGGCCGAGCCTGATCCCGTGCCCGTCTCCCGCCTGGAGGAGATCCGCAAGGAGATCGAGACCCTCTACCACAAGGCGGAGGCCGCCACCGAGGCGTACAACGCGGCGCGGGAGAAGACACGCGAGCAGTCGCGCAAGCTGGACCGGATCGAGAAGAAGACCGCCGCCGCCAAGGAGCGGATGAAGCTGCTCCGGGGGCAGGCCGGCGCGATGGTCCGCTCCCACTACCGGGGCAGCGGCATGCCCGACACCCTGCAGCTGCTGCTGGAGGGCGGCTCCAAGGACTTCCTGCACGACGCCGACACCGCCCGCAAGGGCCGGCAGGCGCAGGCGGGGCTCATCGCGAGCCTGGAGAACACCCGCGAGCGGCTGGACACCTACGCCGAGACAGCGGACGAGGAGTACCGCCGCCTCCGCGCGCAGCAGAAGAAGAAGGCCGTCGCCAAGAAGGCGGTCGAGTCGAGGATCGAGGCCGCCGAGGAACTCGAGTCGCGGCTGCAGGCCGAGGAACTGGAGCGGCTGCGCGAGCTGGAGGACGAGGCCGCGCGGGAGGCCCAGGCCGAGTGGCTGGACTCCGGGGTGCTGGACGAGATCGACGCCCGGGCCTCCGAGGAGGGGAAGAAGGCGATCGCCTACGCCACCGGGCAGCTCGGCAAGGACTACGAGTGGGGCGCCGAGGGCCCGGACACCTACGACTGCTCCGGGCTGACCTCGCAGGCCTGGGCGGCGGCCGGCCGGACCATCCCGCGGACCTCGCAGGAGCAGTGGAAGCGGCTCCCCAGGATCGCCATCCGGGACATGCGGCCGGGCGACCTGATCATCTACCACTCGGACGCGAGCCACGTCGGGATGTACATCGGGGGCGGCGACATCGTGCACGCGCCGCGTCCGGGGCGGCAGATCACCGTGACGGGGGCCGGCTCGATGCGGATCCTGGGCGTCGTACGGCCCGACGAGCGGGCGGGCGACCGGGCCGGGGAACGATAACCCGGCGAGGCGAGGAGCGGTGGGCCGGCAGGCCGGGGAACGTCCTGGGGGCGGGGCCGGCGGCACCCGGTGCCATTCCACCGTCTCCGGGCGGGCTCCGGCCGTGCTCCCGGTCGGTAACCGCAGCGCGTGATGTTCATCATCACCCCATTCGCCCAGCCAGGGCTAAAACGCCCCTGCGGCTTGGCATATGACATCACAGAGTGGTTGCCCGGCATTCCGTTACTGCTGGACCTGCCGCTATGGTCGCCTCTCAGTGCCCGGCACAGTGTGACCGCCGACCCGTCCGGCGGACCGGGCCCTGGCGGCGTACCGATCCGGTGGCCGTCTTGCCCTCGGGGGGAGGGAAGGATCTTAAGCGATGCCCGTACCCGCGCCTCGGCAGGGGGAAACCCTGGCCGCGGGAGGTGCTCCGGCTGCCCCCTCACCGCGCTCCGCCGCGGAGTTCCGGGCGGCGGTCCCCGTGCCGGCTCCCCCGCCGGCCCCCGGAACCGCTCAGGCTCCGCCCCTCACCCTGCTGGTGATCGAGGACGATCCGTCGGTGGCCTTCTCGGTGCCGGACCAGCTCGACACCGGAGGCCGCCGGGTCCGCCTGCGCACCGCCCGCAACCTCACCGAGGCCGAGCGGCTGCTGACCGACGACGTGGACTGCATCCTCCTCGACCTGGCGCTGGACGTGCGGCAGGCCGGCGAGGAGCTGGACACGCTGCGCCAGGTGCTGCGGCTCGCGCCCGGCCACGCCGTCCTTGTCCTCACCGCCGAGGCGGACGCGGAGCGCGGCGCCGAGGCCGTACGCGTCGGAGCGCAGGACTACCTCTTCCGCGACGAGCTGGACGGCCGCGCCCTCGGCCGGGCCATCCGCTACGCCGTCGAGCGCAAGCGGGCCGACGCCGCGCAGCGCCAGCTCACCGAGTCGCGGCTGCGCGGCCAGGAGAACCGGCGGCTGGAGCGCGGGCTGCTGCCCAAGCCCCTGCTGGAGGGCTCCGACCTGCGCTTCGCCGCCCGCTACCGGCCCGGCCGCAGCCGCGCCCTGCTCGGCGGCGACTTCTACGACACCGTCCGCACCCCCGACGGCACCGTGCACGCCATGATCGGCGACGTGTGCGGGCACGGCCCGGACGAGGCGGCGCTCGGCGTGCTGCTGCGGATCGCCTGGCGGTCCCTGACCCTGGCCGGGCTGTGCGGCGACGAACTCCTCGGCACGCTGCAGAAGGTGCTGGAGAACGAGCGTCCCAACGACGAGATCTTCGCGACCCTCTGCACCCTCGACATCGCGCCCGACGGCCGCCGGGCCGGGCTCTGCCTCGCCGGGCACCCGGCGCCGATGGTCGCGCGCGAGGGGCGGCGGGTGAAGCTGCTGCACTACGACGACGGCGGGCCCGCGCTGGGCGTCCTGCCGCGCGCCCGCTGGCCGCGCCGGCAGGTGGAGCTTGGCGGCACCTGGAGCCTGGTGATGTACACCGACGGGCTGATCGAGGGCCGGGTCGGGCGGGGCACGCAGCGGCTGGGCCAGGAGGGCATCGTCGAGGTGATCAGCGGCCTGCGGGACCGGGGGCTGGACGGCGAGGAACTGCTGGACGCGGCGATGGCCGAGGTGCGGGAGCTCAACGGCGGCGAACTGACGGACGACGTGGCGGTGCTGCTGCTGGACCGCGACCGGGAGCACGGCCGGGGCCGCGGCGGCCGCGACGAGGGCCGGGCCCGGCCCGGGGCCTGACCCGGGGGACTGCGGGCCGGCAGCGCGGGCGCTCTGGTTGCCCCGGGCGACCGCTGCCGGGACACCCGGGCGAGGGTTCGAGCCGGTCCGCCGCTCCGGCTTGCCGTCCGTTTCCGCCGTTGGCCCTCCCGTTCCGCTCACGCCCCGTCCGAGCTCCGGCTTGCCCTCCGCCGCACGCAGCGGACCCCCGCCCGCCCTGAGGGCGACGACGGGGGCCCGGAGCTGCGCGGCCGGTGGACGGCCGGCCGGCAGCGGGGTGCCTTGCGGTGCTGCGGTGCTGCGGTGCTGCGGAGGCGAGTTGGCTACGGCGCCCGCCGGACGGCTCAGCGGCCGCCGTTGTACGGGCCGTACGGGCCGTCGGAGCTGCTGCCGCGCCGGCCGCGGCCACCGCCGCCGCCACCCGAGAGAGCCCGCACGGCGGGCCGTACGTCCACGACGTACACGATCGCGGCGATCAGCCCGATGATCGTGAGGAAGAACAGCCCCAGCGGCAGCACGTTCACCACCACCGCGATGCCCAGGATGATCAGCCAGAACGGCTTGGTCTGCTTGTCGGCGGCGCGGAAGGCGTCCTCGCGCCGGATCACGGCGTCGATGAAGGCGAACACCGTGAAGAGGAGAATGGCCAGATAGAGAAAGCTCAGAATGTTGTGAAAGCCCTGCACCAGCACGCCGTCCACCACCCAGTCCTATCGCGCGCCCTGTCGCGCGCGTCGGTCACGTCTGCGTCGTATCGTCCGTCGGTGCCGCCGGTCCGGCGGCCGGTCCCGGCAGCCGGCGGTATCGCGGCCACCGTACAGACCGTATAGGGACAACGGGCCGGGCACGTCGCTTGTGCCCGGCCCGTTGTCCCGGTTGTCCGTCCGGCGCCGTGGCCGTCACCCGCGGTGCGCGGATGTCACTCGGCGGACTTCGGCGTCGTCTTCTTGGCCGGGGCCTTGCGAGCGGCGGCCGGCTTCTTCGCCGCGGCGGGCTTGGCCTCGGCGGCGGGCGCCGCCTTCTGCTCCGGCGCCTTCGCCTCGGGAGCCTTCGCCTCCGGGGCCTTCTTCGCCGTGGCCGCGGCCGGCTTCGGGGCAGGCTCCGGCTCGACGGCGATGGCGATGTCGGTCATCTGTTCGGCGGCCTCACCGCGCCAGGTCTGCACGGCGCCGCGGCCGCGGTCGGCCAGCTCGTCGTACGTCTCGCGGGCCTTGACCGCGTACTCGGCGGCGCGGCCGACACCCTGGAGCGCCAGGTGCTGGGCGTTGTCCCGCAGCTTCCTGATGTCGGTGTCGAGCGTGCCGAACACCTCGGTCAGCTTGCTCTGCACGGTGGCCTGGGCCTCCTTGGCCTGCCGGCTCACCTTCTCCTGGACGGCCTTCGGGTCGGCGGTCCGGACGGCGGCGAACCGCTCCGGGGCCTCGGCGCGCAGCTTCTCGATCAGCGCGGGGAACTCCCGGAGCTTCTCGGCGGCGAGGTCCGCCGTGCCGACGGCGGCGTAGAAGGGGGTCGACTCCTGGATGGTCCTGCGGAGTTCGTCGGTGGTGGCCATGGCGGGATCCCTCCGGATCGGTCGGTCAGCTTGATGGCTTGGCTTCGCCGCTGTCGCCGTCGTCCCCGGCACCGGCCGGGGAGCCGGAGCCGGACGACGGGGCGGACGGCGGCGCGGCGGGGGCGCCGTCGGGGTGGCCGGCTGTGTCACCGGCGTCCGTGGCGTGCCCGTTCTCCCTGCGGAAGGACTCGTAGATCTGGATGAGCACCTGCTTCTGGCGCTCGTTGATCGACGGGTCGGTCATGATCGCGCTCTTGACCTCGACCTCGTCCCGGTCCCGCTCGTCGAGGATTCCGGCCTGGACGTACAGCGTCTCCGCGGAGATCCGCAGCGCCTTCGCGAGCTGCTGCAGGATCTCCGCGCTCGGCTTGCGCAGCCCGCGCTCGATCTGGCTGAGGTACGGGTTCGACACCCCGGCGGCCTCGGAGAGCTGCCGCAGCGACAACCGCGCACTGCGCCGCTGCTCCCGCAGGAACTCCCCGAGATTGCCGACCTTGAGTGAAGCCATGGCCCCATCGTGCACCCGAATGCTAACTATTGCAAGCGACCTGCTTGCAAGTGGCATGCAGAGGTGTGGCCGCAGCGTGGCGTGACGTGCGGCGTGAGGTGTCTCACCCAGTGGCCGATCAGGGCACCGGTGAATCAAAATCCGGGTGGGTATGGGCTGGTTCGCACTCGTATACTCGTGCGACTTCATGGAGGGGGAGGCGGAACAGTGAAGCTTGCCGAGGCGCTGGCAGAACGTGCGGCGGCGACGCGCCGTGTGGAACAACTGCGAGCGCGTGTCGTCAGCAGTGCGCGGCACCAGGAAGGGGAGACGCCCGCCGAGGACGCAGCCCAGCTGCTGGCTGAGGCCGGCGAGGTGCTGGATGCTCTGGAGGGGCTGATCCGGCGGATCAATCGCACCAATGCCACCGTGGAGATGGGTCCGGACGGCACGCTCACCGATGCCCTCGCACGCCGGGATGTCCTGCGGCTGCGTCACTCTGTGGTCACCGCGGCGGCGGACGCGGCGGCGGGTCAGGGCGAGCGGGGATACGGCCGGCAGCTGCGGTCCGAGCTGATGATGCTGTCCGCGCTTCCGGTCGCAGAGCTGCGCGGTCAGGCGGATGCGCTCGCCCGGGAGATCCGCGAGGTCGATGTGCGGATCCAGCGGACGAACTGGGAGGTCGATCTGCTGGACTGAGCAGTCCGGCAAGCCGGGACGATGTGGAGCAGGTAGCGGCTTCGGAAGCGTGCACACACCGAGGGTCGGCGGTTTTCCGGCCCACTCCTGGCGCGTGAAGAGCAACGCGGGGGTTCGACTCCCCTGATGACAGCGCAGCTCAGCACCGCGTACAGGTGACAGTGCACATCGCACAGCACATCACCACGTGCAGATCCGAGGCGGCGAGGGCGGGTTCGGGGCTTTCCACATCGCCGAACCGTGGGGAACGGCGATCTCCGAGAGGCTTGAAGCATGGTGATGACGGCGTCCGGGCCATGGCAGGAGCACAACCCCGGGGTCCTCATGGTCGTCATCTTTGCCGGCGCGGTGACCCTGTTGAGCCTGACCGCGTACCTGTGCTCCCGGTTCACACGAGAGGTCAGGGAGCGCCGCACGCCCGCCGCGCTGTGCCGGGACGTCTCCCTGGCGGCCGTCGCCATGTCGCTCGCCCTCTACCAGTGGGGATCTCTCCACCTCTTCGTCCTCGGAAGAGGGGAACGGTATGTGGAGTGCGTGAAGGCGCACCCCGGGGGCCCGGCGGACATCGACGGGATCACCGCCGGCTTCGTCCCCCTGCGGCTCGCATGCCGGCTGCCGGACGGCCGCAGCTACCCCGTCGTCATACCGGACTACATCAACCCGTCCATGGCGGCTCTCCTGGCGCTCGCTGCGGCCTCCGCGATCACCGCGGCTCTGCTGCACCGCAGGCAGCGTTCCGGAGCGGCGGCACCGCGGAAGGGATGACCTGTGGCGGCACATGGGCGTGGCTCGCGGACGTATTGGCGCACCCTGGCGGGCGGGCACCGGGCTTCCGAGCAGTCCGTCACGTCCCTCGACCGTCCCGGCCTCGGGGGGAACGCGACGGGGCGGCGTACGCCGACGTGGTGTCGGAGTGCGCCGCCCTCCCCCGGTGGGGGTGAGCCGGGGGGTAGCGGTCCGCGCGGCCGCCGCCCCGGTTACTTCGGGTCGCGGTTGTAGACCGTCTTCGACCAGAGGCGGCCGAGCGCGGTGAGGCCAAGGCACCAGGCGACGGCGAGCCAGCCGTTGTGGCCGATCTCGCTGCCCAGCAGCAGGCCGCGCAGGGTCTCGATGGCCGGGGTGAACGGCTGGTACTCGGCGACCGGCTGGAACCAGCCCGGCATCGCGTCGACCGGGACGAAGGTGCTGGAGATGAGCGGGAGGAAGATCAGCGGCAACGCGTTGTTGCTCGCCGCCTCCGCGTTCGGGCTGACCAGGCCCATCCCGACGGCGATCCAGGTGAGCGCCAGGGCGAACAGCGCGAGCAGGCCGAGGGCCGCGAGCCACTCCAGGGCCGTGGCGTCCGTGGAGCGGAAGCCGATGGCCAGGCCGACGGCGCCCACGAGGACCACGCTGATGAGGGACTGCAACACGCTGCCGATGACGTGCCCGGTGATCACGGAGCCGCGGTGGATCGCCATCGTGCGGAAGCGGGCGATGATGCCCTCGGTCATGTCGTTGGAGACGGACACCGCGGTGCCGACCGTGGTGCTCGCGATCGTCATGAGCAGGAGGCCGGGCACGAGGTAGGCGACGTACGCGGAGCGGTCCGCGCCGCCGCCGATGCCCGCGCTCATCACGTCGCCGAAGACGTAGACGAAGAGCAGCAGCAGCATCACCGGGGTGAGCAGCAGGTTCAGGGTGAGGGACGGGTAGCGCCGCGCGTGCAGGAGGTTGCGGCGCAGCATCGTGGACGAGTCGCGCAGGGCGAGGGAGAGGGAGCTCATCGGACGGTCTCCTCGGAGGGCTGGTGGCCGGTGCCGCTGGTGTTGTCCGTGCCGCCGGTCAGGGCGAAGAACACGTCGTCGAGGTCGGGGGTGTGCACGGTCAGTTCGTCCGCCTCGATGCCGGCCGCGTCCAGCCGGTCGAGGATGGAGCGCAGCTCGCGCTGGGAGCCGTCGCTGGGGATCCGGAGGGCGAGGCCCTCGTCGACGGACGGGCCCTCCGTCCGGGCGGAGCCGGGAGTCGGGCTCGGGGTGTCCTCGGCGGCGTCGCCCAACGCGATGGCGGCGGACCGGTACGCGGCCGGGTCGGTGAAGCGGAGCCGGACATGCCCGCCGGGGATCAGCCGCTTGAGCTCCTCGGCGGTGCCCTCGGCGGCGATCCCGCCGTTGTGGAGCACGGCGATGCGGTCGGCGAGCTGGTCGGCCTCCTCCAGGTACTGGGTGGTGAGGAAGACGGTGACGCCGTCGGAGACCAACGCGCGGACGACCTGCCACATGGCGTGCCGGGAGCGGGGGTCGAGGCCGGTCGTCGGCTCGTCGAGGAAGATGATCCGCGGGTTGCCGACGAGCGTCATGGCGATGTCGAGACGGCGCTTCATGCCGCCGGAGTAGGTGGAGGCGGGCTTTTTCGCGGCGTCGGTGAGGTTGAAGCGTGCCAGCAGTTCGGCGGCTGTCCGGCGGCCCTCGCGGCGGGAGAGATGGTGCAGGTCCGCCATGAGGAGCATGTTCTCCTCGCCGGTGATCAGGCCGTCGACGGCGGAGAACTGGCCGGTCACGCCGATCGCGGCGCGCACGGCCTGCGGGTCGCCGGCCGGGTCGTGACCGCCGACGCGCAGCTCGCCGGCGTCGGCGGTGATGAGGGTGGAGAGGATGTTGACGGCGGTGGTCTTGCCGGCGCCGTTGGGCCCGAGCAGCGCGAAGACGGATCCGGCCGGGACGTGCAGATCGATGCCGTCGAGCACGGTCTTGTCGCCGTACGACTTGCGCAGGCCGGTGGCGGAGACGGCGGCGGGCGGCTGCCCTGTGGCGATGGATGTGGACATGACAGATAAACCCATGGGGCTCTCCTGTGTGAAAGCGGAAGTGACAGGGTGAGGGGTGGGCGAGCCGGCGGTCAGGCGCGGGCGCGGCGCACGTCGATGTTGCCGTGGCGGGAGCGGGCGCGGACCTCGACGGTGTCCTCGCTCTCCCCCGGGCTGTCGGAGGCGGCCAGGGTGTTGCGCACCTGCCCGTGCGCGGAGCTGACGTCGAGCCAGGCCGCGGTGCCCTCCCGCACGCCGATCTCGATGGCGCCGTAAGAGGTCTCCAACTGAACTGCCCCACGGGCGACGTCGGCGACGCGCACGGTGCCGTGAGCGGTCTTGGCGACGACCGACGCCTCGGCGCGCGCGATGTCGATGTCACCGTTGGCGCCGCTCACCCGCAGATCGCCGGTCGCGGCGCCGACGGTCGTGGTGCCGTGCGAGTTCTTCAGGACGGCGGGGCCGTCGAGGACGCCTGCGCGCAGACTGCCGGAGCTGGTGGTGATCTCGGCGCTGCCCTCGACCCGTTCGACGGTGATCGAGCCGTGGGAGGCGGTCAGGTGCAGCGGCCCGGTCGTGTCGAGCCGGACGTCACCGGACGAGGTCTTCACCCGGACCTCGCCCAGCCGGCCCTCGCCGAGCACCTGGGCCCAGGCCCCGGTCATGCCCACGCTCGAGCCGGTGGGCAGTTCGACCGTCACGTCGACGGTGCCGGTGCGCCCGACGAGATAGCGCTGCTTGGGCGTCCTGACGGTCAGTTCGCCGCCCGCGCAGGCGACCTCGGTCTGGTCGGCCGCCCGGACGTCCTGCTCCCGCTTCGGGTCGCGCGGCCGCACCTCGACCACGGTGTCGGGGCGGTCGCCCGCGCCGAACCGGATGGAACCGGCTTCCACGTGGGCCGTGACCGAGATCGGCTGGGGTGTGTCGAAAGAAGGCATGGCTGTCCCGTCCTCTTGGGTCTTCAGGGCGTCCTCGCTGGTGGGACGTGACCTGGGTGAAGTGGTTTGGTGGGTGCGGGCGTTGGCGTGGGTACGGTTCTGGAGCGGCGTGGATACGGGTGCGGCTAGCGCACCCAGCCCGTGTAGCTCTGTCCGATGGTCTGGGTCCGCTCGGGCGCACGGGGCCGGCCACCGCCGTCGACCGCGGCCGACACGGCGCGCACCAGCCACGCGTTGACCGACAGGCCCTCGCGGCTCGCGGCCTCCTCGGCGCGGGCCTTGAGGTGCGCCGGCAGGCGCAGGTTGACGCGGGCGGTGCCGCCCTCGTCGCCGTCGGCCGGTGCCGGGGGACCGAGCGGCTCGGTGGGCGCGGCCGGCTCCGCGGGGGCGTCACTGCCGGGGGGCGGCGGCGTCACGACGAAGTCCGGGTCGAGCCCGCGCAGCCGTACGTCGACCGAGCCGGGGGCGAGTTCGCGGGTGATCTCGTCCATCGCGGCGGAGAGCACGTTCAGCATGGTCAGCCGGGCCGCCGACTCCAGGGGAGCGGTGAGCCGCTCGGCCAGCTCGCGGGCTTCGCCACCGCCGGCCTCGGCGGCCACCGCGAGTTCGCGGCGGAGGGTGTCGACATACGGGGTGAGGTCCATGGGTGCCACTATGGCATCACAGTGGCACCGCACGCAAGCCCGTATGGCCACTCGTGGGGGGTGGGGTGTGGAAATGGGGCTCTGACCTGCTTGAATGGCAGGAAAATCATGCGTGTTGCGGAGTCCGCTCGCAGGCTCGGGCACCTATGAGTGGCCGGGAATGGCGCCGGGTGGCGCCTTGTGGCGTCAGTCCGCGCCATGACGTGGCGCCGTCTGGCATCATCGTGTCTCACCTGTGCCACCTGGGCTGCACCGACACGGGCCCCGGCCCACCGCGCTTCGCCGGCTCACCCCCATGCTTCCGCCGCGGAGGACGGTCAGTGGGCGCGGGCCGCTCCGCCCCGCTCGGGCGCCCGCGACCGCGTACCCGCCGTCCGTCCGCCGAAGGCACCGATGCGGCTGCCTGCCGGACCGGCCGCTCGTGACGTGACGATGTCGGACGGGCGGAGGGGCTCCGGCAGTGCCGGCTATCCGGTTGTTCCCCCCGTACGGGGCTGACAGGGTCCTGGCCATGCCCACCTACTCCGCACCCGACGGCACCCTGCTCGCCTACCACGACCACGGGCCCGGGGACGGCCCTCCCGTGGTCTGCCTGCCCGGAGGCCCGCAGGACTCCGCGTACCTCGGCGACCTCGGCGGCCTCCCCGCGCACCGGCAGGTGATCACGCCGGATCTCCGGGGAACCGGCCGGTCGGAGATCCCCCGG
Organism: Streptomyces albus subsp. albus; assembly: GCF_000719865.1. GTDB lineage: Bacteria > Actinomycetota > Actinomycetes > Streptomycetales > Streptomycetaceae > Streptomyces > Streptomyces albus_E. The sequence goes on from NZ_JOID01000018.1 coordinate 29,940, forward strand.
GACATGGCCTCCTGCCGCTGCGACCGGCTCGTCGGCGACGTGGAGGCCCTGCGCGAGCACCTGGGCCTGGACCGGATGGATCTGCTCGCGCACAGCGCAGGCGCGAACCTCGCCGTGCTGTACGCGGGCCGCCACCCGGAACGCGTCCGCAGCCTCGCGCTGATCGCACCGAGCGTACGGGCCGTCGGCCTCGCGATCACGGGGGAACTGCGGCGCGAGACCGTGCAGCCCCGCCGGGACGAGCCGTGGTTCCCGGCGGCCTTCGCGGCTCTGGAGGCGATCGGGGCGGGGAAGGCTACCGCCGACCACTGGAAGGCCATCGCACCGTTCTCCTACGGCCGCTGGGACGAGGCGGCCCGGGCCCATCAAGCCGCCGGGGACGAGCGGATGAACGGGGAGGTCGTGGCGGCCTTCGGCGCCGAAGGCGCCTTCGACCCGGACGCCACCCGCGCCGCGCTCGCCCGGTTCGCGCAGCCGGTGCTCCTGCTGGCCGGGGAGGTCGATCCGGGCGCCCCGCCGGTCACGATGGCCGAGTTCGCCGGGCTGTTCCCAAATGCCGAACTCGTCGTCCAGCCGGGCGCCGGGCACTTCCCGTGGCTCGACGATCCAGGCCGGTTCGTGGCGACGACCGCGGCATTCCTCGGGCGAACGGCCCCCGAGGCGCCGTGACCCCGGCGGTTGAGGGGCGACTGCCGCGCCCGGCACCCGGTCCGACGCGGCTGAATTCCTGCCCGTCGGGGTGCCGCTGATCCACAGACTGTGGACGCGATCCACCCGAACGGGTGGCGCGCGGTGGGTTTACGTGGCGTGGGTGCGGGCTTGCGCGGCCCGGGAGTGGAACGGCCCGGAATCCGCTGGTTCGGGTGAACCGTCACCGTGTGCGGGGCGCCGCTCGCCGGGGCGTTCCTACGCTCCGTCCGGAAGCCGTAACCGCCCGCCCGCGAGGAGTAGTTCATGGACGAGATGGCACCAGCACCTCCCGGGGCCGACCCGCGCGCCTCGACGCTCGCATTCTTCGGCGCGGAGCTGCGGCTGCGCCGGAAGGCGGCGGGGATGACGCAGACGGAGCTGGCCCGGGCCCTGCACTGCGCGCCCTCGCTGATCTGCAAGATCGAGTCGACCGCCCGCGTGCCGCAGGAGGACTTCGCCGAGCGGTGCGACGAAGTACTCGGCACGGACGGGCTGTTCGCGCGGCTGTGGCCGGTCATCGTGCGCAACGCCTATCAGCCCTGGTTCCGGCCGTTCGTCGAACTGGAGCAACAGGCCACGGCGATCCGGGCTTTCGAGACCCAGCTCGTGCCCGGCCTGCTCCAGACGCAGGACTACGCGCGGGCGGTGCTCGCCGGGCGCCGCCCCGACCAACTCCGCTTGGAGAGAGCGCTGATGGCGCGGATGCACCGGCAGCGTCTGTTCGAGCGGGAGGAGCCGCCCCGGTTCTGGGCGGTCCTGGAGGAATCGGCGATCCGGCGGAGGGTCGGCGGTCCGGCTGTCATGCGGGCCCAGCTCGCCCGGCTGCTCGACGCCATGGAGCGGCCGCGGATCGTGTTGCAGGTGCTCCCCTCCGACGTGGCGGTGCACCCCGCTCTCACTGGCGCGTTCTGGCACTTCACGTTCGAACAGGGCCCGGAGGTGGTCTACCTTGAGGGCTTCCACGAAGGGCAGTTGCGGGCCGAACCAAAGGTCGTCGAGGCGGCCGGTCAGGCCTATGATCTGCTCAGGGCCCAGGCGTTGCCCCCGGACGCCTCGGCAGACCTGATCGCGGCAGTCATGGAGGAACTGACCCCATGGACCACGCAACAGAACTGACCGGCTTCGCATGGCGCAAGAGCAGCTACAGCGGTGAGAACGAAGGGGCGTGCGTTGAGGTCGCCGACGCCGTCCCCGGCCTGGTCCCGGTCCGCGACAGCAAGGTCCCGCACGGTCCCGTACTGGTGTTTCCGGGCGGGGCCTGGTCGGCGTTCGTGGGCGCCGTCCGGGAGGGCGGGCTCGCGGGCCTGCACGGCTGAGGTCCGGGGCGTGGCCGGCCCCCCGTCGCCCCGGCCGCTGCTTCGCCTCCGGCGCGTTGACCGCGGAGCCTTGCCGTGGGCGCGGGCCGGCGTCGCGCTGGGACCGGTGGTTTGCGGCAGTCCCCGCCCGGTCCACCGGCGTGGGCGGCGCCCTTGGAGTCCGGCCCGGCACCCGTTTCCCGCCCGCAGACGTCAGTCGCCGACCGGGTGCGCGGTGGCGGGCTCCAGCAGGCGGGTGCGCAGAGCCGACACGTCGTCCGGGGTCAGGCCGGCGGGGCCGAGGTGGGCGGCGGTGTCGAAGCCGTCCAGGGCCGCCAGCAGCGCCCGTTCGGCCGTGGTGCCCTTCCGGGCCAGGTAGTCGGCGATGTCCTGACGGTGGTCGGGGATGCCGAGCGCGGTGAAGAAGCGGGTGTCGAGGCGCTCGCTGCTCAGCAGGTAGTCGGCGGCGATGTCCGCCGGGTCGGCCCCCGCCAGGGCGAGCAGGAGCAGGGTGACCAGTCCGGTGCGGTCCCGTCCGGCCGCGCAGTGCACGAGGACGCCGCCGGGCCGGGCGTGCGCGACGGCCCGCACGGCGCGGGCGGCGCGGTCCGGGAAGTGGTCCAGGAACGGCCGGTAGTAGAGCGGGGTCCCGTCCGGCCCGTTGCCCCAGACGTTCCAGAAGCCGGTGTCCTCGATGCCGTCCAGCGGGAGACGGACGGTGGTGAGGCCGGGCGGGCGGGGCGCGGCGTCGGCCTTGACCTCGTCGTCGTTCCGCAGATCGATGACGGTACGGACGCCGTGCGCGTGCAGGGCCGCCCAGCCGCCGGCGGTGAGCTTGTCGACAGCGTCCGACCGGACCACGGCCCCGCGCCGGACGACGTGCCCGCCGGCGGCCGGTATGCCGCCGAGGTCGCGGACGTTGAAGCAGCCGTCCCACTCCAGGTGGCGGTTCATCGCGAGCGTGCCCTTCGGGTGGTCGTAAACGCGGTGATGCGTCGGACAGTTGAGGACGCACGGAGAACGGGGAGGGTTCCGCCGGGGCAGGCCGTGGGGCCGAGCGGTCGCCGAGGAGAAGGAGGAGCCGGATGACGCGGATCGAGACGGAGCGGCTGGTGCTGCGGCGGTGGCGCGCGGAGGACCTCGCGCCCATGGCAGCCGTCAACTCCGATCCGGAGGTGATGCGCTGGATCGGTGACGGCTCCGTCCGTACGGAGCGGCAGACCGCCGAGGCCATCGCGGCCTGGGAGCGGGAGTGGGAGGCGGAGGGGCACGGCCTCTTCGCCGTCGAACTGCGTGAGACGGGGGAGCTGGCCGGATTCACGGGCCTGTCCGTGCCGCGCTTCCTGCCCGAGGTGCTGCCCGCCGTGGAGATCGGCTGGCGGCTGGGGCGCCCCTTCTGGGGACGCGGTCTGGCCACCGAGGCGGCACGCGGCGCACTGCGTTTCGGTCGCGCGCGCCCGGGGCTGCCCCGGATCGTCAGCGTCGTGCAGACCGGCAACCGGGCCTCGGAGCGGGTCGTCCACAAGCTGGGTATGTCACTGGAGCGGGAGACGGTCGTGCCGTCCAGCGGGCGGCGGGTGCGGGTGTACGCGGTTCCGACGACGGAGGAGTGAAGCGATGAACGGTGTACCGGGGCCGGCCGCCGTGGCCTGGCGCTAGACCGTCGCGGCGTCGGGGTTCCTCTTCCGCCGGCGCACGGAGGGCTGATGGCGTTCGCCCCGGGAGCGGCGGACGGTTCCGGGGAGAACGCGGCGCTCGGGCCTCATCTCCCCTCCGCGCCGGGGAGGGGCATTGACAGGCTTGGCTAATGAGATTAGTTTTTGGCTAACTTCATTAGCAAACGGGGGATGTCATGACCGAGTACCTTGCCGTCGACGGCGGCACGATCGCTTACGAGGTGACCGGGTCCGGCCCGCTGATCGTTCTCGCGCACGGCATGGGGGACAGCCGCGTCGCGTACCGTGCCGTGATCCCGCAGCTGGTGGCGGCGGGCTTTCGGGTCGCCGCGGTCGATCTGCGCGGCTGCGGCGAGTCCGGCACCGACTGGTCCGACTGGAGCCGCACCGCCGTCGCCGGCGACTTGCTCGCCGTGATCCGTCACCTGGGCGGCCCGGCCGTCCTGGTCGGCCATTCGTTCTCCGGCGGCGCCGCCACCATCGCCGCGGCGCGGGAACCCTCGCTGGTCACCGCGGTCGTCGAGTTGGCGCCGTTCACGCGCAAGCAGTCCGTCCGTCTCGGCGACCTGCGGGTGAAGCGCTTCCGGCGCGGCATGCTGCGGCTGCTCGGTGTGGGCGTGTCCGGCAGCCCGCGGCTCTGGCGCTCGTACCTCGACGTGGCCTACCCCGGCGTGAAACCGAGCCACTGGGCCGAGCGGCTCGGGCGCATCGACTCCCTGCTGCGCGAGCCGGGCCGGATGAAGGCCCTGCGGGGCATGGGCCGCAGCACCCCGGCCGACGCCGACGCGCAACTCGGCAACGTCCGCTGCCCGGTCCTGGTCGTGATGGGCACGCTCGACCCCGACTGGGCCGACCCGCACGCCGAGGGTTCGGCGGTCGTCGACGCCCTGCCGGCCGGCCTCGGCCGCCTGGAGATGATCGAGGGCGCCGGGCACTACGCGCACGACCAGTTCCCCGACCAGGTGGTCTCGCTCGTGCTCGCCTTCGTCCGAGCGGACTCCGCCCGTGCCTAGGGCCGGCCTCGACCCGGCGGCCGTGGTCGCGGCCGGTGCCGCCCTCGCCGACGAGGTGGGACTCGCCCATCTGACGATGGGGCTGCTCGCCGAGCGGGTGGGCGTGCGGACTCCGTCCCTGTACAAGCACGTGGGCGGCCAGGAAGACCTCGGCCGGCGCATCGCCGCCCTGGCGTTGAGCGAGGCCGCCGACGCCGTCGGCGGCGCGGTCCAGGGATACGCGGGCCGCGACGCCCTGGCCGCCGCCGCGCGTGCCTTCCGCGCCTTCGTCCTGGAGCACCCCGGCCGGTACGCCGCGACGATCGGTCAGGAACCGTCCGGCCCGGACGATCCGCTGGCCGTCGCGGGCCGGCGGCTGCACGGCGCGTTCATGGCGGTCCTGCACGGTTACGAGATCGCGGAGGCCGATGTGGACCACGCCCTGCGCATGCTCCGCAGCCTCTTCCACGGCTTCGCCACCCTGCAGGCGGCGGGCGGCTTCCAGTGGAGCGCCGACATCGACGAGAGCTTCGAGTGGCTGATCGCCTTCGCCGACCGGGGCCTGCGCGCCCCGTGAGCATGCCGCCGCCGACACGACCGTCCCGTGTTCCGGCTGCGTGGTGCCGATCCCCGGGGCACGGGCAGGGCTCCGGCCCGCACGGCGTCCGGGTCAGCCCACCGGTTCCCGCCGCGCCGGGAGCGCCGCGAGTACGTCCCGGTACGAGGTGACGACGAGTTCGGCGCCCGCGTCCAGCAGTCTCCGCCGGTGGGCCTCGTCGCGGGCGTAGCCGAGGAAGCGGACGCCCGCGGCGCGCGCGGCGAGCAGATCGGCGGTGCTGTCGCCGATCATCAGCGCCATCGCGGCGTCGTGGCCCGTGGACCGCAGGGCCCGGTGCAGACAGTCCGGGTCGGGCTTGAGGAGCCAGGGCTCGGCGACGCGGCCGTGGACGTGCGGCCGGAACAGCTCCGCCAGCCCGCGCCGCTCCAGATACGTCTCGGCCGCCTCGGCCGCGTTGTTGGTGGTGACGGCGAGGGCGTGGCCGGTGGCGTGCAGCCGCTGGACGAGCTCGTCGGCGTACGGGGCCGGCTCGGCGCAGGCGGCCGCGCGGACCTCCTCGGCGGCCAGCAGCCGCTCCAGCTCGGCGACGGTGCCGGAGGGGGCGGCCGGGTGCGCGCCCGGGCCGTCCGGGCCCGACCGGTCCGCGCCGGGCCCGTCCGAGCCGGGGACTCCGGCGCCGAGAGCCAGGGCGCGGAGCAGCGCGTGCGGATCGCGGGTGGCCGGCACGTCGATCCGGCCGGATCCGCCCGGCGCGACGGGCACGGGGTGCAGCTTCCGCAGCCGGGCGCGCATCACGTCCGCCACACCGGGGGCGGGACGCCGGGCGAAGAGATCGCAAACCGGGCCGTCGAAGTCGAACAGCACGCACTTGACGGAGGCCAGAAGCGCGCCGAGCACGGCCGGGTCGGGGCGGTTGCTGCCGGGCCGCGGCCGCGCCTCAGCCACGGCGGGTCCGCGGGCGGGAGTCGGGCAGGAACGCGGAGGTCACGGCGGGAAACGCTACTGCGGGCCGGAGGGAACGACCGGCAAGGCGGGCAGCGCGGACGGCACCGGTAACGCGGACAGCCCCGGGAAGCCGGGCGGCACCGGCCGGGCCGGTGGGGAAAGGCGGCATCCGCATCAGCGCTCGTCTCAGGTGGCTCAGATGGTTCAGGTGGTTCAGATGGCTCACACGGCTCAGCGGGCGTCCCGGTCTCAGATGTCGGAGAACCCGGCGCCGAGTTCCAGCGGTGAGGAGACCGTCTCCCAGAGGGAGTCGAACCAGAGCTGGGACTGCTCGACGAAGGCCCGGTTCCGGCGGTTCTCGGCCCGGGTGAGGAAGGGGAAGAGCATCGACTGCATCCCCAGGGTGTCGATCAGCTCCACGGACTCGCCCTCGATCTCCGCCTCCCGCTGCCTGACGAGGTAGTAGCCGAACAGCGCCTCCTCGCCGTTGAGCAGGTAGAGCTTCACCGACGGGGTGAAGGGCAGGGCCCGGAAGCGCACGGAGACGTCCACGGAGTAGGGCGGCCTGCGGAGCGAGCCGAGGAACGTGGTGAGGGCCATCCCCTGGGCGTTGCGCTGCCGCAGCCAGCGCTCGTGCACCCGGTCGTCGTCCGTGCCCTCCGTGGCCGTCGGGAAGGCCAGGTCGATGTTGCGGCCGGGCATCAGCAGGCGCAGCTCGATCCGCTCCGGCCGCGCGGTGCCCGCGTGGACGAGGTGGATCGACTCGGCGATGGCCAGGGTGAGCGTCTCGGCGGTGAGGCAGAGGGCGTCGATACGGACCCGGGGGGCGGTGAAGGCGGCGGCCACGCGGGGCGCGAGGGCGACGACGCCCCGTTCGAGCCCTTCCGGGGCGTCGCGGACGGCGCGGGGGTCGGCGACCGTGGCCGGGCTGCCCTTGCCGGCGTTGGTGAGCAGCCCCTCGTCCTGGAGGATGCGCAGCGCCTGCCGGACCGTCCCCCGGGGGACGCCGAAACGGTCCGCCAGTTCGGCCTGGGTCGGCATGCGCTCCCCGGGGGCCAGGGCGCCGGAGTGGATCTGCTGGCGCAGCTCGTCGGCGATCTGGAGATGGGACCGCTTCTTGGCCGCGGTCGCCGGGGTGCTCTCGGCGTTCACGATGCCACCGTACAACTTGGCGCGGAGATGCGGGAGTTGTGTGAAGTCGTTTTAGTGATGTTCTAACTTGGGCACAACATCCTTGAGATGGTTGCCAACTTTCGCATCTACGACGGGGTAAGGCGAAGTTGGTCATGAATCCGGCGTCACGGCCCACCCACCGCATCGACGGCGGGCGCGAGGGCGCAGGGCGCGACAGTTCACGTCATCCAACGGGGGAGGACTCCATGCCTGTGTTCGCGTTATTCGTCGCGGTCGTTGTCGTCTGCTCCGAGCAGCTCGTCGAGTCGCGCTTCGGAGCGGTCGGGGTGGCCGGCATGCTGCTGCTGTCCATCGGAATCAAGGCCCGCAACGTCACGTGCAGTTGTGTCGGGGCCGTGATGCTGGCCCTGCTGCTCACCCAGTGAGCGGCCGGGGCGTGTCCGCCCCGTCGCGGGTTCCGCAGGGCGTCGTCGCCCGGCCGCTCCGCCCGGCCTTCTGGCTAGCGGCATGGCCGTGAGGCCATGAGGGCCGGTCGTGGGCCACTCGAAAAGCACTCGAAGGCATGTGGCCGGTGTCCGGAACTCGTTGTGTGCGGCGGGGCCGTCGCACATGCTCTAAGCGCGTCCGTCACGCCCACCGGAAACCGTCGGGCAGCTCAACTTCCGCTGTAACAAAGTGGTTTCAGGGGAAGCGGTGCGCGATACTCAAATTTAAGTGTCCGGTGGTACGGTGTGCCTCCCGACGGACGGAGTGAGTGCATGGACGAACAGAACGAGGTGCTCGACAGCCCGACCGGCTGGGTCGCCACGCATGTGCGCCGGTACGTATCCAGCGAGGGCGCGAGCGGGCACATCTGGTACGGGAAGCCGACACTGGTGCTGACCACACGGGGACGCAAGTCCGGGGCGCTGCGGCGTACCGGGCTGATCTACGGGGAGGACCAGGGGAATTACGTCGTCGTCGGGTCCAACGGCGGATCCGACCACCACCCCCACTGGTACCTGAACCTGCTGGCGGAGCCGCGGGTGTCGGTTCAGGTGGCGGCGGAGACGTTCGAGGCGGTCGCCAGGGAGGCGGAAGAGGGGGAGCGGGCGCGCCTGTGGGAGGCGATGACCGTGATCTTTCCGCAGTACAAGAGCTATCAGAAGAAGACCGGCCGGAAGATCCCCGTCGTCGTGCTGGAGCCACAGGGGCCCGCACGAGGATGACGGGTGCCCGGCGCCTCCGGTGAGGAGGCGGCTACGGCGATGCTCGGGGGAGTGCGTGTCGGTCGGGGGCCCGGTTCGCCGGGTCCCGCGCGCGGACGGCAGGGGGCCGTGCCGTGAGGGGGGACGCGTCATCGTGCCGTTCCACCAGGGGGGCGCTGCGCGTTCCGTCCCTCCCGCGCCCGCGGAGAACAGCAGGTCATGTACTACCGTGGGACCAGCCGGCGAGGCCCGGTCGATGCGCGGAGCACCGGTTGCAGGCCGGGCCGTGAGGGAGATTCAGCAGGGAGACGATGTCCGCCACGCGATTGCTCGTTCTGGGAGTCGTGCGGATGCACGGCCGGGCACACGGCTATCTGGTCCGCTCCGAGCTGCTTTCCTGGGGTGCCGACGAATGGGCGCACATCAAGTTCGGCTCGATCTACCACGCGCTCAGGCAGCTGGCCAAGAACGGGCTGCTGAAGTCGACCGACATCCCCGACTGGCCGGGCCGGGTCGACTACGAGATCGCGCCCCCCGGTGAGGAGGAGTTCTTCCGGCTGCTCCGCGACGCGCTGCGCCAGGGAAACAACCGGCCGGACATGCTCGGGGCGGCATTGGTCCTGCTGCCCGCGCTCAGCCGCGAGGAGGCGATCCGCCTGCTGCGCGAGCGCATCGCGTCGCTCTCGGCCGAGCAGGGGGAGCTGATCGCCAAGGTCGACGAGACGGCGGGGGAGCGGCCGCAGCGGGCCCACATCCGTGAGCTCCTCGGCCTCTGGGAACACGGCGCCGCGAGCCAGGCCGCCTGGACCGGAGCCCTGATCGAGCGTCTGGAGGCGGGCGCCTACGTCATGGCCGGGGAGGAGGAGGGCGCCTGACATGGCGCCCTCCCGGCCGTTGACGGCACTTGGTGGATGACGGCACACGTCCCGTGATACTCAAGTTTGCATACCCATCACGCCCGTCCCGAGAGGACGTCCGCTGTGCCGATCATGCTGACCTCGGAGGACGTGGACGACGCCTTCGACGACGAGGACTTCGTGGAGGAGCGGTTCTCCGACGTCCAGCGACTGCTCCTCGGCCGCGGGCCGGCGCTCGGCCCCGAGACCCTGCTCCTGCTCCCCGCCACACGCTGCCGGATGACCGTGGGACCGCACGCGCCCGGCCCCTTCGGCGGCTGCTTGGCCGTCCGTCTCGACCCCGGCGCCGACTCGTCCGCCCCGCGCGTGGAACTGCTGCTCGCCGATGACGGGTCCCTCCTCGGCCTGGTCGACGCGGGTGCCCTGGACGGATGGCGCAGCGCCATCCCGTCCGGGCTCGCCGCGCGGTACCTGGCCCCGCCGGTGCCCTCCCTGCTCGCCCTCCTGGGCACCGGCGAACCGGCCTGGTCCTGCCTCCTCGTCCTGCATCGCGCGCTGCCGTCGCTCTCGGAGGTGCACGTCGTCGACCGGGAGCCGCGCCGGGCCCGGGACTTCGCCGATGCGGCCGCCCTGCGCACCGGCCTGCGGGTGCGCGTCTGCGACGACGCCCGCACCACCGCGGGTGGCGCCGATGTCGTCGCCGTCACCGGCGGCCATCCATCCGTCCGGGCCGAATGGCTCGCGGCCGGGGCCCTCCTGATCGACCAGACCGCCACGGCCACGCCCGCCACCTCCAAACCCCACGTCCGGCACATCAGCCTCGCTCCCCCCGGGGACCGCTCCGCGGGTCCCCGGCACGAGCCCCTGCTGCTCGCCGAGATCGTCGCGGGCCGGGCCCTGCCTCGGCGGTACGGCTCCGACGTCGTCCACTACCGGGGCGGTGAGCTGGCCGGCTGGAGCGCCATCGCCGCCGCCGCCGGACTCGGCCACGCCTGGCAGCGCGACGTCGGCATCCCGGTGCGGCTGGGGCGCGTCGGCCCCTGACCCGGGGAGCGGTATCCAGCCGTCTTCTAGGCCGTCGCGAGGCACGCCACCGAGGGTTTCAGTCCGACCTCGGCGTACGCGTCGCCGGACGCCCGGACGATGAGGAGCACCGATCCCATGTCAGCTGAGCAGCCCGGCCCCGCCTCCGGCGGCCCGGCCACCTTCGTCAACAGCTTCACCCTCCGCACCACCCCGGAGGAGTTCGAGGACGTCTTCGCCCGTACGGCACGCTTCATGGAGCGCCAGCCCGGTTTCCTCGGCTACAGCCTCGTACGCCACCTGGAACAGCCGCAGGCCTACGTCAACATCGCCCGCTGGGCCGACGTCGGCTCCTTCCGCGCCGCCGTCGGCCAGGCCGATTTCCGGCCGCACGCCGAGGCGTTGCGGGCGATCAGCAGCAGCAGCTCGAATCTGTACCTCGAGCGCCACAGCGCCACCGGGGAGGCACGATGACCCGGCGGGTCGCGATCACCGGCATCGGAGTGGTGGCCCCCGGCGGCATCGGCACCAAGCAGTTCTGGGAGACCATCACCGGCGGCCGTACCGCGACCCGGACCATCAGCCTCTTCGACCCGGCGCCCTTCCGCTCCCGGATCGCGGCCGAGTGCGACTTCGAGGCCGCGGAGCACGGTCTGAGCCCCGAGGACGTCGGACGGCTCGACCGGGCGGCACAGTTCGCCCTGGTCGCGCTGCGCGAGGCCGTCGCCGACAGCGGTCTCGAACCCGACCCCGACACCGCCCACCGCACCGGCGTCAGTCTCGGCAGCGCGGTCGGCTGTACCCAGAAGCTCGAAGAGGAGTACGTGGCGCTGAGCGACGGCGGACGGGAGTGGCTGGTCGACCACACCGCCGCCGGCGTGCACCTGTACGACCATTTCGTCCCGAGCTCCATGGCCGCCGAACTCGCCTGGGAGGCCGGCGCCGAAGGCCCCTGCACCGTCGTCTCGGCCGGCTGTACCTCCGGCCTCGACTCGGTCGGGCACGCGGCGGCCCTCATCCGCGAGGGCACTGCCGACGTGATGATCGCCGGAGCCACCGATGCCCCCATTTCCCCGATCACCGTGGCCTGCTTCGACGCCATCCGGGCCACCTCGCCGCGCAACGACGACCCGGCGACCGCGCTGCGTCCCTTCGACGGCACCCGCAACGGCTTCGTCCTCGGCGAGGGTGCCGCCGTCCTGGTCCTCGAGGAGCTCGGAGCGGCCCGGCGCCGGGGCGCCCATGTGTACGCCGAGATCGCCGGCTACGCCTCCCGGGGCAACGCGTACCACATGACCGGACTGCGCACCGACGGACGCGAGCTGGCCGCCGCCGTCGACGCCGCCCTCGACGAGGCCCGGCTCGGGCCCGACGCGCTCGGCTACGTCAACGCCCACGGCACCGCCACCAAGCAGAACGACGTGCACGAGACCGCGGCCATCAAACGCAGTCTCGGAGCCGATGCCCACCGGGTCCCGGTCAGCTCCATCAAGTCGATGATCGGGCACTCGCTGGGCGCCATCGGCTCCATCGAGATCGCCGCGACCGCGCTGGCCCTCGAACACGGCGTCATCCCGCCCACCGCCAACCTGACCGACCCCGACCCCGAGCTCGACCTGGACTACGTCCCCCTGCACGCCAGAGAGCAGCACATGTCGGCCGCGCTCACCCTGGGCAGCGGCTTCGGTGGCTTCCAGAGCGCCATGGTGCTGCGCCGGCCCGAGGGGTGGGCCGCATGACCCCCGTCGTGGTCACGGGCATCGGTGTCGTCGCCCCCACCGGTATCGGACTGGACGCCTACTGGGCGGCGACGCTGCGCGGCGAGGACGGCATCCGACGCCTCCAGGCGTTCGACCCCAGCCGCTATCCGACGCGCCGGGCGGGTGAGGTGACCGGGTTCGAGGCGGGTGACCACCTGCCCGGCCGGCTGATCCCGCAGACCGACCGCATGACTCAGTTCGCCCTGGCCGCGGCCGACTGGGCCGTCGCCGACGCCGGCATCGACCTCGACTCCGTGCCGTCACTGGATCGCGGGGTCATCACGGCCGGCGCCTCCGGGGGCTTCGGCTTCGGCCAGCGCGAGCTCCAGCACCTGTGGGGCGAGTCCCCCAAGAAGGTCAGCGCCTACATGTCGTTCGCCTGGTTCTACGCCGTCAACACCGGCCAGATCTCCATCCGGCACGGCATGAACGGGCCGACCGGCGTCTTCGTCGGTGAGCAGGCCGGCGGTCTGGACGCCCTCGCCCACGCCCGACGCCAGATCCGGGCCGGTGCGCAGCTGATGATCTCCGGCGGTATGGACTGCTCGCTGTGCCCGTACGGCATGGCCGCCCAACTGGCCGGTGGACGGCTCACCGCCGACACCTACCGGCCCTTCGACGACCGGGCCTCCGGTCATCTGCCCGGCGAGGGCGGCGCTCTCCTGACCCTGGAGAGCGGCGATCGGGCCCGTGAGCGGGGACGCGGTCACTACGGCGAGATCGCCGGGTTCGGCGCCACCTTCGACCCCCGCCCCGGATCCGGGCGGCCCTCGGCTCTGCGCCGGGCCGTCGAGCAGGCGCTCGCCGACGCCGGAACGGGGCCGGAGGAGATCGCCGTCGTCTTCGCCGACGGTGCGGGTGTGCCCGAACTCGACGCGGCCGAGGCCACCGCGCTGACCGAGGTCTTCGGCGCGGGAGGAGTCCCGGTCACCGTGCCCAAGACAGCCACCGGCCGGCTCTACTCCGGTGCCGGTCCGCTCGACGTGGTCGCCGCCCTGATGACCCTGCGCGAACAGCTCGCCCCGCCGACGGTCAACGTCACGCGGGTTCCCGACGTCTACGGTCTCGACCTCGTCGTCGGCAGGCCCCGGCCCGTCTCCGGCACCGCGGCACTGGTCCTGGCCCGCGGCCACCACGGCTTCAACAGCGCCATGGTCGTACGGGCCCCCGCGCCCGCCGACGCGGTCGCTGCCCGGTCCGGGGGGAGGGCGGCGGCGTGAACGGCGGCGAGCTGTACATCAGAGCGACCGGGACGTGGCTGCCTCCCGTCGAGCAGGTCGCGGACGCGGTCGCGGACGGCCGCTGCGACGCGGTCGTCGCCCGCTCCACCCGGATGGAGTCGGTGACCGTCTCCGCGGACGATCCGGCCCCCGAGATGGCGGCCCGGGCCGCCCGGACCGCACTGGAGCGGGCCGCCGCCGAACCGGGCGACATCGACCTGGTGCTGCACGCCAGCTTCTACTACCAGGGCTTCGACCTGTGGGCTCCCGCCTCGTACGTTCAGCGCACCGCCGTCGGCAACCAGTGCCCCGCGATGGAGATCCGGCAGGTCTCCAACGGCGGCATGGCGGCACTCGACCTGGCCTGGGCCTACCTGGCCGCCGACCCGGCCCGGGTGGCGGCCCTGCTGACCACCGGGGACCGGTTCTGCCTGCCCGGGTTCGACCGATGGCGCAGTGACCCGGGAACCGTCTACGGCGACGGCGGCACCGCCCTCGTGGTCTCACGGCACTCCGGTTTCGCCCGGGTCCGCAGCATCGCGACCGTCTCCGCGCCCGACCTGGAGGGCATGCACCGCGGCGACGACCCGTTCGGGCCCGCCCCGTTCAGCCACCGCGAGGTCGTCGATCTCGAGGCGCACAAGCGGGACTTCCTGGCCCACCACGGCGTGACCCCGACCGTCGCCCGGGTCGCCGCCGCGCAGGAGGCCGTCGTCAAGCAGGCGCTCGCCGACGCGGGGATCGGCCTCGCGGACATCGACCGGTTCGTCCTGCCGCACCTGGGCCACCGCAGGCTCCACGTCGCCTACTTCGCCAAGTTCGGGATCGACCCCGCGCGCAGCACCTGGTCCTGGAGCCGGACGATCGGGCACTTGGGCGCCGGAGACCCCTTCGCCGGACTCGACCACCTGGTCACCAGCGGGTCGCTCGGACCCGGTGACACGTGCCTGCTCTTCGGCGTCGGCGCCGGCTTCAGCTGGTCCTGCGCCGTGGTCGAGATCCTGAAAGCACCTTCCTGGAGGAACCGATGAACGGCGTGCGTCCGACCGCGGACGGGAAGGACGAGGCCGCGGCCCGCCCGGTCGCCCTGCTGCTGCCCGGCCAGGGGTCCCAGCACCTGCGCATGGCCGCGGGACTCGTAGCCGCCGAGCCCGTCTTCGCCGGGGCGATGGACGAGGCGCTGACCGCGCTGACGGGCCTCGGCGGGCCGGGCGAGGCCGGCACCGGCCTGCGCGAGGACTGGCTGGGGACCGACGACCCCACGGTGATGGACCACGTCACCCGGTCCCAGCCGCTGCTGTTCGCGGTGGACTACGCCCTCGGGCGGCTCGTGCTCAGTTGGGGCGTGAGGCCCGTCGCTCTGCTCGGCCACAGCATCGGCGAGGTGGCGGCCGCGGTCCTCTCCGGCGTCTTCACGCTGCGGGACGCCGCGGCCATGGTGCACGACCGCGTCTCGCGGCTGGCGGACGCGCCGCCCGGCGGGATGGTCGCCGTCGCCGCCACCCCGGAGGAGACGGAGCCCTTCCTCACGGACGGCGTGGTCGTCGGCGCCGTCAACGCGGCACGCCAGACGGTCCTCGCCGGACTCGACGACCCGCTGGGCACCGTCACGGCGGCACTGGCCGAAGCCGGGTTCGTGCTCCAGCGCGTACCGGCCTCCACGGCGTTCCACAGTCCGGCCCTGGCCCCGGCCATGAGCGGCGCCGGAGAGCGGATCGCCACCCTCCCCGTCGGTGAGCCCCGCATCCCGGTCATGTCCGGGTACACGGCACGGTTCCTGACGCCCGCCGAGGCGAAGGACCCGGCCTTCTGGTCCCGTCAGCCGGTCGCGCCGGTGCTCTTCTGGCCCGCCCTCGACGCGCTCCTCGCGAAGGGTGACCTGGTGCTGGTCGAGGCCGGTCCGGGGCAGGGGCTGTCCCAGCTGGCCCGCCGCCACCCGGCCGTGCGGTCCGGCGGCTCGGCCATCGTCCCGCTGCTGCCCGCCCGGCCGGGAACGGCCGAGGACGACGTGGCCGCGGTGCGCGCCGCCGCCGAGGCATTGCGGCAGCTCGCTCCGCTACCGGCCGCACGGGCGGTGTAGCGCGTGTCGAGTGCCTTTGTAGGCACGCGGCCTAGCGTCGCCCCTGGCGCTTTGCCCCTTCTTCCGTCCGTCGGATCCGCGGACCTCTCGTCCGAACCGGCGGACCTCTTCTCACCTGTCAGGATTCTTCTCCCGAGGACGGTGTCATGCTGACTGAGCAGACCAACAGCGAGTTGGGCCGGCATCTGCTGACCATCCGAGGCGTCCAGTTCATCTTCGGCGCCCAGGGCGATCCCTTCGCCATGATCCTTCGCGCCGGTGACGACGAGCCGCTCGGCCACGGGGCGCGTGCCCGTGAACTCGGCCTGCACGAGAGCAGCATCGGCGCGTGGGTCACCGGCGGCCGCGAACTCGGTGCTCGCATCCTCGGCGATGCGCGGTTCTCCCCGCGCCATGCCGAGGAGGGGTCCCAGCACCACCCGGGCGTCGACGTCTGGGAGAACCCGCTGCTGTGCCACGTCGTCCCCCTCGATGACGCCCACCTCAACCTCGACCCGTCCGCATACCGGAAGCTGGCCGAGGCGGCGGCTCCGCTGCTGTCGGCCGAGGCGCTCGAGGCCCGGCTGCCGGAGATCGAGGCGGTCTACCGCGAGACGCTGGCCGCGAGGGGCGAACGGTTCGACCTGTACCGGGACTTCGCCGTCCCCGCCGCCCTGCGTGCGGTGGCCGACGTGCTCGGCCTGCCCGAGGAAACCCGCGAGCGCCTCGCCGACCTGCACGCCGGCCTCGCCACCGCCCTGGACGCCGGGCACTGCCCGCAGCAGCTGGCGACCGCCCGGGCGCTGCTCACAGCCGTGACGGACCTGTCCGCCGAGCTGACCGGCCTGGTCGACGCCGGCCGCGCCACCGGCCTCGCCGCTCTCTCCGGCGCCTCGCCGCAGGACGCGGTCGCGATCGGGGCGCTCGCCGTGGTGGTGGGCGTCGAGGTCACCGCCACCGCCGTGTGCAACGCGGTGCAAGTCCTCCTGGACCACCCCGGGCAGTGGGAGCGGATCGGGCAGAGCCCGGAACTGGCCGGGGCTGCGGTCCGGGAGGCCCTGCGACTGGCTCCGCCGCTCAGGTTCGAGAGCCGTATCGCGCGCGAGCGGATCGAGTTCGACGGCAAGACCGTCGAAGAGGGCCGGCGCGTGGTGGTGCTTGTCGACGCGGCCAACCGCGACCCGGAGTCCTTCGCCGACCCGGACGCCTTTGTCCCCGACCGCGCCGACGGGGACCGTTCACTCACTCTCCTCGGCGGTCCCGCGGCGCCGGTCACCGAGGCGCTGGTCCGGGTCCAGACGGAAGCAGCGGTCCGCGTTCTCGCCGAGCTCCGGCCCGGCCTGCGCACGGGTGCCGAGGTGTTGCACCGCATGCGCTCGGCGGTGCTGCGCGGTGTCCTGCGCTTCCCGGTCGCATGACCGGACCGAACATCACCAGGGGAGGAGCACCTCGGTGCGTGTACTGCTGACAGCCTTCGCACAGGACGCCCATCTCAACGGCATCGTCCCGCTCGCCTGGGCGCTGCGGACCGCCGGGCACGAGGTCCGGGTGGCCAGCCAGCCGGCCGCGGTCGAGAGCATCACCCGGGCCGGTCTGACGGCCGTTCCGGTGGGCGAGAACCACCGGATGGACGCCGTCATCCCCACCGTCGGTCCCGGGATGCTCATGCACCACATGGACCGCGACTACCTCGAGAACCGTCCGGAGCGGCTGAGCCTCGACTACCTGCGGGTGTCGAACGCGATACTGACGGCGACCTTCTACGCGCAGATCAACAACGACACGATGATCGACGCGCTCGTCGACTACGCCCGGTTCTGGCAGCCGGACCTGGTGCTCTGGGAACCTTTCACCTTCGCCGGGGCCGTCGCCGCCAAGGCGACGGGAGCCGCCCACGCCCGGCTGCTGGCGTTCCCCGACCTCTTCGCCCACACCTATCTGACGCTGCGCCGCCGTCAGGCGGAACTGCCCGGGGAGCTTCGCGACGACCCGTTGGAGGAATGGCTGGCGTACACCCTCGACCGGCACGGCGCGACGTTCGATCCCGACGTGATCACGGGACAGTGGTCGGTCGACCAGATGCCCCCCGGTGTGCGGATGGAGCTCGGTCTGCCGACGGTGCCCACGCGCTACGTGCCGTACAACGGGCCGGGCCCGGCCGTCGTACCGGACTGGCTGCGCCGGCCGCCGGAGCGCCGCCGCGTCTGCCTCACTCTCGGGCTCACCATCCGGGACACGGAGTTCCCCAACGCCGTCGACGTCAACGACGTCTTCGCCTCGCTGGCCGACCTGGACGTCGAGGTGGTGGCGACGCTGAGCGAGCAGGAACTCGCCCAAGTGTCGCGGGTGCCGGACAACACCCGGGTAGTGGACCACGTGGCTCTGCTGGCCCTGTTGCCCACCTGCTCGGCGATCGTGCACCACGGCGGCGCGGGCACCTGGGCGACCGCCGCCGCGCACGGGGTGCCGCAGGTGGCGCTCGGCTGGATGTGGGACGCGATCTACCGGGCCCAGCGGGTGGAGGAGCTGGGCGCGGGGCTGCACCTGCACTCCGAGGGCCTGACCGTCGACATCCTGCGCGACAAGCTCATGCGGGTGCTCGACGACCCCTCGTTCACGGCAGGGGCGCGGCGGTTGCGTCTGGCCATGCTGTCGGCGCCGAGTCCCAACGAAGTGGTGCCCACTCTGGAAAAACTGACGGCACGTCATCGATTGCCGGCCGCGGCGCGCTGACGTGACGAGGACGGGAGAAGCGTGAACATCCTGGTGACCGGCGCGGCCGGCTTCATCGGCTCGCACTTCGTCAGAACACTGCTCGGCGGCGGATACCCCGGTCGCGAGGGGGACCGGGTGACCGTCGTGGACAAGCTCACCTACGCGGGAACGCTGAACAACCTGCCCTCGCACCACCCGCGGCTGAACTTCGCGCACGGCGACATCTGCGACACCACACTGCTGGACAAGGTGTTCCCGGGCCACGACGCGGTGGTGCACTTCGCCGCCGAGTCGCATGTGGACCGTTCGGTGGAGGGGGCCGAAGCCTTTATCCGCACGAACGTGCTCGGCACGCAGACCCTGCTCGAAGCGGCGCTGCGGCACGGAACAGGCGTTTTCGTCCACATCTCCACGGACGAGACGTACGGCTCCATCGCCGAGGGGCGCTGGACGGAGGACGAGCCGCTGCTCCCCAACTCGCCGTACGCGGCGTCGAAGGCGGCGGCCGACCTGATCGCCCGGTCGTACTGGCGCACCCACGGTCTCGACGTGCGCATCACCCGCTGTGCCAACAACTACGGCCCCGGCCAGCACCCCGAGAAACTGGTCCCGCTGTTCGTCACCCGGCTCCTCGACGGACGGCCGGTCCCGCTGTACGGGGACGGCTCGAACCTGCGGGAGTGGCTGCACGTCGACGACCACTGCCGTGCGGTGCGACTGGTGCTGGACGGGGGCCGGCCGGGGGAGGTCTACAACATCGGCGGCGGCACCCACCTGACCAACAAGGAGATGACCGGCCGCCTCCTCGCGCTGTGCGGTCGCGACTGGGACCTCGTGCAGCGGGTCCAGGACCGCAAGGGACACGACTTCCGGTACGCCGTGGACGACACGAAGATCCGCCGCGAACTGGGTTACGAGCCGCGCTGGTCGCTGGCGGACGGGCTGCGCGAGACGGTCGAGTGGTACGCCGCTCACCGTGCCCACTGGGACGCCCGAGGGGAGGATGCCGACGGGGGTGCTAAAACTTGAATATCCGGCCCCCCCTCACTATGCTCGCCGGGTACCCAAATTTGAGCACCCGAAAGAAGGGGTGGGCATGGGCGGCGCCGACCTGGTGATCCAGACCGAAGCTCTGAAGAAGAAATACGGCGACAAGGAGGCCCTCGCGGGACTCGACCTGGAGGTACCCCGAGGCGTCGTCTACGGGCTTCTCGGCCCGAACGGCGCCGGAAAGACAACCGCGGTCCGCATCCTCTCCACCCTGCTGAAGTGCGACGAGGGAATGGCCCGGGTCGCAGGCTACGACGTCGCCACCCAGTCGGCCCAGGTCCGCTACAGCATCGGACTCCTCGGTCAGCACGCGGCGGTGGACGAGGATCTGAGTGGACGTCAGAACCTTGTGATGTTCGGGCGCTTATACCATATCGGCAAGCGCAACGCGCAGAGCCGGGCCGACGAGCTGCTGGAGCGCTTCGGCCTGGCCGACGCCGCCGGCAAGCCGGCCAAGCAGTACTCCGGCGGTATGCGGCGGCGGCTCGACCTCGCCGCCAGCCTCATCCTGGCCCCGTCCGTGCTGTTCCTCGACGAGCCCACCACCGGGCTCGACCCGCGGGGCCGCAACGATGTCTGGGAGTCCGTCCGCGGCCTGGTCGCCGAGGGCCGCACCGTCCTGCTGACCACCCAGTACCTCGAGGAGGCCGACCAACTGGCCGACCGGATCGCCCTCATCGACAACGGCAGGGTCGTCGAGTCCGGCACTCCCGACCAGCTCAAGAACAAGATCGGCGGCGACCGGATCGATGTCGTGCTCCGCCGGTCCCACGACATCGAGCGCGCCGCCCGCGTGATCGGCGCCCTGCTGCGCTCCGAGCCCGAGACGGACGCCGACAACCGGCGCGTCAGCGTCGTCGTCGCCAACCGGGTCGCCGCCCTCACCGCCGTGACCCGCGAGCTTGACGACGCCGGCATCGAGGCCGAGGACATCGCCCTGCGCAGGCCGACACTCGACGAGGTGTTCCTGAACCTGACCGGAAACGGGGCGGCCACGTCCGCCGAGCCGAGCCTCAAGGAGGTCGCCCAGTCATGACCGCGATCATCGCGCCCGAACCGCCCAGGAACCCACTGGCCAAACTGGGCTGGGTCCTCGCGGACTCCTGGACGCTCACCCTCCGCGGACTGTCCCACTGGGCCCGCAACCCCACCCAGATCCTGGCCGGCCTCGCGTTCCCGATCCTGATGGTGCTGCTGTTCGGCGGCATCTTCGGCAGCGGCATGCAGGTCGAGGGCGGCGGGGACTACATGGAGTTCCTGATGCCCGGCATGTTCGTCATGTCGATGGCCTTCGGTATCGGCGAGACCATGGCCGGCGTCACCGCCGACGCCTCCAAGGGCGTCACCGACCGGTTCCGCTCCATGCCCATGTCCGCCGCATCGGTGGTCATCGGGCAGAGCATCGTCAACATGCTGTACAGCACCGTGGTCCTGATGATCCTCATGGGCTGCGGGGTCATCGCCGGGTGGGGCTGGAACGACGGGATCGGGCAGGCGCTGGGCGCCTTCGCGCTGCTGCTGCTGCTCCGGTTCGCCCTGCTGTGGGTCGGCATCTACCTCGGGCTGATCATCAGCACCCCGGAGGCGGCCTCCGCCGTCTACACCCTGCTCTTCCCGCTCGGCATCGTCGCCAACACCTTCGCCTCCCCGGAGATGATGCCGGGCTGGCTGGCGACGATCGCCGAGTGGAACCCGCTGTCGTCGACCGCCCACGCCACCCGTGAGTTGTTCGGCAACCCGGGTGTGGGGGGCACCTCGTGGATCGCCGAACACGCGATGTTCATGTCGTTCGTCTGGCCGCTCGCGATCTTCCTGGTGTTCTTCCCGCTGGCCGTCCGCAAGTACCGCGCCCTGAGCCGGTAGGGACGGCCCCGTGCCGGGGTGTGAGCCGGTTACATCCCCCGGGCCGGCTCACACCCCCCAGCCCGCCCGCCACCCGGCGGGCGACTCGTCGAGCGGCGCGCGAGGTTCCCGCGAAGCGATGTCGACCACGTCCGGAGCGGCCGAACCTAGCGTGCATCGCATGACCCTCTTCGACATCGACATCGCGGAACTGAACGGCCCGGCCGACCTGTTGTCCCGGCACCGCGGCCGAACCCTGGTCATCGTCAACGTCGCCTCCCGCTGCGCCCTGGCCGGCCAGTACGCCGGACTGGAGACGCTCGCCCGCCGTCACCGCGAGGACGGGCTGAGCGTCATCGGAGTGCCCTGCAACCAGTTCGGCGAGCAGGAGCCGGGCACCCCGGAGGAGATCGCCGACTTCTGCTCCGTCCAGCAGATCTCGTTCCCGCTCACCGAGAAGACCGACGTCAACGGAGCGGACCGGCACCCCCTCTACGCAGCCCTGACCTCCTTCGCCGACGCGGAGGGCCACACCGGAGACGTGCGCTGGAACTTCGAGAAGTTCCTCGTCTCGTCCGCCGGCGCATGCGTGGGGCGCTTCGGCCCCACGGTCGACCCGCAGGACCCCGAACTCCTGCGCGCCGTACGCGCGCAGTTGCACTGAGTCTGTCGAGTCTCAGCTCCTCGACGACTCACACGATGCAGAGAGGATGATTTGTGAACCAGACGCCGGTTACCACAACCGACAAGGGCATTCAGGTCGTCGGTGCCCGAGAGAACAACCTGAAGGATGTCTCCCTCGTCATCCCCAAGAACCGGATCACAGTCTTCGTCGGCGTCTCCGGCTCCGGAAAGTCCTCCCTGGTCTTCGACACCGTCGCCGTGGAGGCCCAGCGGCAGCTCAATGCCACCTTCCCCTGGAACATCCGGCACGACCTGCCCAAGTTCGAACGCCCGCACGTGGACGCGGTCACCAGGCTGACCACCCCGGTGGTCGTCGACCAGCGGCCCCTGGGCGGCAACGCCCGTTCCACCGTCGGCACCGTCACCGACGTCTACACCGTGATGCGTGTGCTGTTCGCCAACCACGGCAACGACGGCCTCGGCCAGACCTGGCTCTACTCCTTCAACGACCCCAAGGGCATGTGCCCGGAGTGCGAGGGCCTCGGCCGCGCCCGGCGCCCCAATCCGGAACTCATGACCGACCTCGGCAAGTCGATCGCCGAGGGCGCCATCCTCCTCCCCGGTTACACCGTCGGCAGCGCGAACTGGCAGTTCTACGCCAACTATGAGCGCCTCGACGTCGACAAGAAGCTGGCCGACTACACGGACGAGGAGATGCACACCCTGCTGCACGGCAGCAGCGGCACGGTCGAGGTGACCTACCCCAACGGCAACGTGCTGGCCCTGCGCTACGAGGGCCTGGTGGACAGTTTTGTCCGCCGCCACCTCAAGCGGGACACGGGGGGCATGAGCAAGGCCGCCCGCGACAAGGTGGCCGAGTTCTTCACCGAGGGCGTCTGCCCCACGTGCGAGGGCGCCCGGCTCAACCAGAAGGCGCTCGCTACCCGTATCGACGGCCACAACATCGCCGACTGGTGCCAGATGCAGGTCAGCGACCTCATCGGGGTGGTCGCCGCGCTCCGGGAGCGGCTCGACACGCCGCTCGTCACCACCATCATCGAGACCCTGGAGCAGATCCAGGCCATCGGCCTCGGCTACCTCACGCTCGACCGGGCCACCTCCACGCTCTCGGGCGGCGAGGGCCAGCGGCTCAAGCTCGTCAACCACCTCGGCAGCGAACTGACCGGCCTGACCTATATCTTCGACGAGCCCAGCGTCGGCCTGCACCCCCGGGACGTCAGCCGGCTCAACAACCTGCTGCGCGCACTGCGCGACAAGGGCAACACGGTCCTCGTCGTGGAGCACGATCCCGACGTCATGGCGGTCGCCGACCACGTCGTGGAGATCGGGCCGCGGGCCGGCGTGCACGGCGGGACCATCGTCTTCGAGGGTGCCTACGAGGAGCTCCGCGTCACCGACACGCTGACCGGACAGGGGCTGCGGCGCACCGGCGGGATCAAGGAGACACCCCGTGCGTGGGGCCGGACCCTCCCGATCCGGAACGCGACGGTGAACAACCTGAAGGACGTCTCCACCGAGATTCCGACCGGGGTCCTCACGGCCGTCACCGGCGTGGCCGGCGCGGGCAAGAGCTCCCTGATCGCCCAGGCCTTCCGCGCCCAGTACCCGGGGTCCGTCTTCGTCGACCAGTCGCCCATCCCGCGGTCCTCGCGGTCCACCCCGGCGAGCTACCTCAAGCTGATGGACCCGATCCGCAAGCTCTTCGCCAAGGCCAGTGGCGAGGACGCCAGTCTCTTCAGCTTCAACTCCAAGGGCGCCTGCGAGGAGTGCGAAGGCCGCGGCCTGCTCATCACCGAGGTCGCCTACATGGACCCGGTCACCACGCACTGCGAGGTCTGCGAGGGCCGCCGCTTCAAGGAGTCGGTGCTCCAGCACCGGGTGCGCGGCAAGAACATCGCGGACGTCCTGGCGATGTCCGCCGAGGAGGCGGGGGACTTCTTCCTCTCGGGGCCGCTGCGCGCCAAGGCCAACGCCCTGATCGAGACCGGCATCGGCTACCTCGGACTCGGCCAGTCGCTGGCCACCCTGTCCGGCGGTGAACGGCAGCGGCTCAAGCTCGCGGACCGGCTCTCCGGCTCGGGGACGGTCTACATCCTCGACGAGCCGACCACCGGCCTCCACCTGTCCGACATCGACAACCTCGTCGGCCTGCTGAACCGGATCGTCGACCGGGGCAACACCGTCATCGTCATCGAGCATGACCTGGCCGTGATCTCCCAGGCCGACTGGGTCATCGACCTCGGGCCCGAGGGCGGCAACACCGGCGGCGAGATCGTCTTCACGGGGACCCCGGCCGAACTGGCACTGGCCGTCCACTCGCACACCGGTCAGCACCTGAGTCTGTACCTCGACCGGTAGAGGAGTCCCGCCCAGGCCGTCGCCACAGGCCCGTTGCGCAGAACCCTTGCGGACAGAAACTGTCCGCGAGGGTCCGTAGCGTGGTCGGTGTCAGACAGCAGGGCCCCCGACGCGGGGGCCGAGTGGGCGAAAGGCGGCGGTCATGGTCAAGCACGTTCCCGCGGAGGCACACGGCGACGAGCGCGGAGCACTGCTCTCCTTCCTCGCCGAGCAGCGCGGCGGCATCCGCCGGGCCCTGCTCGGGCTGACGGACGAGCAGGCCGTGAGCACTCCGAGCGCCAGTGAGCTGTCGCTCGCCGGGCTGCTCAAGCACGTCGCCGAGGTCGAGCAGGGCTGGATCGCACGCGCCAAGGGCGAGCCGCCGGCCGTCCACCGGGACGAGTCGAACTGGCACGAGTGCTTCCGGCTGGTCGGCGACGAGACCGTGGACTCGTGCCTGGCGTACTACGAGAAGGTGGCCGCCGACACGGAGGCGTTCATCCGCTCGGTGCCCAGCCTCGACGACACCTTCCTGTTGCCGAAGACGCCCTGGAACCCGAAGGACGAGCAGCTCTCGATGCGCTGGCTGTCCGCACCTGATCCGCGAGACGGCCCGGCACGCGGGCCACGCCGACATCGTCCGCGAGTCGCTGGACGGTGCGACCGCCTTCGAACTGGTGGCGAAAGAACAGGGCGGCAGCTGGGGCTGACCTCCCCGGTTCTACGCCGGCCCCATGTCAGCGATCGGTCTCCTGGTGCTCGGCGCGGTCCGCCAGCACGGGCGGGCCCGTGGTTACCAGGTGCGCAACGATCTGGAGTTCTGGGGCGCGCACGAGTGGTCCAACGCCAAGCCCGGCTCGATCTACCACGCCCTGAACGGCGTTGCTTCTAGAAGATGTCCGGGCACCAGGGCCTGCGGGAGGTGCGCAGCAGGCGGTCCGTCAGGGCCGCGGCACCCTCCCGGGCCTCCTCGGCCCGGCCCAGCGCCGTCAGCCGGACCGCCGACTCGTCGCCGAGGTACAGCGCGGCCAGGTCCGCCACGGAGAGGGTGAGGTCCGGTTCCGCCGTGGTGGGGGCGCAGGAGGCGCCGTCCGGCGCGGCGTCCAGCCGGAAGCGGCCGCCGGTGAGGCCGGTCTCCGCCGCGATCCCCGTCTCGTCGCGCACATCGAGGACGAGCGTGCCGGAGTCCGCGTAGGTGCGGGCCTCCAGGGCGCGCGGGATGTCCAGCAGCCGTATCCACAGGAAGTCCACCTGGCCCGTCATGCGGGCGGCGCGCGGGTCGGGCAGCAGCAGCGGCAGCAGGTCGTCGGGCGCGCGGAGCCCGGAGTCGACGCTCATCACCCAGTCCACCGACAACAGGAAGTGCCACAGGGCCCGTTCGGCGGCGGGCGTGAGGCCGAGCAGCTCGTGGACCGTCGCCTTGATCTGCGGCTGTGCGGCTTGCCATGTGCTGTCCGTCGTATACGTGAGCAGCCCCTCGACCTCGCCGCCCGGCGAGCGGTACACGGCGTGGAACGGTTCCGTCCACGGGCCCATGGACGGGTAGCGCAGATCGCCCGTGGCCAGGCGCCAGACGTGCTCGCCCCGGCTGACGAAGCCGGGCCGGCGGGCCCTGAGGCGCTCGTGCAGCTCCGGCCCCAGCTTCCGCACGCCGGCGCCGTCCGTGAAGTCGGTCCGGCCGCCGCACTCCGGGCCGGACCACCGCGGGTCCAGGCCGGTCCGGGGGACGTCCACCCGCCACTCGGCGGTCCAGGTGGCGGGGCCGAAGCCGAAGCGGCCGTAGATCGGGTACTCGGCGGCGATGAGGGTGGCGACAACGTCACCGCGCTCCCGGGCCTCCGCGAGATCGGCGGCCATCATCCGGCTGAGCAGACCGCGCCGCCGGTGCGTGGCGGCGACGGTGGCGTTGCTGATCGCGTCGGCCGCGACCGCCGCGCCGCCGACCACCGTCAGCTCCTGCGCGAAGCTGCGCAGCGTGCCCACGCAGCGGCCGCCGTCGAAGGCGCCGCGCACCCGCCGCATGTCGGTCGAGCCCCGGCGCGCCTCGATCTCCTCCTCGGACGTCTCCGGCGGCCGCAGGAACCCGGTGTGCAGGGTGCGGATCCAGTCGGGGAACTCGGCGTCGGTGACCGTGCGGATCTCGGGGCTCATGCCCGCCACGCTAGCCGCCGCCCGGTCAGAAGCTCGCGCGAATTTCTCCCACCCGGAGTCCGCCGCCGAGCACCGGGGCGTCCCCCAACCGTTCCGGCAGTGAACCGTCCACGCCCAGCAGCCGCAGCGCGCGCCGCAGCACCGGGCCGACGGCCCGCCCGCCGCCGTCCTCCACCTTCAGGGCCAGCGCCCGGCCGTCCGCCAGCGCGACGGCCTGCACCGCCTCGGCGCCCACCTTGGCCAGGGCGCCCGGCACCTCCCGCATCAGCCAGGTGTCGTGCCGGCGGGTTCCCGCGACGTACTCGGGGTGGGCGCGCATGGCGTCCGCCACCAGCCGTTCCGGAGAGCCCGGTGCGGCCAGGACGTAACGGCGGTAGGCGCGGGCCAGGCCGGTCAGCGAGACGGCCATCAGCGGGGCACCGCAGCCGTCGGTGCCGGTGTGCGCCACGCGTTCGCCGGTCGCGCTCTCGATCTCCTCGCGGACGAGCCGCTGCATCGGGTGCTCGGGGGAGAGATAGCCGTCCGTGGGCCAGCCGGCGGTGACGCAGGCGGTGAGCATCCCGGCGTGCTTGCCGGAGCAGTCCATCGCCAACCGGCTCCGGCCGCCGCCGGAGGCCAGCAATGTCTCGGCCTCGGCCGGGTCGAGCGGTAGCGCGGGCGGGGTGCACAGATCGGCCTCGGACAGCCCGGCGTCCGCCAGCACGGCGGCCACCAGGTCGAGATGGAACGGTTCACCGGAGTGGCTGCCCGCGGCCAGGGCCAGCCGCTCGCCGGAGAGCCGGGCGCCCGCGCGGAGCATCGCCGCCGCCTGCATCGGCTTGGCGGCGGAACGGGGGTAGACGGGTCCGGTCACGTCGCCGAGCGCCAGCAGTTCGCTGCCGTCGGCCGCCAGCAGCACCAGGGAGCCGCGGTGCCGGCTCTCCGTGAAGCCGGACCGGACCACCTCCGCGAGCACCGGCGGGGCGGCCGGTCCGGGATCGGAGGCGGCCGCACGGGGCCCGGTGCCGGGCGCCGCGGCGGGATCGGCGGCGGTCGGGGCGGCGGTTGGGGGGCGGCGGGTGTCCGTGGGGGGCATGCGACGTCTCTCCCGGGGGAACGCGGGGGTCCGCCCCGCGGCGGTCGCTCAGGCGAGCAGATCGTCCACCTGCGCCTCGCCCTCCCGGTAGCGGCGGGCGATCTCGGCGCTGCAGTCGTCGGCCGTCTGCTGCGTCACCCGCCGCCGCACCGACACCTCCTGCTCGCAGCGCATCAACCGGCCGATGCCGGAGCGCAGTTCGGAGTCCGTACGGGCGTGGAGATCGGAGAGGCCGACCTCGGACAGCATGTCCTCCGCGAGCCGCCGGTACTCCTCGCAGTGCGGTGTGCTCAGCGTCACATGGCGGGCGGAGGAGCGCACCGGCGACGGCTCGTCCGCCAGGATCCGCGACAGCCGCCGCAGGTCCAGCCGGCTCGCGTCCCCCGAGTCGGGCGCCGCGCGGCGGGCCAGCTCGGCGCGGAGGATGTCGATCCGGCCCTGGAGCAGCCGCCGCACATAGCTGAGGTCGGCCTCCTCGCGCCGGGCCCGCTGCCGCAGCGAGCGCAGCTCCGGCAGGGTCAGCAGGGCGAGGTCGTGCGCGGCGGAGCCGGGGGGCGACGCCGTGCGCTGGAGCGGCGGGCGCGGCTGAAGGGCGTCGGCCTGGTGGAGCATGGGCCCATCCTCGGGACGAGACGGATCGAAGCGAGGTGCTGCGGTGACGGCTGTGCCGGCGGTGAAAGCTGTGCCGGCGGTGGCGGCCGGGGCGCCGGCGTGCGGCGGGCCGGCCGGTCCGTGCCCGGGTGTCTGTCCGGCGCTGGTTGTACTCATCTGTGTCCCCTCCGTTCGGTACGGCCCCGTATCCGCGGAACTCGTACCGTGTGTCTGCATCGTGCCACTGTGAGTGCTGCACGTGCATGGCCAGCGCACCCGATCGAACCCGGTTGGCCGCAGGGCATGATGGTCCGTATGCGTGCGGTGGTACAGAGAGTCAGCGGTGCGAGCGTCGTCGTGGACGGCGAGACGGTCGGCGAGTTCCGGGAGCGCGGTCTGTGCGTGCTGGTCGGGGTCACGCACGACGACACGAAGGAGAAGGCGGAGCGGCTGGCGCGGAAGCTGTGGACCGTACGCCTCTTCGACGGCGGCGGTGACGGCGACGGAGACGGCGGTGACGGCGCGGAGGGCGGGGGACCCGGGTCGGAGAAGTCCTGTTCCGACCTCGGCGCCCCGCTGATGGTGATCTCCCAGTTCACTCTCTACGGTGACGCGCGCAAGGGGCGCCGCCCCACCTGGAACGCGGCCGCTCCCGGCGAACTCGCCGAACCGCTGGTGGACGAGGTGGTGGCCGTGCTGCGCTCGCTGGGCGCGCGGGTGGAGACCGGGCGGTTCGGCGCGGACATGAAGGTGTCGCTGACGAACGACGGGCCCTTCACGGTGCTGCTCGAAGTCTGACCCCGCGGCCGCCGTCACGGGCTTCCGGACACCGGTCCGGACACCGGTCCGGGGACCGGGGCACCCCCGCCGCCGTCGCCGTCACCCGCGCCGTCACTGCCGCCGTCACCCCCGCCGTCGTCCTCCGGTACCCGGACGGCGACCACGGCGATGTCGTCGTTGCTCTCCGCCACGACGCCCGCGACCAGTTCGCGGCAGAAGTCGGCCAGCGGCACGGTCGCGAGCCCGGCCGCCTTCCTGCGCAGCCACGCCAGGCCGGAGTCGATGTCCTGCCCCGGACGTTCGATCAGACCGTCGGTGTAGAGGAAGACGGTGGAGCCCGGCGGCAGCGGTTCGACCGAACTGCTGCGCACCAGGTCGGTGGCGAGCCCGCCGAGCAGCACGTCCTGCGCCCGGTCGAGATAGCGGGCGGTGCCCTCGGGGCCGACGAGCAGCGGCGGAGGATGGCCGGCGACGCTGTAGTGCAACTGCCGCCGCCCGCCGGGCGCGTGTTCGACCCGGGCCAGCACGCAGGTGGTCGTCGTCTCCTCGGGGTTGAGGATCTGCGTACCGAGGTCCAGCCGGCGCAGGATGTCCCCCGGCGGTTCCTGCCGGTCCACGACGAGGCCGCGCAGCATATTGCGCATCTTGCCCATGGTGATGGCCGCCGGGAGGTCGTGACCGGCGACATCGCCGATGATCAGCGTCACGGCGCCGTCGGGCAGGACGAAGGAGTCGTACCAGTCGCCGCCGACCTCGTCGGCCATCGGGCTCGGCTCGTAGCGGGCGACGATCTCCAGATCGTCGAGCCGGGGCGGCTCGGTGAGCAGGCTGCGCTGCAGGTCCAGGGCGATCCGCTGGGTCCGGCGGTATTCGAGGATGTGGCCGAGCGAGGGTTTCGACTGCTCGATCAGGTCCCGGATCAGCGCCAGTTCGGCCGGGCCCAGCGGCGGCCGGTCACCGGAGGCGTAGGCCGTGAGCACGGACACCACGACCTCGCCGACCGTGATCGGGATCATCACGAGGTCGTGGACGCCCACCGCGTTGGCCCACGCCAGCGTGCCGGGCGGTACGTCGCCGGGCTCGGCGGCGCCGGGCCGCAGACGCCGGCGGACCGGCCGCCGTTCACGGACCGCCCGGTCGAAGGCCGAACCGCGTTCCACCCGCTCGGTGCGCGGCTGGACCGGGGTCATGCCCTCCCGCACCAGTCCGTCGCGGACGGAGACGGCGACCCGGTTGATGACGAGCGGCTCGTCGGTGACCGGCTCCCTGGGCTGGGCGAAGAGGTAGAGGCCGCATCCGTCGGCCAGTTCGGGGACGATCGCCTCCCCGAGCGCGGCCAGGGCGTCCTCCACGCGGGTGGACTCGGTGACCGCCGAGGACACCAGGGCCAGCAGATCCTTCCGGCGGTCCCGCTGCCAGCGGTCCTCGACGTCGGCGCAGGCTCCCACCCACTCCACGACCCGGCCGCCCTCCCGGACCGGCACCCCGCGCAGCTCGTAGTGGCGGTACGAGCCGTCCGCGTGCCGCAGCCGGTAGGTGTGCCGGAACAGCTCCGGGATCTCCTCGACCGCCCGTTCCCAGGCCGCGGCCAGGCCCCGCCGGTCCTCGGGATGGGCGGTGCCCAGCCAGCCTTCCCCGAGGATCTCCCGCTCGCTCAGGCCGGTGACCTCCTCCCAGGACGGACTGCTCTCGGTGATCAGACCCGCCGGATCGGACACCCACACCATCTGCGTGCCGGCCGTGACCAGGCTCTCGTAGCGCTGGAGGGCCCGGCGGCGCTTCTCGGCGAGCAGCCGGATCTCCTTCCGGGCGGTGACCTCCGCGGTGATCTCCAGGGCGACGAAGAGGACGCCCTGATCCTCCGGGCGGCCCCCGCCGTCCCGTGGGGTGGCCCGGGACATGCTGATGGTGAAGTACCGGTCCCGCAGCCGGCCGTGCTTGTCCCTGATCCGCACCGGGTCCTCGGAGGTGACGCGGAACGGCTCGCCGGTCGCCAGCACCCGGTCCGCCCAGTCGAAGGCGACCGCCTGCTCCAGGTCCGGCAGCGCCTCCCGGGCGGGCACCCCCAGCGGCCGGTCCCCGTAGAGCTCCTTGTACTCGGCGTTGGTGTAGACGAGTAGAAGGCGCGGGCCCATGAAGAGGGCCACCGCCACCGGCGCCGGGTCGAACAGGTCCAGGGCCGGTGTCGCGGGCACCATGCTGTCGGAACCTGTCATCGCCATTCCCGGAGGACGTGCCCGGCGGCTCGGCCTGCCTCCGCTGAGACGCCCGGCTGTCGGTCTGCGGCCGTATGCGGCAAATATCCCACCGATCGCGGGCGCCTTCACGCCGCGGGCGGCTCCGCTGCGCCATCCGGCCCCGTCACCGGCCTCCGGACCGGCCGTACGAGCCGCCCTACGGCTCGACGACGACTTCCTGGGAAGCGGCCGTGCCGTCGGCCAGCAGAGTGGCGTCCACCGGGACGTTCCGCTTCACCAGGGCGAGCGCGATCGGCCCGAGCTCGTGGTGGCGGGCGGAGGTGGTGACGAAACCGAGCTGCCGCCCGTCCGGACCGTCCGAAGCCAGCCGCACCGGGGCGCCGTGCCCCGGCAGCTTGACCTCGCTGCCGTCCAGGTGGAGGAAGACCAGCCGGCGCGGCGGGCGCCCCAGGTTGTGGACCCGCGCGACCGTCTCCTGGCCGCGGTAGCAGCCCTTCTGCAGATGCACCGCCGTGTCCAGCCAGCCCAGCTCGTGCGGGATCGTGCGGTGGTCCGTCTCCATCCCGAAGCGCGGCCGGTGCGCCTCGACGCGCAGCGCCTCCAGCGCGAGCGTGCCGACGGCGGGTCCGTGGGACGCGGCGAACGCCTCCAGATCCGCGCGCGGCAGGAACAGGTCGCGCCCGTACGGGGTCTCCCGGACGACGACGCCCTCGGGGGCCTCGGCGATCGAACCGGCCGGGAGGTGGACGACCGCGTAGCCGTCCGTCGCGTCCGCGACCTCCACCCGGTAGAAGAACTTCATGCTCTCCAGGTAGGCGATCAGCGCGGCCTCGGTGCCGGGCTCCACATGAGCCCACGTGGTCGCGCCGTCGTCCACGAGGTAGAGCGCGTGCTCGATGTGGCCGTGGGCCGAGAGGATCAGCGCGTCGGTGGCTTGGCCCGGCGGCAGTTCGCTGACGTGCTGGGTGAGCAGCAGATGCAGCCAGCCGAGCCGGTCGTCACCGGTGACCGTGACGACTCCGCGGTGCGACAGGTCGACGAAGCCGGTGCCGTCGGCGAGCGCGCGCTGCTCCCGGAACAGATCGCCGTAGTGCGCGGCGACCCCCTCGTCGGGCGCCTCGGCGGCGACGGCGCCGGGCAGCGACAGCAGGGGGCTGGCTCGGTGGTGTGGCTGCTCCATAGGACCAGCCTACGACCCGGCCTCCGCCGCGTCCGCCCCGCGGTGGGCGGCGTATCGCGCGGGGGTGCCGGAGGAGTCGTCCGCGGGGGTGCCGGCGGAGTCGTCCGCGGTGGTGGTGGCGGGGGCGTCGCCGGTGGTGGCGGAGCGGGCGTCCCCGGCCGGGCCGGCCGCCCGCGCCGAACAGGCCGCGCACCGGCCGAAGATGGCGAAGTGCTTCATATCGGTGTCGAAGCCGAAGGTCTCCCGCAGCCGCGCGGTGAAGGCGTCCGCGACGGAGAGATCGGCCTCGATCACCTCCGAGCAGTCCCGGCAGACCAGATGCAGATGGTGGTGCCGGTCGGCGAGGTGGTACGTCGGAGCGCCGTGCCCGAGGTGGGCGTGGCTGACCAGGCCCAGCTCCTCCAGGAGCTCCAGCGTGCGGTAGACGGTGGAGATGTTGACGCCCCCGGCGGTGCGGCGCACCTCGGTCAGGATCTCGTCCGGTGTCGCGTGCTCCAGCTTGTCCACGGCCTCCAGCACGAGCTGGCGCTGCGGGGTCAGCCGGTAGCCGCGCTTCCGTAGATCGCTCTGCCAGTCGGTGGTCACCACGAGCCCAGTGTAGGAGCCCCGCGGGGCCGCGCGTCCGGACGGCGTTCGACGGGCCGGGCGCGGCCGGCCTCCGCACCCGGCTCCCACCGTGTGATCCGGAACCATCCCCTCCCAGGGGGTTGACCCGCGAGTCGAACATCTGGAGGGTTACGGATGCTTTGTCTTTCGGTTTGTGCCGACCTCCCCCCACCGGCCGGTGCTCAGCCGTCACTGAGCGCATCCGTTTTTCGTGGATCCGCGGATCCGTAGAGCTGTAGGTCTGGCCGAGGGGCTTCCCCCGGCCCGGGAGGTGGGCCCCATGAAGCAGGCTTCGTCACTGGACGTGGCGGACGACGCGGAGCTGCGGACGTACCGCACGAGGCTGGTCGCGGTGCCGCAGCGCTTCGCCGTGGCCCGCAAGTCCGTCGGCGCGCAGCTGCGGCTCTGGGGCTACGACGGCCTGATCGACTCCGCCGCCATGTGCCTCACGGAACTGCTGGCCAACGTCCACCGGCACGTGAGCTCGCACGAGTGCGGTCTGACGCTCCAGGCGCTGCCCGAGGGAGTGCGGATCTCCGTCAGCGACCGCTCTCCCGCCCTGCCCGTCGCCGACGAGGAGCCGGACTGGAACGCGGAGCGCGGGCGCGGCCTGTTCCTGCTCAGCCGCACCGCCGACCGCTGGGGCGCCGAGCGGACGCCGACCGGCAAGGAGGTCTGGGTGCTGCTCCTGGACCCGGGGCGGGCGGGCGCGTGACGGCGCGGCGGGCCGCTTGAAGAGGCGCGCTGTTCGAGGCGCGCTGCTCGAAGAGGCGGCGGCTTGCCCGAGGAGGCGGCGGCCTACTTGAAGAAGGCGATGCCGTCGTCCGGGAGGTCCTTCAGGTCCTTGGCCCATTCGCTCGGGTCCACGACCTTCTTGAGGTGCGCCGACATGTACGGGCGCAGCTCGACCTCCGGGGTGGCCTTCTCGCCGACCCACATCAGGTCGCTCTTCACATAGCCGTAGAGCCGCTTGCCGCCGGAGTACGGGCCGGAGGCCGCGGTGCGGGCCACGGCGTCGGTGACCAGGTCGATCTGCGGCTTCTGGTCCGCCAGTTCGCCGTACCAGACCTCGACGACGCCGTCCTGCCGGACCATGACGACCTCGACCTTGCGCTCCTTGTCGATGCGCCAGAAGCCCTTCTCGGACTCCAGCGGCCGGACCTTCTTCCCCTCCGCGTCGAGCTCCCAGGTGTGCGAGGTGTACTCCAGGAAGTCCCGGCCGTCGTGGCCGAAGGTGACCTCCTGGCCGAAGTTGCACTTCTCCGCGCCCGGGAAGTCGTGGACGCCGGCCCCCTCCCAGTTGCCGAGGAGGAAGGCGAGCGGGACGAGGTCCGGGTGCAGGTCGGACGGGATCTCGATCATGAGTTCAGGCCCTGGCGATCTG
This sequence comes from Streptomyces albus subsp. albus, assembly GCF_000719865.1. Lineage (GTDB taxonomy): Bacteria > Actinomycetota > Actinomycetes > Streptomycetales > Streptomycetaceae > Streptomyces > Streptomyces albus_E. Next base: position 63,891 of record NZ_JOID01000018.1, read on the forward strand.
TGGGGTGCGGTGTGGTGCGGTCGGTGCGGAGGCGGCCGGTCAGCGCTGTCCCTGGTACAGCTTCTTCCAGGTCAGAGCGCCGAACGCGAGCACGCCGACGACGACCAGGACCAGCAGCACGGTGAAGAATGCCTCAAGCACGGGAGCGCGCCTCTCGGAAGGGGGAACGACGGACCTTCCCCGAGTCTAGTCGGCGCCGCCCGGGGCGGCGGTGTGAGGTCCACCGCCGCCCCGGAACCGGCCGGACCGGGTGCGTCCGCCGTACCGGCGAGGCCGCTCGGCCGCTCAGCGGTTCGGCGGCTCGGCCGGGCAGCCGCTCAGCCGAGCAGCCGGGTCTGGAGGACCACCGTCTGCTGGAACGGCACCTCCGGGGTCTCCCCGGGGCTCGACTGGACGACCAGGGCGATGGTGTCGCCCGCCGTGATGTACGCGTGCCGGACCTGCCGCTTGCCGTAGGGCTCGGTCTCGTCGTAGACGTACTGGCTGCTGTCCCCGTCGCGGACGCTCGACGGCCAGTCGCTGTTGAGGGCGGACTGCCGGGCCTCCACCAGATCGGCCTTGGCGAAGAGTCCGGCCGACGTGAACACCTCGCTGTGGACGTGGTCGGCGAGGCCCTCCGTATTGAACTGGAGCAGATGGATCCGGGTCCGGGTGCCGTCCGGCATGGTCCAGCCGCGGGCGGCGATGTGGCGGAGGGAGTTCTCGGTGAGCTGTTCGCGGATACCCCGGCGGTAGTTCTCGTCGTACTGCCCGAGGAAGTCCTTCGTCGCCAGCCAGCCGTCCTCGACGGGCAGCGTCCGGTCGGGCTTCGCCCCGGCGGGGGGCCGGAGGAGGAGGTCCCGGGCGTCGGCGTGGTGCACCGCGCCGGGGTTGTCCTCGTCGTACGGGCCCGGGGCGCCGGCGGGCAGGGCCGCCGGCTTCTGCGTCCCGTAGTCCCAGCGGCCGTCGTGCTCGGTGCCCAGTCCGGGCAGGTCGGTGCGCTCGGCCTGCGACAGTCCGTAGCCGACGCCCCCGGCGAGGCCGGCGAAGACGACGACGGCGGCGGTCCAGCGCAGGAAGGCGCGGAGGGCGCGGCGCCCGGGACGGGGGGCCGGGGCCGGGGCGAGGGCCGGGGTGACGAGGGCGGGCTGCCCGGTCCCGGTCGCCCGGGCTTCGCTTGTCCGAGCCTCGCTTCCCGGGGTCTCCGTTGCCGGGGTCTCCGTTGCCTGGGTCTCGGTCACACGTACTCCCCGGGGGCGGTGATGTGGTCGAGCTGGTCCTTCATCAGCCCGGCCATGTCCTTGGCGGGGAGCGGCTCCCCGCCGGTGACGGTCAGCGTCACCAGGAGGTCGTCCGCCTGCGCCATGCAGTTCATGCCGGTCAGGCCGTTCTTCTCGGGCTTGGGCGCGAGGAGGCAGGTGGCGTTCTTGTGGCCCTTGACCTTCGGTCCGTCGCGGAAGACGCCCAGCATCTCGTAGAGCCGAACATAGGTCCTGGTCAACTCCCGCGCGCCCGCGCGGTTCTTCATGCGCATGATCTGGATCTGGGCGACGGTGCCGTGGTCCTCGGAGTGGTACGTGCGTCCGGCCAGGCCCTCGATGCGCAGCTTGTCCAGCGCCCGTTCGCGCTCGCGCCGCTGCTTCGCGGGGAGGTCCCGCCCGTACTCCTTGATCACCGCACGGGCGTCCGCACCGGTCAGGGCGTAGTCGTTGCCGAACTCGCCGATGTCCGGGCCCGGGGCGTGGTCGGGCGGCATGGGCAGCAGCCGGCCGGCGAGGGCGCGGACGCCGTCGGGCGCGCCGGCTCGGGATCCGTCCTTCGCGCTCTTCCCCTCCGCCTTCTCCGCACCGTCCGGCTCGGATGCGGGCTCGTCGGAGTCGGCCCACACCACGGTGGGCGCGGTCCGGTCGGCGGCGTCGAGCTTCTGGACGGCGTAGACGGTGCCGCCCCCGACCGCGCCGAGGCACAGGAGGACGGCCAGGCCGGTGGTGAGCGTCCGGCGGCGCGAGCGGCCCGACGGGGCGGAGGGCGGGAGTTCCGCGGTGTGCGCGGCGGGCGGCGGGACGGCGGCCGGTGCCGGTTCGGCGGGGGGCATGGGGCCGGGCGGGGTCACGGCGTCGTTCACAAGCGCTCCAGTTGCCGTTCGGCGAGGGACATGATCGTGCCGCGGCTGACGGCCTTCTGGCCGTGGACGAAGATCTCCATCACGATGTCGCCGCGGCGGGCGAGGGCCCGCGCCGTATACACCGGCAGATATCCGGGCTCGGTCTGCGGCCGGTCGTAGACGTAGACGCGGCCCGCGGCCGTGCCCGGGATCGGTTCACCGTCGTTGCCGGCGTGCTTGTCCTCGCTCATGTACCACTGCTGGCCATCGAGGAATTCCGCGGAGTACACATTCTGGGTTTCGCGGAACTGGACGAGCCGGACGGAGACGAAGGTGCCGTCGCCCTCCTCCCAGTCGATGACCGCGGCGCGGCGGAACGTCTCCTCGGTGAGCCCTTCGAACATGCCCGCGGGGTGCTCGAAGTTCTCCGCGTACTCGGCCGCCGTCATCCAGTCCCCGTCCGGTGCGCCGGGCGGGATCTGGGCGCCCTTGGGCTTCTTGAGCAGCAGCTTGCGCAGATCACCGCCGGTGCGCACGATCCGGTCCTCGCGGGCCGACAGCGGCTCGGGGCCGTCCTTGTCTCCGGCTGCGGCGGAGGGCGGCTCCGGTGCGCGCGGTACGGACTGGGAGAGCGGCGGGAGCGGCGTCGGCGGCCGGTCGTACTGGACGGCGTACCCGGTGACGACGCCGGTGAGCACGCCGAGCACCGCCGCCCCGGCGATCAGCGCCGCGGTACGGCCCCGTGGCCGGGACGGCCCGGCGGGTGCGGCCTCCGGCCGCGGCTCCGCGCGGGTCTCCTCCGTTGCTTCCACCGCGGGTTCCGCCGGTGGCGCCGGTGGCGCCGTGGCGGGCGCGGCCGGCGGTTCCGTGGGGGGACCTGCGGGCGGTTCGACGGATGGTCCGGTGGGTGGAGTAGGTGGCACGAGCCCCTCGCATACGGGGGTGGAAGCGCGCGCACGGACCCGGTCCGAAGGGCCCACCCCTCTGGAAGTGTTGTACGGGCCCTGACAAGCGCCGGGGTCAAAGGGTTGTACGGGAAGCGTGGTTCTAGAGTGACCGCATGGCGAAGAAGCTCGTGATCAAGGTGACGGCCGGGGCGGACGCGCCCGAGCGGTGCTCGCAGGCGTTCACGGTGGCGGCGGTCGCCGTTGCCAGCGGGGTGGAGGTCTCGCTGTGGCTGACGGGGGAGTCCGCCTGGTTCGCGCTGCCCGGGAAGGCGGCCGAGTTCGAACTCCCGCACGCGGCCCCGCTGCCGGACCTGCTCGACGCGCTGCTCGCGGGCGGCCGCGTCACGCTGTGCACGCAGTGCGCGGCCCGGCGCGGCATCGGGGAGGCGGACACCCTGGAGGGTGTGCGGATCGCGGGTGCGCAGGTCTTCGTCAGCGAGGCCATGGCGGACGGCACGCAGGCGCTCGTCTACTGATCTCCCCCGCGGGCATCCGTCCGGATGCCCGCGTGCGTGTGCGAATCAGCCGCGGTCGTGGCGGTCGATCTCCCGCCACCAGCGGTCCGACTCCGGGTCACCGGACTCGTCCCACCAGCGGTCCTCGGGACCGCGACGGTTGGCGACGATCGCGGCGACCGGCGGGATGGCCGCGGCGACCACGCACATGGCGATCGCGGCCGCCACCGACCACAGGCGGACCACGGACCAGGCCAGGACGAAGAGGGTCAGGCACGCGCCCATGAGGATGAAGTAGGTGCGCCGGCGTCGCGCGTACATCTCTCCAGCGTACGACCGGAATGCCCGCCCGGCTCCCGCCGGGGCCCGGGTCCCGGGGCGCGCCGAAGCGTTCGCGGTGCGCACGGCGCGGAGGGCCGCTCCCCGCGATGAGCGGGGCGCGGCCCTCCGCGGAGCCGTGCCGTGCTGTGGTGTTGTGGGCGGCCTGCCGAACCTGCCGAACGTGTCGGCCTGCCGGCACCCGCGGGTGCGGCGGGGTTCGGTGCGCCGGGGCGCGCGAGCGACCGCCCGTACCGCTCGCGCGGCCCCCGCGCCCGTACCGCCCGTACCGCCGTCAGACGGCGATGGAGACCTCGGCGAGGCCGCCCTTCTGGGCGACGACCTTGCGGTCGGCCGTGCCGCCGGGCACGAGGGCGCGCAGCGTCCAGGTGCCCTCGGCGGCGTAGAAGCGGAACTGTCCGGTGGCCGAGGTGGGGACCTCGGCGGTGAACTCGCCGGTGCTGTCCAGCAGCCGGACGTAGCCGGTGACCGGCTCGCCGTCGCGGGTCACCTGGCCCTGGATCGTCGTCTCACCGGGCTTGACGGCCGACGCGTCCGGGCCGCCGGGCTGTGCTCCACACATGTGCTGTTCCTCTGGTCGATGGGTGCTGTGCCGGGCCCCGGGGTGCCGGACCCGAGGGGCCGGGGGAAGGGCCGGGGGGATTACTTGGCGGGGCCGAGCTCGATCGGCACGCCGACGAGCGAGCCGTACTCCGTCCAGGAACCGTCGTAGTTCTTGACGTTCTCCTGGCCCAGCAGCTCGTGCAGCACGAACCAGGTGAGGGCGGAGCGCTCACCGATGCGGCAGTAGGCGATGGTGTCCTGGGAGAGGTCCACCTGCTCGGTCTCGTAGAGCGCCTTCAGCTCCTCGTCCGACTTGAAGGTGCCGTCGTCGTTGGCGTTCTTCGACCACGGGATGTTACGGGCGCTCGGCACGTGGCCGGGGCGCTGCGACTGCTCCTGCGGCAGGTGGGCCGGGGCGAGCAGCTTGCCGCTGAACTCGTCGGGGGAGCGGACGTCGACCAGGTTCTTGGCGCCGATCGCGGCCACGACGTCGTCGCGGAAGGCGCGGATCGAGGTGTCCTGCGGCTTGGCCTTGTAGTCGGTGGCCGGGCGCTGCGGGACCTCGGCGACCAGGTCGCGGGAGTCCAGCTCCCACTTCTTGCGGCCGCCGTCGAGCAGACGGACGTCCTGGTGGCCGTAGAGCTTGAAGTACCAGTAGGCGTAGGACGCGAACCAGTTGTTGTTGCCGCCGTAGAGGACGACCGTGTGGTCGTTCGCGATGCCCTTGGCGGAGAGCAGCTTCTCGAAGCCGGCCTGGTCGACGAAGTCGCGGCGGACCGGGTCCTGGAGCTCCGTCTTCCAGTCGATCCGAATGGCGTTCCGGATGTGGTTCTTCTCGTACGCCGAGGTGTCCTCGTCGACCTCGACGATGGCGACCTTGGGGTCATCGAGGTGGGCCTCGACCCAATCGGCGTCCACCAGAACGTCGTTGCGGCTCATATGTCTTCTCCTCCGGGGCAGTTCGGGGCAGTTCGGGGTGGTTCGGGTGATGCGGCGGTGCGGGTGTTCACGGCGGCCCGGGGCTGGTGGGCTCCGGGCGGTTGCGGACGTCCGGGTGGCGCTGGTTCGCTCGTTCGCGGTCTGCGGAGGGCGGGACCGGCGCCCGCTCAAGGGCGTCCGGCGGCCGGGCGGCGCGCACGGGCCTGCGCCTCAGGGGGAGGGAAGGCCCGCGGGGCCGGGGAAACGGGAGTGGTCACCCGCTCAGAAAGAGCGACACAGCATGGCGGCGACACGGCACAGGTCGACTGCCCGCCGCTTCGTGAGATCCGCCTGTCGCTTCATGGCCCCGATCGTAGGGAGCGAGGGCCGGTCGTGTCACCGGTGTGTCATATGGCGAGACGCAAAAGTCTGCCATGTGGGATGGTGTGTGCCGGTGAGTGCCCGTCGGGGCGGGGCGGGGTCCGGTGGCTCCCGGTTTTCCGGGGCTCGGGACGCCGCCGTCTCGACTGTCGGGACGGCGGGTGAACATCCGTGCGGGAAGGGGGGATTGGCGCCCCGGGACGGCCGGTCGCACGACGGCGCGGTGGCAACGGTCCGGGCGCCGGCCTGCGCCGGCCGGCGTCAGCCGGCGAGCGCCACCCGGCTGCCCTTGAACGTGATGTCGATGCCCTGCTCGGTCGGCTCGACGGACTCCAGCTCCAGGCCCTGCGGCAGCCCGCTGATCTTCCGCTCCATGTCGATCCGGCTGCGCACCAGTTGCTCCACCCCGGGCAGCCCGTCGGTGGCGATCTCCTCGGCGCGCAGCTTGATGGTGTCGCCGCCGGCGACGGAGACGGTGCTCACCACGCTGCGGTCGAACGACTGCCCGGTGGGCAGTTGCAGGCTCGCCGTGACCTTCACCTGGGGCTCACCGGCGTCGCCCTTGCCGCCGTAGGCGACGGTGATGCCCTCCTCGGCCAGCTTGGAGAGATCCGCGTAGCTGATGGACGCGGCACCGGAGGCGGTGGCGGCCGTGGCCGAGGAGAAGTTGTTCTCCAGGGCCACGTCGCGCAGGTTCGCGGTCATGGTGGTGAGCCGCACGGACTGGCCGTTCGCCTCGGCCGTCAGGCCGTCCATGGTGACCTCGACCTCGTCGAGTTCCTTGCCCACGACCTGCGTCAGGAAGGGGAACCCCTCGATGGAGACCCGGGGTTCCCCGGTGAGGCCCTGGCTGCTCTTGATCTTCGCCGCGGCCTCCGACTCCGCGAGGTTGACCGCGAGCCGGTCGGCGGCCACGAAGAGACCGCCGAGAACCACCGTGAGAATCAGCAGTATTCGCAGTGCGCGCATCCGTTTCCACCCCAATAGAGAGATCCACCCGCTCCGCGCGAGCCTAACGCGGGGGACAAGGGGGTCAACCGAGCGTCCGGCTCAGCACGTACACGGCGGGAGCCGCGGCGGCGAGCGGGAGCGCGACACCGGCGGTCATGTGCACGAACCGGGACGGGTAGTCATAGCTCGCCACCCGCAGCCCGATCAGCGCGCAGAGACCGGCGACGGCGCCGAGCACGGCACCGGCCGCCCCGTCACCCGCCCACTGGCCCGCGCCGAAGCCCGCCCCGGCGGCCGTGGCCAAGGAGGCAGCGAGGGAGAGCACGGAGGGCAGCGGCAGTGCCCGGACGACCGTCGCGGCGGCCACCGCCACCGCGCCGGTGACGACCACGTCACCGGAGTACGCGGCCGCGGCCAGATAGCCGCCGGCGAGGACGGCGAGCGCGCTCGACGCCACCCCGGCGGTCAGCGCGTACAGCCGCTCGTCGGGCGAACTGTGGTTGCGCAGCTGGAGCACGAGGACGAAGAGGAACCAGACGCCGAGCGTGCCGAGGGCGACGGTCGCGGCGTCACCGCGGTCCGTGGCGAGCAGCGCCACATCGGCCGTCAGGCCGCCCGCGAAGGCGAGGGCGATGCCCTGGCGGGCCGGCCACATGCCGTTCAGGCGGTACCAGCCCGCCGCCGTCACGGCCTGGAGCAGGACGACAGGGACGGCGAGCGCCGGCCGGGCGAGCGGCGCGGTCAGCGCGATCAGCGCGGCGAGAGCGGCGGTGATCAGGGCGGGCTGGAGACCGGGGGCGATGATCGGCGACCTGCCCTCGGCGCGGGCGCGCTGGGCGGGTGTGAGCGCGGGCTCGGGCCGGCCGGCGGCCTGGGCGGGCTCGGGCCGGCCGGCGGGCGCCTGCGCGGGAAGCGGGCCGGGCGGGGGGCCCGCGGGGGCGCCGGCGCCGGGGCCCGGCAGGGGACCGGGGACGGCGCCGGCGGCGTAGGGGTCGCCCGGGTACGGGGCGCCCGTGTGCGGGCCCGTGCCGTGCGGGCCGCCCGGGTACGGGGCGGCGTCTGCGTACGGGCCCGTCGGCCGGGGGCCGGCGCCGTGCGGGGCGTGGGGGCCGTACGGGTCGTACGGGCTCTGGGGCTGGTCGGTCATGCCGGTGTGCTCACCCTCCTGCGAACGGTGGGAGCACCTCGACCGTGCCGCCCGTGGTCAGTGTGACCGTGTCGTGGCCGCGGAGGCCAACCGGGCTGCCGTCCACCAGGAACGAGCAGCCGCGCAGGACCCGCGCGAACTCCGGCCGGGCGCTGTGCCGTTCCCGCGCGGCCTCCAGGGCCTCCGCGAGAGTGGCCGCCTCGTACGGTTCCTCGGCGGTGCCCGCGGCGGACTTCGCCGCCGCCCAGTAGCGGATCGTCCCTGCTGCGGCCATGACGGCTCGCTCCTTCCGTCTCCCGGACGGCGCCGGGCCGCCTGCCCGGTGCCGTCCGTCAAATCTAAGCGAGGAGAACTCCGCACCGGCCGGGCGCACCCCCTCGGGCGGCCTCCCGCTGCTGGCCTCCCGCTGCCCCGGGCCGGCTCAGCGTCCGTCGAGCCAGTCCGCGATGCGGTGCAGCAGGGGAGGCGCGACGGCGTTCTCCGCGTGGCCCATCCCGGGTTCGAGCCAGAGCTCCACCGCGTCCGCGGAGGGGGCCGCCGCCAGCAGGGAGCGGGGGTGGTCCACCGGGAAGTACGGATCGCGGTCCCCGTGCACGACCAGCAGCGGCACCGGCGCGATGAGCGGTACGGAGCCGACCGGGGACAGCGGCACCGGATCCCATTCCCGGGTGTCGATCCGGGTGCGCAGCCCGTAGCGGCCGACGAGACGGCCCGCCGGGCGGGTCACCACCCAGTGGAGACGGCGCATGGGCGCGGTGCCCCGGTAGTACCAGCGGGCGGGGGCGCTCACGGCGACGACCGCATCCGTGCGCGCTTCCGCGCGCCCCCCGTCGGCGGCGCCCGGAGGAGCGGGAGGAGCGGGGAGGTCCCCGGGGCCCCTGGAATCCCCTGCGCCCGAGGCACCCCCGCGTCCCGATACGGCGTCCCCGAGTTCCGGTACGGCACCCCCGAGTCCCGGTACGGCGCCGTCCGCCGGTGCGTTCGGTCCGTACAGCGCGGCGTGCCGGATGACCACCGAGCCGCCCATCGAGAAGCCGACCGTGGCCACCCGGCGGTGGCCGAAGGAGCGGGCCCAGCGCACGGCCGCGGCCAGGTCCAGCACCTCGCGGTCCCCGACGGTGGAGCGCCCGCCGGAGCGGCCGTGCCCCCGGAAGGAGAAGGTGACCACGGCCGCGTGCTCCGCGAAGACGTCCGCCACCCGCTGGACGGCGGGACGGCCGAGGGAGCCGGTGAACCCGTGTGCGACGACGATCACCGGCCCGTCCGCGCTCCGCTCCCCGGGCCCGCTTCCGGCACCGTCCCCGACCCCGCCCGCGGACTCCCCCGCGGACCCGCCCGCGGACCCGGGCGGCCGGTGCGCGGGCCGCCGGGCGGGCCGGTACGCGGCCTCGATCGGCACCCCGTCGTCGGTCAGCAGCGTGGCCCGGCGAAGCCCCTGGACAGGGCCCCGCCCACCACGCGAGGTGATCGGGGCGACACCGATTCGTACGAAGGAGGCCTCCGGTTCTGCCGTCATGTGGGCTATTCTGCTGGGCAGGAAGGATCCGGGCAGCGACGCCCCCGGATCCTTTTGTGCATTCGGACAGTGTGTTCGGACAGTGCACGCGGACACGTCCGGCACGGAGCTCCCCGGCCCCGTGCCCGGCAGGAGACGGGAGGCGGGGGCGTACGGAGCGTTGCCGCGGCGAGCGGCCCGGTGCGAAACGAGCACCGGCAGTACGCAGCAGTGCAGCGCGGCGCACAGCAGTACGCAGCAGTACGCAGGAAGTACGTACCAGTACAGAGCAGTGCCGCTCACGTCCTCGCAGGGACCGAGGAGGAACCGACGTCATGGGCAAGCGCACATCGCGGAACCGGAAAGCCCGCTCGGCCGGGCACCATATCCAGGCCGTTCCGGCCACCGACACCCCGGCCGTTCCGGCCACCGCGGCCGCTCGGGCCGCGACGACAGCAATGACGACGACAGCAATGACCACCCCGTGCGAAGGGGGCAGGCGATGAGTTCTCTCCTGCTGCTGACCAACGCGCTCCAGCCGTCCGCGGAGGTGCTCCCCGCCCTCGGTCTGCTGCTGCACCACGTACGCGTCGCGCCCGCCGAGGGCCCCGCCCTCGTGGACACCCCCGGCGCCGACGTGATCCTCATCGACGGGCGGCGCGATCTTCCCCAGGTTCGCTCTCTCTGCCAGCTCCTCCGCTCCACCGGCCCCGGCTGCCCGCTGATCCTGGTGGTGACGGAGGGCGGGCTCGCCGCCGTCACGGCCGAGTGGGGTGTCGACGACGTGCTGCTCGACACCGCCGGCCCCGCCGAGGTGGAGGCCCGGCTGCGGCTGGCCACCGGCCGCCAGCAGCTCACCGGCGACGACAGCCCGATGGAGATCCGCAACGGCGACCTCTCCGTCGACGAGGCGACGTACAGCGCCAAGCTCAAGGGGCGGGTCCTCGACCTGACCTTCAAGGAGTTCGAGCTGCTCAAGTACCTCGCCCAGCACCCGGGGCGGGTCTTCACCCGCGCCCAGCTCCTGCAGGAGGTCTGGGGCTACGACTACTTCGGCGGCACCCGCACCGTCGACGTGCACGTGCGGCGGCTGCGCGCCAAGCTCGGTCCGGAGCACGAGTCCCTGATCGGCACCGTGCGCAACGTCGGCTACCGCTTCGTCGTCCCGGAGAAGGTCGAACGCGCTGCCGAGGAGGCCAAGGCCAAGGCGGAAGCCAAGGTCAAGACGGGGGCCGGGGCGAAGCCGGAGGCCGCCACGGGCGGCGCCGGGGCGGCGGGTGCCGCCGGTGCCGCGGGTTCCCGTTCCGCCGGGGCGGCCAAGGGGTGACGTGGCCCGCGTAGACTGCCGCGCGTGGCCAAGGTGACGCGTGACGATGTGGCAAGACTGGCGGGGACCTCGACCGCGGTGGTCAGCTACGTCATCAACAACGGTCCGAGACCGGTCGCCCCGGCCACGCGCGAGCGGGTCCTCGCGGCCATCAAGGAGCTCGGCTACCGGCCGGACCGCGTCGCCCAGGCGATGGCCAGCCGCCGTACCGACCTCATAGGGCTCATCGTGCCCGACGCCCGGCAGCCGTTCTTCGCGGAGATGGCACACGCGGTGGAGCAGGCGGCGGCCGAGCGCGGAAAGATGGTCCTGGTCGGCAACTCCGACTACCTGGACGAGCGCGAGGTGCACTACCTCCGCGCCTTCCTCGGCATGCGGGTGTCCGGGCTGATCCTCATCAGCCAGGGCCCCAGCGAGCACGCGGCCGCGGAAATCGACGCCTGGGACGCCCGGGTGGTGCTGATGCACCGCCGGCCGGACGCCATCGACGACGTGGCCGTCGTCACCGACGACGTGGGCGGCGCCCAGCTCGCCACCCGGCACCTGCTGGAACACGGCCATCCGTACGTCGCCTGCCTCGGCGGGGTCGAGACGACGCCGGTGGTCGGCGACCCGGTCACCGACCACGTCGAGGGCTGGCGGCGGGCCATGGCCGAGGCCGGCCGCTCCACCGAGGGCCGGCTCTTCCAGGCCCCGTACAACCGCTACGACGCGTACAAGGTGGCCCTGGAGCTGCTGGCCGGCCCCGGCCGGCCGCCCGCCATCATCTGCGCCGTCGACGACCAGGCGATCGGCGTGCTGCGGGCGGCGCGCGAACTGCGGATCGACGTGCCGGGCGAACTGGCCGTCGCGGGCTTCGACGACGTGAAGGAAGCCGCGCTCACCGATCCGCCGCTGACGACCGTCGCCTCGGACCGGCAGGCGATGGCACGGGCGGCGGTCGATCTCGTGCTGGACGACGGGCTGCGCGTCGCGGGCTCGCGGCGGGAGCGGCTGCGGCAGTTCCCGTCCCGGCTGGTCGTCCGGCGCTCCTGCGGCTGCGGCGAGTAGCGCGGGAAACGCCGCCGCGCCGGCGGGGCGGGCGGAGTGGACGGGCGGCCGGCCGGGACGGGACGGCGCGCCGGACGGCTGCCGGGCCGAGGCCTTTATGTCGGGCATACGCGCTTCTGCCGGACTTCTCAGGACGTACTCATCGGATTCTCATCTTCGCGGCGCACCGTCGAAGGCATGGACGACATCCGTACCCACCCGCAGCAGCCGCAGCAGCACCCGGAGCAGCCGCAGTTCCCGCCTCCGCCTCCGGCCGGGCCCGAGCCCGCGTTTGGGGGCGCACCCGTCCCGGAGCGGCCCTCCCACGCGCCCTTCGTCACCCCGGACGGCGCCACCGTGTGGCCCTCCGGCAGCGGCGGTGGCGGCGGCCACGGAGACTCGGGGGCGCCCCCTCCGCCCGCACCGGCGGTTCCGCCCGCTCCGGCAGCCTCCTCCGGCCCGTCCGCCGCGCCCGCCCCGTCCGTCCCGGGCGGCGAGCCGGAGCCCGGGCCCGCGCCCCGGGCCGGGCACCGGCGGCGCCGTGCCCGCGGCCCCGTCGGACTCCTCGCCGCAGTCGCCGTCGTGGCCGGCGTGATCGGCGGCGGCACGGGATGGGCGGCCGGTGAGCTGGCGGACGGCGGCGGGAGCTCCGGCACCACGGCCGTCGCCGGGACCAACGCCTCCAAGGCCGTCGACGGCACCGTGGCCTCCGTCGCCGCCGCCGTCCGGCCGAGCGTCGTCGAGGTCCGCGCCACCTCCCGCTCCGGGGAGTCCACCGGCTCCGGGGTCGTCACGACCTCCGACGGCGAGATCCTCACCAACAACCACGTGATCTCCGGCGCCTCGTCCGTCGAGGTGGTGTTCAGCGACGGGAAGACGGCCGCCGCCGAGGTCGTCGGCACCGACCCGGACCTGGACATGGCGCTGCTGAAGGCGCGGGACGTCAGCGGGCTGCGGGCGGCGCGGCTGGGCGACTCCGACGGGGTGAAGGTCGGTGACCAGGTCGTCGCCATCGGTTCCCCGGAAGGGCTCACCGGCACGGTGACCAGCGGCATCGTCTCCGCCCTGGACCGCGAGGTCACGGTGCGGCGGGACGACGGCGGGCAGCAGCAGCCGTACGGCGGGGGCAAGCGGTGGCCGTTCGAGTTCGGCGGTGGCGAGTACAACGGCGAGGTCGGCTCCGACGCCACGACGTACAAGGCGCTGCAGACGGACGCCTCGCTCAACCCGGGCAACTCCGGCGGGGCGCTCATCGGCATGGACGGCCGGATCATCGGCATCAACTCGGCGATGTACGCGCCGAGCACGGCCGCCGGAGCCTCGGGCGGGGCGGGCAGTGTGGGCCTGGGCTTCGCCATCCCGGTCAACGAGGTGAAGCAGATCATGGACGACCTGAGGTCCGGCTCCGGGGGCTGACGGACTCCGGGGGGCGGCGCGCCCTGCCGCACGGCGCCCGCCGTGCGAGTCTGAGACCGTGCCGCACACCCCCCTGCCCGTACTCGCCCGTGAGCGCGCACCCTGCCCGTACGTCCCCCTGCCCGTACATCCCCGTGAGGTAGCGCACCGATGAGCCCCGCCGAAGGCGGCCACCGCATCCTGATCGTCGACGACGAGCCCGCCGTGCGCGACGCGCTCCGCCGCAGCCTCGCCTTCGAGGGGTACGGCACGGAAACGGCCGCCGACGGTCTCGACGCCCTCGCCAAGGCCGGGGCGTACGAGCCGGACCTGGTGCTGCTCGACGTCCTCATGCCGCGCATGGACGGCCTGACCGCCGCCCGCCGCCTCCGCGCCTCCGGCAGCACGGTGCCGATCCTGATGCTGACGGCCCGGGACACGGTGGGCGACCGCGTCACCGGTCTCGACGCGGGCGCCGACGACTACCTCGTCAAACCGTTCGAGCTGGACGAACTGCTGGCCCGCGTCCGGGCCCTGCTGCGCCGCAGTTCGTACGCGGCCGCCGCGGCCGGGGCGGGGGAGGAGCCGTCCGGCGTCCTGGCCTTCGGCGACCTCCGGATGGATCTCGGCACCCGCGAGGTGACCCGCGGCGGGCGGCCGGTCGAGCTGACGCGCACCGAGTTCACGCTGCTGGAGATGTTCCTCGCGCACCCCCGGCAGGTGCTCACCCGGGAGCAGATCCTCAAGGCCGTCTGGGGGTTCGACTTCGAGCCCGGGTCCAACTCCCTGGACGTGTACGTGATGTACCTGCGGCGCAAGACGGAGGCGGCCGGCGAGCCGCGGCTCGTCCACACCGTGCGCGGCGTCGGCTACGTCCTGCGCGGCGACAACGGAGCGTCATGAGTACGTCGGACGGGCCGCACCCGCCGGGCACCCCACGGGAACCGGACGACTCCCGGGCCCAGGACCAGCGGGGCACGGCCCGTGCCCCGGGCCCGCAGAGCCCGTGCCCGTCGCCGGACACCCCGCAGGGCCCGGACGCCCCACGGGACCGGGACCCGGGCCGTACGCGGCGGCACTCGGGGGCCGCGGATGCCGCCGCCCGGCACGCCGCGGTGCCTCCGCACTCGTCGTCGCCCCCCGGCGGTCCGCGGCGGCCCGTCGAGCCTCCCGAGCCTCCCGCGCCTCCCGCGCCTCCCGAGCCTTCCGCGCCGCCGCCCGTACCGCCCGCGCGGCGTCCGGGGCGCGCCGCCCGCCGGCTCCCCCTGCGCGCCCGGCTGACGCTGCTGACGGCGGCCGCGGTGGCCGTCGCCGTCGCCGCCTCCGCCTTCGCGTGCTGGTTCCTCACCCGGGACCAGCTCCGCTCCCAGCTCGACGCGTCCCTGCGCAACGTCAACGTCCCGCCCACCTACATCGCCCAGACCGTGCGCGACTGCGCATCCACCGACCCCCCGACCAGCGAACAGACGCTCCCCGGCATCGCCTACGGCCAGGTCGTCACGGACGACGGCCGCCGCTGCGTGGGGTTCAACTCCCGCCCCGTGGGCGTCGAGCCCGAGGACGCCGAGGTCGCCGCCGGCACCCGGGACGAGGTCCTGCGGGACGGCGTGACGGAGAGCGGCGAGCCCGTACGGGTGCTGACCAGGCGGCCCGGCCCCGGGGACCGCGTCACCGGCTACGCGGTCACCGTCTCCCGGCCGCTGAGCGAGATCGAGGAGCCGCTGGACACCCTCGCGCTGCTGCTCGCCGCCGTGGCCGGGATCGGCGTCCTCGGCGCGGCCACGGCCGGGCTGTGGATCGCGCGCACCGGCCTCAAGCCGGTGGACCGGCTCACCGGCGCGGTCGAACACGTGGCCAGGACGGAGGACTTGGCGGTCCGCATCCCGGTGGAGGGCGGGGACGAGATCGCCCGGCTGTCGCGCTCCTTCAACGCGATGACCGCGGCCCTCGCCTCCTCCCGCGACCGGCAGCAGCAGCTCATCGCCGACGCCGGACACGAGCTGCGCACCCCGCTGACCTCCCTGCGCACCAATGTCGACCTGCTCGTACGGAGCGAGGAGACCGGCCGTGCCCTCCCCGAGGACGACCGGCGCGCCCTGCTGGCCTCCGTGCGCGCCCAGATGACGGAGCTCGGGGCGCTCATCGGCGATCTCCAGGAGCTGGCCCGGCCGGACGCCGCCGCCGGCAGCGGCCCGCCGGAGGTGGTGGGGCTGCACGAGATCGCCGGACGGGCGGTGGAACGGGCGCGGCTGCGCGGCTCCGGCATCGCGATCGTCACGGACCTGGCGCCCTGGTACGTCCGGGCGGAGCCGGCCGCGCTGGAGCGCGCGGTCGTCAACCTGCTCGACAACGCGGTGAAGTTCAGCCCGCCGGGCGGCGAGGTGGAGGTGGCGCTGACGGACGGCGAGCTGACGGTGCGCGACCACGGCCCGGGCGTGCCGGCCGAGGAACTGCCGTACGTGTTCGAACGGTTCTGGCGCTCGCCCTCGGCGCGCGGGCTGCCCGGTTCGGGACTCGGGCTGTCGATCGTCGACCGGTCCGTCCGGCAGTCCGGCGGCGAGGTGCTGCTGCGGCCGGCGCCGGGCGGCGGCACGGTGGCGGCCGTACGGCTGCCGGGCGCCCCGCACCCACCGCCGGGGACGGCGGCGGACTGACCGGGCTCCGCTCCGGAGCGGCGAGCCGGGTGCCGGAACGCGGAGAGCCGGGCGGGATGGTTCCCGCCCGGCTCCCCGGCTGCGGCTGTGGGTGCGGCTGTGGCTGTCGACGGCGGTGGTGCGGGGCAGCGGCGCCCCCCGCCGCCCAGACCACCGCCCACCACCCGCCGCGCAGGCCACCCGCCGCTCGCGTCGTGCCGTGCACGCGCCGTGTCCCGCGGGTCTCCGGCAGGCCGCGCACCTTGGGCGTGCGCGGCCTGCCGCGTTACCGCCTTACTGCACGACCGTGATCCGGTCCGCCTTCGGCGGCGCGATGGGCGCCTCCGTCGAGGAGTGCGCGCCCAGGTACGCCGTGAAGGCGTCCAGGTCGGAGTTGCCGACGTACTTGTCCGTGGCCTCCTTGAAGACCGCGAAACCGTCGCCGCCTCCGGCCAGGAACTCGTTCATCGCGACCCGGTAGGTGCGCTGCGGGTCGATCGGCTCGCCGTTCAGCCGCACCGAGTCCGCGACGATCCGGTCGGCGCCCGACTTCGTCAGGTCGAGGGTGTAGGTGAGGCCCTCCGAGACCTGGAGGATCTTCGGGGAGGCCTCGTTGGAGCCGCTGACCTGCTGGCGCAGCGCGGTCAGCAGCTGCTCGCCGGTCAGGTTCACCGCCGTGAGCATGTTGGTGAACGGCTGCACCGTGAAGGCCTCGCCGTAGGTCACCACGCCGTCGCCCTCGCTCCCGGAGGCGGCGTACGCCAGGTCGGAGCGGATGCCGCCCGGGTTCATCAGCGCGAGCTCCGCGCCGCCCTTGTCCTCGGGGGCCATGGCCTCCAGCTGGGCGTCCGCGATCAGGTCGCCGAGCGGCAGTTCGGGCGTGCCGGCGCCGCGGCCGGGGATGTCGGCGGCGATGTGGCCGACGGGCCGGTTCGCGACCGGGGCGGCGATCGCGTTCCAGCGCTCGATGAGCGCCGTCATATCGGCCGCCTTGGGCTGGTCGCGCCGGACGACGTGGTTGGCGGAGCTGACGCGGGTGCGCACAATGTCGCGGGTGCGACGGTCGTACGTCAGCGTCGTGTCGGTGTAGAGCTTGCCGAACGAGGAGGCCGAGGTGACCGTGCGCGGCTTGCCGGACGGGTCGGGGATCGTACAGGCGTACGCCTGGTGGGTGTGGCCGGTGACCAGCGCGTCCACCCGCGAGGTGATCTTCCCGGCGATCTCGGCGATCGGCCCGGAGATGCCGTCGCCCGGACCGGGGCTGTCGCAGTCGTAGTTGTACGCCGGGCTCGCCGGGGAACCGCCCTCGTGGATGAGCGCGACGACCGACTTGACGCCCTTGCGCTCCAGGATCCGGGCGTACTTGTTGACGGTCTCGGCCTCGTCGTGGAACTTCAGGCCCTTGACGCCCTCCGCCGACACGATGTCCGGGGTGCCCTCCAGGGTCACGCCGATGAAGCCGATCCGGACGTCCCCGCGCTTCCAGATCGTGTACGGCTTGAGGACCGGCTTGCGGGTCTTCTCGTCCGTCACGTTCGCCGCGAGGTACGGGAAGTCGGCGCCCTCGAACACCTTGCCGTCCTCGAAGCAGCCCTCCTCCGGGTGGCAGCCGCCGTTCTGGAGCCGGGCCAGTTCGGCGCGGCCCTCGTCGAACTCGTGGTTGCCGACGCCGGCGACGTCCAGGCCGACCTTGTTCATCGCCTCGATCGTCGGCTCGTCGTGGAACAGGCCGGAGAGCAGCGGGCTGGCGCCCACCATGTCGCCGGCGGCGGCCGTCACGCTGTAGCGGTTGCCCTTGCGGGCCTCGCGCAGCGAGGTGGCGAGGTACTCGACACCGCCCGCGTCGATCTTCTCCGTCGTGCCGTCCTCGTGAACGTGCGTGACCTGTCCGGAGGAGCCCGTCGGCGGCTGAAGGTTGCCGTGGAAGTCGTTGAACGAGAGCAGCTGGACGTCAACGGTCCTGCCGTGACCGGTCCGGTCGCGGTCGCCGCTGTGGGCGCCGGCCGGCACGGCGGCGGACAGCACCCCGGCCGTGGCGGCCAGGACGGCCGTCCCTGCGGTCAACCGGCGCACACGGCGGCGCCGTTGGGATGAGGCTGGCATGAGTTCCCCTTCACAGGCTTGCAAAGACCGATGCGGTGCGTCGCAGCCTACGGTCAACGCGCGTAGCGTGTCAGGGCCGGTCGGGTAACGAGCGGGTTGCGGACGGGTGCGGCGCGGTGCGGGCCGGTGCCGCGGGCCCGCGGCGGCCCGGTCGGCGGCCCGGCGTGCGGCGGGCGCGTGCGGCTGTCGCGGCGGGCCGGTGCGCCGCGTCGTAGGCTCGGCGCCATGAGCGACGTGATGAACGGTGTGGGCGCGGGCCGCACGATCGACATCCTCGACGAGGTGCCGTCCGGACTGCTCACCGAGGTACGGGAACTGATCGACGGGGCGGCGCTCGAGGACGGCCGCCAGGCGGTGTCCGAACAGGGCCGGCTCAATCTGCGCGGGGGCCGGCGCGAGGGCGTCCGGCACTTCCTGCTCCGCGAGACCGACGGCGGCACGCTCGCGGGCTACGCCCAACTGGACGGCACCGACCCGGTGGAGGCGCCCGCCGCCGAACTGGTGATCCACCCGGGCCACCGGTTGCAGGGCCACGGCCGGGCCCTGGGCCGGGCGCTGCTGACGGCGACCGGGCAGCGGCTGCGCGTCTGGGCGCACGGCGGCCATCCCGCCGCCCGCCATCTCGCGCAGGCCCTGGGCCTGACCCTTTTCCGCGAACTCCGCCAGATGCGGCGCCCGTTGGCCGGCGAGCCGCTCCCCGAGCCGCGGCTGCCGGAGGGCGTGACCGTCCGCACCTTCCGGCCGGGCGAGGACGACGGCGCCTGGCTGGCGGTCAACGCGGCCGCCTTCGCCCACCACCCCGAGCAGGGCTCGCTCACCCAGCGGGACCTCGACGACCGCAAGAGCGAGGACTGGTTCGACCCGGAGGGCTTCTTCCTCGCCGAGCGCGACGGCCGGATCATCGGCTTCCACTGGACGAAGATCCACCGGGAGGAGGAGCTCGGCGAGGTGTACGTCGTCGGCGTCGCGCCCGACGCACAGGGCGGCGGCCTCGGCAAGGCCCTCACCCTGACCGGCCTGCGGTATCTGGCGGCCCGCGGGCTGCCCGCCGTGCTGCTCTACGTCGACGCCGACAACACCGCGGCCGTCGGCGTCTACGAGGGCCTCGGGTTCACCGTCCACGAGACCGACCTGATGTACCGCACGGAGACCTGACCGGCGCGGACGGAGCCCGCGCGCCCGGCCGGCCGGGCCCGGGCCCTTCCGGATCCGCTCCGGTGATCCGTCCGGCCGCGGCCTCCCATCGGCAGGGGGGCCGCGGCCATCTCCGTGAGGGTCCCCGCTTGCCTGTCCGCCATGTGGCCGTTACCGATGATTCAAACTCGCTTGCGAGCATCGCCGAATGCAGCCCGCTGTCCCGACGGCCCCCCACCGGCGGCCTTCCCGCGCCGCCCGACCGCCTTCCGGCGAGCCGGTCCCCACCGCGTCGCGGAACAATGGGGACATGAACGACTCCAGCGCCCAGGAACCGGCCCGGACCGCCCCGGCATCATCCGCCCCGGACGTCACGGACGGACAGCCCGCCGCCGAACCGCGGCCGCGGCCGCAGCCGCGCCCCCAGCCGTCCGTGGGCTCCATCGCCGCGCACCGCCCGACCGCCGTCGTCCCCGCCTCCGCCTCCGACCTCGACCCGGACCTCGACGGCGACCCGGACACCTGGGAGGAGGACGACGAGGCGGCCGCCGAACTCCCGCAGGGCCGCTTCCTGGACCGCGAGCGGAGCTGGCTCGCCTTCAACGAGCGGGTGCTGGAACTCGCCGAGGACCCGGCCACCCCGCTGCTCGAACGGGCGAACTTCCTGGCGATCTTCGCCTCCAACCTGGACGAGTTCTTCATGGTCCGGGTCGCCGGCCTCAAGCGCCGTATCGCCACCGGCGTCGCCACCCGCTCCGCGTCCGGCCTCCAGCCGCGCGAGGTGCTGGACCTCATCTGGACCCGCTCCCGCGAGCTCATGGCCCGGCACGCCGCCTGCTTCCAGCAGGACGTGCTCCCCGCCCTCGCCGACGAGGGCATCCACCTCATCCGCTGGCGCGAGCTGACCGAGGCCGAGCAGGCCCGGCTGCTCACCCTCTTCCGGCAGCGGATCTTCCCGGTGCTGACCCCGCTCGCCGTCGACCCCGCGCACCCCTTCCCGTACATCTCCGGCCTCTCCCTCAACCTGGCCGTCGTCGTGCGCAACCCGGTCAGCGGCCACGAGCACTTCGCGCGGGTCAAGGTGCCGCCGCTGCTCTCCCGCTTCCAGGAGGTCTCGCCGCAGCGGTACGTGCCGCTGGAGGACGTGATCGCGGCCCATCTGGAGGAGCTCTTCCCGGGCATGGAGGTCCTCTCCCACCACATGTTCCGGGTCACGCGCAACGAGGACCTGGAGGTGGAGGAGGACGACGCCGAGAACCTCCTGAAGGCGCTGGAGAAGGAGCTCATGCGGCGCCGCTTCGGCCCGCCGGTGCGGCTGGAGGTCGAGGAGTCGATGGCTCCCGACGTGCTCGACCGGCTGATCCGCGAGCTGAAGATCAGCGAGGCCGAGGTGCACCCGCTGCCCGGCCCGCTGGACCTGACGGGGCTCTTCGGGATAGCCGCCCTGGACAAGCCGGAGCTGAAGTACCCCAAGTTCGTGGCCGGCACCCACCGCGACCTGGCCGAGGTGGAGTCGGCGTCCGCGCCCGACATCTTCGGGGCGCTGCGCGAGCGGGACGTCCTGCTGCACCACCCGTACGACTCCTTCTCCACCTCCGTGCAGGCCTTCCTTGAACAGGCGGCCGAGGACCCGGACGTTCTCGCGATCAAGCAGACGCTCTACCGCACCTCGGGCGACTCGCCGATCGTCAACGCCCTCGCGGACGCCGCCGAGGCCGGCAAGCAGGTGCTCGTCCTCGTCGAGATCAAGGCGCGCTTCGACGAGCAGGCCAACATCAAATGGGCGCGGAAGCTGGAGGAGGCCGGCTGCCACGTCGTCTACGGCCTCGTCGGGCTGAAGACGCACTGCAAGCTCTCCCTGGTGGTCCGCCAGGAGGGCGACGGCCTGCGCCGCTACTCGCACGTCGGCACCGGCAACTACCACCCCAAGACGGCCCGGCTCTACGAGGACCTCGGGCTGCTCACCGCCGACCCGGACGTCGGCGCCGACCTCTCGGACCTCTTCAACCGGCTCTCCGGCTACTCCCGCCGGTCCACCTACCGGCGGCTGCTCGTCGCGCCCACCTCGCTCCGCGACGGCCTCGTGCAGCGCGTCAACCGGGAGATCGCGCACCACCGGGCCGGACGGCCCGCCTGCGTCCGGCTCAAGGTCAACTCGATCGTCGACGAGGTGCTCATCGACTCCCTCTACCGGGCCGCCCGGGCGGGCGTGCCGGTCGACGTCTGGGTGCGCGGCATCTGCGCGGTGCGGCCGGGCGTCGCCGGGCTGTCGGAGAACATCCGGGTGCGCAGCGTCCTCGGCCGCTTCCTCGAACACTCCCGGGTCTTCGTCTTCGGCAACGGGGGCGACCCGGAGGTCTGGATCGGCAGCGCCGACATGATGCACCGCAACCTCGACCGGCGGATCGAGGCCCTGGTGCGGGTGACCGACCCGGGGCACCGCGAGTCGCTCAGCCGGCTGCTGGAGACCGGCGTGTCCGACGACACCGCCTCCTGGCACCTCGGCCCGGACGGCAACTGGACCCGGCACGCGGTGGACTCGGAGGGACAGCCGCTGCGGAACGTACAGGAGATGCTCATCGACGCCCGGAGGCGCCGGCGTGGCCCAGCGACATGACCCCACGGGTGGCACCACCCGCGCCCACGGCCCGTCCGGGCCCCCCTCCGCGGCCGGGTTCCCCGCGCCGGGAGGGCCGGCCGTGATCACGGCCGGCAGCGGCCTCACCGGCGGCGGGCCCACCGGCCGGGCACTCACCGGGCAGGGGCTCACCGACCGCACGGCCGGCGAGGTGCTGGCGGCCCATCTGCACGCCCAGGCGGCGGATTTCCTGCGCAGCCTGCGGCTGCACCGAGAGAGCGGCTCCGACGCGGAGGACGCCGTCGAGGCGCTGCTCCTGATGCGTCGCTCGGCACGGCGCATCGGGGGCGCGCTGCACACCTACCGCGCCCTCACCGACACCGAGTGGGCCGACCCGCTGGCCGCGGAACTGACCTGGCTGTCGACGACGCTGGCCCGCGAACACGGCTACGCCGAGCGGCTGGAACGGCTGCGCGGCGCCCTGCACCGGTTGTCCGGCGGCGCGGGGGACGACGAGGGCGGGTCGGCCCCGGCCGGGGCCGGACGGGCCGCGGGGACGGACGTGGACGCCGTGACGGGGGCGGGCCCGGAGGGCAGGGAAGCGCGCGGGACCGGCCGAGGCTCCGTCGCGGCGTACGGGAACGACGCGGAAGCGGGGGGCGCCTACAGCGCGGGGGCCGACGGGTCCGGTGCCGGTACGGCCGGCGGGGACGACGCGGCCGTGCCCCTCGTCGGACCACAGCGCGGAAGCGGAAGAAGCGGCAACGGAAACGGCAGCGGTGCGTCGTCCGGCCCCTCCGCGCGCTCCACGCTCACCATGGGCGCCGCCCGCGCCGGGGCACTGCTGGAACGGCAGTTGACGCTGGCCCGGACCCGCGCGCACTCCGCCGCGCTCCAGGCCCTCGGCTCCTCGCGCTTCCACGCGGTCGCCGACGCCATAGCGCTGCTGGCCTCGGAGGTGCCGCTCGCCCCGGGCACCGCCGGGCGGCCGGCCCACGAGGTGCTGCCGTCCCTGGCCGAGGAGGCGTACCGGCGGCTCGGCGAGGCCGTCGACGCGCTGCCGCTGAGCCGCGCGTCCCACCCGTACAACGCGGAGGCGCTCACCCACGCGCTGGCTGCGACCGGCTCGGCCGACGCACCGCCCGCCGCCGAACGGCAGGACGCCCGGTGGCACCGGGTACGGCTGCTGGTGCGGCTCTGCCGGTACGCGCAGGAGGTCCTCGACCGGGCAGGGGCGTACGAGGTGCCGCCGCACCCCGGCGCGCACCCCGTGGCGTCGGCCCTGCTGAGCGCGGAGCAGGCGCTGGAGCAGCACCGCGACGCCGCCGAGGCCGCGGCCGCCGCGGCCGCCGCGGCCCGCACCCCGCGCATCGCCCCGGCCACCGCCTACGCGCTGGGGGTCCTCCACGCGGACCAGCGGCACGAAGTGGAAGCGGCTCGTCTAGTCTTCGGCCGTATCTGGCAGCGACTGGCGACGGACGCGTTATGAGCGGCAACGAGAACCACGACGGCACGCGCCGCCGACGGGCACGCGGGCACGCGGACGAACACCCGCGCGAGCCGGAGCCGGGCCGACCCGTCGAGCGAGCACTCGAACCCGGACACGAGCCCGAGGCGGGGCACAAACGGCCCGGTGGCACCATCCGTGCCGCCGGCTGCGTGCTGTGGCGGCGCGCACCGGAGGGCGGCATCGAGCTCGCCCTGGTCCACCGCCCCAAGTACGACGACTGGTCGCACGCCAAGGGCAAACTCGATCCGGGCGAATCGGCCCTGACCGCCGCGCTGCGCGAGGTCGCCGAGGAGACGGGTATGCGCTGCGAGCCCGGCCCCGCGCTGCCCACCGTGCGCTACACGGTCAAGGGCCGCCCCAAGGAGGTCCGCTACTGGGCGGCGGAGGTGGGACCGGGCGAACGCTTCGTCCCGAACCCGGAAGTTGACCGCCTCCTCTGGCTCAGGCCCGACGCCGCCCGCCCCCGCCTCACCCACGAACACGACCGCGCCCTGGTCGACGCCCTGCTCAAGACGCTCGACCCGGTCTGACGGAGACTCCCGGACGCCCCGGCCCCGTCCTGCCGACGGCCGGATGCGTAACCACCGCCGTGCCCATGCGACGACCCGCACGGCACGAGCCGCGCCGGTGCGCACGACGGCCGTACGCGGAAGCCGGCGTGCGGTGCCCCGGCCCCGGAGCGGCCGAGGACAGCGACTCACACGGTCTTGAGATGTCGGTACAGCCGCTGCAGCGCCTCGCCACCGACCGCCGGATCATCGCCGTCACCGAGGACGTAGTGCAGCGCCGGACGGACCGAGGGCCCGAGCCGGACGGGCGGCGCGGGGGCGGGTGCGTGGAGGGCGCGGTCGAGCCCCAGTTCGTGAACGGCGTCCGCGCCGAGCGTGAACGACACCGGCACCGGCGCCGGCTCGAAGTGCGCCGGGGTGGCCAGATCGGCGCGAGCCGCACGGAGCTGCACGAGCATCGTGGCGAGGTGGTGCCGGGTGGCGAGGGCCTTCGCCAGCTCGCCGAGGGCGTCCACGGGCGCTACCTCCCCGGCGGCATATCCCAGGGCGAGCGTGATGTGCTCCTCGACGCCGAGGGGGGAGTGGCTGACGCGCACGGTCGCCAGGGCGGGGCGGTCGGGATGACCGACGGCGGTGATCCAGCTGGGCAGTCCTTCCCTGGCCCGCCCGCGCGCCAGTTCCGTCAACTGCCTCCGCGACCACGGCAGATTGACCGGCTCGGCGGTGGACCACCCGGCGGGCGGCGCCCCGGTGAGCACCTGCCAAGCCGTTTCCAGGGCGCCGCCGAGGAGGAGTTCCCCGGTGGCGGGGTGGACGGTCCGCAGGGACAGCAGCAACTGCCGCTCACCGTCCCCGGCTTGCGCCGTGCCGCCGCCGGGGCCGTCACAGGGAACGCTCGCGGAGACCGAACCGGCCCGGGCCGGGGCCGCGAAGGCGCGGGCGATACGGGGCCGGTCGTCCGGACCGGACGTCACCGGGGCGAAGCGGCCGTCCCCGCCGCCCGGGCCCTCCCCGCCGTCCCGCCAGCTCAGCACGGTCCCGGAGAGCCCGTCGTAGTAGCCGCAGTCCTCGTCCCGTACGACCCAGCGCGCGGGCATCCGGGCCAGCAGGGTGCGGGCGGCCAGGGTGAGCCGGCTGCCGGGCGGGGTGAGGATCTGCACCTCGCGCTCGGCCCGGGCGGCCGTGCCCAGCACATCGGTGAGCCAGGTGGTCGCGGCCACGACGGGCCGGTCCTGGATCACGACGGCGGCCCGCGCGGTGAGCACGTCGACCCCGGCGGCGCCGCCGGAGCCGTCCACCGTCACCTCGTCCGCCGAACCCTCGCCGGCGGACGGGGCGGAAGGCTGCGCGGGCACGGCCACGACTCCGGTGTGCGCGGCCTCCCGCGGCCAGGTCGTACCACCGAGCACGGCGGTCAGCCGCCCGGCCACGGACCCGGCCAGTCGCCCGGCCTCCCCGGACGTGCTGACCGCCCGCACCTCCGTCCACCACACGGGACCGTCGGCGGACGCCTCCACGCCGAGCAACCTCCCGGCCTCACCCGGCACCTGCACATAGCGAGGCGCCTCCAACGACACCAGCACCCGACCGTCGTCCGAGCACAACTGCACGACGGACCCACCCGCCGCCCGGTTCACGCGCAGATCGGGCCCACCGGCGTACAGCCCGGCCAGCAGCGTCTTGACGTCCGGCATCCGGGGGGTGAGGGCAATGACGTCCTGAGTCATCGGGTGCTTTCCGTGAGAAGGGAACAGGAGGGCGGACCGGCCGGAAGCCCGTCTGACCAGGCTCTCCTTGCTGCCCGGAGCGATCCGCTGAAGCCGTCCTCGATGGACTCAGCAGCGATCACAGACTGTCCATGACGTCGGGTCCGGAACCGTCGTCGTAAGGATCCGGCGTATCGATGCCGAGCTCCGTGGCGACGCCGAAGATGGTCGGTTCACCCGTTTCGGGGTACACGCCGAGGACGGAGTTGAGCTCACGCAACGCTTCTGCGAGCCGAGGGGCGTTTCGGCTGTACACCTCGGGGTGTGGACGTCCGGAGAAGTCGTACCACTTCCAGATGTCGTGGTGCACGGCAAGCGTGGCTGACAGTCCAATGGGCTGCGAACAGACTGAGAGTTCGACTAGTCGCGGTTCCCTGCGAGGGTTTCCCGTTGCGTCGATCCAGGTTCCCGAACCCACGACATACACGTCGTCGACCTGTGCGTCGGGAAACGCGATGGGCCGACTGCCTCGCAGCCTCGCGAGAATATCCGGGGCGTCCAGTGGAGCCGAAACGGAAAGTGTGCTTCTCATGCCGGTGTAACCCGAGTTGAGAACGTACCAGCCGTATTCGAGTTTATAGGGAAATAGTAGTCCTTGCTTTTTCAGCACTCCCGCCATCTTATCTGCGGTCTCCATGGCGGATTCCAGACCCGGCGGGGCGGTCTCTTCGAGGTCCCAGAACCAGGAACCGCATTCTTTCGGCGCGCGCATCAGGGTGGACATAACTGCCTTGGTCGGTCTCTGCGTCGATCTGCGGGCGGATCGGCATGTTCGGTGTTCCGGTGTGCTCAGTAGCGGCCGGACAGTTCCTCCAAGGCGTCGAGTGAAGGTGCTTCCGCGGGCTCCGTCTCCGCGATGGAGCCCCACTCCGGGAGCGGCGGATGTTCGGCGACCCAGTCCAGCGCGTTGAGCGCCGTGAGACCCTCACCGTGTGCCTCTCGCAGCCGCAGCAGCCACTGGCCCCCGGCCTCGAAGGCGGCGTCTCCGGCGGGTGTCCGGGGCGTGTAGCCGGCGGCGTTGTCGCCGAAGGACGCCCAGACGTAGCCGAGTACTTGACCGCTGCCCCGCACTGCGAAGTAGCGCACCGGGTGATCCGTGATGTCCTCGTACTCGTCCTCGCTGGGCGCGATCATGGAGCGGAGCCGCCGGGATCGCGCGGCGCCCTCGAATGTGCCCCATGGGTCGTCGAACGCCGGCCCGTCGGTCCTCGGGTCCTCGAAGCCCGTCTCGGTAGGGGTCGTGTAGCGATTCGGATCTCCTGGGACCGGAACGGTGCCCAGCAGAGTTGAGATCTCCTTCAATGCCGCGGCCAGTCTCGGGGCATTGTCCGCGTGCACGGCGGCCTGCTCGCGGCCACGAGTGTCCTGCGTGAGCCAGGCATCCGAGTACGTCTCCAGTGTCACGTCGATGAGATCAGCGCCCCACATCTGGACCTGGATGGCAAACAACTGTTCGGCGCGGTGTCTCACACCGGCCTCCCACCAGAATCCCGGGCATCGCGCCCGAAGACTGACCAGGAACTCTCCGTCGAGCGACTCCGCTTGTGCGACAGCCGCCGAGAGAGCCGTTCCCGGCTTCAGCGGGTCGGCCTCCAGTACCACGTTCCTGCCGTCGACCCGAACATCCCGCATTTCGCTGAGAGGGCGCACGGTGAAATCAGCCCTCTCCGGTGAGGATGAGAGATCGTGGTCGGCCAGAACATCGCGGATCGCTCCTGCGATCTCTACGGTTGGGCGGGGCCGGGCTGCACCGGAGACCGGGGTGATGTCCCAGCTCCAGTCGCCCGTGGGATCGGTGGTGATCACATCAGGTCCGTGACATCCAGCCCCATGCCGTTCTCGTCCGGATCGGGGGTGACGATGCCCGATTCCATCGGGGTGCCGTAGTAGGTCGGTTCCCCGGGTTCCAGTTCCACGCCGAGTACCGAATTGAGTTCTCGCAGCGCCTCGGCGAGCCGGGGGGCGTTGCGGTTGTAGACCTCCGGATGCGGCCGTCCGGTGAAGTCGAACCATTTCCAGATGTCGTGGTGTACGGAGAGAGTCGCTGACATTCCGAGATCGTCCGGGCTCACAGAGATTTCGACCAGCTGATCCTTTCGCGATTTCCCCGCAGCGTCGAACCACTTGCCGGATCCGATGACGTCGAAATGGTTCACCTGCGCCTCCGGGAACGCTGAGGGTCGACTCCCGAGCACTCTGCCGGGAATGCTCGGGTCGTCAATCGGTGCGTTGAGAATCAGTCTGCTGATCACTCCGACGGTTCCCAAACCATGCATATACCACCCGTATTCGAGCATCACCGGGGTCAGAAGATCGAATCTTCTCAACACTTCGGTCATCTTTCCGGTGACAATAAGGGCGGATTCGAGACCTGGAGACGTTACATTTTCGAGATCCCAGTACCAGGAGCCGCATGCTCTTGGTGCTCGCATCAGGGTCGACATGGAGCTCCTCATGGAAAGACTGATCCATTGGGCGGGACAGTTATGGACCCGTCCTCGAAACGGAGAAGAAATGTTGCTCTGGATTTCTCGGCCCATCTTTCGACTTTGGCGAAAGTTCGCGCATCCATTCTCGACATGTGTTGGTGGATGTCCAGGATGGCCACGCGCGGGCCCATTGGTTCGTATTCGAGTTGCTTCGCGGCTCCGTTAGCGATTTTGGCGATATTCTTGGAGTTCTGAACATCTTTGAGTTGGTATCCGTAGTCAATTGAACCGTCCTCATTGCGTATGTACACGTTGAGGTCCCACGGTGTGTTCCCATCGCCAAGTTCGAAGCCCAGGCGGGCGATCCCTCGGTTCTGAAGTTCGGTGGCGTGAGTGAGGGCCATGTAGGCGGCCGGGACCATGCTGCTCGGGTCGCTTCTGCTGGGCCCGTTCTTGCACATGTTCAGGATGCCGTCGTAGTTCTCGACGTCACGCAGATGCCCGCGGTTGATGAGTTCGGCGACGCCCGCTCCGTAGGGGTCCTTGCGCAGGGATTGGATCACCTTCTGCTGATCGGCGGCCGGCATCCTCGCGCGAGTGAGCTCGGCGAGAAGACCGGCCTCCTGCTCCGGCTTCAACGGCCCGGTCTTCGCCTGGGCGATGTCGCCATCCGTCCTGGTGTACCGGTCCGGTTCGATGCCGGGCAGGACATCGGAGGGAGGTGTCTCACCGGACGGGGTGCCCCCGTCCGGAATGCCGTCGCCCGGAACGTCGTTCCCGGGGGTTCCGTCGCCTGGTGTTGTGCCCCTGCCTGGACCGCTGCCGTCGCCCGGGGTGTCCCCGTGCGGGGCCTCCGGTGAGCCGCCTCCGGACGGTGACCTGCCGTAGCCCGGGTCGCCGCTTCCGGGCCCAGGGCTACCCGTGCCGCTTTCCGGACCGTTGCCGTAGCCGCCCGGGTCTGTGCGACCGGCACCGCCTCCGCCCGCGTCCGGGGCGTTGCCCGGGCCGCCACCCGGACCGCCCCGGTCGCCGCCCACCGGCCTGGGCGATTCG
Source organism: Streptomyces albus subsp. albus (assembly GCF_000719865.1). Lineage (GTDB taxonomy): Bacteria > Actinomycetota > Actinomycetes > Streptomycetales > Streptomycetaceae > Streptomyces > Streptomyces albus_E. Next base: position 92,616 of record NZ_JOID01000018.1, read on the forward strand.
TGGCTCGCCCTCGGCGGTGGTACGCCCTCGCCCGCGCGGGCCGTGCCCTCGCCGGGGCGGGCGCCCGCGCCGACCAGTTCCCGCTCGCCCGGCCGGCCGGGCCCGTCGTCCGGACCGTCCGGCGCGTCCGGCCCGTCCGGCCCGTCTGTTCCGGCCGACCGGTCCAGCCGGTCCGGCCGGTTGACGGACAGGTCCGGGACGCGGTCAGCCGCGGCCAGCTCCCGCGGAGCCGGACGGGTGTCCGGCCTGCCCTGCTGGTCGAGGGGGATGAGGTTGCCGTCCTTGTCGACCCGGTAGCGGTTGTCGAGATCGTCCAGGGCACCGTCCGGGAAGTTCGACTTCGGGAGGTTCAGGTTGTCGCTGACGTTGGCCACGACCTGCGACATCCTCGGCAGGTCCGAGAGCGCCCGGGCCGCCCGGAGCCCGCCCGACAGCGGGTCCAGCGCGTCGCCGATCTTCGCCACCGTGCCGGCCGCCTTCGCGAACGTGCCTCCCTTGCCGAGCTTCGCCGCCGCGCCGAGCGGCCCGGCGCCCAGCGTGATGATGTTGAAGAAGACCGTGGCGTGCGCCCGGGCCGGGTCCTCCTCCCACATGTCGTACGCGATGAACGCCTTCCCGAATTCCTTGGTGTAAGCCCTGCTCTCCTTCTGCCAGTCGGAGAGGTGCTCCTCCTGCCCCGCCCAGTCCATGCCGTACGCGTACGCGCCGACGAAGGTGCGCCGCAGGCCGTCCCACGCCTGTCCCGCGGCCTCCGCGCCGTCGTAGCCGAGCAGGGTGCCGATGCTCTGGACGCCGCCCCAGATGCTGTCGACGACGATGCCGTCCCACACCCAGCTCTTGGCGCCGTGACCCCACCACTCCAGGCTCCAGCGCTCGTAGGTGCGCCCCTCCGGGCTGCCCCAGGGGAGGTCCTCCATGCCTGCGAGCATCTCGGCACTCTGGCCGTACATGCCGGGCTTGTGGCTGCCGTCGTCCTCGACCCACTTCGGGCGGCACATCGCCGGGCTGATCGCGTTGATGGTGTTGGCCGCCTTGCGCTCGGCCTCCTGGAAGCCCTCACGGGCCGCCGCCACGCCGTCCATCAGCGCCTGGTGCGCGTCGACCTTGTCCTGGTCGTCGGTCCAGTCGTCGTCGCCCGCGACGCTGTCGACGAAGGCGAACGCCTTCTGCTTGAACTGCTTGAGGCGGTCGGCGTGCGGCTTGGCCTCGGAGGCGAACGTCTCCAGGGCCTTGGCGAGCGCCTCGATGTCGTCGGCGAACTCGTCGGCGGTGGTCTTGACCGGCAGCGTGGAGGAGAGCAACTGCCCCGCCTCGGGCGCCTGGTAGTGGGCGGACACGCCCTGGAAACGGGAGTGCACGTCGCCGCCCGCGCCCCGGATACCGCCGGCCTGTCTGCGCAGCGCGGCGATGTCCTTCTCCAACTGCCCCCAGTCGCCGGTGTACTGTGGGATCATCCCCGGTTCGATCACGGCGGCTACTCCTTGCCGTTCTTCGCCGTGACGGCGCGGAGCTCGGCCGGGGTGGGCGCCTTGGCCGCCTCGCGCTGGGCGCGGGCCGCCATCTCCAGGTCGCCCTCCAAGTATTCGGTGACGGCCTTGACGGTGCCGTCCATCGTCTTCTTGGTCCGCGCGGCCATGAAGACGATCTGCGACTGGGTGTCGCCGACGAAGTTCACCACCGCGGCACCCACCGGTCCGGCGGGCGCCTCACCGCAGTACGGTCCGCTGATCGTGCCCGCCGACGTCGCCGCGCTCCGCACGCTCTCGCCGTAGCCCGCGATGTCCTCGCTCAGATCGCCGGCCGCCGTGCGCACCTGCGACAGCACCGACTCCACCCCGCTGGGCGTGATGTCCCAGCCCGTCATGTCAACCAACCCCCGTCAGTCGTCCCTGTTTCCGGCCGCTGCCGGACCGGCCGTCGCTCCGGCCGCCGCCTCCGTCGACCGACGCCGCCTCTGGTCGCGGTCAACAACGTTGGCTGCGCGGCCAGTTCAGGTCCGCCCTCCTCGGCGCAAGCGGCGCCACCGGCGATCACCGGCGGCCATCGGCGTCGCTCGCACGGCCTCATCGGCCCGTACCGGATCTCCGCTGTGGCCCGTGGGTCATTCGTCCCCCTTCGGCTTGATGCGCTCCACCCCGTAACCGGTCCATGACCGGCATTCCGCATCCTCCCCCGCGCCACTGACATTCCGCGGCCCCGGCAGCCGTCCGCCCGAGGCCGTCCGCCCCGTGACCTCGCCGCCGGGCTCAACATCCGTACCAACCCGACTCCCCGGCCGCAACGGAGATCCGGCCGGACCGAATGGATCGAGCCGCGAGCCGAAGACCCGGAGACCACCCGGGGGAGCGGTGGCGCTGCGTGCTCGACGGATCACCGCCCCGGGAGTAGCACGCGCCCCGCGCGGCCCGCGGTTCCCGGCGTCCTGGTTCCCTCAGCCGCCGTCCCTCAGCGCGGGGCCAGCGCCTCCCAGCGCACCGTGACCTCGCCCTGCCGCCAGCGCCGCGGCCCGTCCGTGACCGGCCAGCCGCCGGCCAGCGAGCGCACGGCGTGCATCCAGCGCTGCCGGGCGCCCAGCGAGGCGTACGGGGCGGCGGCGGCCCACGCGCGGTCGAAGTCGCGGAGGAAGGCGTGCACGGGCTCGCCGGGCACATTGCGGTGGATCAGGGCCTTCGGCAGCCGTTCCGCCAGGTCGGACGGGGCGGAGAGCGAGCCGAGCCGGGTGGCGAACGTCACCGTGCGCGGACCCTCCGGGCCGAGCGCGACCCAGACGTGGCGCCGGCCGATCTCGTCGCACGTGCCTTCGACCAGCAGCCCGTCCGGCGCGGCGAGCCGCCCGCACAGCCGTTCCCAGACGGCCCGCACCTCGTCCTCCTCGTACTGGCGCAGGACGTTCGCCGCCCGGATCAGCAGCGGGCGTGCCCCGCCGGGCAGCGGCACCTCGAAGCCGCCGTGCCGGAAGCTCAGCCCCTCCCGCTCGTACGGGCGTGCGGCCTCGACCCGGGCCGGGTCGATCTCGACGCCGACCACCCGGCTGTCGGGGCGGACCCGGCGCAGCCGGGCCAGCAGTTCGACGGCGGTCCAGGGCGCGGCCCCGTAGCCGAGGTCCACGGCGACGGGCGGTCCGGCGGCCCGCAGCAGCGCGGGGGCGTGGACGGCGATGATCCAGCGGTCCATGCGCCGCAGCCGGTTGGGGTTGGTGGTCCCGCGGGTCGCCGTCCCGACGGGCCGGGAGCTCGGGGGGACGCGGCCTGCCATGCCCCGAGCCTATGCGGCCCGGGGCGGCCCCGACCGGCCCCGGTCACCCCCCGGAGCGCCTCCGCCGCCCTCGACCGGTCCCGGTCACCCCCGCCGCCCCCGGCCGCCGCCGGTGCGCGGCGGCCCGCCCGCAGGAGCACGCCATCGCCGCACCCGCTCCCCGCCCGCAAGGGAACCACTGCCCGAAGCGAACCCCTGCTCGGCGGCAACCCCCGCCCGCGCGGAATGAAGTGTTTCCCCCACCGGTTGCACCACGGAGGAGGGGCGGCCCGTGCCCCGACTTAGGAGGTCTCGCGCGGTGAGCCATCACGTGCCCTGGCTGGGATCGGCCCTGCCCAAGCAGCGGGGCGCCCAGCAGCCGAGGAACGACCGGCGCGGCCGTCCCCCCATGCGCTTCGGCGGCCTCGGCGGCACCCGGCGGCCGCGCCGGGTCGCCATGCTCAGCGTGCACACCTCACCGCTCCACCAGCCCGGCACGGGCGACGCGGGCGGCATGAACGTCTACATCGTCGAGCTGGCCAAGCAGCTGGCCGCCATCGACATCGAGGTGGAGATCTTCACCCGGGCCACCGCCGCCTCCCTCCCGCCCGCCGTCGAACTGGCGCCCGGCGTGCTCGTACGGCATGTGGACGCCGGCCCGTACGAGGGCCTGGCGAAGGAGGAGCTCCCCGCACAGCTGTGCGCCTTCACGCACGGCGTGATGCAGGCGTGGGCCGAGCAGCGCCACGGCCACTACGACCTCGTGCACTCGCACTACTGGCTCTCCGGCCACGTCGGCTGGCTGGCCGCCGAGCGCTGGGGCGTACCGCTCGTGCACGCCATGCACACCATGGCGAAGGTCAAGAACGCCTCCCTGGCGGCCGGTGACAACCCCGAGCCCGCTGCCCGTGTCATCGGCGAGACGCAGATCGTGCACGCTGCCGACCGCCTCGTCGCCAACACCGCGGGCGAGGCCGACGAGCTCGTCGAGCACTACGACGCCGACCCCGCCGAGGTGGAGATCGTCCACCCGGGCGTCGATCTGGGGCGCTTCCGTCCCGCCGACGGACGCGCCGCCGCCCGCGCCCGCCTCGGCCTCCCGCAGGACGCGCTGATACCCCTCTTCGCCGGCCGCATACAGCCGCTGAAGGCCCCCGACATCCTGCTGCGCGCCGTGGCCGTGCTGCTGGACGAGCGGCCGGAGCTGCGCGAGCGGATCGTGGTGCCGGTGGTCGGCGGGCCCAGCGGCAGCGGTCTCGCCAAGCCGGAGGGTCTGCAGAAGCTGGCGGCGAAGCTGGGCATCTGCGACGTCGTGCGGTTCCATCCGCCGGTGGACCAGGACCGGCTGGCCGACTGGTACCGGGCGGCCTCCGTGCTCGTCATGCCCTCGTACAGCGAGTCGTTCGGGCTGGTGGCGGTGGAGGCGCAGGCGTGCGGCACGCCGGTCGTCGCCGCCGCGGTCGGCGGCCTGCCGGTGGCCGTGCGCGACGGGGAGAGCGGCTTCCTCGTCGAGGGACACGACCCGGCCGACTACGCCCGGGTGCTCGGCCGCTTCCTGGACGGGCCGGAGCTCACCGGCCGGATGGGCGCCGCGGCGGCCCGCCACGCACAGTCGTTCGGCTGGGACACCACCGCCTCGGCAACGGCCGACGTCTACGCGGCGGCCATGCACCAGATGCACCAGCGGCGTCGCCTACGATCACTGCATGGCCGACCTTGACCCGCATGTGATCGAGACAGTCGAACGAACGCTGGACGAGGCGGACCTCGAATGGGACTGCCCGTCCGACGGCCACTACGTCGTCAAGCTCCCCGGTGTCCGGAAGCTCTCCACGACCTGCTCGCTGGTCGTCGGCAGGCACTCCCTGTCCGTCAACGCCTTCGTCGTCCGGCACCCGGACGAGAACGAGGCGGCCGTCCACCGCTGGCTGCTGGAGCGCAACACCAAGCTTTACGGCATGAGTTATGCCATCGACCGGCACGGCGACATCTACCTCGCCGGCAAGCTGCCGCTGGCCGCCGTCACCTCGGAGGAGCTGGACCGGCTGCTCGGCACCGTGCTGGAGAACGCGGACGGCAGCTTCAACACCCTGCTGGAGATGGGCTTCTCCACCGCGATCCGCAAGGAGTACGAGTGGCGCGTCGCCCGCGGCGAGTCCACCCGCAACCTCGAGGCCTTCGCCCACCTGACGGCGCCGACCGGGGGCGGTTCGGGCAGCGGGACCGGCGGCGCGGCCGCGGATACGTCCGGCGGTGCGTCCGGAGACGCCGCGGGCTGAGGCGGCCGGGCGACACGGCCGGCCCTCGCCGCCGTAAGCCGTAAGCCGTAAGCCGCCCGAGCGTCACCGGGGCTCACCGATCCGGACCTCCGGCCCGGACTCCGTCCCCCGGCCGTCCGGGGTCCGAGACGGCCGGGGAACGGGGTTCGTGGCAGCACAGGGGTCGATTAGGCTCGGGGCCATGGCCACCGCACCGTACAAGCTGATCCTGCTCCGCCACGGCGAGAGTGAGTGGAACGCGAAGAACCTCTTCACCGGCTGGGTTGACGTCAACCTCACCGAGAAGGGCGAGAAGGAGGCGCAGCGCGGCGGCGAGCTGATGACTGCCGCCGGCCTGCTCCCCGACATCGTGCACACCTCCGTGCAGAAGCGCGCCATCCGCACCGCGCAGATCTCCCTGGAGGCCGCCGACCGCCTCTGGATCCCGGTCAAGCGCTCCTGGCGGCTCAACGAGCGCCACTACGGCGCCCTGCAGGGCAAGGACAAGGCCCAGGTCCGCGCGGAGTTCGGCGAGGAGCAGTTCATGCTCTGGCGCCGCTCCTACGACACCCCGCCGCCCGTCCTGGAGGACGGCTCCGAGTGGTCGCAGAGCGACGACCCGCGCTACGCGATGATCCCGAGCGAGATCCGCCCGCGCACCGAGTGCCTCAAGGACGTCGTCCTCCGCATGCTGCCGTACTGGTACGACGGCATCGTCCCGGACCTGCTGACCGGCCGCACCGTCCTTGTCGCCGCGCACGGCAACAGCCTGCGGGCCCTGGTCAAGCACCTCGACGGCATCTCGGACGCCGACATCGCCGGCCTCAACATCCCGACGGGCATCCCGCTCTCCTACGAGCTGGACGCCGACTTCCGCCCCCTCAACCCGGGCGGCACCTACCTCGACCCGGACGCCGCGAAGGCGGCCATCGAGGCGGTCAAGAACCAGGGCAAGAAGTAGTCCCAGGACGCGATCAAGCCCCCTGCCTGCGGTTTCTCCGTGAGCAGGGGGCTTGCGGGCCAACCTGCCGCCCACTGCGCTTGGCTTTTCGGACCCACGGCCGACGACTGAGTTGCAGCCTTCTCCACGGGTTTCAAGCCCGGCTGCGCTCCGCTCCGCCGACGCGCGCCCACGAGGAGATGGGGCCGGGACTGTGAGGCGAGTACCGCACGACCCGGGCCGCGGTGAAGGACATGCCTCCGGTGGGGGCGGGCTCCGAGATGGCGGGGGCGCCGCGGGCGAGTGCCGGCCGAAGGTGACGAGCGCGGGGGGCTTCTATCCCGCCTGCCGACGACTCAGGCAGAGCCGAGCAGACACGGCACCGGGCGTCCAGGTCGTTCGTATAGTGGCGCGCTACACCCGGACGCCCGGCACCGTACCTGTTCCACGATGTGTGGGTCGACGGCAGACGAGACGGGAGATGGGGTGAGTGGTGGCCTGGCAAGTCCTGGAAGGTCCGCCGTCCCGGGTCCTGTCCGGGCGGACCGTGGTGAGATGGTGCCGTGAGCCGCGCTGCAGAAGAGACCAACCGCCGTATGCTTCGAGCGCGTGACGTGATGGACCGCGACTACGCGCAGCTGCTGGACGTCCCCGCCCTGGCCCGCGTCGCACACGTGTCGCAGGCCCACTTCACGCGTACCTTCCGGGCCACGTTCGGTGAGACACCGCACCGCTACCTGCAGCGTCGCCGCGTGGAACGGGCGATGTTCCTGCTACGGGAGACCGACCGCAGCGTGACGGACATCAGTTATGAGGTCGGCTTCACCAGCCCGGGCACCTTCAGCCGAACGTTCCGCGACATCGTCGGCCGGTCGCCCCGGGCGTACCGCAAAGAAGCGGTTGCTGTGGGCGTGCCGACGTGCTTCACGATGGCGTGGACTCGACCGCATGCCTGACCGGCCGACAGAACGTCTTGTCCGCTGAGCAGTTTTGGATAAGTTTTCGTCCTGGCTGATAGCTAGTGTCAGTGTCATGTTCAACGCCATCACGCAGTCACAGATATACGTCCTCGACCAGAACGAGGCCATCGACTTCTACGTCGGCAAGCTGGGCCTGGAGATCACCGCAGACGTCGACCTGGGTTTCATGCGCTGGCTGACCGTCGGTGTACCGGGTCACCCCGAGCGACAGATTCTTCTGGAGAAGCCGGGTGCGCCGGCGATGTCGGAGGAGACGGCGGAACAGGTGCGCGAGCTGGTGACCAAGGGGGCCATGGGCGGCTGGCTCGTCCTCACCACGGATGACTGCCGCAAGACCTACGAGACGCTGCTCGAGAAGGGGGTGGAGTTCACCGAGGAGCCCACCGAGCGTCCGTACGGGATCGACTGCGGTCTGCGTGACCCCTTCGGCAACCGCATCCGCTTCACCCAGCCGAAGGCCTGAAGCACTCCGGCACTTCGCATCCACGAACGGTCGCACCTCCCGCTCCGGCCCGGCCGCCGGCCCGCGCGCGGACGCGGGCCGGAAGAGAGGAAGGCGCCGGCGAGGGCCGGCCGGCTCCACGACTTCAAGCAGCCACCATGAGACGAGCCTCGAAGATCGGGGGACCACCTTGGGCCACTGCGGGCAGGCTGGGAACTGCCCGAGTCACGGGAAGCTTACGGGTCCCCGATCTCTCACCCCATGCCGGCTCCAGCCCGAAGTCGCTACACCAACCTGGTCGGACAACCCTCCGTATGCCGCCTCCTCCTGCCTGAACGAGAGCGAAACCACGGCGAATCGAGGCGAACAGCGGGCGCGGAGCGAACCACGGCTCAGGTAGCAGGCACGCAAGCCACGCCAACGACGCCCTACATCACTCCCAAAGCGGGTGCCGCAGGTTTGAATCCTGCCGGGGCCCAAGGGAAACGCCTATTCAGAGGGTGTTTCGTGATGGCCCGTCTGGGACTGCCCAGGCGGGCCGTACACATTGGGTACTCCCTCCAGAAGATCGCCGGCGCGGGCCACCACTTCGAGCGCGCACTGATCGAACAGCCCGCGCAGCAGTCCGGCGAGCTCCACGTTCCTCCGTCGCGCGAGCATGAAGTGACGTGTCACGTCGCAAGGGTCGGCCACCGCGTTGAGACAGTCCGGCCACGGGTGCCCGTACAGCGGCGAGCTGTCGGTCGGCGCGCGCGCTGTCTGCTCGTCGATTCGCAAGCCGCCCCGCTCCAGCTCGCGTGAGCAGCCCTCACGGCAAGTCCCCGCCTGCGCTGCCGCAGACCGGGACTCCGCTCTGTGGGTTAGTTCCTCCGGCGACGCCCCTGCGCATAAGGGCCGTGGCGATCATGTTCCCGCCATTCCTCGTCGTGGGGGTGGCGGTCTTCGCCGCCCGCGTTGTCTCCAGGAGTCGGAATGTGTCCCCGTTGTTGACCTTGGCCAGCAGCGAGGCGAGGGGATCTGGGGGATCGTCGCTGAAGCGATCTCCTTGGACACACCCCCAGACCAATGTCCGCTCGTAAGCTGTGCGTTCGTTTCGCTGCGGGGACGGGAATGTGCGCCGTCGACCCCGGTAGACCTCGTGGCTCCGGTTGATCGCGCAGACGCAGCATGAACGACAGCACGGGCTCGTTGTCGATCACCTGCTGCGTGCGCCGTTCGCCTTCCTCGATCAACCCGTACTACCTGGACGACGCGGGCGGCGGGTACAGCAACGCCGGTTCTACGCCGGGCGGGAGGACCGGGGGCCCGTACACCCGGCCCGTGCGGGTCGGAGCGCGGCGTATGCGCGCGGGGGCCGGTTGCCGCCGCACCGGGCCGTTTCACCGCATGCGCGCCTCGCTATACCGTCGGGCCCATGCCGGAGACACGCCTGACGTCCACCTCGTACCTCGTCCTCGGAATCATCGGGCAGTTGGGCGAGGCCAGTCCCTACGACGTGAAGGTGGAGGCGTCCCGGACGGTGGCGCCGTTCTGGCAGGTGCCGCACGCGCAGGTGTACGCGCAGTGCGACCGGCTGCTCGCGGCCGGCCTGCTCTCCCAGACCCGGCAGGACGGAGGGCGCAACCGCCGGGTTATGCGGCTGACCGAGACCGGCCGGGAAGCCCTCGGCCGGTGGCTGGCCGACGACGCCTTCGTGCCCGTCGAGGCCCGTGAACGCAACATTCTGAAACTGTGGTTCGGCGCCCGGCACGACCTCGTCGCCCCGACCCAGGTTCGGGAACACCGCCGCACCCTGGAGGAGTACCTGACGCTCGCCGCCGACGTGGGGGCGCTGCTGACGCTGGGCCAGCGTCAGGCGCTCGAGTACGGCATTCGCTACGAGCGGATGATGACCGAGTTCTGGGAGTGGGTGGAGAGCGGCGCCCGCCCGGCCGACGGCGGAAATGACGACGGAGGCGGCCCCCACCCCGGCTCCGGCCCCGGCCCCGACCCCGGCCCCAGCTCCGATCCCGGCCTCGGCTCCGACCCCGGCATCCGGAAGGAATAGCCCCCAAATCCTATCTGCGCGCCGCCCGTTGACGCGGCGTGGGGTCGCCACTACCTTCCCCATAGTCCAAAGTGGACTATGGGAGACGATCCCGCTGGAGGCCCCATGCCCCGTGACCGAGTACGTCCCTGGCGGCGCGCCGCCCTGATCACGGTGATCACGGCCTCCGTGGCCTACGCACCCCTCGCGATGACCGAGCTCTGGCCCTACGCGGACCCCGACGCCCCGGCGATTGGCAAGCGGCTGCTGGCCGCGACGGTCTCTCCGTCGTACGTGGCCGACGCCTTCGCCACCCGGCTCGGCCCCTACGGCCGCAGCCTCGTCGCGATGATCGTGCACTCCGTGCTCGGCGGACTGCTGATGCTGCTCGGCCCCGCGCAGCTGCTCACCGCGGTGCGCCGGCGGACCGGGCTGCACCGGGGGCTCGGCGTCCTCTACGTCCTCACCGTCTACGGGTCCATGGCGGGCGCCGGGGTCTATCTGGCCCGGACCGCTCCCGCCGACGCGTTCAGCGGGCCGGCGTTCTGGCTCGTGCTCGCCACCATCCTGGTCGGCACGGTGCTGAGCGTGACGTTCGGCGTGATGGCCGTGCTCGGCGGCTTTCCCGACCTCCACCAGCGGTGGCTGCTGCTCGGCTACGGCTTCCTGATGACCGCGCCGCTGCTGCGTCTGGAGTGGAGCGTCCTGCCCGCGCTGATGCCCGGGGCGTCGCTGGCCGAGGTCAACCGGGTCGCCATCATGCACCTGGGCATGGTCGTCGCGTTCGGGGCACTGCTGGCCTCCCGCGCCATGGACCGGCGGAGCCGGATCGGCGGGCTGCGGGGCAGCTGGGCGCCCTGGCCGGTGCTCGCGGCGGCCCACCTGGCGGGTGCGGCCGCGCTCACGTGGATCGTCTCGCACTCCTCCGCGTGGGGCGACACCCGGACACGTCTCCTGCTCGGCCTCCTTCTCCCGTTCGCCCTCGTGTACGCGGTGCTGCTGCACAGGGCGACCGCCACGCGGGGCTGGCCGCGGGAGGAGTGGCGCATCCATCTGGTCGCCCTGTGCGCGGCTCCGGTGCTGGCGGTGGGGCTCACGCCGCTGTTCTCCACCGCGCTGGGGCTGGACCGGTCCGTCGCGCTGACCGCCGGGATCGCGGTGAGCTGCGGCATGACCGCGTTCGCCGGTGTGCTGACGGTCACCGTGCGGGTGATGCTCGCCCGCGAGACGACCCGAAGGACAGCGGCCGGCAGCCCTGCCGCCGCACCCACCACACGGGAGAGGCAACCCGCATGAGCACCGTTCGAGGCGCGGGCGGCACACGCGAACTGAGTCCCGGCACCGCACTGCTGGGCACTGTGGTGGGGGTGGTGAGCCTGCTGAACGGGCTGCTGCTGGCCGCCGTCAACGCGACCGGCAACCTGCTGGGCCCCTGGGTGTCCCCCGAACCGCTCGGCCAGGGCATGGTGGGGGCGGTGATGCTCGGCACCGCGCCCGGGCTGTTCGCCCTGGCCCGGTGCCACACCTGGGAGGAGGCGCGCACCATGGTGTGGCCGGCCGTCGTGGCCCTGGCCGGCCTCAGCGCGGTGACGTTCCTCAACTGGGATTCCCTGGTGATGAACCGGGGCGGGAACATCGTCAGCTTCCTGTACTCCCCCGGCTGGCTCCTGGTGACCACCGCGCTGGCACTGTGGGCCGTCGCCTGCGCCGTACGGCAGCCGCGGCAGCCGCGGCAGCTCCCGGACGGGGAACGGGTGCCGGTGCCGGGCTGGTCCAAGCCGCTGCTGGCGGTGCTCGGCTTCTCCTGGTCCGGCGTCGGCGCGGGGCTGCTCTTCCTGCCCGGCTACTGCGGCGGCTTCGTGCCCTGGGAGGTGAACCGGGCGGACGCACAGGCGCTCGGGGTGTGGGCGCTCACCCTCGGAGTGGGCGTCCTGGGCACGCTGGCCGAGAACGACCTGCGGCGCAGCCGCGCCGCCGTGCTGTCGGTGCCCGGGGTGGCACTGGCCGCCGGTCTCGTGCTCGCGATCCGGCCGGGCCCGGTGGACTGGGCCTCCGGGCCCGCCCTGTCACTGCTGGCGATGCTGCTCGGGCTGCTGGTCGCCGGAACGTCGGGGCTGATACTGGGCCGCGCCGGCCGGACCACGGGAACGGAGGCGGTGCGGACCGGCTGAGGGGGCTCCCGTCCAGGCGCGGGCCCCGGCCGGTTCCTCCTCCGGCCGGGACCCGCGCCGTGTGCTCGCGCACCCGTGCCTGCCCGGTGTTCGCCGGGGGTCCGCGCGTCACGGACTCAAGGAGGCGTGTCCGCGCGTCGCGGTCCGGCGAGGGCCCGCGCGACACGGCCGTCCCTTTCTGCGACCGCGCGCGACCCATCGCTGCGGTCGCCGGGAGGCCCCGGCGCGCGGGGGTTCACAGGGGTACGGCGGGGCGTCCGGGACGCTCAGCCGCAGCTGCCGCCGCACTGGCAGGAGCCGCCGCTCTGGCAGCCGCAGCTGCACCCGGAGCCGCAGCCGCAGGCTCCCAGCAGTGGCAGCGGGATCTCGGTGACGCGTGGCTCGCGAACGGTCGGTGACGGTGACGGTGTGGTCGGGAAATCGGCCATGAGTACCCTTCCTCGACGGCGCTGGACCTGCCCCGCGGCGGGTCCGCGGCGGACCCGCGGCGGTCCTGCACCGACCACTGGACACCCGCCGCGACGGGCGCGGCAACGGCGCGTGAGAGCACTCGCGCCGCCTCCGGAGCACGGGCGCCCCGCGCGATGCCCTCGCGCCGTCCGCGGCCGCCCCGCACGCCCCCTTGCCTTCTCCCGGCCAGTCGTCCCGCAGGCGGCGGGCCACACCCAGGGACGGCCTCGCCCGGCACCCGTCCGGGGGACCCGGCGCCGAGCCCCCGGCCCCCGGACGGGAGCCAGCGCCCGGCCCCCGTCCGAGGGACTCAGCGCCCGGCCCCCGGCCGGTGCCGTCGGGCCCTTACGCCCCCTCGTCCTGCGTCTCCGCCGTGAGCTCGTCCGCGTGCTCTCCGGTGACCAGGTAGACGACGCGCTTCGCGACCGACACCGCGTGGTCGGCGAACCGCTCGTAGTAGCGGCCGAGCAGCGTCACGTCGACGGCCGTCTCGATGCCGTGCTTCCAGCGGTCGTCCATCAGGTGCTGGAAGAGGCTGCGGTGGTAGAGGTCCATCGCGTCGTCGTCCTGCTCCAGCTGGAGGGCCAGGTCCACGTCCTTGGTGATGATGACCTCGGCGGCCTTGGCCATCAGCCGCTGCGCCAGCTGCCCCATCTCCAGGATCGTGGAGTGCAGGTCACGCGGCACGGCGGTCTCCGGGAACCGCAGCCTGGCCAGCTTGGCCACGTGCTGCGCCAGGTCGCCGGAGCGCTCCAGGTCCGCGCTCATCCGCAGACTGGTGACGACGATCCGCAGATCGGTGGCGACCGGCTGCTGGCGCGCGAGCAGGGTGATCGCCTTCGCCTCCAGCTCGTGCTGGAGCGTGTCGACTTTCTCGTCGGCGGCGATCACGCTCTCGGCGAGCTTGAGGTCGGCGTCGAGGATGGCCGTCGTGGCCCGGCCGATCGCGGAGCCGACGAGCCGGGCCATCTCCACCAGGTCGTCACCGATCGAGTCCAGTTCCTCGTGGTATGCGTCCCGCATCGCGCTTTCCTTCCATCGAAATCCTGCGATACCTGCGAATCCTGTGTATATCCCGCGTCGGGCCGTCCGCCGGTCCGGACCACTCGTCCGTCCCGGCGAGAGCTGCCGGCCCCCACGGTGCCACGCTGGTGGGCCCACGCGTCGGCTTCCGGCATCCCGGATGAACCACCGTGGGCGCCGGGGTGAACTCTCGGCAACGGCTCGTTTCCGCGCCGCCCCCGGTCCCGCGGCCCGGAACCGCCCCCGGGGGGCGGCGTGCGGAACCGGCTACAGCGCGTACGGTTCGCCGCGCGCCCCCGTCCCACCTCGCGCGACGCCGGCCGGTCCGCCGGAATGAACCGGTGCCGACGTGCCGGTGAACTCTCGGCGACCAGTGTCCGAGACGGTCCCCGGACGGCTGTGGAGGTGTCTCCGGACCCGCTTAATCTGGACTCATGGACGTGAACGCGGCGGTAGCCGCCACGGCAGCGATCGCCGGGGTCTGTACCGGTGTCATCGCCATGCTCGCGTTCCGCTGGAGCGAGCGGGAGCAGGCCAAACCCACCCGCACCTCCCTCCACACCGAGGCCGTGCTGCCACCGGGCGTGGACACCGTCCTCTCTGTGCTCCGCTCCTCGGCCGTCGTGCTCGACGAGGCCGACAGCGTCGTCAAGGCCAGCTCCGCCGCCTACGCCCTCGGACTCGTGCGGGGCGGGAAGCTCGCCGTGGAACCCATGCTGAAGATGGCCAGGGACACCCGCCGGGACGGCGAGATACGCCAGGTCGAGCTGGATCTGCCCCGGCGCGGCACCGGTCGCGGCGAGGCCCTCGCCGTCTCCGCCAGAGTGGCCCCCCTCGGCTCCCGGCTCGTGCTGCTGCTGGTGGAGGACCTCACCGAGGCGCGCCGGATAGAGGCCGTCCGCCGCGACTTCGTGGCCAACGTCAGCCATGAGCTCAAGACCCCGGTCGGAGCCCTCTCCCTGCTGTCGGAGGCCGTCATGGACGCCTCCGACGACCCCGAGGCGGTCGTCCGCTTCGCCGGGCGGATGCAGAAGGAGGCCACCCGTCTCACCAACCTCGTCCAGGAGCTGATCGACCTCTCCCGGGTGCAGAACGACAACCCGCTGGAGGACGCCGAGCCGGTACGGGTGGACGAGCTGGTCGCCGAGGCCATCGACCGCTGCCGCCACCAAGCGGGCACCAAGCAGATCACCATCGCCTCGGGCGGCACCGCCCACCTCGCCATCTGGGGCAACCGCGGCCAGCTCGCCGCGGCCCTCGGCAACCTCGTGGAGAACGCCGTCAACTACAGCGCGGCGCACACCCGGGTCGGCATCGCCGCCCGGCGCATCGCCGGCACCGGCGGGGACATGATCGAGATAGCCGTCACCGACCAGGGCATCGGGATCTCCGAGAAGGACCGGGAACGCATCTTCGAGCGCTTCTACCGCGTCGACCCGGCGCGCTCGCGCGCCACCGGCGGGACGGGCCTCGGCCTGGCCATCGTCAAGCACGTGGCCGCCTCCCACGGCGGGGAGGTGACGGTGTGGAGCGCCGAGGGCCAGGGCTCCACCTTCACCCTCCGGCTCCCCGAGGCCGGGCACGGCAGGGACCGCGGCGAGGCCGGGCTTGGGGAGCCCGTGCGCGACGGGGACGGCCCCGGCGCGCCGGAGCCCGACGCGCACGCCCCCGGCGCGCACGGCACCTCCCGCGCTCCCCATGCCCCGGACCGGCCCTTCACCGAGCCGGAGGACGACCTCGACGAGGACGACGCCTCCTTCCAGCCCTTCACACGGGCCTCGTTCTCCGCCCCGGAGACCCTCCCGTGACCCCGGCCGGCCTTCCCCGGCCCGGCACCGCAGCCACCGCCGACCCCCCTGACACCACCGACACCCACACCACCGCTGCCCCCGGGGCCGTGTGCCCCGGGGCCGCGCCAACCCCCCGCACCCCCGCCCGACGCGGGGGAGCCGACCCAAGCCGGAGTGGCGCCGAGCAGCGCCGCTCGCAGAACAGACCGGAGGTCCCTTCGTGACCCGAGTGCTCGTCGTCGAGGACGAGGAATCGTTCAGCGACGCGTTGTCCTACATGCTCCGCAAGGAGGGCTTCGAGGTCGCCGTCGCGGCCACCGGGCCCGACGGGCTGGACGAGTTCGAGCGCAACGGCGCCGACCTGGTGCTGCTCGACCTGATGCTGCCCGGGCTCCCCGGTACCGAGGTCTGCCGCCAGCTGCGCGGGCGCTCCAACGTCCCGGTCATCATGGTGACCGCCAAGGACAGCGAGATCGACAAGGTCGTCGGCCTGGAGATAGGAGCCGACGACTACGTCACGAAGCCCTTCTCCTCCCGCGAACTGGTCGCCCGCATCCGGGCCGTGCTGCGCCGCCGCGGGGAGCCGGAGGAGGTCGTCCCGGCGGCCCTGGAGGCCGGGCCGGTACGGATGGACGTCGACCGGCACGTGGTCACGGTCTCCGGCGCCAAGGTCGACCTGCCGCTCAAGGAGTTCGACCTGCTGGAGATGCTCCTGCGGAACGCCGGCCGCGTCCTCACCCGCATGCAGCTCATCGACCGCGTCTGGGGCGCGGACTACGTGGGGGACACCAAGACCCTCGACGTCCACGTCAAGCGGCTGCGCGCCAAGATCGAGCCCGACCCGGGGGCTCCGCGCTATCTCGTGACCGTGAGAGGCCTCGGCTACAAGTTCGAGCCGTAGACGCCCCCCGGTAGACCACCGCCCGCTGCCCGTCGCGACGCGAGAACGGCGGCGGTGTCGTTCGCGGAAGCCCGGTGCGGCGGGTGCGGCCGTTCCGGCCGGTGTGGCCGGAACCCGTGCCGCCCGGCCGCCCGGCCGTACGGGTCAATGACCCGCGGCGCCCTCCGGCTCCTCGTCGCCGTTCGACACGTCCTCCAGAGCGCCGTCCTCGGCCTCCTCGTCGCCGGCCGGGGACTCCATGGCGGTCTCGGAGGCCGACGGGCTCTCCGTGTCCTCCGGCGACTTGCTCGGCGAGGCCGTGGGCGACTGCGACGGCTGCGAGCTCGGGCCGAAGCGCTCGTAGTAGCCGTCCGCGGGCATGACCAAGGCGTTGACCTCGATCTCGCCGGTGCCGCTGAGGGTGAAGACGACCGGGGTGACGCCGCCTTCCTCGACCTCGGGGCTCTCGAGCTCCGCGGCGGCGTTGCCCTTGCCCGCGAGGATCACCGAGCCGTGGGCCGGGATGGTCACCGGACCGGAGCCCTTGGCGGGGGACAGTTCGGCCTTGACGCCTTCCTCGGAGACCGTGACGGACTCCAGGGTCTGGGCGGTGCCGCCGGTGTTGAAGATCTTGGCCGAGACGACGGCCGGCCCCTCGGCGCCCTCCGCCTGGGTGATCACGTTGACGTTCTGGATCTTGATCTCGCCGACGGACGCGCCGGCGTTGTCGGGCCTGACTTTGTTGGTGTCGGCCTCGTTCCCGGCTCCGCACGCGGAGACGGTGAGGAGCGAGAACGCGACGGCGGTGGCGGCGAGGATGCCGCGTCGAAGGCTGCGGCTCACGGCGGCGGCTTCTCCTAGGACGAGCTACGGCGGCCGAACGGCTTCGCCCGGACGCGGATGGACGGCGGAGGCGGCCGGCGGGGCCACCCGGGGTGTGTCAGCGGGGCCAGATTACCGATCCGCCCCTTCGCTTCCGCACCCGACCCGCTTCAGGGGCCGCGCCGTCCGGAACCGGTGGTCACCTGCGGTGCCGCGGAATACCGGTCCGGCACCCGCCGCCGCGGTTATCGGCGGGGAATGTGCGGGGGTCCGGAATTCCGGCGGCCCCCGGCGCGGCGCGGCCGCCGGGCACGCCGTGTTGATCAATTCCGAAACCGGCCGGGATCAGCTCCCCCAGAGCCGAACGGAGTAGCGGAAATCCTCCACCTGGATTCCGACATTTCGGGATGTTCTGCCGGGTGTGCAGAACTTCGGGGGCGTGCGGCCGGCGGGTTTCGCGCCGCCCGGAGAGCCGTCCCGACCTGCGAATACCCGCTTTTCCGGGCCCTCCGCAGCACGTCCCGGCCGGTGTTGTCAAGCCCCGAGATGCGCCCTGACCTGCGAAAACGCCATTCAGAACACCTCGTTCCCGTGTTACTCTGGATAGCCACGGAAGGGGTACCTGTCACATGACGTTCAAGGTTGGCGACACCGTGGTCTATCCCCATCACGGGGCCGCGCTGATCGAGGCCATCGAAACTCGCCAGATCAAAGGCGTGGACAAGACCTACTTGGTGCTGAAGGTCGCCCAGGGTGATCTGACGGTCCGCGTTCCGGCGGACAACGCGGAGTTCGTCGGTGTCCGCGACGTGGTCGGCCAGGACGGGCTGGACCGGGTCTTCGAGGTGCTGCGCGCACCTTACGCGGAAGAACCGACCAACTGGTCCCGGCGCTACAAGGCAAATCTCGAGAAGCTCGCGTCCGGCGATGTGATCAAGGTCGCCGAGGTCGTTCGCGACCTCTGGCGCCGTGAGCGTGAGCGCGGACTCTCCGCCGGTGAGAAGAGGATGCTCGCCAAGGCCCGCCAGATCCTGGTGAGCGAGCTCGCTCTCGCGGAGAACACGAACGAGGACAAGGCCGAGGCTCTGCTCGACGAGGTCCTCGCGTCCTGAAACGGGGCCGCCCCCGCCGGGATCGGAACGCATCAGCCGGTGATGCGCATCCGTCCGGCAACGGCGGAACAGCAATGCCGTGGTGCCCGAGTGACGTATGTCCGTCGCCGGGCGCTGCGGCATGCCCGCCCCCGCGCCCTCTGCCCCGGGCTCACACGGTTCCCGTACCGTACAGCCACGGCGCCCGCGCAGCAGCTCAATAACCGCTCAGCAACCCGGGGCGCACAGCAACCCCACAGCCACGACAGGCCTCACAGCCCGAAAAAAGAATCCCCACCGTGCCGCCGACGCGATCGCCGGGCGTTGACGCCACCGGACCGCTCAAGGCGTGCCGGGCCCGGGCGGCTTCCCCGATCGGTTGTCACGGAAGGGACCGACCGAGGCATCGAGCCTGGCACGCTGTGGCCATACCCACGTCGGCCGAGGAAGCAAACCTGAACGCCAATCCGATGTCCTCTTCAACGACTTCTCCCGCCACCCCATTCCGGCCGGGCCCGGACCCGCGCCCCGAGACCGGGCCCCCGCGGCCCGCGCACCGCACCGCCGCGGTCATTCCCGCGGCAGGCCGCGGCGTACGCCTCGGGCCCGGTGCCCCCAAGGCGCTGCGGACCCTGGGCGGCACGCCGATGCTCGTCCACGCCGTCCGCGCCATGGCCCGCTCGCGCGCCGTCTCGCTGGTCGTCGTGGTGGCACCGCCGGACGGCGCCGCCGAGGTCCGCACCCTCCTCGACGACCACGCGCTGCCCACCGCCACCGAGGTCGCGGTCGTCCCGGGCGGCGCCACCCGCCAGGAGTCCGTGAGCCTCGGCCTCGCCGCCCTGCCCGCCGACATCACCGCCGTCCTCGTCCACGACGCGGCGCGCCCGCTCGTGCCCGTGGAGACCGTCGACGCCGTCGCGGCCGCCGTACGGGGCGGCGCGCCCGCCGTCGTACCGGCGCTGCCGCTCGCCGACACCGTCAAGGAGGTCGAGCCCCGCACCGACGGCGGCCCGGAGACCGTCCTCGGCACGCCCGAGCGCGCCCGGCTGCGCGCCGTGCAGACCCCGCAGGGCTTCGACCGCGAGACCCTCGCCCGGGCGCACGAGAAGAGCGCGCCCGAGGGGGAGGGCGCGACGGACGACGCCGGGCTCGTCGAACGGCTCGGGCTGCCGGTCGTGGTCGTGCCGGGCCACGAGGAGGCGTTCAAGGTGACCCGCCCGCTGGACCTCGTCCTCGCCGAGGCCGTACTCGCCCGCAGGAGGGCCACCGATGGCTTCTGATCCCCTGCCGCCCGTGCCGCCGGGGACCCCCGCCTTCCGGCTGCCGCTGGTCGGCGTGGGCACCGATGTGCACGCCTTCGAGGCCGGCCGCGAGCTGTGGTGCGCCGGCCTGCTCTGGGAGGACGCCGGAGACGGCCTCGCCGGGCACTCCGACGGCGACGTCGCCGCCCACGCGGCCTGCGATGCCCTCTTCTCGGCGGCCGGACTCGGCGATCTCGGAGCCCACTTCGGCACCGGCCGGCCCGAGTGGTCCGGCGCCTCCGGTCTGACGCTGCTGGGCGAGGCGGCCCGGATCGTCCGGGAGGCGGGCTTCGGCATCGGCAATGTGGCGATCCAGGTCATCGGCGTACGGCCGAAGATCGGCAAGCGGCGCGAGGAGGCCCAGAAGGTGCTCTCCGCGGCGGTCGGCGCGCCGGTCTCCGTCTCCGGTACGACGACGGACGGGCTCGGGCTGACGGGGCGCGCCGAGGGGCTGGCCGCCCTGGCGACGGCCCTGGTGTTCCCGGACGCGGACGCGTACCCCGGCACGGACGCGCACCCGGACGCGCACCCGGACGCGGGCTGACCGGGGGAGGCGGCCGGCCGTCGACCGCCGGGCCGCCTCCCCGTCCCCGCTCCCCGCGCCTCCCGCCTGTCGTCCTCGCCTCTCCCTCTGCCTTCGCCGGGCCGCCGCCCGCCCCGCTCCGGGCCGTCCGCCCCGGCCGCCCGTCGCCCCCCTCTCGTCACGCCGCGCTGCCTCCCGCCTCTCGTCTTCGTCTCTCCTCTGCCTCCGCCGGGCCGTCGCCCGCCCCGGTCCGTCCGCTCCGGCCGCCCGTCGCGCCCTGCGCCGGCACGGCCCGCCGCACTCGGCCGGGCCGCCGGACGGATGCCTCTCCCGGGCCGTCAGGTGTCCCGGTTGCGCGCGAGGGAAGGGATCACCGGGCGGGATCAACGGCAGTGGCGGCGACCCTTGCCGCCTACGCCCCGTACACCTGTGCGCCCCGCATGGCCGTAGTCCGGCAGGCCCGTAGGCATCTCGCAACGGTCTCTCGGCCGGGCCGGGCCGGGCCGGGGCGCACACCCCGCCCGTCCGTCCATCCGTACGTCCCGAGGGAAGGAAACCCGGTGCCGACCGCACTCTCCGACGAACTCAAGCAGGTCCTCGACTCCCCGGTCTTCGCCTCCGTGGCCACGGTCCAGCCCGACGGCAGCCCGCAGGTCTCGGTGGTCTGGGTGAAGCGCGACGGCGAGGACGTGCTGATCTCGACCACCGTCGGCCGCCGCAAGGAGAAGAACCTCCGCCGCGACCCGCGGGTCAGCGTGCTGGTCACCCACCCCGAGGACCCGTACCTCTACGGCGAGATCCGCGGCGAGGTGACCATCACGGAGGAGGGCGGCCAGGAGCTGATCGACGAGCTGTCGCTCAAGTACACCGGCAAGACGTACGCCGAGTTCAACCCCCGGGCCGGCGAGGACGCACCCCGGGTCGTCGTCCGCGTCACACCCCGCAAGGTCGCCGGCCGGCTCTGAGCTTCCGGGCGCGCCGCCCGGACAGGCCGCCCGGCCGACGGCCGGAGGCGGAGGCCCGGGGCTCCCCGGCTCACCGGCCTCCCCCGCCCCGCACCCGCGCGGCGCGCCGGGGGAACCGCGGGCCGCGGAACCGTCCCGCGGCCCGCGGAAACCTGTCCGGAAGGGCCCGCAAAACTCAGTACCCTGGGCGGGTGACTATTCGGCTGTACGACACCGGCGCCCGGCAGATCCGTGACTTCACCCCGCTCAGTCCGGGCCGGGTTTCGATCTACCTGTGCGGCGCGACCGTGCAGGCGCCCCCGCACATCGGGCACATCCGCTCGGGGCTCAATTTCGACATCATGCGCCGGTGGCTGGAGTACCGCGGCTACGAGGTGACGTTCGTCCGCAACGTCACCGACATCGACGACAAGATCATCGCGAAGGCGGCGGAGTCCGGCGAGCCCTGGTGGGCGATCGGCTACCGCAACGAGCGCGCCTTCAACGCCGCGTACGACGCCCTCGGCTGCCTCCCCCCGACCTACGAGCCCCGCGCCACCGGTCACATCCCCGAGATGATCGAGATGATGCGCGGCCTCATCGACCGGGGCCACGCCTACGCCGCCGACGGCAACGTCTACTTCGACGTCCGCAGCTTCGAGGGCTATCTCACGCTCTCCAACCAGCAGTTGGACAACCTCCTCCAGCCCTCCGGCGAGGGCGAGACCGGCAAGCG
The DNA here is from genome assembly GCF_000719865.1 of Streptomyces albus subsp. albus. Lineage (GTDB taxonomy): Bacteria > Actinomycetota > Actinomycetes > Streptomycetales > Streptomycetaceae > Streptomyces > Streptomyces albus_E. The sequence goes on from NZ_JOID01000018.1 coordinate 114,227, forward strand.
GGACCCGCGTGACTTCGCCATGTGGAAGGCCGTCAAGCCCGGTGAGCCGAGCTGGGAGACCCCGTGGGGCCGCGGCAGGCCCGGCTGGCACCTGGAGTGCTCGGCCATGGCGCACAAGTACCTCGGCGCGGCCTTCGACATCCACGGCGGCGGCGTCGACCTCGTCTTCCCGCACCACGAGAACGAGATCGCCCAGGCCAAGGCGTACGGCGACGAGTTCGCCGGGTACTGGGCCCACAACGCCTGGGTGACGATCAGCGGCGAGAAGATGGCCAAGTCGCTGGGCAATTCGGTGCTGGTCTCCGAGATGGTCAAGCGCTGGCGCCCCATCGTGCTCCGCTACTACCTCGGCACCCCGCACTACCGCTCCACCATCGAGTACGCCGACGAGGCGCTGCGGGAGGCCGAGTCGGCCTTCGGGCGGATCGAGGGCTTCGTGCAGCGGGCGGTGGAGCTGGCGGGCGGCCCGGTCGAGCCGGCCGCCGAGGTGCCGCGGGACTTCGCCGAGGCCATGGACGACGACCTGGGCGTGCCGCAGGCCATGGCCATCGTCCACACCACCGTCCGCAACGGGAACACAGCGCTGGCGGACGGGGACAAGGAGGCGGTGGCCGCCCGGCTCGCCGAGCTCCGTGCGATGCTCGGTGTGCTGGGCCTCGACCCGCTGGATCCCCGGTGGTCCGGGGCGGGCGCGGGCGGCGCCGGTGAGTCGGCCGCCGATCTGCACGGCGTGGTGGACTCCCTCGTCCACCTCGTGCTCGAACAGCGGCAGGCAGCCCGGTCCCGCAAGGACTACGCGACCGCCGACGCCATCCGGGACCGGCTCCAGGAGTCCGGCCTCAGCATCGAGGACACCCCGTCGGGCCCCCGCTGGAGCCTCGGCTCCCGCTGAGGGGAGCCCGGGCGTCCGGCACGGGGTGGCCGGGGACGGCCCGGCGGACGCGTGTGCGGCCGCACGGGCCGCCGGTCCGTACGGGCGGGGGACGCGGTCCGGATCGGCTGGGCCGCTGAGCCGGGCCGCCCCGGACCCGGACCGCCGGGGGCGCTTCGCGCGGCTCTTGGCATGCTTGACGGGGGACGCCCGCCCGCGCCCGCCTCGTCGGCTCACCCCGTACGAGACACCAGGCACCACCCCGCGGGCACAACGCCCCGCACACACGCACCACAGACGCAGCACCACGCACGCAGCACCACGCACCACACCCGCGTACTCACGTACACACGATCCGAGCAGGCAGTCGCCAGGACGGCCGAGGAAAGACCAGGTGAACCATGGCCGGCAACAGCCAGCGCAGGAACCGTCGTACCAGCAACAAGAAGGGCCAGCAGGTCGGCAGCGGAGGCCAGCGCCGCAAGGGGCTGGAGGGCAGGGGCCCGACCCCGCCCGCCTCCGCCCGCAAGGGGCATGTGAAGAACCGCATCGCCAACGCCAAGGCCAAGCAGTCCGCCCGCCGCCCCGCGCCCCGGCGCGGTGGCCCCAAGGGCACCAATGAGCTGGTCGTCGGCCGCAACTCGGTCGCCGAGGCGCTGCGCGAGGGGGTCCCCGCCAACACGCTCTACGTCCAGCAGTACATCGACAGCGACGAGCGCGTGCGCGAGGCGATCCAGCTCGCCACCGAGGGCGGCATGAACCTCATGGAGGCGCCGCGCCCCGAGCTCGACCGGATGACGAACGGCCTCAACCACCAGGGTCTCGTCCTCCAGGTCCCGCCGTACGACTACGCGCATCCGGACGACCTGATCGCCGCGGCGCACGACGCCGGTGAGGACCCGCTGATCGTCGTCCTCGACGGCATCACCGACCCGCGCAACCTGGGCGCCATCGTCCGCTCGGTCTCCGCCTTCGGCGGCCACGGCGTCGTCGTGCCGGAGCGGCGCGCGGCCGGGATGACCGCCGGGGCCTGGAAGACGTCGGCGGGGACCGCGGCCCGTACGCCCGTGGCGCGCGCCGCGAACATGACGCGAGTGCTGGAGTCGTACCAGAAGGCCGGGCTCATGGTCGTCGGCCTGGCCGGTGACGGCGACACGGAACTCGGCGAGGTCGAGGCCCTCGACGGCCCGGTCGTGATCGTGATCGGCAGCGAGGGGAAGGGCCTGTCGCGGCTGGTCGGCGAGACCTGCGACCTGCTGGTGCGCATCCCGATGCCGGGCGGCGCGGAATCCCTCAACGCCGGTGTGGCGGCCGGTGTGGTCCTCTACGAGGCGGCGAGCCGCCGGGCCTGAGCGGGGTATCGCCTGCGGACCGGAACGGGGTGCGGCCTACGGGTCCGGACCGGAGCCGACTGCTCGCCGGGCGGGGCCAGTTGAACACCCCACCGGCCCCGCGGGGCGGTGCGGACCCCGACCGGCCCCGGACGGATCGGGGCGGGGCGAGGGCGGCAGTGTCTTAACCGGCTGTCACTCGGTTAGATGAGTGTGGAGACCACAACACACCGCCCTCCCGGGGGACGCTCGCAGGGGTTCGACGAAGAGTCGCCGTGGAACACGGTGAAGGTGCCGTCCGACCCGGCTCGGGTCGCCGTCAACCAGGCCAGCTTCCGGGTGCAGCTCGCCGCGCCGCCGACCCGTCTGCGGGCTCCGGCCCCGGCCCGCTTCACGCGGGTGACGCCGGTCCCCGCTGCCGGCCCCGGCCCCGTCCCCGTTCCCGCGGCGGGCGGCCGGGCCCCGACGGTGTGGGACGGCCGCACCACCGAGCAGCCGGCGGAGCGTCCCGGAGGGCGTCGTCCCCGGGCAGGCAAGCCTGCTGCGGCCGAGTTCGGAGGCACCGGTCTCACGGGCCACCACTACGCGGGCGGGGCGGTCACACGCCCCCTCGACGCGACGGGGCGCGACCCGCGCGGCGGCGAGGCCCCGGGCGCCCGGAGCGTCCCGCGCGGGGCCGGTCCCGGCCCGCGGGCCCGGACCGGCCCCGAGGACACGACCCAGCTCATGCCCGGGGCCCGTCCCGAGGCCACCCGGCTTCTCCACGGGGCCCGTCCCGAGGACACGACCCAGCTCGTCCCCGGGGTCCGTTCCGGGGACACGACCCAACTCCTGCACGGGGCCCGTCCCGAGGACACGACCCAGCTCATTCCCGGGGTCCGTCCCGGGGACGGCACAGGGCCCCAACCGGCCGTCCACGGGCAGCGCACCCCCCGGCTGCCGGGCGGGCCGCCGGGCGGAGCCGAGCCGGCGCGCGGCGCCTTCGCCCCCACGCCGCCGACACCGCCGTACCCGCTGCCGTACGGCCACCGCCCCCCGGAGGGCCCGGACGACGCGCACGGCCGGGACGACGCCTCGCACGACGCGAACACCCCGCACAGCCCGCACGGCCCCTACCACCCGCAGGGCCCGTACGGCTCCCGGGACAGGACCACCCTCGCCTACGAGAGCACCGACCCGTACGGCGAGAACACCGACCCGTACGGCACGGCCGGACCGTACGAGGACGAGCACCACGCCCCCGGCGAGGAGGAGCCGTGCGAGGGGCACCGGCCGGGCGGCGCCGACGCGGTGCGGCACGCGTACTACCCCGGCCGCCGGATGAACCTGGGCGTCGTCCTGCTCCCGCTGCGCATCCTGCTCGGCTTCATCTCCGTCTACGCGGGGATGGGCAAGCTCTGCGATCCGGTCTACTTCGACGGCGGTGAGCGCGGCTCCCTCGTCAACTGGCTGCGCAAGCTGGAGCCTTCGGGCGTCGCGGCCCCGCTGCACGACTTCGCGCTGGCGCACCCGGTCGGCTCCGGGCTCACGGTGGCGTTCCTGCAGATCGTGGTGGGGGTGCTCACCGTCTGCGGGCTGTGGCAGCGGCTCGCCGCGTCCGTCGGCGCCCTGCTGTCGGCGGCTCTGCTGCTGACCGTCAGCTGGCGCGGTGCCGTGGGCTACGAGGCCCCCGACATGCTGTATCTCGCCGCCTGGAGCCCGCTGGTCATCGCGGGCGCCCCGGTCTACTCCCTGGACGGCCGGCTGGCGAGCGAGGCCTGGCGGCGGCTGGGGCCGCGGGTGGAGGTCCGGGAGCTGCGCAGGCGGGTGCTGCGGCGCGGTTCGGTGATGGCGGCCGTCGTCGTGGGCGGTTCGCTGATCACGGGCGCGGCGCTGGGCGGTGCGGTGCGGTCCACGGACCTGACGACCGTGCCCAGCGGCCCCGGCGAGACCCCGCGCAATCATCTGCCCGGTTCGCCGCTGCCGGACCGCTCCGACCCGGAGAGCCCGTCCGGGGACGGGGCGACGGAGGGCCCGGGCCGGCGGGAGGGCGCGCGGTCGACGGACCCGTCCACCGCTCCGTCGGCGCCGGACTCGGCCGACGCGGCCGAGAGCGGGAACGACGGCACGCAGCCGACGCAGGGAACGGCGGAGGGTGGCGGGCAGGCGCCGTCCCAGCCGACGTTCGCTCCGGAACCCCCGGCGGCCGGGACGACGGGCCCGTCCACGACGGGCGGCGCCGGAGGCGCACCGGACGCCGGCCCGTCCGGCGGCGACGCGTCGGGCGGCTCCGGCGGCGGTGCGGGCGGTGGCTCGACGGGCGGTGGCTCGACGAGCGGCGGGTCCGAGGGCGGTTCCTCGGGCGGCGGCCGCGGAGCCCTGGGCGGCCTGCTGGGCTGACGCGGCGCTGCCGCGGGAACTCGGCCGGCGCTGCCCTGGCGGAGGACGACGCGTGCGGCCCGGCGAGGGCCCCGTGCAGTGCCACGGGTCCCGCCGGGCGGCTCCGCGCTGCGGGCGGACCGTGAGGCCGGTCCGCGGGGAGCGGCACCGCCGCGTCGGCCACTCGGTGCGGTGTGGCCCGCGGCGGCCACGCTGCGCGAGGCGACCGGAGCGGAGTACGGGGCCATGCCCCGACCTGGCGGCGCGCCCCGGTCAGAGCCTCTGCGCCGGAGCTTGCGTGCCGGGCACCCGAGTTGGAGTGCCCCTGCCGGGAGCCCGGCACCGGTGATGAAAGCGCCGGTGCGGGCCCGGGCGTCAGACGGAACCCTCGCCGGAGGCGGCCCCGCGTACGGCGGCCAGTTCCTCCGCGGCCTTCTCCAGGTCCTTCGCCGTGTCGATGGCGCGCCAGTACACGCCCTGCGGCAGGGGATAGCCGGCCAGCCGCCGCTGCCGGGCGAGCCGGGGGAAGGTGGTGCGCTCGTGGTCGCCCCGGTCGGGCAGCAGGGCGGCGAAGGAGGGCGAGAAGACGTAGATCCCGGCGTTGACGGGGTAGGGCGACGGCGGAGCCTCGATGAAGTCGAGGACGTGTCCGAACGCGTCGGTTTCCACCACGCCCCAGGGGATGCGCGGCCGGGCCAGCGCGAGGGTGGCCTCGGCGTCGCGCTCCTGGTGGAAGGCGGCCATGTCGCGGAGCGGGAAGCGCGTCCAGACGTCCGCGTTGGCGGCGTACCAGGGCCGGTCGGGATGGGGGAGCGAGGCGGCGGCGTACTTGAGCCCGCCGCCGCGGCCGAGCGGCTCCTTCTCGACGACGGTGGTGACGCGCAGCGGAAGCCGGCCGGCGGAGGCGGCCAGCCAGTCCTGGAGGACCTCGGCGAGATGGCCGCAGGAGACGACCACGTCCGTGACGCCCTCCTCGGCGAGCCAGGCGAGTTGGTGGCCGATGATCGGCGTCCCGGTGCCGGGGATCTCGACCATGGGCTTGGGCCGGTCGTCGGTGTACGGACGCAGCCGTGTCCCCTGGCCGCCGGCCAGGACCACGGCTTGGGTGGGGAGAGTCATGGGCGCACGATATGCGAGGTGCGGGGGCGCCCGGCCGCGCCCGCACGCGGAGCGGCGTCCGCAGCAGGGCCCCGCCGCCCTGTCAGCGTCCTCGGTGCGCCTGCTGGGCCACGCCGGAGGCGAACGCCGTGTCGCACACCGGCCGGGAGAACTTCTGCGCTTCCCGGGGCCCGTACTTGGCGACGGCCGCGCGCCCCAGCGTCCGCGCGAGGGAGGCGCAGTGCGCGGCCAGCGACGGGCGCCGGTTGACCTCCTCCTGGAGGTGGGTGAGCGCCACGCCCGGGTCTTCCTCCCGGAGTTCGGCGACGAGCCGGTCGCGCAGCGCTTCATGGGCGGGACGGGGCACCGCGGCGGTGGACGCCCGCGCCGAGGAGGCGGCGAGCACGGACTCCGGTTCGTGGGTCGACCAGGCGACGCTCGTGACGGCGAGCGTCCCGGAGAGGACGAGCACGACGGGCAGAACGAGGGCGAGACTGCGGCCGATTCGGCGAGCTACGGTGTTCACGCTGCGATGGTAGCCACGAGTGATGACATGGCGACATTCGGTCACTCCGGTGAGTGACGGCACAGGCGAGTCCGCCCGCGCCCGGTTGACGCCCGGGACCGCTGCGCCCCGCCCCCGGGCACCCGCCGCGCCCGTCGCCCCCGCAGCCCGAGCCGGCCAACTCCCGGGCCCCGCCGGTGCTCCGGCGTCCCGGAGTCCCGAAGCCCCGGAGCCGGGGAGCCCCGTACACCGGAAAACGGCGGCGGTGCCGCACCCCTCGCCGGGGCCACGGCACCGCCGCCGTCAAGCAGCGGGCTGCGGGACTCAGTCGGCGAGGCGCTCGCCGGTGGAGGTCGCGAAGACGTGGATCTCGCCCGGACGCGGCACGACGTGGACCGTGGAGCCCTTCTCCGGGACCGCGCGGCTGCTGACCCGGACGACGAGGTCCTTGGACTCGCCGCCGACGTCCACGGTGCCGTAGATGTAGCCGTCGGCGCCGGTCTCCTCGACGACGTTCACGTCGACCGCGAGCCCGGCCGGAGCGGCGTCCGACGCCTTGGTGAGCGCCTGTGCGGCGCCGCCGTTGTGCTCGACGACGTCGAAGTGCTCGGGGCGCACGCCGACGGTCACCGTGCGGTCGCCGCGGGCGGAGGCGGCGCTCAGGGCCTCGCGGGAGACCGGCACGACGCTGTTGCCGAACTTGACGCCGCCGTCGGTGATGGGCACCTCGATGAGGTTCATGGCGGGGGAGCCGATGAAGCCGGCGACGAAGAGGTTGGCCGGGCGGTCGTACATGTTGCGCGGGGAGTCGACCTGCTGGAGCAGACCGTCCTTGAGGACCGCGACCCGGTCGCCCATGGTCATGGCCTCGACCTGGTCGTGGGTGACGTAGACCGTGGTGATGCCGAGGCGGCGCTGCAGGCCGGCGATCTGGGTGCGGGTGGAGACGCGGAGCTTGGCGTCGAGGTTCGACAGCGGCTCGTCCATGAGGAACACCTGCGGCTCGCGCACGATGGCGCGGCCCATCGCCACACGCTGCCGCTGACCGCCGGAGAGCGCCTTCGGCTTGCGGCCCAGGTACTCGGTGAGGTCGAGGATCTTGGCGGCGTCCTCGACCTTCTTGCGGATCTCCGTCTTGTTGACGCCCGCGATCTTGAGCGCGAAGCCCATGTTGTCGGCGACGGTCATGTGCGGGTAGAGCGCGTAGTTCTGGAACACCATGGCGATGTCCCGGTCCTTCGGCGGGAGGTGGGTGACGTCGCGCTCGCCGATGCGGATGGCGCCGCTGTTGACGTCCTCCAGGCCGGCCAGCATCCGCAGGGAGGTCGACTTTCCGCAGCCGGAGGGGCCGACGAGGACGAGGAACTCGCCGTCCTGGATGTCGATGTTGAGCTTGTCGACGGCCGGCTTCTCCGAGCCCGGGTAGACGCGCGTCGCGTTGTCGAACGTGACCGTAGCCATGGTGATGTGTCCCTTCACCGGCAGGAACGTGCCGGACGATCCGAGTAAAGGTGATGTCGGGCCCGCGAGATTGCGGACCGCTGGCCTGACGCTATCCGTATGACCAGCCTTTGTCAGTATCGATTGGGTTGCGAAATCCCCGGCACCGTGGCGGGGCCACCCCTGCGGCGAGCCACCCGCCGATGCGCCGACCACCCACCGGGAGCGGTGAGCCGACTGCCGCGGGCCGACGGCCGGAGAGCCGTCCCCCGGCGAACGACTGCCCGCCGGGGCCGGCGAAGGCCCGGCCGGGGTCCGGGCGACCGCCGCCAAAGCCTGCCGGGCCGGTGCCCGCCGGCCGACCGCCGCGCCCCAATGGCGTGGCCGGTGAAGCGGCCCTCTGTGTACAGTGGAGCCGCTTTCGCGCGGCAACGCGCAACGCCGACTTAGCTCAGCTGGTAGAGCACCGCTCTTGTAAAGCGAAGGTCGTCGGTTCGAACCCGACAGTCGGCTCCAGCCCTGAACAGCGGGAACGCCCCGGACGGTTGATCGTCCGGGGCGTTTGACATTCACAGGTGACATCAACCGGGGCGGTCAGCCCCGATCAACCCCGCGCTTCGGCAGTGGTACACGCGGCTGGTCCCTTCCTGCTGCGTGCCGAAGCCGTCCCGGTGGAAGTCGCCGCCTCGACCGTGCGGTACGGTGCGCGCCCATTGGCCATGACCAGGGGGAACTGCTGTGCACGTGCTCGCGCATCTGGCCGGCCGGGCCATGTCACCCCAAGGCGAAGCCGTCTTCCTACTGCTCTGGGGTACGGGAGCAGGCCTGATCGGATGGTTCTCGGCGCTCAAGAGGACCGGGTATGCCGAGGCGGTGGCAGCCGCGGGCGATCAGATGCAGCAGGATTTCCACAGCGCCTACGGTCTCGGGGGCCCGCCGAGCGCGGAAGCGCGCAAAGCGAGACGCGTTATCACCAAGCTCGTGGGATGGATCTTCGCGATCGTGGGCACCGCATGCGCCATCACCGGTGCCGTGCTCCTCGTCCAGCGGTAGGCGTGCCCCTTGCCTGGCGCGACCGCCAGTTCCTCTTTCCGGACCGGTCGGGAGTCGCTCAGTCCGCAGTGCCGCATCGGACTCCCACTCCCGGCCCGCGGGCCCCTGTGCCGTAGTCGCGCAGGGGCCCGCGGGTGTCAGCGGGGGTGCCCGCGGGTGTCAGCGGGAGTGGGAGACGGTGCGGCCGTTGCGGGGTTGCACGGGGCGGTTGTTGTGGGGGAACAGGGCGCGGAAGGCCTCGACCGATCGTTCGGAGACCGGCATCGGAGTGCGGTGGACGATCCACAGCACGTCCTCCGAGCAGGGTGGAGTGGTGAGCGATCCCCGGTAACGGTAGAAGCCCCCGGCCCTCGGCAGGAACGTGCCGGGGTCGACGGTCAGGACACGCGGCGAGGAACTCCCCGGTGTGGTGGGGAGTCCCTCGCCGAGTATCCGGTCGAGGGGGGAGCCGCCCCGGGCCGCGGCGGTGAGGAGGACGCCGAGAACGGCCAGGTCGCCCCGGGAACTCCGGTGCACCAGGTGGAGTTCCATCGCCGTCCCGCGCCCCTTCACGGTGTGCTCGCTCGGCAGGTGGAAGTGGAACTGCTTGAGCGAGTAGCGCGTGCCGCCGACGATGAGTTCGCAGCCTGCCGCCAAGTCGGCCTGGACGGTGTGGCCGGTGTTGCTCAGCCGGATCTTCGAAGGGCGGTAGCCGGCCGTGAAGCCGCCGCTGGTGGGAAGGGTTCCGGCCGCGCCGAGGTCTATCGGGGACTGCCGGCGCCCCGTGGCGCACGTTCTGTTCTCCGGGGCCAGTTCATCCCAGTGGGCGGGGCCGGCCCCGCCTTCGTATCCCCAGTGCGCGGCCCGCTCCTCGGGGCTCGGGGTGCCGGTGCCACCGGCTGGGGCGGCGGGGCCGCCGTGGGTCCGCCTGCCGGGGGAGCAGGCGGCAAGGGCGGTGAGGAGGACGGCACCGGCCGCCGCTGCGAGGCCGCGCCGGGTGGTCCCGGGATGCAGGACGGAGCCGGGGGTGTGTCCGGGATGCGGGATCGAGTCCGGGGCGTGGTGTCCGGTGTGCCGGGTGTGCCGGGTGCGGCCGGGCGGTCGGCCGGTCGGCGTCATCGGTGAGCGGCCTTTCCGAACGCAGTGTCGGCGTAGTCCTTGTAGAGCACCGACACGGTGTGGCCGTCCGAGGGCCAGTTCCGGACGGCGAGGGTGCGCGTCTCGCCGCCGGTCCCGCGCATGGTCTGGGTGACGGCGATCGTGCCGTCGGCTGCCGGTGAGGCGGGGAGGTGGAGGTCCGTGGCCGTCAGGAACGGAATCCTGTCGAACGGGGGCGGCGGCGCCTCCGTGTGCGAGACCCCGTCACAGTCGCGGTCGAACGCGAAGACGCCCAGGATCTGGCGGAAGGCGGGAGACACCGCCGGGTTGAGCACCTGGACGCCGTTCAGTTCGAGGCGGTCGGTGTCCGGGGCGGTGGTGTCCGCCCACCACTCCCGGTTGCGGACGACGGTGACGGACGTGTGCCCCGGGCAGGCGTCGGCCCGGTCCGCCACGCCGCCCGGCGCGGAGACGAGGAGCCGCACGAAGCGGTCGCTGCGTTCGAACGGCTCGGGGTAGAAGTGGTTCACGCGCTCACCGGGGCGGACGAGCACCAGTTCGTAGACGTGGCGTCCGTTGACGGCGAGCGGGCCGAAGGCCCCGTCCGCTCCCGTCCGTACGACATGCCGCGGGTGGCGGTCCGCCCGGGCGCCGGTGGCCGGGTCCAGCCGCCAGACCTCGAGGCGGCCTTCGAGCCCGGCGTTGAGCGGGAAGTGCAGGGCCCGCCCCGCGATCTCCACCCGTCTGGGAGGCTCGGGAAGCACCTTCGCCGTGGCCGGCGCCCGGCCGCGGAGGAACGCGTGGATGTGGGCGAAGCTGCGGGCGGACGTCGCGGTCTCCGTGTGCCCCAGGTCCGCCGCGTGGACGTTGACGGCGCCGCCGATCGATCCGTTCGGCTGGGCGCTGCCCCAGATGGCCAGGGTGGGGACGCCGCCGGGCTGTTCGTCGCTGGAAGCGCCGTCCAGGTTCACGTACTTGCGCACCTCGGCCGCCCGTTCGGGGACGGAGAGGTACCGGTGCAGCACGCGGGTCCCGCGCGAGTGTGCGATGACGTCGACCTCGGACGCCCCGGTCCGGGACCGGACGCCGTCGATGAACTCCTCCAGCCCCGCGATCGCGTGGTCGTCGGTCGCCACGCGGGTGTTGTACTCGAACGCGTGCAGCAGGCGGTCCGGGTAGCCGTTGCCCGAGAACCGCTTCGCCTGGGACTGCCACTGCTGCGCCGATCCCTCGTGACCGTGAACGAACACCACCGGGATCATCCGGGTGTTCGATCGCCCTGCCGTCGCCTTCGCGGCTTCGGCCGTCTTCTCCGCCTCCGCGGCCTCCGGCGGCGCCGGCTCCGGCAGCGCTGTCCGCGCCGCTCCTGCCTCCGCCCGCGCGGATTCCGGCCCGGCCGGTCCCTCCGCGGCCCGCACCGGCGCCGGCAGGGCCATGAGCGTCGCGCACAAGGCCGCAACGGCCGTCGGTAGTAAGGCTTTTGCTGATCTGGACGGGACGGAACCCACCGTGATCACCTCCGAGGTCTTCTGCCCGGAGCCGGGGCCGGCGTCCGGGAACAGCGGTCCCCACGACCCGCCGCCCGTCGCCGCGCCCGTCGCCGCCCGCCGGCGGTGCCCGGCCGCCCCGGCCGTGACAGCGGCCTCGGGCGGCGACGGCCGCCGGGTGCGCCCCGCGGCCCGTATGTCCGGCGCCCTGTACGTCATTCGGTGCGGGCCGGCGGGCAGGCCGGCCGGCGGACCGGCTGGACGGGACGGTGGACGGCAGGACAGCAGGGCGCGGACAGGGGACGGCGGACAAGTCAGGCAAGCGGACGCAGGCTGACACGAACAGCGAGCCGTACAGCGAGCCGAACAGCGCACAGGGACAGCGAAGCGAACAGCGAACAGGCCGGAGAGCCGGGAGCGCCACCGCTGCCCCGCATGGCTGTGCGAACCGGCGGGTTGCGTGAGACCGGTCCCTTCCTACGACCGTCGGCGCGAGCGCACCAGACCCGGCAGCGCTTCTGAGACAGCCGTCTCAGCTCTGGAGAGGCCGGTTGCGGCGGCCGCGCACCGTGCGGCACCGCCGCCCCGTGCTCGTGCCGCACCGCCGCTCAGGGGCCGTGCGGCACTGCCCGTCAACGGCCGCACCGCTCATGAGCGTCCCTGCGGCACCGCTTCCCGGCGGCCCCCGCGCCCCGCTCAGCGTCCGTGCAGCAGCACCGCGCGGGCCGCGCGCTCCGCGCGGACGAAGTCCGGCGGGCGGCCGCTGAGGAGTTCGGCGTACAGGGCGGACTCCACCACCCGCACGTAGAGGTAGGCCAGTTCGTCCAGTTCGGCGAGGCCGGCCGGTGAGCCCGCAGAGCCGACGCCGCCCGCTTCCAGCAGGATGGCCCGTTGCGCCAGGACGGCTCGCCGGTGCACAACGCCCGAGGTCAGCAGCCGCGTTGCCGTCTCCGGGTCGGTACGGAGGAAGTGCCGGAAGGGCGTGGCCCCGCGCAGTTCGGCGGTGAAGCGGCGGGTGACCTCCAGAACGCCGTCCACCCCGGTGCTCCTCCGGCTCCGGCGGGCCCGTGCCAGCAGACCGTCGGCCAGCCGCCAGAGCACGTCGCCGAGAAGCGCGTCCCGGCTGCCCGCCACCCGGTACAGGGTCGCCCGGCTGACGGCGAGGGCGGGCGCCAGCGCGTCCATGTCCACGGTGCCGTGCCGGAGGAAGTAGTGGCAGGCGCCCCGTACCACTTCGCCGCGGCTCACCACCCGCCGGCGGCGCGGTGGTTGGGGTGGTTGCGGCATGACGACCCTCCTCCCGGGCGGTCCGTCCCGGGCAGCTCCGGGAGAGCCGGGTCCGGCAGGCCGACGCCGGCCGGCCCCCCTCTTCCCGCCGCCCGCGAGCCCGGACGGCGGGTCCGGACAACGGGCTGCCCGGCCGGCATGCCCGTGCGCCGGCCACGGTACGAGGCCGGGTCCACGGGCCCCGGCGGGCTCCGCGCGTGACGGGAGCGCGGCTGCGCCCCTGAGCTGAATACCCCGGACAGCGGTCGTGCGTCAGTGACGTGGAACACCCGTCCGGCCACCCGTCCGTCCACCCGGCGGGCGGCAGCGGCCTCGTCGAGATCCTCCGCGGCCGCGTTCCGCCGGATCGGTCCGGAGCCGCGTCGGTTCCGGAGCGCCGCGTCGGTCCGCGGCGCCGCACGCACCCGAGCACCGCGTCAGTCCCGGGAGCCGCACGCCCCCGAGCGCACATAGACGACGACCTGCGCGCCGTGCACCCGGACCGGACCGCACCTGCGGAAGTGGGCGTTCAGCGTCTCGCGCTTCACGGCCTCAGCGCGGAACGCGTCGAGTGGCTGCCCCTCCGGGTCGGTGAGGGCGATGACCCGGTCCGCGGCCAGGATGCGCCGGCGGATCTCGTCGGCCGGGACCTCCGTGCCCTGGAGGGTCGCGGAGTCGGCGGGGCTCCGCCGCAGCGCCAGGTCCTCGACATCGGCGTGGATGCCGGGGAACGAGAGCAGCCACTCCCGGCGCCGGGACGGCATGAACAGCACGGCGTCACCGGGGGCCGCCGACTCCCGTACGGCTTCCGCCACCGCCACCGCGTCGTCCTTGCGGCTCTCCGGGGAGCGGATGAGCAGCGACCAGGGGAGGAGGGCGGCGGCCAGCCCGGCGGCACAGCCGCACACGACCGTGATCCGGACGGGGCGCCGGGGGAGCAGCCGGCCGAGGACCGCCGGGTCCGCTGCGCGGTCCAGGCAGAGGCCCAGGAGAAGGGCGAGGCCGGCCATGCCGTAAAGGACGTAGCGGTCGACGTACCACGGCTTGATCAGGGAGACCGTCATCAGCAGACCGGCCGGGACGACGAGGAGCGGCAGCGCCAGGGCTGCCGGGCCGACGGCGGGTCGCGGAGGCGGTGGGGGGATGGGTGCCCGTGCCTGTCGCAGGGGGAACGGCGGCCGGCCGGGTCCCCGGGGCCGGCGCGGTTTCCCGGGTCTTTCCGGTGGGCCTGGTTGCCCCGGTTGCTCCGAATCCTGGGGCCGGTCCGGCTCCGGCTTCATGGGGCGGGCCGGTTGTTCTGATCGTTCAGGCGCGGGGCGGGCCGGGTGTGGCAGACCTTGTCCCGATCCCGATCCCGATCCCGATCCCGATCCCGGCCCGGGGTCCGGCATCGACCCCGGCCGCGGCCCCGGCCCCTGCCCCGGTTCCCGTCGCACCGGCTGTGCGCGGCCGCCCGCCGGCATCACCGACAGCGCCCGCGCGCACGCCCAGCCCACCGCGGACAGCGCGAGGAACAGCAGCCACGCGCCGAGTCCCGGCCGGCCCAGCCAGCCGAGCTGCCGCTCGGCCTGCCCGGCGCTCACCACGGCCAGCGGCAGGACTCCCGCCACGACGGCCAGGGAGGCGAGCAGCCAGGCCCGGCGCGCGGCCGGGGGCGCGGCGGACCGGAGCAGCGTCACGCCGTGGGCGGCCAGGACCAGGACGGCGAACTCGTGCAGCCAGGCGGCGGCCAGCACCGTGCCCGCGTACGCCGCCCAGACCCGGGCACCGCCACCCTCCAGGCCCCGGAGCAGGAGATGGCAGGCCCAGACGACCGCGGCGCAGACCAGGGCGTAGGAACGGCCCTCCTGCGCGTAGTGCTGCACCATCGGTACGAGGGCGAACGCCGTCCCGGAGAACACGGCGGCCCGCGCTCCCGCGAGCCGGAGAGCGATCGCGGCGACACCGGCGGCGGCGAGGGCCGTCGCCAGGACGGACGGCAGGCGCAGCGCGACGAGCCCGCCGTCCCAGACGGTGAACACGGCCTTCATCAGCAGGTAGTACAGGCCGTGGACGGCGTCCACCTCGCCCAGCAGCCTCCAGATCTCGGGTAGTTCGCGGTGGGCGACCTGGTACGTCACCGACTCGTCCCGCCACATGCTGTTCTCCCGGCGGATGCCCCAGAGGCCGAGCAGCAGGGCCACGGCGGCCGGGAAGGCCAGGGCCGCCGCCGTCCGGACGCGCAGGTCGCGGGCCGGCCCGCGCGGCGCGGTGGCGCCGGGGGAGGAGACGGGGGCGCGTGCGGGAGCGCCGGCCGGGGCGGCCTCCGCGGTGACGTGGGCGGTGCCGCTGCCGGGCGCCGGGGGTGACGAGGGCTCGGGCGGTGGCGCGGGCCCCGGGGAGGGGAGCACCGGTGTGGCCGGTGGGATGGGGGCAGTCGGTGAGGTCCGTGCGGTCGGCGCGGCCGGCGCGGTCGGTGGAACGGGTGCGGTCGGTGAAGCCGGCGCGGTCGGGGTGGTTGGCGCGGCCGGTGCGTCCGGCGCCCGTGGCGCGGCCGATGCCGTGCGCTGCGCCGGCAGGTTCCGTTCGGCGCCCGCGGCGTGGGCTGTGCCGGCTGCCGACTCGGGCTGCGCCCGGCCGGCGTCGGTGCGCCGTCCGCCGGCGTCCTCCCGGGGAGAAGTCACGCAGTGTGGGACGTGGTTGGCCGGCCTCGGGTTCCGTCCGCCGCCGGTGCCGCAGCGGGCCCCCGTTCTTCCCGGTCCCGTTCCTGCCCGGACTCCGCTCTCCCCGGGCCCTGTTCTCCCGGAGCCGATCGGCCCGGAGTGGCCGCAACCCGCCGGGGGCGTGCGGCACCGAAGTCCTTCACCCGGCGGCGACGGAGGGCGACGGACCGGTGACCCGCCGGCCGGGCCCGTAAGTTGGTTCCCATGATTCGTACCGCCACGGCCGGCGACGTCCCGGCCATCGCCGCCATGATCCGTGAGCTGGCCGTCTACGAGAAGGCGGAGCACGAGGTGCGGGCCACCGAGAAGCACCTGCACGAGGCGCTCTTCGGCGACCGCCCCGCCGCCTACGCGCACATCGCGGAGACGGACGGCGTGGCGGAGGGCTTCGCGCTGTGGTTCCTCAACTTCTCCACCTGGCAGGGCGTGCACGGGATCTACCTCGAAGACCTGTACGTCCGTCCGGAGGCACGCGGCCGGGGCCACGGCAAGGCACTCCTCGCCGAGCTCGCCCGCATCTGCGCCGAGCGCGGTTACGGCCGCCTGGAGTGGTCCGTACTGAACTGGAACACACCGTCGATCGACTTCTACGAGGCGATGGGCGCGATTCCGATGCGGGAGTGGACGGGCTACCGCCTGACCGGCGACGCTCTGGACGACCTGGCCGCGGCGAAGGCGACCAGGGAGGCCCGGGCAGCCGGCTAGTACCGCGGCAGGCGCCGTTGGCCCGTCGAGGAGCGGCGTCGTAGGACCCCGCTGGAGCGAAGCCGGCCTCAAGCCGGCCTCGGCGCCCGGCGGATCGCCCGCTCGCGCCGGGCCGCGGACATCACCCACTCGCCGCCCCGGCCCCGTTCGACGTCACCCCGTCCCCTTTCAGCCGGTGCGGGGGCGGCGCGGCCGTCCGGCGTCCGGAATCAGGACGACCTTCCCCAGCGTGGCGTGGTTCTCCAGCGCCCGGTGGGCGGCCGCGGCCTCGGTGAGCGGGAAGAGCTGGACGGCCGGCACGAGGTGCCCGGCGGCGGCCGCCTCCAGGGCGGCGGTCTCCAGCGGGCGCAGCCCGCCGGGCCGGTTCAGCAGCCGTGGCCCGACGGCGGCCTCCGAGGTGACGCCCCGCGCGGCCAGCTCCTCCGGCGTCGGGTACAGCGGGTCGTCCGGCATCCAGCCGTAGGTGAACTGCCGGCCGCCGCGTCCCAGCAACTCGAAGGCGGCCCGGCCCACTTCGCCGCCGGTGCCCGCGAGGACGAGGGTCACCTCGCGATCGCCGAGCTCCTTCCGCAGCCGCTCGGGCCAGCCGGGGGCGGTGTGGTCGGCGGCGGCGTCCGCGCCGCCCGCGAGCACGGCGTCGGCCTTGGCGGTGCCGCTCGCGACACCGGCCACGGTGGCGCCCCGGCGGCGCACCGCCTGGACCAGCAGGGTGCCGAGACCGCCCGCGGCGCCGGTGATCAGCACGGTGTCGGAGGCCGTCGGTGCGGCTGTCTCCAGCACGCCCATGGCCGTACGTCCCGTGCCGATCATGGCGACGGCCCGCTCGGCCGTCAGCGTGTCCGGGAGCGTGTGCAGCGCCGTGGCGGGGGCCACGGCCAGCTCGGCGTAACCGCCCGAGGAGCGGCCGAGATGCGCGACGACCCGGCGGCCGAGCAGGTCCGGGTCCGTCTCCTCACCCAGGGCGTCGACGGTGCCCGCCACCTCGCGCCCCGGAGTCATGGGCAGTTCGGGCAGCGGGAAGGGGCCGCCCTGCGCGCCGGAGCGAATCGCGGTGTCGAGCAGATGGACCCCGGCGGCCTCGACGGCGATACGGACCTGCCCCGGCCCGGGGGCGGGGTCCGGGGCCCGCTCGGGGAGAAGATTTCCGGCGGGGCCGAAGGCGTACTGACGGATCGCGAGCATGGGCACTCCCGGCGGCGGCGGTGAAGGGTCGGTGGCGGGAACGGCGACTCCGCCGTGCCCACGGGGCCACTCTTCGACCTCAACCAAAGATGAGGTCAAGTCGCTTCGAGCAGCTTCTTCCGCCCAGGAGTTGCCGGGACGCGCGCCGAACCCCAAGATCGCTTCACCGGTGGGAGCCCGCCGGGCCGGGTCGAGGGGCGGGAGGGGCATGACGTTGTCGGCAGCCGGGACGACGGGCGGACGGCGCGGACCGAGCGGACGGCGCGGCCGCTTCGCCGACGCGCTGGACGCGCGCCTCGCGGAGACGGCGATCCGGGCGGTGCTGGCGGTGACGGAGCTCACCCCGAAACCGGGGCTCACCGACACTCGTCACCCTGCGCCGGGTCGCCCTGCGCCGGGTCAACCCGTACCGGGGCAACCCGCGTTGGGCCAACCCGCGCCGGGCCGCCCCGTGCCGGGCCGCCCCGTGCCGGGCCACCCCGTGCCGGGCCAACCCACGTCGGGCCGCCCCGTGCCGGGCCAACCCACGTCGGGTCACCCCGTGCCGGGTCACCCCGTGCCGGGCCACCCCGTGCCGGGTCACCCCGCGCTGGGTCACCCCGCGCTGGGTCACCCCGCGCTGGGTCACCCCGTGCCGGGTCACCCCGTGCCGGGTCACCCCGCGCCGGGCCGCCCCCCGCCCGGTGCCTCCGCTCCCCGGACGGAGTCCGCCGTCCGCGCCCCCGGTGCCCGCCCCGCCGCCCCGGACCCGGGCACCCTCCGCTGGGCCGCCCGGGCCCTCGCACCCGGGCTCACGGCCATGGCCGCCGCCGCGCGCCGCACCGGTGAACCCACCCCGGAGCTCCGCGCCGAGCTGGGCGCCATCGGCCGCTCCACGGAGTGGACCGTCCGGCGCGCCGCCTGCGGCACCCGCGCCCACCACGGGGCGATCTGGGTGCTGGGGCTGCTGGTGGCGGCGTCGGCGCTGGAGCCGGGGGCCGCGCCCGGCGAACTCGGCGCCGTGGTCAAACGCCTCGCCGCCCACCGCGACCGGGCCGCACCCCTCCGCCCCTCCCGGGGCTCGACCGTTTCGGTGCGCTACGGCGCGGCGGGCGCGCGGGGGGAGGCGCGCGCCGGTCTGCCCCATGTGCGCCGGGCGCTCGACGCGCTCCACACGGCCCGGAACGCCGGCGCGGACGAGGCCGGCGCCCGGCTCGACGCGCTGCTCACCGTCATGTCCACCCTGCAGGACACCCACGTGCTGTACGAGGCCGGCCCGCACGGCCTGCGCCGCGTCCAGTCGGGCGCCCGCGCCGTCCTGGAAGCGGGCGGTACGGCGGCCGAGGCGGGACGGGCGGCACTGTCCGCCTTCGACGCCGACCTCCGTACGCACGGGCTGACCCCCGCCGGAAGCCTGCCCCTGCTGGCCGGCGCCCTCTACGCCGAACAGGCCGCGACCGGCGCGCCCACCGCCGCCGGTCCGGCTCCGGTCCGGTAGCCAGGGTCCGTGCCCGCCCGTGAACCGCAGCCCCGTGCCGGCGCGTGAGGTGCAGCCCCGTGCCGGCGCGTGAGGTGCAGCCCCGTGCCGGCGCGTGAGGTGCAGCCCCGTGCCGGCGCCTCTCGCCCGCCCCTCGGCGAACCGCGGCTCACGCCCGTCGCGAACCGTCGTCCGGATCACGGCTCCGGGTCGTCCCGTACCCCCTCTGGCCGGCCGGTCCTGGCGCCGAGCGCAACACGGTTTGGTCGCAGGGGCGCGCGTTCTGCGGTGAACCGTCGGACGGGCGCGTATGCGGACCGCAGTCCGGCCGCTGGTGAACCGTCGCCCTGCTCAGCGTTCTCCGTCTCATCCCGCACCCGTCCGGCGGGCCCGTCCCGGCGCCGATCCCGGTGTGTTCCGGTCCCGGGCCCCGCGGGGCCCCGCGCATGCCGCCCGGGCCGGGCGCACCCGCGGCCCGTGCCCTTCGGCGCACGGCAGCTCCGTGCCCGTCGGCGAACCGTGGCCCGGCTCAGGGCTTCGCGTCGTCCCGTACTCCGTCCGGCGGGACGGGGCCAGTGTCGTCCCGCACCCCCTCCGGCAGGCACCGTCCGGCGCAACGCAGCCGGTGTCCTGCCGCGGCGGCCGACGGCGGCCGTGCCCGCGTCCGGCCGTGCTGTTGCCCACAAGCCGGGGGGACGGTGCACGCCGCTCACGGGCGTGCTCTACTTTCGTGCCCATGACAGACAACCCTCAACTCCCGTTCCCCCGGCGGGCGAACACGGGCAAGCACCGGCGGAAGAGCCCGGTCAGCCGCCGCCGGGTCATCATCGGTGGTTCCGCCGCCGCGGCCGCCACGGGTCTCGGCCTGGCCGGTATGGCCTCGGCAGGGGGCGGGGCCACCGGCGGCGGCACCGGCGCGGGGACCGCGGCCGGCGACGCCTCCGGTCTGGGCGTCTGCTCGCTCACCGCGGAGGTCACCGAAGGCCCGTACGCGCTGCCCGGCGCGCTGATCCGCCAGGACATCGGCGAGGGCAGGCCCGGCTTCCCGGTGCACTATCTGCTCACCGTCGTCGACCAGTCCGCCGGCTGCGCCCCGCTCACGGACGCCCTGGTCGAGCTCTGGCACGCCGACCACCTCGGGGAGTACTCCGGCTTCGTCGGCCGCAACGGCCACCCCGGCGAGGACAACGGCACCTTCTGCCGCGGCGGTGCGGTGACCGATGAGAACGGCCAGGTCGAACTGGTCTCCATCTGGCCCGGCCACTACACAGCCCGCGCCGTCCACGCCCATCTGCGCGTGCACACGGACATCACGCGCGCCGACGGCTCGTACACCGGCGGCGAGATCGTGCACACCGGCCAGCTTTACTTCGACCCGGAGATCAACGACCGCGTGCAGTCGGCGGATCCGTACCGGGAGAACACCACCCCCGAGACGCACCTGTACGACGACGGCGTCTACGACGGTGGCGGCTCGGCCTCCGGCCTCCTCACGCTCACCCCGCTCGGCGGCTCGCTGACCGCGGGCTACGCGGCGACGCTGACGATCGGCGTCAACGCGTAGCGGTGAGCGGCAGCGGCGTGCAGTCGCTCGCACCGCCGGCTGAGCCGGCCGCTCACCGCCGCTGCCGGCGGCTCCCAGCGGCGCTCGGGGAGCCGCGAGCGCGAGCCCCGCGCGGGGGTTCCGGCGCCTGCCCGGCCGGACGACGGTGCCCCGCGCGGCCGCGCCCGGCCGCGCCCGTGTCCGCGTCCGCGTCCGCGTCCGGTCCGCCGTACCGCCCGGTCCGCCGTACCGTGCCCGGCCGCACCGCGCCCGGTACGGCCTCGCCGCACCCGGCTCCCGTCCCGGCGCCGGGCGGGAGGACGCGTGCTCAGACGCGCGGGAAGCGCGCCAGCAGGTCCCAGACCACGGGGTTGTCCGCGAGCCCTTCGTGCAGATCCGTGAGGTCCGCGATGACGTCCTGGAGGAAGTCCCGGGCCTCCCGGCGCAACGCCGAGTGGCCGAAGGTCAGCGGCGGTTCACCGGCCGGCTGCCAGTCGGCGCTGATGTCGACCCAGCCGAACCGCCGCTCGAAGAGCAGCCGGTCCGCGGACTCGGTGAAGTCCAGCTCGGCATGCTGACGGCGGTGCGAACGGCTGCCGCGCGGATCGCGGTCGAGCTGCTCGACGATGTCGCAGAGCGCCCAGGCGAAGTCCAGCACGGGCACCCATCCCCAGGCTGTGGACAGCTCCCGGTCCGCCTTGGTGTCGGCGATGTAGACATCGCCGCAGAACAGATCGTGCCGCAGAGCCCGCACATCGGCGGTGCGGTAGTCCGTCTGCGGGGGGTCCGGGAAGCGGCGGGAGAGGGAGTAGCCGAGGTCGATCACATGGTCGATGGTCCCACGGCGCCGGACCTGCCCGTCCGGGCCCGGCCTCCCGGGTCCGGCCCCCCGGGCCCGGCCTGTAGGACGCCAAGCCTCGGCGGCCGCCGGGCCGGGAGGCCGGACCCGGACGCGCACGACGCGCGCAGCCCGCGTGCCCCGCACCGCCTCGCGCTTGCTCCTGCCTCGCGCTCGCCGCTGCCATGGGCCCCGCCCGCGTCGTTCCTCACCACGGGCCCCGCCCGCAGCCGGCTGCCGCCTCCCGGCCCGTCCCGTCTCCCGCTTCCTGCCTCCCCGCCGCGCCTGCGTCCCGCCGCCCGCAGTCGCGCGGCGGCTCAGTGGCCGCGCGCGATCCACTCCTCCAGGTGCGGAGCCTCGTCCCCCACGGTGGTCGAATCGCCGTGCCCGGTGCGGACCACCGTCTCCGGCGGCAGGGTCAGCAGCCGCTCCCGGATCGAGTCGATGATCACCGGGAACGAGGAGTACGAGCGCCCGGTGGCGCCCGGCCCGCCCCGGAACAGGGTGTCGCCGGAGAAGACGGTGCCCAGCCCGGCCGCGTACAGGCAGACCGCTCCGGGGCTGTGCCCCGGGGTGTGCAGCACGCGCAACTCCGTGCCGCCGACGGTGAGGGTGTCCCCCTCGGCCAGGGTGCCGTCGGGCCGGCGGTCCGGGTGCCTCATCTCCCACAGCACCCGGTCGTCGGGGTGCAGCAGGACCGGGGCGCCGGTGCGGTCCGCCACCTCGGGCGCCGCGTCGATGTGGTCGTCGTGCCCGTGCGTGCAGACCACCCCGAGCAGGCGGCGGCCGCCGACCGCGGCCACGATCGCCTCCGCGTCGTGCGCCGCGTCGATGACGTACACCTCGCGGTCGTCGCCGACCAGCCAGACGTTGTTGTCCACTTCCCACGTGGAGCCGTCGAGGGAGAAGGTGCCGGAGGTCACGAGGTGACCGATCCGCACCCCGCCGTCAGCGGAACCGGAAGAACCGGCGGAACCGGCGGAACCGGAGGCAGCGGTCATCAGAACACCACCACCGAGCGCAGCACGTCACCGCGGTGCATCTTGTCGAACGCGGCCTCGACGTCGTCCAGTCCGATCGTCTCGCTGACGAACGCGTCCAGATCGAGCCGCCCCTGCAGATAGAGATCGATGAGCATCGGGAAGTCGCGCTCCGGCAGGCAGTCCCCGTACCAGGACGACTTGAGGGAGCCGCCGCGTCCGAAGACGTCGAGCAGCGGCAGTTGCAGCACCATCTCCGGCGTGGGCACCCCGACCAGGACGACGGTCCCGGCCAGATCGCGGGCGTAGAAGGCCTGGTGGTACGTCTCCGGGCGGCCCACCGCGTCGATGACGACATCCGCTCCGAAGCCGCCGGTCAGCTCCTGGACGCTCTTGACGACATCCGCCGTGCCGGCGTGCACGGTGTGGGTGGCGCCGAGGCCGGTCGCCCACTCCAGCTTCCGTTCGTCCAGGTCCACCGCGATGATCTTCGAGGCGCCGGCCAGCCGGGCCCCCGCGACGGCGGCGCTGCCGACCCCGCCGCAGCCGATGACGGCGACCGTGTCGCCGCGTCCCACCTGCCCGGTGTTGAGGGCGGCGCCGAGGCCCGCCATGACGCCGCAGCCGAGCAGTCCGGCGGCGGCGGGGGAGGCCGCGGGATCGACCTTGGTGCACTGGCCGGCCGCGACGAGGGTCTTCTCGGCGAAGGAGCCGATGCCCAGCGCGGCCGTGAGCACGGTGCCGTCGGCGAGCTTCATCGGCTGCGCGGCGGTGTGGGTGTTGAAGCAGTACCAGGGCCGGCCGCGCTTGCAGGACCGGCAGGTGCCGCACACCGCGCGCCAGTTGAGGATCACGAAGTCGCCCGGGGCCACATCGGTGACGCCCTCGCCCACCGTCTCCACGATCCCGGCCGCCTCGTGCCCGAGGAGGAACGGGAACTCGTCGTTGATGCCGCCGTCGCGGTAGTGCAGATCGGTGTGGCAGACCCCGCAGGCCTGCACCCGCACCACCGCCTCGCCGGGCCCCGGGTCCGGCACCAGAACCGTCTCGACCCGGACCGGCTCTCCCTTGGCATGAGCCACGACGCCGCGCACTTCCTGAGCCATGTAACCGCCTCTCTCTCCACCGTTCGGCTGCCCCGCCCTTCCACCCCTACCCGGCGGCAGGGGCGGCCAACGGCCCGGCGGACGGCGTCCGGCCGGACGGCCGTACGGGAGCCGGGCCGGGGCCGGGGCGGAGCCGAGCCGGGGCCGGGGCGGTGGGTGCGGGGCGCGCGGTGCGGGCCCGGCGGAACGGAGTGCGCCGCATGCGAAGCGGCCCCCGGGGCCGGTGACCCGGCCGGGGGCCGCTGCGTTCTCCGCGTCCGCCCGCTTCGGCGGGCCCGCCACCGGCGCCGGCCGGGGAGCGGCCGGACGCGGAAGTGGATCGGACGGTCAGACGTTGACGCCGAAGTCCTGCGCGATGCCGGTGAGGCCGGAGGCGTAACCCTGGCCGACGGCACGGAACTTCCACTCGGCGCCGTTGCGGTACAGCTCACCGAAGACCATGGCGGTCTCGGTCGCGGCGTCCTCGCTCAGGTCGTAGCGGGCGATCTCGGCGCCGCCGGCCTGGTTGAGCACGCGGATGTAGGCGTTGCGCACCTGGCCGAAGTTCTGGCTGCGGGCCTCGGCGTCGTAGACCGACACCGGGAACACGATCTTCTCGACCTCGGCCGGGAGCCCGGCGAGGTTGACGTTGATCTGCTCGTCGTCGCCCTCGCCCGCGCCGGTGCGGTTGTCACCGGTGTGGACGATGGTCTGGTCCGGCGTGGCCTTGTTGTTGAAGAACACGAAGTGGCCGTCGGAGACGACCCGGCCGCCCGCGTTGACCGCGATGGCGCTCGCGTCGAGGTCGAAGTCGGTGCCGGTCGTGGTGCGGACGTCCCAGCCGAGGCCGACCGTGACGGCGGTCAGGCCCGGTGCCTCCTTGGTGAGCGATACGTTGCCGCCCTTGGACAGGCTTACAGCCATGGGATGTCCCTTTCCTTGAAGTATGTCGGGCTTCGTCCAGAGGTGAAGCCACCGTCATCCTCCACAACGCGGGGACGGCCCCGCCGGGTTCCATCCGCCCCCGCTTCGTTACGGTTCCGCGCCCGGCGACGGGAAGACCGCGGGCGGGGGCGCGAAATGGAGGTGACGGCCGCGGCCGGGCGCGGGATCATGGCACACATGTCCGGGCCCCATGTCATCCGCGGTTCGGTCTCCCTCCCGGAGGCCGAGCTCAAGTGGCGTTTCTCCCGCTCCTCGGGACCGGGCGGCCAGCATGTGAACACCAGCGACAGCCAGGTGGAACTCCGCTTCGACCTGGCGGCGACGGAAGCGCTGCCGCCGGTGTGGAAGGAGCGGGCCCTGGAGCGCCTCGCCGACCGCCTGACGGACGGCGTGCTCACCGTACGGGCCTCCGAGCACCGCTCGCAGTGGCGCAACCGGGAGACCGCGGCCGTCCGGATGGCGTCCCTCCTCGCCGAGGCCACCGCGCCCCCGCCCCGGCCGCGCCGGAAGACGAAGATCCCGCGTGGCGTCAACGAGCGCCGGCTGCGCACCAAGAAGCAGCGCGGCGACACGAAGCGCGGCCGCAGCGGCCGCGGCTGGGACTGACCCCGCGGGCCGTCCGCCCGGCCCCGGCCCCGGCGCGGCCGGCCTCCTCCGCCTCCGTCTCCGTGGTCCGCGGCGGCCCTCATGGGTTCCCGGAGGCAGCCCGAGGACCGTTCGCACCGCCGCCCGGCGGCACCGCCTCCGTCCCGGCAGCGCCGGGCCCACCCTCGCGCGGCGCGGGGCGACGCGCACCCCGGGAATTCCCGTGTATGCCGCCGATCGGCCGAAGGAATCGGCGGATCCGCGGGTGCCCGCCTGCCCTGATTCCGCCCGGATAAAGGCCGGTTGAGGGTGGTTGAATACCTTGAATGAAAAGGGTGAAGAAGCCTGGCGCGGGACCTCCGGGCAGGCGTTCGGCCATCCGCATGAAGTCCTCGGTCGATGTCGAATTTCCCTGTGTCGGTTAAGCGGAAGAGCTGCCGAGGCAGTGATAGAACTCGATCGGCCCTTCCAACGGGGAAGGCGGAAAGTGGAGAACAATATGCGTACAACAGCCAAGCTGTCGTTCCTGTCGCTTGCCGCGGCTGCCATGATCGCGGGCTCCGCGACGTCTGCCGCCGCCAACAGCGGCCACGACGGCTACAAGATCAAGGACGTGGTGGCCTTCGCGCAGGAGTGCGGCAACTCCGCGCAGCTGGCTCCGTTCCCGCCCGGGGACTTCGAGCAGACGTCCGGCCAGAACCAGACCATCTGCCAGATCGGCGAGGAGAACATCGCCGTCAACTACGCCCCGGAGACCGAGACCGAGACCGTCACCACCGGTGCCGGCGACGAGGTCCTGCTCGCGCTGATCGGGCTCCTCACCCCGGTTGCCCCCGTGGCGCCGTGACAAGTAGTAACCCCGCAATAACGCATTCCGGCGTGGACGCCTCTCCTGGCGTCCACGCCGGAATGCGTTTCCAGCTCTTCCGTCCCGGCCCGGCCGGACGAGTGAATTCCGCGCGCAAATCCACGGCCGCAGTGAATTCCGGCCCGGTCGTCCGCCCCCGCGAAGAGTGCCGATGCGTCGCGGGGAATTCCCCGGCCGCAACCCGCGGTTCGTGCCCCGCGCCGGGAAGCCGCCCCGTTCAGCCCAGCCGCCGGTAGCGTCCCCGGAAATAGGTCAGCGGCCCGGCGTCGTCGGGCCCCAGCCGGGTGCCGATCACCCGGCCGATCACCAGCGTGTGGTCCCCGGCCCGGACGCGCTGTTCCGTACGGCACTCCACGGCGGCCAGCGCGCCGTCGACGAGCAGGGCTCCGGAGGCCTCGCCGCGCGTGTGCGGCGCGTCCCGGAAGAGCAACTTGTCGCTGATGCGGCCTTTCATCGCGAATCGCCCGGCTGTCTGCCGCTGGCTCTCGGAGAGCACGGACGCCGCCCAGAGCGGCTGCCGGTCCAGCAGCTCCTCCATCCGTGAGTCGTTGCGAACGCTCACCATCGCGAGCGGTGGGTCAAGTGACACCGACATGAACGCCGTCGCTGTCATGCCCACGTCCTCCCCGCGGGGGCCGTCCTCCGGGTCGCGGGCCGTCACCAGCACCACGCCGGCCGCCAGGCGGGCCATGGCCGCACGGAACTCGTCGTCACTCACCCTTCCAGGATGGGGGATGATCGCTGCGGGGGATGAAGGAGTCTGCTGCACGTGCGCACGCTATCCGGGCGCCCGTGGCGCCCACATCGGGCGCGGGGACCGTCCGGGACCTAGGTCGCCGGGCGGAAGCCGGTCCGGGGATTTGCGTTCAGGAAGGAAACGGCAGGGCAGGCGGTCCGCACCGGCGCAAGCGTCAATACACCCAAAGATCTTGTGACTTGAGTCACAGCACCCGGGAATTGTTGACCCTGTGTACCGGGTGGGCAGCTCGCTGTGATTCAGTGGCCGTGGCAATCAGACGACAAGATCCTGGAGTTGCTGTCGAGGTCTCGGGGAGTGCAATCGATGGAGGCCGAGTCGGAACCGTACGTCCGTCTTGCGACCCTGCGGCAGCTCCACCGTGTCGTCGCGGACCTGAACACCGCCCGCAGTCTGGCCGACACCCTGCAGTCCGTCGCCGACGGAGTCATCACCGGCCTCGGCTACGAACTGGCCGCCGTCAACCTCGTACAGCCCGACGGTGACCTCGTGGTCGCCGCCGTCGCGGGCAGCGCCGGCGCCGAGGCGCTGCTGGCCGGCCGCGTCGGCTCGCGCACCGCCTGGGAGCGCCGCCTCTCCATGGGCACCCGCTGGGGCGAGCTGCGGTTCATACCGCACACCGAGGGCTGGATCCTCGACGACGACGACGTCCCGCAGTGGCACAGCGGCGGCCCCCAGCCGCGCTTCGCCGACGAGTGGCACCCCGGCGACCGGCTGCTCGCCCCGATGTACTCCTCCAGCGACGACCTCCTCGGCGTCATCGCCGTCGACCGGCCCCGCAACGGCCGCCGGCCCGGCCCCTGGGGCCGCGAGGCCCTGCAGATGTACGCCTTCCAGGCCGCCATCGCCATCAGCAACGCCCGGCTGCGCGCCAATATGCAGCGCGCCCTCGTCCGGCTGGAGCGGGAACAGCAGGCCCTGCGCGCCAGCGAGGAGAGCTTCCGGCAGGCGTTCGAGTACGCGCCCAGCGGCATGGCCATCGCCGAGATGGGCGGCGACCAGCACGGCCGGCTGCTCCGCGCCAACGACGCCCTGTGCCGGCTGCTGGGCCGCCCCGCCTCCGCCATGCGCCGCTACTCCTTCTCCGACCTCGTCCACCCCGAGGACCTCGGGCTGCTGCTCCGCACCTCCGCCGAGGGCGGCCGGGCCGAACTGCGGCTGGCCCGGCGCGACAACAGCTACGTCTGGGTCTCGCTGCGCAACTCCGTCGTCGCCGACGCCGCCGACGGGCCGCGCTTCCTGCTCACCCACGTCGAGGACATCGAGGAGCGCAAGCGGCACGAACTGCAGCTCGCCCACCGCGCCAGCCACGACTCCCTCACCGGCCTCCCCAACAGCGCGGAGCTGCGCAGCCGGCTCTCCGCCCGGCTCTGCGACCGCCCGCCCTCCCGGGACGGGGAGGCCGGCGCGCCGGACGGGATGGTCAGCAGCGCGTACGGGCCGGCCCCGGGCGTCGAGACGGACGAGAACGGCTTCCGGACCGACGGCTTCGACGCCCCCTTCGGCCCGCCGGGGAGCGGCGCCTTCGACGGCCACGTCCACACCGTCGCCCCGGCCGAGGACCGGCCGGACGACGGCACCAAGGGGCTCGCGGTGCTCTTCTGCGACCTCGACGGCTTCAAGTCGATCAACGACCGCTTCGGGCACCACACCGGGGACGCCGTCCTCATCGAGGTCGCCCGGCGGCTGACCAACGGGGTGCGGGACGGTGACACGGTCGCCCGCCTCGGCGGGGACGAGTTCGTCGTCCTGGCCGACGGCCTCGGCCGCGCGGACGCCCAGGACCTGGCCGTCCGGCTGCGCAACGCGATCATCCCGCCGATCCGGGTGGACGGGCGCGCGGTGCGGGTCGGGGCGAGCTTCGGCATCGGCTGGGCGGGCTGCGGGATGTCCGCCGAGGAAGTCCTGCAATCCGCCGACCAGCGGATGTACGTCGAGAAGCGCTCCCGGGCCGCCGGACGCGCCCACCGCCGCGCGGGGTGATCCGGGGGAGGCGGGGCCGGCCGGCCGGTCCGCACGGTTCCGGCCCTGTCCCTGTCCCCGGCCCAGCCCCTGCCCTGCTCCCGGCCCGCGGGCTCCGTCCCCGTTCCCCTGGCTTTCCGGTGTCCCGCCGCGCCGGTACGGAAGGGGCCGGTCCGGGTGGTACTGGACACATCGGGACGGCATCGCGCGCCCCCGAGCGGGGCTTTTGCGGGGCTCCCTCCGGGGCGCCCCGGCCGGCCGCGGCGGACCGGGAACAGCGGCCGTGGTGAGCGGGTAGGCTCGATCGATCGGCCGAGGGCCGAGGTAACGCGATCGTGAACATTGACCATACGGACAGCACAGGCCTTATCGAGGCCGCCCCGCCGCTGATAGGAGCTGTCCAGGCGCTGTGGACGCGGCGCCGGTGGTCCGGGAACCAGTTGGGGAGTGACAGGGGATGACGGCCGGCAACAACGGTGCGGGCACGCCCGAGAACGACGACCCGTTCGCCTACCTCTACCGCTCGGAGGGCGGGGACGGGGGCGCGAACGGCGCGGCGGGCGACGGCGGTGCCGCGCAGTACGGCCGGCCCGCGCAGCCCGGGGTCCCCCGCACCTCGTACAACCAGGTGCACCGGGTCGGGGAACGCCAGTACGGCGGCCAGCAGGCCGCTCAGCGGCCCGGGTACGGGCCCGGCGCCGCGCCGGCGGACCAGCCGGCCGCCGCCTACGCGCAGAGCCCCAGCACCTCCTACGCCGCCCCCGAGACCCTGCCCGGCGGCGCCCCGCCCCGTCGCGCCGCGCCCGCCGGCCACGGAAGCCGCGGCCGCGGCGGCGGTGGCCGGGGCCCCAACAACCAGGGGCTGCTGATCGGGGCGATCGCCGTGGTCGCCGTGGTCGTCATCGGCATCGTCATCGCGATGCTGACCAACGGCGACGGGGACGGCGAGGACAAGCAGGAGGCGGGCAGCTCCCAGTCGGCGCCCGCGGACGGCGGTGAGCAGGAGAAGCCGGCCGACGAGGGCAAGGACCAGGGCGAGAACAAGGACAAGTCCAAGCCCTTCTCCTCCGCCAAGTTCGACGCGGTGGGGATGAAGACCGCCGGCGGTGCGACCGTCGCCAACGAGGTGCAGGGCGCCCGCTCCAAGGGCGGGGCCTACATCGCGGGCATGAACCAGCCCGGGGCGACGGCCACCTGGCGGATCGACGTGCCCAAGGCGGGCGAGTACACCTTCTTCATCGGCTACGGCGTGCCCGGCAAGGACACCAAGGCCACGCTCCTCGTCAACGGCAAGGACCGCGAGCAGGAGCTGAAGAACTGGGCCAACGCCAAGGAGGGCGAGTGGGACAAGGGGTGGACCACCACGTACTCCTACGTCAATCTCACCAAGGGCACCAACACCATTGACCTCACCTGCGGTGAGGGCCAGGGCTGCGAGTTCAACCTCGACTGGGTGCAGCTCAAGGAGGGTCAGGTCAAGGACTGAGACCGCTCCGCCGCCCGCCCCCGTGGCTCGTCCTTCCTGTCTCAGGGCTCTCAGGGCTTCCGTCGCACCGGCTGTCCCGGAATCCGATCCGGGGCGGCCGGTGTGGTGTGCGGGCGGTGTCCGGGGGACGTGCGGACGGGCTGCGGCGGACACGGACCGCCGGACACCGTGACGGGGACTCCGACGTGGAGCCCCCTGCCGGGCGCGGGTGCGGGCCGACCAAGGCTGGTGCCGTGGCCCGTACCGTAGCGGGACTGGGAGCGGTGCCGGCCGGTGCCCGGCCCGCTCCGGCCCGCTCCGGCCCGCTCAGGCCCGTCACAGGGCGCGTTCGGTGACCTCGATGTCCGGCAGCAGCCCCGTGTACGCGGCGTGGTCGAACTCCCCGGGGCCCTGGGCGGTCGCGGCCGCCGTCGAGAGGGCGACGGCGCGGGTCAGCCGCTCCGGCCAGGGCAGTCCTTCGGCGAGGGCGGAGAGCAGCCCGGCCACGGCCGCCTCGCAGGCGCGCGTGGGGTCGCCGCCCGGCGGGCGGGGCGGGGCGGCACGCCAGCCGCTGTCCGCCGTGACGACGAGCACGCCGTCCTCGCCGAGCGAGGCGGCCACGGCACGGGCGCCGCGGCGCCGGGTCTCGTGCGCGGCGCGTACGGGTTCGGCGAAGCCGGTGAGCCCGGTCAGCTCCTCCGCGGTCGTCGCGACGAGGTCGGGGCGTGCGGCGATGCCCCGGCGCAGCGGTTCGCCGTGCGTGTCGAGCAGCACGGGGACGCCGGCGGCCTGCGCGGCCCGGACCAGGGTGGCGTAGCTGCCGACCGGGAGGCCCGGGGGCAGGCTGCCGCAGAGCGCGACGGCGTCCGCGCCGGGAAGCAGTCCGGTGAAGGTCGCGTGGAAGGCGTCCCACTCGGCGCGGGTGATGACCGGGCCGGCTTCCTTGAGGCGGGTGATGCCGCCGGTGGCGGAGTCCACGACGCCGATCGTGCGGCGGGTGGCGCCGGAGACGGGGGTGAGCGCGTCCTCGATCGCTCCGCCACCGGTTGACGGGGCGGGGCCGTGCTCCTCCGCGAGCAGCCGGCGCAGGACCTCGCCGGTGGGGCCGCCCGCGAAGCCCGTGACGACGGTGCGGTGGCCGAGGGCGGCGAGCAGCCGGGCCACGGTGACGCCCGTGCCGCCGGGGCGTTCGACGGTCTCGGTGACCCGGTGCGCGGTGCGGGGGGTGAAGCGGGGGACGCGGTGGGTGATGTCCAGGGCGGTGTTGAGCGTGACGGTGACGATCACCTGGTCCCCCTTCTCTTCTCCGGGTGCCGACGCGCGCTGCGGATGGCGGGCCCGGCCGGCCGAGTCGAGCCGGTCGCTCACTCGTGCGGGGGTGATCATGCCAAAACAGCGGCGGCCGGCCCAGTGTGCCCAGCCGCTCGCCGCAGCCTGGACGACCGATGCCGGGCCGTCAACGGTGCCGGGGGCGTCAACGGCGCCGGTCCGTCAGCGGTGCCGAAGCCGTGAACGGTGCCGGGCCGTCAGCGGTGCCGAAGCCGTGAACGGTGCCGGTCCGTCAGCGGTGCCGAAGCCGTGAACGGTGCCGGGCCGTCAGCGGTGCCGGGCCCTCAGCAGCAATGGTCGTCAGCCCACTTCGGGCTCGACCACCCATGCTCCGCGCCGCATGACGCCGGCCACCGCGAACTCCGCGTCGAGAACGACCAGATCGGCGTCCTTCCCGGCCTCCAGGGAGCCCACGCGGTCCGCGACACCCAGCAGCCGGGCCGGGTTCTCCGACAGGGCCCGGACGACGTGCTCGACGGGAAGGCCGCCGAGGGTGACGGCCCGCCGGAACGCGGTGTCGAGGGTGAGCGTCGAGCCGGCGATCGCGCCGCCCTCCACCAGTCGGGCCACGCCGTCCCGTACCTCGACCTCCAGCCCGCCGAGCGGGTAGCGGCCGTCGCCCTTGCCGGCCGCCGCCATGGCGTCGGTGATGAAGGCGACGCGCTCGGCGCCCGCCCGCCGGAAGGCGAGGTCGACGACGGCGGGGTGGAGATGGACGCCGTCGTTGACGAGTTCGACGGTGACCCGCTCGTCCTCCAGGAGCGCGGCGACGGGGCCGGGGGTGCGGTGGTGCAGGCCGGGCATGGCGTTGAAGAGGTGGGTGGCCACGGTGGCGCCCGCGTCGACGGCCTCGGCCGTCGCCTCGTATCCGGCGTCGGTGTGGCCGACGGCCGCGATCACGCCCAGGTCGGCGAGGAGCCGTACGGAGTCCAGGCCGCCCGGCAGTTCGGGCGCGAGGGTCACCATCCGGGCGGCGCCGCGGGCGGCGTCGATCAGCCGCTTGACGTCCCCCGGGTCGGGGTCGCGGAGCAGCGCCGCGTCGTGGGCGCCGCGGCGGCAGGGGGCGATGAACGGCCCCTCGAAGTGAATCCCCGCCAGTTCGCCCTGCTCGACGAGCTCGGAGAGGACGGCGGCCTGCCGGGCGAGGTCGTCGAGACGGTCGGTGACGGTGGAGGCGGCCATGGTGGTGGTGCCGTGCCGCCGGTGGGTGGCGGCCACAGCCAGCGCCTCCTCGGCGGTGCCGGCGGAGAAGGAGGCACCGCCGCCGCCGTGGACGTGCATGTCGACGAAGCCCGGAACGATCCAGTGCCCGGTCAGATCCAGGCCGGCGAGGGCGCTTTCAGGGGCGGAGGTGCCGCGGGCGGGGCCGGGGCTGCCGTCCGGCGCGTGCGGCGTGTGCCGCCCGACCGACCCGCCGACCGACCCGACCGGCCCGTCCGGCGCGGCGTCCGCGGTGCCCTGGGGGAAGGGCTCCGCGGACGCGGCCGTCACCGGTTCGGCGATGACGGTGCCCTCCACGATCAGCCGGCCGTGCTCGACGACGCCGGACGGCAGCACCACGCGGGCGCCGGTGAGTACGTGCTGTTGAGTTGCCATCAGGTGGTTACCTCCGCGGAGTGGGGGGTGCGGGCGGGCGGGCCCGCATCCGGGCGGCCCGCGGCGTTCCCCCGGGCCGCCGGGACGATACGGGGGAACGGTCTCCGGCCGGACCGGTCCCGGACGCGGTCCGGCGTCCCGGTCCCGGTCCCGGCCCTGGTCCCGGCCCCGGACGGAGGGGCTTCCGCCCCGGTGGCGGGCGGAGCGGGGGCGATGGCATGTCTCACGGTTACAGTCTCGCCCGGATGGCCCCGACAGGTCTAGTCCACTTACTCTCGTAGAGTAAGAGCGTTCGCATAGCGGACACAGGGCTTCAGTCCGGGCCTCGATGCGGTGTCCCGTGCCCGGGTCCGTCCGTCGGCGCGGAAGCCCCAGCCGCCCGCGAGGGACCTGACGGCCGGGGCGCACCGGATCGGCACGGCATGAAGACCGTGCGAAGAGACCGAGTGGACACCGGGAAGAGATCTGGCAGAACCGGCAGGCCACCGGCAGGGTGCGGGGAGAGCCGCGAACGGCGCGGGCGGGACGGGAGAGGAACCGTCGGATCCCGGGCGGGGCGAGCGAGCCCGGCAGGCCGCCGCCGGACGGGCATCCGGAGCGCGAAGCCGCGGCGGGCGGCTCGGCCGGAGCGGGAAACCCGGCGCGGCGCCCGTACGAGGACCGGCGGGGACGGGCGAGGACCGGACGGAACCGGCCGTGGACCGGCCGTGGACCGGGCCGGCAGCCGAACGGTCCCTGGACGGCGCCGGGCAGGACCCGGCCGGCATCCGGCCGGGACCGGACAGGAATCCGGCGGGAACCGGACGAGAAGCGAATGAACGAGAAGCAAGACAGAAGGCGGTATCGGTAGTGCGACGGCGGTACTCGGGATCCCTGGCGGCGGCTGTCGCGACGGCCATGGCCCTCACCCTCTCCGGTTGCGGCGGCTCCGGCGAGGAGGTCACCCTCCGCCTCGTCGCCGCCGACTACGGCGACAGCGAGGCCAACACCTCCCGGAAGTACTGGGATCAGCTCGCGGCGGACTACGAGTCCAGCCATCCCGGCGTCTCGATCGACGTCAGCGTCTACAGCTGGGCGGAGGTCGACAAGAAGGTCGCCGCCATGGTCAAGCGGGGCGAGGAACCGGACCTCGCGCAGATCGGCTCCTACGCCGACTACGCCGACCGCGACAAGCTCTACCGGGCCGACGAAGTCCTCTCCATCCCCACCCAGGCCGACTTCCTCCCCAAGCTCGCCGAGGGCGGCGAGTTCCGCCGGGTGCAGTACGGACTGCCGTTCGCCGCCAGCACCCGGCTGTTCTTCTACAACAAGGACCTCTTCGCCGAGGCCGGCATCGAGGAGCCGCCGCGGAGCTGGGCCGAACTGCGGGACGCCGCCGAGGCGTTGAAGGACGCCGGCGTGCGGATCCCGTACGCGCTGCCGCTCGGCCCGGAGGAGGCGCAGGCCGAGTCGATGCTGTGGTCCATCAGCGGAGGCGGGGGTTTCACCGACGGCATCGGCTCGTACACGCTCGACGCACCCGAGAACATACGGGCGTTCGAGTGGCTCCGCGACGAACTGGTCACCAAGGGCCTCACCGGCCCCGGCGACCCGGCCGCGCTCAACCGCCAGGACGCGTTCGACGCCTTCACCCGGGGAGAGGTCGGCATGCTCAACGGCCATCCCACCCTGATGCGGCAGGCGGAGAAGGAGGGAGTGGAGTTCGGGACGGCGCCCCTCCCCGGCAGGACCGGCCCGGCCGAGGCGACGATGGGCGTCAACGACTGGATGATGGCCTTCAAGAAGAACGGCCACCGGAAGGAGATCGGCGACTTCCTCGACTACGTGTACAGCGAGCCGAACGTGCTGGAGTTCGCGGACCGGTACGACATCCTTCCGGTCACCCGCTCCGCCTCGGAGGCGATGCGCGCGGACGAGAAGCACGAGCCGCTCCGTGAGTTCCTCGACGAGCTGCCGGAGGCCGTGCACTATCCGTCGGACAAGACGACCTGGGCCTACGTCAGCAAGGCGATCAAGGAGCAGATCGGCACGGCGGTGGAGCGCGGCGGCGACCCGGGCGGGGTGCTCTCGCGGATCCAGCGCGACGCCTTCGCCACGGAGAACGCCTCCCGCTGAGGGTTCCCCCGCCGCGGCGGGCCGGGCCGGCTACTCGGCCCGGTCCCGGTCCCGGCCCGGCCCCGGGGGCCCTGGGCCTTGCCCGGCCCCGGGTCCCCGGCCTTGCCCGGCCCCGGGTCCCCGGCCTTGCCCGGCCCGGCTCGGTCCTGCCCGGCGTCATCCCGGCCCGGCTTGGTCCGGCCCTCGGCCTTTGCCGGCTCGGCCTGGTCCGGCCCCGGTCCCGCCCGGCCCTGTTCCCGCCTTGCTCCTGCCTGTTCCGGCCCGGCGTGTCTGTGGTCCTGCCGGACGGACGACCGGCCTGCCTGCCCGCCGCGCGGGGCTCGTGAGGCCCGCTGGACCGGGCCGGACCGGGCGTCGGCGGGGGCCGTTATGTTGGACGGTGTGAACGAGAGCGGAGACGACGGGGCGGTGCGGGAGGGCGGCGATGACCAGGGCGGTGCCCAGGGGCTGACCGACCGCGACCGGGCCGTCCTCGCCGTCGAACGCCGCTCCTGGCGGGGGCCCGGAGCGAAGGAACGGGCGATCCGGGAGCAGCTCGGGCTCTCCCCGACCCGCTACTACCAGTTCCTCAACGCCCTCATCGACGATCCGCGGGCGCTGGCCCACGACCCGGTCACGGTCAACCGCCTCCGCCGCCTCCGCGATCAGCGGCGCGCGCGGCGCTGAGGTCTTCGCCCGCCCGGGGGCGGTGTGCCTTCCCGGTCCGTCCCCTCCCGGCCCGGGGTGGCGGTCGTCCGGCGTCCGCGGCGCCGTTGTCCCGCGCTCCGCGCGGGATGCGACCCTCCCACCCGCCCGTTACTGCTCACCGTCCGCCGGACCGGAGGAGGAGGACGAGGAGCCCCGGGCGCCCGACCCGTACGGCGGTCGTCGAGAAGCCGGAATGGCCGGAAAGGCGGGGCGTCGGGGCGGGGGCCGGCCCCGGTAGGCTCGGCCGCATGGGCAGTCATCCGCATCCCCTGCCGGCCCCTGTCACCGATGCCGGGCGCGACGGCCTCGCCGCGCTCCTGGAACGGCCCGAACGGGCCGTCGTGGCCCTCGACTTCGACGGCACCCTCGCGCCGATCGTGTCCGACCCGGAACAGGCCCGCGCCCACCCCGGCGCCGTACCGGCGCTCGCCCGGCTCGCGCCGCTCGTCCGCTCCGTCGCCGTGATCACCGGCCGCCCCGCCGACGTCGCGGTACGGAATGGTGGTTTCAGTGGAGTCCCCGGTCTGGAGCACCTCGTGGTCCTGGGCCACTACGGTGCCGAGCGCTGGGACGCCGTCAGCGCCACCGTGACGGCCCCCGACCCGCATCCGGGCGTCGCCGCCGTCCGCGCGGAACTGCCCGCGGTGCTCGAACACGACGAGGCCCGGACCGGCATCTGGGTCGAGGACAAGGGCCGCGCCGTGGCGGTGCACACCCGCCGGGCCGCCGACCCCCAGGCCGCCTTCGAGCGGTTGCGCGAACCGCTCACGGCCCTGGCCGAGCGGCACGGACTGATCGTCGAACCCGGCCGCATGGTGCTGGAGCTGCGCCCGCCGGGCATCGACAAGGGCGTGGCCCTGACCGAGTACGTACGGGAGACGGGGGCCGGCGCGGTGCTGTACGCCGGGGACGACCTCGGGGATCTCGCCGCCTACGCGGCGGTGGACAAGCTGCGGTCCGACGGCGTGCCCGGACTGCTGGTGTGCAGCGCAGCCGCCGACGGCGAGGGCGCCGAGGAACTGGCGGAGCGGGCCGATGTGGTGGTCGACGGCCCGGAGGGGGTCGTGAACCTCCTCGACGCCCTGGCCGCTTCGGTGACCGGACGACGGCAGGGCTGACGCCGTCCCGGTCGGCGGGTGAC
Source organism: Streptomyces albus subsp. albus (assembly GCF_000719865.1). GTDB lineage: Bacteria > Actinomycetota > Actinomycetes > Streptomycetales > Streptomycetaceae > Streptomyces > Streptomyces albus_E. The sequence continues at coordinate 150,654 of NZ_JOID01000018.1, forward strand.
CGGTGGTCCCGGGCGTCGGGCCGCAGGCACGGGTGACCGGTGGCCCTGGACCGCGGGCCGCACGCCTCCGTTTCCTCCCTGCCGGACGGGTGGACAGCAACGGGCGGGTGGGAGGGTCGCATCCCGCGCGCAGCGCGGGACAACGGCGTCGCGGACGCCGGACAACCTCACCCGGGCCGGAGGCCCCGCGCTCCGGTACCCCGCGCACCCCGCGCCCCGGGCCCGTCACGTCGGGCAACCCGCGTGAACCCGGACCGCACTTCGCGCGGAACCCCGCGCATCCCGCGCGGAGCGCGGGACAACGGCGCCGCGGACGCCGGACAACCGCCACCCGCGCCGGAGCGCACCGGGCCCTGGTACCGGCGCACCCCGGGCCCCGCCCGGGCGCACCCCGGGCCGCGCGGAACCCCGCGCCGCCCGCGCGCCCCGCGCTACAGCGCGCCCAGCTGGTCCAGGAACCACCGCTGCGGCGGCAGCGCGGACGCCGCGGCGGCGAGCCGCTTGGTGCGTTCGGCCCGTTCCGCCGTGCTCATGCCCAGCGCGGTGTCCAGCGCCCGCGCCGTGCCGGACACGTCGTACGGGTTGACCGTCACCGCGTCCTCGCCGAGCTCCTCGTATGCCCCGGCCTCCCGGGAGAGCACCAGTGCGCAGCCCTCGTCCGAGACGAGCGGGATCTCCTTGGCGACGAGGTTCATGCCGTCCCGGATCGGGTTGACGAGGGCCACGTCCGCGAGCCGGTACGCGGCCAGCGAGCGGGCGAAGTCGTCCTCGACGTGGAGGATCACCGGCCGCCAGTCGTCCGTCCCGTAGGTTTCGTTGATCTCCCCGGCGACCCGGGCGACCTCGGCCGTGTAGTCGCGGTAGACGGCCAGATCCTGCCGGGACGGGTAGGCGAACGCGACGTGCACCACGCGCCCTCGCCACTCCGGGCGCTCGGCCAGCAGCTCGCGGTAGGCGAGCAGGCCGCGGACGATGTTCTTCGACAGCTCGGTCCGGTCGACCCGGACGATCGTCTTCCGGCCGGGGCCGATCTGTTCGCGCAGGGCCGCGAGCCGCTCGTCGACATCGGGCTTCCGTGAGCGCTCGCGCAGGAAGTCCGCGTCGGCGCCCAGGCCGTGCACCCCGATCCGGGTGGCCGGCGGTTCGCCGAGGAGCTCGGTGCAGCAGGCGGTGAAGGCGTCGGCCCAGCGGCGGGTGAGGAAGGCGGCGCGGTCGGCGCCGAGGATGCCGCGCAGCAGCTGCCGCCCGATGTCGTCGGGCAGCAGCCGGAAGTACTCCGGCGGGGCCCAGGGGGTGTGCGAGAAGTGGCCGATCCGCAGATCGGGCCGGCGCTCGCGGAGCATCCCGGGGACGAGGCAGAGGTGGTAGTCCTGCACGAGGACGGCGGCGCCCTCGGCGGCCTCCTCGGCCAGCGCGTCGGCGAAGGCCGCGTTGTAGGCCTCGTAGGCCGCCCACTGGCGGCGGAACTCGGTGTCGAACACCGGTTCGAGGGGCGTCTGGTAGAGCATGTGGTGCACGAACCACAGCACCGAGTTGGCCACGCCGTTGTACGCGGTGGCGAAGACGTCCGGGTCGATGTCCAGCATCCGCACCGTCTGGCCGCCGGTGTCGGCGGGGTCGAGACGCCCGCCGGTGCGGCGCACGGCCTCGCGGTCGCCGTCCCCGAGGGCCGCGCAGACCCAGACGGCGTCGCCCTCGACCGCCGAGAGCCCGGAGACGAGACCGCCGCCGCCGCGTTTGGCGACGAGCGCGGGGGCGCCCTGCGCCCCGGACCCGCCGTCACCGCCGTCACCGCCGTGACCTGGTGGGCCCGGCTCGGTGAGGGTGTACGAGACGGGGCCGCGGTTGGACGCGACGAGTATGCGGGCTGCCTGCTCAGCGACCATGACGCGAGCCTAGCCCGCACCTGATCCGCTCAAACGTGCGTTTCCGTACCCCGCCGGACTCCGGCCGAAAGGCGCCCGTCCCGCCCGGGCCGGGCCGGACGGGGCCGAGCGTCGCGGAGCCGGCCGCACCGGGGCCGGGGGCACCGGCGGCACGGGCACGGGCCGCACCGGGGCGGGCGGCGGCACCGGCACGGGAACCGGCACCGGCCGCACCGGCACCGGCACGGGCGGCACGGGCACGGGCGCCCGGACCGCCGCCACCGGGTCCCGCGGCGCCCGGGCCGCCACCGCCGGGGAGAGGCCGGCCGCCCCAGGCCGCGCCCGGCCGGTGCCGCCCCGCGCCGGCCTCACGCCGCCCTCCGGCGGCGCCGGGCCGTGTACTCCGGGATCGAGCACATCGGAGGCCGCTCCTCCGTGGCCACGTCGTGCACGGTGGGGCTGAAGAGCCGGTCCGCGCCGCGGTCGAACTGGGTCAGCACGGGGCGCACGAGATGGCCGCGGTCCAGCCGCCGCTGGGCCGTGCTGTAGATCGTGGCGGCCATCCGCCCGAGCGCCTGGCCGTCCTGGTTGCGGTGGTGCCGGACGCCCACGTCCACCTGCGCGAGCGCCTCGAGCCCGGCCAGCTCCAGCGTGTCGACGAGCATGCCCAGCTCGACGCCGTAGCCGACGGGGAACGGCAGCCGCTCCAGCAGCGATCTGCGGGCCGCGTACTCGCCGCCCAGGGGCTGGACGAAGCCGGCGAGCTGCGGCCAGTGCAGATTGAGCAGCGGGCGCGCCACCAGCTCCGTGACCCGGCCGCCGCGCTCGCCGCCACTGCTCATCGGCCGGTCGTACATCGCCTTGACCAGGTGCAGGCCGGGATCGGTCAGCAGCGGCCCGACGATGCCGGAGACGAAGCGGGAGCGGAACTCCCGCAGGTCCGCGTCGATGAAGCAGACGATCTCCCCCTCGGTCACCAGCAGTGACCGCCACAGCACCTCGCCCTTGCCCGCCGCGACGGGTATCCGCGGCAGGACGGAGTCGCGGTGCACGACCCGGGCCCCGGCCTCGGCGGCGACCCGGGAGGTGTCGTCCGTGGACCCGGAGTCGATGACGACGAGCTCGTCGACGAGCGGGGTCTCCCCGGACATCAGTTCGCCGCGTATCGTCTCGACGATCTCCCCGACCGTGGCCTCCTCGTTGAGGGCGGGGAGAACGACGCTGACCGTCCCGGAGGTTCCGGCCGCCTGTTTCGCGGCGAGAAGCATGTCGAGCGGACGTTCGGAGGCGGACCAGGAGTGCCGGTCCAGCCAGAGCTCCACCTCTTCCAGCACGTGATCGTCTCCCTGCCTGGTCGGGGATACCACCGCCCCTCGGCGGCCGCATCTCGCGGTTCGGACGCCTTCCTCCACAGTCCGAGCCTTCGGTTACAGTCTTGAACAACACGCGTGACCACCGCATCTCGGGGGTGGTCGGCGCCCATAAACGCCCGGGTTCCGCCCGGTGCCATACCGCTCATCCAGAGGGGCAGAGGGAACGGCCCGTTGAAGCCCCGGCAACCCTCCCGCCGGTCTCGGTCCTCCGACGCACAGCGTCCGGAGCGAGGCTCCCGGTGGGGAAGGTGCCAATTCCGGCTCGCGGCGAGGTACGCCGTGAGGAAGATGAGGAGAAAGGGCCTCGCCTGCATGGCTGTGCACACCGTTGGAAAAACGGACACCACCGAAACCACCGAGAACACCGGCTCCGCCGCCGGGAACCCCGGACACCCCCAGCAGGACGGCCGGGCCGGCCAGGTCGATCTGGGCCCCGCCGCCGCCCTCTCCTGCCGCGAGTGCGGCCACCGCACACCGCTCGGCCCGGTCTTCGCCTGTGCCGAGTGTTTCGGCCCGCTGGAGGTCGCCTACGAGCTGCCCGCCGGTGACCCGGAGGCGCTCCGCGAGCGGATCGAGGCGGGTCCCGACAACATCTGGCGCTACGCTCCGCTGCTGCCCGTCCCGGCGGACGTCGCGGAGAAGCCGAACCTCAACCCCGGCTTCACCAAGCTGATCAAGGCCGACCGGCTCGCCCGCGAGCTGGGCGTCACCGGCGGCCTGCACGTCAAGGACGACTCCGGCAACCCGACGCACTCCTTCAAGGACCGGGTCGTCGCCATCGCCGTCGAGGCCGCGCGCGCCTTCGGCTTCACGACCCTCTCCTGCTCCTCCACCGGCAACCTCGCCGGCGCGGTGGGCGCCGCGGCGGCCCGCTCGGGCTTCCGCTCCTGCGTCTTCATCCCGCACGACCTGGAGGCCGGCAAGGTCGTCATGGCCGCGGTCTACGGCGGCGACCTCGTCGGCATCGAGGGCACCTACGACGACGTGAACCGCTTCTGCTCGGAGCTGATCGGCGACCCGATCGGCGAGGGCTGGGGCTTCGTCAACGTCAATCTTCGCCCGTACTACGGCGAGGGCTCCAAGACCCTGGCCTACGAGATCTGCGAGCAGCTCGGCTGGCGGCTGCCGGACAACCTCGTCATCCCCATCGCCTCCGGCTCCCAGCTCACGAAGATCGACAAGGGGCTGAAGGAGCTGATCGCGCTCGGCCTGGTCGAGGACAAGCCGTACAAGATCTTCGGCGCCCAGGCCGAGGGCTGCTCCCCGGTGTCCCGCGCCTTCAAGGACGGGCACGACGTGGTCCGCCCCGTGAAGCCGGACACCATCGCCAAGTCCCTGGCGATCGGCAACCCGGCCGACGGCCCGTACGTCCTGGACATCGCCCGCCGCACGGGAGGCGCCGTCGAGGACGTGAACGACGAGCAGATCGTCGACGCCATCAAGCTGCTGGCCCGCACCGAGGGCGTCTTCGCCGAGACCGCGGGCGGTGTCACCGTCGGCGTGCTGAAGAAGCTCATCGAGACCGGGCAGCTCGACCCGGCCGGTGAGACCGTCGTGCTCAACACCGGCGACGGCCTCAAGACCCTGGACGCGGTGGCCCCCACCACCGGCCCGTCCGCCACCATCCGTCCCACCCTGGCATCGTTCCGAGAGGCAGGCCTCGCATGAGCGTCACCGTCCGAATCCCGACCATCCTGCGGACCTACACCGGCGGCAAGGCCGAGGTGGAGGCGGAGGGCGCGACGCTCGCCGAGGTGCTCGCCGACCTGGAGAAGAACCACCAGGGCATCGGCGCCCGCGTGCTGGACGACACCGGCAAGCTGCGCCGCTTCGTCAACGTCTACGTCAACGACGACGACGTCCGCTTCGCCGAGGGCCTGGAGACGGCCACGCCGGACGGCGCGGGCATCTCCATCATCCCGGCGGTCGCCGGCGGCTGAACGGCCCCGGTCCGGCCGGGCGGCGGCTGAGCGGCCCCCGTCCGGCCGAGCGTCCCGGCCCCGTGATCCGGAAGCGGATCACCCGGTGGGATCCACCCTGCGTCATCGCGATTGCCCCCTCCGTCAAAGAAGCGGAGGGGGTAATTCCGTGTCGTTGAGCGCGGTAGAGTTGGTCCGATTCCCTTCCGGCACCCGCCGACTGCATACGAGAACGCGACAACCTGTGTCCGAAGGACGAGGGCGATTTGTCGCGTTGGTCCGTCATGCCCGGCCCGGATTGCCCCGGATCTTCCGTGAATCCCCGGAAACCTCCTTTGCGGCCGCGGCTGATTTCTCGTCCGATTGACCTGTTGCAGAGGGCAGTTGGGCAGATACATTCGGCCGCGGTCGACGCGTTCCGGCGCACACTTCCCGGTGGTCCCCCCATGCCGACGGCCAAGGGATCGCCGGGTCGTGAGGTCTGACCCGGGTCCGCGGAGTGCGGTCCTGCGCAAGGGCCAGTAATAGGGGAGTTAGGAATGGCTCAGGGCACCGTCAAGTGGTTCAACGCGGAGAAGGGATACGGCTTCATCGCGGTCGACGGTGGTGCGGACGTCTTCGTGCACTACAGCGCGATCCAGATGGACGGCTACCGCACCCTCGAAGAAGGCCAGCGGGTGGAGTTCGAGATCTCGCAGGGCCAGAAGGGGCCGCAGGCGGACATGGTCCGCGTCGCCGGCTGAGCGCCGACCGGCCGAAACCTCGCCAGGGGCCCGCATCCTCGTCACCGGGGGTGCGGGCCCTTCGCCGTGCCCGTCGCCGTGCCCGTCGCCGTGCCCGCGCGGCGCCGCCTGTCCCTCGCGCCTCCGCCGGCGCCGAGTGTCCGTCACCCCGTATCCGGACCGCTTCCGTCCGCGCCGCCGGCTCCTCGCCGCGGGAGGCCGCGCCGGACCGGCGGCTCCGGTGGGCGCTTGCACTCGAAGGGGGAGAGTGCTAATCATTGGCGTTAGCACTCTCCCCCGGAGAGTGACAGAAGGACCGGGTCGGTGAGGCCCGCAGGCCAAGCGGGGCAAGGAACCGCGAGGCCGGCAGGCCGTCCGTCGCGGGCGCCAGCGCGGTCCGGAGAAATCCTCCCCCAGCCGCAGGCCGGGGGGACCCCGAAGTCCTGGGAGGACCACTTCACATGGCCAAGACCATCGCGTTCGACGAGGAGGCGCGGCGCGGCCTCGAGCGCGGAATGAACCAGCTCGCCGACGCCGTCAAGGTCACTCTCGGCCCCAAGGGCCGGAACGTCGTCCTCGAGAAGAAGTGGGGCGCGCCCACGATCACCAACGACGGCGTCTCCATCGCCAAGGAGATCGAGCTCGAGGACCCGTACGAGAAGATCGGCGCCGAGCTGGTCAAGGAAGTCGCGAAGAAGACCGACGACGTCGCCGGTGACGGCACGACAACCGCGACCGTCCTGGCCCAGGCGCTGGTCCGCGAGGGCCTCCGCAACGTCGCCGCCGGCGCCAACCCGATGGCTCTGAAGCGCGGTATCGAGAAGGCCGTCGAGGCCGTCTCCGCCGCCCTGCTGGAGCAGGCGAAGGACGTCGAGACCAAGGAGCAGATCGCCTCCACGGCCTCCATCTCCGCCGGCGACCCCCAGATCGGCGAGCTCATCGCCGAGGCCATGGACAAGGTCGGCAAGGAAGGCGTCATCACCGTCGAGGAGTCGCAGACCTTCGGGCTGGAGCTGGAGCTCACCGAGGGCATGCGCTTCGACAAGGGCTACATCTCCGCCTACTTCGCCACCGACATGGAGCGGATGGAGGCGGCGCTCGACGACCCGTACATCCTGATCGTCAACTCCAAGGTCAGCGCGGTGAAGGACCTTCTCCCGCTGCTGGAGAAGGTCATGCAGTCGGGCAAGCCGCTGCTGATCATCGCCGAGGACGTCGAGGGCGAGGCCCTGTCGACCCTGGTCGTCAACAAGATCCGCGGCACCTTCAAGTCCGTCGCGGTCAAGGCGCCCGGCTTCGGTGACCGCCGCAAGGCCATGCTCGGCGACATCGCCATCCTCACCGGTGGCACCGTCATCTCCGAGGAGGTCGGCCTCAAGCTGGAGAACGCCGGTCTGGAGCTGCTGGGCCGCGCCCGCAAGGTCGTCATCACCAAGGACGAGACGACGATCGTCGACGGCGCCGGTGACAGCGAGCAGGTCCAGGGCCGCGTCAACCAGATCCGCGCCGAGATCGAGAACTCCGACTCGGACTACGACCGCGAGAAGCTCCAGGAGCGTCTGGCGAAGCTGGCCGGCGGCGTGGCCGTCATCAAGGCCGGTGCCGCCACCGAGGTCGAGCTGAAGGAGCGCAAGCACCGCATCGAGGACGCGGTGCGCAACGCCAAGGCCGCCGTCGAGGAGGGCATCGTCGCCGGTGGTGGCGTGGCCCTGCTGCAGACCGTCTCCGTCTTCGACAAGCTGGACCTCTCGGGTGACGAGGCGACCGGTGCGCAGGCCGTCAAGCTCGCGCTGGAGGCCCCGCTCAAGCAGATCGCGGTCAACGCCGGTCTCGAGGGCGGCGTCGTGGTCGAGAAGGTGCGCAACCTCACCCCGGGCCACGGCCTCAACGCCGCGACCGGTGAGTACACCGACCTGATGGCCGAGGGCGTCATCGACCCGGCGAAGGTCACGCGCTCCGCGCTGCAGAACGCCGCGTCGATCGCCGCGCTGTTCCTCACCACCGAGGCCGTCATCGCCGACAAGCCGGAGAAGGCCGCCGCGGCCGCTCCGGGTGGCATGCCCGGCGGTGACATGGACTTCTGATCGGCCCCGGCCGGTCACGTCGATCCTCCGGTACGGAGGGCGGCACTCCCTCGCGGGGTGCCGCCCTTCGGCGTTTCCGGGCCGTGCTCCGGGCCGTTCGGCGTTCTCCGGGCCTCGGCGTACTCCGGGCGTTGTGCGCCGGGTCGGGGCCCGCGGCCGGGGGCTGTGAGGCCGGGTCAGAGCCGGGCGGCCGCCTCCAGGGCCGTGCGGAGGCGGCCGTCCGCCTCGTCCAGCAGACGGGCCGCCGTGGCGGCGTCCACGCCGCCGAGCAGCATCAGGACGGCGTTCTTCACCTCACCGTCCGCGGCGGCCAGCGCGGCCTCGATTTCCTCCTCGCCGGCGCCGGTGGCGAGCGCCACGATCCGCCGCGAGCGGGCGCGCAGCTTCTCGTTCGAGGCCCGCACGTCGACCATGAGATTCCCGTAGGTCTTGCCCAGCCGGATCATGGTGATCGTCGAGAGCATGTTGAGGACCAGCTTCTGCGCCGTGCCGGCCTTGAGCCGGGTCGAACCGGTCAGCAGCTCCGGGCCGGTGACCACCTCGATACCGTGCTCGGCGGCGGCCGCGAGGGGCGAGCCCGGGTTGCAGGACAGCCCGACGGTCAGGGCGCCCCGGGAACGGGCGTGTTCGACGGCTGCGACGGCGTACGGGGTGCGGCCGGAGGCGGAGACGCCGACCACCGTGTCGTCCGGGCTCAGGGCGAGGGCGTCGAGGTCCGCGGCCGCCTGTTCCCCGTCGTCCTCGGCACCCTCGGCCGAGTGCACCACGGCGGACGGGCCGCCCGCGATCAGGCCGACGACCTGACCGGGCGCGGAGTTGAACGTCGGCGGGCACTCACTGGCGTCCAGGACGCCGAGGCGTCCGGCGGTGCCCGCGCCCGCGTAGACCAGCCGGCCGCCGCGGGCCATCCGGGCGGCGATGCCGTCGACGGCCGCGGCGATCCGCGGCAGTTGCGCGGCCACGGCGGCGGGGACACCGGAGTCCTCGCGGTTCATGATCTCGGCGATCTCGAGCGTGGACAGCCGGTCGATCTCGGCCAGTTCGCCGCGGAACGCCTCCGTGGCCAGGGTGTCGAGCTGGGCGCGGAGGTCTTCGGAGGGCGGGCGCGTGGGCGGTCGGCCGGGGGAGCCGGTCGAGCCGGTCGAGCCGGGCTGTTCGGGTGGCTCGGGCCGCTGGGGTGGCTCGGGCGGGCCGGGCGACTGGGGTGGCTCGGGCGGCTCTGGCGACTGGGGCGGCTGGGACGAGGGGGTGGGGGGCATGGCTGCCGCTCTCTCGGGGAGGACGATGCGGTGGTTCGGCCGGCGGGTGCTGCGGTTGGCGGACCGGTCGGTCGGCGGATGGTGCCGTTGGGAGCGGGGCGGGGCGTTGCGCGGGGTGAATTGGTTGGTGTGCGGGCCGGCGTGGCGGGTGGTGCGGTCGGTGGACCGGTCGGCGGGCGGTGCGGTCGGGAAGGGCGCGGGGTGGAGAGTGTGCCGGGCCGGGGGTGGTGTGCGGGCCGGGTCGGCGGGTGGTGCGTTCGGCGGGCCGGTCGGTCGGGTGAGCGGTGCGATCGGTCGGGCGGGGTGGAACGCGTTCCTCGGGGGCGAGCTGGTGTGTGGGCCGGCCGGTGCGGCCCGGCGGTCGGCGTGGCCCGGCGGGCGGTGCGGTGCGGTGGGTGGTGGCGACGCGGCGGATGCGGCGGGGCCGAGGGGCCCGGGCCGCCGTCAGCCGCGGGGGTTGTGGCGATGGGCCAGGGCCTCGTACGAGGCGGCCAGGGCGGGCGCCGCGGTGTCGTGGGTCCGCTGCGCCACGCCTATGAACAGGCAGTCCACCACCAGCAGTTGGCTGGTGCGGCTCGACATCGCCGCCGGCCGCAGCTCGCTCTCCCGGGCCGGGGAGGTGGTCAGCACGTGGTCGGCGTACTGGGCGATCGCGCCGTCCGGGCGGCCGGTGACGGCGACGGTCGTCGCGCCGCGGTCGAAGGCCGTACGGAGCGGCTCGATGACGTCGACCGTGCGGCCGGAGTGGCTGATGGCCACGGCGGCGTCCCCGGTGCGCAGCTGGACCGCGCCCGTCATGGCGAGGTGCGGATCGGCGTGCGCGTGTGCCGACAGGCCGATGCGGAGCAGCTTCTGCGCCAGGTCCTGGGCGACGAGGTTGGACGCCCCGATGCCGTAGACGTCGATCCGGCGGGCGCCGGACAGGGCGGTGACCGCCGCGTCGAGCTGCGCCGCGTCCAGGCCCGCCGCGGTGTCGGCGAGGCACTGCTGCTCCTCGCGGGCCAGTTTGGCGATGACGTCCGGCAGCGGGTCGTCCACCGTGATGTCGGCCGTCACGGCCGGGGCGGCACCGGACTCCTGCTGGGCGGCGAGGCCCGCGAGGGCCAGCCGCAGGTCCCGGTAGCCGGGGTAGCCGAGGGTGCGGGCCGTGCGGACGACCGTGGCCTCGCTGGTGCCCGTGCGCTCGGCCAGGCCCGTGACGGTGAGCGCGGCACAGCCTGCCGGGTCGCCGGCGACGGCCTCCGCGACGCGCTGCATGGAACGAGTCATCGTCGGCCCGAGCATTCTGACCTTCGCGGCGAGGGCGGCCGGAGCGGGGCCGACGGGGCCGACGGCCCCGCCGGGCTGCGCGGGTTGCGCGGGTTGCGCGGGTCGCGCCGGTTGGGCATGCCGGGATGGGCCGGCGGGCTCCGGAGTGGTGAAAGTTTCCTTCACGCTACTGCTCACTCCTGAAAGGTATTTTCAGCCCTTCGGCGTCGTCAACCCCTGGCCAGGGGGCGCGGGGGCGCCTCCGGCGCGGGTGGCCGGGTGCTGCCCGGAGTTCTTTCCCGCGCTGCGCGCGGGTGCGGCCCTCCCACCCGCCCGTTGCCCCTCGCCCGGAGCGCCCCCCGCCCGTTACCGCTCGCCCGGAGCGCCGACCACCGCCGGCGACGGCCGCGGTCGGCCGTGGCGGTGCGTGAACGGCCAAAGGCGGGAGAATGGACCACATGGACCTCGAACACGCACTGCACGCCGCGCGGGCCCTGGTGATCGCCGACCTGGCGTCCGGCGAGGTCGCCGACGCCGACGTCGTCTCCCTGGTGGAGGACTCCGTGACGCACCGGCGCTGGTGGGTGGAGCAGTGGCCGGAGGGCGCCGGGTTCGTCATCGGGCTGGTCGCCCAGGACGTTCAGGACGCGCTGCTGGAACGGTACGGACGGTGGCCGCTCTGCCCCGTCTGCGTGGAGCGCGGTGATCCGCATGCCCTCGACATCGAGCCGGAGCTCGGCACGGACCCGCACTGGGTGTGCCCCAAGACGGCGGTCTCGGTCGCCGCGGTCGGCAAGCTCGGCTCGGTGCTGGGCAAGTGAGACCGGCCGGAAGCGGGACCGGCCGGACGGCGGGGAGCGCGGGCTCCGGAGGGGCGGAACGCATGACAGTACGGAGAGCGGGACGCGTGGCGGCGGCGACGGCGATACCAGCGGAGCGGGGGGCGGAAGGGGCTCCGGAACGGACCTCGGCACCTGGTGAGGCATGCGGTGGGGCACGGCGTGCGGCGTTGAGGGCGGCATGCGGTGGGGCACGGGGCGCGGCGCGGAGGGCGCTACGGAGCGCCGTGCGGAGGGTGGCACGGGGCGCGGCGGGGAGGACGCGATGACCGTCTACATCGACCCGCCGATCTGGCCGGGGCACGGGCGGATGTGGTCGCACCTGGTGAGCGACGTCTCGTACGAGGAGCTGCACGCCTTCGCCGCGCGACTGGGTTCGCCCCGGCGGGCCTTCGACCGCGACCACTACGACGTACCGGCCGAGCGCTACCGGGCGGCGGTGGCGCTCGGGGCCGTGGAGATCGGCTCCAAGGAGCTGGTGCGGCGGCTCACGGCCGCAGGGCTGCGCCGCCCCAAGGGGCGGCCCGCCCCGGTGCCGCCTCAGGCACACGGAGCCCCCACCGGCCGCTGAGCCCCGGCGTACCGGGCCACCGGGTCACCGGGCCGGCCGACCCTTGTCCCGGGCACACGGAGCCGGAGCCGCCACCGGGCACTGAGCCCCCGCGTACCGGGCCACCGGCTCACTGGGCCGACTGGCCTCCGCCCCGGGCACACTGAGCCGGACCCCCACCAGACGCTGAGCCCTCGCGCACCGGGCCACCGGCACTGGACCCACCGGGCCAACCAACCATCGGGCCAACCGGCCACCGGATCACCGAACCCCCGCCCCTGCCGCCCCGCCCCGGTCAACCCGCGCGGTGTGCGTGTTCCTGGGTGCGGCCGGAGGCGGCGACCACGGCGCTCGGCCCGCGGCGGCGCGTCCGGGACGCGAGGACGATCGCCGGGATCGCCAGCAGGGTCAGCCCGGCCCCCGCCCACGCCGTCGAGGTGTAGCCGAAGCCCGCGTCGATGACCGTTCCGCCGAGCCACGGGCCCGTCGTGTTGCCGAGGTTGAAGGCGGCCGTGACGGTGGCACCGGCCAGCGTCGGCGCCGCTCCCGCCACCTCGAACATCCGGGCGTTGAGGGCGGGCGCCGTGTAGAAGGCCGAGACGCCCAGCAGGAACGAGAGCGTCACCGCGGCGAACGGCACGGTCGCGGTGAGCCCCACGACGGCCAGCAGAACCACCGAGGCCACCGCGCCGCTGAGCAGCACCCCGAAGAGGTGGGCGTCCGCGAACCGGCCGCCCAGCGCCGTACCCAGCAGGGCGCCGAAACCGAACAGCATGAGCACCGTGGGCACCCAGCCGGCGTCGAGGCCGGCGACGTCCGTCAGCAGCGGCGCCAGATAGCTGAAGAAGCAGAAGACGCCGCCGCCCACGAGCGCGGTGGTGACGACGGCCAGCCAGACCTGCCCGTCGCGGTAGACGCGCAGCTCCTTGCCGAGCCGCGGCAGTTCGGCGGGGCGCGGAATCCGGGGGATCAGCGCGATCACCCCGGCCAGGGCCACCGCGGAGGCCGCGCCGACCGCCCAGAACGCCGAGCGCCAGCCGAAGTGTTCGCCGAGGAACGCCCCGGCCGGTACGCCGAGGACGTTGGCGATGCTGAGCCCGCCGAGCATCACGGCCATGGCGCGGGCCCGTACGGTCACCGGGACCATCGCGACGGCCACCGCCGCGCCCAGCGCCCAGAAGCCCGCGCACGCGAGGGCGCTGACGACCCGGGACGCGAACAGCCATCCGTACGAGGGGGCCAGCGCGCCCGCGACCTGCCCCAGGCCGAAGACCGAGATCAGGGCGATGAGCGTGGCGCGCCGGGGGAGCCGGAGCGTCGCCATGGCGAGCAGCGGGGCGCCGACGACCATGCCGACGGCGAACGCCGAGATCAGCAGCCCGGCTCTCGGAATGCTGACGTCCATGTCCTCCGCGATCGGCGGCAGCAGGCCCGTGAGCATGAACTCGGACGTCCCCAGGGCGAAGACCGAGAGGCCCAGGACGTACACGGCGAGGGGCATGCGGGAGCGATCGGTCGGCATGCCTCGGACCAACAGCGGCGGTGGGCACGCCATTCCCGGAATCGGGGTGTCGAAGGTCTCCTCGGTTGGCTTTCCCCGGCTTTCCACCAGGCTTTCCCTTGGCTTCTTCGGCGCGGCACCTGCCGCATGGTGCCCGGCTCGGGAGTACCGGGCGGGTGAACCGGAGCCGTGGTGCCCTTGGGCGCCCGGGGCTCTGGCTCCGGGCTCTGGCTCCGGGCTCGGGCTCGGGCTCGGGGGAAACGGGGCGGGCGGCACGGGAGCGGAGTGCCGGTGTCCGGGAAAGTCCGGCTCGGACCCCCGGCCGACCCCGGACCCCCGGCCGACCCCGGACCCCCGGCCGACCCCGGACCCCCGGCCGACCCCGGTCCCGCCGGGGCCTCAGGCCACGGACATCCTGGACTGCGGACCGGGGTGCCCAGCCGGACCCGGCCCTTCGGGGACCCCGGGCCCCGGAGATCCCGGACCGTGGCCCCGGCCCCCGGGCCAACCCCGGGCCCCGGACCGCAAGCACCGGACCCCGGGCCCCGGTCCCCGAGGCCTCGGCCCCCGGGCCCCCAGCCGCCCTCCGCACACCTCACCCCGTGAGCAGGCTCAGCTCCGTGGCCATGTTGTGCCGGGCGGTCCGCTCCCAGCGCTCGCCGCCCGGGGTGCGGAACAGCCGCGGCAGTGCGAGCAGCGACCGCAGCACCTCGGCACGCCCCTCGCGGAACTCCTCGTCCGGTACGAACCCGTACTCCTCGCGGACCGCCGCCGCGTAGGCCGCGTACTCCTCGGGCGGGCCCGCGAGGACGGCCAGGTCCGCGTCGCACAGCACCTCGCCGTTGGTGTCGCCGGGCGCCGGGTCGTGGGTGACGGTGAGGCGGACGAGCCGGGCTGTCTCCGCCGTGCGGGCAGGGGGCACTCCAGCCTCGGGCAGGGCCAGTTCGGCGAGCCGGGCGCTGCGCTCCTCGTTCTCCGAGCGGTCCGGGCGGTAGACGGCGTCGTGGAACCAGGCGGCCAGCCGGACCGCGTCCGGGTCCGCACAGTGGCCGGCCAGCTCGTCGATCCGGTCGAGGACGGCCGCCAGGTGGCCGGTGGTGTGGTAGTGCCGCTGCGGCTCGGCCCAGCGGGCGAGCAGGTTCTCGCCGTACGGACGCGGGTCCGGAAGCGGGCCGGGGCCCTCCTGGCAGCGGCGCAGCAGCTCGGACCAGCGGTCGAGAAGGGGGACGGGCATGGGCCCATTGTGCGGTACGGGATCCGGCCCCGCCGGGCCAACCGCGAGCCCGGCCGGACCTGCGGCGAGCCCCCGGACGCCACCAAGGGGCGCCCCCTGAGCGCCGGCCGAGCCGTATCGGCCGCGCCCCAAGCGGAGCGTCAATGACCGCCGGGGAAACAGCACTTCAACGGCCCCGAGCCCCGGCCCGGGTGCCGCCGGGCACCGCTGCGCCGCCGGCGCGCCATGCCGCCCCTGTTCGGGGCGCGCCTCACAGGCGCCCCGGGGCGTCCCGCCGGACGCCGGATCACGCGGCCCCGCCCAGCCGTCCGCTCCGGGGCGGGCGCACGGGACCGTTGGCGGTCCGTGCCGGGCGGCCTGCCCTGCCTGCGTGGCTGATGCCGACCGAGCCGGCGAGTGCGGTGGCGACGGTGACGGTGACGGTGACGGTGGAGCGTGGCGGTGACGGTGACGCGTGGCGGTCGGCGCGGGGAACCGACTCACCCTGTCGTCACGCCAGTTCGGGCGGAAGGTCCTCCGCGTGGAGCACCGTCAGGCCCGAGACCGCGCGGGTGAGGGCCACGTACAGCCGGCGCAGCCCCGTGCGCCGGTCGGGCTCGGCGGCGACGACCGCGGCCGGCTCGTCCAGCACCACGTAGTCGTACTCCAGACCCTTGGCGAGCGAGGCCGGGACGAGCGTGAGCCGCGCGTCCGCCGTCGTCTCCTCACCCGGTGACAGGTACGGCAGCCCGGCCGCCGCCAGGGCCCCGGCCAGCGCCGGGACGCGCGCGTCGGCCGCGATCAGGCCCACGGAACCCTCGTGCTCCAGCGCTTGGCGGCACGCCTCCGCGACGGCCGCGTCGAGACCGGGCCGGGGACCGTACCCCGCGGCTCCGGCTCCGGCTTCGTTTCCGGCCCGGGCTTCGCCCGCGGCTCCGCCCCCGGCCCCGGCCGCCCCCACCCGCCGGACCTCCAGGGCGCCCGCCGCCTCCCGTACGGAGGTGGCCTCCTTCAGTCCGGGCGCGATGGCGGGCAGCAAGCGCGAGGCGTACGCGATGACGTCGCGCGGCACCCGGAAGCCCTCCGTCAGCTCCTCGATCCGCCCGTCCGGCTTGCCCAGGTGCGACAGGGCCTCGGCCCAGGCCGCGGTGGACCACGGGGTGGTGCCCTGGGCGAGGTCGCCGAGGACGGTCGCGGAGCCGGTGGTGCAGCGGCGGCCCACCGCCCGGTACTGCATGGGGGAGAGGTCCTGCGCCTCGTCCAGGACGACGTGTCCGAGGGACTGGGTGCGCTCGACGAGGTCCCGCACCTCGTCGATCAGCACGGCGTCGGCCGCCGACCACGCCGCCGACCGCACGCTCCGCGGCGGCTTCGGCCAGAGCAGCAGCGCCTGCTCGTCCGCGCTCAGCACGCCCTCGGCCTGCTCGGCGAGGAACGCCGCGTCGGAGAGCAGCCGCAGGACCAGCTTCGCCGGATCGACCGGCGGCCAGATCGCCTTGACCGCCGCCTTCACGGCCCGGTCGCGGGCCACCGCGTTCTGCGTCCGGTCGTCCGGGGCCTCGCCCGCGGCCTCCATCCGCACCAGCACGGCGTGCGCGATCCGCTGCGGCAGGGCCTCGCGGGCGGCGCCGTAGCGGATGCCCCGGTCGAGCAACTCGTCCACGATCCGGCGCAGTTCACCGGCGGGCACCCGCCAGCGCCGGGAACCGCGGACGACGACCAGCCCCTCCCCGGGCGGATTCACCCCGGAGCGGACGGCGCGGCGCAGGACCTCCGCCATCCGGGCGTCGCCCTTGAGCCGGGCCGCCCCGGGAGTGTCCGTACCGCTCACCGGGACGTGCGCCACCAGGTCGTCGACGGTCGCCTGCGCCACCTCCAACTCGCCGAGGGCGGGCAGCACCTGCTCGATGTAGCGGAGGAAGGACCGGTTCGGGCCGACGACGAGCGTGCCCGCGCGGGAGAGCCGTTCCCGGTGGGCGTAGAGCAGATACGCGACCCGGTGCAGGCCGACGGCCGTCTTGCCGGTGCCGGGCGCGCCCTGCACGCACAGGGTGCCGCCCAGGCCGGCGCGGACGATCTCGTCCTGCTCGGGCTGGATCGTGGCCACGATGTCGCGCATCGGGCCGACGCGGGGCCGCTCGATCTCCGTCTGGAGCAGCCGGCTGACGGTCTCGGCCGCGGCCGGGTCGGAGAGCCGCTCGTCCTCGTAGGCGGTCAGCTCGCCGCCGGTGTAACCGAAGCGGCGGCGGAGTGCGACCCCCATCGGCTCCTTCTTGGAGGCCCGGTAGAAGGGCTGGGAGACGGGGGCGCGCCAGTCGACGACCATGGGGTCGCCGTCGGCGTCGTGCACATGGCGGCGGCCGATGTAGTAGCGCGCCGCGCCGCCGGCCGCCGTCCCGGCGCTGGTCTCCGCCGCCGCGGCGGATGCCGCCGTGCCGTCTGCCGCGGTCTCTCGCGCCGCGGTCTCCGCCTCCGACCGGGCCTCGTGTCCGGGCTCCGGCCCGTGGTGGGGCCGGGGCTCGGGCCCGGGCTCGCGGAGATAGTCCAGCCGGCCGAAGAACAGCGGGGTGCCGGCGTGGTCGGCGAGGGCTTTGATCCGGTTGTCGATCTGGGACTGGAGGACCGCGGCGTTGACCCAGTTCGCGGTGACGTCGGAGATGTCGAGGGCCTCGACGTCCGCGCGCATGGCCCGCAGCGCGGCCCGGGAGGCGGCGAGATGGGCCTGCTCGCGGCGGAGCGGACCACCGGGGTCCGCGGGGGGCGCGGCGTCCGCGGGGAGTGCGGTGTCTGCGGGGCATGCGGAGGGCGCGGCATCTGCGGGGGGTGTGGTGTCCGCGGAGGGCGTGGCGTCCGTCGGCTGCGGCGTTTCCGCCGCTCTCGCCGGCCCCGTCGCCCGGCCGGGCTCTTCGCGGACCCCGGGCGACGCGGGGCCGGTGGTGTCCCGGGTACGCACGGGTTCCACGGGCTCCGCGGGCCGCGCGGCCCTTTGGGGGGCGGGGGTTGCCGGAATGGGGGGATCTCCGGGGCCCCGGGTGTCCCTCGGTTCGACTGGATCGACGAGATCGGCCGATGACGGTTGCGCGGGCACGGCGAAGCCTCCGGTGGGACGGGACGGGACGACGAGACGTAACGGGCAGCGCGCGGTGGCGCGGCGCACTCCGGCGCTGCGGGTGACGTAGCGGGGGAACCGGCCGGTTTCCGTCCGGGCGGCGGCTCTCCCGGCGCGGCGGAACCGGTGCGGCGAGCGCTGCGGCGACGCGCTGCGGGAGGCGGGCAGACCGGCGATTGTAGCCAGCGGCGACCGGGCGCGCGAACGCTTTTCCCCGGCTGCTCCTGGCCCCCGGCCCGGCGCCGGCCCTGGGGTTGGGCCCGGCCCGGCTTTGGTCCCGGCCCAGCCCGGCCCGGCCCAGGCTCCAGCCCCGGCCCGACTCTGGCCCGGACAGACCGGTGGCGCGACGGTGACGGCTTGCGCGGTGGCCTGCGCGCCGGGGTTGCGCGCCGGTGCCGGGACGTGGGCCGGCCGCGCGGGGCGCCAGCGGAGCCGGGGCCGGGGGCTGGGGCCGGGGCCGGGACGTAACCCCCACCCGCACCTCCCCCCGCCTCCGTGCCTTCCGCCCCCTACGGGACGGGCTCCCGCCCGGTCATCCGCCGGGTGGGCTCGCGGCGGAGCGGCTCGGCCCGGCGGACGACCGGCGGCCCGGCACGGTTACATCCCTGGACTGATGTGCGGCAACGGGATGAATCGCATCATGGAGTGCATGAACACCATGACGACACCCCCCATCCCACCGCCCAGACGGCCGTCGCAGGGAGCCGTCGCCTCCGGCGCGGAGCCCGGTCACCGTCGCCACGTCCTCGGTGACGCCCTGCACGCGATCCGTGTGTTCGCGGGAGCGGCGCTGAGCGTCGTCGTTCTCGGCGACACCGGCGACAGGGACGACGATGACCACGACCACGACCACGACCACGACCGCCGCCGCGGCCCCGGCCGGGCGCCCGGCGGAGACGGCCCTTCCGGACAAGGAACCGAACACAAGAGCGGACACGCCGGAAGCAGCGCTGCCGCCGCCTGACCCGTTCCAGTAGGGTTGCCGCCGTTTGGTGCTGACCGGATGGCGGACCGGAGGGACGGACAGGTGGCTGCTGCCGCGACCGGCTCGGGCAGAGGACGGCTCACCCGGCCGACCACCGCCGCGCTGCTTCTGCTCCTGCTCTCCCTCACCGCCTTCGCGGCGCTCTGCCTGCTGCGGCCGACGCCCATGGCGGACCTGCTCGTCTACCGCGCGGAGGGCCGGGCCGTCCTGGACGGCACCGACCTCTACGGGTTCCGCGTCACCGAGTGGAACCTGCCCGCCACGTACCCGCCGTTCGCGGCGATGCTGTTCGTCCCCGCCGCGCTGCTGCCCCTGCTGCCGCTGAAGGCCGCCTTCGCCGCGACCAACGTGCTGCTGCTGGCCCTGCTCGTCCATCTCTCGCTCCGCCTGGCCGCCCCGGCCCCCGGGACCCGGCTGGCGGCCTGGCCGCGCGGAGCCCTCGTGACGGGCGCGACCGCGCTCGGGCTGTGGCTCGAACCCGTCTTCCAGACGATGCTCTTCGGGCAGGTCAACCTCGCCCTGGCCTGCCTCGTGCTGTGGGATCTGACGCGTCCGGACGGCGCCCGGGGCAAGGGCCTCGCCATCGGCGTCGCCGCCGGGATCAAGCTCACGCCGGCGATCTTCGCCGTCTACCTGCTGCTGACCGGACGGGTGCGCGCCGCGTTCTGGGCCCTCGCGGGGTTCGCGGGCACGGTGCTCGCCGGCGTCGCCGTCCTGCCCGGGGCCAGCCTCGACTTCTGGACCCGGCGGATGTTCGAGACCGGCCGCGTCGGCAAGGTGTGGATCGTCGACAACCAGTCCCTGCAGGGCCTGTTCGCGCGCCTGCTGCACATGACCGACCCCGGCACCGTCTGGCGGGTGGCCGCCCTGGTGACGGCCGTCGCCGGACTGCTGCTCGCCCGGCACGCGGTGCGTGCCCACGGACACGAGGCGTGGGGCGTGCTCTGCACGGCGCTCACCGCGCTGCTGGTGTCACCGATCAGCTGGTCGCACCACTGGGTGTGGTGCGTGCCGCTGCTCGTGCTGCTCGCCGTCGAGGCCGGGGCGCGGCCGCGGCCGGTGCTCGCCGTCGCCGCCCTGGTCCTCTTCAGCGCCCGCAGCCACTGGCTGGTGCCGCACGACGGGGCCCTCGACCTGCGGCTGCCGTGGTGGCTGCAGGCGGCCGGCTCCCCCTATCCCCTGCTGGGCCTCGGTCTGCTGCTGTTCGCCGCCTGGCGGCTGCGCGGCACCCCCGAGGGAGCGCCGCCCGGCGCCGCAGGAGCGCCGGGCCTGCCCGGGCCGCGTCAGACCTCGTCGCCCGCCGCCAGCAGCTCCGACGCGTCGACGATGCGGTAGGAGTAGCCCTGCTCGGCCAGGAAGCGCTGGCGGTGCGCCGCGAAGTCCTGGTCGATGGTGTCGCGGGCGACGACCGAGTAGAACCGCGCCTCGTGCCCGTCCGCCTTGGGCCGCAGCACCCGGCCCAGCCGCTGCGCCTCCTCCTGGCGGGAGCCGAAGGTGCCGGAGACCTGGATGGCGACCGTCGCCTCGGGCAGGTCGATGGAGAAGTTCGCGACCTTCGAGACGACGAGGACGGACAGCTCGCCCCGCCGGAAGGCGTCGAACAGCTTCTCGCGCTGCGCGTTGCTCGTCTCGCCCTTGATGACGGGCGCGTCCAGATGCTCGCCGAGCTCGTCGAGCTGGTCGATGTACTGGCCGATGACCAGCGTCTGCTGTCCGGCGTGCTTGCGCACCAGCGCCTCGATCACCCGCTGCTTGGTGACCGTCGTGGCGCAGTAACGGTACTTCTCCTCCGGTTCGGCGGTGGCGTACGCCAGCCGCTCCGCGTCCGTCAGATCGACCCGCACCTCCACGCAGTCCGCCGGCGCGATGTAGCCCTGCGCCTCGATCTCCTTCCACGGCGCGTCGAACCGCTTCGGGCCGATCAGCGAGAAGACGTCCGACTCGCGGCCGTCCTCGCGCACCAGGGTCGCCGTCAGCCCGAGCCGGCGGCGCGCCTGGAGGTCGGCGGTGAACTTGAAGACCGGCGCGGGCAGCAGATGCACCTCGTCGTAGAGGATCAGGCCCCAGTCGCGCGAGTCGAACAGCTCCAGGTGCGGGTAGACGCCCTTCCGGCGCGTCGTCAGCACCTGGTACGTGGCGATGGTGACCGGGCGGATCTCCTTGCGGGTGCCGCTGTACTCGCCGATCTCGTCCTCGGTGAGCGTGGTGCGCTTGACCAGTTCGTGCTTCCACTGGCGGGCCGAGACGGTGTTGGTGACGAGAATCAGCGTGGTCGACTTGGCCGTGGCCATCGCGCCCGCCCCGACGAGCGTCTTGCCCGCGCCGCAGGGCAGCACGACGACACCGGAGCCGCCGTGCCAGAAGTTCTCCACGGCCTGCCGCTGGTACGGGCGCAGCTGCCAGCCGTGCTCCTCCAGCTCCATCGGGTGCGCCTCGCCGTCGACGTAACCGGCGAGGTCCTCGGCGGGCCAGCCCAGCTTGAGCAGCGTCTGCTTGATCTGCCCGCGCTCGGACGGGTGCACGGCCACGGTGTCCGCGTCGATCCGGGCGCCCACCAGCGGCTGGATCCGCTTCGACCGCAGGATCTCCTCCAGGACGGGGCGGTCGGAGGACTCCAGGACCAGCCCGTGCACCGGGTGCTTCAGCAGCCGCAGCCGCCCGTAGCGGGCCATCGTCTCGGCGACGTCGACGAGGAGGGCGTGCGGCACCGGATACCGGGAGTACTCGACCAGCGCGTCGACGACCTGCTCGGCGTCGTGCCCGGCGGCGCGCGCGTTCCACAGGCCGAGCGGGGTCAGCCGGTAGGTGTGGATGTGCTCGGGGGCACGCTCCAGCTCGGCGAAGGGCGCGATGGCGCGACGGCACGCGTCGGCCTGCTCGTGGTCCACCTCCAGCAGGAGCGTCTTGTCGCTCTGGACGATCAGGCAGGACACGCGTACCTCCGCGGATCGGTCGTCAGTCGGCGTGACGGACAGCGCACACAGCACGGACAGCGCGTCCGCCACGGCTCGGGCCATGCCCCCTGCCCGGTGCCGGAACGCGCACCGGCCGGCGCGCCGGGGACGCGCGCCGCTCTCCATGGTCGCCCATCGCGCGAACCGGACGGGACGGTTCTTGCCGACGGGTCTGCCGGACGCCCCGCGGAACGCCCTGCCGGGCGCCTCACCGGGCGGTGGGCCGGGCGGCTACGAGGCGTTGCAGGGTCCGGGCCCTGTCCGCACTGCAACCGCCGTTACCGACGGTGTATTCCGTTTCCCGGCCGGTGCGGGTGGCACCCCGCCCCCCCTGGGCCGCCGGCCGTGGGCGGGCGGCCCCGGGCCGGGAGCTGCCGGGAGCTGCCGCCGGAGAGATTCCTCCGGCCTTGCCGCGTTCCGGCGTCGGGCTCCGGCCCGCGCTGCCCGGCCCGGCCCGCACCGCAGGGCCCGGCGGGGCCCGTCCTGCGTCGCGGGGCCCGGCCGGAGGACCGGTGCCCGGCCCGCGCTGCCTGCGCTTCGGCCCCGTGCCGCAGGAGGGCTCGGCCCTCGCCGCGGTGCACCCCACCCACGCCGCCGGGGCCGGGCCCGCGCCGCCGGGGCTCAGCTCGTGTCGCCGGAGGAATCGGCGACGCCCGTGATCCGGTGCAGCGGGTAGGTGCGGACCTCTTCGGCGGTGTGGTCGTACGCCGTGACGAGGCCGCTCTCCACGCGGACCGGGGCGACGAGCCGCCGTTCGGCCGTGCCCTGCGCGGTGAGGCAGCCGATCCACACCGGGGTTCCGGTGAGCGCCGCGGCCTGGAGCGCGGCCAGGGTGTCACCGGGGGTGCTCCGCGGCAGCCCGCCGGGGCCGCGGGCCGGGGCCGCGGCAGCCCCGGCCGGGGCGGGCTCACCGGACGCCGTGCGGTCCCCGGCCCGCACGGCCCGGACGGTCGCCGCGAGCAGGGTGTCGTCCGGCGCCGGCGGCCCCTCGGGCACCGGGGCGGGGGGAGTGCGCGGCGGAGTGCGGTGCACGCCCGGGCGGGTGATCACGACGTCGCCCTCGGCCGACTCGGCGGCCGGCGCGTAGCCCATCTCGCGCAGCTTCGCGAGCAGCGTGGCCGGGTCGAGCTGCGCGGCCAGCACGGTCGGCGCCAGCCGGCGCAGCCGCAGCCCGTCGGAGCGCTTGTCGGCCAGGATCTCGGCGAGCAGCCCGTCGTCCTCGCAGCGGACGTACGAGGACGCGGCGCCGACCCGCAGATGGCCGTGGCGCCGGGCCACGTCGTCGATCAGATAGCTCAGCGGCTGCGGAACGGGGGTGCGGGAGTGCTCCGCGAGAAAGGCGTGCAGGTCGTCGGCCGTCCGCCCGGAGTCCAGCGCGCGGCGCACGGACTCCGGGGTGAAGCGGTAGACCGTCGCACCGCCCTTGGACTCGATGTCGGCGAGCGCGTCGAGGGTCTCCGCGAGCGGGCGCTCCAGCGGCCCGGGCGCCACGGCGGTCAGATCGGCCTGCAGCAGGACGTGGTCCAGCGGCTCGGGCAGCAGCGGGGCCAGCAGCTCGGCGGCGCGGGCGGCGGCGGCCGCGATCTCGTCGGGGGAACGGGGCACGTAGGCGTCGGCGGCACGGGGCCCGGTGGGGGACGCGGCGGCGGAGTGGCCCTCGGCCGAAGTGCCGGCGCCCGAGCCGGTGGGGGCGATGGAGCGCGGGAACCCGGCGGTGGTGGCGTCGGAGCCGGGGCCGGCGCCTGTCGCCGTGTCCGGGGACGTGCCGGCGGTTCCGGGCATGCCGGCGGTTCCGGACGTGAACCCGGCCCCCGGCGTGGTCGCGCCCTCGTGCGTGGTCGCGCCCTCGTGCGTGGCGGCGGCCCCTGGGGAGTTCACGGTTCCGGGCGCGGTGGCGGCCCCGGCGGGTGCGGTGCCTCCGGGCGAGCCGGTGGCGGCCGTGCCTTCGGCGGCCGTGGTCCCGCTGTCCGCCGCGCCCTCCGTGCCCTCCGTGCCCTCCGCGCCTTCCCCGGCCGGGCCGGCCGGGGCCGGTCCCGCGCCGGTGCCGTCCGTGGCGCCGCCGGGTCTGTCGCCGGGGCCCGCGACCCGGCCGTCCCCGCCGGTCGTGTCGGCCGCGCCGCCGCCCGCCACGTCCTCCCCGTCCACGCCGGACGGGGGCGCGGCGGGGAGGCTGAGCAGGACCCGGCCGTGGGCGGAGAGAGCGCCGCGGCCGGTCACGCCGAGGAGTTCGGCCTCCCGCAGGGTCCACTCGGTGAGCCGGGTGCGCAGCTCCTCGGCGGAGGACAGCCCGCGCGCGGACACGGGGGCCGTGCCCGCGGTGCGCCAGCCGTCCCCGCCGCCCCTGCGGGCCGCGGTGGTGGCGGCCCGGCCGGACGGCGCCCCGTGGGCGGCCTGGGCGCGGGAGCCGTCCCCGTACCCGGAGCCGCCGTAGGCCGCGCCGGCACCGCCCGCGTAGGCCGCGCCCGCGCCGTACCCCGCACCGGAGCCGTAACCCGTGCCCGTACCGCCGCCGGCGCCCGTCCCGGTCGCGGCGCCGAAACCGCCCGTCACCGTCCCCGCCCCCGCGCCGCCCGCGCCGGAGGGGACGCCGCGCTCCCAGCGGAGCCGGGCCAGCACGCTGCCGGGGCGGGGCGCGGCGCCCGGCGGCAGGGTGGCGAGCAGCTCCAGCGTGCGGTGCCGGATCTCGGGCGCCTGGGAGCGGTCCAGTCCGGGGCCGAGCACCGTCAGGGCGCGCCCCTTGGCGTCGTGGCCGCCGACGACCCCGGCGGTGCGGGTGGCCGCCAGCCAGGCGGAGACCAGGGCGGCCCAGCGCTCGTGGGCGGGCCGGGCCCGCCAGGCGTCGTACTCCGGGGTCGGTACGAAGCGTTCGTCGGTCGCGCCGTCGGAGGCCAGCAGCCCGGCGGCGAAGGCCAGTTCGATCCAGAAGACCGCGGTGGGCTCGTCGGTGTCGAGGGCCGCGGCCGTCCGCTTCAGATCGCGGACGCTCACGCCGCCCGCGCGGAGCACGGACGGGCCGGCCGTCTCCCAGGCGTGCAGCAGGTCGTCCACCGTGCCGATGGCCGTGAACGCCTGTCCGGCGGCCGCCGCGTCGACCGAGCGAGGACTGTGCTCGGCCGCGGTCTCCACGGGGGGCGGCAGCGGCTCCGTGATCCGGTGCGCCCGTCCGCCGCGCAGGTGCAGCGCCACCTCGCGGGGCAGGACGACCGTGCCGGGCGCGGTCGGCAGCAGCAGTCCGCGGGTGACGAGCCAGCGCACGGCCGGCCCCGGATCGGCCGGCACCTGGCCGTAGGGCGGCCCCCACACCAGCCGGTCCAGCACCCGCAGGGCCTCCGGGGGAGCCTCGCCGAGCAGGCCGGCCATCCGCTCGCGGTCGGTGAAGAGCGCGGTCAGCGACTCGACGGCGGTCACCGAGTCGTGCGTGGTGGGCAGTCCGGCGGTGGCGAGGATCTGCTGGAGACGGCCCGGCGACATCCCGGCGGTGGCCTCGGCGACGGTCGGGCCGAGCCCGGTCGAGGGCGCCGCGGGGCCCGTCGCGGCGGGAGACAGGAGTTCGCGGGCGGTCCGGACCAGGTGGAGCCGGTCACCGCCGCCCCACAGCAGCGCCCGGGTCCGCAGGGTGCCCACGGCGCGCGGCAGTCCGGCCGCGACGGTCTCCTCGCGGTCCTCCCCGGCCATCAGGGTCAGCAGCGTGTCGTACGAACAGGGGTCCGGGGCGACCGCGAGCGCCTCGGCGGTCTGCACGGCGAACCGGTCGAGCTGCTCCAGGGCCCGGGCGACGGAGGCGCGGTTCACGGCACCGGTGGCGAGCTGGGTGAGGTCGCCGGGCACCGGGGAGAGCAGGTCGGGGCGGGCCCGCAGCAGCTCGGCGAGTTCGCCGTCGGCGCGGCCGCGCAGTTCCTCGGCGAGCGTGCGCGGCGCGGTGCCGGCACCGGTGCCGGTTCCGGTGCTGCCGGCGGCGCCGGCTCGTCCGGCCGGGCCGGTCTCTGCGGGCACGCGCGCCTCCCCGTTCCGCTCGGTCGTCATCCGCCTCACAGTAGCGTTCGCGCCGGGGGTGGGGCCCGGTGCGCGCCCCCGGACGGGCTGCGGACGGGCTGCGGACGGCTCGGCGCGGGCCCCGTGCCGGCGGCCGGCGGCGGCGGGTGGCACACCGCCGGAGCTGCGGCGCGTGCCCGCTTCCTGCGGGACGGAAGCGGGTACGGTCGGGTGAGGCGGTCACCAACAGTGCACACCCGCAGGGGATTTCGTGGGGATCGAAAGCGATCAGCTCGTTCTGGACTATCTGAGCCGGGTCGGTGATCTGGCCCAGCAGCGGCAGTTGTCGTCCGGGGACCGGATGCGACTGGTGTCACAGTTGCGCCAGGAGATCGAACAACAGCGCACCAAGGCCGCCGACAGCCCGGGCGCGGTGAAACGCATCCTGGGCCGGCTCGGCTCACCGGAGGACGTGGTCCGCGAGGCGGGCGGCCGCGCGCCCGGCGGGGCGCGCGCAGCCGATACGGGGCGCGCGGCGGGCGCCGGCGCGCCGGAGCGGCCCGTGCACCGGCCGGTGTCGGAGGACGGCCCGGGCGGCGGGTCCGGCGCGGGGCGCGGCGGGACGGGCAAGGCCGGCAAGGCGGGCGGGACGGGAGCCGGGTGGCGGCCCGGGCGTGGCGCCGGGCCGGCGGCCGGGGGAGAAGCGGGGAGCGCGACGGGGCGCCGGACCGGGCCCGCCGGTGCGTCCCCCGGCCCCGGTGGCGGTCCCGGTGGCGGAGCCGGAGCGGGGGCCGGGGCCGGAGCGGGCGGCAGCGCGGACGGCCGCGGCACGCTCGGCCGGCTCGGCGCCCTCGCCCGGCGCGCCGGGCTCATCGGCGGCACCGCGGTGCCGGCGCCCCGCGACGGCGCGGCGAAACCCGCCGCGGCACCGTCCGCGGAGCCCCCCGTGGTGCCCGTCATCCCGCTGACCGGGCCCATGCCGCCGCACCTGGCGGGCGAGGACGAACTGCGCGGGGCCGACGGCACGGAATGGTGGCGCGTCGAACCGGGCCCGTTCGGCGCCGGGCAGCCCGGTGGAGGCGGCTTCGCCGCCGGGCACTTCGGCGCCGGGGACTCCGTACCGGGCTTCACCGGCGGCATCGAGATCCCCGAGATACTCAAACCGCCACCGCAGAAGCCGTTCGAAACGGACCCGTCGGCGGCACCCGGGGCGGCCGCCGGCGCGGCGGGGACCGCCGGCGAAGCGGACGGGGCGGCGGAAGTTCCCGCGCGCGGCGGCCTGTTGCGCCGGGTGAGGGGCGGTGCGCCCGGGCGGGTGGGCACCCCCAGCCCGCTGCTGCTGCTCGCCGCGGCGCTGCTGGCCGGCGGGGCGGTGTTCGGTTCGCTGCTCGCCCTGGCCGCGGGCTGGCTCATCGCCTATGCCGGCCCCCGCCTCACGCGCACGGAGGCCAAGTGGGCGGTGCTCGTCCTGCCCGGGCTGGTCGCCGGCGGCGCGCTGGTGTGGCTGTGGGGCCGGATGGACGGACGCTGGGGGGAGCCGATCCGGAACGGGGAGATGAGCACCGCGCTCACCGAGACCTGGCCGGTCGCCCTGCGCGCGGCGGCCGTCGCCTCGGCCGTGTTCCTCGTCTGGCGGGCGAGGCGACGGCCCCGCGGCTGACCGGCGCGCGCCCGTGCGGGGTCCGGCGTGCACTGCTGTGCGGGGTCCGGCGTGCGCTCCCGTGCGGGGAGCGGATGTTCGCACCCGGGGCACAGTGGCCGGTGCCGGTGCCGGTGCCGGTGCCGGGACGGGACATGGCAGGCATGGGCTGCCGGGGAGCGCGGCGGCCGGCACGGGCGGGGAACCGGGTGTCCGGGCCCCGGGCACAATGGCCCGTATGGCATCGCACTCCCCGACGGTCGGCTTCGACCTCGACATGACGCTGATCGACTCCCGCCCCGGGATCAAGGCCGCCTTCCTGGCGCTCTCGGACCTCACCGGGACGTCCGTCGACGCCGATCTCGTCATCAGCCGGCTCGGGCCGCCCCTCGAACACGAGCTCGCCCACTGGTTCCCGGCCGACCGCGTCGATGCCGTCGCCGACCTCTACCGGGACATCTATCCGCGGTACGCCATCGGTCCGGCGCTCCCCATGCCCGGCGCCCGCGACGCCGTCGAGGCCGTACGGCGGGCCGGGGGCAGGGCCGTCGTCGTCACCGCCAAGCACGAGCCCAACGCCGTGCTCCACCTCGAACACCTCGGCATCGAGCCGGACGCCGTCGTCGGCTCACTCTGGGCGGAGGCCAAGGCGGAGGCGCTGCGCGCGCACGGTGCCACCGTCTACGTCGGCGATCACACGGGCGACGTACGGGGCGCGCGCACGGCCGGCGCGCTCTCGATAGCCGTGCCGACCGGCCCGTGCGACGCGGAGGAACTGCGCTCCGCCGGGGCCGACGTGATCCTGGACGACCTGACGGCGTTCCCGGGCTGGCTCGCCTCCCGGACCGAGCAGGCCTCCCCGACCGGCCGGGCGTCCCGGACCGGGCAGGGCTCTCAGGCCTCTCCCGCGCCCCTGGCCTGACGCCGCTGCGCCGCGATGGTGCGCAGCACCCCGGCCCCGGCCACGGCGAAGCCGAGACCCATGAGCATCGAGATCAGATAGGCGGCCGTCGGGAACGGCGGCCGGCCGAGGAAGAGGGGCGCCACCGTCACCACGGTGGCCACGGCGCCGATCAGGAAGATGACGCCGCCGACACGTACGAGCCGGTCGCCGGGACCGGCGCCGTCTGCTGGGGTTTCACTGCTCACCCCACAAGGGTAGATCGGGATCGGCGGCCCGGGACCGGGGGCCTCCGCCCCGCTCACCGTTCCCCGTGAACGCTGGGGAACCACTCGGCGACTTCTTGTCACCGGGCACGGGAGCATTAGCCTGAGATCCAGCTGCTGTTGTTGTGTGTGCCATCCCCGACGAGTACGAGGACGAGGACAGACGTGCCTACCGGCAAGGTCAAGTGGTTCAACAGTGAGAAGGGCTTCGGCTTTCTCTCCCGTGACGACGGCGGCGACGTCTTCGTGCACTCCTCGGTGCTCCCGGCCGGAGTCGACGCGCTGAAACCCGGACAGCGGGTCGAGTTCGGCGTGGTCGCGGGCAACCGGGGCGACCAGGCGCTCTCCGTGACCATCCTCGACCCGACGCCCTCCGTCGCCGCGGCGCAGCGCCGCAGGCCGGACGAACTGGCGTCCATCGTCCAGGATCTGACGACCCTCCTGGAGAACGTCGGCGCCCAGCTGGAACGCGGCCGCTACCCGGACCGGGTCCACGGCCAGAAGATCGCGGGCATGCTCCGCGCCGTCGCCGACCAACTGGACGTCTGAGGCGGGGCCGGGGGCGCGGCCGGGGCCGGGCCGTGGTGGGTCCGGGGCCCGGGGTCCGAAAGGCCGGCGGCCGGGGCAGTGCCGTCGCCTCGGGGCGGGCCCGTGACGGCACCGCATGCTTCAAGTACTCCCGGACCGGGAGTCGCCGGCCGGGGACGGCGCCAAGACCCGTTCCGCGAACGGACGTCCGGTCCCCGGCGCGTGGAGCCCGCGCGTCCGGCGACCGCGAGGCCGAGCCGGCCCCCGGCGCCCCGCCGTGTCCGACGGCCGTGTGCCGGCCGGCCACTGCGGTCACTGCGGTCACCACGCCGAGCCGTCCGTGCCCGGTCGTGGCCCCCGGCGTCTCCCCGGCCAGTGGTGGTCGTCGGCGCCGGTCACCCGGCCGACGGCGGGAACGCCAGCGCGTCGGGCGCGATGGGCGGCACCAGCCCTTCGGCCGCCGCGCGGGTGAGCAGTCCGCGCACCGCCGCGTACCCGGCCTCACCGAGGTCCGCGGTGAACTCGTTGACGTAGAGGCCGATGTGCTGGTCGGCGACGGCCGGGTCCATCTCCTGGGCGTGCTCCAGCACATACGGCCGTGACGCCTCCGGGTCGTCCCACGCCATCCGCACCGAGGCGCGCACGGCGTCCGCCAGCTCCCGCAGCCGGCGCTCACCCAGCGAGCGCTTCGCGACGATGGCGCCCAGGGGGATCGGCAGCCCGGTGGTGTTCTCCCAGTGCTCGCCCATGTCGGCGAGGCAGTGCAGGCCGTAGTCCCGGTAGGTGAAGCGGGCCTCGTGGATGACCAGTCCCGCGTCGACCGCGCCGTCCCGCACGGCGGGCATGATCTCGTGGAACGGCAGCACCACGATCTCCCCGACCCCGCCCGGCACTTCGGCCGCCGCCCAGAGCCGGAACAGCAGGTACGCCGTCGAACGCTCACTCGGAACCGCCACCCGCTTGCCGCGCAGACCGGCGGCCCGGCCGGGAGCGGCCGTCAGCACCAGGGGGCCGCAGCCCCGCCCCAGCGCGCCGCCGCAGGGCAGCAGGGCGTACGTGTCGAGGATCCACGGCAGGACGGCGTAGGAGACCTTCAGCACGTCGAGGTCGAGCAGGGGGCCGAGGCGCGGGTCGGAGTCGGAGACGGGACCGGAGCCGGGGGAGAGGGGGGCGCTTCCCGGCCCGGCGGCGGTGCCCTTGCCCGTGTCCGTGCCGGTGCCTGTTTCCGCGCCCGCGCCGGTGTCCGGGCCCTTGCCGGCGCCCGTGCCCCCGCTGTCCGGCGTCGCGGCTGCCCGGCTCGCGGCCGCGGCTGCCCGTTCGGCGAGGCCGTTGGTGATGTCGATGTCCGCGAACGTCACGTCGAGGGCGGGGGCGCCGGGCACCAGCCCGTGCGACCACGCGTGGAAGACGAAGGTGTCGTTCGGGCACGGCGAGTAGGCGATGCGCAGCGGTCGCCCGCCCGGCGAACCCGGGCCGCACTGGGCACCCGCGCTCTCCGTGCGGGGCCCAGCGGCCGCGGTCGTGGTGTCCGCCGCTGCCGTATCCGTCGCCGCTGCCGTTTCCCGTGCGGCTGTTGTGTCCGCCACGGCTGCCGTGTCCGCCGCGCTCTCCGTGTGCGCGTCACGCGGTGTCCGTGCCATGTCTTCCGCCCTGCCGTTCACGCGCTGCTCCTTCCCTGCTGCTGCGGATGGTCGGTCCGGTGTTCCTCCCGCGCCTCCCGCGCCTGGCGGGTGCGTGTCACCGGTACGCCCCCGCAGCCGGTGCCGCTGCTGCCTCCGCTGTCACCGCCGCTACCAGTACTGTCCCCGCTGCCGCCACCGGTGCTGCCGCTGCCAGCGCCACTGCCTCCGCCATCGCCGGTGCCACTGCCCCCGCCATCGCCGGTGCCGTCCAGGCGGCCGGTCCCGGCCCCGGCCAAGGCCCGAAAGGCTGCCGTCGCCGTCGGTCCCGCGAGGGTTCCGAAGGCGTCCGTGAGAGCCGCCAGGGCCTCCGGGATGCGCCAGGCGGTGCGGTCGCGCGGGCCGACGGGGTTGGAGACCGTCCGGATCTCCAGCACCGGCAGCCCGTGGACGGCCGCCGCCTCGGCCACCCCGAAGCCCTCCATGGCCTCCGCCCCGGCCCCGGGATGGCGGGCCGCGAGCTCCGCGGCGCGGGCCGCGCCGCCGGTCACGGTGGAGACCGTGAGGACGGGGGCGAGCGCCACGTCCAGGCCCGCTCCGCCCAGCGCCTCGGCGATCCGGCGCGCGGTGTCCATCGGCGGCAGGTGGACGGACCGGCCGAAGCCCAGCCGGTCCACGGGCAGGAATCCGTCCGGGGTCTGCGCCCCCAGGTCCGCGGCGACGACGGCGTCCGCCACCACGACGGAGCCGGGCGGCGCGGTCCCGGGGAAGCCACCGCCTATCCCGGCCGACACGACGAGGCCGTACGGCTGCCCGGTGAGCGCGGCGGCGGTGAGCGCGGCGGCGGTCCCGGCCGCCGCTGCCGCGGGCCCGACTCCGGCGGACAGCACGTCAACGGCGCGGAACGCGCCGGGCGTCGCCGGTTCGGTGTCACCCGGAGCCGGGCACTCGTGGCGGCGCAGGAGGTAGCCGGGCAGCGGGAGTTCGCGGACGGGGGCTGGCGAGCCGGGCCCGCGGCCCAGTCCCGCCAGCACCGCGTCGGCCTCGGCCGGCACGGCCGTCACGACGAGTACGCGCATCAGCGGTCACTCCCACGGCCGGGACGGCCCGTCGGGCCCGTCGCGAAGCCCGGCCGGCGGCACACGGCGGCCGGGCGCCGCGCGTGCCGGAACGCGCGCGGACCGCCGCCCGCCGGGCACTCCCGGGGGCGGCGGTCCATGGGGCTCCGATGAGGAGAGCGGCGGTCCGTCAGGACTCCCGCTTCAGGGTGAAGGACCAGGTGCCCCGCGCCTCGCCCTTCTTGTCGACCTCGACGATCGTCACCTTCGCCGTCTTCGGCACCTCGGCGCCGCCCGACTGACCCTGGCGCGGCGCGAAGATCTCGTCGTGGTCGAAGGAGCGGTACGTGTCCTCCGAAGCCTCGGGCATGACGCCCTGGCCGTTGACGACCATGGCCCAGCCGGACTCGGCGATCTCCGGGTCGACGCCGATGCGGACCCGCTCGGCGTCGCCGACGGCCAGCTCCTCGCCGCCCTTGTTCAGGCAGTCGTTGAGCTGCTTCTGGGCGAGCTTCTTGCCGTCGTTGTAGCAGGAGGCCTCACTGGACACCGAGTCCGAGCCCGCGGTGACCGTCGCCATCGGCGTCGGCTTCTCACAGGCGACCAGGGCGGCGAGCCCGAGGGACACGGCTGCGAGGGCGCCGGCGGTGCGAAGCCCGCGTCCCCGTGACTGCATCGGATTGCGGCTCGGCCGCGTGGCAACGGTCATGCCCGAAGGCTATCGTTCCGCCCTGCTCACGCCACGCGGGGGTGCGGCGTGCCACGCCGCGCGGCGGTCAGCAGCCCCCGTACGGTCGTGACCGCGCCCAGGGTCACCAATACCGCCGCCACCGCCATGCCGAGGATGCCGTGGAGCGGGAGGGCGATGCCGATCGCTCCGCCCACCACCCAGGACATCTGGAGCAGCGTCTCCGACCGGGCGAAGGCGGAAGTCCGCCCGCGCTCCGGGACGTCCCGCTGGATCATCGCGTCCAGGGAGAGCTTGGCCAGCGCCTGCGACAGCCCGGCCACCGCGGCGACGACGGCGAGGGCCACGGCGCCGAACAGCACGGCGGCCATGATCGTCACGACGAGGGCGAGGGCCAGCACCGTGGCGATGATCACTTCCGGGCCGCGGTCCTTCAGCCAGGCGCCGATGGCGGTGCCGAGGGCGTTGCCCGTCCCGGCGGCGACGCCGACGATCCCGAGGGAGACGGCGGCGCTCTGCCCGTTCAGGGGCTCCTCGCGGAGCAGGAAGGCAAGGAAGAAGATCAGGAAACCGGAGAGCGCGCGGAGCGCGGTGTTGGCCTGGAGACCGTGCAGCACGGACGGGCCGACGGAGCGCAGCCCGGGCCGCTTGCCCTGGCCGCTCGGGCCGGAGCCGGAGCCGGCTCCTGGCGCGGCGCCCGGCGGGGCGGGGGGCGCGGGAGGTGCGGTGGGTGCGGGGGGCGGGGTGTGCTGTGCGGTGCCCGGCGCCTGCGTACCGACTGCCTCGGGGATGCCCGCGCCGGGGATGCCCGCGCTCCGGGGCTCGGCCGAGGGGCCCCGGGCGGCCGGCGGCCCCCCGGCTTCCGCACCCGCCGCGTTCGAAGCCGGAGCCGAGGCCGCGCCCGCGCCCGGAGCCGAGGCCGCGCCCGGGGCCGCTTCCAGCGCCCGGGCCGGCGCCCCGGTCGCCCAGCCGTGCGGGCTGCCGTGGTCGAAGAACTGGGCCGCCGTCTCGCCCTTCGCCGAGTCCACCTTGGGCGGCAGCGAGAAGGACAGGAAGGTGCCGACGATGAAGACCGCGAACGCCCCGTAGAGCGGCCAGGCGAGCCCGACGACCTGCAGTCCCGCCCCGACGGGCGCCGCGATGCCCGTGGCCAGCAGACCGGCCAGCGTCACCCGGGAGTTCGCCTTCACCAGGGAAATCTGTGACGGCAGGAGCCTTGGTACGACGGCCGAACGCACCACCCCGTACGCCTTCGAGGCCACCAGCACCCCGAGCGCCGCCGGGTACAGCTCCAGGCCGCCCGTGGCCACCGCGCCCGACAGGGCCAGGGCCAGCAGCGCCCGGAACAGCATGGCGGCCGCCATCGCCGCGCGCCGCCCGTGCGGCAGCCGGTCCAGGATCGGGCCGATGACCGGGGCGAGCAGCGTGAACGGCGCCATGGTGATCGCCAGATACAGCGCCACCCGGCCGCGGGCCTCGTCCGTCGGGACGGAGAAGAAGACCGTGGAGGCCAGTGCGATGGTGATCAGCATGTCGCCGGCCGAGTTGACGGCATGCAACTCGATCAGTTTGCCGAGGCCGGACTCACCCGCGCCCTGTGCGTGCGTCGCGCGCCGGATGTGCCGGCCGCTCGCCGCGAACGGGAAGCGCAGCGCGCGGCCGAAGCGGCCGAGCCCCGAGACGAAGCCCTTCAGCCGGGACATGGCGGCCTCCGGCCCGCTCGGCTGGGGAGCGGGCCCGTCGCATCGCACGGCCGGTCGGTTGCCACTCCGCCATCCTGCCCCAACTCCGTCACCGCATGGCCTTTTCGTTCGACGCGTCCCGGCTCTGCCACCGGACGGCGGAGAGGAGGAGGGGAAGCGCCGGCCCGGAACGCACCGCCGCCCGGCCGGGACGAGCAGCGCCCCTGCCCCGGTGAGCGGGGAGTGCGGGACCGCGCCGCGAAACCGGACGGCGGAGGGGGAGACGAAGTGCCGGCGAGGGACGCTCCGGCGGAACGAGGCGGAGCCGGCGCCCGTGCCCGCGTCCTGGAGCCCGCGGCGTGCCCGTGCCCCGTGTCCGCGCCGGGAAGGCAGAGCGGAGGTATCGGAGCGGAGCCGGGAGCGGCTCGGGGCGGGGCCGTGCCGGACGGGGCTGAGCCGGCAGCGAACCGAGCGGCGAACCGGGCGACGAATCAGGCGGCGAACCGGGCGACGAATCAGGCGGCGAACCGAGCGGCGAATCGGGCGGCGAACCGGGCGGCGAATCAGGCAGCGAACCGGGCAGCGAACCGGGCAGCGAACCGGGCGGCGAACCGGGCGACGAATCAGGCGGCGAACCGGCCGGAGCACGGCCGGCGAACCGGGCGACGAGCCGGGGCGGCGCCCCCAAGCCGCCCCCAAGCCGCCCCCCGGGCCGGGCCGAAGACGAGGGCAGGGTGGGCCGGGGCCCGGTCATGGGGGTAGCGTGCACATAATGCGCCACCGGCTGTTGTTCCCGGCCGCGTGCCTGTCCACGATCCCGCAGAATGGTTCGCAGGAGGTGCGCCCGGGCCCGGTCGGGCGCGGACGTCGACGCGGCCCCACGGTCCGCTCCGCCCGCGCCTCCCCAGCCCGCCGTTTCGGCACGGTCGGCCGGCGCACCCGTGAGACGGCGTAGGAGAGAATCGATTCATTGTGAGTGCTGCGACGATGCGAAGCCGGACCCCGGACCGTCTGTGCGCCGAGGCGGTCGACATGGCCCGCGCCGAGGCGGTGGCGGCCGCGGGTGAGGCGGCCGTCGGCGAGCACTTGGGGGCGGTGGCGGACGGCGACCGGGTCGTGACCCACTACTTCGCCTGCCTGGAGCCCGCGTACCGCGGCTGGCGCTGGGCGGTCACCGTCGCCCGCGCCGCGCGTGCCAAGAACGTCACGCTCGACGAGACGGTCCTGCTCCCCGGCGACGACGCCCTGCTGGCGCCCGAGTGGGTGCCCTGGAGCGAACGGCTCCGCCCCGGCGACCTCGGCCCCGGCGATCTGCTCCCCACCGAGGCCGACGACCTCCGCCTCGAACCCGGCTACACCGGCGAGGACGCCCCGCCGCCCGACTCCCCCCTCTCCGAGGAGATGGAGGAGCGCGTCGCGGCCGAGGACGCCGAAGTCACCGCGGGCCCGCCGGCCGGCCGTCCGTCCCCCGCCCGCGCCTCCGGCACGATCGCGGCCGTCGCCACGGAGCTCGGCATGGGCCGCGCCCGCGTGCTCTCCCGCTACGGGCTGCACACCGCCGCCGACCGCTGGGACGAGTCGTACGGGGCGCGGAGCGCCATGGCCCAGGCGGCCCCCGCCGCCTGCATGACCTGCGGCTTCCTCGTACCGCTGACCGGTTCGCTCCGGCAGGCCTTCGGCGTGTGCGCCAACGAGTTCAGCCCGGCGGACGGCCATGTCGTCTCCCTGACGTACGGCTGCGGGGGCCACTCCGAGGCAGCCGTCATGCCGAAGCCGCCGCGCCCGGCACCGCCCGTGATCGACGAGACCAGGGTGGACCCGATGCCGCTGCGGCCCGGCCGGCCCGACGGCTCGGCGGAGGACGCGGGCCAGGCGGGAGACACCGGCCCGGCGGAGAACACGGTCCCCGGGGAGCCCGGCGGCTCCTGACGCGGGACGCGACTCCGGGGAGCCCCCCGGGGTCACGGGCCCCGGGCGTCGCCGGAGCCGTCGGGCAAGGGTGCGCCGACCCGTCCGGGGCGAGGGCCGGGCACGGGCCCGGCAGGGGCGTCCGCGGCGGTCGGCTGCCCGTGCCGTACCCGGAGGACCTGTGCGGGTGCGCCCGGGCGCTCGGCGGGGCCGCCCGTTCGCGGGGCGGGAGGCGGTCGATGTGGGCAAGCTGGCCAAGGTCACCGAAGGGCTGTCCGGTGGAGAGCCGTTCGGGTGCCGGTTGCCGGGGCGCCCCGCCCACCGCCGCCACCTGTGGATTCCGGTGTTCCGAGCCCTGCCCACCCGGCGGGACGCCCTCCGTTTCCGGCCGGGCCCGTGCCACCCGTCCGGGGCTCGTATCCGGTCTTCCACCGAGTTCGGGCCCGGGAGCCGGAAATCCCGTCATGGCCGCGAGGGTCCGGACCTCTGGCGGCTCGTCGGCCCGTCTGTCACCAACTCCGGACTCCGGCCCGGGCGAGGTCCGGCCGGCCCTGCCCGGCCCTCGTCCCGGCGCCCCGTCCGCCCGCGTCTCCCGTGACCTGCCGGTGCGCCCCCGCTGGTGCGCCCCCGCCCGTCCGCCGGAGGGGGCTGCGGAGCCGCCGGCGGGCCGGAGGCGGTACGTTCAGCGCTGGCAGCCACTGCACCGGACGGGCGGACGCAGCGCCGGCGCACGGACAGGCGCACGGACGAACGCGGACGCGCGACGGCACCCGGGAGAAGGAGCGACACGTGAGCGGCACGGCGATGGTGCGAGCGGCGACCGGCGGGCAGGACCCGTACGGGACGGCGCGGCTGCGGCGCGGTGTGCTCGACGCGTGGGCCGCCTCGCCCGCGCGATTCCGCGAGGACGCCAACGCCGAGGAGGACCTGGCACTCGGCGGCTACCGCGACCGGCTCGTCGTCGAACTCGCCCAGAACGCGGCCGACGCCGCCGCCCGCACCGGCGTCCCCGGCCGCCTCCGGCTCACCCTGCACGCCGCCGAGGGCGACAGCCCCGCCGTCCTGGCCGCCGCCAACACCGGGGCGCCGCTCGACGCCGCCGGTGTCGAGTCGCTGGCCACGCTGCGCGCCTCCGCCAAGCGCGACGAGTGGCAGGAGGGCGACGGCACCCCGTCCGTCGGGCGCTTCGGCGTCGGCTTCGCCGCCGTCCTGGCCGTGAGCGACGAGCCCGCCGTGATCAGCCGCAGCGGCAGCGTCCGGTGGTCCCTCGCCGAGGCGCGCGACCTGGCGGCCGAGGCGGCCGGCACGAACCCCGGCCTGGCCGACGAGCTGCGCCGGCGCGACGGCCACGTACCGCTGCTGCGCCTGCCGCTGCCCGCCGAGGGCTCCCCGCCGCTCGGCTACGACACGGCCGTCGTGCTGCCCCTGCGCGACGGCGCAGCCGAGGACCTCGCGGAGCGCCTCCTCGCCGCCGTCGACGACGCGCTGCTGCTGACGCTGCCCGGCCTCGACGAGATCGTCGTCGAGATCCCCGAGGAGGACGTCCGGACGCTGACCCGCGGCCAGGACGGCCCGTACACCGTCGTCGAGGACAGCGCGCGCGGCACCACGCGCTGGCGCACCGCCGCCTCCGGCGGCCGGCTGGAGCCCGCACTGCTCGCCGACCGCCCGGTCGAGGAGCGGCTGCGGCCCGTCTGGTCGGTCACCTGGGCCGTCCCCGTCGACGCCGAGGGCGCCCCGGCCCGGCCCGCCACGGCGTCCGTCGTGCACGCGCCGACCCCCACCGAGGAACCCCTCGGCCTGCCCGCGCTGCTCATCGGCTCCTTCCCGCTGGAGCCCACCCGCCGGCACACCGCGCCCGGCCCGCTCACCGACTTCCTGACGGCCCGCGCCGCCGAGACGTACGCGGCGCTGCTCCGCGACTGGCAGCCGCTCGCCACCGGGACGATCGACCTGGTGCCCGGCCCGCTCGGCAAGGGCGGGCTGGACGGGCGGCTGCGCGCCGAGGTGCTGCGGCTGCTGCCGAGGGTGCCGTTCCTGGCGGGCGCGGGCACGGCGCCCGAGGAGGACGACGAAGCCGCCGCGGACCGGGAGTGGGAGACGCTCCCCGGCTTCGACGGCCGCGAGGCCGCCGCGGGCGCGGGCACCGGGACCGGCGCGGGAACGGGCGCGGGCACGGGCACGGGCGGGGAAGTGCGGGCCGCCATGCCCGGTCCCGCCACGTCCGGCGCCGCCACGCCCGGAGGCCCGCGCCCCGTACGGCTGCGCCCCGTCGACGCCGAGATCGTCGAGGGCGCCGGGGCCGGGACCGTCAAGGTGCTCGCCGAGCTGTTCCCCGGCCTGCTGCCCGCCGGCCTGGAACGCCGTCCCGAGCTGCGCGGCCTGGGCGTGGTGCGGGTGCCGCTCGGCGAGGCCGTCGACCGGCTCGCGGGCGTGGAGCGCCCGCCGTCCTGGTGGCGGCGGCTCTACGACAGCCTGGCCGGCACCGACCCGGAGCGGCTCAGCGGCCTCCCGGTACCGCTCGCCGACGGCCGGACCACCATCGGACCCCGCCAGGTCCTGCTGCCCCTCCCGGGCGAGGAGCACCGCCCGGCGGAGACCGGCGCGGACAGGACCGGCACGGACGGCACCACCGAGGACGGCGCCACCGCGACGGCCGGGCAGCAGCCCGGCGAGGCCGCCGCCCCCAGCGCCGCCACCCTCGCCCGTCTCGGCCTGAAGGTCGCCCACCCCGACGCCGCCCACCCGCTGCTGGAGAAGCTGGGCGCTCTCCCCGCCTCGCCCCGCGCCGTCCTGACGACCCCGCAGGTGCGGGCGGCCGTCGCCGCGTCCCTCGACAGCGAGGACGTCTGGGACGAGGACACCCTCGACGCCGACGAGCTGGCGGAGGCCGTGCTCGGCCTCGTCCGCGACGCCGGCCTGGCACCGGACGACGAGCCCTGGCTCGGCGCCCTCGCCCTCCCCGACGAGGACGGCGAACTCGCCCCGGCCGGTGAACTGGTCTTCCCGGGAAGCGACTTCGAGCAGGTCATCCGCGAGGGCGAACTCGCCGCCTGCGACGCCGGCCTCGCCGGGCGCTGGGGCCCCGAGACCCTCGCGGCGGTCGGCGTGCAGTCCACCTTCGCCCTCGTCCGCGCCACCGACGTCGTCCTCGACCCGGACGAGTTCGAACCGCGCGACAGCGACTACGCCGAGCCCGACGACACCGGGCTCCTGGACTCCGTCGACGTCTGGTGCGAGGACGTCCTCGACCAGCTCCCCGACAGCCCCGTGCCGCCCGTCGCCACCGAGATCACGGCCGTCCGCGACCTGGACCTCGTCGACGACGACGCCTGGCCCCGGGCCCTCGCGCTGCTCGCCCGGCCGCCGCTGCGCGACGCCCTGACCCAGCCCGTGCGCGTCCTGCTCCCGGACGGCACCACCGAGACCGTCCGCCCGTACACCGCCTGGTGGCTGCGCGGGCACCCGGTGCTCGACGGCCGCCGTCCCGCGGGCCTGCGCGCGGCCGGCGGCGACCCGCTGCTGGCGGGGCTCTACGAGGCCGCCGACGCGACGGGCTTCGAGGACGAGCAGGTGCTGCGCGCCCTGGGCGTGCGGACCTCCGTGGCCGCGCTCCTGGACGAGCCCGGCGGCGCCGCCGAACTGCTGAACCGGCTGGCCGACCCCGAACGCCCCGTCCGCCCACGCCAGTTGCACGGCCTCTACAACGCCCTGGCCGTCCTCGACCCCGAACAGGTGACCCTGCCCGACGAACTCCGGGCGGTCGTCGGCGCGGCGGGCGACGTACGGGTCGTGGACGCCGCCGACGCCCTGATCGCCGACGCCCCCGATCTGCTGCCGCTGGCCGGGGACCGCCCGCTGGTCCCGGTGAGCCCGGCGCGGGCGGCGGACCTGGCGGAGCTGCTCCAGGTGCGGCGGCTGAGCGAGGCGTACCCGGCCCCGGTCGCGGACCCGGACGCGGGCGAGGTCCGCGAGGTCCCGGAGGCGGTCCGCGTCCTGCTGGGCCCCGGCACCCCCGAGGCCTACACCGAGTACGAGGAGCTGTTCGTCCGCGCCGGAGCGGACGGCGCGGACGGGAGCGGCTCCGGCGGGAGCGGCTCCGGCGGGAAGGACGCGGCGGGGTCCGCGGCCCCGCTGGTGGAGGTCGACTGGCGCCGCACCCCCGACGGCGTGGTGCACGCCGCGACCGTGGAGGGCGTGGCCGCGGGCCTGGCCTGGGCGGCGGGCCAGTGGCCCCGCCGCTTCGAGGTCGCGGCCCTGCTGGAGGACCTGTCCCGCACGGAGGAACTGGCCCGGGACCGCTGGTTCGACTGAGCCGGTGCCGGTGCCGGTGCCGGAGCCAGGAGCACGGGCGCGCGGCGGAGTCCGGACGGCGCGCGGAGCTCGGGCCCTCCGAGCAGCGGGGTGACCGGCGCGACCGGGGTGACCGGGGTGACCGGGCTCGGCGGAGGACCAGCGGCGGTACGCCAGTCCGCGCCCGGGACCGGCGTCCGAGCCGTGCGCGATGCTCATGCCCGAGCCGTGCCCGCCGCCCGAGCCGTGCCCGGTGTCCAGTCCGCGCCGGACGCCGGTACGGGGTGGACGGCCACCCGGGCGGCGCCGGTACGGTGCGCGGCATGACTGCGTCTCCCCTCCGCCTGGAGAAGGTCACAGCCGACAACGTTCTGGCCGCGTGCCGCCTGGCGGTCCGCCCGGACCAGGAGCGTTTCGTCGCCCCGGTCGCCCGCTCACTGGCCGAGGCCTACGCACAACCGGACATCGCCTGGCCCCGGCTGGTCTGTGACGGGGACCGGCTGGTGGGGTTCGTGATGGCCTTCTTCGACGTCCGCCTCCACCCGGAGGACCCCGGCGACCGGCCCCGCTCGGGACTGTGGCGGCTGGCTGTCGACGCCGCCGAACAGGGGCGCGGATACGGCCGTTTCGCGGTGGAGTCCGTGTGCGAGGAGATCCGCAGGCGCGGCGGGAGCCGGGTGACGGTCACCTGGACACCCGGCGAGGGCAGCCCCGAGGCGTTCTACCGGAAGCTCGGCTTCCGGCGGACGGGTGAGACGAGCGGCCACCAGATCGTCGGCGAACTGGACCTGGCCCGGCCTGGCCCGGCCTGGCCCGGCCTGACCAACTGACCTGGCCCGGCCTGACCCGACCCGGCTTCACCGACCTGCCGCCTCCGGATCTGCCCCGGCCCGACCGGACGGGGCCGAGCTGAACCGCCCGCCCAGCCCCGCCCAGCCCCGCCCCGCCGCCCCGCCGGCTCACCGCGCCCACCGTCCACCGCCCACCGGGGCGCAAGCGCTCAGGCCGGGAAGCGCCGGCCGACCCAGCGCCAGCTCAGCTCCATCAGCACCGCCGCCCCCGCCGCGATGCCCACCGCCGTCCACGGCATGACCGTCCCCACCAGCCGCAGCGCGAAGAAGTCCTGCAGCAGCGGCGTGACGATGACGACCAGGAAGGCGGACGCCATGGTGGCGACCAGCCCGATCCGCCACCACGTGTAGGGGCGGGCCACGATCGCCAGCACCGACATCGCGATCAGGAACAGCGTCAGCGTCGCCGCGCTCGTCTCGGCGGCCAGCGCCTCCGGCCCCGTGTAGTGGTGCCGGGCCAGCAGATACGAGGTGAAGGTCGCGGTGCCCGCGATCAGGCCCGCCGGGACGGCGTACCGCATCACCCGGCGCACGAAGTGCGGCTGCGCCCGCTCCCGGTTGGGAGCGAGGGCCAGGAAGAAGGCCGGGATGCCGATGGTGAGCGACGAGATCAGCGTCAGATGCCGCGGCAGGAACGGATACGGCACCTGGGAGGAGACCACCAGGATCGCCAGCAGCACCGAGTAGACCGTCTTCGTCAGGAAGAGCGTCGCGACCCGCGTGATGTTGCCGATCACCCGCCGCCCCTCGGCGACGACCGACGGCAGGGTGGCGAAGCTGTTGTTGAGCAGGACGATCTGGGCGACGGCCCGGGTGGCCTCCGAGCCGGAGCCCATGGAGACGCCGATGTCGGCGTCCTTCAACGCCAGGACGTCGTTCACGCCGTCACCCGTCATCGCAACGGTGTGGCCGCGGGACTGCAGCGCGCCCACCATGTCCCGCTTCTGCTGCGGCGTGACCCGGCCGAAGACCGCGCCGCCCTCCAGCACCTCCGCCATCTCCTCCCGGTCCTCCGGCAGCCGGCGGGCGTCGACGGGGCTCTCCGCGCCGGGGAGGCCCAGCTTGCCCGCGACCGCGCCGACCGACACGGCGTTGTCGCCGGAGATCACCTTGGCGGCGACGTCCTGCTCGGCGAAGTAGGCCAGGGTGTCCCCGGCGTCGGGGCGCAGCCGCTGTTCGAGGACGACGAGGGCGACGGGACGCGCGTCGCGGCCCGCCGCCGGGTCGAGCAGCGGCTGCCCGGTGCGGGCGAGCAGCAGCACGCGCAGCCCCTGCGCGTTGAGTTCGTCCACCGAGGCGAGCGCCGGATCGCCGGCGGGCAGCAGCACGTCCGGCGCGCCCAGCAGCCAGGTGGCGGTGGCCCCGTCGGCGTCCGTGAGCGACGCGCCGCAGTACTTGCGCGCGGAGGAGAACGGCAGCGTCTCGGTGTGCCGCCAGCCGTCCGGGGCGGGGCAGTGCCGGACGACGGCCCGCAGGCTGGCGTTGGGCCGCGGGTCGCAGGCGCCGAGCGTGCCGAGGACGTGCCGCACCCGCTCCTCGCCGCTGCCGTCGAGGACGCGGATGCCGGTGACGTCCATGCCGCCCTCGGTGAGGGTGCCGGTCTTGTCCAGGCAGACGACGTCCACCCGGGCCAGCCCCTCGATCGCCGGCAGCTCCTGCACCAGGCACTGCTTGCGGCCCAGCCGGATCACGCCGATCGCGAAGGCCACCGAGGTCAGCAGCACCAGGCCCTCGGGAACCATCGGCACGATGCCGCCGACCATGCGGCGGACCGCCTCCCGCCAGTCGTGGTCCTGCACGAAGAGCTGGCTGACGACGAGCCCGATCGCCGCCGGGACCAGCATGTACGTGATGTATTTGAGGATCTGGCTGATGCCGCTCCGCAGTTCGGAGTGGACGAGGGTGAACCGCGAGGCCTCCTCGGCCAGTTGGGCCGCGTACGCCTCCCGGCCGACCTTGGTGGCGGTGAAGGCGCCGGTGCCGGCGACGACGAAGCTGCCCGACATCACCTGGTCGCCGGGGCGCTTGAGGACGGGGTCGGCCTCGCCGGTGAGCAGCGACTCGTCGATCTCCAGCCCCTCCGCCTCGGCCACCTCGCCGTCGACGGGGCACTTGTCGCCGGGACCGAGCTCGACGAGATCGCCGAGGACGATGTCGCCCGTCCGCACCTCGGCGGAGTGGCCGTCGCGCCGGACGACCGGCCGGGCCTCGCTGATCACGGCCAGGTTGTCCAGGGTCTTCTTGGCGCGCAGCTCCTGGATGATGCCGATGGCGGTGTTGGCGATGATGACGAAGCCGAACAGGCCGTCCTGGATCGGGCCGACGATCAGGATGATCAGGAAGAGCACGCCGATGATCGCGTTGAAGCGGGTGAAGACGTTGGCCCGGACGATGTCGGCCGTCGAACGCGAGGACCGTACGGGAACGTCGTTGACCTCGCCCGCCGCGATCCGCGCCGCCACCTCGGCGCCGGTCAGCCCGGGAAGCCGGGCGGGGGCGGCGGTGGTGGTGGCGGCGGTGGCTGCCGTGGTTCCGGCCGCGGGTGCGGACGCGGGCTGGGGCGCGGCCACCGGCGCGGGCGCGGGCACCGTACCGGTCACGGTCGTGGTCCGGGCCGCGGTGACAGCCTCGGTGGCGGCCCCGTTGGGAGCCCCGGTGGCGGCCCCGGCCCCGGGGGCGGTTCCGCCGGCCGGAACCGGCGCGGCGGGGGCGGCGTTCCCCGGCTCCGGCTCTCCGATGTCGGTGGGGGAGCGATGCGTCATGCGGAAGACGGTACGGGGACGAACGGCTCCCGCGCCGCCGGGGCGGCGGAATCGGGGGAGATCCCGGGGCGCGGGCGGGCTCCGGGGGTTTCCGTCCCCTTTACGGTGGTTCGGCGAGGCGGGGCCCGTAGGGGCCGGGTCAGCCGGTGCCCGGCTCCGCGTCCGGGCCGGTCCGGCCGGGGCCGCCGGTGCCGCCGGGCCGGTCCGCGGTGGCGGGGTTCTCCTCCGCCGCGCGCCGGATGGCGGCCTCGCGGCGGCGTACGTAACGGATGCCGATGAGCCCGAGCCCGGCCCCGGCGAGGCAGGTCCACAGCCACCACAGCAGCCCCCGGCTCTCGAACCAGCCGTAGAAGGGGAGCTGGACCAGGAACATCACGAACCACAGGAGGGTGCCGCCGGTCACGACGGCGACGACGTTCCCCTCCAGCGGCTCCGGTGCCTCCCGGGTGGGAGTCCACTTGCCCATCGTTCCCCGTTCCTGTTCCTGACGGCTGCGGCTTCCTGCTCTGCGCCGGCTGCGGCGACGGTCAGTCTAAGCGGCTGCCCGCGGCCGCCCCGTGACGGATACCGCAGGGCGTTCTACGCGCGAAGATTGGCTATCCGAAGCTTATGTATTCATACTGAATCGGTCCGGAGTTGACTTGTTTCTTTCGTAGCTTCGTCCAACCCGGCCGGGCGGTTGAGGAGGGGGCCGGTGGGTCCGCCCCGCGGTCCGCCCGTCCACGCTTGTCGACGCCGGTACGTCCCGTCCCGCCCTGATACGCCCGTCCCGCTCCGCCAACGGTCCTGTCCGGCCGGCCGACCACGCCGCCGCGGACCCCGTCCTCCCCCTGAGGTCCTGTCATGCCATCCCCGGCCACCACCCCGGT
Source organism: Streptomyces albus subsp. albus (assembly GCF_000719865.1). Taxonomy (GTDB): domain Bacteria; phylum Actinomycetota; class Actinomycetes; order Streptomycetales; family Streptomycetaceae; genus Streptomyces; species Streptomyces albus_E. The sequence continues at coordinate 195,311 of NZ_JOID01000018.1, forward strand.
CGACGAAAAGCCGCCCTCGCGACCCGTGAGCGGATTCGACCGCTTCTTCAAGCTCTCCGAGCGCGGGACCGGTGTCTCCCGCGAGATCCGGGGCGGCCTGGCGACCTTCTTCGCCATGGCCTACATCGTCGTACTGAACCCGATCATCCTCGGCTCCGGTACGGACAAGTTCGGTCATCAGCTGGACGCGGGGCAGCTCGTCACCGCCACCGCGCTGATCGCCGGTCTGACCACGATCCTGATGGGCCTCATCGGCAACGTCCCGATCGCCCTCGCCGCCGGCCTGGGCATCAACGCGGTCGTCTCCCTCCAGCTCGCACCCGTGATGAGCTGGCCGGACGCGATGGGCATGGTGGTCCTCGCGGGCCTCGTGCTGATGGTGCTCGTCGCCTCCGGTCTGCGGCAGCGGGTCCTGGACGCGATCCCGAGCGGTCTGCGCCGGTCGATCGCGATCGGCATCGGCCTCTTCATCACCCTCATCGGCCTGGTCGACGCCGGGTTCGTCACCCGCAACCCGGACGAGGCCCACACCACCGTGCCGCTCGGCCTCGGCGTCGGGGGCCGGCTGGAGGGCTGGCCGGTGCTGGTCTTCGTGCTCGGCCTGGCGCTGACGTTCATCCTGGTGATCCGCCGCACCAAGGGCGCGATCCTGCTGAGCATCGCCGCGATGACGGTGCTCGCCCTGATCATCAACGCGGTCGCCGACATACCGAAGGGCGCCTGGGGCCTGACCACGCCCGAGCTGCCCGACTCCATCGTGAGCACCCCGGACTTCGGCCTGATCGGCCAGGTGAGTCTGTTCGGCGGCTTCTCCGAGGTGGGCATCCTCACCGGCTCGCTCTTCGTCTTCACCGTGCTGCTGTCCGGCTTCTTCGACGCGATGGGCACCATCATCGGCGTCTCCGAGGAGGCGAAGCTCACCAGTGAGGACGGTCAGGTCCCGGGCATGGGCCGGATCCTGATGGTGGACGGCGCCGCCGTCGCGGCGGGCGGCTTCGGCTCCGCCTCGGCCAACACCTGCTTCGTGGAGTCCACCGCGGGTGTCGGCGAGGGGGCGCGCACGGGGCTCGCCAACATCGTGACCGGCGGCCTGTTCCTGCTCGCCCTGGTCTTCACCCCGCTCGCGCTGATCGTGCCGTCCCAGGCGGCCACCCCGGCGCTGGTCGTGGTCGGCTTCCTCATCATGATGGCCAACATCCGCGGGATCGAATGGGACGACCCGACCATCGCGGCCCCGGCCTTCCTGACGATGATCGCGATGCCGTTCACCTACAGCATCACCAACGGCATCGGCCTCGGCGTGCTGGCGTTCATCGTGCTGCGGGCGGCCACCGGCAAGCTCCGCACCGTGCCGTGGCTGCTCAACGTCGTCGGTCTCTGCTTCCTCGTCTACTTCCTGCTCAGCCCCATCGAGCAGGCCCTCGGCATCGGCTGACACCCCGGCCGACCGGGCCGGACCGCCCTCCGCCGGCCGGCGCCATCCACCGCCGGCCGGCCCGGCATCCGGCCTCACACAGCGCCCGGAACCACGAGTTCCGGGCGCTGCGGCGTTCCCGGGGCGACGGGCGGGGCGGCGGCCGGACGCGGGCCCCGGCGCGGCGCTGAGCAGGGACGTCACCCGGACGGCGGTACATCTGTTGGCTTCCTCACCCCGGCCGTATTTAGCTAGAGTAATGAGTTACGCTAACAAACATGTCGGATCTGTCCCTCGGCGACGACGCGGTCGCCGTGAACTCCCTGCGCTCCGCCGTGATGCGCCTCTCGCGCAGACTCAAGCACCAGCGGGTCGATGAGTCGCTCAGCCCCACGGAGATGTCCGTTCTCGGCACCCTCGCCCGCTGCGGCAGCGCCACCCCCGGCGAGCTGGCCCGCAAGGAGCATGTGCAGCCGCCGTCGATGACCCGCATCGTGGCCCTGCTCGAAGCCAAGGGACTCGTCCGGCTGGAGCCCCACCGGGACGACCGCCGCCAGAAGGTGGTCACCCGGACCGAACGGGCCGAGTCGATGCTGGAGGAGAGCCGCCGCAAGCGCAACGTCTGGCTGGCGGAGCTCTGCGAGGGCCTGACCGACGAGGAATGGGCCACCCTCCGCGCGGCCGCGCCCGTCCTGGAGAAGCTCGCCGAGAGCTAGGACGGACGGGTTCTCGCGGGCCTCGGTCTCGTCGCGGGCGACCGTCGGGGGCCGCCGGGTCCGGCGCGGACGGAGGCCGCCGCAGAGCGCCGCAGAACGCGGCGGAACGCGGCAGAACGCGGCAGGACGCGGCAGGACACCGAAGGCCGAGAACGCCGAGGGGCACCGAGAACGCCGAGAAGCGCTGAGGACGCCGAAGAACGCCGAGGAGGCGACGCAGTTTGAGTACGGGACCCGGAGCACACTCCGCACCCGTTCCCGACCCCGACCCCACCCGCACCCCCGACCCCGCCGGGGCCGCCGACAACCCCGACCCCGACCGCCGAGGCATGTTCAGCTCGCTGCGCATCCGCAACTACCGGCTCTTCGCCGGCGGCCAGATGGTGTCCAACACCGGCACCTGGATGCAGCGCATCGCCCAGGACTGGCTGGTCCTCACCTTGACCGGCTCCTCCGCGGCCGTCGGTATCACCACCGCCCTGCAGTTCCTGCCCATGCTGCTGTTCGGCCTCTACGGCGGCGTGATCGCCGACCGGCTCCCCAAGCGGCGGCTGCTGCTGGTGACCCAGAGCGCCATGGGCCTCACCGGCCTGGCCCTCGCCGTCCTGACCCTCACCGGGCACGTCCAGGTGTGGCACGTCTACCTCATGGCCCTGCTGCTGGGGCTGGCCACCGTCGTCGACAACCCGGCCCGGCAGGCCTTCGTCGCCGAGATGGTCGGACCGCGCGACCTCCGCAACGCCGTCAGCCTCAACTCGGCCAACTTCCAGTCCGCCCGGCTCGTCGGCCCCGCCGTCGCCGGTGTGCTGATCAGCGCCGTCGGCAGCGGCTGGGCCTTCCTGGCCAACGGACTGTCGTTCCTCGCGCCCATGGCCGCGCTGCTGCTGATGCGCCGGGAGGAGCTGCACGAGGTCGCGCCCACCCCGCGCGGCAAGGGCCAGCTCCGGGACGGGCTGCGCCATGTCGCCGGGCGTCCCGAACTGCTCTGGCCGATCGTCCTCGTCGGCTTCGTCGGCACCTTCGGCTTCAACTTCGCGATCTGGCTGACCGCCTTCGTCGACGACGTCTTCCACGGCGACGCGGGCACCTACGGCCTGCTCAACACCCTGATGGCCGCCGGATCGCTGGCCGGCGCCCTGCTCGCTGCCCGCCGCGGCACCTCGCGGCTGCGGCTGCTGGTCGGCGCCGGACTGCTGTTCGGCCTGCTGGAGATCACCGCCGCCGCGGCGCCCGTCTTCTGGATGTTCGCGCTGCTGCTGGTGCCGATCGGCATGTTCGGCATGACGATCAACGTCACCGCCAACTCCACCGTGCAGCTGGCGGCCGACCCGGCCATGCGCGGCCGGGTGATGAGCCTGTACATGATGGTCTTCATGGGCGGTACGCCCCTCGGGGCCCCGCTGGTCGGCTGGATCACCGACGCCCACGGGGCGCGGACGGGCTTCCTCGCGGGCGGCGTGATCTCCGCCGGAGCGGCGCTCGCCGTCGGGCTGATGCTGGCCCGGATCGGCGGGCTCCGGCTCAAGGTCGACCTGCGCCGGGGACGGCCCCGGGTGGCCTTCGTCGAACGCGCCCCGCGGAAGAAGCAACTGGCCGCGATGATGTGAGCCCGGGGCGGCCGCTGCCCGGCGCGGGCCGGGGGGCGGCCAGAGGTGGCCGGACGGTGGATGCCGCGGGGAGTGGACCCTCGGGCCGGTTCACACCCGCTGGGCCAGGAGTTGCCCCGGCCAGTCGCCGACCGCGAACCGTTCGACCGGGTGGAAGCCGTGCCGGGTGTAGTACTCGATCAGCGCGCCGTCCCCGCCCGCGTAGCAGTCGACGCGCAACAGGCCCCGGCCCTGCCGCCGGGTCTCCTCGACCGCGTGCCGCAGCAGCGCGCCTCCGATGTCCCGGCCCGCGAAGCGGCGGTCGGTGACCAGCAGGCGGATGAACACCTCCGGCTCCCCGGCCGGCGGTACGCCGGGCGAGCCGTGCGGCGCGAGGACGATCACCCCCACGGGCCTGCCGCCGAGCTCGGCCATCCACGGCGCCCCCGAGCGGACGATCTCCGTGACCCGCTCCACCGCCTCCGGCCGGGCCGACCACGGCTCCGTACCCCACTGGCCGGTGCGGCCGCGGGCCACCAGCCACTCCACCGCACCGTCGAGCAGGGCGACGACCGCCGGAACGTCCCCGGGGCCGCCCTCCCTGATCCGCACGCTCTCCCCACCCGCGGAGACCTCGGAGAGCCGCGGGGGCCTGCTCACGGCCGGCGCCGCTTCCGGTACCGCCGACGGCTCCGGCGCCGACGGCTCCGGCGCGGCCGGGGCCCTCGGCGGCTCGGCCCTCTCCGGGCCCTTCCCGGGTTCCGTGGTGTCCGAAGTCCGTGAGGTATCGGGGGACTTCGGGGTGTGCTCCGTCGGCTGGTTCTTCATCCGGACGAGGTTAGTACGACGACCGAAACGATCGCGGGTCAGGACAGAGGCGCCTGGACGGGGCCTGCGCGGGTCGGGACGGAGCCGCCTGAACGACCGGACCTACCGAGGGCAGGCCCGGTCGATGAGGTCGAAGAGGAGGCGGTGTTCGCCGCCGTGGGCGGCATGACGACGCCCACACGCCCGTGCTCCCCAAGGCCTCCGGCCCGGCTCCTTCCCCGGTTTCCCCGGTTTCCCCGGTTCCGAGGTTCCCCGGGCGACACTGATCCCATGAGACTCTTCGCCGCCGTGGTCCCGCCGATGCCGGTGGCCGGTGAACTTGCCGAGGTCGTGTCCGGGCTCCGGGAACTGCCGGGAGCCGACCGCCTGCGCTGGACCCGGCGGCACGGCTGGCACTTCACGCTCGCCTTCTACGGCGAGGTGGCCGAGGAACCGCTTCCCGACCTGCACCGGCGCCTCGCCCGCGCCGCGCACCGGCACAGCGCGTACGAACTGAGCCTGGCCGGTGGCGGCCGCTTCGGGCACCGGGCACTGTGGGCCGGGGCCACCGGGGACGTCCGGGCGATGGCACGGCTTGCCGCCACGGCCGTTGCCGCAGGCCGCCGGGCGGGCATCCCGATGAAGGACGAGCGTCCGGGCTTCACCCCGCACCTGACGCTGGCCCGCAACAACACCCGTGCCCGACGCGGCGGCCGCGGCGGACAGGGCGGACCCGGCGGACCTGGGGTTCACGGGGACCAGGGCGAACACAGCGGCCATGGTCATGGCCACGGCCGTCACGGCGACCGGGACGTGGACCTGCGTCCGTACGTCGAGGCGCTGGCGGGCTTCGCCGGCACCCCCTGGACCGTTTCCGAACTGGCGCTGATCCGCAGCCATCCGCCCGCCCCCGGCATGCCGGGCGCTCAGCCGCACTACGAGACGGTGGCCCTCTGGCCGCTGGGCCGTCCGGAGTCCGGGCCGCCACCGGAGCCCGGGCCGGCACCGGAGTCCGGACCGCGCCCCGGCCCGGCCGCCCACCCTGAATCCCGGGCGCGCCGTGACCGGGGCTAACCTCGTGAAATGGACCCGAGGACCCGAACCCTGATCGTCAGCGGCACGCTGGTGCTGATGCTTGTCGTCGTCGCCGTGGCGGCCGCCCTCCGCTGAGCGGGCACGGCCGCCACCGGCCGGGCCGGGGCCGGCCACCCCGTCACCGGCCGAACGAGCCCAACCGGTCCCGCCCAACCGCCCCCGTCACCAGGCGAACGCCTCCGGCGACGGGCCCGGCCCCGGGAAGATCTCGTCCAGCGCGGTGAGCACCTCGTCGGAGAGCGTCAGTTCGGCGGCCCGCACCCCCGAGGCCAGCTGGTCCGCCGTGCGCGGGCCGACGATCGGGCCGGTCACGCCGGGACGGGTCAGCAGCCAGGCCAGCGCGACCTCGCCCGGCTCCAGGCCGTGCTGGTCGAGCAGGTCCTCGTACCGCTGGATCTGTTCGCGCTGCCGCGGGTCCTTCAGCGCGTCGGCGGCCCGGCCGGAGGCGGCGCGGCGGTTGCCGCCCTCCTGCTCCTTGCGGATCGCGCCGCCGAGCAGCCCGCCGTGCAGCGGCGACCAGGCGATGACCCCGAGGCCGTACTCCTGGGCGGCCGGGACGACCTCCATCTCCGCGCGGCGCTCGCAGAGGTTGTACAGGCACTGCTCGCTGACGAGCCCGGGGCGGCCGCGGCGCGCGGCGGTCTCGTTGGCCTGGGCGATGTTCCAGCCCGCGAAGTTGCTCGACCCGACGTAGAGGATCTTGCCCTGCTGGACGAGGACGTCCATCGCCTGCCAGATCTCGTCCCAGGGGGTGTCCCGGTCGATGTGGTGGAACTGGTAGAGGTCGATGTGGTCGGTGCCGAGCCGCTTGAGGCTGGCGTCCACGGCCCGGCGGATGTTGAGGGCCGAGAGCTTGTCGTGGTTCGGCCACGCGGGGCCGTCGAGGCCCATGTTGCCGTAGACCTTCGTGGCGAGGACCACCTTGTCGCGGCGGTCACCGCCCTTGGCGAACCAGCTGCCGAGGATCTCCTCGGTGCGGCCCTTGTTCTCGCCCCATCCGTAGACGTTGGCGGTGTCGAAGAAGTTGATGCCCGCGTCGAGCGCGGCGTCCATGATCGCGTGGCTCTCGGCCTCGTCGGTGGTGGGGCCGAAGTTCATCGTGCCGAGAACCAGGCGGCTGACCTTGAGTCCGGTGCGTCCGAGCTGCGTGTACTTCATGGTCACCAGCCAACGCCTTGGAGTGCGCTCGAAGCAAGGGCGGCACTCGGCTGCCGCGGCCCGGGTTCCCGGCGCCCGGGCGGGCCCGGGCTCAGCGGGCGGCGAGCCGCGCCTCGTACGGGGCGCCGAGCCCCCACTCCTCGTACAGCGCGTCCGCGAAGGCCGCCGCCATGCGGTGCTCGCCGCGGGCGCTGGGGTGGGTGCCGTCGTAGGTGTCCCGGTGCAGGTCCCAGTCGGCGGGCGGCTCGGCGAGGACGATCGGGGAGCCGGGGCTGTCGAGCTCGGCCACCGCCTCGGCGAGGAGAACGTTGAAGCGCCGCACCTCGGCACCGAACGCCGGGTCGTCCGCCGTCCGCACGTTGGGCAGCACGGGCATGATCAGCATCCGTACGGCCGGATTGGCCGCCCGCGCCTCCGCGATGAAGCGCCGCACGTTGCCGGCCGTCTGCTCGGGGTTGGTGTAGAAGCCGAGATCGATCAGGCCGAGGGAGACCAGCAGCACATCGGCCCGGTGCGCGGCGACCGCCTCCCGGATCAGCGGCGCCATCTGCAGCCAGCCTTCGCCCCAGCCGGCGAGGTGTGCGCGGGCCCGCTCGGGGAAGTCCGGGTCGGCGTAGTCCTGCGAGACCGGCTCCCCGGCCTGCTGGTCGTAGAGCGCGGTGCGCGGCCCGACGATGCGGTACGGGCCGCCGAAACTCCGGTTGAGGTGCTGCCACATGCGGTGGCGCCAGGTGTGCTCTCCCGTGCTGCCGATGGTCATCGAGTCCCCGACGAACATCAGGTACATACGGGCTCTCCCCAGGTCAGGGCCAGGAGGCGGGATGCGGGACGCGGCGGTCCAGGCTATCCGACGGGGGGACCGGGCCGACCACCGTCCCGGCGGGGACCGCGGGCAGGGGCAGCCTTCCCGGAGGTACCTCCCGGCTCCCCCGTGGGACGCTCCGGCCCGGTAGCCCCGCGCATCCGGCCGGCTCAGGCGCCGGCCGGGCCCTCGCCGCGGTCCACTGCCGGATCGCCCCATTCAACCTTCATCTTGTCGTAGCGAGCTTTCAAAGTGCCCGGTTTCATCCGCAGGAACTCGGCCACCGATGTCCAGGAGATGTCACTCGCGATGGTGTCGTACACCTGCCGGCGGAGGTTTGCGGAGAACTCGAGGGCCATGTACGTCTTGTCAGTCGTGTGCTGCTGCCACTCGGTGTGGAAGCCCTCAGGCATGGCGTTTTCCAGCTTTTCCTTCTCCTTCGGGTGACGATTGATGTTCTCCGCCTGTGTGCGCTTCTTGGTTTTGAGCTGATTGGTCAGGGCTGCGGGAGACATCTTGAGATATTGGGCGATCTGGTTGTTGAGGATTGCCTCCTTCAGCAGCTTGCCGACCTCTTCGCGCAAAGCCTCGGGGAATCCGGTCTTGTACTGGCCCCTGCCCTTGCTCTCGGACGGCCGTTCCACCCACTCCGCGTGGAACTCCGGTGTCATCGCCGCGAGCAGCCGGGGCTCCACCTGCTTCCGGAACATGGCCTCCGCCAGTTCCTTCTGCGCCTCACGGTTGACCGGCGGGGCGGTGCGGGACTTGGGGGTGCCCGTGAGGGAGAGCTTGGTGGTGGCCTGCTCCAGGTCCGAGAGCAGCGAGGCGGTGCCCTCGTCATCGCTCGACGAGGCGGTGTCGAGCGTGGGCACCACGGGCGCGTTGGTCGGATAGTTCCGCTTGTCCTCGTTCTCCTCCAGTGTCAGTCGCTCCTGCAGGCCGCCCTCGTTGCCCTTCTCGGCCTCGAGGCCGGGGCGGAAACCGGAGATGCTGGAGGCGTACATCGGGCGTCCGTCGGTCATGTTGTGGGCGAACCAGTTCTTCTCGCCGTCCTCGGCCGTCTTCTGGGTGGCCTCCGGGAAGTTCTGGGAGATGGTCCCGAGTGCGTTCTGGAAGAAGTGGCCGCCGTTCGGGTTGTAGCGGACATCGACCTTCAGCTCGGTGCGGAAGTAGTCGAGCAGGGCGAGGCATGCCTTGCAGGGCCGCTTCAGGCCGCGGACGAGCACAGGGTCGTGCGGGGTTTCCCCGGTCACCCCGGCGTTCTGGATGAAGAGCATCAGCTTCTGCTCGGCGTGCAGCACCTCGTCGTTGGCGCCGTTGTGCAGGAGGAAGGCGTATTTCTCGAAATCCGCGTCGGACTTGGTGAGCAGCCCTGACAAGTACTCGCGGTACTCCGGGTCCTTGGCCCGCTCGTTGGAGATGTCGACCTTCCGGACCCACTGCACGTTCCTCAGCGCCCGCGTGGTGGCGTTGTCCCTCTTGTACAGGTCGGCTTCCGGGGGCAGTTCGGGGAGAGGCTGTACGCGCGGAGCCGGGATCAGGCCCTCGGCCAGCTTCCGCCGGGCCCGGCGATTCCGCCTGCTCTGTTCATCGGGTCCGATACTCGAGCCCAGGCGTGGAGCGGCCGGGTCCCTGTCCGTCTTCCGGCGCTTGCCGCCCTTCTGCCCGCCTCCCGGCGCCCGGCGCTTGCCGCTCGTGGCCGACGTCTCCGGCTGCTCGTCGTCCGCCTCGTTGCCGTCCTCCTCGTCGAAGTCCTGGAGGAGGGTGTGCCGCAGTGCCTGGCCCGGTGCGTCCTCGGTGTCGGAGGGCTCCTCCGCCAAGCTCAGAAGATGACGGTGGAGGGTGTGGACCGTCGTGTTCAGGTTCGAGGCGAATGCCAGGCGCCCGTTGAAGAGCATGGCCTCGATCTCGTCCTCCGTCCTCTTGGTCTTCTCCTTCTCCCCCTCTGCCGTGTCCTCCGCCGCCGCAGCCTGCTGCTTGCTTCTCTGCTTGTCCTGCTCTTCCAGCCAGGCGGCGGCCCGGTGGACCCTGCGCACGGCGTGGCGCAGACTCTGCTCATCGGGCTGGTGCTTGTAGGAGCGCGGATGGCGGACCATCACCTCCGGCTCGACACGCCCCCACTGCTTCATGGTCTGCCGGCACGTGCATGCCTTCACGTACTCGCCGATCTTCTTCGCCCGGCGCTCCCACTCGGTCTCCGAACTCCGTGAGACCGGCTCGGCCTTGGCCTTGCCCTTCGTTCCGGCGGGAGCCCGCTGCACGGAGACGGAGAAGGCGGCCGGGGCCGGGCCGTGCTCACCGCGGGCGCGCTGGATCGCCCGGGACACGGCCGCGTTGCCCGCCGCCCGCTGCAGCGCCATGAGCGGGGCCGGAGCAGGGCTCGGGCTCCGGCTCGGGGGTGCGGCCGTCTGCCCCCGCTCCGGCAGGCGGTCCTGATTACGGGCGTGCATGGCGCCCCCTTTCGTTCAGCAGGGCAACGGGGCAACGGCTCGTCGGCCCATCGGGGCGCTTCAGGACTACGCGGAAGTGCCGCGCGCCCGCGAGAGCCGGGCGGGCAGCATCGAGGGCAGACCTGACAGTCCTCTTCGGCGCGGTCCGTCGCAAGGTGTCTTGCGCAGCCGTGGCCGGATCCCGGCGCCGGTCCGCCGGCCGCCCCGTCACCTCGGGGGCGTGGCCGGCCACCGTCGCGGAACCGGCCATTGGCCGGGGATGCGGCGCCGAGTGCTCGCCCGGGATGGCAGGCTTTGGGCATGCTTTCGCTCCCCTGCGGCCTCGGTGCCGCTGCTCTGGCGGCCGCGTCCGCGGCGGCACTGGCCGTGCCCGCCCCCGGGCCCGCGCCCTCGGCCGTCGTGGCCGCCGCGTCTCCCGCCCGTGCGGCCTTCCCGGCCTCGGCGTCCGCGGAGGGCGGTGACTCGTTCCGTATCGAGGACGAGCGGATCAAGGAGTCCAGCGGCCTGGCCGCGAGCCGCGCCCACCCGGGGGTCTACTGGACGCACAACGACAGCGAGGACGGCCCGTACGTCTACGCGGTCGACAGCTCGACCGGCCGCACGGTGGCGACCGTCACGCTCGGCGGGATCGAGCCGCGTGACATCGAGGGCATCTCCATCGGCCCGGGCGGCATGGTCCACGTCGGCGACATCGGCGACAACATGGGCGGCACCTGGCCCGAGGTGTGGGTCTACCGCTTCAAGGAGCCGGAGAAACTGCGCGACACCACCGTCACACCGACCCGCTTCACCGTCCGCTACGACGGCGGCCCCCGGGACGCCGAGTCGCTGATGGTGCATCCGAGGACGGGCCGGATGTACATCGTCAGCAAGCACAAGGAGGGCGGCGGGCTGTACGAGGGCCCGGCCGAGGCGTCCGCGTCCGGCGTCAACACCTTCCGGCGGATCGCGGACATCGACGAGTGGGCCACCGACGCCGCCTTCTCGCCGGACGGGACCCGGCTGGTGGTGCGCGGCTACTTCGGTGGCGGCGCGTACCGCTGGCAGGACGGCAAGCCCGCCAAGCTCTCCATGACCCCGGGTGTACCGGTGCAGCGGCAGGGGGAGTCGGTGACGTTCACGCCGGATGGGCGGGCACTGATGTTCGGCTCGGAAGGGCTGCGGAGCACCGTGACCAGGGTGGAGCTGAGGGGTGAACTGCTGCCCGAATCAGTGACGGAAGCGGACGCGGGTGCCGGGAAGGGCAGCGGCAAGGCGACCGCGGGCGGTGACGGTGACGGTGACGGGAAGGATGCCGGCGGGGAGTCCGGGCCCGGGACGGACCTCAATCTGGTCATCGGCGGATTCGCCCTGGCGGCTGTGGCCGTCCTGCTGATGGGCGTACGGAAGATGTTCCGCCGCGGCTGACGGGGAGCCCGCGGCCGGACGCCCGGCGCCCCGGCGCCCTGCGGCAACGGGTGAGCGCTGAGCGCCAACAGGCAGCCGCCAACCGCCAAGCGGCACCCGGATGGTGAACCGGCACACGGCGCGGCCGGGCCGGGGCCGGGCCGGGGCCGGCGGTTGTACGGCGCCGGCCGGGGCCCGTCACGACCGGTGGCCCCCGCCGGTCCCACCGAGCGGGGACGCGGTCTTCCCCGCCTTCCGCCGACGGGCGTTGCCGCCGTGCGTGCCGCCGCCACCGCTCTCGTTACCGGTCCGGTCGGTCACTCCGCGCGGTCGTGGCCGTCGCCCTCGCCGCTGCCGTTCCCGTTCCCGTCTCCCGGTCCGTACTGCTCCTGCCCCCGCTCCCGCCGTCGGCGTTCGATGAACGCCGCCATGCCGTCGAGGAGTTGCCGCAGTCCGGTCTCGAACATCTCTTCCCAGGGGGTGGCGAACGCCTCCATGCTGAGCGCGGCCAGCTTCGGGTAGGCGCCGGTCGCCATGACCCGTTCCAGGATGGGCGCCTGTGCTCTCCAGAACTCTTCGTCACTCATACCGGTGCGCTGTTCGGCCAGTTCGGCGTTGACCCGGCTGCGCGCGGTGCCCGTGACGTAGCCGTCCATGACGACGAGCAGATTCATCCGCTCCGCGTCGGCCAGCGGCAGCCCGTCGAGGCCCTCCAGGGCGTACTCCAGACCGGCGAGCGCCCCGGGGCCGAGCAGGGGGCGCGCCTGGTCGACATGGACCAGCCAGGGGTGGCGGCCGTAGAGATCCCAGACCCCGCGGGCGACCTGTTCCAGGGTGCCGCGCCAGCCGAGCCGGGCCGGGTCCTCCGCCTTCTCGCGGTCGAAGCCGTTGACCTTGTCGAGCATCAGGTCCAGCAGTTCGGCCTTGCCGGGGACATAGCGGTAGAGGGACATGGCGCCGACGCCCAGTTCGCCCGCGATCCGCCGCATGGAGACCGCGCTCAGTCCTTCCGCGTCCGCGACGGTGACGGCGGCCGTGACGATCCGGTCGAGGGACAGCCCGGGCTTCGGCCCGCGGGTCCGGCGTTCGTGTTCTCCCCAGAGCAGCTCGAGGCTGCGGCTGAGGTCTCCGCCACCGCTGTGTTCGGTCGTCATCGCACCGTCATCGTAGCCGCCGTGCGGTACGCCGGTCCGCAGTCACCGCTTGCGCTGTACGCGCTACTGGGTACGGTGTACTCTTTTCTGCATACACCGTACTCAATTCTGTTCGGGCGGGTCCGCCCAAGGGGGAATCACCTGTGAAGACGTCCGTGAATCCGGAAGGAAGTCCATCCACCAGCTCGTCCACGAGTCCGTCAACGAGCGCCGCCGCAGGCCCCGCCGCGGGCTCGGCTGCGAACCCGCCCGTGCATCAGGCGCCGCACGCCGTCCTCGCCGAGGGACTGCAGAAGCGCTACGGCGAGAAGCGCGCACTGGACGGATTCGACCTCACGGTCGCGCGCGGCACCGTCCACGGCCTCCTCGGGCCGAACGGCGCCGGCAAGACCACCGTCGTCCGGATCCTCTCCACCCTCGTGCGCCTCGACGGGGGACGGGCCGAGGTCGCCGGGGTCGATGTGGCGAGCCGGCCGCGCGAGGTGCGCCGCCGGATCGGACTGACCGGCCAGTACGCGGCGGTGGACGAGATCACCACCGCCCGCCAGAACCTGGTGATGTTCGGCCGCCTCTTCCACCTCGGCAAGAAGCGGGCGGAACGCCGGGCCGCCGAACTGCTGGAGCAGTTCGCCCTGACCGAGGCCGCCGACAAGGGCGTCAAGGAGTTCAGCGGTGGTATGCGCCGCCGGCTCGACCTCGCGACGAGCATGATCCTCGCCCCGCAGGTGCTGTTCCTCGACGAGCCCACCACCGGTCTCGACCCGCGCGGCCGCAACGAGGTGTGGGAAGCGGTGCGTTCCCTCGTCGCGGGTGGCACCACGGTGCTGCTCACCACCCAGTACCTGGACGAGGCCGACAAGCTCGCCGACCGCATCGCCGTCATCGAACGGGGGCGGACCATCGCCGACGACACCCCCGCCGCCCTCAAACAGCAGATCGGCGGCGACCGGATCGAGGTGGTCGTCCAGGAGGCCGCGGACCTCCCGGCCGCGGTCCGCATCGTCGCCAGGGTCACGGGCGCCGAGCCGGACAGCGACCCCGAAGTCCGCCGTGCCGCGGCACCGGTGACCGACCGGGTGGCCGCCCTCACCGAGGTCGTCCGCACCCTCCGGGACGAGAAGATCCCGGTCGAGGACATCGGTCTCCGGCGGCCGACCCTGGACGAGGTCTTCCTGCGCATCACGGGACGGCGGGCGGAGGACGGCACGGGCGTCGGTACGGACGTCGGCACCGTTACGGGCACCGGGGGAGCCGGACAGGCCGAGCGGACCCGGGAAGCAGGCCGAGCCGCATGAACCCGCACACGAGGGCGAGCAGCACGGGCAACACCGACACCCGTGCGGACACAGGCACCAGTGCGGGCACAGGCACGGGTGCGGACAGGGGCGCCGACACGGGCGCCGACGCGGACACAGGGGGAAACAGGGCCATGGCCACGAGCGCCGGCACATCCACGAGCACGGATGCCACGACCACGGGTGCCACGACCACGGGCACCAGGACGGCTGAAACCGCGGGCCCCGCAGCGGCGGCGTCCGGGCCCGCGCCCACCTCCGCGCCCGGGTCCGCAGCGGCCTCCGCGCCGACCCCCGCGCCGGACCTCGCGGTCCCCGAGCGCAGGATCTACTGGGCGATCGCCGACTGCCTCGTCATCGTCCGCAACGAACTGACCCATCTGGTGCGCCAGCCCGCCAACATCGCCTGGCAGCTGGGCTTCCCGATCGTCTCCGTCCTGCTCTTCGTCTACGTCTTCGGCAGCGCCATGGACGTCGGCGCGGACGACTACAAGGACTACGCGCTCCCCGGCATGTTCGCGATGACCATGGCCTTCGGCTTCATGAACACCGCGATGATGGTCGCCATCAACAAGGAGAAGGGCGTCATGGACCGCTTCCGGTCCATGCCCATGGCCCCCTCGGCCGTGGTGAGCGGGCGCGGAGTCTCCGACGTCATCAGCGCCTGCCTGGACCTGGTGGTGCTGGCGCTCATCGCTCTCGCCGTCGGCTGGCGCTCCGACGGCAGCCTTCCGGCCACCCTCGCCGCCTTCGGACTGCTGATCCTGCTGCGCTTCGCGCTGATCTGGATGGGGGTGTTCCTCGGACTGCTCGTGCCCAACCAGGAGGCGGCGGGCAATCTCTTCGCGCTGGCCTTCCCCTTCGGGATGATCTCCAGCGTGTTCACCCCGCCGTCGATGATGCCGGGCTGGCTGGGCGCCGTCGCGATGTGGAACCCGGTCTCGTCCACGGCCAACGCCATCCGGGAGCTGTTCGGCAATCCCGTGCCCACGGGCGGCAGTTGGATCGAGCAGCACGCCCTGCTCATGGCCGTGGTCTGGCCGCTGATCGTCACGGCCGTCTTCCTGCCCCTGGCGGTACGCCGCTACCAGCGGCTCAGCCGCTGAGCCGACCGCCCGGCCCAGCCGCTGAGCCCACCCGCTGAACGGAGCGGGCCCCGGCCGT
Organism: Streptomyces albus subsp. albus; assembly: GCF_000719865.1. GTDB lineage: Bacteria > Actinomycetota > Actinomycetes > Streptomycetales > Streptomycetaceae > Streptomyces > Streptomyces albus_E. The sequence continues at coordinate 210,338 of NZ_JOID01000018.1, forward strand.
CGCGCGTGGTGTCACGCACGAACGGCCGGAGCCCGCTCTCACCGGTCGCCGCGATCACGGCCGACCGGACTGGTTCCGAACCGGGTACTGAACCGGTTCCGTTCCGTTTGTTCTCTTCCGTCAGAGCCGCTCGATGACGTAGTCCACGCACCGCGTCAGCGCCTCGACGTCCGCCGGCTCGACGGCCGGGAACATCGCCACCCGCAGCTGGTTGCGGCCCAGCTTGCGGTACGGCTCGGTGTCCACGATGCCGTTGGCGCGCAGCACCTTGGCGACCGCCGCCGCGTCGATGCCCTCGTTGAAGTCGATCGTGCCGACGACCTGCGAGCGCTTGGCCGGGTCCGTGACGAACGGGGTGGCGTACTCCGCCTTCTCCGCCCAGCCGTACAGCCGGGAGGAGGAGTCGGCGGTGCGCCGCACGGCCCAGTCCAGACCGCCCTGGCCGTTGATCCATTCGAGCTGGTCGGCGAGGAGGAAGAGGGTGGTGAGCGCCGGGGTGTTGTACGTCTGGTTCTTCAGCGAGTTGTCGATCGCCGTCGGCAGCGAGAAGAACTCCGGGACGTGCCGGCCGGAGGCGTGCACCCGGGCCGCGCGCTCCAGGGCGGCCGGGGAGAACGCGGCGATCCACAGGCCGCCGTCCGCCGCGAAGCACTTCTGCGGGGCGAAGTAGTAGACGTCCGTCTCGGTGATGTCGACCGGCAGGCCGCCCGCGCCGGACGTCGCGTCCACCAGCACCAGCGAGCCCTCGTCGGCGCCCTGCACCCGCTTGATGGGCGTGGCGACACCGGTGGAGGTCTCGTTGTGCGTGAAGCCGTAGACGTCGACACCGGCCTCGGCGGCCGGCTCCGGGTGGGAGCCGGGGTCGGCGGTGATGACGGTGGGCTCCTCCAGCCAGGGCGCGAGCTTCGCGGCCTTGGCGAACTTCGAGGAGAACTCACCGAAGGAGAGATGCTGGGACTTGCGCTCGATGAGGCCGTGGGTCGCGATGTCCCAGAAGGCGGTGGTGCCGCCGTTGCCGAGAACGACCTCGTACCCCTCGGGCAGCGAGAACAGCGTGCGGACGCCGTCGCGCACCCTGCCGACCAGGTTCTTCACCGGGGGCTGGCGATGGGAGGTGCCGAGCAGGGAGCTGCCGGTCGCGGCCAGCGCGCTGAGCGCCTCCGTGCGCACCTTGGAGGGGCCCGAGCCGAATCGACCGTCGGCGGGCTTGATGTCAGCGGGGATCTGGATATCAGCCACGGCCGCAGCCTAATCCTTGGATGTGCAGGCGGGGGTCATTCGTCCACCGGATGAGACGGTGATTACGTCCGGACCGGGGGCTTCGCGGAGGAGGCCGGGCAGGAGGAGGACCGCCGTCGGGTGGTGCGGGGCGGGCGCTGATCCGGCGGGGGCAGCACTGCGTGGCGCCGTGCCGCCCACCGCGCTGTGCCGCCCACCGCGCTGTGCCGCGCACCGCGCCGTGCCGCGCTGTCGGGCCGCGCCGCGCCGAGCCGAGCCGCACTGTGCTGACGGGCCCGCGCCCGCGCCGGCGGCCCGCGCCCGCGCCGGCGGCCCGCGCCGCACCGCACCGACGGGCCGCGCCGCATCAACGGCCGCACCGCACCGCACCGCGCCGACGGCCTGCGCCCACGCCGACGGCCTGCGCCGCACCGCACCGACGGGCCGCGCCGCATCAACGGCCGCACCGCACCGCGCCGACGGGCCGCACCGCGCCGACGGCCCGCGCCGCACCACGCCGGCCGGCCGCAGCTCGCCGCCTGGTGTGCCCGGGCCCCGTCGGCGGGCAGTCTGGACTCATGGCTGATCACGACGCGGCAGCTCCCGGCCCTGAACGGCGTGACCCGGCGAACCCGGGCTCCCGGCCCGATCCGGCACGGCCGGACCCGGCACGGCGCCATCCCGGGCAGTCCAGTCCGGCGCACCCCGCCCCGTCGGCCCAGGGCCTTTCCACAGCGTCCGGCGCGGCGGCCCCGGACGTCTCCGGGCTCGCGCGGGACCTGCGCCGGGCCATCGGTGGTGACGTGGAGTTCGACGCCGCGAGCCGAGCCCTGGTGACCATGGACGCCTCCAACTACCGGCGCGTGCCCGTCGGCGTCGTCGCCCCGCGCGACGCCGACGACGTGGCCGCCGTCCTCGCCGTCTGCCGCGAGCACGGTGTGCCGGTCGTGCCCCGGGGCGGCGGTACCTCCATCGCGGGCCAGGCCACCGGCACCGGCGTCGTCCTCGACTTCACCCGGTACCTGAACCAGATCGTCTCCCTCGACCCGGAGACGCGCACGGCCGTCGTCCAGCCCGGGGTCATCTGCGACAGCCTCCGTACCGCGGCCGCGGCCCACGGGCTGACCTTCGGCCCTGATCCGTCCACGCACAGCCGCTGCACCATCGGCGGCATGATCGGGAACAACTCCTGCGGCGCGCACTCCGTCGCCTGGGGCACCACCGCCGACAACGTCCGGGCCCTGGACGTCCTCACGTACGGCGGCGAGCACGCCCACCTGGCGGCCCGGGACACAGGGCCTGCCGGCTCCGTGCCCGGCTCCGCCCCCGGCTCCCTGCCCGGCTCCGCCCCCGCCCCCGCCCCCGGCTCCGCCCCCGGCGGAACAGCGCTCCCACCCGCCCTGCGCGAGGGCGCCGAGGCCCTCGTCGCACGCCGTCTCGCCCTGCTGCGCACCGGGTTCCCGGCCGGCCTCCCACGCCGCATCTCCGGTTACGCCCTCGACGCCCTGCTCCCCGAGAACGGCCCCGACTGGGCCCGCGCCTTCACCGGCAGCGAGGGCACCCTCGGCGTGCTCACCGAGGCGGCCGTACGGCTCGTCGAGGCACCCGCCGCCCGCGCCCTGGCCGTGCTCGGCTACGCGGACGAGAGCGCCGCCGCCGAGGCCGCCCACACCCTCCTCCCGCACGGGCCGCTGACCGTCGAGGGCATGGCCTCCGACCTCGTCCCCGCCCCGGCCGCCGCCTCCCTGCCCCGGGGCGCGGCCTGGCTCTTCGCCGAGACGGGCGGCTCCGCGCCGGACGAGGCCCGGGCCCGCGCGGAGGCGCTGTGCCGCGCGGCGGCCGACGGCACCACGGACAGCCTGGTCGTCACCGACCCCGCCCGCCGCCGCGCCCTGTGGCGCATCCGCGAGGACGCCTCCGGCACCGCCACCCGCATGCCCGACGGCAGCGAGGCCTGGCCCGGCTGGGAGGACTGCGCCGTCCCGCCCGCCCGCCTCGGCCCGTACCTCCGCGACTTCCGCGCCCTCCTGACCGAACACGGCCTGCGCGGCACCCCGTACGGGCACTTCGGCGACGGCTGCATCCACGTCCGCATCGACTTCGACCTGCTCACCGGGCCCGGTATCGCCCGCTTCCGGGACTTCTCCACCGACCTCGCCGACCTGGTCGTCGCGCACGGCGGCTCCCTCTCCGGCGAACACGGCGACGGCCAGGCGCGGGCCGAACTGCTGCCGCGGATGTACGGCGCCGAACTGGTCCGCGCCTTTGAGGAGTTCAAGACGCTCTGGGACCCGGCGGGCGGCCTCAACCCGGGCATGCTCGTCCGCCCCCACCGCCTCGACGACAACCTCCGCTTCGCCGTGCTGCCGAAGCGGCCGGTTGACGTCGCCTTCGGCTACCCGCACGACGGCGGGGACTTCGCGGCGGCCGTGCGCCGGTGCGTCGGCGTCGCCAAGTGCCGTACTCCATCGGTCGCCGGAGCCGCCGTTATGTGCCCCTCCTTCCGCGCCACCGGCGAGGAGCAGCACTCGACCCGCGGCCGGGCCAGGCTGCTCCACGAGATGCTGGCCGGGGCCGACGGCGGTCCCGGCGGAATCGTCACGGACGGCTGGCGCTCGGAAGAGGTGCGGGAGGCGCTGGACCTGTGCCTGTCCTGCAAGGGCTGCCGCACCGACTGCCCCGTCAACGTCGACATGGCCACGTACAAGGCCGAGTTCCTGCACCACCACTACGCGGGCCGGCTCCGCCCCGCCGCCCACTACGCGATGGGCCGCCTGCCGCTCTGGCTGCGCGCGACGGCACCGGTCGCACCGGTGCTGGCACCCCTGGCCAACCGGCTGGCGCGGGTGGCACCGCTGGCGGCGTTGGCGAAGCGGCTGGGCGGCATCGCGCCGGAACGGGAACTGCCGGAGCTGGCCCGGGAGACGTTCCGGCGGTGGTGGCGCCGCCGGACGGCGGAGGCGGATGCGGGCGCGGGGACGGAGGCGGGGACGGAGACGGAGGCGGCGGGGACGGACGCGAGGGCGGACGCGGGAACGGCGGCGGGGACAGCGGGCAAGAGGGAGAAGGCGACGGTGAACGGGGTCGGGCCCGCGGCCGAGACCGGAGCCGAGACCGGAGCCGAGACCGGAGCCGAGACCGGAGCCGCAGCCGGGACGGAGGTCGCTCCCGCATCCGCCGACCTGCCCCGTCCCACCGGCTCCGGCCGTGCCGGTACGGACCCCGACCGCCGCCGCACGGTCGTGCTCTGGCCGGACACCTTCACCAACCACCTCTCCCCCTCCGTCGGCCGCTCGGCGGTGGCCGTACTGGAGGCGGCGGGCCTGCGGGTCGTCGTTCCGCCCAAGCGCGTGTGCTGCGGGCTGACATGGGTGTCCACCGGGCAACTGGACGGCGCACGCAAGGTGATGCGGCGCACCCTGGACGTCATGGCGCCCGCCCTGGAGGCGGGCCTCCCGGTCGTCGGCCTCGAACCGAGCTGTACCGCCGCGCTGCAAACCGACTTGCCCGAACTGCTGTCCGACGACCCGCGTGCAGCGCGCTTGGCTGAGGCAGTGACCACCTTCGCCCAAGCCCTCGACCAGTACGCCCCCGACTGGCAGCCCCCGCGCCTGGACCGCCCCGTCGTCGGCCAGACCCACTGCCACCAGCACGCCGTCCTGGGCGACGTCGCCGAACGCAAACTCCGCGAACGGGCCGGACTGACGGGCGAGCTGTCGGGCGGCTGCTGCGGCCTGGCGGGCAACTTCGGCTTCGAACGCGGCCATTACGACGTCTCCGTGGCCTGCGCGGAGGAACAACTCCTGCCCTCCGTACGCCAAGCCACCCCGGACACCGAACTCCTCGCCGACGGCTTCTCCTGCCGCACCCAACTCGGTCAACTGGCGGGCCGCAGGGCGCGCCACTTGGCGGAGGTGCTGGCGGAAGGGCTGGCGGCCCGCCTGGTGGACGGACCGGAGGACAGCCCGGGTTGACGGCCGGGAAAGCCGCTCGGACGAGGGTCCGGGTCCCGAGGCCCGGGGGAAGGCCGAGGGAGGGCCCGGAGAACAGCCGGTAGAAGACCCGGGGCGGGGGTCCGAGTGAGGGCCCCGGGTGAGGCCCCGGGATGAGCAGCCGGCCGACCGGCCGCTACGCCACAGGCTGCCGCGCCGCGTGGGCGACGAAGGCCGCCCACGCGGCGGGCGCGAGAACGAGCTGCGGACCGGACCGGTCCTTGGAGTCACGGACGTGGACGGCGCCGGAGCAGTCGGCTATCTCGACACAGTCGCCGCCTCCGCTGTCGCTGTGGCTGGACTTCCGCCAGGGGAGGGCGACTTCGACGCAGTTGCCGCCTTCGGAGTCGCTGTGGCTGGACTTCCGCCAGGAAAGGGCGACTTCTACGCAGTCGCCGCCCTCGCTGTCGCTGTAGCTGGACTTGAACCACACGAGCCGCGCACTCATAGTTCCTCCGCCACCTTCTCGATGAACCGAGCCGATTCCTCCGTGCCGAGGGCCTGCATCCGGATCATTCCATGGCGTTGGGCGAGCGCGCTGAGCTTGCGGGGATCGGTGTACAAGACCCCCGTCTCCTGTCCCTCCACATAGGCGTACTGCTCATGCTCCGAGGTCTCCAGAAGGACGTACGGACCACTGAGCCCGGCCAGGGCGGCGGGCCCGGCCCGCAGTACTTGGACGGAGACGTTGCGCAGCTCACCGGTCTTCACCAGATGACGGAGCTGCGCCTTCATGACGTCCGGTCCGCCGACCGCAGTGCGCAGCGCCGCCTCGTAGATCACGAAACCGAAGAGGACCGGCGGCCTGCGCCTCAGCTTCTCCTGACGCTGGAGGCGGGCGGCCACGCGTTCATCGACCGTCTCCTCGTCCAGCGGCGGACAGTGACCGCCGATCAGGGCCCGGGCGTAGGCCTCGGTCTGCAACAGACCGGGGATGAGCAGGGCTCCGTACGAGTGCAGGGCGACGGCCGCTTCCTCAGCCGCCATGAAGTCCTGTGTACGGGCCGGGTACTTCTCCGGCTTGAGGTAGTCCTGCGCCGCGAGCAACAGCCCGTGCGCCCCGCACATCTCGTCGGCGACCTGGAGCAGCCGCAGGGTGGGCTTCCGGCGGCCCTGCTCCATGGACTTCACCGAGTCGTATTCGTAGTTCGCCTCTCTGCCCAACTGTTCGCGACTGATGCCCGCCTGGGTCCGCCACAGCTTGATCTGGTTGCCGCAGTACCGCCATGCCATCGGCGGCTCGGGGTTCTCCGTGCTCACTGCGCCCCGCCTCCTCGGTGCTCGGTCACCGGTCCCGGGCATCGCTTCCGAGACCCGGTGCGCGCGGGGTACGGCTACGCTCCGTACCCGCTCCGCTCCTTGGCGAGGCTAGGAGCGCATCAGCACGCTGGCGGCGTGAACAGCGCAAAGACTCCCCTCACGAGCGATTCCCGACCGGCTGGCCCGCCCGCGGGCGCTAACCCTGGCAAGCTGTCCCGCGACATCGAATGGCGCCTGCCGCGCCACGCGCGCAGCGTGAGCCGGGCCCGGACGCTGCTGCGTGGGCAGGCGCACTCCTGGGAACTCCCGGACGAGACGGTGGAGACGGCCGTCCTCCTGCTCAGCGAGCTGGTGACCAACGCCCACCGGCAGGCACGGACATCGCCCGGCCGCGAGATCAGCATCCGGTGCGTGGCGGAAGGACCGGCCCTGCGCGTCGAGGTGTCGGACGCGGGGGATGAGATGCCGCGTCTCCGGCAGGCGGCGGAAACCGATGAGTCGGGCCGCGGGCTCGCCCTGGTCAGCGCGTTGGCCGACTGGTGGGGCGCTCACCGCCGACCGTGCGGCATCGGCAAGACGGTGTGGTTCGAGCTGGACTTGCTCGAAGCCGACGGGGTGGAGGGCCCGGATGGGGCGCAACGGGTGCAGAACGTAGGGGAGATCCGAGAGGTGCGTGCGGTGGCGGAGGAGACGCGGTAGGCGCAGTAGGAGCGGGGCGGAGCAGTCGGTGGAGGGAGCAGACGGTTCAGGCCGAGCAGGCGATGCATACCGAGGCGAGCGAGGAGACCGAGCCGAGCGAGTAGATCGAGTAGATCGAGTAGATCCAGCCGAGCGAGTAGATGGAGCAAGACGGGCTGGGCGCCGAGCAGACGGCTCGAAGGGAACGACTGGAAGACCGGAGCGGCGGCCGAGCCGCCAAGCGCCGGCGGCCGATGGCGTCGGCGCGGTGAGCGCAGGCAAGGCGGTGGGTGGGCCGGGGTTACGGCGCCGGGTGGGCGGCGCGGTGGTGGTGGCGGGTGCGTCGCGGTCCGGCGGGGGTTGTTGGGTGTGGGTTACGGCATCCGTGCCGGGGGTTGGCCGGTGGTCGGTCGTCTATCCGGGGCCTTATGCCGCCGGGGTCGGTTCGAAAGGCGATGGCGTGGCTGGTGCCGGTGGGGGTGCGCGGAAACACACGCGCGCCTGATCTCTTCGGCTGTCCCGCCGTCGTGGCGGGCTGTCGGTGTCGGTCACGGGTGGCGCTTGGTCTCTGTGGGCGGTTTCAGGGGCACATGCGCCGGTGTTGTCCGGCCTTCGGGTCGTCGTGGCGGTCTACCGCTGGCAGCGGTCCCCAAGGGGTGGCTTGGGGGGTGCGTGGTGTGGGGCAGAGGTGGAGTTCCCGGGTCCGGTTTCGGCCACTCGTTCGGGTGGTTCCGACCCGTGGACCTGGATGTATTACCGTCCGTGACGGAGAATAGGAGGTAGGAACACCCGCTGCGTGGGCGGGAGTTCGAAGGCATCCGATCGGGGGCGGAGACCATGCAAGCCACACTGCTCGAACCCACCGACGCAGCCGGACCAGGCGCGTCGGATCTGCCGGTGTCGGCGGATGAGTGGGCGGCGCATCTGGCCTCGGCGGTGCCGGGGCCGCAGACGGCGGCGATGCTGGGCCTGCTGGAGCGTGGAGGGTTGTCCACGGCGGGGCGGATCGACGCGTTGAAGGCG
>NZ_JOID01000019.1 GCF_000719865.1 Streptomyces albus subsp. albus
GACCCCGCCCCGCCCCGCCCCGCCCCGGGCTGGGCCCGGGCCCCCGCTCCGGCCGCCCCCGCCGCCCCGGGTTCGTCAGCCGTCCGCATACGCTCGGACGATGACCACGAGCGAGCACGGCACCGAGACACCCGGAGCGGAGGCCGCTCCCACCGCCGCTCCCACCGCCAACGCCATGCGGCGCGCCCTCAGGCGGGCCCGCGACGGCGTGGCCCTCGACACCGCCGAGGCGGCCGTCCTGCTGCGGGCCCGCGGCGCCGATCTGGCCGAGCTGACCGCCTCGGCCGCCCGCGTCCGGGACGCCGGGCTGGCCGCGGCCGGGCGCCCCGGCGTCATCACGTACTCCCGCAAGGTCTTCATCCCGCTCACCCGCCTCTGCCGCGACACGTGCCACTACTGCACCTTCGTCACGGTCCCCGGCAAGCTGCGCCGCGCCGGCGAGGGCATGTTCCTCTCCCCGGACGAGGTGCTGGACATCGCCCGCCGGGGCGCCGAGATGGGCTGCAAGGAAGCCCTGTTCACGCTCGGCGACCGCCCGGAGGACCGCTGGCCCGAGGCCCGCGCCTGGCTGGAGGCGCACGGCTACGACGACACGCTCGCCTACGTCCGCGCCATGGCGGTCCGCGTCCTGGAGGAGACCGGCCTCCTCCCGCACCTCAACCCCGGCGTCCTGTCCTGGACGGACCTCCAGCGGCTCAAGCCCGTCGCCCCCTCCATGGGGATGATGCTGGAGACGACGGCCACCCGCCTCTGGTCCGAGCCCGGTGGCCCGCACCACGGCTCGCCCGACAAGGAACCGGCCGTGCGGCTGCGGGTGCTGGAGGACGCCGGCCGCTCCAATGTGCCGTTCACCACCGGCGTCCTCATCGGCATCGGCGAGACGTACGAGGAGCGCGCCGAGTCGCTGTTCGCGCTGCGCCGCACCGCCCGCGCCTACCAGGGCATCCAGGAGGTCATCGTCCAGAACTTCCGCGCGAAGCCGGACACGGCGATGCGCGGCATGCCCGACGCGGAGCTGGAGGAGCTGGCCGCGGCCGTCGCCGTGGCCCGGCACATCCTCGGCCCCTCGGCCCGCATCCAGGCCCCGCCGAACCTCGTGGACGCCGAGTACGCCCTGCTGATCGGCGCGGGCATCGACGACTGGGGCGGCGTCTCCCCGCTCACCCCCGACCACGTCAACCCCGAGCGCCCCTGGCCGCAGATCGACGAGCTGGCCGCGCGCACCGCCGAGGCCGGTTTCGAACTCCGCGAACGCCTCACCGTCTACCCGGAGTTCATCCGCCGCGGCGAGCCCTGGCTCGACCCGCGCCTGCTGCCGCACGTCACCGCGCTCGCCGACCCGGAGACCGGCCTCGCCCGCGAGGGCGTCAAGCCGTCCGGCCTGCCCTGGCAGGAGCCGGACGAGCGGTTCACCGCCACCGGCCGCACCGATCTGCACCGCACCATCGACACCGAGGGCCGCACGGCCGACCGCCGCGCGGACTTCGACGCGGTGTACGGCGACTGGGAGGCGCTGCGCGAGGCCGCCGCCCCGGGCATGGCCCCGTCCCGCATCGACGCCGACGTGCGCTCCGCGCTGGCCACCGCCGCCGACGACCCGGAGCGGCTGACGGACGCCGAGGCGCTGGCCCTGCTGCACGCCGACGGCCCGGCCCTGGACGCCCTGTGCTCCGTCGCGGACGACCTGCGCCGCTCGGTGGTCGGCGACGAGGTGACGTACATCGTCACCCGCAACATCAACTTCACCAACGTCTGTTACACCGGCTGCCGCTTCTGCGCCTTCGCGCAGCGCCGCACCGACGCCGACGCGTACACCCTCTCCCTGGAGCAGGTCGCCGACCGGGCCGCGCAGGCGTGGGACGTGGGCGCCGTCGAGGTGTGCATGCAGGGCGGCATCCACCCGGACCTGCCCGGCACCGCCTACTTCGACATCGCCCGGGCCGTGAAGGAGCGCGTGCCGGGGATGCACGTCCACGCCTTCTCGCCGATGGAGGTCGTCAACGGCGCCTCCCGCACCGGGATGCCGGTCCGCGAGTGGCTGACGGCCGCGAAGGAGGCGGGGCTCGACTCCGTCCCCGGCACCGCCGCGGAGATCCTCGACGACGAGGTCCGCTGGGTGCTCACCAAGGGCAAACTGCCCGCCGCCACCTGGGTCGAGGTGATCGGGACGGCCCACGAGCTGGGCATCCGCTCCTCCTCCACGATGATGTACGGGCATGTGGACCAGCCCCGCCACTGGCTCGGCCATCTGCGGCTGCTCGCCGGGATGCAGCGGCAGGCGCTGGAGAAGGGGGCCCTGGGCTTCACCGAGTTCGTGACCCTGCCGTTCATCCACACCAACGCCCCGGTCTACCTCGCCGGCATCGCCCGCCCCGGGCCGACCGTGCGCGACAACCGAGCCGTCACCGCCATGGCGCGGCTGCTGCTCCACCCGTACATCCCCAACATCCAGACGAGCTGGGTGAAGCTCGGCGCGGAGGGCGCCGCCGAGATGCTCCGCTCCGGAGCCAACGACCTGGGCGGCACGCTGATGGAGGAGACCATCTCCCGCATGGCGGGCTCCTCCTACGGCTCCTACCGCTCGGTGCGCGATCTGACGGCCATCGCCGAGGCCGCCGGCCGGCCCGCCCGCCCGCGCACCACCACCTACGGCGAGGTGCCGGCGGAGCGGCAGGCGGCGGCGGCCGCCTCCGACGGGCATCTGCCGGAGCTGCTGCCGGTCCTCGACTCCTGAGTGTGCCCGAGAGGGCCGGTCCGGCAGCGCCGGTTGGACGGCTCGGGTGGGACGGCTCGGTTGGGACGGAAGCGACCCCGGCGGCACCGGGCGGCAGTTGAGGCGGGCCGGAGCGCGCCGAGTGCGGCCGTCCCGCCGCCGCACGCGGCCCGGGCGCGGTCCGCACACCGCGTCCCGGCACGGTCCGGCGGCGGAGCGCGTGGGACGGGAGAGGCCCCCGGGTGCCGGGCGACGGGTGTTGCGGGCCGGGAGGCCGCTGCGACGCGGCGGCGCCGGGGAACCGCATCCGGCCCGGCCTGAGGTGTGGACCAGTCCACTACAGTGCTGCGCGCCGAAGAGATGGCGGGGGACAGCGCGCTGGGGGGCGCGTACATCGTCGGAAGGGAACGCAGTGACCGCAGCGCGCACGGCCGTCTGGGGCCGCGCCGAACAGCAGGACTTCCGCAGCCGGGTGCGGGGCTGCCTGCTCGGGGGCGCCATCGGCGACGCGCTGGGCGCCGGGGTCGCCGGCGACTCGCTCCCGGACATCCGCACCGCCCACGGCCAGCAGGGGCTGACGGACCTCGTCCCGGTGTACGGGCGCCGCGGCGCGGTCACCGACGAGACGCAGATGACCCTGTTCACCGTCGACGGGCTGATACGGGCCCAGGTGCGCCGGGACACCGGGGCCTGGCACCCGCCGACCGATCTCCACCGGGCCTACCGGCGCTGGGCGGCCACCCAGCACGAGTGGGGCCCGGACGAGCGCCGGACGGAGGACGGCTGGCTGGCCCGCGAGGAGTGGCTCTACTCGCGCCGCGACCCGGACCGCGCCGGCCTCCTCGGGCTCGCCGACGACCGGATGGGCACCCTCGACCGGCCGAAGAACCCGGAGGAGAAGGGCTGCGGCGCCCTGGCCCGCTCGGCGCCGTTCGGGCTGCTCGTCGGCTGGGAGCCGCAGCTCGTTTTCCAGCTGGCGGTGGAGTGCGGGGCGCAGACGCACGGCCATCCGACGGGCTATCTGGCCGCCGGGGCGTTCGCGGTCGTCGTGCACGGGCTGGGGCGCGGGGAGAGTCTCGACCAGGCCGTGCAGCAGGCCATGGTGCAGATCGCCTCCCGGCCGGGCCACGAGGAGACGACGGCCGCGCTCAAGTCGGCCCTCGGCGCCGTGCGGCAGGGGCTGCCGTCGGCCGCTCGGGTCGAGTCGCTGGGCGAGGGCCGCACGGCGGACGAGGCGCTGGCGATCGCCCTCTACTGCGCGCTGGTCGCCGAGGACGTGCGGCACGGGCTGCTGCTCGCCGTGAACCACGGCGGCGCCTCGGACGCCACCGGCTCCGTCTGCGGCAACCTCCTCGGGGTGCTGCATGGCGAGACGGCCCTGCCGCCGGGATGGCTGGCGGAGGTGGAGGGGCGGCAGACGATCCTGGAACTGGCGGACGACTTCGCGATGGAGATGACGCAGGGCCCGGCCCTGCACGGACCGGCGATCTCCTCCCCGGGCTGGCTGGCCCGTTACCCGCGGGCGTAGCGCCGGGCGGGCGCCGGGGCCGGTGAGGTGCGGGGAGGATCTGCGGAGGGTGCCGCGGGGAGGTGCCGCGGGGAGGTGCCGCGGGGAGGTGGTGCGGGGGGTGGGGCCGAGCCCCCTCGGCCGGGACGGCGAGCACAGTCGAGAGGGCTCAGCTCGGGTGATGCGTGACGCGTGGTGCCTGGTGCGTGACGCCTGGCGCGTGGTGCGCGTGGTGCGCGTGGTGCGTCCGCGGGTGGTGCGTCGTGCGGGTGGTGCCCGGTGGGCGCGTTCCCCCGTGCGAGGTGACGGCGCGGCCACCGCTGTGGGAGGTGGTCAGCCGAGGCCGGGGGCCCGGTGGTCGAGGCCCGCGACGAATGCCCGCCAGGAGGTCTCGGAGAAGCTCAGGGGCGGGCGGCCGACGTCCTTGGAGTCCCGGACCGCGACGGATCCGGGAACGCGGGCGGCGACCTCGACGCAGTTGCCGTTGCCCGAGTGGGACGACTTCCTCCAGGCGCCGCTGAGGCCCTGTGCGTGGGGGGTTGCGGGGGTGACGGGTGGTACAGCCATGATTGCTCCGATGGCTTCGCGGGTTGATGTGACGCCCGCGGCGCCCGGGCCGCGCACGGCACCGGGAGACGGGGCGTGAGCGACGCTACGGGCTCACCCCACCCGGTCCGGAAGTCCCATCACCCGAACGAATGGCATATGCGACGATCTCTGCCGCCCGCCGACCAGGGCGTGTACTCTGCCCCGGCCCTGCCACCCCGTGGTCATCCACTGGTTGACTGAACGTCACCTGACGGACACTCCGGGCCGCTACAGCTGGGAGGCGGCACTTTCGCGGCCCCGCCCGGCCGGCCTCCCCGCCTTCCCGGACGCGCGTCTTTCCGGTGCCGCCCGGCCGCCCGGCCCCCGGCAGCGCGCCGCTCAGCCGGCGTACTCCTTGGCCAGTTTGGACATGAGCTGCCGGGTGCGCTCCGGGTGAAGCGCCTGGGCCCGCAGGTGCTCGTACATCACGCTGTAGTGCTGCACCTCCCCGTGCTTCTCCAGGTAGAGGTCGCTGGTGACGCCCTCCAGGTAGACCACGCTGGAGTCCGCCGCGTCCGAGAACTCCAGCAGCGAGAAGGTGCCGACCATGCCCGGGTGCGCGCCCACCGAGTACGGGAGGACCTGCACCGTCACATGCGGGCGGTGGCTCAGCTCGATCAGCTGCTCCAGCTGTTCCCGCATGATCCGCGGGCTGCCGACGACCCGGCGCAGCGCCGACTCGTCCACCACGGCCCAGAAGCGCAGCGGAGAGACGGGGTCGTGGATGCGGTCCTGGCGCTTCATCCGGACCTCCACCCGCTTGGCCTTGTCGGCCGGGGCCGCCTCGGGCTCCATGCCCTCGATCACGGCCTCGGCGTACTCTCGGGTCTGCAGCAGCCCGGGGACGAGCAGCGACTCGTAGTTGCGGACGGACGCGGCGTCCGTCTCCAGACCGATGTAGACGCTGTACGGGATGTCGCCGAAGGCATGCCACCAGCCCTGTTGCCGCGACTCCTTGGCCATCTGCATCAGGGAGTCGACGACACGCTGGTCCTCGACCTCGTAGACCCGGCAGAGATCGCGCACGTCGCGCTGGCTGATGCTGCGGCGGCCGTTCTCCAGCCTGCTGATCTTGGACTGGGACACCAGCAGCCGCTCCGCGACGGCTTCCGCCGTCATGCCCTTGAGCTCGCGGAGCCGGCGCAACTCCTGGCCCAACCGGCGACGCCTGACGGTGGGATTGACATGAGACGCCACGAGGCCGCACCTCCGACTCGAAACCGCTGTTTTTCCAGCAGCCTGCCACTGCGGACCGCGGCGGCGCTGGGAAACGGCGACAGAGGGTTGCCCTCCGTGCACTTCGGGCGATGGCCGCGCCGCCGCGCGTGCGGACATACCCGGGCAGGCCGCGCGCGGACGGGGGCCGGGCGCCTTCGCGGGCGCCCGGCCCACCGCCCGCGCGCGTCTCGCCGGCTCCCGGACCGGCCGTGGGGACGGCGGTCCGGTCGGTGGGTGGGTGAATCGTTCGGTTCCGAGAGTGGGTTGGGGGTGTGGGTACTGAGTTGCTGCTCCGGTGCTCCGGCGCATTGGTGCGCCGATGCGCCGGACCGCCGACGCACCGGGGTGGGGTGCGTCCGGCGCTCTAACGCGCCGCGGCGCGCGCCATGCTCCCGCGCCGCGCCTGCGGCGGCACGCCCGCCGGATCGCCCGGTCCGCCCCGGGGCGCCGGCGATCGCCGCGGCTGCACGGCCACGCCGTTCTGCACGTCCATCACGGCGTGGGCCACGAGCCCGCCCATCGGGTCGTGCCGGATCAGATCCCGCAGCCTGGAGCGGCAGGACCTGCCCTCGTTGCCCGGGTAGAGGTGCTTGCCGAGCCCCACCGCGTGGGCGAGCGCGGCCAGCGCCGCGGTCCGCGGGTCCGGCGGTACGCCGGTGCGGATCGCGTTGTCGAGCCGGTTCCTGATGTCCCGGCTGATGGCCGTCTCCGTCGCCTGGTAGCGCGTCGTCGGCAGTACCCCGCACATCTGTCCGGCCACGGCATGGACCATGCCGCACCGCTCCAGATGCGTGAGATACGTCTGGCGCAGCCCCAGCCGGGGCCCGCCGATCCAGTGGACGGCGCGCACCGGACTGCCGCGACGGCGCAGCAGTTCGAGCGCGGAGTCCAGTGTCGGATCTCCTGTCGGCCGTGGCAGCACCACGGCGATACGATCCCCGTCAGGGGCTATCCGTCCTGCCAGAGCCAGCTCCACTAGCTGTGCCCCGGCGAGACCGAGGTCGAGCGACTGCGGCTGCGCCGTGGTTCCCGTGGCCGGGTCCAAGGCCAGCAGCAGAAGCTCCTCCGGAATTGTTCTGCGGCTCCTGCCCATCCATGCCTCCCCGCGTGGATGTCTGACAGGGTGACCCCTCTCACAATGGTCTGTCGAGAGTGCCTGGGGACTTTGTGAGGGAACCGTTAGGTATGTCGTCCTCGTCTAGCCACTGGGCGGGGGCCGTCCGGGCGCCGATCGGGGAGCGGAAGCCGGATCTCGGCGGCCCGGTGGGCGGAACGGAGGGTTCCGCGCTGGACACTGGTGGTGCGGATCAGCAGTGGCGCGCGGTGCCGTCGGATCATACGGGGTCCCCGCGGCACGTTGGACAGCAGTACGTATGGAGGAGGCACGGTGGCGGGCGAGTCCCCCGGTAAGTCGGAGCAGCGGAAGTCATCGGGGGCGACGACGGAAGCGGAATCCGGGCGCGACCCGCGCCTCGCCGTTTTCGGAACCTCGTCGGAGGACGACGGCCGCGGAGCGGGCGGTGGCGGCGGGGACGCGGAGGCCGCGGAGGCCGCGGAGGCCGTGGAGGCCGTGGCGGAGGATGCCGACCCGGAGAACGGCATCCCGGACGGCAGCGCGCCGGAGGCCGGTGCTTCGGAGAGCGGGGCTTCGGAGGACGGCGCTGCTGCCGGGACCCCCGGGACCGGAGCCGGGAGCGGGCAGAAGGCGGCGGAACCGGTCGACGGACGGCTGCGGGACGCGGTCGCGGCCTGGGTCGCCACGAGCGACGACGAGCAGTCCGCCCCGGAGACGTCCTCCGAGGCTGCCTCGGAGGACGAAGACACCGGACCGTCCGCCGGACCGTCCACCGGGACGGCCGAGAGCGGGACGGCCGAGGGTGAAACGGCCGTGGACGGGAGGGCCGAGGACGACGCGGCCGGGCGCGCCGACCTGGTGACGGCGGCCTTCGGCGGCCTGCGGGCCGCACGCGCCGAGTCCTCGGAACGCGGTTCGTCCGCCCGCACCGGGGCTCCCGCGGGGGGCAGCGGAGACCGGGGAACCATGGTCTTCGGCAGTCCCCTCCGGGACGGCGAGGAGCGGAAGCCCGCGGAGCCGTCAGAGCCCTCCGAGCCGTCCGAGCCGTCCGAGCCGTCGACCGGGAAGGGCGAGGACTCGGACTCCGCGGACGCGGTGGCCCCCGGGAAGAAGTCCGCCCCGGAAGAGGCTCGCCAGGGCCGGAAGGCAGCCGAACCGCTTGCGAAGGCGAACGCGAAGGACGGCGACTCCGCCACGGCGGACGAACCGGCGCGGGACGCCGAGTCCGCGTCACCTGATGCGGCGGGCTCGAAGGCCGGCAAGAGCGGCGCGGGCACGGCGAGCACCGGGAGCGGCGCGAACGCCGACCGTGTCGACGGGGACAGTGGTGCCGCCGGTGCCGCCGGTGCCGCCGATGCCGGAGGTGCCGCCGATGCCGCCGCGGGCGGTGCGGCCCGTAAGGACAAGCCCGTGGACCAGCCGACGGCGGTCTTCCGGGTGCGGCAGCCGGCCAAGCCGGGCGGTGCCGGGCCGGCCGTCGGAACCGGCGGGAAGGACACGGACGAGACCCGCGACAGCACATCGGCCAACGGTTCGACGGGCGGGGCGAAGACGGCGGAGGCCGCAAAGGCGGTTGCGGACAAGGCGGGTGGCGGGGGGCCGGAAACCGGGGAGCCGGGCGGCGACAAGCCCGGCACCGCAAAGCCCGGCACTGCGAAGCCGGAGGCCGGAACACCGGACACGGGGAAGCCGGAGCGCGCGAAGACGGGGGCCGGCGAGCCCGGGTCCGGAAAGTCCGAGCCCGGAAAGTCCGAGCCCGGAAAGGCGGACGCCGGCGAGGCCGGGTCCGGCAAGCCGAGGGCTGCCGGACCGGCTGCCGGGCGGGCCAGCACGTTCGTACCGCTGCAGTCCTCCGAGACCGCGCCCCGCACGCCCCCGCCGTCCAAGACCCCCGCCGCCGGGCCCTCCTGGGCGGCGCGTCCGGAGACCGCCCGCGCGGACTCCGCGAGCGGCGGCGCCGCGCCCGCCGCGCGGGCCGGAGCCGGGGCCACGGCTGCCCCTGATGCCAAGGCCGCGCCCGGAACCACCGCCGCGCCCGGGGCCGAGGCCGCCGCCGGAGCCGCGGTCGCTCCGTCACCGGCCGGGGAGTCCGAGGTCGAGCGGACCAAGCAGCAGCCGCTGCCGCCGCTCGATCTGCTGGCCAAGCTCACCAACACCCCGCCGCCGCCGGAGACTCCGCTGCGCACCCTGGTGCGCCGGGTCAAGATCTGGACGCCGCTGGTCCTGCTCCTCCTGATCGTGTTCGCGATCGCACAGTCCATCCGTCCGCTGCCGGAACCCGAGCTGCGGCTGACGGCGGCCTCCGAGTACGCCTTCAAGGGCGAGAAGCCGTCCCTGCCGTGGCCGGACGAGGGCCAGGCCTATGTGGAGATCGACGGTCTCGGCAGCCTCGGTTCCTCCGGGGAGGAGAAGCCCGTTCCGATCGCCAGCGTCGCCAAGGTCATGACCGCGTACGTCTTCCTGCGCGAGCATCCGGTGAAGAAGGGCGACGAGGGCGTGAAGATGAAGGTCGACGCCCAGGCCGTGAAGGACTACGAGACCGGCAAGGCCGACAGCGAGTCCGTGGTGCGGCTGACGGAGGGGCAGATGCTCTCCGAGTACGAGGCGCTGGAAGCGCTCATGCTCCCCTCCGCGAACAACGTGGCGCGGCTGATGGCCCGTTGGTACGAGCAGGAGAACGGCGGGGACTTCGTCGCCGCGATGAACGACGCCGCCAAGGACCTCGGCATGAGGAACACCACCTTCACCGACCCCAGCGGCCTGGAGAAGTCGACGGTGAGCACCGCCAAGGACCTGGTGAAGCTCGGCAAGGCGGCGATGGCGATCCCGGTCTTCAAGGAGATCTCCGCGAAGACGTACTACATCGACAGCAATGACGACAAGCAGCTCAACTACAACCGCCTGATCCCCTACACGGGCATCGGCATCAAGACCGGTACGAGCACCGCCGCGGGCGGCAATCTGCTCTTCGCGGCGGAGCAGCCCATCGCCGGGACGAAGCAGCTGATCGTCGGCGCGGCGCTGGGCCAGTACAAGGTGCCGGCCATCGACTCGGTGACCGAGGTCAGCAAGCAGCTCATCGAGTCGGCGCAGGCGGTGCTCACGGACGCCAAGGTGGTCGAGAAGGGCCAGGTCGTCGGCCATGTCGACGACGGCCTGGGCGGTACGACCCCGGTGGTCGCCACCAAGGACGTCACGGCGGTCGGCTGGCCGGGGCTGACGGTGGAACTCGCGCTCAGCGACGGCGGGGAGACCGTCCCGCACGAGGCGGAGGCGGGCACCGAGGTCGGCCTGCTGACGGTCGGCAGCGGCCCGGGCCAGGTGAAGGTTCCGGTGGCGCTGGAGAAGGTCAAGGAGGAGCCGGGCTTCGGCAGCAAGCTGACCCGGATCCTCTGACCGGGTCCTCCGGGACGGGTCCCCCGACACGGATCCCGGCCCGGAGCCCCGAGCGGGACGGACGCCCGTAACGCCGGATCGCCCCGACCGCCCGGACTGCCCCGACCCCCCCGACCGCCCGGACCGGCCTCACGGTCCGGGCGGTCGGCTTCGGGAGGGAGAGGGGAGGGGGCGCGCCCGCCGTCCGGGGACGGCGTTCGGCCGTCCACCGCTTCCGCCGTCCCGACGGTCACGATTCGGGCCAACTGACGCCCAAGTCAGTCGGATTGGCTGTGTGTCACAGGACACGGACGTATCGTGTTCACCGGGCACAGGTCGACCGAGCGGGGGCTGGCGGCAGTGAGGATCCGGATCAGTGTGGACGGGGTCGCGGACACCGGCACGGAACTGCACGGCATCGCGGGCTGGCTCGGAGACGACACGGCGTTCACGGCCCACTGGCGGTTCACGGAGGAGCCGGCTCCCGGCCGGGCCGGACTGCTGGAGGCCATCGTGGTGACCGTCGTCGCGAACATCGCGGCGGCCACGCTGCACGAGCAGCTGAACGCGCTGTTCGGCGGGCTGGCGGGCTGGATGCGGAGCCGCCGGAGGCTCGCGTCCGGCGGTGAGGACGTCGTCGTCCGGGTCGAACTGGAGGGCCGGGCCCCGCTGCGGTTCACGGCGGCCGATCTGGACGAACAGGGAGTCCCCGACATCGTGGACCGCATCCGGGCGGAGCTGGAGGCCGGCACGGCCGGTGGGGCCTAGACCATGGCACAGCGTGGGTCCGACCGCTTGTCCTCCCCCTCTTCATCCTCGTCCCCCTCCTCTTCCTCCTCCCCGGACGCGCCGGGACAGCCGCGCGCCGCCCACGACCACGAGGACGCACCCGACCGCGAACGGACACCCGGCCGCGGACCAGCACCGGAACCGGTACCGGGGGACAGCCACGGCGACGGCAGCCACCACCACGACCACCACCACGGCCACGCCCACCACCACGCACCCGGCCGGACCTTCCCCGACCCCGCGCGTTCCCGGGCCCTGCTCGTCGGGGCGCCGTCCGCGCCGGGCTTCGAGACGCTGGACTATGTCGAGCGCGATCTGAAGGACCTCAAAGCCGCGCTGTCCGACGAGCGGCACGGCATCCTCCGGCCGGACCGCATCGAGGTGCTGCACGCGCCGCTCCGCGCCGAGTGGCTGGCCGCGCTCAAACGGGCCGGTGAAGAGGCCACGGACCTCCTGTTCTTCTACTTCGTGGGCCACGGCCACCGTGCCCCGCACGGCGAGCAGGTGCTCCATCTCCTGACGCGGAACTCGGACGTCCGGATCGATCCGCGGGGAACGGCCGTCCTCTGGCCGGACGTACGGGACCAACTGTCGTCCGGCACCTTCCGGCACGCCGTCTTCATCCTCGACTGCTGCTACTCGGGAACGGCGGCGGTCGGCGGCACCCAGTTGGAGAGCTACTACGTCCTGGCCTCGTCGCAGCCGACCAGGACCCAGTCCGTCGACGGAGTGGACGGCACACCGCCGCGCAGCCGCTTCACCCATGCCGTGATCACCGCCATGGAGCAGGGCGGCGAACCGGGGTCGGCGGGACTGAGCATGCAGGACCTCTACCAGTGGCTCCGCCGGGAGACCGGCCGCTGGCCGACAAGGCTGGAGGACGGCTGGGGTCCCGAGAACAACGGCAGGGGCGACGGGCCCGGACTGCTGATCTCGCGTGCCGTCCGCCCGGGGCCCGCCCCGCGGCCCGTGCCGCCGCCCCCGCCGCCCCCGTACCCGGAACTCCCGTCGCGCGACCGGCTGTTGCGCCGACTGAGGACGGCGGGCGGGCGCCGCGGGGACAGGGCGTCCGGCCCCGCCCCGGCCGTCGCCCGGCGGTGGAAGGCGGCGGCCCTGATGCTGAGCGTCCTGCTGTCGTCCGTCGCGCTGTACGCGTACGCGGGCACGGACGAGCCGGACGGCCCGGACTGCCCCCCGCCGAGGGAACTGCGCGTCATGACCGGCGCCGAGAACCGGACGGCCGTGACCCGGGCCGCGAACGCGTACATGCGGAGCGAGGCCAACCGCGAACCGCTCGGCCCGGACGACCGGGAGCCGGCGCACTGCCGCCGCGTGAACCTCACCGTCTACGAGGCGGGGCCGGGCGAGACCGCCGAGGCGTTCGAGGCGTCCGTCCTCTGGGAGGGGTACGACAGCGCCAAGGGCGCCGACCACCGGGGCTCCGGCACCGGCACGGGCGGCATCCCCGCCGGGGCGTGCCGGCCCACCGCGCCGGACGCGTCACCGGCCGGGGACGAGGCCGGCGAGGACAAGGCCGGCCAGGAGAAGGAGGACCCCGCCGACGACAAAGACAAGGACAAGAAGAACAAGAACCCCGCCGGTGAGAAGTCCCTGAACGCCGCCTGCCCCGACCCGCTGCGGGACGTGGGCCCGCAGCCGGACGTCATCGTCGCCGGCTCCAGCACGGAACTCGGCCGGATCGAGGGCAGCCTGCGCCGCGCGCCGGGTCCCGCGGCAGTGAAGTCCTACCGCACCGTGGGCTATTCGCCGCTGGTCCTCGCCGTCCCCGCCGCCCTGGAGCCGCGGTTGCGGAAGGCCGGAGTCCACCGCACGGGCAGTAGCTGGGACGAACTCCTCGCCGCCCTGGAGGAGGTGGAGCCCGGCCTGCCGCTGCTCCGCCCCGATCCGGACTCCTCCGGCACCGGGCTCCAGCACACCGTCGGCCTGTACGAGGCACCCGACGGCCGGTTCGCGGGCGGGGCGGAACGGGACGCCGAGCAGATCGAGAAGCGGCTCGGCGGCCGGTCCGTGCCGGCGGCCGGCGCCGACACCCTGCTCTGCGATCTCACCCGCGACGCGGCGGACCGCGACGGCCCGGGCCTCGGCCGCGCGGCGGTGCTCGTCGCGGAGAAGCACGTCGCCGACTTCAACCTCGGGGACCGTCCCGGCGCCGACTCGTCCTGCGGCAACAGCAGGCCGGCGGACGACGAGGCGCGGCTGCTGGCGTACTACCCGGAGGGAGTGCCCTGGATGGATCTCCAGGTGGCCGAGGTGGTCTGGGAGGGCGCGGGCGACGCGGAGCCGCGGTCGGCGGCGGTGAAGGCGTTCCAGAGCTGGCTCGCCGGGGAGGGCGGCGGGCGGCTGCTGGGCGGCCTGGTCCGCGGGTCCGACGCCGGGGGCCGTCCGCTGCCCCCGTCCGGGGAGGCGTGGCGGGAGCCGGAGGAGAGCGGCGTCCTGCGGGACGTCCCGTTCGTGCGCGAGGTCCCCGGCCATCTCGTCGCCGACGCAGTGGTCGCGGACCACACCCGGACCCGCGAACCCGGCCAGGTGCTCTTCCTCGTCGACGTCTCCGGCTCCATGGCCGGGGGCGGCAAGCGGGAGCTCGCGGCGGACGCCCTGCGGCGCGCGCTGCGCAGGCTCGGCCCCCAGGACCGCTTCGGGATCCGGACCTATCCGAAGTCGGCGGCGAGACCGGCCGAGGCCACCGTGGTCGTCGAGCGGAACACCCCGGGCGACGAGCAGGCGCGGGCCCAGGAATGGGCCAGGGACCTGCCCGGACAGCGGGTGGTCCCGGAGGGCGCGGCGGTCTACGAGGTGCTGACGAAGGCGTTGCGCGACACCCGGGGCGACGACCGGCCGCTGATCGTCCTCATCACCGACGGGGACGACCGGCCCCGGCGCGACTCCGACGCGGCCGCCTTCAGGGCCATGGAGAAGGAACGCACCAAGGACGGCAGCGCCGATGTGCTGGTGCTCTCCACCCGGCTGGAGGGCTGCACGGCCGAGATCCAGGGGTTCAAGAACCCCCAGGACCGGGCCGAGTGCTTCGCGGGGGAGGACGCGGCGAAGAAACTCGCCGAGCAGGTGGCCGGAGCGGTGCGGGGGAGGGCGGCGCGGTGAGCAGGCGGAGCCCGGCGCGGAGCGGCCGTGCGCGGGGCGCCGCCCCGAGCGCTCTCACCGCCCTGGCCGTTCTGGCCGCCCTGGCCGGCTGCGGCGCCGGCGGGGACGGCCCGCCCGACCCGGCACCGTCCGGCGTGAAGCGCGTACTGCGGCTGGCCACGGCCTCCGACGTCTCGCAGGAGCCGGTGCGGCAGAACCTCATCCGGGCCTGGGACGCCCGACGGCCGGACGTGGAGGTGGAGTTCGTCCATCTGCCGACCGCCACCGACGACGCCCGCAGCCAGCTCGTCGCGACCCTGCAGGGAGACAGGGCCGCCTACGACATCGTCAACATGGACGTGACCTGGACCGCCGAGTTCGCGGCCGGCGAGCTGATCCGGCCCCTCGGCGGGGACCCGCTGGAGGGCATGTGGGAGCAGGTCGCCAGCACGGCCCGGTACGGCGAGGACGTCTGGGCCGTGCCGTTCAACACCGACGCGGCCCTGCTCTACTACCGCAAGGACGTCTGGCGGGACCGGGACCGGGAGCCGCCGCGGACCTGGGCGGACCTCGAACGCGCGGCGGTCGCGGCCACGGACGAGGACCAGGTCACCAGGGTCTTCCCGCACGGCTACGCCACCCAGCTTGGCGAGTACGAGGGGCTGACGGTCAACACGCTGGAGTCGGTCTGGGCGAGCGGCGGCGAACTCGTCGAGAAGAGGGAGGGGTCGGCGACGGCGTACGACGTCCGCGCCGCCACCCCGCGGACCGAGGCCGGGCTGCGCAACCTCGCCGACCGCTACCGGCGGATCATGCCCCCGGAGGCGCGGAGCGCCACGGAGCTCGACACGCTGCGCATGTTCGAGAAGGGCGAGGTGGCCTTCATGCGCAACTGGCCCTACGTCTACAACGTGCTGGCCGCGAAGATGGCGGGCAAGTTCGGGGTCGTACCGCTGCCCGGGCCGAAGGGGCGCGGCGCCTCCGTGCTCGGCGGGCAGAACCTGGCGATCACGGCGGGCAGCGAGAACGCCGGCCCGGCCCGGGAGCTGCTGGACCACCTCGCCGAACCCGAGCAGCAACGCTGCCTGCTGGACGGCGGGTTCGCACCGGTGCTGAAGGCGTCCTACGAGCCGGAGGGCCCGAAGTGCTCCCTCACGGGCAGCGCGGCACCGGGCGGTGGCGGCGGGGAGACGGCCGGGGCCGGCACGGGCGGGGCCGGGGAGACGGCCGGGGCCGGCACGGGCGGGGCCGGGGAGACGGCCGGGGCCGGGGAGACGGCCGGGGCCGGGGAGAGCGGGGAAGACACAGGGGAGCCGGTGCCCGGGCCCGGCGACGACGGCCTCCCGCCGTACACCCGCGCCCTCAAGGCGGCGCTGGGAAGCGCCCGTCCG
Organism: Streptomyces albus subsp. albus; assembly: GCF_000719865.1. Classification (GTDB taxonomy): domain Bacteria; phylum Actinomycetota; class Actinomycetes; order Streptomycetales; family Streptomycetaceae; genus Streptomyces; species Streptomyces albus_E. The sequence continues at coordinate 15,756 of NZ_JOID01000019.1, forward strand.
CGCCCGGTGACCCCGTACTACGCGGCGTTCACGGAGCTGATCCAGACGCAGGTGCACCCGTCCCTGCGGACGAACACGGACGAGGGCACCGTCGCCTCGGAACAGCTCGACAAGGATCTCCGGCAGGTCATGGAGGGCGGCTGACGCCGGGCCGGGGGCCGGCCCCGCGCCGCGCGGACGACCGGGCCCGGGCCGCGCCGGGCCCGTGCCGTGCTGGACCCGTGCCGTGCCGGGCACGACCCGGGCCGCGCCGGGACCCGCGTCGGGCCCGCGCCGGCCGCGGTCCCGCGTATCCGGCCGGACCCGGCCGGACCCGGTAAGGATCACACCGTGGCACGCTGCCCGGCCCCCGGGCCGTCCGGAGCCGCGTGCGGCCGGACAGCCGGAGACCGGGCGGGGTTTGCCCGGACCGGGCCGGGTCACCAGGTCAGCGCGGAGGCCACGTCCGGCTGCCAGTACGTGACGGCGGCTCCGTCGTTGACGGTGACGCCCTCGCCCGGGAGCGGCAGCTTCACCATGGAGCCCGTCGAACCTCCCTCCTTGGCGGCGAACCACACGTCCAGCCGCTTGGACACGGACTCGTCGCCGCCGTCCGGCACCCAGGTGAGGACGCCCGCGTAGGCGGACTCGCCCGGTGCGAGGGTGATGACGGACTGCGGCTTGCTGTCCTCCACGATCTGGACGGCCGACTGCGCGCTCTCGTCGAACCGCAGCAGCGGGGCGCTGTACGCGAAGCAGGGCGCGGTGCCGGTGTTGGTCGCGGTCAGCAGCAGGTGGTTGATGGGGCGCGGGACCTCGGTCACCGTGACCTCGGTGTTGGCGTCGGAGCAGGCCACGGCCGCCCGGCCGGCCTTGCCGGACCGGGACTTGGAGGCGGTGGCACCCTCATCCGAACCCGATTCGCCGGAAGCGGACTTGCCACCCGTCTCCGTGCCGCCCTTGCCGTCGGCGGATCCGGCCGGCACCGCGTTGATGCCGTTGCCGTTCCCCTCCTGCGACGCACCGCCGCCCTGCTTCCCGGCCGCACCCGACGCGGCCGGGCCCTCGCTCTGCACACCCCCGCCGTCCGCGCAGGCGGTCAGCGAGAGCGCGGCGAGGGCCGCGGACGCGGCGGTGAGGAAGAGGCGGGTGCGGGAGCGGTGAGCGAGTGCGGACATGATGATTCCCCCATAGGACACGCGATGTGGAGCAGCGGCTCGTCCGGTGAGCGGGAGCCGCGTGCTTGGATGTCCTCAGCTTGTGCCGCGATCCGTTCCAGCCGGTAGCCGTGGCGGGGAGTTCGGAAGGCTGGAACGTTCGAACCGGTGCTGACCAGGGGAATTGACCCTCCCCTCGAATGCGCGAATGGGATGGAGACAAGGTGGGGACGGCGGAGGAGAAGGCCGAGTTCGCCCAGCTGTTACGGGGACTGAAGGACCGCTCGGGGCTCAGCTACGGCACGCTGGCGAAGCGTCTGCACATGAGCGCCTCGACACTGCACCGCTACTGCAACGGCGATGCCGTACCGGCGGATTACGCGCCGGTGGAGCGGCTCGCGCGGCTGTGCAAGGCCACGCCGGAGGAGTTGGTCGAAGTACACCGCCGGTGGGTGGTGGCGGATGCCGCCCGCGACCGCGATCGCAGGGCGGCGGCAGCCGCCACGGCGGCCGGTACGGGGAGGGACGCCGATAAGGCCCGGGACCCCGGTATGGCGCCGGCCTCCGGCACGGCGCAGGTCCCCGACGCGGCGGCGCCCGGCCGCGAGGGGCCGGACGCCGCCGACGACCGGGCCGCCGCCAGGCCCTGGACGGGAGCGCCCGGGGGCGCGGGGTCCGCAGCCGGACCAGCCGGACCAGCCGGACCAGCCGGACCAGCCGGACGAGCCGGATCACTCGGACCAGCCGGACCAGCAGACCCCCCGCGCCCCGCCGCGCCCACCGCGGCAGCCGGCACGGCAGACGATGCAGATCAGGCGGATCAGGCAGACCCGGCAGACCCGGCGGTCTCGACCCTCCCCGTCCCACCGTCTCCCCGTACCCGGCGGATCAGGCGGCGCAAGGCCGTGCTCGCCGCGTCCGCCGCCGCCCTCGTCCTCGCCTCGACGGCCGTGCTGCTGAGCCTGGTGCCCGAGGGGAAGTGGGGCGAGCGGCGCCCGGGTTCGGTGTCCGCCGGCGAGGGCGCCGCCGGGAAGGCGCCGAAGGGCGAGACCGGCACGCCGTCCTCCGCTGCGCCGTCCGTCTCCGCCTCGTCCGGCGGCGACCCGAGCCCATCGGCCCCGGGCCGCGGCAGGACAAAGCCCGACGCCGCCAAGTCCCCTTCTCCGGACGGAAATCCGGTCCGGGGCGCGGGACGGGGGGAGACGGGCGCCGCCCCCCTCGCGGTGACCGCCCGTGCGCACGCCTGGGAACACCCGTGCTCGGCGATGTACTTGGTCAACCGTCCGCCGGAGAAGGTCTCGCCGCCGCCCCCGGTGCAGGACGCGCCGGGCTGGGTGGCCGCGATGGGTGCCGTCGCTGCGGACGAACACCGGGTCGAACTCACCGTGCAGGGAACCGGCCGGGAGACGGTGGTGCTGCAGAACCTGCGGATCCGCGTGGTGGAGCGCGCGGGCGCGCCGGCCTGGAACGCGTACCGCATGGCGGTGGGCTGCGGGGGCGGCGTCCCGACGAAGTCGTTCTCCGTCGACCTGGCGGCGGGCAACCCGGCACCCGTGCCCAAGGCCGGCCAGCGCGACTTCCCGTACAAGGTGAGCGAGAGCGACCCCGAGGTCCTGTACGTCACCGCCGATGCCGGCTCGCAGTACGTCAGCTGGTACGCGGAGCTGGAGTGGTCGAGCGGCAACCGCCGCGGGACGCTGCGCATCGACGACAACGGCAAGCCGTTCCGCACCACGTCCGCGAACGGCCGCCCGGACTACGGGTACCCACTGGGCACCGACAGCTGGACGGCCCAGGTGGACGAATGACCGCTGCCGGGGCCGCCGGGTGCCGGGCGGCGGCCTCGGGCGGATTCGATGTGGCCGAGGTGCCGGTGGGTCCCGTCGCACACGCCGTCGACCGTCTTCCGCGGGGCCGTGCCCGCCTCGGTGAGGGCGGCCGTTGAGCTCCACCATGCGCAGCTTCCGGGTGAGCATCTTGTGGCTGATGCCCTCGCTCTCGTTCCGCACCTCGCTGAAGCGCGGGGTGCGGTCACCGAGGATCTCGCTGATCAGCAGCGCCCTTTGGCCGGCGAGGCCGGAGAAGATCTCCCGCACCGGGGAGTCCGCGCGCTGCGAATCCGCTTCATCCGGTTCGTCGGCCGAGCCCTTCAACTGCTTGGTCACCATCAGGTTCCCCAGTCACCAAAAAGTGCGTTCTTCCCTGTCGGCGGCCACTCTCCTACGGTTTCCCAGTAACCACGAGAGAGCACCTCCGCGCCTGGTTCCGGGTAAGCGGATCCGCGGGGTGCCCCATGACACAAGGAGACGGACGGCATGGCCATCACCCTGCTCAACCCCAGCGGACTGCCGGAGATCGACGTGTACCGGCAGGTGTCGGTCGCGACGGGGTCGAAGCTGGTCTTCCTCGCCGGGCAGGTCTCCTGGGACGCCGAGGGGGTCACGGTCGGCGAAGGGGACCTCGCCGCCCAGGTCGAGCAGTGCTACCTGAACGTCGGCACGGCCCTGGCCGGGGCCGGCGCGTCCTTCGACGATGTGGCGAAACTGACGGTCCACGTCGTGGACTGGACGCCCGACAAGATGCCCGCCCTCCTGGAGGGCATCTCCCGGGCGGCCGCGAAGCTGGGGGTCACGCCGACCCCGCCGGCCACGCTGCTGGGCGTGGCGGCACTGTCCGTGCCCGAACACCTGGTGGAGATCGAGGCCACCGCGGTCCTCGACTGAGCGGAAGCCGGTAATCCGCACCGGCGGCGCGCGGTGCACCAACGCATGGGTGGAGGCGAACTGTTGGGACCCGGGGCCAGTCGGGTGCCCCGGCCCCGACCCGCCCCCGCCCCAGCTCTCCGGCTCAGTCCTCAGCCCGAGCCCTCACCCCGTCCCCCGGTTCCCCCGGTCCCCCCGGTCCGGGAACGAGCCCCGCCCCCAACCCGGCCGGGAGCTCCGCCGCGTGGACGACACCCAGCCGCTGCGTGGCCCGGGTCAGCGCCACATACAGATCACTCACCCCGAACTCCGCGGGCTCCACCACGATCACCGCGTCGAACTCCAGCCCCTTCGCCTGCCGCGGACCGAGCACCACCACCGGCCGGGTCAGATCCGGCCGGGGCCCGGCGGACGCCTCCGGCAGCGCGGCGGCCAGCGGCTCCACCAGTTCCCCGGGCGCGATCACCGCGAGCCGCCCCTGCCCCGCCTCGTCACCGAGCTCCGCCGCCTCCCGGGCCACCGCCGCGGCGACGGCGTCCGCCAGCTCCTTCTCCTCCGGCACCCGGTGCGCCCACGGCGCGCTGTCCGTCGTACGGATCGAACGCGGCGGCCGGAACGACGGGTCGCCGGCGCGCAGCACCCCGGCGGCGACGTCCATGATCTGGCTGGGCGTGCGGTAGTTGACGCCCAGCCGGACGTGCTCCCATCGCTCGCCCACATACGGCTGGAGGATCTCCTCCCACGAGCCGCAGCTACCGGGCTCGGCGGTCTGGGCCGGGTCGCCGACCAGCGTCATGGAGCGGGTCGGGCAGCGCCGCATCAGCAGCCGCCACGCCATCGGGGACAGCTCCTGCGCCTCGTCCACGATGATGTGCCCGAACGCCCAGGTGCGGTCCGCCGCCGCCCGTTCCGCCGCGCTGCGGTGATCCGCCTCCTCGGCACGGTCGGCCAGCCGTTCGGCGTTGATCAGGTCGTGCGCGGCCAGCACCTCCGACTCCTCGTCGTCGCGGTCCTCGAACTCCTGGGTCCGGGAGCCGTACGACAGGTCGAGCACGCCCTGCGCGTAGGCGACGCGCTCCTGCCGCTCGGCCTCGGCGCGGGCGCGGGCCGCCGAGTCGTCCTCGCCGAGCAGTTCGGCGGCCTCGTCCAGCAGCGGGACGTCGGCCGTGGTCCACTCGCCGCCGGTGCGCCGGATCGCCTCGGCGTCGGCCTCCGGCAGGTGCACGGGGTCGGCGAGGAACCCGGCGACCAGCTCCTGCGGCGTCAGCAGCGGCCACAACTCGTCGATGGCCGCCTGGACTTCACCGCTTGCGGCGACGGAGACGCCGAGCTGGGCGATGTCGTCCGGGCCGAGGAAGTTCGGGCCGCCGAAGGGGTCGGCGCCGATGCGGTCGGCAAGCTGGGCCGTCAGCTCGTCGATGACGCGGAAGGCGAAGTGCGGCCGGGCGAGGTTGTGCGGCAGCTTCGTCTCGCGGGCCTGGTGACGGGCGAGGGTGATGATGTCGGCGTCCAGCAGCAGATCGCCGTCCTCGGTGCCGATGACGGTCCCGGGCTCGGGCAGCGTCTGCCGGTCCCGTAGATACCGGGCGAGGGCGTCCGCCATCTCGGCCCGGCCCTTGACCTCGGCGGCCTCCGGGGTGTCCGTCGCGGTGGCGGTGACGCCGGGGAACAGCTCGCCGGGCGTGGCCATCAGCACGCCCGTCTCGCCGAGCGAGGGCAGCACCTCGCCGATGTAGCCGAGGAAGGCCGGGTTCGGCCCGACGATCAGCACGGCGCGGCGGGCCAGCAACTCCCGCTGGGCATACAGCAGATACGCGGCGCGGTGCAGCGCGACGACGGTCTTGCCGGTGCCGGGCCCGCCCTCCACCACCAGCACCCCCTGGTGCGGGGCGCGGATGATCCGGTCCTGCTCGGCCTGGATGGTCTGCACGATGTCGTGCATCCGGCCGGTGCGGGCGGCGTCGAGGGAGGCGAGGAGCACGGCGTCGGCGTCGCTGCCCTCGTAGCCGGTGCGCTCGCTGTCGCCGAGATCGAGGATCTCGTCGTGCAGGGCGGTGACCTTCTGCCCTTCGGTGGTGATGTGCCGCCGGCGGCGCAGCCCCATCGGGGTGTGCCCGGTGGCGAGATAGAACGGCCGCGCCACGTCGGCCCGCCAGTCGATGACGAGCGGGGTGCGCTCGGCGTCGTCGCGGCGGATGCCGATCCGGCCGATGTGGTGGTCCCGGCCGTCCCGGAACACCAGCCGCCCGAAGCACAGCCCGCGCTCACCGGCGTTGAACGCGGCCAGCAGCCCGGACTGTTCGGCCACCAGAACATCCCGCTCCAGCCGCGCCTGGAACGTGCCACCGCCCGCCTCCCCGGCGGGAGCCATGGCCGAACGCAGCGCGTCCTCGGCCTGTTCCCGCAGCTCCTCGAGCCGCGCGTACAGCACATTCATGAATTCCTGCTCGCGAATCAATTCCGCGTTTGACAATGCGACTCCCGCCCCGATACGATGGCTGTATAAAGCTTCTCCGTGCCGTCATGCGTCTTGCGATTCTGGACACGGAAACCTCTAATATACGCAAAGAAATACCCCGGACGTCAATCACGTCCGGGGTATTTCTTTGCGCCCGGGCAGGGGTGGTGGCCGGGGCCCGGGATCAAGCCCGGGTACGAGGGCTGGGCACCGGGGAGGTTTCCCTTCGATCAGTCCGACGCACAGGATGACGGCCCGGGCAGGTTGGTCGGGGAACGTGCTGTCAGTCCTCCAGACGGACCGGCATGAGGATCGAGAAGGAGTTCTCGTCGTCCGGCCGGCGGATCGCGACCGGCGCGGTGGGGGAACCGAGCTCCAGAACCAGCCGGTCGCGGGCTCCGGCGGTCAGCGCCTCCAGCAGAAACTCACGGTTGGCGGCGACGCGGTCCGGGTCTCCGGCGCCATCGGGGCAGAGAGTCACCGTGCCGTCCTCCTCCACTCTGAGCACGCTGAGATCGTGCGCTCCGGCTTCCTCGGAACGGACCGGACCGGTCTCCAGGGTTTTCCGGAAGTCCTCCACCTCGACGACGGCGCGGCGCCGCTCTGCGGCCCGAGGGAGGAGACGACGGTAGTCGGGGAAGTCGTGGCCGAGGCACAGACCGGCTGCCTGCCCGCCCCCGGTCTCCAGCGCCACCCGGTCACCGTCGACGCAGAGCCGCACGGGTCCCGAACCGTCCAACAGCGCCCGCATCGCGTCAGCGAGCGGGGTGGGCACGATGACCTGCACTCGGCTCGCGGCGTGCTCGGTGATACGGGCCTGTGCGACAGCCATACGGAATCGGTCGGTGGCCACGACGTGGAGGCTCTCGCCCTCGATGTCGAACAGGACCCCGCCGAGCATCGGCAGTTCCGGGTCGGTGCTCGCCGCGAAACGGACCGAATCCAGGGCGGCCGCCAACTCGGGCGCGGCGACGGACAGCCGGACCGTGGCCATGCGGTGCGAAGTCATGAGGTTCTCCCTGTGATCGAGTAGTGCTCGGAGCGCGGAGAACTCGCTTCGTGCCTCGGACAGCCCTTGTTCGAGGCGGCGCAGGTGCGTCGTCAACAGCTTCCGGACCAGGACGGTGTCCGCGCCGGACCAACTGGCCAGCACCAGCCGGATGTCCGCCAGCGGCATCCCGGCCCGGCGTAAGCGGGCCAGCAGCCGGGCCTCTTCGAGCTGCCCGGGCTCATACCAGCGGTAGCCGCTCACCGGATCCACCCAGGCCGGGACCAGCACACCGGCACGGTCGTAGAACCGCAGGGCGCTCACGCCCAGGCCGCTGTCGCGGGCCATCTCGCCAATGCTGCGCATGTCGTTCTCCACACCCGGCACTCTGGGCCCTGCACAAGGTCAAGGGTCAACCCGCCTCCTGAGCGGATCGCGCGGCGGCGGAGGACGGGCGCTGCGGGGTGACGGGACAGTCCCAGGTGCGGCCCTGGGCTGCTGGGCCGGGCCAGCGGCAGAAGATTCCGAAACGGTCCTGGTAAGAGGTGCCGTGCCAGATGTCGTCCACTGACAGGAAGAACAACCAACGGGGCGCCCGGCCAGCGCGCGGCCTTGATGGCGATCGACGTCACCGTTCGGAGAGGACCATCACCATGGTGTCGGAGTCCGGCCCCGAGCCGACGGTCGTGAAGCCCGCGGCGGCGTAGAGGCGACGTGCGCGGTTGGCCCGCTCAACGCTCAGACAGATGCGGTCGAAGCCGTGTTTCACCGCTGCCCGGGCGATCCCGGACAACAGCGCACGCCCCACTCCCCGGCCGCGCCACGGCGGGAGAACACCCACGGAGAGTTCCGGAACGTCCTCCGCGACAAATCCAAAACCGGGATCACCGGAGCTGAACAGCCGCAGCCACGCCGCGCCGATCGGCTGGCCACTGGCCCCGACCGCTACCACTCCGAGATCACCCGGTCGAGGCCAGCCCTCGACGTAGTGCGCCGTGTGATGATCCCCGAGGACGCGATCGCGGCCGACCCCTTCGCGATCAGGGTCCCAGTTAACGGCGGTCACGAGCATGTCCGTGAGGAAGCCCACATCGTCAGCCGTTGCCATCCGTAGCGTGTAAGCGTTTCCAACCATATGGCGAACCCTGTCACCGACAGACCGGCACCGACCCGGTGCACCTTCTCGTGGCACGGCACTTAGCCGGGGATCCCCAGGCTCTTCAGGTAGGCCAGACGCCCGTTAATGGCCGCGGCGAAGTGGCGCCAGTCGAGGCTTTCGACCGGCTCCACAGGCCTGGGGGTACCGGCCGATGACGTCACGTAGCAGACGGCATCGTAGAGGCTTTCGTCGAGGAGTCGGCGGCAGAAGATCCCGAAGCGGTCCTGGTAAGAGGTGCCGTGCCAGACATCGTCCACCGGCAGCGCGCCCTGGGCGATCCTGACGGGAGCGCTGCACTTCTCGCCGTCCTGCATGATGAAGAAGTAGCCGAGCCAGGGCTTCTCCCTCGGGAACAGCTCCGCAAGAGCGGCACGGTGCAGATCGACGGCGCTGCCGAGGGCCTCCCTGGCCCTGGTGTTGTAGTTGTCGCCGTCCGTGGGGCCGTCCACCGCCTTGAGTTCGAAGGCGGCTACGAGGACGCCCTCATGGACGATCACGAGGTCCCATTGTTTCTGCGGCGTGTAGTAGCCCGGTAGTTCAAGCCCCTGGGATGGCGTAACACGGATGCTCTCCGGTGGGTAACCGACGTTGAGGAAGAACCGGGACAGCAAGCCGGTGATGCTGTCGAGGTGCTTGCGGCAATGGACGGATTCCGCGGCGCCCTGATCTGCGGGTTGCTCCTTCTGTAACCGCTTCGCGTACCAGTGGGAGGCGGCAGCCTCCTCGAACTCCTGGCGGGTGACCGTGACCGTCATCGGCCGGCGTCTTCTCCTTCTCCTATTCGGGCAGTTCAGCAAGTCCTTACGCGCGCCCCGATTTCGGTGGCTGCGGCGCGTCCCGGCGGCCGGAGGGTCCGCGAGCCAGGCGGTGGAGTCCTCGGCTTGTGCCGGGCCGAAGGCTTGCTTGCGCGGAGTCGTCACTTGAGGCCCCTGCTCCATTGGGCGGCGACCCGGACGTTACGCCGAGGCCGCCGCCACTGGAGGGGGCAGTTCCCCGATGGCCGTCAGCGACGACTGGCGAAACAGACGAAGTCGCCCCAAGAGGTCGGGGACGAGACGAGACACGGACCTTGCGGGTCCTTGGAGTCGTGGACGAGGACGGCCCCGGGTATGGCGGCGACCTCCACACAATCGGGGCCGTCGTTGGTGCTGTGGGTGCTCTTGAACCAGCGCGGGGCGGAGTTGTCTTCGCTTGAAGGGCTGGGGGCCATGGCCTCTCCAGTTGCTCTTCGGCGGGGTCGGGGTCGGGGTCAGCGCTCGGTGGTGTACGAGAGGAAGCTCGTCCATGCACCGGGTTCGAAGCTGAGCCGTGGACCCTGGGGGTTCTTGGAATCGCGGACAAGGACCGTGCCGGGTATGGCTGCTACTTCTACGCAGGCCGGCCCGTCGTCAGTGCTGTGGCTACTCTTGCACCACTGCGGATCGGGGCCGTTTTCTACGGAGGGCTTGATGGTCATGTCTCTCCCAGCACTTTTTCGATGAAGGCCAACGACTCACGCGGCGTGAGCGCCTGCGCCCGGATGGTCCCATAGCGCATCTCCAGAATCTGCACTTCCTTAGGATCGGCGATCAGTCGGCTGGTGAGCTGGACTTCGTTCTGCGCAACTGACGTGCCGTCCTTGAGTTTCAGGACTCGCAGTGAGCCACCGAGACCAGAGTGTTCCTCGACCACTGTGGGCATCACCTGGATCGCCACATGGCTCAACTGTCCAACTTCCAATAGATGTTCGAGTTGGCGCCGCAAGGCCATTCTGCCCCCGATCGGCCTGCGGAGTGTGGCCTCTTCTTGGACAAACGTGAGCATGGGAGGGGACGGCTGCTCTAGAAGCGCTTGCCTGGCCATACGTGCGGCGACGAGCCGTGCGAGCTCGTCCTCTCCATAGGGTGGTCGTCGCTGGCTGAACAGCGCCCGTGTGTACTCCTCCGTCTGCAGGAGCCCGTCGATGACGGTACTGATGTACGCGCCGATCTCGACCGCCTCGGCCTCAAGCCTGGCCAGATCCCGGACCTTCTTCGGATAGCGCGCCTCAGCCACGTCCTTGGCCATCGCCGCGATCTTGCCGCCGGCCTGGAGCGCCTGGTCGGCGTTCTTCAGGAAGTCCGGCTGCGGTACGCGGCGGGCGCGTTCCACTGACGACACCAGATCCTCGCTGAACCCGATGGCCTTGCCCAGTTCCGACTGTTTGAGGCCCGCCGCCTCGCGCCACAGCTTGATCTGGCGGCCGACCGTCCTCAGCACCGCCCCGTCGTCGTCCACGGCGGAAGCCCAACAGGCGTTGTCCGCACCGTCCGTCGTGTACTCCGTGCGGCGCTCGCCCGTACCGTTTCCGTCCACGCTCATGAAGACCCCCTTCGTCATGTGTGGAACGGCGGCGTGCGCGGGACGACACGACCGACGGGCGGTACCAATCCCGTACCCGGCCGACAAATACGCTGCGTGCCGCCGCCGTTACTGGCCACCGTAGACCCGGAACGGCCACGCTGAGTGACGTGAAGCAAGAAATCACCCGAACCGGAAATTCCGCTCCCGCCCGGGAGTTCAGCGTCCGCCTCTCCTCCACCCGGCGCGGCGCACGGCTCGCCCGGCGCCTCGCCGTGGCGCAACTGTGCTCGTGGGAGCTGCCGTACGAGTCGGCCGAGCACATCGTGGCCGAGCTGGCCGCCAACGCCGCGCTCCACGGCCGCGCACCGGGGCGCGACTTCCGCTTGACGCTCACCCTCCGGGGCGCCGACACGCTCCGTATCGAGGTGACCGACACCCGGGGCGACCATCTTCCGCCCGTCACCCCGGAACGGGCCTCACCGGACGCCGAGTCCGGCCGCGGTCTGCTCCTCGTCGAAGCCCTGGCGGACCGCTGGGGGGTCACCACGGGGCCACCGCCCCAGAAGACCGTCTGGGCCGAACTCGACCTCGGCGTCGCGGACTTCGGCGAAATTCGGTGTACGGGCGCTTCCCGGTGTTCCTAGGGTTCCGCCCGGAGCACCGGCATCCGGGGAGGTGCCACACGGTGCCGGCGGGGATCACGGCCGCCCGCTCCACGGAGGCGGCCGCGGGGAGAGAACCGGCCGACCCGACACGTCACGACGGGAGCGCTCACCATGAACACCCACATCACCGGCAGTCTCCAAGTCTCCGGTGCCACCCTCCACTACGAGGAGCGCGGCAGCGGGCCGGTGCTGCTGCTGATCCCCGGCGGGGCCGCCGACGCCGGTCTGTACGCGGGAACGGCTGGGGGCCTGGCGGCCGCCGGCTACACCGTCGTCGCGTACGACCCGCGCGGCCTCTCCCGCAGCACGCTCGACGGACCGCTCACCGACCAGCGGGTGAAGGACTGGGCCGACGACGCGCACGCGCTCCTCGAACTGCACTCTCCCGGCGAACCGGCGTACGTCTTCGGCAGCAGTTCGGGCGCCATCGTCGCGCTCGACCTGCTGGCCCGGTACCCGGAGCGGCTGCGCCGGGTCGTCGCGCACGAACCGCCGCTGCTGGAGGTGCTGGACGATCCCGCGCCGCACCGGGCGCTCTTCGCCGAGGTGCGCGAGGTGTTCCGGACGGAGGGGGCCGGTGCGGCGATGACGCGCTTCGCCGAAGGGCTGGGCGGGCAGCGGGAGGAAGCGGAAGCGGCGACCGAACTGGCGCCCGAGATCCGCGAGATGGCGCCCCGTATGCACGCCAACCTCCCGGTCTTCCTGGAGCACATGCTGTACCCCTTCGCGACGACCCCGCCGGACATCGCGGCACTGCGCCGCGCCGCGGACCGGCTGGTTCTGGCGGTCGGCCGCGACTCGCGCGAGCAGGTACCGCTGTCCGGGCCGGCCACGCGGCTGGCGCGGCTGCTCGGCACGGACGTCGCGGAGTTCCCGGGCGGGCACCTCGGCATCACCGAGCATCCGAAGGAGTTCGCCCAGCGGCTTCTGGCGCTGCTCGGCTGATTGCCCATCTCCCGATCCCCCCGGTCGCCGATCCCTGTCCCGTTCCCGCGATCCCTGGCTTCCGGCACCGGGTCTCGTCCCGTCCTCCGGCGGCCCGGTGAGGCCGCTCGGCGGGCACACTGTCGGCATGCTGCGCCTGCGTGTTCTCGACGACCCGGACAGTGACTGGCCGCTGTGGCGGGAGGTCCGTCTCGCCGCGCTGACCGAGGCGCCGCACGCGTTCAAGGCCAGGCTGGCGGACTGGCATCGCGGGGGTGAGGAGCGCTGGCGCGCGCGGCTCGGGACACCGGGTGCGTACAACGTCGTCGCGCTGCTGGACGGCCGGGCCGTCGGAGTGGCCAGTGGTCTCCCGGGCGAGGGCGACGGCGGGCGCACCTGGGAGCTGCGGTCCGTGTGGGTCGGCCCCGAGGCGCGCGGCCGGGGCGTCGCGGACCGGCTTGTGGCGGCGGTCGAACGGCAGGCCCGGCAGGCAGGGGCCACGGAATTCAAGCTGGCCGTGTTGCCCGGCAATGACGCGGCCATCGCGCTCTACCGGCGCCACGGCTTCGTCGCCACGGGGGAGTGCGGAGACGTGTTGCCCGACGGTGTGACGCGGGAGCGGGTGATGGCCAAGGCGCTGTGCTGACAGGGCAGTTGTTGGGGACGTCCCGGTGGTGGCTGTGCAGCCTGGACGGCAGGCGCGAATTGGGGGCGGTGATCACGGGGCCGTCTGCCGGTGTTCCGGCGGCGCGAAGCCGTCTGCCGGTGTTGGGTCAGGAACCGCCGCTCGTCGGGCCCACGCGATGGTGGCCGTCTACGGCGAGACTTTTCGTTCGCCCGCCGTCAGGGCGCGGAGCTTCCACAACCCGTACAGGGCCAGCAGCGGTTTGGCGGCCATCCACTCGCCGGGGCGGTAGTCGTCCGCGCGCACGAGTCTTTCGGCGAGATCGGGGCGCTGACGCCGGAGGTATGCGCGGGCCTTGAGCGCGTGAGCCGGCTGGGAGACGATCTTGATGCGGTCGGCATCCTCGAGGAGTGGGATCACGTTCGTGACGTTCTCCCACGTCGTTGTGCTCTTGTCTTCGAGGATCACCGTGCCGTCGAACCGGAGCACCGACTTCGCGTAGTCGGCCATTAGCCGGGCCTCGGTGGCGCCAGTGCCACCGCCGGTCGCACCGCCGCTGAAGATCAGGCGAGTTTCCCGCGCGCGGTCGGCGGCTATGGAGCGGATTCCGGCGCGGACCCGCCAGCGGTTGACGAGGTTCGCCGTCGCCCGGGGGTTTCGGTAGCCGAGCACCACCACGGCCTCGGAATCGCCCTCGCCGCTTCCCACGAGGGCTCGGGACCAGCGCCAGTTGAGCCATTCGCTCAGGGCCAGGGTCGCGCCCCCGGCCATCGCCAGTACTGTCCTTCGCCGCATGCGGTGACTCCAGATGAGTGAGTGAGTCCGATGTCTGCTTCCGGCCTCCGGTGGGTGCCGAGTCCGGGAATGATGTGGAGCCTCCCACCCCGGTTCAGGGCTTGCTGAGAAAATCGAGGAGCATGCTGTTGATCGCGGCGGCCCGGGTGAACGGGATGCCGTGGTGCGACAGGCCGGGGAGTACCGCGGTCTCGACGTGTGGCAGGTGCAGCCGCGCCGCCGCCTCGACGCGCCGGATGTCGTGCGCCTTGCTGTCCCCGGCCAGCAGGACCAGCGTCGGGATCGTCGAACTCCGCAGCTGCGGGGGCGTCGGGCGCTTGCCCACGACGACCTTCGTGCGCGGGAATTCGGCGGCGAGCCCGTAGAGGTCCAGCCAGGCGGGGTCGACTTCCGCACCGCGGGTTTCCCAGGCGAGGAACGCGCGGGCCCGTCGGCTGGTGGGCCGGAGGAGCAAGGGAAGGGCGCGCAGCAGGTACCCGGCCTTGTATCCGGCGAAGCACTGGGTGGGATCGAGGAGAGCGAGCTTGCGGACCCGTCGCGGCGTGCGCAGCGCGTAGGTGAGGGCGATCCAGCCGCCGTAGGAGTGCCCGCACAGGTCGGCGCGTCCTTGGCCCACCAAGCCGTCGAGTACGCCGTCCAGCCAGTCGAGAAGGTCGTCGACGGTCCGGACGGGGCGGCCCCCGCGCAGGCTGCTGCGGCCTGGTTCGCCGATCCGGTCGACGGCGTAGACGCGCCGGGTTCGGCTCAGGTCGGCCACGTTGGCGAACCACACCGCCGAGGTGGTGCCGCCACCGTGCAGCAGTACCAACGGCTCCCCGTCCACGGGGCCGCACGCGATGACCCGGGTGGTGCCGTACACCGACGTCAGGTCCATCCGGTCGACGGGCACGGGCCAGTGGTCCAGGACGGCGTCGTACGCCGCCCAAAAGCGAGTCAGGTCTTCTGCCATGGGACGCCCCCGGAGAGATAAGTCGCTGAGCAAGTATCTCGTCGAGCGAGATACTATGCACCCCGGATCGGTCACGGAAGGGCGGAACGGCATGGACGAAGGAGAGCCCGGACTGCGGGTTGTGCATCGACTGCGTGCCATCACCGTCGAACTCGACCTGCGCGGAGCCGAGTTCGCGCAACGCAACGGCCTGCACCCGACCGACCTCCGTGCCCTGATCTGCCTGTTGGACGCCGCTCGGGCGCACACGCCCGCGACGCCCGGCTGGCTCGGGCGGCAGCTCGGCCTGAACTCCGCGGGCACGACGGCCCTCGTCGACCGGCTCGAGAGGCTCGGCCACGTGCGGCGCGTACGAGACAGCCGTGACCGACGCCGTGTGCTGCTCGAGGTCGATGAACGGGCAGTCGCTCTGGGACAGTCGTTCTTCGGGCCGCTGATCACGGAGATCGTCGCCGCGACGCGGACCTTCTCCGACACGGAGCTGGCGGCGATCCAGCGTTTTCTCCTGGATGTGCGCGACGTCCTCGCCGCACAGCGAGACCCTTCGAGCTCGCTCGGCCGAAGTCCCCTGCCGCAGAACGGGCGAGAGCCTCGGTGATCTGTCGGTGACGACAGACCTCGGGACCCTCTTGACCGCACTGTAGGTGAAGACCGGCGCCGGCCCGGTCGTCGAACGCGAGGGCATCCTGCTCATCTCGCGCGTGCCCGCCGGATGCTGTGTCAGACCACGGCGAGCCGGTCCACCAGCAGCTCCACCCTGCGCTCGGTGTCCTCCGGCGGGAGCCGTCGCGCCCGGGTCAGGGTGGCCAGTCCGTGCAGGGCCGCCCAGAACGTCTCGGTGAACAGTTCCGGGTGGACGCCGTCCCCCGCGACCTCGCCGAGGTTCTCCAGCAGGGCGGCGAAGGCGTCCTTCAGTGGCTGGGGGGTGTCCTCGTGCGCGAACGCCAGGCCGCCGTCGAGCCGGAACATGGCGTCGTAGACCGCCGGGTTGCGTTCGGCGAAGCCGAGGTACGCGCGGGCGAGGGCGGTGACCCTGCCGCGGGGGCCGTCCGCGGCGGAGGTCGCGGCCCGCACCGCCGCGGCCATCTCGGCGGCACCCTCCAGGGCGACGGCGCCGATGATCTCGCGCTTGCCGCGGAAGTGGCTGTAGAGGACGGGCTGGCTGTACTCGATGCGCTCGGCGAGCCGACGGGTGGTGACCGCGTCCCAGCCCTGCTGCTCGGCGAGTTCGCGTGCCGTGGCCACGATGAGGCGCTCGCGCTCCGCCCGTTCCCGCTGCTTGCGTTCCTGTACCGACATGGCGTGATCCTAGCATCGCTAGACAAGCGAGCGGCGGCAGGTCTAGCGTTGCCTCGTCTGCTAGCAACGCTAGATTCTGGGAGGGGTCATCATGCTCAACGCACTCGAGGTGTTCACCACCGTGGTCGTCGGCGTGATGGTGGGGGTGGAGTTCTCCGTCGCCTTCGTCATCAACCCGATCCTCAACGCACTCCCCGGCGACAGCGGCCAACTCGGCCGCGCCCACGGGGGCCGGATGCTCGGCGCCGTGATGCCGGTCTGGTACATCACCTCGCTCGTCCTCGTCGCGGTCTGGGCCGTCGCCGGATGGCATCACCACGGCACCGGCCTCGTCGTCACCGCGGGCGCGCTGCTGATCGTCAGCGTGATCATGTCGATCCTGCTGCTCGTCCCGATCAACAACCGGGGCAGGACGTGGACCCCGGACAACCGGCCCGCCGACTGGAAGCAGCAGATGAACCGCTGGGACCGCCTCCACTACGTCCGCGTCGCCGTCATCATCGCCGCCTTCACCCTGCTGGTCGCCGCCCTGGCCTGACCTCGCGGGCCGACGGGCCGGTACCGCGCATGCGGCGCACCGTTCCGACTCCCGGGGGCGGCAGCCTTCGCCAAAACGGCAAGCGACCAGCGGAGTTCGGAGCGGCTACGGCTACGGCCACGGCTTCGGCTACCTGCGGAAGACCGTGATCGAGTGGCCGACCTGTTCGACCGGCCTGCTGCCGGCGACCAGCGCCGCCAGCCTGCCTTCCGCCTTCGCGATCGACGAGTTCGAGACGACGAGCACGCCACGCACCCGGTCCGGCGGCACCTTGCGCGGATCGGACGCACTGATGCCGTAGTGGGACGGGACGCCGCTGCCCTTGTAGACGAGCCAGACCCGCTCGCCCCGGTACCGCTTCCGCAGGTGCTCGGCGAGCCGTCCGAGGTCCTGGCCCCAGTCGACGTTCGAGTCGTGCAGGTGGCGGTGGGTGTTCGACGGCCCGCCGAACGCCTCGTTGGCGTACGGCAGGTAGTACGGGAACGTCCGCAGCGAGCTGACCGCGACGGACAGGAGCAGCAGCGCCGCCGTCACGGCACGGGCCCGCCGCCACGGTCCGGTGCGGCGGGGGACGGGGGCACGGGTGGCGTCGGCGGCAGCGTCGGCACTGGCGGCACCGGCCGACCGGACCGCGCTGACCGCACCGGCCGCCGCGACCGCCAGCAGCATCGGCAGGAAGACGGCGTACCGGACGCCCAGATCGCGGTCCCCGCTCATGGCTGCGAGCAGCAGCACGGCCGCCGGGAGGAGCACGTACGGCGCCGCCGGCCGCAGCCGGGGAACCGCCACCAGTGCCACCGCCCCGGCCGCCCACAGCGCGAGCGCGCCGAGGGGCGTCTTCACCAGCAGCGCGGCCGGCAGGTAGTACCAGAGCGAACCGCTGTAGTGCCGCCCGAACAGGAAGCCCTCCCACCCCGCCTTCTCGAACGCGAACTGGAGGAGCATCCCGTCGCGGAACGGCTCGGGGAACGGCAGCAGGCCGACGAGGCGCCCGCGCAGCCCGTGCGTGTCTGGCACGCTCCCGGGCGTCGTCCACCGCACCTGCGGATCGACGGCCAGGTAGGAGGCCCATACGACGGCGACGCAGGCCAGGGCCACGACACTCGCCGCGAGGACGGTCGGCCCGAACAGGCGGGCGGCACGGGGGAGATGGGAGAGGCGGGGGCCACCGGAGGCGGCGGGGGCGCTCGCGCCGCCCGGGTCACCGCGCGACCGCCCTGAGGAGTGGTGGACGACGGCCGACAGCGCGGCGAGGAGCAGCAGCACCGGCACGGCCGCCAGCATGCTCATCTTCGTCGCCACGGCCGCGCCGAGCGCCGCACCGGCGAGCGGGAGGCAGAGCAGCGGCCGTCGGCGCGCCCGCCACAGCAGCCATACGGACGTCAGCAGGAAACCGGCCGCCGGGACGTCGAGCGTGGCCAGCGAGCCGTGGGCGATGACGTCGGGGGAGAACGCGTACAGGGCGAGCGCCGCCAACCCGCCCACCCCGCCGGCCAGATCGCGGGCGAAGGCGAAGACGACGAGGCCGGACAGCAGGGTCAGCGCGATCACCGGCAGCCGCGCCAGCAGCATCAGCCGCCCGGGATCGTTGCCCGACTCGTAGAGGAGACGCCGCCCGAGTTCCGTCTGATTGCCGTCGAATCCCGGTTTGAGGCGGGCGTCGGCGAAGGCCGTCCCGGCCGCGATGACGAGCTTGCCCAGCGGCGGATGCTCCGGGTTGAACCGCAGGCTGTGCTCGCGCCGATAGACCTCGGCCGCGCCGACGTACACGGGTTCGTCGATGGTCGGGGTCTGCCGCACGGCCGTGGTGACCATGGCGACCGCCATCTGCCCGAGGAGCCCGGCCACGAGGAGGGTGATCACCCACCGACGGTGCCGGCGCAGCCATGCAACAGCGCGTTCGCGCCGGGCGGGCGATGCCCCGCCGCCGGGCGCCGGGACGGCCGTAGGAGATCCGCCGCCCGCCGCCCCCGCCGCTCCCGTCGCCCCCGCAGCCTCTGCCGGCTCACACCCGGGCCCGCCCGCGGTCCCGGACCGCCCCTCTTCCTCCGCCGGGTCGAGAACCGCGCCGTGCCCCGGCGTCATGGGCCACTCGTCGCGCCGAGCCCTCCCACCGTGCCGCCGGACCGTCTGCGTGCCCCCGTCCCCGTCCCGGTCCTGGTCCAAGTCCCGGCCGTGAGGCTGGGCGCGGCCCCGGAGCAGGACACGGCCCCGGGGCGGCGGCTGCGAAGGCGATGCGAAGCGACCATGCCCCCACCCTCGCAAGCAACTCCCGCCCCCGCAGCCACTTCCGCGAACGACGCGCGGGCGCGAGGACGCTGCCCCTCCGTGCCTGCCCGGGCGGCCTCCGGCCAGTCGCGCACGGATGCGTACCCTCACGGACACGCACGAACGGAGATCCGTACGGACACGCACGGACGGGGATCCGCAGGGACGCGCACCCTCAGGATGAGACGACGTGCTCCCCAGGCCGCTGCGCCGGCAGGACCCCCTTGTCCGCCGGCTCCGCCACCGCCTCCGTGTGTTCGCGGATCAGATAGTCCATGGCGTGCTGGCCCGTCGACTCGTACTCCAACTGCTCGCGGTAGAAGCGCAGCCGCTCCTCGCAGTCCTGGATCACCTCGCCCCAGGTCCGGACCCAGACCCGGTACGAGGGCTGGTCGACCGCGCAGCCGGGTTCGCGGCCGCGCTGATGGGCCATCTGCCGGAGGTTGTCGTCCACGGTGTTCCCGACCAGCCAGAAATCCCACGTGACGCGGGTGTCGCGGAACCGGTCGTCGCCCATCACAGCCTGGGCGTAGCCGCTGATCTGTCCCAGCTCGGCCATGCCGAGGACCACGCTCGGCCGCTTGAGTTCGACCACGAGGTGGTGGCGCTCCCCCTGCCGCTGCCGGCTCGCGCGGGACAGCATGAGGTCGACGATGCCCTTCCGGCCGTCCGCGCGGAGCACCGGTTCGCCCGACGGGGTTTCCCTGCCGAGCAGGTGGCAGTGGCGCCGGAGGACTTCGTTCAGGCTGCGGTCGCTGACGTGCAGCCCGTACTCCTCGCCGAACACCCAGCACTCGTTTTCGAGGATGCGGTGGAGTTCTGTGCGCTCCTTGACGCGGCCCTTGGCCTCGGGGTCGAAGACGAGATGCTCGAGCGCCGCCAGGAAGTCGAGCCGCCCCGACGCTTTCGTGGACGCTTTGATGAGCGAGGAAAGGGGGGTGCGGTCAAGGAGACGGGAGAGTTCCTCCTGTTCTTGCTGGGTCAGGGAGAAGACGTCCTCGACGATCCTGAGCACATCACCCGGCTCATGGGTCAGCACGGACCGCAGGAAGGCCAGCGTCATCCGGCGGGTCCGCTTGTACTGGGGGAGGTGGCGGACCACCGTCGTCGCCACGGCGTCGAAGGTCTCCCGCTCGGCGCGCTCCCGGTTGTCGGCCGGCTCCCCCTCGTAGGGGTAGATGCCGTCGGTGCGCCACTCGCTGACGAGCTCGCGCCGGCGTTCGTCGGCCCGGTCGCGGAAGTGGGCCCGCATCCGTTTGCGCGCGGCGGCCACCACGTCGGCCGTGGCACCGTCCGGTAGCCAGTCGGCGAAGGTGAGGTCCCCCGCCCGGTCGTCCTCGAACCCGGGCCAGGAGAGGTAGGCCGTGAAATGGAAACCGGGGGCCTGGATTTCCGGTTTGAGCTGGGCCACGGACATGCCGCGGCCGTCGCACAGGATGAGGGCGCGGGAGACGGGGCGTGTCCACTCGATCAGCTTGAGCTGGGCCGGTCCGTACGGGCTGCCGGGCCCGGCGGGCACGTCGTAGGCCGCGACATGGAGCTGCTCGGAGGACGGGTCGAGCCGTCGGCCGTCGTACTCGATGTGGATGTCCGGGTATGCCTCCAGGTGCAGGGCGAACGCGGCGGTGAGCGTGGACATCGCGGTGCTGTCGGTCAGTTGGTGCAGCTCCTCGCCGCCGAATGCCTCGGAGACCGTTCCCGTCCGGTCCTTCGCCGGCTCGGGGTCGCTGACGTCGAACTCGTCCATGGAGGCGCGGCCGGATTCGATGACCACACGTTGCCGGCCCTGTGGGCCTTCGCTCACGCTGGTCCACCGCACCTCGCTGCCCAGGGCGAAGGCGCGGACCCGGCCGCGGCCGTTCTTGCCGTGCAGCATGCGCTTCTTGACCCGGCTGACCTGTGCGTGCCTTTTCCATGACACGCCGATGTGACGGAAGCGGGCGTCGCAGTGCTCGGCGGCGATGCCCGTGCCGTCGTCGGCGACGGTCACCCGGGTTACGCCGCCGAGTTCGTTGCGCTCCAGTTCGACCGTGACGTGTTCGGCGTCGGCGTCCAGAGCGTTCCAGATGAGCTCTTCCACGGCACCCACGGGGTTGCGCAGCCGGGCGAATTCCGCGACGTGGTCCCGGCCGATCGTCAGCCGTAGTTTCACCATGGACGTGTGCCCTTCCCCGTGATCCCGTGGTCGTGCGGGCGGGAAGGCCGGTGCGTGGGTCTTCTCTGCCCACGCGGTACAACTCGGATGTTCGGAACAAGTCACAGGTGATGCCCGCCCGGTGTGGTCTCAGACGTGCAGTTCGGGCGGGAACCCCGTCCACCGCAGCTCGGGCGGCAGGTGGCCCGTGTCGTTGTAGAGGAGCACGGAGGCCGGGCGGTCCGGGGCGTAACGGATCACCGTCAGCGCGGCGTTTGCGTGGTTCAGGCCCGTCCAGCGCCAGGCGGGGGCGTCGAGGGCGGCGCGGAGCAGCCAGCCGATCAGGAAGTTGTGGGTGACCAGCAGTTCGTGGCGCGGCTCGGCGCCGTCAACCGGTCCGGTGAACCGCCGGAGGGCCTCCCGGGCCAGGGCGGGACCGCGTTCCCTTTCCTCCGCCGGGAACGCGGCGAGCCGGTCCAGCAGGAGGTCGGCGGAGTCCGGCGGCAGTTCCTCCCGGTGCGGGAGATACGGCGCGTAGTCCCCGGCCGCGTCCGCGCGGTGCACGGGGACGCCGTCCAACCGCCCGGCGATCAGCCGTGCGGTCTGCTCCGCCCGGGGGAGCGGGCCGTGGTGGATCGCCGACAGGGGGCGGCCCCGGAGCCGCTCGCCCAGGGCCACGGCCTGGCGGCGGCCGTTCCCGGTCAGGGCGCTCTCGTCGGGGGACGCCTCGCCGTGCCGCGTCAGCCAGAGATAGCGATCGGCCGTCATGCCCAGCTCCCGGGGGTAGGTGGTGATCTCGCCTTGAGGGGGTGGACGCGGTGCCCGTCGGCTCGGTTGCGGTGCGGGGCCGGCGGGCCGGCGGGGCGGCGGGGGTGGCAGGGCCGGGTCCCTTGCACGGTGCGGGGTTGTTCCGGAGTACAGGGGATCGCACTGGGCGTCGGTGCCGCGGACCGGATCCGGGGTCGCCGTCCTCGTCCTTCCCCCTGTGCGTGGAGATCCGGCACTGTGGGACCGGTCGTCTCTGCCGGGCCGTGGCAGTGAGGTGGAGCAGCGGGCGTGCGAAGCTCTGGGCCATGGGGTGGAGTTTCAAGCTGCACGCGGGCATCGCGGCCGGGCTGAGTGCCCTGCTGATGGTGCTGGGCGCGCTCACGTGGTTGCCGGGGACCTTGCCGCTGACCGGCACGAAGTGGCCGATGGCGGTGATCGCGACGCTGTTGTTCCCCGTGTTCGTCGCCGCTGTGCTGCGCGGGATGCTGACGGGGGCGGACCGGAGCGCCTTCTGGCTCGCCTTCAGTTGCCTGCCCGGAAGGGTGCGGGCCGGGCTGGGCGCCCTGGCCGTCTCAGGTGTCGTGCTGCTGTTCGCCGGCCTGGCCGGCGCGGGGAACCTGCAGGCGCCGGAGGTGAGGGACGGCCGGTACTTCGTCCTCGACACGACTCCCCATGAGCGCGGCGTGATCGAGGTCTCGCGCAGCGAGTACGTGTCCGTCCTCGAGGACGACCAGCGCATGATGTTCGCGATACCCGGCCTCCTCTTCGCCGGGGCCGCGTATTTCGTCTTGGCGACCGGGGAGTTGCGCCGGGCGGACGCCCGCGGGACGGCTCCCCGGCCGGACACCGGGGCCCGAAGCGTTCGGTGAGCGCGGGCGGCGGATCGGGCCCGGTGGAGCCGGGTGTCCGTCCGGTACGGACAGGGCGGCTGGGTGCGGACAGAACAGCCTGCGGTGACGTCAGGGGCACCGCCGCTCCCTCCCCGGTTCCGTCGGCGGGGAGGGAGCGGCGGGTCGGTCAGGGGTACGGCCACGGGGCGGGGCCCGTTCGGCCGGACACCGACCGCTTCGGGGTCACGGCCGCTCGCCGACCTCCGCGTGCGCCGTGTGGTCCAGGGACCAGCGGTGTTCGGTCCGCCAGCGCGAACCGGTGCGGCGCTCGGTCACGATCTCCGCGCTGGCCCGCTCGCTGTTCGTACAGGTGGCCGTCGCGCCGTCCGGGTCGGTGTACGAGAGGGCGACGCAGTCGGCCGGGTCCTGGCTGACCTCCACGCGGAGCCGGCGGCGGCCCGCCCGGCCGGTCACCGTCCAGTCCGGCAGGCCGATGTTCGCCGTGAAGCGCGGCGCGGCCAGCAGCGGGTCGCGCGGCCAGTCCCGGCCGCCGAGGCGGAGTCGCAGCAGGGGGAGGGGCGGAAGCAGCCGCATCCCGGGGCGGCGGGCCACGGCCGCCACGATCTCCAGCACGTCGCCGCCGCCCAGGTCGGCGTGGAGCCAGGCCCACCGTTTCGCATTGCCGTGCCCGGCGATCCGGGAGATGCCGCCTCGTGCGCCCGCCAACTCCATTTTCTCGCCCGCTACTTCGATGCTGCCGTAGAAGCGGGCGTCCGGCGCGGGCACGATCTGCGCGGCCGGCAGCAGGCCCGTCCGCCACGCCCAGCGCGGGAAGGTGTACAGCGGCGCGCCGCCGCCCTCCACCACGCCCAGCCGCCAGCGGATGCTGCCCGCGGTCCCCGCCAGCAGGCTGCTGGAGGCGTGGACTTCCGGGGAGGTGTAGTACGGGGGAGGGCTGTCCGCCACCGGCAGGGTGTCCCCGGGTGACTCCGGGCCGAAGCGTTCCGTCACCGGCGGGCGGCCGTCCGCCGGGAAGACGGAGATCCAGCCGTGCGGGCGCGGCGGCCCGCCGTCCGCCGGGGCGACCACCTCGTGGTGGATCCAGACGCCCGTGCCGGTGCGCGGGTCGGTCAGGGTCGCGTACCAGACCTCCAGGCGGCCGGACTTGCCGGTGAGCCGTGGCCGGTACAGCCGCTCCAGCGCCTCGCGGCCCGTCGCCGTTGCTGTCGCCGTTGCCGCAGCCGTCGCTGTGGCCTTGTCCGGGCCCGCCTTCCGGTCCCTTCCCGCGCCCCTCCCCGCGGTCGGGCCGGTGTCCGCGCCCGCGCCCGTCCCGGCGCGGGCGTCCTTGCCCGCGCCCCTCCTCGCTCCCGTGCCCGTGCCGTCCGTCATCGTCCGCTCCCCTGCAGTGTCCTGAGCGCCGCGTTCCGCGCCGCCGTCTCGCCGTCCGGGGACGGGGCCCCGTAGCGCACGTCCACCCCGGCCTCCGCCGCCCGCTCCACGATGGACGGGCAGGCGCGCTCGGCCAGCGCCGCGACCGTCAGCGACGGGTTGACGCACAGCGAGGTCGGGACGGCGGAGGCGTCCGTCACGAACAGGCCCGGGTGGCCGCGCAGTTCGTTCCGGTCGTCCAGGGCGGACGTGGCCGGGTCGTCGCCGATGCGGCAGGACGACAGCGGGTGCGCGCTGACCGACCCCGCGAACTCGCTCCACGGCCGCACCCGGGCCAGCCCGTCCTTCTCCAGCACGGCCCGCGCCTCCTCGTCCGCCGCCGCCCAGCCGCGCAGGGTGTTGGCGTTCGGCCGGTACCTCAGCGTCGACAGGCTCAGCGAGGACGCGAGGCGGACGGCGGCGCCGGTGGGCGGCGGCGGTCCGAACACCCCTTCGTTGTCGTCCTCCGTCATCGCCAGGACGGACAGCCAGGAGCGCCAGCGCGCCCGCAGCGCCTTCTTCTCCGTCCCGAACCAGCTCGTCGCCGGATCGTCCGTGGCCTGCGCCAGGACGTTGGTGATGCCCGGGAAGTAGATCTGCTGGAGCGAGAAGCGGCTGAACTCCGGGGCGTCCGGGTCGAGCCGGTCGTAGGACATCGAGCCGATCGGCTTGCCGACGGGGAAGCCCTCGTACGGGACGCCCGGCGTGCGCTCCAGCCCGAGCAGGTCCCGCACCTTCGTCTCGTCGACGTCCGCGATGGACACCCGGTCGCCGTTGCCGGAGAAGTGACGGCCGACGGCGCGCGGCATGGAGCCCAGCAGGGCGGCCGAGCGCTGGAGGATCACCGGGGTGGCCATGGCACCGGCCGCCATGACCACGATCTTCGCCTCGATGAGACCGGCGCCGGCCGGGACGCGGTAGTCGTTCCCGTCCAGCACGCTGTACGCGACCCGGTAGCGGTAGCCGGGCGTGACGGCGGGGCCGATGGTCTGCACCTCGTGCAGCGGGCGGATCTCCGCTCCGGCGGCCCGGGCGGCGGGCAGGTAGTTGAGCAGCATGGAGCGCTTGGCGTCGAAGCGGCAGCCGGTCAGCATCCAGTTGCAGTTGGTGCAGGTGCCGAGGTCGACGGCGAGCGGGACGGGGTTGCAGGTGCGCCCCGCGCGGTCGCAGGCGGCGGCGAACAGCCCGCCGGGGTACGGCACGTCGTCCCAGGTCTGCCGGGCGACGGGGATGGCCTCCTCGACCCGGTCGTACCAGGGGTCGAGGGCATCGCGGGTCAGCGCGGCCGGCCACAGGCGGCGGCCGATGCCGCCCCGGCGTTCGAAGACGAAGCCGGGGGCGCGGAGCGAGGCGGCGAAGTAGACGACGCTGGAGCCGCCGACGCAGTTGCCGGCGACGACGGTGATGCCGTCGCCCTGCACGAGGTCGACGGCGCGCGTGTAGCCGCCCATCCGCAGGTCGTGGGCGAAGTCCTGGGCGCTCAGCTCGGGCCC
The DNA here is from genome assembly GCF_000719865.1 of Streptomyces albus subsp. albus. Classification (GTDB taxonomy): domain Bacteria; phylum Actinomycetota; class Actinomycetes; order Streptomycetales; family Streptomycetaceae; genus Streptomyces; species Streptomyces albus_E. The sequence goes on from NZ_JOID01000019.1 coordinate 41,237, forward strand.
GCGCTCCAGGACGGTCACCTTCGCCCCGCCCGCCGCCAGATGGTAGGCGGGGATGGCGCCGCCGAAGCCGCTGCCGATGACGAGGACGTCGGTGCGTTCGATGGCGGACGTCATGCGGGGTGGCCTCCGGACGTGGTGCGCGGGTGGGTGCGGGCGAGTTCCCGGCCGTAGCCGAACTCCGGGAAGCGCCACAGGCCGTCCGCGTCCGGGGGCGGGAACGCGGCCCAGGCCAGGCCGGGGTGGCGCTGGGCGATGGCGTCGGCGGTGTGGAGGTGGGCCGCCGTGTCGAAGGCGAGGGAGGAGAAGAGGGCGAGCAGGACCCAGAGCTTCTGGTCGGGCGCGCCCGGCTTGAGGAGCTTCGCGGCGAGGGCGGTGCGGTCGCGGAAGCCGAGCCCGGCGAAGGCCGAGCCGACGACCGGCAGCAGGACCCGGCCCCTGGCGAGCGCGTACGCGACGGCCTGGGTGTCCAGCAGTTCGGCGAGGACCGGCAGCAGCGGCGCGAGCCCCAGCTCGGGGAGGCACAACAGGTCGACGGTGCCGGCCTGTACGGCGCCGGGGCCGGTGGCGGCGCCCGCGACGGCGCGGTCGCCGGTGTAGCGCTTCTCGCCCGGGACCATGGTGTCGGCGAACGCCTCCAGGGCGGTCCGCCAGGCGGTGATGTCCGGGACGGCGGCGGGCGCGGGCCCGGCGGCGGGTGCGGAGGCGGGTGCGGAGGCGGGTGCGGCGGCCGAGGCCCGCGCGGGGACGGCGAGCGCGCCGGCCTGGAGCGCGGCGACGGCACCGGCCAGGCCGAGCACGAGCTGCCGCCGGGTGGGGCGGCGGGGGGCCGGGGGCGGGCTCGGAGTCCCGGTCGGTCGTGTGCCGGGTACTGCGCCGGGCATCGCGCCCGTTACGGCAGTCGGTGCTGCTCCGGGGGTTCGGCCCGGAATCGCGCCCGGCGCGGCACCCGTCACGGCAGTTGGCGTTACTCCGGGGGTGCGGCCCGGCGTTGTGCTCGGCAGGGCAGTGGGCACGGTGCCCGGCGTTGCTCCGGGAGCGCGGCCCTGCGGTGTGCCCGGCCTGCCCGGGATCTCGTCCGGGGTTCCGCCCTGCCTGTCCCGCACACCGTCCGCCGTCGTGACCACTGCCGTCCCCGGAGGGACGTCTCGCCTCGCGCCCGGTGAGCCGCTGGGCCGCGGCGGCATCCGCCCGCTCACCGGGCCCGCCACGCGCAGGACAGGCTCAGCGGCAGCTCGACCTTGACGCCGAGGGCCGCGCGCTGCAAGGCGTCGGCGAGCGCGGGGTCGTAGGGGCGGAGGGCGTCGGCCGCTTCCTCGCCCGTGGCCGGTATTCCGGCGACCGTGATGTTGCGGGCCTTGAGCGCGGCCTCGCCCGTCGACTGGTCGAACCAGTAACTGCCGTCCCAGCCGACGAGGGCGGGACCGCCGGGGTGGGTCTGGACGCTCCAGTGGTCCAACTGCCAGTAGCGGCAGGCGGGGATGGCGAGGGCGAAGCGGGCGGGCTCGGCGAGCAGGAAGCGCAGGGCGCCGCCGTTGCTGAGGGTGATGTCGCGCTTGGCGTACTCGACGCAGACGGGGTCGGTGCCGATCAGGTCGAACGGCGGGGTCTCGCCCTCGCCGTACCGGTGGAAGGCGCACGCGTCGCCGAAGGCGGGGTCGGTGTAGCCGCGGATGCCGACTGAGACGGTGCCGCTCGTGGCGCCGGCGGAACCGGCGGCGTCGGCGTACTCGGTGTCGTATCCGGCGCCGGTGGCGGTGAGCCCGGTGGCGCCGGTGACTTCGGCTATTTCGGTGGCAGCGGCGGGCGCGGCGGGGAGCGCGGAGAGGAACAGCGCGGCGCTCAACCCGGCCACGGCGGCGCGCAGTCGGAGGGGGGAGACGGCGCGGGGTGGCGTGGGCACGGCAGGGACCTGCTTCCCGTCGGGACGTGCGGGGGGCGTGGGTGGGCAGACGTGGCGGGGGACAAGACGTCGGAGCCGGGGCGGATTCCGGCCACCGCTGGCTGGTTACCTTCGGTTACGCGGGCCTGCATCCTGATGTTCCCGCGTCCACGGCGCAACCCCTTCCGGATCCGCCTCCACAAACTCCACCCGACTCCCGACCACGGGAAGCGCACGCGGCGCGCGGGGCCGCGCCCGCGACTCCGGCGCGCAGGGGTGCTCCGGGCGAGCCCGGCCGGCGGTGCCCGTCAGGCCCGCGGTGCCCCGGCCGGCTCCACCGACGTCACGATCACGGTGACCGTCACCGGTCCGGGGGCGCCGCCCTCCGCGGCCCGGGCCACCTCCGTGCGGACGGCCCGGGCCACGTCGAGGGCGCGATGGTCCTCGGCGGTGGCGAGCTGGATCCGGACATGCCGGGCCGGGGGATCGTCGCCCTCCTTGATCCGTACGGCCTGGGCGAGCCACTGGCCGGTCCGTGCCCCGGGCGGCTCCGGAACGGGGGCGAGGCGCATCACGCCGGGCACGGCCGTCGCGGCGTCGGCCAGCTCCGCGGCCGGATCCCGGACGGGCACGGGACCGGGTGAGGGGTGCGGCGCCGGGCCCGGCGACGGGTGCGGGGAACCGGAGGCCGGGGCCGCCCCGGCGCCGTCGGCTCCCGCCCGGGCCGGCCCGGCGCCGTCGGTTCCGGGCGGGGGCGTTCCCGTGCCGTCGGCTTCGGCCGGGCCCGGACGCCACTCCGCGAACCGGTCCGCGAACCGGTCCGCGAACCGGTCCGCGGACGGGTCCGGGGCCCGGTCCGCGCCGGCGGGCTCCGCCAGCAAGTCCGTCACCCGCAGGTCGATCTCGGCCGTCGGCAGCCCGAGGCGTTCGGTGGCCGCGGCGAGCAGTGCCCGGCGCAGCTCCCGGGCGGTGCGGGGCAGGGGCCGCCGCGCCGATGCCGCGAAGTCCGCCTCGATCCGTAGGGGTTCCGGGGGAAGCGCGGCCCCGGGGACCCGGATGGCCGGTTCGGGTGCTGCTGCCCCCGGTGCGGCCAGGCGGACTCTCACCGTGCCGAGCCGCACACCGTGCACCCGGGCCGCCGCTCGGCCCAGCACGGCGCAGGCGGCGCGCTCGGTGATCCAGGCTCCGTCCCCGGGCTCGCCGAGGGGCAGGAGAAGGCCCGCGCCGAGCGGGCTCCGTCCGCCCCGCGCCCATCCGTCGGCCGTCATCGGCCACCACCTCTTCCGTGTGTGCTGTGTCGGGACCGCCGCGAGCGGTCCCGGCCGGCGGCCTGCGCCGCCGGTCCGGCGGGCCGGGTCCACCGTATGTCCGCAAAAGAGGCATGACACGGAAAAAGGATCTAACTTGGGAAATCGGGAGGAATTATCTCTTCCGGGAAGGGATCACCGGTCATGACGGAAACGGCACAGCAGAACAGGTCCGGCACCTCTGCCAAGGAGTCCGCGGGCGGCGGGGCGTACACCGCCGACGGCGGTGTACGGGGCAAGACCAGCGTCGCGGACGGCGTGGTCGAGAAGATCGCCGGGATGGCGGCCCGTGACGTGGACGGCGTGCACGCCATGGGCGGCGGCTTGACCCGGGCCTACCACGCGGCGCGGGAAAGGGTGCCCGGGACGACCAAGTCCGTCGCCCACGGGGTCCGGGTCGAGGTGGGCGAGAAGCAGACCGCGATCGATCTGGAGATCGTCATCGACTACGGGGTCTCCATCAAGGATGTCGCCACCTCCGTGCGGGAGAGCGTGATCTCCGCGGTGGAGTGGATGACGGGTCTGGAAGTCGTCGAGGTGAACATCTTCGTCAGCGACGTGAGTCTCCCGGGCGAAGAGGAAGAGCAGACGGAGCAGGCGCAGCCACGGCTCCGGTAGCCGGACCCCGCGCAACGCGAAGAATGCGACGAGTGCGGAGAAGACGCACCCGAAGAACCCGGAGAACGCGAAAGAGGCACGATGAGCATGGCCATGGTGGGCCTGGTCGCCGGGATGGCGCTGGGCTTCGCAGGGTACTTCGGCGGCTTCGGGGCTTTTCTCCTCGTGGCGGCGCTGGGCGCGGTGGGATACGTCGCCGGGCGGTTCGCGGACGGTGATCTGGAGCCCGGCGACTTCTTCCAGTCCCGTGCGCGCGCCGACCGGCGACGGTGACCGGTGGCACAGCCGCAGACCGCAGCTCCGGCGGTCCCCGCACATGAGCGAGGGGCGACACGTGTCGCCGACCGGGTCGTCGCGAAGATCGCTTCGCGGGCGGCCCGTGAGGCGCTGAGCGCATTCGAGGAGTCCGGGCCGCTCGTGACACCCGGCCGCACGGCACCCCGCGCGCGGGCGTCCGTGCGGCCCGCGCTCGGGCGGGGGCGGTCGCTCGGGGACGCGCGGGTGCACCTGGAGGTGGAACTGGGCTATCCGTCCGACATCGGCGCGCAGTGCGGGGCGGTCCGCCGCGCCGTCACCGAACGCGTCGGCGGGCTGGCGGGCATGACGGTCCATGACGTCGTGGTGACGGTCGAGCGGCTGCACTCGGCCCACACGCGGGGCGAGGGCCGGGGGAGGGTGCGATGAGCGAGCGGGACCCGGAGCCGCAGGCGCCGCTCCGGCCACTCTCGGCGGCCGGTGACGCCGGACCGTCCTCGTCCGCGGCGCCGGGCGGGACCCCGCCGGGCGGAAGCCCGGCCGCCGGCCGGGGCGACGGGCACTCCGGCGCAAGCCCTGCGGGAGGAGCCGGCGGGCACTCCGGTCCCGGTGAAGGGGCCGCTGTGCGGGCCGACGGAGGGGACGGGGGAGGGGCCGACGGAGGGGCCGACGGAGGGGCCGGGGGAGGAACCGGCGGCCCGGCCGAGGGGCCGCGGGCCGACGAGCCGGCCGAGGGGCGGGCCGGGCACCGGCTCTGGTCCACCCGGCGCCTCCCCGCCACCGTCGTCGCCCTGGTGGCGGCCGCGGGCACCGGCCTGCTCCTGTACGACGTGGCCGCCGTACGGGCCGGCGGCCCCGCGATGCGCTGGCGGCGGGTGCTCGCCGACGAACTGGCGACCCGGCCGCTCGACGACCCCTGGGTGCTCGCCGGAGCCGCGCTGGCGGCGGCCGTCGGACTGTGGCTGCTGATCCTCGCGGTGACCCCGGGCCTCCGGGGCCTGCTGCCCATGCGGACCCCGGCCGGGTCCGGCGACGTACGGGCCGTACTCGGCCGGTCCGCCGCCGAGCTCATCCTGCGCGACCGCGCCATGGAGGTGCCGGGCGTCCAGTCGGCCCGCGTCCGCGTGCGCCGCCGCAGGGTCAGGGCGAGGGTGGCATCCCACTTCCGCGATCCCGGCGACATCCGGGCCGACCTGGACGCGGCCCTGGCGGACGGGGTGCGGGAACTCGGTCTCGCCCGGCGGCCCGCGCTCTCCGTTCGCGTCCACCGCCCGAGGAAGGGGTGACGCCACACATGCTCAGGACCGTCAACCGGCTGCTGCTGGGGCTGGGCGGGCTGGCCCTGTTCGCCCTGGGCGGCGCCGCGCTGGCCGGCGGGTTCGACCTCGAACGGCACGGGGACTTCCGGCTGCCCGGCTGGTGGCCCTTCGGGGGACCGGACGACGTGATCCTCACCGACGCGGCGCGGACCCGGTTCCGGGACGACGGGTGGTGGTGGCCGGTCGTCCTCGCGGCGCTCGGCGTGCTCCTCGCGCTCCTGCTGTGGTGGCTGCTGAGCCAACTGCGCCGGCACCGCCTCGCGGCGGCCCCCGTCGACAGCGGCGACGGGGTGGGAGGGGAGCTGCGGGGACGGGCACTGGAGGACGCCGTGGCCGCTGAGGCGGAGGCGATGGAGGGCGTCGCCCGGGCACGCGTCCGGCTGACGGGCCGGCCCGCGGCGCCGCGGGCGCGCGCCGGGCTGCGGCTCGAACCGCACGCCCGGCCGGTGAGCGCCCTGGAGCGGCTGGCCCGGGATGCGCTCCGGCACGCGCGCGAGTCGGCGGGCGTGGGCAGCCTTCCGGCGGAGGTCAGGCTCCACGCGGTGCGCCACCGGGCGCGCCGGGTGACCTGACGGCCCGCCGCCCGCGCCGCGCCCCTCAGGGGTGCATACGAGCGCCCTTCAGCGCCTTGTCGACCGCGTTGCGCGGCCCGTGCACGGCGAGGCCCACCAGATCCAGCTGATCTCTCCGCACGGCCCGTACCGCGGCGCGGTTGTCCCGGTCGTTGCCGGTGGCGAAGAGGTCCGAGGTGAACACGGACCGGGGCAGCGAGCGGGACAGGACCCGGCGGTGTGCGGCGGCCAGGGTCTCCTTCGTCCCCTCGAAGACCAGGACGGGCTGGCGGAACATGGGCAGGTAGGGCGTGCCGTCGGCGTCGGCGTACGGTTCGCCGATCACTTCGGGGAGCGCCGAGCCCAGGCCGCTGACCAGGAACGCGGTGACGTTCAGCCGCTGCCAGGACTCCAGGTCCTCGCGCAGGAGAACGGCGATCTTGGTGTCGAACCGCACGGGGGCGTTCTCGGCGTACCCGGTGTTCTCGGTGTTCTCGTTCGTCATGCCGTGAGACTGCCAACCGCACCGCGGCGGCTTCTTGTACGTTCCTGGCATGGTGGCACGCCAGGAGATCTCCGCGTGGCGGCCGCGGGTGCCGGGGATCGCGGAGGTCCTCCACGCCCGCTTCACCGGGCACGCGTACCCGATGCACGTCCACGACGTGTGGACGCTGCTGATCGTCGACGACGGCGCCGTCCGCTACGACCTGAACCGCCGCGAGCACGGCACCCCGCGCGACACGGTGTCCCTGCTCCCCCCGCAGGTGCCGCACAACGGCTCGTCCGCCACCGCGCGGGGCTTCCGCAAACGGGTGCTCTACCTGGACCTGACCCAACTCGACGAGCACTACATCGGCCCGGCGGCGGACACCCCCGACATGGCCGACCCCCTGCTGCGCCGGCGCGTCGGACAGCTGCACGCGGCGCTGGCGCGGCAGGGCGGCGAACTCGAGGCGGAGAGCCGTCTGGCCCTGATCGGTGACCGGCTGCGCGGCCGGCTGCGACCCCGGCTCGCCGCCCGCCCGCCGGAGACCGGTCGCGGTGTGGCCCGCGACCTGCGGGACCTCCTCGACGCACGGCTGCCCGAGGGGGTGAGCCTGGAGGAGGCCGCGAAGCTGGTCCACGCCCACCCCACCCACCTGGTGATGGCGTTCACCGCCGCCTTCGGCATCGCCCCGCACCAGTACCTGACGGGCCGCCGGGTCGAGCACGCCCGGCGGCTGCTCCTCGACGGCCGGCCACCCGCGGAGGCGGCGGCCGCGTCCGGCTTCTACGACCAGGCGCACCTGACCCGCCACTTCAAACGCTTCACGGGCACGACCCCCGGCCGCTACGCCCGCGGGGCGGCCGCTCAGGGGTCACGGGTCGGGCGGTAGACCCGGCCCCCGGCCGTGGTGGCGGTGACCCCGGACCGCGCGGAACGCCGCGGAGCTCCGGGCCGCGGAAACGCGCCCGGGGGGCGCCGGATTCGCCGGCCCGGCGAACGGATCGGCTCCGCGCCCCGTATTCGTACCCGATCGAGGGACGCGTCCGGACCGAGTCGGCGGTAGCTTCACGGGTGGGCGCAGACGGGCCGCGAAGACCGCGGCCACAGGGCGATGGGGGCGGGCATGACAGCGGTGAGTGACGCGGTGCGGAGAGGCGGCGTGCCTCCGGTGGTCGTGGCGCGCGGGGCCATGTGGACGTTCGCCATCGTCAACGTGGTGATCGTCGAGGCGCTGTTCCTTGGAGCCGCTCCGGGCAAGAACGAGGTGCTCACGGTCGCCAAGTTCTTCGGAGTACACGCGGCCCTGCTCCTGTTCTTCCAACTGCTGCTGGTGGCCCGGCTGCCGTGGCTGGACCGGCGCATCGGGATGGACCGGCTCACGGTGTGGCACCGCTGGATCGGTTTCTCCCTGCTCTGGACCGTCCTCACCCACGCCGTGCTGGTGGTGCTGGGCTACGCGAGACTCGACGACGCGTCCATGGGGAAGACGTTCCTCGCCCTGAGCGGGGTGCCGGCCTCCCTGCTGGGCATGCTCGCCGCGGCCGTCATCGCCGTGATAGCCGCGGTCTCCGCCCGGCCCCTGCGGCGGCGGCTGCGGTACGAGGTCTGGCACGGACTGCACCTGCTGCTCTACGCCGCCCTCGGCCTGTCGTTCGTCCACCAGCTGCTGGAGACCAAGACGTTCACGTCCTCCCCGTTCGCGACGGCCTACTGGTGGATCCTGTGGCTGTTCGCCTTCGGCGCTCTGCTGGCCGGGCGGGTCGCCGTGCCGCTGTGGCGCAACGCCCACCACCGGTTCCGCGTCGCGGCCGTGGTGCCGGAGTCGGACGACGTGGTCTCCGTGTACGTCACCGGCCGGCACCTCGGCGAACTTCCCGCCCGGGCCGGGCAGTTCTGCGTCTGGCGCTTCCCGGGCCACCAGCACTGGTGGTCGGCCAACCCGTTCTCCCTGTCGGCGGCGCCGGGCGGCGAGGGGCTGCGCCTCACGGCGAAGGCGGCGGGCAGCGCCAGCGCCGGCCTGCGGAACCTCCCGGTCGGCAGCCGCGCCTTCGTCGAGGGACCGTACGGGGCGTTCACCTCGCTGCACCGGACCCGGCCCGGCGCCCTGCTGATCGCCGGCGGGGTGGGGATCACGCCCGTGCGGGCGATGCTGGAGGAGCGGGAGACCGGCGACCTCGTCGTGCTGTACCGGGTCCGCAGCGAGGAGGACGCCGTGCTGCTGGACGAGGTGCGCGAACTGGTCGAACGCCGGGGTGGACAGCTGCACTTGCTCACCGGCAGGACCGACGAGCACGCCGCCCCGCCGTTCGCCCCGGACAGCCTGCGCCGGCTGGTCCCTGACGTCACCGAACGCGATGTGTACGTCTGCGGCCCGCCCGCCATGACCGCGGCCGTGCTCGCCGGCCTGCGGGAGCTGCGGGTCCCCGCACGGCAGGTGCACGCCGAGAGGTTCGGGCTGGCCTGACCCGTGGAGCGGCGGGACGGCGCGCTGCGACGTACCGCCGTCCCGGCCTCCGCGATCAGCGGGCGAGGAACGGGCGGAGCACGGCCAGGAGTTCGGTGGGCGCGTCCAGGGCGATGAAGTGGGCGGCGGTGTCGAACTCGGCCAGGGTGGCACCGGGGATCCCGGAGGCGTAGCGGCGGGCGATGTCCTGGAAGTCGGCGACATCGAGCTTGCCGATACCGACCAGGGTGGGAACGGGGACGGCGGAGACATCGCCCTCAGCGGCGCCCTGGGAATGCTCCGCGACGATGTCCTGGTTCGCCAGTGACGTCCTCATCGGGTCCCGGAGTTGACCGGCCAGCCGGGCGGGGACGTCCTCCCAGCCGCGGGCCGGACCGCGCAGCCACATGTCCAGGTTGATGCGGACCGCGGCGTCCAGGTCGCCCGAGGCCAGGGCCTCCGTTTCCGCCTCGTCGTACGCGACCATGTCCGCGGACCAGGGGTATCCCGGCCATGGCGGAGCGAGCAGCGCGAGGGAGCGCACCCGGTCCGGGTGGGCGAGGGTGAAGGCCACGGCCACGCGGCCGCCCCAGGAGGCGCCGACGAGCCGGACACGGTCGTGGCCGAGGTGGTCCAGGAGTCGGCGCAGATCGTCGGTCTCGCTGAACGGGCCACTGGGCGGCGCGGACTGACCGAAGCCGCGCAAGTCGTACCGGATGACGGTGTGCCGTTCCGCCAGGCCGGACACGATCGCGTCCCACATGCGGTGGTCGGCGACGCCGGCGTGCACGAGGACGACGGGTGGTCCATCGCCGGAGACGACGTAGGAAAGGTGTCCGAGATCATCGGTGAGGGTGAGCATCCGCGGATGCTCGCAGGACAACAGCGCTGGTGCCACCCGATAACAGGGTCACCCTCGCCGCCGAGGAGCCCGGCGCGGTTCTGCGATACGGGCGATTCGCGGCGCCATGGGGCGGGATGCCTTCTTCCAGCTCAGCCAGGCCCCCCACGAGGACAGGGCACTGAAGAGCAGGCTACGGATGATGTCAGAGGGGTCACCTCCCGTTGCGGCGGCGAGTAAGCCGCCGATGGCGCCGACAATGAGGAAGAGGGAAAGGAAGGACCAGAGCACTGTCTTCATCCGGGAAACGGTATCCGGCCCGCACCGGCCCCCCGGAAGGCTGCCGTCAAGAGCCGATGAGCCGAATCGACAGGGGGAGTTTTCGTGGAACCGGGTGCCGTGCTCACCGTGAGCGCGACCATTGGGCTGGCGTTCGTCGGCTACCTCGCGACCTATCTCAACGGATTGCGCCTGGCTCAGAGGCAAGCGCGGCTGACCCGGGTCAACCTGCAACTGAGCGAGCTGTACGGACCGCTGTTCGCTCTGATGGAGACCAACGGCCGTGTCTACGACACCTTTGCCGAGAAGTACGCCCGCCCCGACGGCCGGGACCCCTTCCGGCACGAGATCCCTCCCACCGAGCAGGAACTGGCCGAGTGGCGGCTGTGGGCCACCACGGTGTTCATCCCGAACATCCAGGCCATGCGGGACGTGGTGGTCGGCAAGGCGGATCTCCTCATCGAAGAGGAGATGCCGCCGGTCCTGCTCCAACTCTGCGCGCATGTGGCCGGTTACGAGGTCACCGCGGCACGGTGGGAGGAGGCTCGGTACGAGGAGCACCTCTCCCTCATCGCGTTCCCGGGCCGGGAGCTGAAGCAGTACACCCGTGAGCAGTTCATACGCCTGAAAGGCGAGCAGGCGAAACTGCTGGGACGCCGCGGTGTCCTTCGCCGGCGCGGCGGCTGACCGCCGGGACCCTTCGGGCCGACCTGCTCGCCGTCCCGGAAGGAGCGCGGATGCCGGGCCGCACGGCCGGACCGTCACCGTCAAGGCCAACGCCGCAGTGCCAACAGCCCTGCCTGCATGACGAGTTCACCGCCCTGGGGAAAGCGTGGCCTTTCCGCATGGGTATAGGTTCGATCACATCCCGTGAAAGGACGGGCCCAGACCTGCGCGTGAGGGAGTTCGCATGGCCTTCATCCACAAGACGACCATGACACCGACCAAGCTGGAGCTGATCAGCGGCTGGCTGCCGAAGCAGAGCTGGTACGCGGGCGGCGCGGGAACGCCGGAACTGGTCAGGGCCGGCGGGTTCCGTCTGGACGACCCGGAGGGCGAGGTCGGGATCGAGTTCATGATCGTGGCGGACACCACCGCGCAGGAGCCGGTGGCGTACCTGGTGCCGCTGAGCTACCGCGGCGAGGCGCTGGAGGGCGTCCCCGGCGAGGCGTTGATCGGCACCTCCGAGCACGGCGTACTCGGCACCCGGTGGGTCTACGACGGCGTCCACGACCCGGTGGTGATGGCACAGTTGCGCGCTCTCCTGCGCGGTGAGGCGACACCGCAGCACCAGAGCGAGAGCGACACCCCTGACCCGACCGTCACCGTGCACGGAACGGGCCCCGACGGCGTGTTCGACATCCAGGTGAACCGCGTCCTGCGGCCGCTGGAGGAAGGGCAGAAGCCGCCCGTACACGTCGTCGCCGGATGGACCTGGCCCGACGGAACGCCCGCTCAGGGCCTGCTCGCGTCCGTCGCGCCGTAGAAGGAGGCGCAAGAGCACAGCAACATCCCGACGTTTCGGCCACAGCCGGTGGTCCGGATATCCGTCCCAGCGGCGGGTGGTCCAGTCCCGCCGCAGGCGGGTTGACGCCTCTCCCGCCCGGCTCACGGCACATCCTCACCTGCGAACAGGAATCCGCCACGACGTTACGGGTACGCGCCCCCGCGTTCCGCGCTCCGGACCACCTCCGCGGTTCGGTCCGAGTCCACAGCGTCGGACGAGTACTGAACGGGCCTCACCGGGGCCCGTGGGCGTGTGCCACGCAGGCTCTCCCCATACGTCCCCGCCGGTTCCGGCTGCGGCACCGTCCGGTAACCGCGCCTCCCGGTCAGTCACACCGTCGGCCGCCGCCACAGCGCACGGCCACAGAAAGGGCACTCCGCATGGCCTTCGGCCCGCCACCCCCTCCCCTCCCCGAATCGACCCCCACCGCGGTCACGGGCGCGCGGAAGAGACGCCGCACCGTTCTCGTCGGCGTGCTCGGCATCTCGCTGGCCGCGGGTCTCGCCGGGGGCGGCTGGCTGCTGCTGCGTGACGAGGACACCGCCGCGCACGCGCAAGGCAAGCCGTCGCCGACTGCGCCACAGGCCCCGGACGACATCCGGCAGAACGTGGAGAAGCGACCGGCCAGTGTGGACGGACAGTTGACCTTCGGCGTGGAGGTGCCCAAGGTGCCCGTCGGCGCGGTTCTCCCCGCGCCGGGTGCGTGGGTATCGGAAAAGATCTACGCCAAGGGTCAGGACAGCGCCGTGGTCGGCTACGCGACCGATACCAGCGAACCGGCCTGGACGCTCGAGCTGCCGGGGCAACTCTGCGCGGCGGCCAAGCACATCACGGTGGACGGCCGGACCGCGGTGGTCTCCGAGGACGGCAAGCGAGCCGGCCCGAACCGTCCACGCGCCTGCAGCATCCTGACCGTCTTCGACGTTGACACCGGCCGGCAGGTCTTCCGGAAGACCATGCCCGATGCCCAGGTCGCCACACAGCTCACCGCCGACGTCGCCATCACCCGCGGTGTCGTCGCCTCCGCCTGGGGGGACGGATCAGTCGCCTATGACCTGGATACCGGCAAGCAGGTGTGGAAGAGCCGCGCCACCTCCCAGTGCCGTGACACCGGCTTCGGCGGCGGCCGTGAGCTCCTGGCCGTGGTCGAGTGCGGCGACGAGAACCGGGAGTTCCGTGTGCAGCGGATCGACGCGCGCACCGGGGAGCCCCAGTGGACGTACAAGGTGGACAGCGGCATTCAGAGGGTGTCGGTTCTCTCTTCCGATCCGCCGGTCATAGGCATCACCGCCGGCGACGTCCTCGAAACGGACGTCATAACCCTCGACGACCAGGGCCGGCACCAAGCGAGGATTGCCCTCAAGGACAACCACTACCAACCGAACTGCAACAACGATACGACCGACGGCGTGGAGAGTTGCCGCACCGCCGTGGTCAGTGAAGACAGGCTGTACCTGCCCACCGAGGAGCGCTACGAAGCCGGCGAGCCCGCCAATGAGATCGTCGCCTTCAGCTTGACGACCGGGAAAGCGGTGCAGAAATTCGATGGCCGGCCCGGCCTCATGATCTGGCCGCTGCGCATGAGCGGTGATCGCCTCATCGCCTACCGGCAAGGCGGCGGCTGGACCAACGGGGCTGTCCTGTCGCTCGACCCTGCCACTGGCAAGCAGTCCATCTGGCTGGTCGTCCCCGTGCCCGAGGGCATCAACGGCCTGATGCGGCCGAAGGAGACCCAGGTGATCTTTGAACGGGGCCGGCTCTACTTCGCGGCCACCGGCATCCTCGGCCCTGACAAGGAAGGCGAGGAGTACGCCTTGGAGGACAACCCCTTGACCGTCGGGTTCCAGGGCATGTAGTGCGCGGTCGAGCAGCGCATGCAGACGAAGCCCCAGCCGCGGCGCTCCGCCGCGAGCCGGACCGGCCGAGCGAGGCCACAGGGCGGACCGACCGAGCGGCGGCGGCCGCCACCCCCTCACTCGAGCGGCACAGGAGCGACCGGGAGCTGCCCGTGATGGAGCCATGTGAAGGTCCGGTCGGGTTCGAGGCGAGCCTCGCCCCAGTGGATGACGTGGATGCCGCTCTCGGCATCGGCTGTGAAGAACACGCAGACGAGCTTCGTGGCCGCCCCCAACTCCTCGTACACCTCGTGCAGCTCCAGGTACTCCGCCGTCGTCAGATCGTCGTCCAGCTCGAACAGGCCCTCTTGCGGCCGCGGTCCGTGTGCCCGGAAAAGCCGTTGGCGCGTGGGCGAGGCGTTGGCGGGCAACCGGGCGCGGTCGAGCGGCCTCGGCCGGTCCGCGTACCGGTAGGGGAAGAGGGCGTGCTCGTTGACCACCGCGTACTCGTACCCGCGTACGTTCCGCACCGACCCGCCCAGCTCCCGCGCCGTGTCCGCGAGGTTCTCGCGTACGGCCTCCGCGAGGGTGACACCGTAGGGGCTTCGCCTCTTCAGCCCGGCCGTGAGGTGCGTGGCGTGTGCCTTCCCGTGCGCTGCGGCCAGTTGCACCGGAATCGCCGCGGCGAGCCGGCCGGCCTGCCGCCCGAACCGCTTGATCGCCCAGTCCGGCGGCGCCGACGGATCACCACCACCCACCACGGACATACCCTGCCCCCTCCGCCCGGCCGACCGTCTCCCACTTGTGTGGCAGGCGCACGAACGGGACGCAAGGGGGCGATCCGGCCAGGGCGTGGCCGTAGAAATGCGTCTTCGCCCGGTCGGTGGGATCGCCGACGGCCGTCCACCGCGCCCGTCCGCAAGACGGGCGAACTCCCCCGTCCCACCGCGATGACCTGACTGCCGCGGCTCGGGGAGGAAACACGGTGGGGGCTGGGCAAGGGCTGCGACGCGCTGCCTGCGTTTCGCACGGGTATAGGTTCGACACATTCCGTGGGAGGACGGGCCCAGACCCGCGCGCGAGGGAGTTCGCATGGCCTTCATCCTCAAGACGACCATGACACCAGCCAAGCTGGAGCTGATCAGCGGCTGGCTGCCGAAGCAGCCCTGGTACGGGGGCGGCGCGGGAACGCCGGAACTGGCCACGGCCGGTGGGTTCCGTCTGGACGATCCGAAGGGTGAGGTCGGGATCGAGTTCATGATCGTGGCGGACACCACCGCGCAGGAGCCGGCGGCCTACCTGGTGCCGTTGGGCCACCGCGGTGCGGCGCTGGAGGGCGTCCCCGCCGAGGCGCTGATCGGTCTGAGCTTGTCCGCCGCTGCGCGCCGGCGTTGTCACGGGGTCGGGCACGCACCGCTGTAGCGGGGGCGCTGGTCTGTACGTCGGATCGGGAGCCCGGCGTTAGTCCGACGTCTTGCACATGACCGCTGTGACAACGAGGTCGGACTCCGTACCGGTGTAGCCGGTCACGCTGAGGTCCGGGTTGACCGTCGGTGTCGGCGTCGGCGTCGGCATCGTCCCCGGGCATCCCGAGGAACTCGATGACGGCTCCGGCCGGGGCCCCGACGTCGGCTCGATGCCGTCGTTGATCGACTCTGTGAATGACCAGCCGGTGACAACCAGCACGAGCCAACCGCCGACCAGCCACCCTTGCTTGCGCCTGCTCATCTCGCCCCCGTCAGAAACCCCACGACAAGCAGCAAGTCTGCCAGCCGAACGACATCACGCTTCACAAGGCGACCGTCCAATACGGATGTCGGGCGACGCGGCTTCAAGAGCTCCGGACGCCTGGGAGGCCAGGTCGCCTCGGTCACCCGTAGCCGCTGCTCTCCGCCGTCGTTGACGGCAGACGCGGATGTCAGACCGGCCGAGGCACGATGTTCACCGCTCGGTAGTCGTATCCGTCCTGTCTGACGCCAGAGGCCTGCCACTGGAGGTCTACCCGTTGTCCCGGAGACAGCGAGCGGAACCCTTCCGTCTGGATGTGGGAGTAGTGTCCCCAGCAACCGCCGGGCGTCTCCGGGGAGTCGAGCACGCCCCACCCTTCCTCGTCGCGCCACTCACGGACAGTCGCGGCCACCATGGACGGAACTCTACGGGCTCCGACTGTGACGGCACCGTCGACGCTTGCCGGGACTTAAGGAAAAGCTTAAGGTCGGTCTTGGTGTCGAAGGGAGCCGTCTTGAGCTGGGCGATCAAGGGCACCGACGAGTACGCGGAGTGGTTCAGGCTTCTGATCAAGGAAGATCTGAGTTCGGCCTCCCAGGTTCGCGCAGGCTGTGGCTGCCTTGCGCGAGGCGGGGCCGACCTTGGGACGCCCTCTTGTGGACCGGTTGAAGGGCTCGGGGCTGCATCACCTGAAAGAGCTGAGGCCGGGTTCGGGCGGGCGCTCCGAAATCCGGATCGTCTTCGCCTTCGATCCGAGTCGCTCGGCCCTGCTGCTCCTGGGCGGTGACAGGCCGGTAACTGGGATCGCTGGTACCGCGACAACATTCCGTTGGCCGAGCAGCTCTACCACGACTACGTCGGCGACGAGGACTGAAGGAGTGGCTATGCCCAAGAAGGCTACGCAGGACTGGGAAGTCCTGGAGCAGGAGCTGCACGAGGCCGGTGTGGAGCCCGCCGAGGTGGAGGCGGGGTCGCGCCGGCTTCTCGCCGAGGCACGCGGCCATCAGCTCGCCGAGGCGCGTAAGCAGTCGGGGTTGACCCAGCGGGATGTGGCGACCCGCATGGGAGTCAGCGTCGCCCGCATTTCCCAGATCGAACACGGTGAGGGCGCCACCCTGGACGTCATCACCCGCTACGTGGAGGCGCTCGGTGGGAGGCTGGATCTGGTCGCGGACTTCGGCGACCACACCCTGCGCATGCCGGCCAGCGGAAACCAGGGCAGTGCGGCGGCGTAGTTCTCTCCGGGCGAGGGCTCTGGTGGGGCCGTGAGCGCCCGGAGCCGGGACGGCCGGGATTCTCTCTGGCTGTCCCGCTCTGACCCGCACCCGGCTGGGTGAGGAGTCCGGTGTCTGGACACGGCGCAAAGGGCCAGCCCGGGAGGAAATCCCTCCTGGGCTGGCCCTTTTCGCTGTGCCCCCGGCAGGATTCGAACCTGCGACACCCGCTTTAGGAGTGGGATTGGATCCTTGCCGGGGGTGCCTTGCGCTGCCGCTCGGTGCTGTTTCCCCTGATCAGAACCGGGCGGCAAGCCACTTGATCCGGGTCATGCCGCCCTGTATCGGTCAGTCCGCTCACGCATCGCTCACGCACCTGAGGTACCTCGGTGCCGTGCTGGCGCATCTCCATCGCGCCGTAGTGGGTCTGTGGCGCCGGGTTCGTTCTTGCCACTACCAACGCAAGCGGAGTCGCCACTCCGGCAACGCGTGCAGGCACCCGGGCCGATCGGCAAGGCCCGGTGAGGGGGTCCCATAGCTGAACCGTCGGACCCTGGCTGCTGCCTCTGGCAAAGTGGTCGGCACTGCTAAACGATTCTCGTGAGGAACCTTGTGAGCACGCTCGGTAGCTTCATCTGGTCAATCGCTGACCAGCTTCGAGGCCCCTATCGCCCCAACCAGTACGGGACTGTGATTCTTCCGTTCACGATCCTGAGACGGCTCGACTGCGTACTTGAGCCGGACCGTGCGGCGGTACGGGAGTTGGCTGCGAGGTACGAGAACCCGAACCGGCTCAAGGTCGAGGTCAAGAAGGCCACGGGGCGGACGTTCTACAACACCTCCAACTACGAGTTCTCGAACCTGCTGGCCGATGCGGACGGGCTGGCGGACAACCTCGCTGACTACATTGACCGGTTCTCAGCCGATGTGGACGTGTTCGAGTATTTTGACTTCAAGAAGGAAATCCTGGCCCTGGAGAAGGCTGGACTGCTGCGCGAGATCGTCAAGTCCTTCGGCGCCGTCGACCTGCATCCCAAAGTGGTGTCCAACGCCGACATGGGGGATGCGTTCGAGTACATCATCCGCAAGTTCAACGAGGCCGCGAACGAGACCTCCGGAGACCACTACACGCCGCGCGACGCGATCCGGCTGCTGGTCGACCTGCTCTTCGCGGAGAAGGACGTCGACCTCTCCGAGGGCGACATTATCCGGTCGCTGTACGACCCAACCGCCGGCACCGGCGGCATGCTCTCCTTGGCAGAGGAGCACCTGCTCGCCCAGAACTCCGGGGCGAAGCTGAGCCTGTACGGCCAGGAGTACAACCCGCAGTCGTACGCCATCTGCAAGTCCGACCTGCTCGCCAAGGGCCACTACGCGACCAACATTGCCTTTGGTAACACGCTCACCGACGACGCCTTCAAGGGCCGCCAGTTCGACTATTGCATGTCCAACCCGCCCTACGGGGTGGACTGGAAGCAGTACGCCAAGGCGGTCAAGGCGGAGCGCGACTCCGCCGGCCCCTACGGCCGATTCGCACCGGGACTCCCTGCGACCTCGGACGGCCAAATGCTTTTCTTGCTCCACCTGGCCCACAAGATGCGCGCACCCGAGGATGGCGGCGGCCGCGTCGGCATCATCATGAACGGCTCGCCGCTCTTCAACGGCGCCGCCGAATCCGGCCCCTCCAACATCCGCAGGTGGCTGCTGGAGAACGACCTGGTCGAGGCGATCGTCGCACTGCCGACCAACATGTTCTTCAACACCGGCATCGCCACCTACATCTGGATCCTCGACAACACCAAGCACCCCGACCGCCAGGGCAAGGTCCAGCTCATCGACGGCACGTCGTTCTGGACCAAGATGCGCAAGAACCTGGGGTCAAAGGGACGTGAGATCAGCGACGATGACCGCGCCGAGGTCCTGCGGTTGTACGCCGACTTTGAGGACGCCGATCCCGACCTTTCCAAGGTGCTGCGCAACGAAGAGTTCGGCTACTGGACCATCACCATCGAGCGTCCCCTGCTCGATGAGGACGGGAACCCTGTCGTCGACCGTAAGGGCAAGCCGAAGCACGACTCGAAAAAGCGTGAAACCGAAAACGTGCCTTTCACCTATGGCGGCTCAACCACCAGCGCGGCAGGGGAGCGCGAAGTCATCCAGACGTACTTCGACGCGGAGGTGAAACCGCACGTTCCTGACGCCTGGATCGACTGGGCCAAGACCAAGACCGGCTACGAGATTCCATTCACCCGCTACTTCTACAGGTACACCCCGCCCCGCCCGCTCTCCGAGATCGACGCCGACCTGGAGAAACAGGTCGCCAAGATCCTGGATCTCCTGCGGGAGGTCGAGGGATGAGGTCACGCACGGATTTGGTCGACTCTGGTGTGCCGTGGCTCGGTCGCGTGCCGACTGGCTGGAAGACGAAGCCTCTGTGGTCGATGTTCGAGCGGATCAAGGATGTCGACCACCCGGAAGAGCAGATGCTCTCCGTTTTCCGCGAATTCGGGGTCGTCGCGAAGGACTCTCGCGACAATCTCAATAGGACCGCTGAGAACCGCAGCATCTACCAGCTGGTGCATCCAGGCTGGCTCGTCGCCAACCGCATGAAGGCGTGGCAGGGCTCGGTGGGAATCTCCTCTCTCCGGGGCATCGTCTCTGGGCACTACATCTGCTTCGCTCCTCGCCACGGCGAAGACAACCGGTACCTCAACTGGCTGCTGCGTTCGACGGCCTACACGAATGGCTACGGCTTGCTTTCCCGGGGCGTCCGGATCGGACAGGCAGAGATCGACAACGATCAGTTCAGACTCATGCCGATCCTGCTGCCATCAACGCAGGAGCAGCGCGCCATCGCCGACTACCTCGACCGCGAGACGGCCCGCATCGACACGCTCGTCGAGGAGCAGCGGCGGCTGATCGAGATGCTCAGCGAGCGTCGCGTAGCGACAGTCGCTGAGACCTTGGACGGCTACGAGCGGACCCAGGTGCGCCGACTCGTCGATCACGATCGGCCGATGACCTACGGCATTCTGCAGTGTGGTGAGCCGGTCGACGGTGGGGTTGTCTACATCGGACCGTCGGACATTCAGGGCGAGGGCCAATCCCCGGATAGAGATGCCCTGCGAACGACAACACCTGAAATCGCGAGCGCGTACAAGCGGTCAGTTCTCAAGGGTGGTGACGTGGTCGTTTCGATCGGCCCGGCGTACGGGAAGGTGGCCGTCGTATCGGACGACTTGGCTGGTGCGAATCTGACGCAAGATACGGTGCGAGTTGCACTGCGGCCGGATCTAGTCGACACGAGATTTTTCGTGTGGGCGCTGCTGTCACGGCAGACGGCTGAGTATTGGGACTACCAGATCATGGGCGCAACGTTCCGCCGACTGAACCTCGGCACTTTGGCCCGGACACCCATCCCGCTTCCGGCGATCCATGAGCAGCGGCGGATCGCTGCGTATTTGGATGAGCAGACCGCAAAGATCGACACGCTCATCGCCGAGGCCGAGCGGTTCATTGAGCTCTCCAGGGAGCGGCGGTCGGCGTTGATCACGGCGGCGGTGACGGGGCAGATCGACGTACGAGAGGCGGCGTGATGGCTGACCACAACGAGGTGGTCTTCGAGACGGAGATCTGCGAGTACCTCCGGGATCACGGCTGGCTGTACTCGGAGAACGACCGTGACGGCGGGGAGTACGACCGGGAGCGGGCGCTATTCCCGAACGACTTGTACGCG
The DNA here is from genome assembly GCF_000719865.1 of Streptomyces albus subsp. albus. Classification (GTDB taxonomy): domain Bacteria; phylum Actinomycetota; class Actinomycetes; order Streptomycetales; family Streptomycetaceae; genus Streptomyces; species Streptomyces albus_E. Next base: position 61,236 of record NZ_JOID01000019.1, read on the forward strand.
TGGCTGGAGGAGACACAGAAGCCGGCGTACGAGAAGGCGTTGAAGGCGGCCGGCTCGCAGACGAAGTTCCTCGACGTGCTGACCGCGGCTCTGGACAGGCCGCTGGAGCATGGCGGGGGCACACTGAACATCCTGCGCAACGGGGTGCAGTACATCGGTGGCGGTCGGTTAAAGATGGCGCAGTTCCGCCCCGAGACCTCGCTCAACGCGACCAGCACGGCGCACTACGAGGCGATGCGGGTGCGGGTGGTGCGGCAAGTGCACTTCTCGACCGCTGACCAGCGCATCCTTGATCTGGTGTTCTTCGTCAACGGTCTTCCGGTGGCCACGGTGGAGTTGAAGACCGACTTCACCCAGTCGCTGGATGAGGCGATCAACCAATACAAGCAGGACCGCAACCCACTGACTAAGGGGCGGCCTGAGCCGCTACTGTCCTTCGGACATCGCGCTCTGGTCCACTTCGCGGTCTCGAACAACCTCGCGGCGATGACCACCAGGCTGGAGGGGGAGAGGACCCATTTCCTGCCGTTCAACGTCGGCTTCGAAAGCGGTGCTGGCAACCCGCTCGGCGCGGACGGACGGTCGTCGACGGCGTACCTGTGGGAACGCGTCTGGGAGAAACACGCCTGGCTGAATATCATCGGGCGGCTGCTGATCGTGCAGACCAAGGAGGAGTGGGACGTCACCACCGGCACGTCGGTGAGGCGTACGAGCATGCTCTTCCCACGGTTCCACCAGTGGGAGGCCGTTACGAGCATCGTCGAGGCGGTGAAAGAGGAGGGTGTCGGGCAGCGGTACCTGATTGAGCACTCGGCCGGGTCGGGGAAGACGAACACCATCGCCTGGACGGCCCACCGGCTGGCGCGGCTGCATGTCGATGATCGGAAGGTCTTCGACTCGGTCATTGTGGTCGTGGACCGCACCGTGCTCGACTCTCAACTGCAGGATGCGATTCGGCAGATCGACGGCACCGGCAAGATCGTCGCGACTATCAGCCCCGAGGACGTCCGCAAGGCCGGCGCGAAGTCGAAGTCGGGTTTGCTGGCGCAGGCGTTGAAGAACGGTGAGCTAATCATCGCCGTGACGGTGCAGACCTTCCCGCATGCGCTGAACGAGATCCGGACCGACGCTGGCTTGAAGGGCAAGCGGTTCGCCGTCATCGCCGATGAGGCGCACTCCTCCCAGTCGGGTCAGATCTCCTCGAAGCTGAAGCAGGTGCTGACGGCGGAGGAAGTCAAGGAGATCGAGGAGGGTGGCGAGGTCGATGTGGAGTCGGTGCTGGCCTCGGAGATGACCGAGCGGGCCGAGTCGGAGAACATCTCCTACTTCGCCTTCACCGCGACGCCGAAGAACAAGACCCTCGAACTGTTCGGCCGCAAGGATGCCGATGGGAAGCCGCGCGAGTTCCACCTGTACTCGATGAAGCAGGCGATCGAGGAGGGCTACATCCTCGACGTGCTCAAGGGCTATCAGTCCTACGACACCGCGTTGAAGATCGCCGGCAGGGCCGAGAGTGGTGACGGGGGAGAGGTAGAGGAGGCCGCCGCCCGTAAGGGTCTGATGCGGTGGGTGCAGCTCCACCCGACGAACATCAGCCAGAAGGTGCAGATCATCGTCGAGCACTTCCACGCCAACGTCGCCTACCTCCTCGAAGGCAAGGCGAAGGCGATGGTGGTGACCGACTCGCGCAAGTCCGCGGTGAAGTACAAGCTGGCCATCGACGCCTACATCGCCAGGCGCCGCACCGAGGACGCCTCGTACAACTACCGCACCCTGGTCGCCTTCTCCGCCGGGGTGACGATGACCGAGGACGAGACCTGGCACAGCGACTGGGGCCCGCAGCCGTCGAAGGATGACGAGTTCACCGAGGCCAACATGAACCCCGGCGCCGGGGGTGATCTGGCAGCCGCATTCAAGGGCGAGACGTACAAGATCATGCTGGTCGCCAACAAGTTCCAGACCGGCTTCGACCAGCCCTTACTCTCGGCGATGTACATCGACAAGAAGCTGTCAGGGGTCACCGCAGTGCAGACGCTCTCGCGGCTCAATCGCACCCATCGCACCGCTGGTGGGGAGCAGAAGCGCAAGACGTTTGTCATCGACTTCGCCAACAAGCCCGAGGACATCAAGGCAGCCTTCGAGCCGTACTTCAAGAACGCGACCCTGGAGACCGAGACCGATCCGTACGTCGTCGTCCACCTGGCTAACAAGCTTGCCCAGGCCGGAATCTACACCGAGGACGACGTCCGCAAGGTTGCCGAACTGTGGGTGACCCGGAAGGGCAACAACGCGCTCTCGGCGGCGATCAGCCCGGCGCAGCACGACTTCCGGCGCCGCTACGCGCGGGCGATCGAGGAGGAGGACAAGGTCACGCTCCAGGCGCTCGACCTATTCCGCAAGGACGTCTCCACCTACGTACGTCTCTATGACTTCATGTCCCAGATCGTCGACTACGGCGACCCCTACATGGAGATGCTCTCGATCTTCCTGCGCCTGCTGGAGAAGGTCATCGCCGAGTCCGCTTGGGCGGCCGACGTGGACCTCTCCGACGTGGTGCTGGTCGGCGTCAAGCACAACAAGGCAATCCCGGTCAACATCTCGCTCGTGGGCGACGGGCAGCTGAAGGGCATCAGCGCAGCCGGCACGGGAATGAAGAAGGATCCGAAGTACGTCGCGCTCCAGGTCGTCATAGACAAGATGAACGACCTCTTCGGCGCCGAATCGTTCGCCGAGTCGCAGGTCAGGGAGTTCGTGCAGGGACTCGTCCAGCGGTTGCTCGCCGACCCGAACCTGATCAGGCAGACCAAGGTGAACTCCAAGAAGCAGTTCGTGGAGTCACCAGACTTCCAAGCAGCCGTTACGGAGGCGGTCGCAGACAACCAGGACGCCCACAACACGATGGCTGACTACTTCTTCACCGACGGGCCGGCCATCAACTCGATCATCGTTGCCCTCGCGGATGCCTTCTACGAAGCAGCGATCGATCAGTAGGTGGATTCAGGCAGCACGCACGTCGCGCCCCAGCAGGCGGGCCTTCGGTCAAGGACCGCTCGCCTACTGCCAGCTTCCGCCCTCAGCGCTTCCGCCAGTCTTTGTGGGGTTCGATGAGGGTGCTGCCTCCTGCCCACTTCATCCTGCAGACTGGGCAGATCACGTACCACTCGTCGCCTGGTGCACTTTCATCCATGTACCCCTTCTGTCCTGTCCCAGGGCAGTCTTCGGTGATTTCTTCTTGACGCATTGCTTCCCCTCAGTGCCTGGTTGATCAGGCTGCGCCTTCGGCGGCGACAGCGGCAGAGCGGATGTCACGTTAGCGCAGCCCACTGACACGAGCAGAGCACCCGAAAACCGTTGGCAGCGATACTCCGACGTCCAGAGCGTGATGGTCTCCGCAGAGTCGTCAAAGATCGCCGTGCGTTGCTACGGTCACCCAGCTCGACAGCCGGGTACTTTGCAGGACTCCGGTTGGCGGGCGGACGGGTTGTGAGCTCGCCAGACGGCTTCCAGATCCAACGTGTCGCGCGCGGTGCGCATGCGGGTGAAGGCGTTGTCGGAAAAGCGCTTCAGGCGTTGGGAGCTGAAGACGAACTCGTGGCAGCACGCGGGATCAGCGTCGATGCCCAGGTGTCGCCGCAACGCGAGGCACTTCGGCTGGGTCAAGTCAAGGGCCTCGGCGAGCTCGGCCGCCGAGCGGTGGTACTTGGCCTGGAGATCCACCTCGCGGATCGCGGCCGCTGGCACAGATTCATCAGCTGCATAGCGCACAGGCGGAGCCGCCTGGTTCTTGACGAAGCGCACCTTGATCAGCAGCCCCTCACCGTCCGTAGCAGTGGCCAGCTCCTCCAAGCGAGGGAAGACTTCCGAGCGCGTCGATCCCCCGCGTATGCCGGCCTGAACGCGATCGACGTCCTTACTCGAGACGCGGGTCTCTGGCCCGGTGTGAGCCTCCATCGCCAGCAAGGTTCGAATCCTGGCTCGCGCCTCGTGCGTCGCGCGTCGGCCCGGCTTGAGCAGGGCTGCGATCTGTGTGTATTCCTCGTCCAGGAGGAGCGCAAGGTCACGGGGCGGGTCAACCGACACCGGCAGTACGCGGTCGGGCAGGTGGTCAGCGAGCGACTCCTTGAATACGCCCCTGAGCAGGTCGTCGAAGAGTGTCACGGCAGCTCGGGCATGCACGTACAGCAGCTGCTCGGAAACCTGGTTGAACCAGTGCTGCTCGTCATCACGCATGGCGTCGATGGCTCTGAGCGTTCCTGCGTCAGGCTCGCTGAGCTTGATGTCCGGGTGTTCGGCAGCCTTGCGTACGCAGGTCTCAAATCCGAGTGACCGGCCCAGGGCCGGGTCGAAGACGCTAATGCCCTTCTGGACGAGCGCGGCTTTCAGCAGCATCTCGAAGGAGTGCTGAAGGTGCAGAAGTACCTTCGTTTCTCGCCCTCGGTCGTGCGGCGAGTTGAACGCCTCGGCCGCCGCAACCATCGAAGAAACAGCCTTCTCCTTGAGGACACGAGCCTCTTGCCTCAGTCTCACTCGCAGCCCTCACGTTCCAGACGCACCAGACAATCGGTGTCCAGGGTAGAGGTTTCCTGTCATTACGGGCTGGTAGATGCTACGACGAGCACGGCCCCGCTCGGACGCCCCGTCTGCGCGCCCAACATGTTCAACGGGGCCCGCCGGACGTGCTCCGAGACTGGGCCCCGAGGGGCAGTTCCTGCGTTGCCCGTCGCTTGGGTCAGCGGCTGGCACGGATCATCACGGTGAGGACCGGTGAGGCCGGCGACGGCTGGCTTTGCCCGATGTCGTCGTACCCCCATGATCTATAGAGCGCGTGGACCTTTCCGTCACCGGCGGCCGAATTAACCATGAGCGTCACGTACGGCTCGTTGCGCGTGGCGAGGAGGGCGTCGTGGATGCGGCGGGCGGTGCCGGTCTTCCTCCAGGCCAGTCGGACGCCGATCTCCTTCAGGGCCACGGTCGGGCGCTCGGTGTACTTGTCCGCCGGCGTCGGGGTGGTGCGCTGCCAGTAGCGGTCGCCGTGCTCGATGGTGTTGCCGTAGGCGTAGCCGACTGGTTGTCCGTCCGCGTACGCGAGGACGGCTGTGAATCCCGGCTCGGTGCCGTGCCGGTCAAGGCGTTCGCCGAAGGCGGTGACCGCGTAGTTCGGCAAGTGGAGGAGCGGGGCGCGGACTTCGGCGTACACGTCGAGGAGGTCGCCGCGGGCTGTTTCGAGGGTGGTGAAGGTGCGCAGTTCGATGGCGGGCGCCGTGGTCATGCGGTCATCCTCCAGGTGGCGGTGTGCTCGGTCCAGGTCTGCACGGTGGAGGTGCCCGGCGCGGTGGCGCGCAGTGCGGCTCCGAACTCCTGCAGCATGCGCGTGACCCGGGCGTGCTGGGTGGCGGCTTCGGCGGGGACCTTCATCGCGGTGGCCGTGGCGGCATCGGGGGCGCCCTGCGCGAGCTGGGCGTGCGCGAGCCGGGTCGTGGTGATGGCCCGGGATCGGACCATGTGGGGCCGCAGGGCGGACAGGCAGCGGTGGGCGTGGTACTCGGCGGTCGAGTAGTTGCCGAGCGCCAGGTGCGCAGAGAGGGCCAGGGAGTCCAGTTCGGCTTGGTCGTAGAAGGCGAGCATCCACACCGGCCGGTAGTCGGCGGGGTCGGCGCGCAGCATGGCGTCCTGCGCCTGATCGAACGCCCGTCGGGTGCCGGTGCGGTCCTGAGCTGTGCCGTGGATGGCGCCCTGGCGGGCCAGGCCGAGGGAGGCGAACATGGGGTCTCGGCGAGTGAGGTGCAGGTTGCGGGCGACGTCGTTGGCGGCGGACGCGTCGGCGGGGCGACCCAGGTGCCGGTACATGGTGCCCGCGTGGCTCCAGATGCGGAACTTGATGGCCTGGTCGCCGGACATCTCGGCGAGGGCCTGGGCCTCGCGCATGTGAGCCTTGGCCACGTCGTAGCGCCGGCCATCGATGGCGGCCCACATCGCGGAGGAGCGGAAGGCGGCCGCTGAGGCATAGAGGTTGCTGCGTACGCGCTGGGTGGCACTGCCGGCGTTCTGGAGATTGAGCGCCTCGTCGGCGAGGGAGGCGGCCCGCTGCTCGATACCGAGTTGTCCGCCGTGGCGGTGGTCGCTGGCGATGATCTCGGCGAAGCGCTTGTTGAGGCGATTGACGTCGCTCATGCCGATGCGGCGCGGCGATGCGGTGCCGGGTGCGGCTGCTGCTGCGGCAGCCGCCGCGATGCTGCCGACGAGGGCACGGCGCTTCATATCGGGGTCCTCCTGCTGCGGTGGGGCCGGGGTGGACGAAGGCCGGCCCCGTGGCACGAACCCTAAAGCGACGGCGGGCAGGCCGCTGACATCCTCAAGTGCCTTACGGGAGGCCGACTTTGGCCACGTGACCCGGCCCGCTTTCCATGCTCGGACCGATGAGCCGTCGAGTCCTCCAGGGCGCCCGGTCAACCGCTCAATGGCCCTGTTCACGGCCTCGGCGAGGCTGTTGGAGCTGTAGCCGTGTTCGGTCATCCACGCCTCAAAAACGGTATTGCGGGTGGTGTCCATGCGGGCACGGTAGTCCGCGCGATCCCCACCTGCCAGGTAAAGCAGAGGTCAAAACGCCCTAGGTCGGTCCGTCGGCTGAACCTCTGAACGTCCTAACCAACCTGCCGGGCAAGGGAGTTGTCTGGGTACCGGTCGCCCCCTACGCCGCACCGTGCGGGCGGCTGTTGACGGCCCGGCCCGCCCTTGAGGTTCCCCCGCGGGGGTGGGCCGGGCGCCGAGACGACACGAAGGCTCCACCCCAATGACGAGTCTGAAAACGCCAGTTGAGGCCCTCTCTGTCGGCCACCCCACGTACACCCAGACCTTCCCGTGCGAGCCGACCACGGCCGAGATCGGCCGCGAACTCGTCCGAGACCTCCTCAGTGTGTGGCATCTCGACGGCCTCGCCGACCGTGCCGCGCTGATCGTCACGGAGCTGATTGCGAACGCCTCCAGGCACACTCCGTGTCCCGAGGTCCGCCTCACGGTTGGGCGGCCGGACGCGACACGACTGCGTATCGGGATCGTCGACCGGGAAGCATCGCGTCTGCCCATACTCAGCCAGGCGGCTGACGACGACGAGTCGGGCCGCGGACTGCTCCTCGTCGATGCTGTCGCCGACCGGTGGGGCTACGACCTGCACGGCTCGGGCAGACGCCCTTGGGGCAAAGAGGTCTGGGCGGAACTCCGCACCGAGGGCGGCAAGTGAGCATCCCGGCCACGGCACCCTCGCCCCTTCCGGATCTCGCCCGACTCCGACCCCGACAGCAGATGGCCATGGATTGCGCCCTCTGCGCCCGGCCGCTGGGAGCGAGCGGTCGACGGCTGGACGAGATACGCCACCGAGGCCTGCCGTTCCAGCTCTGGGCCTGCGCTCCCAACTGCCAGGCCACCAGATCGACTATCCCGACCAGCTGAGAAAGGGGATGTCCTCCCATGGAGCGGCCGTGGATCACCGGCGATTGCTGGCTCGGCTGCCGGCGTACCGGAGTCCTGGTGATCTGGCTCGGCCCGGTGCAGTGGGACGGGCAGCACGCCCCCTTCTACGCGTGCGAGCCGTGCCTCGATCGCCTCAAGTCCCAGGCGCTCGCCTACTTCATGGAGCGGCGACCGGCACCCGCTTGATCAGACTCACGGCACACGACTTCCCGGCGTGAGGCAGGCACCCCGCGGGGACTTCCTACGCGGAACACGCCCCCTCGCGCCGGGTGGCCAGGAGCCGTCCGGGGAGCAGCCGTCTGGCAACACTCCCGTGGCGGCGCCTGGTGGGCGCTCCGGCCCAGTAACACCACAACGATTACGAGGAGTTGAAGCATGACGCGCAGCACCGTAGTTTCCAGCCGCACCGAAGTACGCCCACAGATCCCCGGGGCGTCGGACGGCTTCGACCTGGACGTCTCCCTCGTCGAGATCGCCGACCCGGCCGGCCTGGTCAACCTGACCGACGACAACTGCGGGTCCACCTGCGGCGCCTGCACCACCAACGTCGCCTGACCCGGTCCCGAGATCACCCCGGTCTGGTGCCGCCGCGATTCCACGCGGCGGCACCAGCCACCCGGCCCCTCACGTACGGAGGTACTCGGTGGTTGCTCCGCCCGCAGCGTTCCGCACCGGTCCCACTGCTCTCGTCCGCGCCGTGGCATGGCCCTCGCTGCCGTTTCCTCCATGCCCTGACCTCGATGACCGCTCGCCCAGTGCTTCGTCTGCCCGTGTGGCGTGGCTACGCGCGGTTTGGGCGGACAAGGACATCGCCGAGGCACTCCAGCACTCCAGCCCGGTCCTGGCCGCACAGGTAGGGATCCTGTGCGCGGCCGAGCATCCCGCCTTCCGGGACGTGCAGCGCGCGGCGCTGTCCGTGGCCCGCTACCTGCTGCGGGCCCTGCACCGGGCTACGCCTTTCGGCCTGTTCGCCGGCGTGGCCACCGCGGAGTTCGGCCCGCAGGCGCGGGCCGACTGGGGCGAGGAGCACGTGGCCATCGGCCGCGCGGAGGCAGAGTGGCTGGCGGCCCTGGTCGCACAGTTGGAGTCATGCCCGGACCTCCTCGAACGGCTGCCCGTCGTTATCAACAACACCGTGACGTACCGGGGTGACCGGCTCATCGTGCCGTTCCAGCCCGATGTTCAGGACGACCGGACTCGCGCGGTCGAGGCGTCCTTGGCCCTGACCGGACCGGTGCGCGCGGTCCTTACCGCGAGCCGTGCGCCGATCCGGTTCGGCACCCTCGTGGACAAGCTCCAAGCGGAGTTCCCCGAGGCCGGTCCCGAGAAGGCGTGTCAACTGCTGGCGGAGCTGATCCGGCGGCGGGTACTGATCACGAGCCTGCACGCTCCGAGCACCGAGATCGACGCCCTCGGGTACCTGCTCGGCCAACTTGACGCGATCGACGCTGGAAGCCTCACTCCGGTCGCGGAGACCGTACGCGAACTCCACGCGGTCCGGGCGGGCCTGGAGGAGTGCGCCACGCGCGGCGGCCGGGACAGCGCCGCGGCGCGGATGCGAGACCTCGTCCCTGGCCTGCGTCGCCACCCCGTCGCGCTCGACCTCCGCCTGGACGCGCAGATCGTTCTGCCGGAGGCTGTCGCCCGAGAGATCGAGCGCGCCGCTCTCATCCTGACCCGCTTGAGCATCCGCCCGTACGGGACCGCCGCCTGGAACGAGTACCACCAGCGGTTCTACGAGCGGTACGGCATCGGCACGATGGTGCCGCTCGCGGAGACCGTGGCGGACAGCGGCACCGGCTATCCCGACGGCTACCCAGGCGCTCCGGCCGGCGCACGCAGGCCCCGCGTCTCCGCTCGGGATGACGCCCTCGTACGGCTGGCTCAGGCCGCCGCGCTCGACGGCCGTGACGAAGTGATCCTCACGGACGAACAGATTGAGGCCCTGGACGTGGGTCCCGACGAGCCGCGGCTGCCGCCGCACTTGGAGATCGTGGTGCGGGTGCACGCGGCCAGCCTGGAGGAGTTGCAGCGCGGGCGGTTCCGGCTGGAGGCCGTGAGCGTGTCCCGTGGTGTCGGCGTCTCCACGGGCCGATTCCTCAGCGTGCTGGCCCGCGCCGACCGGGAGACCCTGGTCACAGAGCTTGCCGACCTCCCGGCCGCAGACGGCAACACCATGCCCGTGCAGCTCTCTTTCCCGCCCCTGCTCTCCGAGAGCGCCCACGTCACCCGCTCCCCACAGGTTCTACCCACCGTGATCAGCCTTCAGGAGCACCGCGCCCCGCAGGACACCGTCCTCACCCCGGAGGACTTGGCTGTGGGGTGCGACGGCCGCCGCATGTACCTCGCCGTCCCCGAGCGAGGCCACCGCGTGGAGGCCGTCGGGATGCACGCGCTGAATCTGCGCACCCACACTCCGCCACTGGTGCGGTTCCTCACCGAACTGTCCCGCGCCCAGTGCGCGCAGGTCACCGTCTTCGACTGGGGCGTCGCAACGGCGATGCCGTTCCTTCCACGTCTGCGGTACGGCCGCATCGTGCTGGCCCCGGCACGCTGGCGGCTGGAAGAGTCCGAACTGCCCGGCCATGCCCGCCCTCGGGCCGAGTGGGACGCCGCGCTCAGCGACTGGCGTGCCCGGCGGAGGCTGCCGCGCCGCGTCTACCTCATGGAGGACGACCGGCGCCTCTTCCTCGACCTTGACGAGGCCGGCCACCGTGCGCTCCTGCGCAGACACCTCGACCGGACGCGCCTGGCCGTACTCGTCGAGGCCCCGGAACCGGAGGCTTACGGCTGGTGCGGCGGGCGAGCCCACGAGGTCGTGGTGCCACTCAAAGCAACCAGGCCGTCGGCATGGCCGCCACTGCCAGCTCCCAGCCGGGCCCGTGCCCTGTCTGCGGCCCAGATGCAGACGCCTGCCTCTTCGTCGGTTCTTCTGGCTGCCCTCTACGGTGACCCCCGCCGCCAAGACGTCTTGCTCTTCCGGCACCTGCCCGGCCTCCTCGAACAGCTCGGCAACCCGCCGTGGTGGTTCATCCGCTTCCGCGACCCGGACCAACACCTCCGCGTACGCATCGCCCTCCCCGACCCGGAAGCCTTCGCCGACACGGCCCGAACGGTGAGCGCCTGGGCCGACGAGCTGCGAAGCATCGGACTGATGGCCGACCTGCGCTATCCCACCTCCTACCGCGAGATGGGCCGCTGGGGCTCCGGCACCGCATGGGAGGCGGCCGAGGAGGTGTTCCGGGCGGACTCGCGCGCCGTCCTGGCCCAGCTCGCGCAGCCACAGCGCCCCGGACTGCGCACGCTGGTTGCGGCCCACACGGTCGCCATCGCCTCTGCGTTCCTCGGCAGCACCGCAGCCGGTATGCGGTGGCTGATCGACCACATTCCGCCGACAGCCCCCAAACCGGTTCCACGCCCGCAGTTCACCGAGGCCGTACGGCTCGCCGACCCGAGCGACGACTGGTCAGCCCTGCGTAGCGTCCCGGGCGGAGACGCCATCGTGTCCGGATGGGCCGACCGGGAAGCGGCACTCGCCGCGTACCGGCCGCACCTGCCCGGCCCGGACACCCAGGGCATCGCCGTCGACGACGTCCTGACCTCCCTGCTGCACGTTCACTTCGTGCGCCACGTCGCCGTGAACTTCCCGGAGGAAGAGGTGTGCCTCTACCTCGCGCGTGCCGCCGCCTTGGCCTGGACCGCCCGCACCAGGGGGAGGGCTTCGTGACCGCCTACCCCGCGCTCGGCCTGGTCGACGCCATCGCCGCTCAGCTCGCCGACCCCGACACCGTGCCCCTCGGCTCCAGGACTCTGTCCTCGGACCGGCAGCACCTCGCCTACGGCCCGCCCGGAATCGCGCTCCTGCACGTCGAGCTGGCCGCGAACGGCCTCGGCCCGTGGCACCGCGCCCACTACTGGCTCACCGCCGCCTCCCGGCAGCCGCTCACCAGCGGCTCGGACAGCCACCCGTTCTACGGAGTGCCCGCCTTCGCCCATGCCCTGAGCTGTGCCGCCGACCACCTTCCCGGCTCCTACCAGCGCGCCCTCGACGCGATGGACGGACAGGTCGCAGTCGACGTCGGACGCCGTCTCGACGCCGCGCACCGCCGCATCGACGCCGGACGCCTGCCGCAGCTCGCCGAGTTCGACGTCATCCGGGGCCTCACCGGATACGGCGCCTATCTACTGCGCCGAAACCCCGGCAGCTCCACGATGCGCGCCGTTCTCGACTACTGCGTGCGGCTCACCGAACCGATCACCCACCACGGCGAGACCCTGCCGGGCTGGTGGGCGGAGACCGGGCCCTCGGGCAGTCCGGACGACCGATTCCCTGGCGGGCACGCCAACACCGGTATGGCGCACGGCATCGGCGGCGTGCTCGCCCTCCTGGCCCTCGCCGCTCGGAACGGCTCCGTCATCGATGGCCACCATGCAGCATTGCGCACCATCCTCGCCTGGCTGGACCGTTGGAAGGAGAAGGCCGACGGCGGGCCGGTCTGGCCGTACTGGGTCACGCAGGGCGAGCTGCGCAGGGGGCGTCTCGTCCCCTCCGCGCCCCGGCGGCCCTCCTGGTGCTACGGCACCGCTGGCCTCGCCCGCGCCCAGCAACTTGCCGCGCTGGCCCTCGGCGATGCCAGCCGCCAGATCGACGCGGAGAACGCGCTCGTGGCCGCCCTCACCGACCTCGAGCAGCTGAAGGCCACGACGGACAACGGCCTCTGCCACGGGTTCGCCGGCCTCGCCCACACTGCCGCGCGTACGGCCGACGATGCCCACCCCTCGACCGCGGGAAGACTCCGCGCCGTGATCCCGGCCCTCCTGGCTGCGGTCACCCCTCCGGGCACCGACCCCGAACTCATGGCCACGGCGCTCATCCAGGACGAGAAAGGCGGACCCGGCCTACTCGACGGCGCCGCCGGCACAGCCCTGGCCCTCCTCGCGCCCAGCACCGCAGCACCACCCCAGTCCGCCTGGGACGCATGCCTCCTCATCTCTTGATCCACCGACCGAAGGACCTCTATGCCTCCCGACCGCTGGCAGCAGCACAACATCACCTTCTTCGACCGCGAGAGTGCCCGGCGCACCATCGCCGAACGCATCGGCCCCGCCCTGATCCAGGCCGAGGCCGACGGGCAGCTCACCAGCTGGTGGTTCATGAACAAGCAGCCCTGGCCGTTGCGTTACCTCGCCGGCAAGCCCTCACCAGCGATTGAGTCGCTCCTGAGCGATCTCATCGGCGACGGCGTGGCCGTGTCGTGTCTGCCCGGCATCTACGAGCCCGAGACCGATACGTTCGGCGGACCCGAGGCCATGGACGCAGCCCACGAACTGTTCCACAGCGACTCCCGCCACTTGCTCACCTACCAGACGAGCCCGATGCACTTGGGACGCCGGGAGACCGCCGTCCTGCTGGCGAGCGTCATGATGCGCGGTGCTGGACTCGACTGGTTCGAACAGGGTGACGTATGGGCGAAGGTCGCAGCTCTTCGACCGGCCACCGTTCCACAACCACCCGAACGAGCCGCCGAACTGACTCCGGCCATGCGGAAGCTCATGACCGCTGACGCCTACAGCGTCTGCCGCCTGGGCGGCCCACTCCACGCTCACCAGGAATGGGTGACCGCCTTCGAACAGGCCGGCGCCACGCTCGCCGAACTCGCAGGCCGCGGCGCCCTCACCCGTGGCCTGCGTGCCGTCATTGCCCACCACGTGATCTTCCACGCCAACCGCGCCGGTCTCCTCCGGGACGACCAGAGCGCCCTGTCCCACATCGCACGAGAGGTAGTCATGGGAACGAGTGACCACACCGAGTCGCCCACCGAGGCAACGGCCGACATCGATAGCGTCGGCGCGGTGAACACCGACACGATCACCACCCCCACGGCGGACGCCGAGCGCCTCCGCAACGCCCTTGTCGACCAGCTCCGTGCGGACGGACACGCCCGCACCACCGCCGTCGAGACCGCGTTGCGGACCGTGCCCCGCCACGTGTTCGTGCCCGAGACGTCCCTCGAAGACGCCTACGCCAACGCACCGGTGCACATCAAGTACGACACCGACGGCACGTCCATTTCCTGCGCCTCCCAACCGGGCGTTGTCGCCCTCATGCTGGACCAGCTCGACGCCCAGCCCGGCGAGCGCATCCTCGAACTCGGTGCCGGCACCGGCTACAACGCCGGACTGCTCGCCCACCTGGTCGGCGAGAACGGACACGTGACCACCCTCGACGTCGACGACGACCTCGTGGAGGGTGCCCGCACGCACTTCGCCGCCGCCGGGATCACCAACGTCGAGGCCGTGACCCGCGACGGGGCGCTCGGCTACGCCGAAGGAGCGCCGTACGACCGGATCATCGCCACCGTCGGCGCGCACGGCGTACCGCACGCCTGGCTGCAGCAGCTCGCACCCGGCGGCCGGCTCCTCGTCCCCCAGCGCCTCAAGGGCACCGTCTCCCGCTCCATCGCCTACGAGCAGCGTGATGGCCGGTGGGTGTCGCTCGGCAGCGAGATGAACACCTTCATGCCGCTTCGGCGGGGCATCGCTGACGACGACCGCCGAGTGATCCCGCTCAGCACGGACGGCGCCGTACGACTCCAGGCCCCCGCCGGGCTCAGCATCGACGCCGATGCCCTCGCAGGTGTACTTGACCAGCCGCGCACCGAGGAGTGGACCGGCATGACGGTCCGCGCCATGGAGTCGCCGGAGTGGATGGAACTGTTCGTGACCTGCTCCCTGCCCTCCGGTCTGATCCGGATGCTGTTCCCCCAGAGTGCCAAGGGCACTCTGCTCACCGAGGACCCGTACCCCTCGTCGACCGCGGTCGTCGACAAGGGTGCCGTCACCTACCTCGCCCGGCGCGTGAGCAAGGAGAAGACCCCCGAGGGCGGCAAGCTCTGGGAGTTCGGCGTCATCGGCCACGGCCCCGGCAGCGACGAGCTGGCCGCGAAGGTCGCCGACTCCATCCGCACCTGGGATCGCGACTACCGCGACCGCGAGGCCACGTTCAAAATCCAGCCTCTCGACGCCCCCGAGATCGAGCAGCGCCCCGGTCTCTTCGCCCTCGACACCCCGCTGAACCGCATCGTCGTCGACTGGCTATGACGCCCCACGTGTAGCGGACGGCGCCCGTCGGCACACGGCTGGCGGGCACCGTCGTTTCAGCAGTCCTCACTCTCGACCCCGGGGGATCCATGGACCCGCACGGCCCCATAGCCCAGCGCTTCCCGCTCGTCGCACGATTCCGCCCCGCCTGCCTGCCCCTGCCTGCACGCGTAAGGGCACTCGTCGATCTGGCCGACACTGCGGTGGAACAGACCGACCAGGGGCTCGCATCGGCCGTCTACAACCAGGCCGCGCTCATCGCCTCCGACCTCGACCTCCCCGACCTCGCCCGCGAGATGTGCCACCAGCACGCCGCCGCCTACCTCCACGCCTGCCCCCTCCCCGGCATGAGCGCGATCCGAGGACTGGAACCGGTCGTCAACCTGGCCCGCCTCCAGATCCGCGCCGGCCGCGCAGATGAGGGGCGTCAGCGACTGCTCGACCTGTACAAGGCCGTTGAGGCCGGAACAACCGTCCGGTTCGAGGGCATCAACGTACCTGCGGACCTGACTGCGACCGGGGAAGACCGCCAGGAGGTTCGCGCATGGCTGTGGCGTGTCCTCCTCGCAGACGGCACGCGCACCCTCACCACCGAGGAGCGATGGGCCGAGGCGCTGACGCACATCGAAGCCCACCATGGCATCGGAAAGCGGATGCTCGACGGTCGGCAGGTCGCCGTGCTCGCCGCCCTCGCTGCGGGTGACACCGCGTGGGCAGCTGACCTCCTTGCCGACACGATGCCCGGCGATCCGTGGGAGCAAGCCGTCACGGCATGCCTGACCGTTCTAAGCCGCCGCGACGCCGGGCAGCCGATCGACGGCCACCTGGCGGACCTGGTGACGGCCTACCTCGGACGGAAGACCGAACCCGGGATGACCGTCTTCGACACCCGGCTCGGACTAACGGTCCTCGACGCGATCGGCTCCGCCGAGGCGCTCGCCGCGCACCGCATCGTCGAGGACCTCCACCGCAGGACGACGGACGCCGAAGACGGCTACGCGGCCCGCGAGAACTTGGCTCATCCTCTGTTCACCGAGATCGCCACGGACCGGCAAGTGCAGGACTGTCGCGCGCTGGTACGCGCCTGCGCCCTCGGCGCCGGGATCCTCCCGGACGAGCTGCGAGGAGAACTGACGGCGGCTCTGCGCGCCAGCGATAGCGTGATCCGGGAAAGCCTCGCATGTTCCTCCAATCCCGGAGGAACGCAACCCCTGCGGTTCTGACCGTGTTTATCGGCGCTGTCGGTGCTGCTGTTTGGCAGGCGATGGAGGCACCGAGGGGAGCCGACCGTTTCCGGTCTGCTGAGTGGGGATCGAGCCTGCCATGGTCGACTGCAGGCGGGCAGCTTCGGCTCGGCGGTTGGGTGCTGCGTCTCGGCCGGTGTGCTGGATGCGGGTGATGAGCACGCGGGCGGGTTGGCGGGCGGTGGTCAGCTCGCGCTGGGCAGCGGCATCCTTGAGGAGCTGGTGGGGTTGGTGGCCGCGGGCTTCGGCGTCGGCGAGGACGGTGGCGAGCGCGGGCCAGGCCGGGTCGGCGAGGATGCGCTCGGCATGCTCGGGGACGGCTGCCCGTACGTCGCTGGCCAGAACGCGGCGGGCTTGATCCCTGGGTGGCCGGGCTGTGAGTTCGGCGAGCGTCGGGGCGAGGGCGCGGTCGGCGGCTGTCTGGAGGTGGTGGACGGCCTGGCGGGCGGCGTCGGCCTGGTGGGCGTGGTTCTTCGCTTCGTGCCAGCGCCCGGCGACGATGGTGGCCCAGACGAGGGCTGCGATCAGGGCGGCCAAGGCGCTGCCGCCGGGGCCGGTGGCGGTGTGGACGATGTCGCGTGCCGCGCTGCGCAGGGCGTGGGCGGCACGGTCTTCCGCCCGAATTTGGGACCGCTGGGCGCGTGCGAACGCCTTTGAGGCGGCCTGGAGTTCGGCGTGCAGATGGGCGGGTGCCTTCTGGGCGGTGGCTTCAAGGAGTTCACCGAGGGCGGTGATGTGGGCTTGGGCGTGTGTGTCGTCGGTGAGGTCGGTGAGGTCGGTGTGGAGGGCGTCGAGGGCGTCGGTGGCTTGGTGCCAGGGGGTGCTGGGGTGGTTGCGGCGGGCGGTGGGGTGTTCTTCGGGCCGGCTGGATTCGAGGCGGGCGGTGATTTTGGGCAGGGAGAGGTCGGGGGAGATCTTGCTTCCCGGGTGGTAGATCTGCTCGCCGGCCTCGTTGACGTCGCCGGGTCGACCAGCGGCGTAGCCGAGGAGGTCGCCTGACGGGCCGCGCCGGGCCTGGACCTCGACGCCGCTGGCTTCGAGGTAGGCGATGAATTCCTCGGCGCCTGTCACGTGGGGGATGGAGGCGCGGATGCGGTCCTGGAGCCACTCGGGGCTGGTCTGCTCCCAGCCGAGGCGTTCGGCCTTGTGCATCTCGGCCTGGGTGGGGCGGCGGGCGCCGGTGCGGTCCCCCTTCTTCAGGCGGCGCAGCCCGTAGTCCTTCTCGATCTCGCGGCATGCGTCGCCGACGCGGAGGCCGCTGTCGTGGAGCCCCGGGCGGCGTCCGTCTTCGCGGACGGTGGTGGCGAGGATGTGGATGTGGTCGTCTGCGTGGCGTACGGCGATCCAGCGGCAGGCCAGGTCGTCACCGGCCGGGGCGATGCCGGCGGCCTGGACGATGCGCTGGGCGATCTCGCTCCACTCGGCGTCGGAGAGGTAGCGGTCTTCGGGGGCGGCGCGGACCGGGCAGTGCCAGACATGGTCGGTGACCTCCTTGCCGAACTCGCTGTTGCGCAGCCGCACGGGCTCGTCGAGGTGGCGGGCGAGTTCGGTCAGGGTGGCGTTCTCGTGGCGGCCGGGGTCGGGCATGCCGAGCATGGCGAAGCCGGCCACGATGTGCGGGTCGAAGTGCTCGTCGTGGGTTCCGCGGCCGTAGAGGTAGGCGAGCAGGCCACGGGTGTTGGTCCCGGCGGGCTTGATGGCGGCGATCACGCTGGTCAGACCTCCTCCGGGTCGGCGGGCTGGCGGAGGGCTTCGGCGATCAGCTCCAGCAGGTGGTGGAGTTCGGTAAGGCGTTGACGTATGTCGGGTGGGGTGTGGTCGCTGTTGAGGGCGCGGGCGATCTGGTTGACGTTGACGCCGATCCGGTTGAGCTGGCGCAGGACCTGAGCGCGGAAGGTGTGGGTGCGGCGGCGGTCCTCGGACAGGGGCAGGTTGGCGGTGAACCGTCCGGTGATGAAGGCGAGGACGATGTCGGCGGCAAAGCCGGAGTCGCCTTTGTAGCCGTGCTCGGCAGCGGCCTGCTGGAGACGGGCTCGCTGGTCGCCGGTGAAGCGCAGCGGGCCGACACGGTCGTTGCGTTTGGTGCCGGTGAAGCGGCGGATCGTGGGCTGCACGCTCTGCACGGCAGGCTCGTCGGTGGCGATGGCTGTGGTGTTTGCGGGGAGGAGGACGGCTCGCTGGACGGAGTGAAGCGTGTCCGAGTCGGAGCCGCCCTCGGCTCCGACCCCCTGGTCCGGCGCCCCCTGGCGCTGGGCTGTCTCCGCCACCCTCGGGGCGGAGACCCCTGAAGCCCGGCCTTGAGTCGGACTCGGGGTACTACTGGCTCCGCCAGGGGCAGCCCGTCCGAACGCGCGGCGCAAACGCCCCATCAGCGTAGGGGATTTCGTCAGCGGCAGCGGCTCGTCGGGAGTGTGGTCGGGGCGGTGCGGGTTGTGCGTCACGGGGGGCTCTCCGGAAGGGGCGGGGGCAGGCGGGTCGGCGGGGAAGGGCTGGTGGAGTGCTGGTGGTCGGCGCGGCATGCACAGGTGTGGATAAGCGGGCGGTGAGCGGTGCGGTGGTCGGCTGGCCGGGGTGACCGGAAGGGGTTCCGGTCACCTGGCTGGGTTTCCGGTCAGTCGCTGTCCGGAGCGGTCTTGGCGGCGGCTTCGATTTCGGGCCGGAGGATCTCCATCACCTCGGTCTGCCGCTGACTGCCGATCGTCAGATCCCTGTCCTTGACGGCCTTCCGGAGAAGGGAGCGGCTGAGTGTGCCGTGCTCAGCGAGGGCGATCCGGCCGATCGCCACGAGCTCCGCGAGCGTGGCCTTGGGCGGACGACCACCGCGCGGCTTGCTCTCCGAAACCTCGGGCGGTGGTTCCGTCGGCTGGACGGAACCAGCGGCCGGAGGCTCAGTGGGCCGTACGGGCTCCGTCGATGGCTCAGCGGTCCCGGTGACCGGTGGTTTCGGCGACTGGAAGGGCGCGGCGTCCAAGTGGTCGGCAGGTTGGTCGACCAATTGGTGGATCTGCCGCATCAGGACGCCGAAGGCCAGCAGCGCGGCGGTCGGGGGAACCGCGGCGACCACATAGTCGAGCAGGGGCACGATGCCGGCGTTGCCCGTGCCGCTGACCCCGGCCACGTTGAGTGCGATGGAGCCGACCGATCCGGTGGCGGTGAGGGCGATCGCCCAGCCGTCGGTGACGCGGCGCAGACCCGCGCGGAGCATGAGGAGTTCGCCCGCGACGATGAAGGCGTCCAGGGTCGCAGGCCAGGCCCACTGGCGGACTGGGGAGCTCTTGAGGCCGTGCTGTCCGGCGACCTCTGCGAGATGCGCGTACGAGAGCCAGAACCCGCCGGCGGTGAGCGCCACGATGACAACTCCCGCCGCGATGAGCGCGTACCGCTCGGCAGCCTGCTTGCTCGTTATCGGCCTTCCTTCGCCAGGGCGAGGGTCCTGGCGGGTGGGTGCGGAGTGGGTGGTCAAGCGGGGTTCTCCTGGGGTGGTGGCGTGGTCCGTCTTTGCCGTCTTGGCCGTTGCAAGCGCAGGTCAGGGCCGGTACGGCAGAGGGGTCGGTGTTCCGTCTTGGCGGCGCCGGCGCGTCCTGGGGCACGCACGGGCGGCGGGTGCTGCGGCCAGGTGGCCGTGGACGGATCGGATCCGTCTTGCCGTCCCGGCCGCATGTGCTGTGACCTGCGGTGATACGGCGGGGACGCCCGGGACGGCACAAGACGGATGCGGGCAACGTCCCTTTGGGTAGCACGGCGGTCATGCTCGTGTTGCCGTCTTGGCCCCGGCTGCCGTCCTGCCCGTATGCCGTTTGACCTGCGGGGTTACGGCAGGGACGGCAAGGACGGCAACCGGGGGCGGGGCGGGGTCTCAGCCCTCGCTGCGGGCAGGCTCGGCGTCGACCGGGTGGACGGTCGGGCAGTAGCGGCGCCACGCATCGAGGAACTTGTTGCGCGTGTAGCCCTTGCGCTGGGTTCCGTCGGCGAGGCGGACGTTGCCGGACTTGATGCCGAAGCCGCCCAGCATCCCGGCCAGATCACGCGGGCTCAGCCCGCTGCGCCCCCACTCCGCCCAGGGACTTTCCGGGTCCTGGCGCAGGTGGTGGAGGAGCTCGTCCGTGCAGAGGCTGTCGACCTCGCGCTGGGCGACGAAGACTCGGCGGATGTCGGCCAGGATCCGCGCTGAGCTGGGATGGTCCTCCTCGGCCTGCGCCTCGTCGGTGACCATCTGCGCGCACGCCGCGCGGGCGAGGCGGGGCCAGGCTCCGGCGGCGAGGTCGGCGACGAGCACCAAGGGCTCCCAGGTGTCGGCGGCCCGGTCCTCCACCGGCATCTCTGGCTCCAGGTCGGCTGCCTCATCGAGCAGCGGGCGGGCCCATGCGGCGATGCGGTCGCGCAGGTCGTGAAGGGCTGGGGTGTCGCGGCGGGAGCGGAAGGGCTTGACGCTCTCGCCCTCGGCCCGGCGACGCATCCGGATCACCACCGACCGGTCCATGATCGTATCGGGCAGGTCGCCGATCCCCGCGAGCGCGGCCATGGCGAAGGTGGCGAACCGGTGGGGCGTGTGGTCGTTGCCGACGACGCGGGTGACGTACCGGTTGCGCTGGTGGCCGGCGTTGAGCAGGCCGCGCATCTCCTCGTTCTTCTCCGCCTGCTTCGGCGTGCCGAAGATGGTGTCCGCCTCGTCCACCAGGAGCGTGGGCGGCTCGTCGGTGATGGAGCGGAAGACCGCCGCCGGTGTGGTGTTGATGGTGAGCATCGGCTCGTGGACCGTCTCGGTCAGCACGTCCAGCAGCCGTGACTTGCCGCACCGCTTCGCCGGCCCGACCACCGCCAGGCGCGGGGCGTGCTGCCACGCGGGCTGCAGGTGCGTCGCCGTCACCCACAGCGTGACCGCGTCCAGCGCCTGCTGGGAAGGCAGGATCACGAACTGGGCTACCTGGGCACGCAGTTCGTTCAGCAGCTCCGAGCCGTACGTCGGCTCTGGGTCCGGCACCGCCTCCCCGGCGGGCTGATCCAGCGGAACCGTATCCGGCGCCCGCTCACCGGCCGCCGGGGCGGCTTCGGGCGCGTGGCCGGGCCGGCCGGGCACCGCGACCGTCGGCCATGCCGCATTGCCGGGTGCGGATTTGCCGGGTGCGGAATAGGGCTCGGGTGTCGTAGGTTGCACAGGGCAGCTCCTTATCCGGTGACGTCGGGCATGCAGGCCCGACTCACGCAGGTCGTTCGTTGGAATGCGGGCATTGGAGTGTGCGGAGCCTCCGGCGTTGGCGCGCCGGGGGCTTTCTCGCTTCGTTGGCCGGGGCGAGGGAACACGGACAGTACGTCCACGCCCCGACACAGTCCAGCGTTTCTGTGTCAGCTCAGCGCAGAAGCGTCTGCTATGGGCTCGGGCGGTCATGCGGCCAGGCGGAGCAGGTTCAACAGGTCGGCGGTCACGACGCGGTACGCCTTGCCCAGCCGCAGGACCTTGCACGGATACTGGCCGCGCTTGGCCAGCTCGTAGCCCTTGCTCCGGCCCAGCCCCAGCGCCCGGTTGCCGGTGTCCAGGTCAACGGCGGCGGGCAGGGCCAGCAGCTCTTCTCGCGTCATGCCCTTGGGGTGCTCGGCGGTGTCGTTGTTGCGCATGCAGTACTCCGTCCATGAGTGAGCCCTCGGCGAACGCGGCATCACGTCCGACTCCAGGCGACCACTAACCATCATCGGGAAGCTAATGTGTCTTCATGACACAACGCGGGTTCGATCCTAGAGATGACGAGGACGACGTCCCGGAGTGGGTGGATCAGGTGATGGCCACGGTGGCCGCCGAGGTCCGCAGACGAAGGAAGGAGCTGCGCATGAGCGCCCAGGACCTGGCCGACCGCTGCGAGGAAATCGGCTATCCAATCCCGCGCAACGTGATCGCCAACATGGAGTCCGGCCGCCGCGCCAGCCTGCCCCTGGTCGAGGTCCTCGTCCTCGCCGAAGCCCTGCGGACCTACCCGATCTGCCTGCTCTACCCCGTCGGCTACGTCGACAGAGTCCAGCGCCTTCCCCTTCAGCACTCCGAACCGGCCTGGGATGCCATGCGCTGGTTCACCGGCGACAGCGAGGACTTCGGCATGGAAGACGACATGCTCCGCAACTTCCGCGCCCACATCCGCCACCAGCGCGCCGCCCTGGCCGCTCTGAAGGGCGAGAAACACGAGCGCTGGAAAGCCGAGACAGCACCCAACCAGGCCGAACGCGAGGAAGCCGTACTCGCCCAAGCCAACTACGCCGAAAGGGCGTTGGAAGCCAAATACCGGCTCCGCAGCGCCCGCGCCTTCATCCGCGAAGACGGCGGCACACCACCTCACCTGCCACCAGAACTCGCCGACGTCGACCCGCACGTCGACAACACCGATGAGGAGAACGATCTTTGAAGGGTTCCACCCACCGCCGCTGCTACTGCCGCGACCCACACACCGGTAAACCGCTCGGCAAGAAATGCCCCAAGCTCACCAGCCGCAAGCACGGCTCGTACTCCATACGCCAGGAACTCCCGCCCCGCGAAGACGGCACCCGCCGCTCCTTCAGCCGCGCCGGCTACGACTCCCTCAAGGCCGCCCAGGCCGACCTCGACCACATACGCGCGCTCGTCGGCCTCGCCGACACCGATGACGCCGAGGGCATGGCCCAGATAGCCGAGTTGCTGGAGAAGGTGGCAGACGAGAAGGCCCCTCTGCCGAACATCGAGGCGACCCGCAGGCGCCTCAGCCACGGCCTGGACCTGACGAGCCGACTCACGGTCGGCGAGTGGCTGGAGATGTGGCTGGCGGGCAAGAAGGGGCGGCAGAGCGCCATCAGCCGCGACGAGAGCAACATCCGGGTGCACCTGAAACCGCGGATCGGGCACCTGCGGCTCGACCGCCTACGGGTCACCCACCTTTCGGAGATGTTCGAGGCCATCGCCGAGGCCAACGTCGAGATCGCGGAGGGCAACGCAGCCCGCCGTAAGGCGTTCGAAGACCTCGCCCAGATTCCCTGGAAGGGGCGCGAGCACCGTGCCCGCCGCAAGGCGATGAAGGCAGCCATCGCCGAGATGGAGCCCTACCGCCGCATCGTGGGCCCGGCCACGCGGCAGCGTGTCCGCTCCACCCTGCGGGCCGCGCTGAACGCTGCGATCGCCCAGCAGCTCATCACCTTCAACCCGGCGGCCCACGTTGAGTTGGAGGCGGGCAAGCGGCCCAAGGCCCTCGTGTGGACCGAGGAACGCATCCTGCACTGGAAGCGCACCGGCGAGAAGCCGTCGTCAGTGATGGTCTGGACGCCGGAGCACACCGGCCTCTTCCTCGACCACGTCGCGCAGGACCGCCTGTACGCCCTGTTCCACCTGATCGCGTTCCGCGGGCTGCGGCGGGGCGAGGCGTGCGGGCAGAAGTGGACCGACACCAACCTGGACGCCGGGCTCATCACCGTCGCCAAGCAACTCGTCGTGGACGGCTGGGAGGTGTACGAGGACGACCCCAAGACCGACGCCGGCGCGCGCACCATCGCGCTCGACTCCGACACGGTCCAGGCCCTCAAGCGGCATCGCGTCCAGCAGGACAAGGACCGTAAGGAGTGGGAGAACGCCTGGGTGGAGACCGGCCGCTTGTTCACCAAGGAGAACGGCGAGCTGCTCCACCCCGCCAACGTGACACGGCGGTTCATCGAGCTGTACGAGGAGATCGGTCTCCCGCCGGTCCGGCTTCACGACCTCCGCCACGGTGCCGCGACCCTCGCCCACGCGGCCGGGGCCGACCTGAAGGACATCCAGGAGATGCTCGGCCACTCCTCGATCACCATCACGGCCGACACGTACACGAGCCTGCTCCCCGAAGCGGACCTGGCGATCGCCGAAGCCGCAGCCCGACTCGTCCCGCGCGCCCGCGCCACCTCCGAGAACACCGCCCCCGAAGCGGAGCCCGAGCCCGACGACGCGGAGCATCCCGGCCCGGAGTCCGTGCCGGATGATGCTGATCCGTCGGGAGAAATTCCGGAGATCAACTCTCCGTCCGCTCACGCACCGCTCACGCAAACGGCCCCGGACGAGGAGTCCGAGGCCGAGTAGAACCCCTCCCTGGGGGAGAAACCCCAGGTCAGAGCGATAACGCGTTGTGCCCCCGGCAGGATTCGAACCTGCGACACCCGCTTTAGGAGAGCGGTGCTCTATCCCCTGAGCTACGGAGGCGGGGCTGTGGCCGCGGGCCCGGTGAGGGCTTCGCCGCCGCGGTCAGTGTAGCGGGTGGAGATCCGGAGGCCATCGGGTTGCTGAGGTCGTTGATCGACTGCGGTCCGAATGCTCGCCGTGTGGGCACCGGCTCGCCGGGCAGCCGTGGGGTTCTTGTTCCCTGGTGCCTTCCCGGCCGGTTCGCCGTGGTGGGCTCCGGCTGGAGCCGTTCGCCGGGTGCCGCTGCCGTCCGTCCTGGACCCGTTGCCGTCCGGTCCGTCCTTGGCGTCGTTCCGTTTCCGTTTCCGTCTCCGCGGCGGTAAGGGGAGGCCGTGGTCTTGTCACAGGCCCGGGGCGCCCCACAGGGGGAACCAGCGGCCCAGGTCTTCCTCGATGCGGAGGTCGTCCTTGATGGCCGCCTTGATCTGGAGCTCCAGTGGGTTGTCCCGCTTCTCGCCGGGGAGGGGCGCGAAGGGGTAGAAGGTGCCGCGCTTGTAGAGGTACACCAGCGCGAGCGCGCGCTGGTCGGTGTCGTGGAAGGTGACGAGCGAGCAGAGGAGTTGGGGGCCGAAGCCGCTGTCCTGCAGGGCAGTGTTCACCGCGTGCAGATCGTTCACCAGGGCGGGGAGTTCCTCCGGAGCGCGGTGGGACAGCAGCCAGGAGTAGCCGAAGGCGTCACGGATCAACTCCACGGGTACGCCGCCGCGTTCGGAGTCCGCGTCCAAGAGGGCCTGGACCTCCTGGCGGACCTGGTTGAACGCGCCGCCCTCGATGGTGGCGAAGCACACCGAGCCCGCCCCGGTCGGGGTGAAGCCGGCGGCCGCCTGGAGAGTGATCGCCGCCGAGGGGAGGCCGAAGAGCTGGTCGAGGTCGGGGCGGACGGGTTTGCTCCGGCCGAGCAGCGCGTTCCAGAAGCCCGGTGTGCCGCCCCGGCCCCGTCCCTTGGCCTCTCGACGTGCTCTCATCGCCGTTCGCCACCCCCGCCGCCGCCCAGTCGTGCGGCGATCTCCGCCAGCGCCTCCAGTCGGCGTTCCAGGGTCGGGTGGGTGGAGAACATCGCGGCCACCGCCGTACCCGGTCGCAGTGCCGGCGTGAAGAAGAACGCGTTGAACGCCTGGGCGGTGCGCAGGTCCCGGGTGGGGATGCGGGCCACGTCACCGCTCACCTTCGTCAGCGCCGAGGCCAGGGCGGACGGCTTGCCGGTGAGCATGGCCGCGGCGCGGTCGGCGGCGAGTTCGCGGTACCGGGACAGGGCCCGGATCAGCAGGAAGCTGAGGGCGTAGACGAGCGCGGAGACCGCCATGACCATCGCCAGCACGGCCGCCGTGTTCTGGTCGCGCCGCCCGCCGAACAGCTGCGAGTAGAAGGCGAACCGGACGACGAGCCCGGCCAGCACTCCCAGGAACGAGGCGACGGTGATCACCGCCACGTCCCGGTGCGCGACATGGGACAGCTCGTGCGCGAGGACGCCTTCCAGTTCCTCCGTCTCCAGGCGCCGCAGCAGCCCGGTGGTGACGCAGACGACGGCGTGATCGGCGTTCCGGCCGGTTGCGAAAGCGTTGGGCAGGTCCATGTCGGAGACGGCGACCCGTGGCTTCGGCATGTCCGCGGTGGCGCACAGCCGGTCCACGGCCCCGTGCAACTGCGGCTGCTGTTCCGGGGTGACGAGATGGCCGCGCATCGCGTAGAGGGCGATCCGGTCCGAGAACCAGTACTGGGCGCCCAGCAGCCCTGCCGCGATGACGATCACCAGGACCAGTGATTCCAGCAGCACGATCAGCGCGGCGACGAACGCCACGTACACCAGCCCGAGCAGGAACATCGTGAGCCCCATACGGGCGGTCAGCCCGCGGTCGGGCTCGAAACGGCTGCGCATCGTCATCACCCCGGGATCAGGCCCTCGTCGGTGAGCAGGTCCCGCACCTGGCGCAGGCTCGTGTCCTCGTCGGGCAGGACCAGGTCCGAGACGGTGATCATCTCGTCCGGCAGCCGGGTGCCGAGCTCGCGCACCGTCCCCACCAGAGCCGACAGCGCGGCGGCAAACGCTTGCGCGTCGTCCGTCCGCACGGCCGACTGGAGCGCCGCGTCGAGCCGGTTGAGGCGGTCGAGATGCTCCTCGGCGATCTCGTACTGGCCGTCGCCGAGAATGCGCGCGATCATCATGTCCCCTCCCGGTGGTCCGGCGGGCGCGGGTTCTTCCGGGCCGCGCCGGCTTCCCGCCCCGCTTCCCCGGCTGCCGCGGCCTCTCCGGCTTGCCCGACTTCCCCGGCGTCATGGACGTGCCTGTCCTCCGGTGCCGCCCGGTCTCCGGTGCGGTCCCCGGCCTCCGCCGGGCCGCCGCCCTCGACCGCCGCCCGGCCCGGGGACGAGGCGAGCTGCGCCTTCATCCGGGCCAGCTCGGTCTCCACGTCCCCCTCCGCCGTCACGGCGTCGAGCTCGGCCCGCAGGTCGTCGCGGCCGGCCGGCAGCGTGGCGTCCTCCAGCGCTCCGGACGCCATCAGCTCGTCCAGGGCGCCGGAGCGTGCCTGCAACTGCTCGGTCTTGTCCCGGGCGCGCTCCACGGCCAGGCCGACGTCGCCCATCTCCTCGCCGATGCCGGTGACCGTCTCGCTGATACGGGTCTGGGCCTCCGCGGCCGTGTAACGGGCCTTGATCGTCTCCTTGCTGGTGCGGAAGGTCTCGGTCTTCGCCTGGAGACGCCGCGCGGCCTGGGCGAGCTTCTCCTCCTGAGCCAGCAGCGACGCGTGCTCGTCCCGCAGTTCCATGATCCGCGCGTCGGCGGCCGTGCGGCGGTCGAGAGCCTCGCGGGCGAGATCCTCGCGCCCGGCGGCGAGCGCCTGTTCCGCCTGGTCCCGCAGGCTCTCCGACGACTGCCGCAGCCGCTGCGCCTGTTGCTCGACGCGCTTGCGGGCGGACGCCACCTCGGCCAGGCCGCGGCGCACCTTCTGGAGCAGTTCGAGCTGCTGCTGGTAGGAGTAGTCCAGGGTCTCGCGGGGATCCTCGGCCCGGTCCAGAGCCTTGTTCGCCTTCACCTGGAACAGTCCGGCGACGCGTTGGGCGATGCTGGGCACGGCGGTCGCCCTCCTCTCCGTATGAGCGATCCGGATGTCCGAGTGTCCGGGTCGTGCCGGTGAAAACCAGACGGGCGGTGGCGGGGCCGGTCGTGCGCGGGAGTCGTGGTGCGGGCCTCGCGCTGCGGAGGCCATGGGTGCGAGGGCTGCGGTGCGGGAGCTCCGGTGCGGCCGGACGTCGCCACCCTCCCAGGCTTCCTCCGGAGGGACGGCGCGCGACAGGGCCGGGTGGTACCTGCTTGGGGAGCCGGGAGCCGGGAGCCGGGAGCCGGGAGCCGGGAGCCGGGAGCCGGGAGCCGGGGCTACGAGGCGTGATCCATGGGCCGGGGCCGGGGCCGGGCTCACGAGGCGTGATCCGAAAGCCGTGGCCGCGTCGCCCCCTGCCGCGGGGCGGGGCGGGGAACGGGCAGGTCGGGCAGCAGGCGGAGGACTGGTAGCGGCCGCCCCGGGTAGGGGAGCGTGCAGCATGATCTCCTCAGCTGCCGATGGTCGCGGGCCCATACCCCGCCGGGACGCGCGCCGCAGGCCGTCGCGGCGCGTGCGGCTCCCCCTGCCGGCCTCCGACCCCGGACTGCTGCGCCTCACGGCCGCACTCCGCACCGTGCTGTCCGTCGGGCTGACCCTGGCGGTGCTGGCGCTGCTGGGCCTTCCGTTGCGGATCCAGGTGACCGGGGCCATGGCGGCGCTGATCTCGACCTTCGCGGTGAGCGAGACGC
The DNA here is from genome assembly GCF_000719865.1 of Streptomyces albus subsp. albus. Lineage (GTDB taxonomy): Bacteria > Actinomycetota > Actinomycetes > Streptomycetales > Streptomycetaceae > Streptomyces > Streptomyces albus_E. The sequence goes on from NZ_JOID01000019.1 coordinate 88,993, forward strand.
GCCTCCGCGACCAGGCTGTGACGCTCGCGCTCGGGCTGCCGGTCGCCGGCGCGACGGTCGCCGCCGGTACGGCCCTGGCGCCGCACCGGGTCGCCGCCGACGCCGTCTTCGTCCTGGTCATCTTCGGCGCCGTGTACGTACGGAGGTTCGGGCTGCGCGGCAAGGCGCTCGGGATGATCGCCTTCCAGATGTTCTTCATCGCGCAGTTCGTGCAGGTGGAGACGGGGCTGCTGGCGCAGGTGGGGCTGGCGCTGCTGGTGGCCTTCGGCTGCGGGGCGCTCGTACGGTTCGGGTTGCTGCGCGTGACACCCGAACAGACACTCGACCTGCTCATGGGCTCGTTCCGCACCCGGCTGCGGCAGGCGGTCGGCGCCATGGCCGCCCTGGCCGAGGCGGCGGATGCGGTGCGGGCGGCGGATGCGGCGCGGGCAACTGAAACGGCGGAAGCGGCCGAGCGGGGCGGGCCGGCCGCGGAGCCGGCCATGGAGCCGGCCATGGAGCCGGCCGGCAGCGGGCCCGAACGCGCCGCCCGGGAGCGCGCCGAGCGGCGCCTGCGGCAGCGGATCGTACGCCTGCACGAGGGCGCGCTGATGATCCAGGACCGGCTGGAGGACAGCACCCCCGACGCCTCCACCGCGGCGGCCGTACAGCGTCGTATCGCCGGCATGGAGGTCACCGCCGAGCGGCTGGCCGCCGTGCTGCTGGACGCCGAACGCCCGCCGCACACCTCCGTGGTCACCGTCCGGCTGCGCGAACTGTACGAGGCCGTCGGCCGGGACTGGCTGCAGAAGCGCACGCCGGTGGGGCTCGCCCACGTACGGGACCGGCTGCTCGGCTACCGCGAGAGCGAGAACCTCGCCGGGCTCCCGGCCGGCGACCAGGAAGCGCTGCGCGCCATGGGCGAGTTGGCGTTCAGCGTGCTGGGGCTGCGGGTCGCGCTGGGCGCCGCGGACGGAGACGACGAGAACGACAGCCCCCGCACCCGCCAGTACCGCGAGGAACTGGAGACCGAGGAGCTGTCCCGGCGGGCCGAGAGCGACGCGCGGACGGAGAGCGGTCCGAACGGCGCGCGGGGCACCCGGGGCGCGAAGGACACCCGGGACACGCGGGGCCACGGGCGGCGCGAGGAGGAACACCCGGAAGGGGGCGGCACGTCCGACGGCACCGACCGGCAGGACGGGACCGGAGGGGGCGCCGGGCCCGGGACCGGCCCCGACGCCCCCTCCGGGAAGAGGACGAGCGACCCGCAGGACGACGAGCAGGCCGCGGAACCACGCGGACTGCGGCGGCCGAGCACCCGCACGGCCTTCCAGGTCACCGTCGGCTCGGCGATGGCCATCGTCGGCGGTGAACTGCTGTCGCCGCAGCGCTGGTACTGGGCCGTGCTGACCTGCTGGGTGGTCTTCCTCGGCACCGCCTCCACCGGCGAGATCCTCGTCAAGGGCTACCGCCGCCTGGCCGGTACGGCCGTCGGCGTGGTGGCGGGCGCCGGGCTCACCGGGCTCGTGGCCGGCCACACCGGTGTGTCCTTCGCGCTGATCCTCTTCTGCGTCTTCGCCGCCTTCTACTTCGCGCCCGTCTCGCACACCCTGACGTCGTTCTTCATGACGGCGATGCTCGGTCTGCTCTTCACCCTCCTCAACACCTACAGCCGGGACATCTTCGTGCTGCGCGTCGAGGAGACCGCGATCGGCGTCGTCTGCGGGCTCACGGCCGCGCTGCTGGTGCTGCCGATCCGGACCGCCGAGCACACCGACGAACTTCTCCGCACGGTGCTGGAACGGATGAGCGACGTCACGCAGGAGGCGGTACGGCGGCTCAGCGGTGAGCGGCCGGGCGGTTCCGGTTCCGGTGCGCCCGCGGCCGTCCCGTCCGCCCCGTCCGTCCCGTCCGTCCCGTCCGTCCCGTCCGTCCCGTCCGTCCCGTCCGCCCCGTCCGTCGATCTGCTGGAGGCGGCGCGGGAACTCGACGACGCCCTGGACGAACTCCGGTCCGCCGTCCAGCCGCTGACCCACCCCGTCAGCCCGCTGCGCTCGCGGAGCCAGAACGCCCGCTACGTCGTCACGCTGCTGGACAGCGCCGCGTACCACGCGCGCGGACTCGCCGCGGTCGCCGAACAGCTGACCGGGGACAGCCGCATCACGCCCGACCCCCGCGTCGCCGCCGCGGCCGGGCGGCTCTCCCGCAACCTGCGGACGCTCACCCGCAGCCTGGAGGAGCCGGAGGAGCAGCAGGACGAGGCGCTGCTGCCGGGCTCCGACACGCTCACCATCGCGGTCATCGAGCATCCCTCCCGTTCACCGGTCGGTGCGCGGGTGGCCCGGCACATCCAGCGGCTGGACGAGATCGTCATCGGCCTGGCCGAGCCGCTGGGCGTACGGGTGGAGGGTGCCGGGACGCAGGCGGTCAGGGCCTCGTCACGGTGATCCGGTGGGTGCCGTCCGGATCCCGGCCGGTGACCTCCACGGCGACGCCCGTCCGCGCGTCCCGGTAGCGCTCGCCGACCCCGAAGGGGGCGTCGGTCAGCTCCGCTGCGACGTTCGGCAGCCGGGCGCAGCCGCCGCTGGCGGGGGTGCTGTCCCGGACCTCGACGGGGCCCCGGCCGGTCTCCACCCGGGTGTCGACCCAGTAGACCAGCACCCCGGGCTTGCACACGGCCTCGTCGTTGCCCGATTGGGTACGGACCTCGACCGCGTAGCCCGTGCTGTCGGTGACCGGTACGTACACGAGTTTCGTCTCTTTGGCCGGCTTACCCGGCCCGGTCTGCTCGGCCTGTTCGGTCTGCTCCGTCCGCATGGACTGCTTGACGGCGTCCGGCCCCGGCGGTGCGGCCCGCCCCGGCTGCCCGCCCGGTGATCCCGGTTCGGTGCGTGCCTTCCCGCCGTGCTCCCGGCCCGCTCCGCCCTCCTCCCCGTCGGCCGCGGCCTGCTCGTAGACGTCGTGGACGTCCGTCCACCCGCCCCCGTCCCCGCCCGTGTCCCGCTCCCCGAGCGGCCGGATCGTGTGGTGGCTGCGGCCGCTGCCGTCCGCGCACTCCACGTGCCGGCCGTCGTCCAGCCAGCCGAGCTTGCGCTTGTGCCAGCCGAGGAAGTCGTTCCCCGGCCCCCAGTCCTCGGACATCAGGTCCCAGTGGCCGGCCTTGTTGCCGCCGTCGTCGTCGGTGTAGAGGTCGGGCAGGCCCAGCGAATGGGCGTTCTCGTGCGGCAGCACCCGGTACGCGTTGGCCGCGGCGCCCGGTGAACCGTCGTTCTGGCGGCTGTAGATGAACGAGATGCGGTTGAGGGGTACGCCGTCGGCCCGCGGGGCGTCGGCCACGCCGGTGAAGCTGACGGACAGCACGGTCTCCGCGGCGGACGGTCCCGCGTTGGGGGTGACCAGCACGTTGATCAGGTCGTAGAGGCCGAAGTCGATCCGGTCGTCGGCGGCCTTCGCGAGGTCGTCGATGAGCCTCCGGTACCCCGGTTCGTAGCCGGCCCCGCGTTCGATGCCGTACGAGGAGAACGGGCGCGGCATCCGCAGCCAGCCCTTGACGGGCGTCTCGGCGCGGTAGTCGAGGGCGCCGTAGGAGCTGGTCTCGTACCAGTCGGCGGTGGCCGGGAAGAACTCGGCGAAGCGTTCGCGGGCGCTGCCCTCGCCCCGGGCGTCCGGGAAGTCGATCATCAGGGTCAGGGCGCGGAGCGTGCCGGTGCTGGGGGCGTGCCCCGGCGGGGTGGGGATCCCCTCGGACATCTGTATGCCCTCGGCACGACCCGGGACGCAGGCGGCGCCGGTCTGCGCCAGGGACGGGGCCCCCGGGCCGGGGTGGGTGACGGGGACGGCGGTCGGCGCTGCCGCCATGGATATGGACATGGACGTGAGGGCGAGCGCGGCCGTCGTCAGCCGGGGCCGCGACCGGGACCGCGAGGCGGACGGAGACGGGGACGGAGACGGGGACGGAGACGGGGACGGAGACGGGGACGGAGACGGGGACGGAGACGGGGACGGGGGTGCGCCCGGGCACGCGGAGGCTTCAGGAGCGGGGGCCCGGGAGACGCGGCGCAGGGGGTGCGCGCCCCGCGCTCGCGCGGGGCCCGTGCGCGGGCCGGTGCGGGAACCGGTGTCGTGGCCCCGGTGGGTGCGCTCGTCCGGGCGGGTGCCGTCGGTGCCGCCCGGGTGGGGGACGTCCTGCTGCATGCGGCCGCCTTCGTGATCGGGGCGGCCGTGCTGCGCCCCGGCCGCTCTCTGGTGTGATCACCGTGCGCCGAATGACCGTACGGGCGCGCGCGGTGAGCGGCCGAACGTGGGGAAACGGTGCTCCGATCGGGGGCCGGGAGGAGCGGCGGGGTTTCCCGGCCGGGTGCTCTCACGAACGAGTGACGGGCATCACAGTGCTACCCGAAATAACCGGGGACCTGCTCCCCGTTCTTGACAAGTGTTCCGCCGAACCGGGGAAGACCTCCCCGGTTCCGGGCGGAACGCCGAAGCACGAGTGCCGAGGAGAACGAGACCGGGACGGGAAGCCGGAAGAGCCGGAGCCCGGAAGCCGCAAGCCAGGAACCAGAAGCCGGAAGGAGTGCCGTCGTGAACCCCGTCGCCGCCACGCCGATGAGCAGGACGGAACCGCGCCTGCGGGCCGACGCCCTCCGCAACAGGGAGCGGATCGTCGCGGCGGCCCGGGAGATGTTCGTTGAGCACGGGCCGGACATCCCGCTCGACGAGGTCGCCCGCCGCGCCAAGGTCGGCAACGCGACGCTCTACCGGCACTTCACCGACCGGCGCGAGCTGGTCCGCCGCGTCACCCTTCACGTCACCCACCGGGTCGCCGACGAGGCGGCCGCGGCGCTCGCGGAGGAGGCGGACGGCTTCGAAGCGCTCAGCCGCTTCGTCCACGCGGCCGTCGCCGAGCGGATCGGCGCCCTGTGCCCGCTGCTCGCGGGGGAGGCGTGGGAGGACGGGGAACTGTCCGCGGCGCGCGAGCGGCTGGAGCTGGCGGTCGAAGCGCTGATGGAGAGCGCCAAGAGCTGCGGGCGGCTGCGGGCCGACATCGAGATCGGCGATCTCATGGTGGTTCTCACGCAGCTCACCCGTCCGCTGCCCTCCAGCGGCTGCCTGGACTTCGACAGCTTCGTCCACCGGCACCTGCAGCTCTTCCTGGACGGGCTCCAGAGCCCCGCCCGTTCCGAACTCCCCGGCTCCGCCGCGACCTTGGAGGACCTCCGGCAGAGACGCTGACACCCCCCGGCGCGCCGGAGAACGGCCCAACCACCACCAGGCCGCATCGCACAAGCCCCAGACCTCACCCCTGGGGCCGAGACCCGGACCCAGCCCGAGACCCAGACCCCAGCCCACTCCACAGCCGACCAGCCCGCGGAATCCGGCGGATCAGGGATTCCGCGTCCCCAAGGACCCCGCCGTCCCCACCCGGCGCCGGGCCCGCGGCCGTTCACGCCCGGAAGCGTGCGCTCCCCCCGGGGAGCGCCATGACCACTCCGGTGCACGCCCGGCCCTCTCCCCCCACACGTATTGCCGGCCGAAGTTCCTCTGGGCGCTTCGCCACTTCGCCCGACCGTCACTTCGCCATGCGTCACTTCGTCTACTTCGTACCGACACTCTCGCACCGACGTTCGTACCGAAATCCGTACCGGAATCCGCACCAACAGGGGGGACCCGTCATGCCCGACATCGAACAGCGGCAGACACCCGATCCACAGCGCTGGAAGGCGCTGGTCTTCATCGCGCTCGCCCAGCTCATGGTGGTGCTCGACGCGACCATCGTGAACATCGCCCTGCCCTCCGCCCAGGCCGACCTGGGCATTTCCGACGGTAACCGGCAGTGGGTCATCACCGCCTACGCCCTCGCGTTCGGCGGTCTGCTGCTCTTCGGCGGCCGGGTCTCCGACCTCTGGGGCCGCCGGCGCACCTTCGTCATCGGCCTCGTCGGCTTCGCCGTCGCCTCGGCGCTCGGCGGTGCCGCCGTCAACACGGCGATGATGCTCGGTGCCCGCGCCCTCCAGGGCGTCTTCGGCGCGCTGCTCGCCCCGGCCGCGCTCTCGCTGCTGGCGGTGACCTTCACCGAGGCCCGGGAGCGGGCCAAGGCGTTCGGTATCTACGGCGCCATCGCGGGCGGTGGCGGAGCCATCGGCCTGATCCTCGGCGGACTGCTCACCGAGTACCTCGACTGGCGCTGGACCTTCTACGTCAACATCCCGTTCGCGGTCGTCGCCGCCGCGGGCGCGCTCCTCGTCATCAAGGAGCCGGCCGAGGGCCGCAACCCGTCGCGGCTGGACGTGCCCGGGGTCCTGCTGGCGACCTCCGGCCTGGTCGCCCTCGTCTACGGATTCACCCGTGCCGAGGCCGACGGCTGGAGCGCCGGGCCGACGATCGGCCTGCTCACCGCGGCGGGCGTCCTCCTCATCGCGTTCGCCGCAGTCGAGTCCCGGGTGCGCAACCCGCTGCTGCCGCTGCGCGTGGTGACGGAACGGAACCGGGGCGGCGTCTATCTGTCGCTGGGCCTGGCGATCATCGGCATGTTCGGGCTGTTCCTCTTCCTGACGTACTACCTCCAGGTCGTGAAGGCCTACAGTCCCGTCACCACCGGCCTGGCGTTCCTGCCGATGGTCGCGGGCATGATCACCGGTTCCACGCAGATCGGTGCCCGGCTGATGAACCGGGTCCGGCCGCGGCTGCTGATGGCTCCGGGCTTCCTGGTCGCCGCGCTCGGCCTGCTGATCCTGACCCGGATCGACGTCGGGACCCCGTACGCGACCGTCATCCTGCCCGGACTGGTGCTCATGGGCCTCGGCATGGGCACGGCCTTCATGCCGGCCATGAGCCTGTCCACGCACGGGGTGCAGCCGCAGGACTCGGGCGTCGCCTCGGCCATGGTCAACACGTCGCAGCAGGTCGGCGGCGCCATCGGGACCGCGCTGCTGAACACCATCGCGGCCAGCGCCACCACGGCGTACGTCACCTCGCACGCGGCCGGTGCCGGTTCCGCCGCCGGGGCCGTCGAGGCCCTGCGGCTCCAGGCGATGGTGCACGGCTTCACGACGGCGATCTGGTGGGCGGTGGCCATTCTGGTGCTGGCGGCGGTGGCCGCGTTCACGCTGGTCAACGCCGGACGGCAGGGCCCCGCGGTGGCCACCGGCCCGCGCGGCAACGGGCAGGACGGCCGGGAGCCGGGGGAGGGGGAGCGGGGCGACGAGATCACCGTCCCGGTGCTCGCCCACTGACCGGCGCGAGCCGCGACGCGGTACGGAGCGGTACCGGCCGGGACTGACCCGCGGCCCTCTCCGGACCCTCATCCCGGGAAGGACCTCGCTTCGGGGGGAGCGAGGTCCTTCCCTTTGGCGCAGGCCCGTTTCCGCCGCCGCGCCCATGACGCTTCCCCGCCGGCGCCCGGGCCTCACCGCCGCCGTTGCGGCACGCCCCCGGCGGCCCGGGCGCCCTCAGCGAAGCCAGGGGAGATCGGCGTCAGCACGGTCGGGCTGGAGCCCTTCGGCCACCAACCGGCAGATCTCACCCAGCTGTTCGACCTGCTGAGGGCTGAGCCGGTCGAACAGCGCGGCCCGTACAGCCGCCACATGGCCCGGCGCCGCGCCTTCCAGGACGGCCTTCCCCTGCTCCGTGAGGACGGCGAACTGTCCGCGCTTGTCGGACGGGCAGCTCTCCCGGCGCACCCAGCCGTTGCTCTCCAGCCGCGCTATGGCATGGGACAGCCGGGAGCGAGTGATCTTGGAGTTGCGGGCCAGTTCGGTCATGCGCATGCGCCGCTCCGGCGCCCCGGAGAGCTCGACCAGCAGGCCGTAGTAGACGTGCGGCATTCCCGCGTCGCGCTGCAACTGGCGGTCGAGATGGTCGTCCAGCAGGGCCGTCGCGTGCAGATACGCCTGCCAGGTGCACTGTTCTTCGTCGCTGAGCCAGCGGGGCTCGCCGCCGGGGGCCGTCGTCATGGTTCCACCGTACAGAAGCTTGAAGATTAAATGAAACGCCCGTACGGTGGAGTGGAACTTGAAACATCAAGCAATGGCTGTGGGGGACGGGAATCGGCAAGCAGTGCCCACGCCGAGCGCCCCAAGCCGCACCGGCGCCGCAGCAAGCACGCCGCACCAGCCGAACGAGCCGCACCAGCAGCAGTAACCGCAGCAACCGCATCAACCCGGGAGTCGTCATGTCCCCCACCGCCTCCGACGAGCGCATGCCCGCCCTCTACCTCAGCCACGGCGCTCCGCCCCTGGCCGACGACCCCGTCTGGCCCGGCGAACTCGCCGCCTGGGCGGCCGGGCTGCCCCGCCCCCGCGCGATCCTGATGGTCTCCGCCCACTGGGAGGAAGCCCCGCTGGCCCTCGGTGCCACCGGGACCGTGCCCCTCGTGTACGACTTCTGGGGCTTTCCCGAGCACTACTACCGGGTCCGCTACGCCGCCCCCGGCGCCCCGGAGCTGGCCGAACGCGTCCGCAAGACCCTGCGCACCGCCGGCACCCCGGTCCAGGACGTACCCGACCGGGGCCTCGACCACGGGGCCTATGTGCCGCTCGCCGAGATGTACCCGGACGCCGACATCCCCGTCCTCCAGATCTCCCTCCCCACCCTCGCCCCGGAGCGGCTGCTGCGAATCGGCCGCAAGCTCGCGCCCCTGCGCGACGAGGGAGTGCTGATCGTCGGCAGCGGCTTCTTCACCCACAACCTGGCGGCGCTGCGCCATGCGGGCGGCGGGGTGCCGGGCTGGTCGGCCGAGTTCGACGACTGGGGGCAGCGGGCGCTGGCCGACGGCGACGTCGACGCGCTGCTCGACTTCCGGCACGCCTCCCCGGCCGGTGAACTCGCCCACCCGCGCACGGAGCACTTCGCGCCGCTCTTCGTCACCCTCGGGGCGGCCGAGGCCGCCGGGGACCTCGGCAGCGGGCGGAGCGTGATCGACGGCTTCTGGATGGGTCTGGCAAAGCGCTCGGTGCAGTTCGGCGGCTGAACCCACGGGGACCGGGACTGAGCCTCGGGACCCGCGGCGGACGCCGGCGAGCCGGGGTGCGGCCGCGGGCCGACGGGCCGGGCAGGCCGGGGACCGGTCCCTACCCCGCCTCCCCGGACCCGAGCCGCCGCTCGAACCACGCGACGTCCCAGTACCGGCCGAACTTCCGGCCCGCTTCATGGAACGTGCCGACCCGGTCGAAGCCGAAACGCTCGTGCAGTCGCACCGAGGCGGCGTTGGGCAGGGCGACCCCCGCGTAGGCGCGGCGGAGGTCCTGGCCGTCCAGGATGCGGAAGAGCTCGGTGTAGAGGCGGGTTCCGACGCCCCGGCCGCCGGCGTCCGGCGCGCAGTAGACGGTCACCTCGGTGGAGGTGGCGTAGGCCGGCTTCGGGCGGAACGGGCTGCTGGTGGCGTAGCCGAGGATCCGGCCCCCGGCGCTCCCGGGTGGTGTCTCCACGGCAACCAAAAGGCGGTGCGGACCGTCCTGTGGGTGGGAGAGCAGCCACGGGCGGCGCTGTTCGGCCGTGAAGGGCTCGGTGTCGAACGTGATGGGTGTCTCACGCACATAGTGGTTGTAGAGGTCCGTCAGCTGCTGGAGGTCCTGCTCCCCACCCGGTCTGACCTGCACTTCTGTACGCCGACTCGCCATTGTTCCCCCATATGTGGCCGGACAGGGTACTGCATGATCGGGAAAACCGGTGGTCGGCATGGGAATTCTGTCCGGATTGCAGTCGTTGTTTCCATCGGAACGGGCACCCGGTTGGGTGTACCGCCGCCACAGACCGCGACCTACTCATCGTAAGGGAGCACGCATGGCAACCCGTGCCGTCGCCCGTCGTCAGCCCACCGCCTCCGGTGTGGATGACCGGGCCAGCAGTGTTCGCGCCGTAGGCGAGATCGCCGATCGCGACCTGGTCGGCATGTACCTCGACGAGATCGCGCGCACGCCCCTGCTCGACGCCGCCAAGGAGGTCGAGCTGTCCCAGGCCATCGAGGCGGGCGTCTACGCCCGGCAGATCCTCGACGGAGACGTCGGCGCGGACAGCGGGGCCGCCCGGCCCGAGGCCAACGCCGCCGGGGCGAGCCGCGAAGAGCTGGAGGCGATCGCCGCCGAGGGCGAGCGCGCCAAGGACGTCTTCATCCGCTCCAACCTCCGGCTCGTCGTCGCCGTGGCGCGCCGCTACCCGCGCAGCGGGCTCCCCCTGCTCGACCTCATCCAGGAGGGCAACGCCGGCCTGGTGCGCGCGGTCGAGAAGTTCGACTACACCAAGGGCTTCAAGTTCTCCACGTATGCCACGTGGTGGATCCGTCAGGCCATCACCCGCTCCATCGCGGACCAGTCCCGGACCATCCGGCTGCCGGTCCACCTGGTCGAGGAGCTGGGACGCATCCGGCGCGTGCAGCGGGAGTTCAACCGCGAGCACGGCCGCGAGCCGGACCACTCCGAGATCGCCAAGGAGCTGGGCGCCAAGACCGAGCGGATCACGGACGTGCTCGACTGGGCCCGTGACCCCGTCAGCCTCAACATGTCCGTGGACGACGAGGGCGAGACCCAGTTCGGCGACCTGCTGGAGGACACCTCCGCCGCCTCGCCCGAGCAGTCCGTGATGATCATGCTCCGCCGTGAGGAGCTGGACGACCTCATCGGCAAGCTCGACGACCGCACCGCGTCGATCATCAAGATGCGGTACGGCATCGACGACGGCAAGGAGCGCACGCTCACGGAGGTCGGCAAGCAGCACGGCCTCACCCGCGAGCGGATCCGGCAGATCGAGAAGCACGCCCTGCTGGAACTCAAGAAGATGGCCCGCGACACGGGCTTCGACGCGGCGGCCTGACGGCCGCCCCGGCGGCGGGAACGGCCCGCTCCGCCGCCTCACCGCGCAGAGCCCCGGCGCCCCCCGGCGACCGGGGCTCTGCGCGCGCCGCCACCGGAGAGCACGGAGAACGGGAGACCGGCGGAGCCGTACTCTGGACAAATGAGCACCCCCGCCGCACCAGGCCCCGGCCCCGCATCCCGCCCCGCGCGCCGCGATCCGGCCGACTCCCTCGTCTTCGACGATCCGCTCGCGCAGCCGTCCGCCGACGACACCGACAGCGGCTGGGGTGAGCGGCCGGCGAGCGGTGACAGCGCCGCCGACCTCGCCCGGTTCCTGGACGAGAAGCCGCCGCACCACATCTGAGCCCGCCGCCCTCGCCCCCGCCGGAGCCGCCCTTCCGGACGCGCTGCCGCGCCCGTGAACGCCGGCTACTTCGGGCTGGGAACCCGGGAAGCGGAGCCGCCCCGCTGGGCGATCAGCTCGTCGCGGATCTCCCGCAGCAGCACGATCTCGGCGGCCTCCGCCTGGGCCTGCTTCTCCTCCACCTGCTTCTGCCGGGCCGCTTTGCGGGCGAGGAATCTCGCCATCGGCAGCACCATGAGGAAGTACACGACCGTCGCGGTGATCAGGAAACTCAGCGTGGCGCTGAGCACGGTCCCCCACATGATCGGAATGCCCGTGACGACCTCGCCTGCCTGATCGGTCTTGCAGGGACCGTCGAGGCAGGAGCGGTACCGGTCCAGATCCTTGGTGCCGAAGGCGCCCACCACGGGGTTGATGAGTCCCTTCACCACCGAGTTGACCACGTTGGTGAACGCGGTGCCGATGACGACCGCGACCGCGAGGTCGATGACGTTCCCCCGCATCAGGAAGGCCTTGAAGCCCTCCCACACACTCTGCTTGTCCTCGTTCACGGACCGTCTTTCCCTTCGGTGGATCGGAACTCGGTGTTCCGAAGTGACGCGACGGCAATGGTGGACGGAGGGGGCACACCCTGTCCAACGGGGGCTTCATCGCTCGGCGAGCGTGCCGAGGGCGGGTACCGCGAGCGCCACCGCTGCCAGCGCCATGGCGGCCGGCCAGCCGCGCCGTACGTCGCTCCGTGTCCACCAGCGGCCGCCACCGAGCCGTAGTGGCCCGAATTGCGGCACATGCCTCGGCGGCGGAACCGGCTGCGGTGGCCCGACGGGCACCGTGCCGCTCCACTCCCGTCCGGCGCCGCCCCGTCCGGCTTCGCTCCACTCCCGTCCGGCGCGGCCCCACTCCGGTCCGCCCCCGTTTCCGTACCGTCCGTGCCCCTCCCCGTGTTCCTGCCCGCGCCCGGAAAGCGGCGGCCCGGCCCGGTGGTGCGGCCCCGGTCGCGGGGGCAGCGGCCCGGTGCGTTCGGTGTACCTGCGCTCCCCGGCCCCGGGCGGCGCGATGGTCTGCCCGGGGGCGGAGGCGCGCCGATACAGGGGGCGGTCATCGGGCAGGGATCGATCACCGGGCAGCGGAAGAACGCCGGACAGGGCGAGGTGCTCGGGCGTGCCGGTGTACTCGGACATGAGGGTCACCACCTGGGCGAAGAGGGCCGGATCTCGGTTCCGCCCTCACGATGCCCTCGTTTCCCGCACGCCGCCGGAGCTTGTGGACAACCGACGGGTTGTGGACAACTCGCTCACCCACAGGGGCCACATGGGTCGCGGAGACACAGCCCCGCCGATGACGCCGGACCGCCCGGCCCCGGCCCCCGCACCCGGCTCATGCCCGGGTACTCCGCCCCGGGCGCTCCAGTCCGGCACTCCGACCCGGGCGCCGTCCCCCCGGAGCGAAGCGCCCGGCACCCCGCCAGCCGCGCCCCGTCAGGGCAGCTTGATCCCCGTGTCCAGGCCCTGCAGCGCCGTCGTGCACAGGCAGTCCCGCGCACCGGTCTCCGGCAGGGCCTCGACGGCGTCGAAGATCAGCGGCCGAAGCCGCCCGATGTTCTCGGCGAACACCTTCATGACCTCCGTGTGGGAGACGCCCTCGCCCGTCTCGGCGCCCGCGTCCAGGTCGGTGACCAGTGCGATCGAGGTGTAGCAGAGGCCCAGTTCACGGGCGAGTACGGCCTCCGGGTGACCGGTCATGCCGACCACGGACCAGCCCTGCGCCGCGTGCCAGCGCGACTCGGCGCGCGTGGAGAAGCGGGGCCCTTCGACGACCACGAGCGTCCCGCCGTCGACGGGCTCCCAGTGGCGCCCGCGCGCCGCCGCCAGGGCCGCCTGCCGCCCGGCCGGGCAGTAGGGGTCGGCGAAGGTGACGTGCACGACGTTGGGCACCGAGCCGTCCGGCAGGGGCTCGCCGTCGAAGTACGTCTGGATCCGGGACTTCGTCCGGTCCACGACCTGGTCCGGTACGAGGAGTGTGCCGGGGCCGTACTCCTCGCGCAGTCCGCCCACCGCGCACGGTGCGAGCACCTGGCGGACACCGGCCGCGCGCAGGGCCCAGAGGTTCGCCCGGTAGTTGATGCGGTGCGGCGGCAGATGGTGCTTGCGGCCGTGCCGGGGGAGGAACGCCACGCTCCGGCCGGCTATCTCGCCGAGGAACAGGGAGTCGCTCGGGGCGCCGTAGGGGGTGTCGACGGTGATCTCGGTCACGTCGTCGAGGAGGGAGTAGAACCCCGACCCGCCGATGACCCCGATCTCCGCCAGAGGGCCCGTGCTGTTCGCGTGTGTGCTGCTGGTCTCCGCCATGCCCGTTACCTTACGGGCGCACGGCAACGCCGGTCCGCCGTCCTCCGGGAAGGAACGGTGACCGGCGTGCACGCGAACGCGAAACGGCAGGTGCCAGGCGGGCGGCAGGCCAACGCCGAGCGGGCGTCAGGCCGGCCTCAGGCGGCCGACGAGCCGGCCGAGCCCCCGGACGACGAGGCCGTCGAGGAGGACGCCGAACCGGAGGACGAGCCGGAGCCGGAACCCGAGCCCGAACCGGATCCCGCGGACGACGAGCCGCTGTCGCTCTTCGCCTTCGGCGACGAGGAGGCGCTGCTGGACGACGAGGCGCCCCGGCTGTCGGTCCGGTAGAAGCCGGAGCCCTTGAAGACGACACCGACCGCGGAGAACACCTTGCGCAGGCGCCCCTCGCACGCGGGGCACTCGGTGAGCGCCTCGTCGGTGAACTTCTGCACCGCTTCGAGGCCCTCGCCGCATTCGGTGCACTGGTACTGGTAGGTCGGCACTTGCTCCTCCTGGCACTCTCACTCATTGAGTGCTAACGACGCTCCATAGTGCAGCATTCCGTGGTCTCAGTCCACTGCGGCCGCCCGACGGTGATCCACCCCACGTGCCACCGCCCGCCCCGGCAGGGCCGGTTCGAGCCGGGACCGCAGCGCCACCGCCACCAGCAGGGCGAGCCCCGTCCCGGCCAGCGGCACGGTGAATCCGGCGTGCGCGCCGAAGCCGTCGGCCAGCCGTCCGGAGGCCGTGACCGCCAGGGCCTGCCCCAGCGCCACCGCCCCGGTCAGCCAGGTGAACGCCTCCGTCCGCACGGTCGCCGGAACGAGCGACTCCACCAGGGTGTATCCGGTGACCAGGGCCGGGGCGATGCACAGCCCGACCAGCAGTCCGAGCGCGCCGACGGCGGCGGCCGAGTCCACCGCCCACAGCGGCGACGTCGCCAGGGCGAGCGCCGTGTACGCGATGAGGAGCCGCCGGTGCGGCGGCCGCCGCCAGGCGACGGCACCGGAGACGGCGCCCGCCAGCATGTTGCCGCCCGCGAAGACCCCGTAGAGCGCCCCGTTGAGGCCCGGGTGGCCGATCTCCTCGGTGAAGGCCGTGAGCGAGACCTGCATTCCCCCGAACACGGATCCGATCCCGAGGAACAGCACCGCCAGCACCCGCACGCCCGGCACCGACAGCGCGGACGCGGGACGCTCCCCGCGCCGTCCCGCGCGGACCGCCGGTCCGGAAGCCGCGCCGGCCGCCTCTGCCGCCGTCCCCGTCCCCGCTCCCGCGCCGGGCTGTCCGGCGGCCCGTCGTACGGACGGCTGCGTGTGCCGCTGCGCCGCGAAGAGCAGGCCGCCGAGGAATGTCAGGGCGCCCTCGGCGACCAGCCCCGCCGCCGGGTGGACACCGATGCACAGGGCTGTCGCCAGCACCGGGCCGATGACGAAGGTCAGTTCGTCCGTCACGGATTCGAACGCGGCAGCCGTCGACAGCAGCGGCGACGGTCCCCCGCGTCCGCCGCCGTGCCCGCCACCAGAGCCGCCGTCCGCGGCGTTCGGAGCGTCCCGGGCCGGGCCGTCCGCGTCACCGCTCAGCAGGGCGGCCCAGCGCGCCCGCACCATCGGCCCCACCTGCGGCACCGAGGCGCCCGCCGGGACGGCGGCCGCGAACAGCGCCCACAGGGGCGCCGCCAGCAGCGCCAGAGCCGTCAGCAGGGCCACCGCGGCGGTGTGGACCAGCACGCCCGGGACGAGCACCGCGGCCTGTCCCCAGCGGTCGGCGAGCCGGCCGCTCTGCGGCGCGAACAGCGCCATGGAGACACCGGTGGCCGCCGCTACCGCTCCCGCCGTGCCGTACGAGCCGGTGGTGTGCTCCACCAGCAAGACGATGCTCAGCGTGAGCATCGCGAACGGCTGCCGGGCCGCGAAGCCGGGGAGCAGGAACGTCCATGCGCCGGGAGTGCGCAGCAGCGAGCCGTAACCGGGACGGCGCCCGCCGGAACTCTTGGTGACCGTGGCTGCCACGGCCGTACCTTTCTGCCGCCTGGTAGCGCATCCGCGGCGCGTGGCCGCCGGGTGCGCCGAGAGCTGTCCTCTTGCGCCGAACCGGGGTAGATACCGGGTCCGCATCCCAGGAGGACGGGATGTCAGGGGACCGAGGCCGCCGTACGGTCGCGCCAGCTCTGCGTCAGGCAGGGTGGTGTGTCGGTTGCCCGGCCATCGTACAAGGCGGCCGCCTGGCGCGCCGGACGCCAGTACGAGCGCGGGGGCCGGGGCGAGGGCCGGGACGCGGGCGGGCGCTGCCACTGTGGACCGGGAGCCCGTCTTCGGCCCAGCCCGCCGATCCGCCCGCCAGTCACCGCGGCGAGCGGGGGCCCGCGCCGAGACCGGCACCGGGCGCAGCGCCGCGCGCGGGACCGAACGCCAATGCGAGCACAGCACCGGCCGCGCACCGGGCCCGGCCGCCACCCGCCCCCGCGGCGGGCGCCGCCCTCGCGCCCCGCCGCCCCCGTACGCCGCCCCCGCCGTCAGCCCGTTCCCGGCTCCGTGCCCAGCCATCCCGCGAGCTTGCCGCCCCGGGCCACCGCCCGGAGCCGCTTCTCCGCGGAGTCCCGGACCGGGTCGGTGGCGACGACCAGGAGTTCGTCCCCGCGGCGCAGCATGGTCGTCGGGCCCGGGACGAAGCTCTCGCCGTCGCGGACGACCAGGGTGACCGCGGCCCCCGGCGGCAGTCGCAGCTCGCCGACCTCCACGCCGTGCATCCGGGAATTCTCGGCGACCGTGGTCGACAGCAGATGCCCGCGCAGCCGCTCCAGCGGCGCCGATTCGATGCCGAGGTCCGCCGCGGCCTCCGGGTCCCGGAGCCGCAGCCGGCGGGCGACCCAGGGCAGCGTCGGGCCCTGCACCAGGGTGTAGACGATCACCAGCAGGAAGACGATGTTGAACAGCCGCCGGCTTCCCGGCACCCCGGCCACCATCGGGATGGTGGCGAAGATGATCGGTACCGCGCCGCGCAGCCCGGCCCAGGAGAGCAGGGCCTGTTCCCGCCACGGCATCCGGAACGGCAGACTGCTGAGCAGCACGGACAGCGGCCTGGCCACGAAGGTCAGCACCAGTCCGACGATCACCGCGGGCCAGATGTCGTCGACCAGTTCGTGCGGTGTGACCAGCAGGCCCAGCAGGATGAACATGCCGATCTGCGCCAGCCAGCCGAGCCCGTCGGCGAAGCCGCGGGTCGCCGGCGCGTGCGGCAGCTTCGCGTTGCCGAGGACCAGCGAGGCGAGATAGACGGCGAGGAAGCCGCTGCCGTGCGCGAGGGCACCGGCCGCGTAGGCGGTGACGGCGATCGCCATCACGGCGATCGGATAGAGGCCGGAGGCGGGCAGGGCGACGTGCCGCAGGGCGAGCGCGCCGAGCCAGCCGACCGCCAGGCCGATGGCCGCGCCGATGGCCAGTTCGAGGACGATCGTTCCGATCAGCAGGTACCAGGCGTCGACCGGACCGGTGGTGGCGAAGGCGACGACCAGGATGACCACGGGTGCGTCGTTGAAGCCGGACTCCGCCTCCAGCGCGCCGGTCAGCCGGGACGGCAGCGGCACTCTGCGCAGGACGGAGAAGACCGCGGCCGCGTCGGTGGAGGACACCACCGCGCCGATGATGAGCGACTGCCGCCAGTCCAGGCCGACGAGATAGTGCGCACCGGCGGCCGTGATGCCCACGCTGGTGGCGACACCGACGGTGGAGAGCGCGGCGCCCACCGGCAGCGCGGGTCTGATCTCATGCCACGCGGTGCCGAGACCGCCCTCCGCGAGGATCACGACGAGAGCGGCATAGCCGATCACCTGGGTCATCTCGGCGTCGCTGAAGTCGATTCCGAGCCCGTCGGACCCGATCGCGACCCCGATGCCGAGATAGATCAGCAGGCTGGGAAGCCCGGACCGCGAGGAGATCCGTACCGCCGCCACCGCGACGAGCAGCACGACCGAGCCGAGCAGCATGAGTTCATTCAGCTGATGGATAGTCAGGGGCCTGGACCCTTCCGTGAGGTATGGGACGTTTCGTCCCGCGCGACCGGCCGGAACTTCATTGCCTTACCTAACATTTTACGGGTTCTTGACGTCTCCGTGAGCCGTACCGCCGGACTTGACTCCGTGTAGGGGCGACCGCGTGCCTGCGCCTACAGTTGCTCCAGCACTCCCAGGACCACCCTGCCCCGCGAAGGACAGCGATGCCCGCCAACACAAACGGCCCTTCCGGCAAGAAGAAGAGGGGCCGCGCGCGGCTCCTCGTGATCGCGATCGTGCTGGCCCTCGTGGCGGGTGTCGGCTACGGCGCGTTCTGGAGCGTGAGCACCGTCCGCGCGTCCTTCCCCGAGACCACCGGATCGATCCGCCTCAAGGGCCTGTCCGGGCCGGTCGAGGTGAAACGGGACGGCCACGGCATCCCGCAGATCTACGCCAGCAGCGACGAGGACCTCTTCCGCGCGCAGGGTTATGTGCAGGCGCAGGACCGCTTCTGGGAGATGGACGTCCGCCGCCATCTCACCGCCGGCCGGCTCTCCGAGATGTTCGGCGCGAGCCAGGTCGAGACCGACGCCTTCCTCCGCACCCTCGGCTGGCGCCAGGTCGCGGAGAAGGAGTACGAGACCAAGCTGTCGTCCCGGACGAAGAAGTACCTCCGGGCGTACGCCGACGGCGTCAACGCCTATCTCGCCGAGCACGAGGGCGCCGCGCTCTCCGTCGAGTACGCGGCCCTGGGCTTCACCAACGACTACAAGCCCGAGGCCTGGGACCCGGTGGACTCGGTCGCCTGGCTGAAGGCCATGGCCTGGGACCTGCGCGGCAACATGCAGGACGAGATCGACCGCTCCCTGATGACGACGAGGCTCTCCGCGAAGCAGATAGACCAGCTGTACCCGGACTACCCCGCGGACCGGAACAAGCCCATCGTGCGCGACGGCGCGGTCGGCGAACTGACCGACACGTTCGACCCGGAGGCGACCGCCACGGAGACCGGCACGGGCAGCGGCACGGGCGCCGGCGGCACGGGCACGGGTGTTCCCGGGGCGGGCGCGGGCACCGGCACCGGCGGTACGGGCACGGGCGCCGGCACCGGCGGCCTCCAGTCCCAGCTCGGTGCCCTCTCCAAGACCCTGGAGGAGATCCCCGCCCTCCTCGGCCCCAACGGCGACGGCATCGGCTCCAACTCCTGGGTGGTCTCCGGGAAGCACACCACCACGGGCAAGCCCCTGCTCGCCAACGACCCGCACCTGGCACCGCAGATGCCGTCCCTCTGGTACCAGATGGGCCTGCACTGCCGCTCCGTGAGCGACAAGTGCCGCTATGACGTCGCGGGCTTCACCTTCTCCGGTATGCCGGGCGTGATAATCGGCCACAACCAGAAGGTCTCCTGGGGCTTCACCAACCTCGGCGCCGACGTCACGGACCTCTACCTGGAGAAGATCACCGCCGACGGCTACCTCTACGACGGCGAGCAGAAGCCGTTCACGACCCGCAAGGAGACCATCAAGGTCGCGGGCGGCGCCGACCGCCGGATCACCGTTCGCAGCACCGCCAACGGCCCGATCGTCTCCGACCGCAGCGACGAGATGGGCGACGTCGGCAAGACAGCGCCCGTCACCGACGGCTCACCCGACCGCGCCAGCGGCTACGCCGTCTCGCTCCGCTGGACCGCCCTCAGCCCGGGCCGCACCATGGACGCCGTCTTCGCCCTCAACGAGGCCGCCGACTTCGACCAGTTCCGCAAGGCCGCCCGGCTGTTCGACGTCCCCGCGCAGAACCTCCTCTACGCCGACACCGACGGCCACATCGGCTACCAGGCGCCGGGCCGGATACCCGTCCGCGGCAAGGGCGACGGCCGCTACCCGGCCCCGGGCTGGGACCCGGAGTACCGGTGGACCGGCTACGTCCCCCAGTCCGCGCTCCCCTGGGAGAAGGACCCCGCCCGCGGCTACATCGTGACCGCCAACCAGGCCGTCATCGACCCGGAGAAGTACCCCTACCTCCTCACCGAGGACTGGGGCTACGGAGCGCGCAGCCAGCGGCTCGACAACCTGGTCCAGTCGAAGATCAAGGACGGCGGCAAGATCTCGACCAAGGACATGCAGACCATGCAGACGGACGACAGCAGCGAGATCGCCAAGCTGCTGACGCCCTACCTGCTCAAGATCGACATCGAGGACCCGTACATCCGCGAGGCGCAGAAGCTGCTGGAGGGCTGGGACTACACCCAGGACTCCGACTCCGCGGCCGCCGCCTACTTCAACGGCGTCTGGCGCAACACCCTCAAGCTGGCCTTCGGCCACAAGCTGCCGAAGGAACTGCGGGTCACCGGCGAATGCCTGCGCGTGCCGCCGGCCGACGACTCCGGCCCGCTGGAGGACCTGGACGGCGACTCCCTGGTCCGCGAGTGCGGCGAGCGGGCGCGGGACGCGGCCCAGCCGGACGGCGGCGACCGCTGGTTCGAGGTCGTCCGGACCATCCTGGAGGACGAGGACAACGACTGGTGGAAGACGAGCACCCGCCCCGACTCCGGTGAGGGCGACCGCGACAAGCTGCTGAAGCAGGCCATGGCGGACGCCCGCTGGGAGCTGACCGCCAAGCTCGGCAAGGACATCGACAGCTGGAGCTGGGGCCGGCTGCACCAGCTGACGCTGCGCAACCAGACGCTGGGCATCAAGGGCCCCGCCGTGCTCCGCTGGGCGCTCAACCGCGGCCCGTGGAACCTCGGCGGCGGCGAGGCGGCAGTCAACGCGACCGGCTGGAACGCGGCCGGCGGCTACGGCGTCGTCTGGGTGCCGTCGATGCGGATGATCGTCAACCTCGCGGACCTCGACAAGTCCCAGTGGATCAACCTCTCCGGGGCGTCGGGGCACGCGTACAACACGCACTACAGCGACCAGACGACCAAGTGGGCCAAGGGCGAACTGCTGCCCTGGGCGTTCAGCAAGAAGAGCGTCGAGAAGGCGACCGAGGACACCCTGGCGCTCATCCCCTGAGCCCGCCGCGGGGCGGCTCCGGTACTCCGGCGCTCCGGGCCCCGCACCGTCCACCGGCGGCCCCGGTGCACCGCGCTCACACGACGCGGCGCACCGGGGCCGCGGCGCATCGGGCCGCAGTGCACCGCCGCGGCGCACCGGGCGCCGTCAGGCACCGAAGCGGCGCACCCCCGAGGGCGTCACGGCGGCCTGAACGGGCCGGTCGTGCGCCTCGGCGGGCACCTCCTCCAGCACCTCTTCCTCGTACACCAGCATGATCAGCGCCGGGTCCGCCCCCGCCTCCGCCAGCCGCTCCAGCACCCGGTCGTACGAGCCGCCGCCGCGGCCCAGCCGCAGCCCGCGGCCGTCCACCGCGAGCCCCGGCAGCAGCAGCGCGTCGGCCTCCAGCACGGCGTTCAGGCCCAGCGGCGCGTCCGCCGGCTCCCTCAGCACCATCCGGCCCGCCCGGCCGGCCGCCACCAGCCGCTCCGGCCCCGCGTACGGGGCCCAGTCGAGGTCGTCGTCGTCCCGCAGGACGGGCAGCAGCACCCGCACCCCCCGCGCGCGCAGCGCGTCCAGCAGCGGCCCCGTGGCGGGCTCCCGCCCCACCGACACATAGGCGCAGACGGTGTGGGCGGACGCCAGTTCGGGAAGCGCCAGGGCATGACGGGCGAACGCGGCCCCCGCCGCCGACACGTCATCTTCCGTCAACCGCGACCTCATCTTGCCGAGACCGTGCCGCAACCGGACCTTGCGAGACTTCGGGGTGGTCATCTGAGCCGGGAATCCTCTCGTATGCGGCCACACTTACCGGATCATCACGTTCCGCTCATACGCGCCGGTTATGGTTCTCCGCATGACTGCATCGCGTACCCGGATCAGCAAGGCTGTCATTCCCGCAGCAGGACTCGGGACCCGCTTCCTGCCGGCCACCAAGGCCACTCCCAAGGAGATGCTGCCGGTCGTCGACAAGCCCGCGATCCAGTATGTGGTCGAGGAGGCCGTCAGCGCCGGTCTCTCCGATGTCCTCATGGTCACCGGGCGCAACAAGCGCCCGCTGGAGGACCACTTCGACCGCAACTACGAGCTGGAGGAGATGCTCCGCCACAAGGGCGACGGCGACCGCCTCTCCCGTGTGCAGGAGTCCAGCGACCTGGCGACCATGCACTACGTGCGCCAGGGCGACCCGCGGGGCCTCGGCCACGCCGTGCTGTGCGCGGCGCCCCACGTCGGGCAGCAGCCCTTCGCGGTCCTCCTCGGCGACGACCTCATCGACCCCCGGGACCCGCTGCTGACCCGCATGATCGAGGCTCAGGAGCGGTACGGCGGCAGCGTCGTCGCCCTCCTGGAGGTCGACCCGGACCAGGTCCACCTCTACGGCTGCGCCGTGATCGAACCCACCGGCGACGACGACATCCACCGGGTCACCGGCCTCGTCGAGAAGCCCAGCCGCGAGGAGGCGCCCAGCAACTACGCGCTCATCGGCCGCTACGTCCTCGACGCCGCCGTCTTCGACGTGCTGCGGAAGACGGAGCCCGGCCGCGGCGGCGAGATCCAGCTCACCGACGCCCTGCAGACCCTGGCCCAGAACCCGGACCTGGGCGGCCCGGTGCACGGCGTCCTCTTCAAGGGCCGCCGCTACGACACCGGGGACCGCGCCGACTACCTCCGCTCCATTGTCAGACTGGCATGCGAACGTGAGGATCTGGGACCGGACTTCCGGGACTGGCTTCGGAGGTACGTCGCGGAGGAGATGT
This sequence comes from Streptomyces albus subsp. albus, assembly GCF_000719865.1. GTDB lineage: Bacteria > Actinomycetota > Actinomycetes > Streptomycetales > Streptomycetaceae > Streptomyces > Streptomyces albus_E. Next base: position 111,194 of record NZ_JOID01000019.1, read on the forward strand.
AGCACCTTGAGCACCACTGAGCGGGCCGCAGAGGAGACCGCGGAGCCGGGGACGGCCCCCGCGGGCAGCGCCGGTGACCCCGGCGGCGACGCCGGAACCGCCGGAACCGCCGCCGTCCCGTCCCCCGCCCCGGACGGCCGGAGCGGGCCCGGCGGCGGTCGGGGACGTCAGGGAAGCGGAGCCGCACCGCGCGTGTGGAGCGTCGACGAGCACCTGGCCGACATCCTCCGGCACATCCAGCCGCTCGAACCGCTGGAGCTCCAGTTGCTCGACGCCCAGGGCTGCGTCCTCGTCGAGGACGTCACCGCGGCCGTGGCCCTGCCACCGTTCGACAACAGCTCCATGGACGGATACGCCGTCCGCACAGCCGACGTCGCCGACGCGACCGAGGAGTCCCCGGCGGTGCTCACCGTCATCGGCGACATCGCGGCGGGCAGCGGCAGACTGCCCACCATCAGGCCCGGCGAGGCGGCCCGCATCATGACCGGCGCCCCCCTGCCGCCCGGCGCCGACACGGTGGTGCCGGTCGAGTGGACGGACGGCGGCGCCGGCGGCGGCCCCGCCACCGCCATGACGGCCCACAGTGCCGCGCCCGAGGGCGCGGCCGGCGAGGTCCGCGTGCACCGCCCCGCGGAGGCCGGAGCCCACATCCGCTCCCGCGGCGGCGACGTCTCCGCCGGCAGCCCGGTGCTGTCGGCCGGCACGCTCCTCGGCCCGCCGCAGATCGGGCTGCTCGCCGCCATCGGCCGGGCCACCGTCCGGGTCCGCCCCAGACCGCGAGTGGTCGTCATGTCCACCGGCAGCGAACTCGTGCCGCCCGGTACCCAGCCGGGCCCCGGGCAGATCCACGACTCCAACAGCTTCGCGCTCACCGCCGCCGCCCGCGACGCCGGAGCCATCGCCTACCGCGTCACCGCCGTCGCCGACGACGCGGCCTCCCTCCGCTCCGCCGTCGAGGACCAGCTCCTCCGCGCCGACCTCGTCGTCACCAGCGGCGGCGTCAGCGTCGGCGCCTACGACGTCGTGAAGGAAGCCTTCTCCGGAGACGCTCCCGAAGACCTGCCCGCCGATCAGTCCGCCGACCGGCCGGCGGAGCCGGGCGCGGAGACGGACGCGCGGCCGGAGACGGGAGAGCCGGGAACGGAACGGGCCCCCGGCGGCGCAGCGGAGACCGGGGCAGCCGCGGCGACCCCGGCCGTGGAGACCACGGAGCCCGGAGCCACCCCCGCCGCGACGGCCGCCCCCGGCCCCGGCCGCGTCGACTTCCGCAAGCTCGCCATGCAGCCCGGCAAACCGCAGGGCTTCGGCCGCGTCGGCCCCGACCGCACGCCCCTGCTGGCGCTCCCCGGAAACCCCGTCAGCGCGTACGTCTCCTTCGAGCTCTTCGTGCGCCCCGCGATCCGCGCCCTCATGGGCTTCGCTCCGGACGGGCGCGAGACCATCCGCGCGATCTGCCCCGAGGGCATCGCTTCATCGCCCGAGGGCAAGCGGCAGTTCCTCCGCGGCCGTTACGCGGACGGTCTCGTCACCCCGGTCGGCGGCCCCGGCTCCCATCTGGTCAAGGCGCTCGCCGACGCCGACGCCCTGATCGTCGTCCCGGAGGACACCACGTCGGTTCCGCCCGGCGGCGAGGTGGAGGCCATCCTGCTGCGCTGAACCGGAGAAGCCCCGGTACGGTTGCTGCCCTGGAAGGACCGGACCGGGAGAACGATGAGCAGCGCCCAGCAGCACCTCACACACCTCGACGACCGGGGCGCCGCCCGTATGGTCGACGTCTCCGCGAAGGACGTCACCGCGCGCGCCGCCCGTGCGAGCGGCCGTGTGCTCGTCTCCCCGCGCGTCGTCGAACTGCTGCGCGGCGAGGGCGTCCCCAAGGGCGACGCCCTCGCCACCGCGCGCATCGCGGGCATCATGGGAGCCAAGCGCACCCCCGACCTCATCCCGCTCTGCCATCCGCTGGCGGTCTCCGGGGTGAAGGTCGAACTCTCCGTGGCCGACGACGCCGTGGAGATCCTGGCCACCGTGAAGACCACCGACCGCACCGGTGTCGAGATGGAGGCGCTGACCGCCGTCACCGTCACCGCGCTGACGGTGGTGGACATGGTGAAGGCCGTGGACAAGGCCGCGGTCATCACGGACGTACGGGTCGAGGAGAAGACCGGCGGCAAGTCCGGCGACTGGTCGCGCCCGGCCGGGGAGGGCACCGCATGAGCGGCTACCGCGCCCTGGCCGTCACCGTCTCGAACCGCGCCTCCGCGGGCGTCTACGCCGACAAGGGCGGCCCGCTGCTGGCCGAGGGCCTCACCGCGATGGGCTTCGCCACCGACGGCCCCCGCGTGGTCCCCGACGGCGAGCCGGTGGAAGCCGTCCTGCGGGAGGCCGTCGCCGCCGGGTACGACGTGGTGCTCACCACCGGCGGTACCGGCATCTCGCCGAACGACCGCACGCCCGAGATGACCCGCCGCGTCCTCGACCGCGAGATCCCCGGCATCCCCGAGGCCCTGCGCGCCGAGGGCCTGGCCGCGGTGCCCACCGCCGCGCTCTCCCGGGGACTGGCCGGAACCGCCGGCGGCACGCTGATCGTCAATCTGCCGGGCTCCACGGGCGGGGTGCGGGACGGCCTCGCCGTCCTCGGCCGGCTGCTCGTGCACGCCGTCGACCAGCTCCGCGGCGGCGACCACCCCCGCCCCGCCGGCCCGGACGGCGGCACGGGGACGACCCCGGACGGCGGCACGACGCCCCGGGCGCACCGATGACTCCCCTCTGGCCGGCGGCCCTGACCGACGGCGACGTCACCCTGCGCCCGATCCGCATGCGCGACCAGCGGGACTGGCGCGAGGTCAACCGCCGCAACCGCGACTGGCTGCGGCCCTGGGAGGCGACCATCCCGCCGCCCGTGGCGGGCGGGCCGGCGGCACAGCGCCCGACCTACCGTCAGATGGTGCGGCATCTGCGTTCCGAGGCGAACGCGGGCCGGATGCTGCCCTTCGTCATCGAGTACCGAGGCCGGCTGGCGGGGCAGTTGACGGTCGCGGGAATGGCCTGGGGCTCCATGTGCTCCGGGCATATCGGTTACTGGGTGGACCGGGAAGTCGCCGGGCGCGGGGTCACTCCGACGGCTGTGGCGCTCGCGGTCGACCATTGTTTCCGCACGGTGGGCCTGCACCGCGTCGAGGTGTGCATCCGGCCCGAGAACGGGCCGAGCCGCCGTGTCGTCGAAAAGCTCGGATTCCGGGAGGAGGGGCTGCGTCCGCGCTATCTCCACATCGACGGCGACTGGCGCGACCACCTCGTCTTCGCCCTCACGGTGGAGGACGTTCCCGAGGGACTGCTGGCCCGCTGGCACCGGGTCCGGCCCGGAACAGCCCACAAATAAAATATGTGTTCGATATTAAGCGGCAATAGAGCACATTCTCCGTCAGCCCGCCCCGGCAATCGGAAAAAAAGTTCGAACTATCAGCCAGATCGTGCGACACACCGTGGCAATTGGCGGATGGCCTGCTGAAAACCCCTCTACCGTGTGAGGCGTGAGCAGCAGCGGCCTCATCTACGCAGTCATTGTCGGGGCCTGGGCCGCCTACCTGGTGCCGATGTGGCTCCGTAGGCAGGACGAACTCAACGAGGCTCGTCCTACGGAACGCTTCTCCACCGCCATCCGGCTGCTGTCCGGACGGGCCGGTATGGAGCGCCGTTACGCCAAGGACCTGGAGGAGCGCCACTCCGGTGAAGCGGACGACTACGTCGGCCCCGCCGAACCGGAACCGCGCGCCGCCGACCCGGAAGCGCCGACCGACACGGTCGACGTCCGGGCCTTCGCCCTGTCCGCGGCCATGCCGGTGCCCGAGTCGCTGCGCGCCGGCGACGGTGAGCACGCGCCACTCCCGGCGGACCAGGCGTCCGCCGGGCGGGACGGCCGCCGCGCCGTCTCCGTCGCCGAACGGGCCCGCCGCTCCAAGGTCCTCGCCCGCCGCCGCCGGACCACCATGGTGCTGTTCCTGGCCTTCGCCCTCGGCGCGGTCGTCGCGGCGGTCGGCGGGCTGGCCTTCCTGTGGGCCCCCGCCGTCCCGGCCGTGCTGCTCAGCTCGTACATCGTCCATCTGCGCGCGCAGGAGCGGCGCCGCTTCGCCTTCACCATGGACCGGCGGCGCGCCGAGGCCGCCGCCCAGCGGCTGCGCGAGCGCGGCCCGCGCGGTGCCCGGCAGCCGGCGAGGCCCGCCGCCGCGGACGACGCGGCGGCCGGTGAGGAGCCCGGCCCGGCGGCCGCTCCCGAGCCCGCTCCGGCGTCCCCGCACACGGCGGGCCGCCGCGCGCTCGTCGAGCAGACCGACCACGCCGAGTGGGTCGACCAGCAGCGCGAGCGCGTCCGGTCCGAGGGGGAGAGCTGGGAGCCGGTCCCGGTGCCGCTGCCCACCTACGTCACGGCGCCCGTCGCCCCCCGCGCCACCGGTGGCGTGGACCTCGACGCCCCGGACGCCTGGAGCTCCGCCCGCTCCAGCGCGGCCGGACCGTCCGCCGAGCCGTCCGCCGAGCCGTCCGCCGAACCCCAGCCGGAGCCGGGGCCCGCCGCGCGCGAGAGCCGCCGCGAGCGCGGCCGCCGCTCCCGCGACCGGGGCCGCACCCCGCTCTTCGACCAGTACGCGGACGAGGACCGGCCGCGCGCCGCCAACGAGTGATCCCCGGGCCGGATCCCGGCTGTCGGCCGCGATGACCAGCGCGGGAACGGATTTCCAAGCTGCCCGGCCGGGATGCTAGAGTTCCTCACGTCGCAAGGGCCTGTGGCGCAGTCTGGTAGCGCACCTCGTTCGCATCGAGGGGGTCTGGGGTTCAAATCCCCACAGGTCCACAGCGAAGCTCAAGAGCCCCGGCCGGAGAGATCCGGCCGGGGCTCTTCGCGTGCCCGAAAGCGGCCTCGCCCGGCACGCGGGCCCCGGTCGCCCGGGGCCCGTCGGGCGAGCCGGCCGCCGCCGGTTCAGACGGCCGGGTCGGAGGGGCCGGGGGGCTGGCTGCCGCCGGAGGCGCCGCCCTGCTGCTGCGCCGCCTGCTGCTCGGTGACGGACTGGTGGACCTTCTCCATGTCCAGGTCGCGGGCCTGGCCGATGATGTCCTCCAGGGCCGGCTCGGGCAGGGCCCCCGGCTGGGCGTACACCGCGACGTTCTCCCGGACGACCATCAGGGTCGGGATGGACTGGATGTTGAAGGCCGCGGCGAGCTCGGGCTGGGCCTCCGTGTCGACCTTGGCGAAGACCAGGTCTGAGTGGCGGTTGGCCGCCTTCTCGTACACGGGTGCGAAAGTGCGGCAGGGGCCGCACCAGGAGGCCCAGAAGTCGATCAGGACGAAGTCGTTGGCGGAGACGACCTCGTCGAAGTTCTCCTTGGTCAGCTCGACCGTGCTCATATGTCCTACCTGCTTCCAGAGACGTCTTCTGTTCGGTCCTGCCGGAACCCTGGCCGGCTGCCGTGTCCGGGGAACGGGCTTCCGGAGATCAGGGGGAGCCTGTCCGGATCCCGCTCATTCATGTGGCCGATTTCCCGGAGCGTGGTGAGGGCGGCCGGAAAGGGCACTCGGGACTTCCACGGGTACCCGGATACGGAGAGGCGGAACAGGGATGAGCCGGACGCCGGACGAGAGCGCGGCGGGAGCGGCGGAGCCGCCGGAGGCCGGAGCAGCCGGAGCGGCGGGAACGGCCGGAGCGGCGGGAGAGGCCGGGAGGACGGGAGAGGCCGGGACGGCGGGGGAGGCGCGGGAGCGGCAGGCGCCGCCTCTACGGCCCCGTTCCCGCCGGACCCCGCCCGGGATCGGTGCGCACAGCCCCCGGACACCTCACGAACAGACGTACGACGTGATCGTGCTCGGCGGGGGCGCGGTCGGTGAGCACGCCGCCGGGAGCGCCCGTGCCGCCGGACTCTCCGTCGCGGTGGTGGAGAGCGAACTGCTCGGCGGTGACTGCTCGTACTGGGCGTGCATGCCCAGCAAGGCGCTGCTGCGGCCGGTGTCCGCGCTGGCCGCGGCGCGTGCCGTCGCGGGCTCGCGGGAGGCGGTCACCGGGCCGCTCGCCCCGGAGCCCGTACTGGACCGGCGGGACGCCTTCGTGTCGCACTGGGAGGACGGCGGGCAGGTGGACTGGCTGCTGTCCGAGGGGGCGGAGCCGGTCCGGGGGCACGGGCGTCTCGACGGCCCGCGGCGGGTGGCCGTCCGGCCGGCCGAGGGGCCCGAGCACGTCCTGACCGCGCGGCACGCGGTGGTGGTGGCCACGGGCAGCCGGCCCAAACTGCCGGATCTTCCCGGGCTGCCCGGCGCGCGGCCGTGGACCAGCCGGGAGGCCACCAGCTCGCGGGAGATCCCGGAACGGCTGGCCGTGGTGGGCGGCGGCGTGGTCGCCGTGGAGATGGCCTGTGCCTGGCAGGCGCTCGGCTCGTCCGTCACGATGTTCGTCCGCGGTGAGGAACTGCTGCGGCGGATGGAGCCCTTCGCGGGCGAACTGGTGGCCGAGGGGCTGGCGGCGGCCGGCGTGGAGATCCGTACCGGCGTGAGCGTGGCCGGGGTGCGGCGGGCTTCCGCGGACAGCACGGTGACGCTGGTGCTGGACGGCGTCGGGGAGAGCGAGGCCGACGAGGTGCTGTTCGCCACCGGGCGGGAGCCGCGCACGGACGGCATCGGGCTGGAGACGGTCGGTCTGCGGCCCGGGGCGTGGCTGGAGACCGACAAATCCTGCCGGGTCGGTGGTGTGGCGGGGGACTGGCTGTACGCGGTCGGTGACGTCAACGGGCGGGCGCTCCTCACTCATCAGGGCAAGTACGAGGCCCGGACCGCGGCCGCGGCGATCGCGGACCGCGCGCGGGCCGGCGGGGTGCCGGAGACCGGGGCGGCCGAGGACACCGGGCGCTGGGGCGCGCACGTGGCGACGGCGGACACGGCCGCGGTGCCGCAGGTGGTGTTCGGGGAACCCGAGGTTGCCTCGGTCGGGCTGACCACCGCGGAGGCGGAGCGCCAGGGGTACCGGGTGCGGGCGGTGGACCAGGACCTGGGCGCCGTCGCGGGCGCCGGCCTGTACGCCGACCACTACCGGGGCCGGGCCCGGATCGTCGTCGACCTGGACCGGGACGTGCTGCTCGGGGCGACCTTCGTGGGACCGGGCGTGGCGGAGCTGCTGCACTCGGCGACGGTGGCGGTGGTGGGGGAAGTGCCGGTCGGCCGGCTGTGGCACGCGGTCCCGGCCTTCCCGACGATGAGCGAGGTCTGGCTGCGGCTGCTGGAGACGTACCGGCGGGGGACGGCGGTGCGGGGGACGGCGGCGCGGGGGTGACCCGCGCGGCCGGGCGGAGGCCCGTGGCGCGGGGGTGTCCGGGCCTGAGCCGGTGGTGCTGGGGTGTCCGGGCCTGAGCCGGTGGTGCGGGAGGGCGGGTCCGGGACGATCGCGTCGGCCCCGCTGCCGTACCGGTCCGGCTTGCGTACCGGCGGCTTGGCACCGGCCCACAAGCCCCGCTTGCACACCGGCCGGGCAGGCTTACCGGCCACATGTCGCGCTGGTTCGCGTCGCGCCGGCCCGGTCCGGCCCGCGTGCCGGACCGGTTCACGGCAGCCGTCCGGGCTTCCCCCTCGGCCGTCCGGCCCGCCGCCGTCCGTCCGGCGTGCTGCGCGGGCGCCGTCCGGCCGGCCGCCTACCGGGCTCCGTCCGCCCCCGGGCCCGCCGCGGCCGGGCGGCGGAGTGCGGCGGCTGCCGGGTGGGCGGCCGGAGCGCCGGGGGAGACGGTGAGCGGCTTGGCGAAGCAGCGGCTGTCCGGCTCGCAGCGGTAGTAGCCGAACTTCGCGGTCGGCAGATAGCCGCAGGAGGTGTAGAGCGCGATCGCCTCCGGCTGCTTGGTGCCGGTCTCCAGCACCATGCGGGCCCGGCCGGCCTCCCGGGCGCTCTCCTCCAGCGTGGCCAGCAGCCGCCGGGCGAGACCCCGGCCGCGCGCCTCGGGGACCACGTACATCCGCTTCAGCTCGGCGTCGCCGTCCCGGTACCCCTCGGGGCTGCGGTTCTGCGCGCGCCAGCCGCCGGTGGCCAGCGGGGTGCCGTCCACGTCGTACGCGATGAGGTACAGGCCGTTCGGCGGGTCGAAGTGGGCCGGGTCCATCTCGGTGAGATCCGGGTCGCCGTAGCGCTCGGTGTACTCGAGCTGGACGCGGTCGTTCAGCTTCAGGGCGTCGGGATGGTTGTAGCGCACGGTACGGAGCTGCATGGGCGTAATCGTACGGATGTCCCGGCCGGCCGGGGAGCCGCGCCCGCATCCCGGTATCGTGCGCTGGTGCTCACTGTGACCAGCGTGAATGTGAACGGCCTGCGCGCCGCCGCCAAGAAGGGCTGCGTGGAGTGGCTGGCGGCGACCGCCGCCGACGTGATCTGCCTCCAGGAGGTGCGGGCCGAGCCGGCGCAGCTGCCGGACACCGTCCGGGAGCCGGAGGGCTGGCACACCGTGCACGCGCCCGCCGCCGCCAAGGGCCGCGCCGGGGTCTCCCTCTACTCGCGCCGGGAGCCCGAGGCGGTGCGGATCGGCTTCGGCTCGGCGGAGTTCGACGCCGCCGGCCGGTACGCGGAGATCGACCTGCCCGGCATCACGGTCGGCAGCCTGTACCTCCCCTCCGGTGAGGTGGGCACCGAGCGGCAGGCGGAGAAGGAACGCTTCATGGCCGAGTTCCTCCCCTATCTGGCAGGGCTGCGGGAGCGGGCGGCGGCCGGCGGGCGGGAAGTGCTCGTCTGCGGCGACTGGAACATCGCCCACCAGGAGGCCGACCTCAAGAACTGGCGGGCCAACCGCAAGAACGCCGGTTTTCTCCCCGAGGAGCGCGCCTGGCTCAGCCGGGTCTACGAGGAGGCCGGTTACGCGGACGTGGTGCGGGAACTGCACCCGGGCGTGGAGGGGCCGTACTCCTGGTGGTCGTACCGGGGGCGCGCTTTCGACAACGACAGCGGATGGAGAATCGACCTTCACGTGGCGACGCGGGGGCTGGCCGAGCGCGCCCTCAAGGCCGAGGTCGAACGGGCGGCGAGCCACGATCTGCGCTGGTCGGACCATGCGCCGGTGACGGTCACCTACGACCTCGCGGGGGCGTAGCGGGGCCCGGCCTCCGGCGCGCCCCGGCGTTCGCCGGGGCCCGGTGTTCGCCGGGGCCCGGTGTTTCGCCGGTCCCCGTCCCGTCCCTCCCGGCGCGCCCTCCGTGCCGCCTTCCCGCTCGCGCCGCCGCTCCGCCGGTCCCGGGCGGGAATCCGGCTGCACGGGGCGCGGTTTCGGACGTTCTTTCCTACGCTGGGCGGACCGGCACGGTTGTGCGACACACGGTTGCGCGACACCTCGGTCGCGCGGCAACGGAAGGGGAACGCGATGCCCCGGAAGAATCTCACCGCCATGCGCCACACCCTGGGCCACCGGGTCCGCTACGCGGTGCGCCACCCGGCCCGGGTCCCCCGGTACGCGGTCCGGGCCGGCCGTGACGCCTGGCTGCGTCTCCGCTCGCCCGACCACATCGCGTACTACCGCGCGGTGATGCGCTCGGACACGGCCGCGAGTGCGGACGCGGCCGTCGGCAGCCGCACCCATGAGCGCTGGCTGGCGCTGGGGGCCCTGCAGTTCGACTACCTGGTCGGGCACGGGCTGCGGCCGGAGCATCGCATGCTGGAGATCGGCTGCGGCAATCTGCGGGCCGGCTGGCGCTTCATCGACCATCTCGACACCGGCCACTACTACGGCATCGACATATCCCCGGACATCCTCTTCGCCGCCCAGGACACCCTCGTCCGCTGCGGACTGCGGGAGAAGCTGCCGACGCTGACGCCGGTGCGCGACCTGACGTTCGCCTTCCTCCCGGACGCGTACTTCGACGTGGTGCACGCCCACAGCGTCTTCTCGCACTCGCCGCTGCCGGTCATCGAGGAGTGCTTCGCGCATGTCGGCCGGATCCTGGCCCCCGGCGGCTGGTTCGACTTCACGTTCGACCGCACCGAGGCGGAGGAACACCACGTCCTGCACGAGGACTTCTACTACCGGACGGAGACGCTGACCGCCCTCGCGGAGAGGCACGGCCTCGCGGCCCGGTTCATGGACGACTGGGAGCAGCTTCCGCACGGGCAGTCGAAGATCCGCGTGACGCGCGGACCCGGCGCGGTGCGGCGCTCGGGCGAGCGGCTCGACGGCGGGGAGACGGTGAGCGGGGCCGCTCCGGTCTGAGCAGGCCCGGGCGGGGCTACGGTGCCGCGGGGGGCGGGCCGTCCGCGGCCCGGGGGCCGGACGGTGCTTCGGGCCGTGCCCGCGGTGCGGGCCGGACCGCTTCCGGCTGCGCTTCCCTTTCCGCTTCCGCTTCCGTTGCCGCGTTCTCTTCCTTCGGGGCGGCTGTGCGTGCGGTGCGCCAGTCGTCCAGTTCGGCCTGGATCCGGCGTTCCATCGCCATCGCGAGTTCCGCGTCCACGACGACCTTCGCGATGGGCCGCAGCCGCTCCACGGTTCCGGTGATCCGCTCCACCTCCGCCGCGCTGAGCGGCCGGGAGGTGTCGGCGCCGGTGGCGGTGTGGTCGAGGAGACCGGAGAGGACGTGGGTGCGGAAGAGGCCGGTGAACACCTCGGCGAGCGCTTCGGCGTGCACCCGTACCTCCCGGGCGGCGGCGAGGACGGAGGCGAGCGGCACCCCCTCGTCGACCAGCGCGCTGGAAGCCTCCAGCAGCCGGCGGCTGACGTGCACCACCTCGTCGCCGTCCAGGGCGACATAGCCGAGGTCCAGCGTGGCCTGGAGGTTCTCGGTGGTGACGTCGCCCTCGAAGTGGTCGGCCAGTTCCTCCGGGGAGAGCCGGACGGGCGTCTCCTCGGACCAGGGGACGCTCAACGCCCCCTCCAGCCCGAGGAGTTCGCGCACGTCCCGGCCGCTCTCGAAGGCGGCGAGCAGATCGGCGATTCCGCCGAGCGTGTGGCCGCGGTCGAGCAGGGCGGCGATGGTCCGCAGCCGGGCCAGGTGGTGCTCGTTGTACCAGGCGATACGGCCCTGGCGGCGCGGCGGCGGCAGCAGCTTTCGCTCGCGGTAGAAGCGCAGGGTGCGCACGGGCACACCGGCTTCGGCGGCCAGCTCCTCCATGCGGTACTCGCGGGGGGTGCCGTCCCGGCTGGTCCCCTCGGCGCGGCTCGGCGGCGGGAAGCTGCCCGTCTGCCCGGCGCTGCCCGTCTGCCCGGAGCCGTTCGTTCCGCGGGCGCCCGTCCGCACCGACCCGTTCACCCCCTGCGTCCCCTCCGCCGCGCTCACCCGCTCCGAAGCCTCCACCTGCCCGGTCCCCGTCGGCCCCGTCCCGCTCGCCCCCTCCGTCTCCGTGCCCGTCTTCGCCGCCCGGCCGGGCCCGCTCCTCCGGGCGCGCTCCGCGGTGCTGTGCGCATCCTCGTTCGCCACACCGGAAGCCTAGGGCCTGTGCCCGCCCGTTCCCATCGGCCCGCGATGCCTGACGCCGCGCCCCGCCGCGCCGCCGGGCACGTCCGCGGCCCCGTCCGGGCGAAGCAGGCGGGGCCCGGCCGGGCACGACGCGGGCGGGCGTGCGCAAGGTCAGGCGCGCAGGGGGGCAGTGCCGGGCCCCACGGGCTGCGGGCGGTCGCCTTCAGCAGGTAGCCCGCGGCGGGTCGCCCGCCGGGCGGTTGGTGCAACCGCCGGTAACTTCTTTTCGCCCACCCCCTACCCACCGGTACGTTCCTGCTCTACTCTCCAAACCGTGCCAGTGATCGCTGGCGCAATTGCCCGGTGATGTACAGCGGTTCTGGAGGCTGGATATGGCGGAGCGGATACGGGAGCACCGGCATCAGCACGTACGGGTGGCGGTGATCGGATCCGGGTTCGGCGGGCTCGGTGCCGCCGTCCGGCTGCGCCGCGCCGGAGTCACGGATTTCACCGTGCTGGAGCGGTCCGACGCGGTCGGCGGGACCTGGCGGGACAACAGCTACCCCGGCTGCGCCTGCGACGTCCCCTCCCACCTCTACTCCTTCTCCTTCGCACCCAATCCCGACTGGCCCCGCAACTTCTCCGGCCAGCCGCACATCCGCGCCTATCTGGAGCGGGTCACCGACACCTTCGGGCTGCGCCCCCACATCCGCTTCAACAGCGAGGTGCTGAGCGCCCGCTGGAACACGGAGCGGCTGCACTGGGAGATCGACACGGCGAGCGGCCCGCTCACCGCCGACGTCGTCATCTCGGCGACCGGTCCGCTCTCCGACCCCCGCATCCCCGACGTCCCGGGCCTGGACACCTTCCCCGGCAAGGTCTTCCACTCCGCGCAGTGGGACCACGACTACGACATCCGTGGCAAGCGGGTCGCGATGATCGGCACCGGCGCCTCCGCCATCCAGATCGTGCCCGCCATCCAGCCCGACGTGGAGCGGCTCACCCTCTTCCAGCGCACACCGCCGTGGGTCATGCAGCGCATGGACCGCAGGATCAGCGGGTTCGAACGCCGGCTGCACAGCATGCTGCCGGTCACCGCGACCCTCCGCCGCGGACTGCTCTGGGGCGTCCGCGAGCTCCAGGTGCAGGCGTTCACCAAGCGGCCCCAGCAGCTCGGCCTGGTCGAGAAGCTCGCCAAGGCGCACATGCACAGGGCGATCAAGGACAAGGACCTGCGGGCCAAGCTCACCCCGGACTACCGGATCGGCTGCAAGCGCATCCTGCTGTCGAACACCTACTATCCGGCGCTGGCCCAGCCCAACGTCGACCTCGTGGCCTCCGGCCTCAAGGAGGTCCGCGGCTCCACCCTCGTCGCCGCCGACGGGACCGAGACCGAGGCCGACGCGATCGTCTTCGGCACCGGCTTCCACGTCACCGACATGCCGATCGCCGAACGCGTCACCGGCGCCGCCGGCCAGACCCTCGCCGAGGAGTGGAAGGGCGGAATGGCGGCCCTCCGGGGCAGCAGCGTGCCCGGCTTCCCCAACTTCCTGATGATCATCGGCCCCAACACCGGCCTCGGCAACAGCTCGATGATCCTCATGATCGAGTCCCAGCTGAACTACGCCATGGACCACATCCGCCAGCTCGACGTCCTCGGCGGCGCCACCGCCCTCGACGCCCGGCCCGAGGCCACCGACGCCTGGACCGAGAGGGTGCGGCAGCGGATGAAGCGCACCGTCTGGAACACCGGCGGCTGCACCAGCTGGTACCTCGACGCCAACGGCAACAACACCACCGTCTGGCCCGGCACCACCGGCGAGTTCCGCAAGGCCACCCGGCACCTGGACCTCGCCGAGTACGAGGTGCTCCGCGCCCCCGCCCGTACGGAGCCGGAGCCCCGCCCGGCCGCCGCCACCGCCCCCACCGCATCCACCACCCAGCCCACAGGGGAGACCGCCGCATGAGCCGCGCCACCCACAGCCCCGGCGGGCGGTACGCGCCGCTAGCCGCAGTCCGCGAGCTGACCGTCACCTCCGCCGACGGCTCCCGCCTCCACACCGAGATCCACGGCCCCGAGAAGGCACCCGCCGTCGTGCTCGTCCACGGCTGGACCTGCTCCACCGCCTTCTGGTCCGCGGTCGCCCGCGAACTCGCCGCGGACCACCGCGTCATCGCCTACGACCAGCGCGGCCACGGCCGCAGCCCCGCCCCCGGCCCCGGCGGCTACAGCACCACCGCCCTCGCCGACGACCTGGAAGCCGTGCTCGCCGCCACCCTCGCCCCGGGCGAACGCGCCGTCGTCGCCGGCCACTCCATGGGCGGCATGACGGTGATGGCCGCCGCCGGCCGGCCGTTCCTCACCGAGCGCGCCGCCGCCGTCCTGCTGTGCAACACCGGCAGCTCGAAGCTCGTCGCCGAGTCGATCGTGCTGCCGCTGCGCGCCGGCCGGATACGGACCGCGATCCAGCGCGCGGTGCTGGCCTCCAGCGCCCCGCTCGGCCCGGTCAACGGGATCTCCCGCAAGATCCTCCAGTACGCCACCATGGGCCCCCGCGCCACCCGGGAGCAGGTGCAGGCCTGCGCCGAGATCGTGCACGCCTGCCCGCGCAAGGTCCGGGCCGGCTGGGCCACCAAGGTCCTCGCGGTCCTGGACCTCGACGCGGGCCTCGGCGGGCTCACCATGCCGACCGCCGTCATCACCGGCAGCGCGGACCGGCTCACCCCGCCCGTCCTGTCGCGGCGGATCATCGACGCCCTGCCGGACAGCGCCGGTCTCACCACCCTCGACGGCATGGGCCACATGACGCCGATCGAGGCGCCCGACGAGGTCGGCTCCGTCATCCGCGGGCTCGTCCGGAACCACCTCGCGGGCAGCGGTGACGGCGCACCGGGCGGCAGGACCGCCACCGGCGACACCGCTGGGAAGGCCACCGGAGAACTGGTCGGGGAGGAGTCGGCATGAGCGGCGGACAGGGAAAGCGGAAGCTCGCGGGGCAGGTCGTCGTCGTCACGGGCGCCGCTCGCGGCGTCGGTGAACTGCTGGCCCGCAAACTCGCGGCCCGCGGCGCCAAGGTGGCGCTGCTCGGGCTGGAGCCGGAACTGCTCGCGAAGGTGTCGGACGACATCCCGGGCGAGACCGGCCACTGGCACGTCGACGTGACCGACTTCGAGGCGATGGACCGGGTGGCCCGCGAGGTCAAGGAACGGTTCGGACGGATCGACGTCGTCGTCGCCAACGCCGGAGTGGCGGCCGGCGGGCCGTTCACGGACTCCGACGCCGTCTCCTGGAACCGGGTGATCCAGGTCAACCTGATGGGCAGCGCCACCACCGCGCGCGCCTTCCTGCCCGCCCTGACGGAGAACCGCGGCTATCTGCTCCAGATCGCCTCGCTCGCCGCCATCACCCCGGCCCCCATGATGTCGGCGTACTGCGCGTCCAAGTCCGGTGTCGAGGCGTTCGCCCACTGCCTGCGGGCCGAGGCCGGCTACAAGGGCGTCAAGGTCGGGGTCGGCTACCTCAGCTGGACCGACACCGACATGGTGCGCGGCGCCGACCAGGACGAGGTGATGCGCGAGCTGCGCTCCCGGCTGCCCTGGCCGGCCAACCGCACGTACCCCCTGGAACCGGCCGTCGACCGGATCGTGGCGGGCATCGAGCGCCGCTCGGCCCACGTCTACGCCCAGTGGTGGCTGCGCGGGATGCAGTCCATCCGCGGCTACCTCCCCGGCATCATCGGGACGGTCGGGCAGCGTGAGATGCGCCGCGCGGATCCCAAGCTGAGCGCGAAGGGCGTGAACCGGGGACTCGTCGGCGCCGGCGGCGCGGCGGACGAGCAGGCCCGCGGAGAACGCGCGGAACGGGCGGAACGCGCGGGGTAGCGGGAACGGAGCCGGAGGCCGGTGACCCGGCCCGGCCAACCGCGCTGAACGGGGGCGCACCTGCGTCAAGGGTGCGCCCCCGCTCGTTTCCGGGGCCGGGCACCCAGGGGCACGGTCCGGGAAGCGCGGCTCTCAGATGCCCATGTCCTCCACATCGCTCATGTCCGCCCGGCCCGTTCTGGCCGCCTGCTCCTCCCGGGCCTCCTTCGCCCGCCGAGCCTTCCTCGCCTTCTCCTGCGCGTCGCCGCTCCGGGTGCCCCCGCCGAACTCCTGGAGCTTGTTGCGCTCCCGCGGGGTCTCCTCGCGCGGCTCCCCGCGCGGCTCGTCCCGCTTCCGGGCGTCCTCCCGCTCCCGTCCGCGTTCCCCGCCGTGCTCGCGGCCGTGCTCCCGGCTTGGGTGCCCCTGCCGGTCCCCCGGCTCGGCCCGCGCTCCCTCGTCGTGGCTCCGTTTCCGCGCCGCTTCACGCGCCTTCTCCTGGAACTCGTCCCGGACGCCCATCTGGGTACTCCCTCGGCTCGTGATCGTTTCCGTGCTACCCCGTCCCCCCGCCGGTCCCCTGCCCGTCCTCGGACTTCCCGCCTTCCCGCCTTCCGGCCTTCCCTGCCCCGTGGCTCAGCCCGTGCGCGGTGGCAGGGGCGGGCGGGTGCGGTCGGGGATGTCCGAGTGGTCCGGCGGGCTCGCCGGCGGGTGCTGCTCCAGCAGTTCGAGGGCAAGGTGCACCGCGTCGTCGAACTGCTTGTGGCGGCCCTCCGCCCAGTCGAGCGGGGTGCGGTCCACCTCGATGTCCGGCTCCACGCCGTGGTTCTCGACGCCCCAGCCGTACCCCTCGAACCAGGCCGCGTTCATGGGCACGGTGATGACGGTGCCGTCCACGAGCCGGTGCCGGCCGGTCATCCCGACCACGCCGCCCCAGGTGCGCAGACCCACCACCGGCCCCAGGCCGAGCAGTTTGAAGGCGGCGGTGATCATGTCTCCGTCGGAGGAGGTCATCTCGTCCGCGAGGGCGACGATCGGCCCGCGCGGGGCGTTGGAGGCGTACGAGATCGGCTGGGCGTCCCGGGTCAGATCCCACCCGAGGATGGTGCGGGTCAGCTTCTCGACGACCAGTTCGCTGATGTTGCCGCCCGCGTTGCCCCGTACGTCCACGATCAGGGCGGGCCGGGCCATCTCCATCCGCAGATCCCGGTTGAACTGGGCCCAGCCGGAGCCGCCCATGTCGGGGATGTGCAGATAGCCGCAGCGGCCGCCGCTCAACTCGTGGACCACCGCCCGGCGTTTGGCCACCCAGTCCTGGTAGCGCAGCGGCCGTTCGTCGATCAGCGGCACGATCGCGACCCGCCGGGAGGGGGCCAGGGCTGCCTCCGGGGCTGTTCCGGCCGCCCCTGTCTGTTCGGCTGTCGCGGCTGTTTCGGTTCCCTTGGCCGGCTCGGCTGCCTCGGCTGCCTCGGCAGTTTCGGCTCCCTCGGCATCCCCCGTTGTCCGTTCGGCCGGGGCCGCCTCCCCGGCTGCCTCGTCACTGGCCCCGGCCCCGGCGTCCGCCCCCGTCCCCCCGTTGCCGTTTCCGTTCCCGTTTCCATTCCGCTCGGCGGCCGGCGGCGCGAAGGTGAGTTCGACGGTGGTGCCCCCCGCCGCCGCCAGCAGCGGAAACGGTCCGGTCACCGGGTCCACCGGCCGCCCGTCGACGTGCGTCAGCACCGAGCCCTCGCGCACCCCGGAGCCCGCGAGCGGTGAGCGGGCCCGGGAGTCCGAGGACTCGCCGGGCAGGATCCGGCCCACCACCCAGCGGCCGTCCGCGGTGGGGTGGAAGTCCGCGCCGAGCAGGCCGATCGCCCGCTGGTAGTGCGGCGGGCCCTCGTTGCGCCGGGCGGGTGCGACGTAGGCGTGCGAGGTGCCCAGCTCGCCCATGACCTCCCGCAGCAGATCCGCGAACTCGTCGGGGGAGGCGACCCGTTCGACCAGCGGTCGGTACTGCTCCAGCACCGCGTCCCAGTCGATGCCGCACATCCCCGGGTCCCAGAAGTACGCCCGGACGATCCGGCCCGCCTCCGCGTACGCCTGCCGCCACTCGGCCTCCGGGTCCGCCTCGTGCATGATCCGGCGGAGGTCGAGATGGACGGTGGTGTCCGTGTCGGGCAGGTCGTTCGACGGCACGGCGCGCAGATCGCCCTCGTCGTTGACCACCAGCCGGTTGCCGTCGCCGCTGACCTCGAACGAGTCCAGGTGGACGGCCAGCTCGGTGCGCTTGGCCTTCGCCAGGTCGAAGTGTTCGAGGGTCGGCCGTCCGGTCATGTCGGCCGGATTGGCGAAGGTCTCGCCGAGCGCCCCGGAGATGGGCCACCGCAGCCACACCAGCCCGCCGCCCGCGACCGGCCGCAGCGAGGAGTACTTGGAGGCGGCGACGGGGAACGGCGTCACCCGGCTCGCCAGCCCGTTCACCTCGACGAAGACCGAGCCGTCGCCCTCCGCGTCCTCCGCGTCCAGCCCGCCGGCCGCCGTCCGCCCCTCCGCCGACAGGGCGAACGGGGACGGGGTCGAGGACGACAGCGGCAGCAGATACGGGCGGCAGCCCAGCGGGAACGACAGATCGCCGGTGTGCACGTCGTACACCGGGTCGAAGCCGCGCCAGGAGAGAAAGGCCAGGTAGCGGCCGTCGCGGGTGAAGACCGGCTGCTCGTCCTCGAAGCGGCCGTCGGTGACGTCGATGATCAGCCGGTCGACGAGCCGGGCCAGTTTGATCTGCCGCAGCGAGCGGCCGATGCCCGGGTGCGACCAGGTGATCCAGTCGGAGTCGGGGGAGAAGGCCAGGTCGCGCACCGGGCCGTTGACCGACCGGATCAGTTCCACGCTCTCGCCCTCGCCCTCCGGCAGCGCGTCGGCGATCAGCAGCCGGCCGTCGTGCGTGGCGATGGCCAGCAGCTCGCCGTCGGGGGAGGAGACCAGTTCGTGCACCCGTCCGATCCGGCCGCTCGCGATCCGCCGGCTGTCCCGGCCGCCGCTGGCCCGGGGCAGGTAGGCGATCTCGATGGCGTCCTCGCCCTCGGCGTCCGTCACATAGGCGACGCGTCCGGTGGCGCCGAGGATCTCCGGCATCCGGATGCGTACCCCGGGCGCGTCGGTGATCGTCCGGGCGGGGCCGTCGCGGTGGGTCAGCCAGTAGAGGCTGCCGCGGACGCACACGGCGCTGGCCCGGCCGGTGCTGTCGACGGAGAGGGAGTGGACGTTCGCGGCGGCGGGCACCTGGTAGCGGCGGCGGCCGGCGCGCGGGGCGCCGAGGCGGACCGGCAGCTTCCGCGGGACGCCGTCCGGCCCGAAGTCCTCGGCCAGCCAGAGATCCCCCGCGCACTGGTAGACCACCCGGGATCCGTCGGTGGAGGCGTGCCGGGCGTAGAAGTCGGCGTGGTCGGTGTGGCGGCGCAGATCGGAGCCGTCGGGCCGGCAGGAGTAGAGGTTGCCGATCCCCTCGTGGTCGGAGAGGAAGGCGATCCGGTCACCGACGAACATCGGGCAGTCCAGATGCCCGTCGAGATCCGGTAGCAGCCGCTCGCCGTCGAGGAACAGCCGTCCGGTGGCGCCGCCGCGGTAGCGCTTCCAGGCGGCCGGCTCGTGCGGAGGCTTGCCCGTGAGGAGGAGGGTGCGGCGCTCGCTCCCGGTGCCCGTGCACGCGACGTGGGAGACCGGACCCCAGGGCAGCCGCTCGCCGGGGCTGCCGTCGGTCGGCACGCGGTACGCCCAGGAGAAGTACGAGAACGGCTGGCCGTGCGAGGCCACGGCGAGGACGGTGCCGTCGGGGCTCCAGCCGCAGACCCGGGTGTCGGTGCTGCCCCAGTAGCTGAGCCGGCGGGCGGGGCCGCCGGAGACCGGGACGAGGTGGATCTCCGGGTCCAGGCTCCGCCATGTGGTGAAGGCGATCCGCCGGCCGTCGGGGGAGAAGCGGGGGTGGCCGATCCGGGTCCGGTCGACGGTCAGCCGCCAGGCCCGGTCGGGTTCGGTGACGGTGGCGGTGCCGGGTCCGGTGTCGATTTCGGAGCCGGGGCCGGAGCCGGGGCCGGGGCCGGGGCCGGGTCCTGTGCTCGCGCCCGAGACCGGGCCCGCCGCGCTGCCGTCGCCGTCCGGCGCCGGGAGCCGGGCGAGCCACAGGTCGTCCTCGGCGGTGAAGCAGAGGAGATCGCCGTGAAGGTGCGGAAACCGCAGATACGCGCCATCAGTCACCTTTTCCATGGTTCGGGGGCGGGCGGAGGGCGGCAACTCGTGGCGGCGGGGGAGACGGGGGCGG
>NZ_JOID01000020.1 GCF_000719865.1 Streptomyces albus subsp. albus
GACGACGAGGTCGCCGCCGAGGACGGGGAGTCCGGCGTAGGTGCGTTCGTAGCGGGTGTGGGTGGTGCCGTCCCGGTCCTGGACGACGTCGCGGACCAGCAGTTTCTCCTTGCCGCCGAGCTTCAGCGCGTCGGCGGTCTCCGCCGCGCCGGCTTCGGCGTCCTTGAGCAGGTCCGCCCGCTCGGCGGGGGAGAGGGAGACGGGCAGGGCGTCCTGGTCGGGACGGGGCGGTGCGGCGGACGCGGGGGAGGTCTGCACGCCGACGGCGAGCATCGCGGCCGTGGTGATCAGGGCGCAGGCCGCGGATCTGCGGCGTGCGGAACGGGGGGTGGGTCTCACACGGACTCCTTCGGCTGCGGCCGCCACTGGGTGGGTGTACGGCCGGGAGATCCGGCGCGGCTGGGTGGGCCGGCCGGTGGAGCACGGCAGTGCGCGGCAGTGCGCACTGCCGAGACGGTGTGGGGGGCGGGCCGATCGGCCGGTCACAGCGTCTCAGCCGACGGGCTTGCTGTCAGGGCCGCGTCAACAACTTGGCCGGAATGTGTCCGGTGAGCGAAAGAACGACTGCCGGATAGCGGACAGTTGATCGAACCGAGGCAGGTCCGGACGGAAAGCGGACGGGAGTCGGCCGGAAACGTGTCGACGGGATGGCAAACCGACGGGAAACCGGCGAGAAACCGACAGGCAACGGGCAGCGCCCCGCGGGCGGATCGCGACCCGCGGAACGGCCGGCGGGGCCGCCGCCGGCTCGGCGGCCGGGACCGGCCGTCGTGGCCGAAAAGCGTCGCCTGATATGCCGCGGCCCCGTCTCAGGCGAGGCTTTCCAGCCACGCCCGGTGCAGCTCCGCGAACCGTCCCTCGCCACCGATGAGCCCGTCCGGGGTGCCGTCCTCCACGATCCGGCCGCCGGCCATGACGAGCACCCGGTCCGCGATCTCCACCGTGGACAGCCGGTGCGCGATCACCACCGCCGTACGGCCCCGGAGCACCGTGTCCATGGCGCGCTGCACCGCCCGCTCCCCGGGGATGTCGAGCGAGGACGTCGCCTCGTCCAGGATCAGCACCGCCGGGTCGGCCAGCAGCGCGCGGGCGAAGGCCACCAACTGCCGCTGGCCCGCCGAGATCCGGCCACCGCGTTTGCGGACGTCCGTGTCGTAGCCCTCCGGCAGCGCGGCGATGAACTCGTGGGCGCCGATGGCGCGCGCCGCCCGCTCCACCTCCGCGCGGCTCGCGTCGGGGCGGCCGATCGCGATGTTCTCGGCCACGGTGCCGGAGAACAGGAACGCCTCCTGGGTCACCATCACCACACCGCGCCGCAGCTCCGCCCCGCCGAGATCCCGCAGATCGACACCGTCGAGCAGGACGCGCCCGTCGGTGGGGTCGTAGAAGCGGGCGAGCAGCTTGGCGAGCGTGGACTTTCCCGCGCCGGTGGCGCCGACCACGGCGGTCGTGCTGCCCGCCGCCAGGGTGAGGTCGAAGCGCGGCAGCACCTCGCCGCCGGTGCGGTACGCGAAGCGCACCCCGTCGAAGACGACCTCCCGCCCCGGCCGGCCCGCCGGCCGCGCGGGCAGTGGCCGGGGCTCGGCCGGCTCCGGGACGGTGGGGCGCTGGGCCAGCAGACCCGCGATCTTCTCCAGCGAAGCCGCCGCCGACTGGTAGGAGTTGAGGAACATCCCGAGCCGGTCGATCGGATCGTAGAGCCGCCGCAGATAGAGCACGGCGGCGGCGAGGACGCCGAGCGCCAGACCACCGGACGCGACGCGATGGGCGCCCCAGAGCACGATCGCGGCCACCACCGTGTTGGCGACCAGCCGGGAGGAGACCACATAGCGGGCCATCTCCAGGATCGCGTCGCCGTTGACCCGCTCGTGCCGGTGGTTGAGGCCGCGGAACTCCCGGTCGTTGGCGGCCTCGCGGCGGAACGCCTGCACCGGGCGGATCCCGTTCATCGTCTCCGCGAACTTCACGATGACGCGCGCGATCGCCGTCGAGCGCTTGCCGTACACCACCTCCGAACGGCGCCGGAAGCGGCGGATCAGCAGATACAGCGGACCGAAGGAGAGCACCGCCGCGGCGCCCAGGCCCACGTCCAGATAGAGCAGCAGCGCGGAGATGTAGACCACCGAGAGGGCGACGCTCAGCAGCTCCTCCAGCCCCTCGTTCAGCAGCTCGCGCAGGGACTCCACATCCGTGGTGGCCCGGGAGATGAGGCGGCCGGAGGTGTAGCGCTCGTGGAAGTCGAGGCTCAGCGCCTGCGCGTGCCGGAAGATCCGGCCGCGGAGATCGAGCAGCACGTCCTGGCTGATCCGGGCGGCGAGCAGGACGTAGGCGTACTGGAAGCCGCCGGAGACGAGGGAGCAGACCAGATAGGCCACCGCCACGGCCGTCAGCGGGCCGTAGTCGTCGGAGCGGAGGGCGGGAACGGCGCGGTCGATGGCGAACGCGACGAGCAGCGGGCCCGCTTGGACCGCCGCCTCCTTGAGCAGCAGGAGGACGGCCGCGACGGCCACCCGGCGGTGGCTGGGACGCAGCAGCGAGCGGAGCAGCGCCCGGGCGGCGCCCCGGGGGGCGGGCAGGGTGTCGCGGTCGAACGAGTCGGGAGCCTCGGGGGCCTCCGGGGCGGCGGTACCGGGTGTGCCGGACGCCGCCGCTCGGGAGGAGTCCGGAGGCGTGGCGGCCGGGGCGCCGGTGGCGGCGGTGCCGGTGACCGGGGCGGGGGGAGCGGCGGTCGCGGACCGGCCGTCGCCGGACCGTTCGGGATCACCGTCGGTGCGTTCGGAGGCCGGGGCGGTCATCGGTGGGAACCTCCATCCGCCCCGGCGGGGCCGCGGTGGGTCGGGAAAGCGGTGCCGGCCGGGCCGCCTTCGGTACCGGAGCCCGGCGCACCGCCGTGCGGAGAGCTGTTGCCGGGCGCGCGGTCCGGCGGGTCGCCGGCCGGGTCGCCGGACATCAGGGTGCGGTACTCCGGATCGCCGCGCAGCAGTTCCTGGTGGGTGCCGACGGCGGTGATCCGCCCGCCGGACAGCAGGGCGACCCGGTCGGCGAGCAGGACGGTCGACGGGCGGTGGGCGACGACCAGCGCCGTCGTGCCGGAGAGGATGCGCCGCAGCGCCGCCTCGACCAGCGCCTCGGTGTGCACGTCGAGGGCGGACAGCGGGTCGTCCAGCACCAGGAAGCGGGGACTGCCGACGACGGCCCTGGCCAGCGCGAGCCGCTGCCGCTGACCGCCGGAGAGGCTCAGCCCCTGCTCGCCGACCTCGGTGCGGACCCCGTGCGGCAGGGCGTGCGCGAACTCCGCCTGCGCGACCGCCAAGGCGCGGTTCAGCTCCTCCTCCCCGGCACCGTCCGCGCCCATCAGGACGTTCTCGCCGACGGTCGCCGAGAAGAGGGTCGGGTCCTCGAAGGCGACGGCGATCAGCTCCCGCAGCCGGGTCCTCGGCAGCCGGGTGATGTCCGTGCCGTCCAGGGTGATCCGGCCGCCGGTCACCTCGTAGAGGCGGGGGACGAGGGCGGTGAGCGTCGTCTTGCCGCTGCCGGTGGCCCCGACCAGGGCCAGGGTCTCACCGGGGCGGATGTGCAGATCGACTCCGCGGAGGGTGGCCGGGGTGCCGGGCGGGGCGTCGGGATAGCGGAACTCGACACCCTCGAACCGCAGTCCGCCCTCGGCGGTCCCGACCGGTGCCGGGGCTGGTGCCGGTGTCGGGGCCGGTGCCGGGGAGGGCGACGGTGACGGGGCCGGGGCTCCGGCCCGGGGCCGCTGCTCCCGCTCCTGGCGGACGGTGGCCCGGGGGTGGCCGGGAGCGGCCGGCGGGCTCTCCGCCGCGCGGGCCGCACCGGACGGCCCGGCCTTCCCGGACGGCCCGGCCTTCCCGGACGGCCCGGCCTTCCCGGCCGGTGCGGCCTCCCCGGCCGCCGAGGACTCCCCCGGGCCGGGCACGGGTCCGTGCCCGGGGCGGCCGGCGGAGCCCGCCACCGCCGCCGCCTCCGGGCCGGCGGTGTCCCCCGGGAGCGGGGTGTCCACCACCTCGAAGTGGCGTTCCGTTGCCGTCGCGGAGTCCTGGCTCATCGCCAGCAGGAAGCCGATGGACTCCACCGGCCAGCGCAGCGCGAGGGCCGTCGACAGGAAGGCCACCAGCGTGCCCGCCGACAGCGTGCCCTCCGACACCTGCAGGGTGCCCAGCACGAGGGCCGTCCCGAGCGCCAGTTCGGGCAGCGTCACGATCACGGCGAGCAGTCCGGCGAGCAGCCGTGCCTTGTACAGCTCGGTGCCGCGCAGCTCCCGGCTCAGCGCGCGGAAGGCGCGGGCCTGGCTGCGATGCCGTCCGAAGCCCTTGATGACGCGGATGCCGAGGACGCCCTCCTCCACGACGGTCGTCAGATCACCCACCTGGTCGCGGGCGGTGCGGGCAGCGAGGGAGTACCGGGCCTCGAACAGCGAACACAGCACCACCAGCGGCAGGACGGGCGCGAGCAGCACCAGCCCGAGCGTCCACTCCTGGCTCAGCAGGATCGCGCAGCCGACCAGGATGGTCACCGAGTTGACCAGCAGGAAGGTCAGCGGGAAGGCCAGGAACATGCGCAGGAGCTGCAGGTCCGTGGTGGCGCGGGACAGCAGCTGGCCGGAGGGCCAGCGGTCGTGGAAGGCGACCGGCAGCCGCTGCAGGAGGCTGTAGAGGTTCGCCCGCATGGCCGCCTCCACCCCGGCCAGCGGGCGGGCCACCAGCCAGCGCCGCAGCCCGAACAACCCGGCCTCGGCGACGCCCAGGAGAAGCAGCAGCGCGCCGCCGAGCCAGACGCCGCCCGGATCCCCGGCGGCGACCGGCCCGTCCACCATCCACTTGAGGACGAGCGGGATGACCAGCCCCAGACAGGAGGCGGTGACGGCGACCCCGGCGGCCGTGAACAGCCGCGCCCGCACCGGGCGGACGTACGGCCACAGCCGCAGCAGGGTGCGCACGGTGGACTTGCGCGGGGCGGGTGGCTCCCCGGCGTGCTCCGCGGCCTCCGGGCCGTTCTCCGGAGTCTGCGGTTCCGTCGGAGCGGCCGGGGCCGCGGGGGCGGTGGGGGCTGCGGCGGAGTCGGTGGGAGGAGACATCACCGAGGAGCCTACGGCGGGTCACTGACAGGTCTCATCCCGTTTTCGGTCATGGCCAAAGCTTCCGGCGGGCCGGTGACGAGGCGGCGGCGACGCGGCGGCCCGGGCCGCCGGCCCGTCAGCTCCCGGAGTCGTGCACGACCCTGAACAGCTGGACGGAGCGCGGCGGCAGCGTCAGCTCCGTACCGGCCGGGTGGCGGGTGCCCGGCGGCCGGGTCTGGTCCTCGCGGGAGGTGTCCACCAGCAGCTCGTACCGCTCCGCCCAGGGCGGGCCGGGCAGGGTGCAGGGCAGCGGCTCGTGGTGGGCGTGCAGGACGGCCAGGAAGCTGTCGTCCGTCACCGGGCCGCCGCGCTCGTCCCGGCCCGGGATGTCGCGGCCGGAGAGGTACATCCCGAGGGTGGCGGCGGGCGCGTGCCAGTCGGCCTCGGTCATCTCGCGGCCCTCCGGGGTGAACCACGCGAGGTCGCGCAGCCCGTCGGGCCCCTGCGGGCGTCCGGAGAAGAAGGCCCGGCGGCGCAGCACGGGATGGGCCCGGCGCAGCGCCGTCAACCGCGCGGTGAGCGCGAGCAGTTCCCGCCACTCCGGGGCGTCCCGGAGCGACCAGTCGACCCAGCCGGTCGCGTTGTCCTGGCAGTAGGCGTTGTTGTTGCCGCCCTGGGTGCGGCCCATCTCGTCACCGGCGACCAGCATCGGCACCCCGGTGGAGAGCAGCAGCGTGGTCATCAGGTTGCGCAGCTGCCGGCGGCGGAGCGCGGTGACGGCGGGGTCGCCGGTCTCGCCCTCGGCGCCGCAGTTCCAGGAGCGGTTGTCGTCGGTGCCGTCGCGGTTGTCCTCGCCGTTGGCCTCGTTGTGCTTCCGCTCGTAGCTGACGAGGTCGCGCAGCGTGAACCCGTCGTGCGCGGTGACGAAGTTGACGGAGGCGTACGGGCGCCGGCCGCCCCAGGCGTAGAGGTCGCTGGAGCCGGAGAGCCGGTAGCCGAGGTCGCGGAGAGCGGGCAGCGCGCCGCGCCAGTAGTCGCGCACGGTGTCGCGGTAGCGGTCGTTCCACTCCGTCCACAGCGGCGGGAACGCGCCGACCTGGTAGCCGCCGGCGCCGACGTCCCAGGGCTCGGCGATGAGCTTGACGCGGCGCAGCACCGGATCCTGGGCGATGACGGCCAGGAACGGCGAGAGCATGTCGACGTCGTGCAGGGAGCGGGCGAGGGCGGCGGCGAGGTCGAAGCGGAAGCCGTCCACCCCCATCTCGGTCACCCAGTAGCGCAGGGAGTCGGTGATCAGGCGGAGCACCTGGGGCTGGACGACGTGGAGGGTGTTGCCGCAGCCCGTGTAGTCGGCGTAGCGGCGCGGGTCGTGCTGGAGGCGGTAGTAGCCGCGGTTGTCGATGCCGCGCAGCGAGAGAGTCGGGCCGAGCTCGCCGCCCTCGGCGGTGTGGTTGTAGACGACGTCGAGGATCACCTCGATACCGGCGGCGTGCAGGGCGCGGACCATCCGCCGGAACTCGCCGACCTGCTCGCCGCGGGTGCCGGAGGCGGCGTACGCGGCGTGCGGCGCGAAGTAGCCGATGGAGTTGTAGCCCCAGTGGTTGCGCAGGCCGCGGCGGAGCAGATGGTCCTCGTGGGCGAACTGGTGCACGGGCAGCAGCTCGACGGCCGTCACCCCGAGCCCGGTCAGATGCCCGATGGCCGCCGGGTGGGCCAGCCCGGCGTAGGTGCCGCGCAGGTGTTCGGGCACCCCGGGATGCCGCATGGTGAAACCGCGGACGTGCAGCTCGTAGATGACCGAGTCGGCCCAGGGGGTCTTCGGGCGGCGGTCGTCGGCCCACTCGTCACCGGGCGCCTCGTCGGCGACGACCACCCCCTTGGGGACGTACGGGGCGGAGTCGCGGTCGTCGCGCACGGTGTCCGCCACGTGCTGCTCCGGCCAGTCGCGTACATGTCCGTGGACGGCGGCCGGCATCCGGCCGCCACCGCCGCCGCCCGGTGGGCCGAACTCCCCGTCCACCGCGCGGGCGTAGGGGTCGAGCAGCAGCTTGGCCGGATTCCAGCGGGCCCCCGTCCACGGGTCCCAGCGGCCGTGCACCCGGAAGCCGTACCGCTGTCCGGGCCGCACGCCGGGGAGGAAGCCGTGCCAGATCTCGTGGGTCAGCTCGGTCAGCGGATGCCGGGCCTCCCGCCCGTCGTCGTCGAACAGGCAGACGTCCACGGCCTCCGCGCCCCCGGCCCAGAGCGCGAAGTTGGTGCCCGGGACACCGCCCGGCCCGGTGTGGAACCGCGCGCCCAGCGGCGCGGGGCGGCCCGGCCACACCGGCGGCGCCGAGCCCTCCTCCCGTCCGGTCCGGCGCTCCTCGCGCTCCTCGGCTGCGCTCGACACGTGGTGGCCTCCGGCGGCTCGCGGCATGCCTCCCGCCGCGGCGCGGCGGGAGGGAGGGCGCTGGCGGGACACGGCGTGACGGTGCGCGCGGCGTCCCTTCCGCGCCCCGGGCGCCGTGGCCCTTCCGTGCATGTCTGCCCGCTCGGCGGGCAGCCCTCACGTACCCGGCTCATCTCGCTCTTTGGGACGGATCCGTGACACGGCGGGACGGACCGCAGGGGCCCTTCATGTGGTTTTCTAATCGGCATGCGCGCCGGTACATCGCGCGCGGGGGATGCGGTCCGGTCCATGGGGGGACGGCCGCGCGAGGGGAGACAACAGTGAAGACTCGGCGGATATCGGGGGTCCTGGCGGCCGGCCTGCTGGTCCTGGCGGTCAGTGCGTGCGGCGAGGACAAGAAGGCGGACGGCGGCCAGGACGGCAAGCCCGGTTCGGTGGACACCAAGCCCTCACGAGCCGTAGTGAAGATCACGCCCAAGGACGGCGCCGACGACGTGGTGACCCACGGCGTGCTCAAGGTGACCGCGGAGAAGGGGAAGCTGACCTCCGTCACGGTCAAGGACGACAAGGGGAACAAGGTCGCCGGCAAGGTGAGCGAGGACGGCGGCGTCTGGAAGCCGACCGGCCACCTGGGCTCCGCCACCGAGTACAGCGTTGACGCGGTGGCCGAGGACTCCGAGGGCCGCGAGGCCGCCGAGCACGCGAGTTTCACGACCTTCGTGCCGGAGAACACCTTCATCGGCTACTTCACGCCGGAGAACGGCTCCACGGTCGGCATCGGGATGCCGGTGTCGATCCGCTTCAACCGCGGCATCACCGACCCGGCCGCCGTCGAGCGGGCCATCGAGGTCGAGGCCAGCCCGTCCGTACCGATCGAGGGCCACTGGTTCGGCAACGACCGGCTGGACTTCCGGCCGGAGAAGTACTGGGCCAAGGGCACGAAGGTGACGCTCAAGCTCAACCTGGACGGCGTCGAGGGCCGCCCCGGGGTCTACGGCGAGCAGTCCAAGACCGTGAAGTTCACCGTCGGCCGCGGCCAGGTGAGTGTCGTGGACGTCAAGACCAAGAAGATGACGGTCAAGCGGGACGGCAAGGTGATCAAGACCCTGCCGATCACGGCCGGCGCCCCCGCCACGCCCACCTACAACGGGCAGATGGTGATCAGCGAGAAGCACAAGATGACGCGCATGGACGGCGCCACGGTCGGCTTCGGCGGCGAATACGACATCGAGGACGTCTCCCACGCGATGCGCCTCTCCACCTCGGGCACCTTCATCCACGGCAACTACTGGGCCGGCCAGGGCACGTTCGGCTCGGCCAACGTCAGCCACGGCTGCGTCGGCCTCTTCGACGCCCGCGGCGGCGGCGTCAAGTCCACCCCCGCGGCCTGGTTCTTCGACAACTCGCTCCTCGGCGACGTCGTGATCGTGAAGAACTCCCAGGACAAGCAGATCCAGCCGGACAACGGCCTCAACGGCTGGAACATGGACTGGGACGAGTGGAAGGCGCCGCAGTGACCGCCGGGCAGTGACCGCCGGGCAGTGACCGCCGGTCAGTGACCGGCGGACGGTGAACGGCACGGGGCCCGGTGCGGGCACGGTCGCGACGGCGGATCCCGCCGCTGTGACCAAGCGCACCGGGCCCTCCGCCGTGAACGGCCGCTAACCTGCGGGCATGACTGTGAACCTTGAGGTCGCCGAGGGCGTCGCCACCGTCCGCCTGGACCGCCCGCCGATGAACGCCCTGGACATCGCCACCCAGGACCGGCTGCGAGAGCTGGCCGCGGAGCTCACCGACCGCGACGACGTACGGGCCGTCGTGATCTGGGGCGGCGAGAAGGTGTTCGCGGCCGGCGCGGACATCAAGGAGATGCGGGTCATGGACCACGCGGCCATGGTCAAGCGCTCCAAGGCGCTGCAGGACTCCTTCACCGCGATCGCCCGCATCCCCAAGCCCGTCGTCGCCGCCGTCACCGGTTACGCCCTGGGCGGCGGCTGCGAACTGGCGCTCTGCGCCGACATCCGGATCGCCGCCGACAACGCCAAGCTCGGCCAGCCCGAGATCCTGCTCGGACTCATCCCGGGCGCGGGCGGCACCCAGCGGCTCGCCCGGCTCGTCGGCCCGTCCCGGGCCAAGGACCTCATCTTCACCGGCCGCCAGGTGAAGGCCGACGAGGCCCTCGCCATCGGCCTGGTCGACAAGGTCGTCCCGGCCGCCGAGGTCTACGAGGCCGCGCACGCCTGGGCCGCGAAGCTCGCCAAGGGCCCGGCCATCGCGCTGCGCGCCGCCAAGGAATCCGTGGACGCCGGTCTGGAGACGGACCTGGACACCGGCCTGGCCATCGAACGCAACTGGTTCGCCGGGCTGTTCGCCACCGAGGACCGCGAGACCGGCATGCGCAGCTTCGTGGAGGACGGCCCGGGCAAGGCGAAGTTCGCCTGACCCCCGCGCCGGTGCCCGCAGCGGCTCCCGGAGCCCGGGGGGATCCGGGACCGGGCGAAGGGGGAAAGTACCGTCCGGGCCGGGAGGGCAGGCTCCGGCCCCCTCCGCCGCCGGGGCGGGGGAGACCTGGCTCCGTCTGTTCCCGGCCGTACGTCCGAGCCCTCCGGGTCCCTGCGTTCGCAGGGTTCCCGGGAGGCCGGCGGGTGAACGGCCGGCGCGCCGGTTCCCTGCGGCCGGGGAACGCGGCGGATCTCGTCCGAGCGCGCCCGGCGGAGGGCTGCGCGCGGCGGGCTCCGTGCGGTCGGTTCGGTACGACGAGTTCGGTATGCCGGGGCCGCGTCCCGTCCCCCGGCTCGCGTAGACGGGCGGGAGGCGCGGGGCCGACGCGGTGCAATCCGCCGCTACCAGTCCGTAACCGCCCTCCGGTGCCCAATCATGTGGGGCATGGCGGGCCTGGAGAACGGGGAGCGGTCGCGGCACGCGGGCACGGCCGCCGCGGCACGCCGAGCGCCGTCCTCCGCTGAGGAGGCGGCGCTCGAAGCGCTCCGGGTCCTCGGCGATCCCACGGTGGACGAGGTGGTCTTCCTCTCCCGCCCCGAATCGGCCGGGGAGGCCCGCCGGCTGGCCCACTGCGTCGTGGTGTGGCAGTGGGGGCTTCCCCCGTGGTTCGCGGAGAACGTGGTGCTGCTCGTCTCGGAACTGGTCGGCAACGCCGTACGGCACACCGGCGCTCTGACGTTCGGACTGCGGATGCACTGTCGGCGGGGCTGGACCAGGGTCGAACTCCGCGATCCCTCACGGGGGTTGCCGTGCCTGATGCCCGTACGGGAGATGGACGTCAGCGGGCGGGGACTGTTCCTGGTCGACACCCTCTCCGACCGCTGGGGAGTGGACCTGTGGCCACTGGGCAAGACGACCTGGTTCGAGATGCGGATCCCCGAGCGCTGACGGAGACGGGGCGGGGCCGGGCCGGTGACGCGAAGAGGCCCCAGCCGTCCCGCGGTCGACGGGGCGGGCGTGGGGCCTGTCCGGATGCGCTGTGCCGGGATGTGAGCCGCCGTGGGGCCAAGGGGGGTGTGTCCCCACGGCACTTCGGTGCGATGGCCCGGGTCAAGGGATCGCTGTGCCGACTATGGCAGACGGGGTGACCGGCGTCCAAAGAGACAAACGCGGCGGAGCGGAGTGAAGTCCGCAGGACGGTCCGGGAATCAAGGTGAAGTGCGCCACTGATCCCGGGACGCGGCCGCGGTCCCGGCCGGGGCGGGGCCCGGAAGGGGGACGTGAGCCGGAGCGGATGCCCGGCCGGGACGGGCCGGTGCGGCCGGAGCGCGGGCCACGAGCAGGGCCTCCGCGCCCACCGGCCGGAAGCCCGCCGCCTGGAACGCCCGCACGCTCGCGGCGTTGCCGGGCGCCTGCTGCGCCCAGACGGGAGCGCCGTCCGGGACGAGATGCCGCGCCGCGGTGGCGAGGGCCCGGCCGAGACCTCGGCGGCGGGCCGTGCCGTCCACCTCGACGGCCGCCTCCCAGCGGCCCGCGACTCCCCGGCCGAGGACGAGCACCCCGCCGTCGGCGGCCCAGACCCGCACCGCGTCGCGGTAGGCGAGGGCCCGCCGCACCCGGGGGTGGTCCCGGTCGGCGATCTCGGTCAGCGCGAGCTCCGGCGGGCCCGGCAGCGGCGCCGCCACGGTGACGAAGTCGACGTTGTTCACCAGCCGCCCGGTGCGGGCCATGAGATCGGCGAGGAACGGTGCGGAGAGCGGGGCGGCGAGAGGATCGCTCTCCACGGCCGCCAGCCGCTCGCGGACCCACTCCGGCTCCTCGTCGGTGAAGATCACGGCGTGCGCGGTGAGGGCCAGCACGCCCGCGTCCCGGGGGTTCGGCTGCGGCAGGACGGTCACGGAGCCGTCCGCGGGCGGGAACACGCCCCGTGCCGCGTCGTCCAGCAGGGCGGCGAAGCGCGTGCGGCCGGCGGCGGCGCCCGCCGTCCCGGGGCCCGTCCCCGCGTCTGTCTCGGTCAAGGCGCTCTCTTCTTCCTCCGGGGGTCTCCCGGGCGGTCCAGCCTACGAGAGGGCGACGGGGAGCCGGCGGGAGGTGGTGGCCGGGGGCGGGGCCGGGGGCACCGGCGCCCGTGCGCCCGCGCGGCGGAGGCGGCCGGGCGGCACCGGCGGCCGGAGCCGCCGGGGTGTGGTTCAGCGGCGGCCGCGGTGCTGCGTGCCGGCGCGGCGGCGGCGGTCGTTGCAGAGCAGGCACTTGCCGTAGCCGGGCGGGAGTGGATCCTCCGCGTCGCCGTACAGCGGGTCCACGGCACCGCGCGGATGCTGGGCGCACCCGGTGGCCCCGTGCTCGGAGATGAGAGCCGTGGCGGAGGCCAGGGCCCGGCGCAGCGCGTCGACGAGCTCCTCCGCCTGCTGGGCGGAGGGCGCCGACGGGTCCAGGCCGAAGGCGATGTCCTGTGCGGTGCTGAGCGCGGTACGGAGCTCGCGCAGGTCTGCGTAACCCATGCCGCGACCCTAAGCGGTGGCGCCGACAGCCGGCCCCGGCGGTGGCCCGGCGGTCGTCCCGGCAGTGGCCCCGGCGGTGGCCCCGTCGGTGGCCGGGCCCGGGCGGTTCCCGCGGGCCGGGCCCGTTCGCCCGCCCGGAGGCCGTCCCACCGGGAGAGGAAATCTCCCACCGCGCCTGAAGAATTTTCGGTATTGCGGGCGGGGATTTATTCGGGACGGTGTGACGGCCGTTGCTCCGGGCTTCACAGCCGCCGTATCCGTGCTACTGTCGATCTCAGTTGCAGTTGTGGTTCCCAGAGACTTCAAGTGCCCCCGCCGGCTCCGGCCCGGGAGCACTTTTGTATTTCCGGAGAGGTTTTCCGGACGGGGCAATCATTGCGGCGACGCGGAGGCTCACGCAGTGTGGACCTCCGGGCACTGCCCCGAATGGAGAAAAAATTATGGCTACTGGCACCGTGAAGTGGTTCAACTCGGAAAAGGGCTTCGGCTTCATTGAGCAGGACGGCGGCGGCGCCGACGTCTTCGCCCACTACTCGAACATCGCCGCCCAGGGCTTCCGTGAGCTTCAGGAAGGCCAGAAGGTGAGCTTCGACGTCACGCAGGGCCAGAAGGGCCCGCAGGCGGAGAACATCGTTCCCGCCTGACGCTGACACCGGCGCGGCACGACGACGAGCTGCGGCCCGCACCTCCGGGTGCGGGCCGTGGCTCGTTTTGCCGTGCGGGCCCGGCCGCCGCCGGGGCCGTCCGCACACACCGCCGCCCGCCGGCAGGGCGCGCCGCGCCCAGGATTCCGGACGGCCGGCGACCGCCGGACCGCCCCCCCGGGGGCGGCGGCCGGGCCGCGAGGCGGCGGCTCGTATCACCGGATGAATCCCCGCGGATTCCTCCGCCATCGCACGGTGTGCCGGCAGGGTGTTTCGTCACCGCGCGCCGGCGGCATCGCGTACGCCGATCCGTACGCCGTTCACCCGTTTCTTCACCTTCCGGCCGTCCGGCCGTCATGTTCCGGATACCGCCGGCTGTTTCAGCGCGCCGGCCGGAATATCCCCGGCCCGGCCGTTATTCCGTATTTCAACGGCTCGTTCTTGCGATTCCCCGTGCGGCTCACCGCCATTGCCGGGATTTCCTCGATACGTGCCCCGTCGAGGAGGTTCCCGTGAACCGCACAGCTCGCACCCAGGACCGCTACTCCCGCCCGCGCACCGGCGGCGGCTCCGCCCCGTACGGCGGCGGACGCTCCGGCGGGCAGGGCCCGCGCCGTTCGGGCGGCGGCCGTCCGGGTGGTTCCGGCGGCTACGGCCGCCGCCCCGCCGGCCCGCAGGGAGAGTTCGCCCTGCCGGTCACCGTCACCCCGGCGCTTCCGCCCGTCGAGGACTTCGCCGCCCTCGGCCTCCCGGACGGGGTGCTGAAGACGCTCACCGGCCTCGGGATGGTGCAGCCGTTCCCCATCCAGGCCGCGACCCTGCCGAACTCCCTGGCCGGACGCGACGTCCTCGGCCGCGGACGCACCGGCTCCGGCAAGACCCTCGCCTTCGGCCTGGCCCTGCTCACGCGGACCGCCGCCGTCGGCCGCCGCGCCGAGCCGCGCCGCCCGCTGGCGCTCGTCCTCGTCCCCACCCGGGAACTCGCCCAGCAGGTGACCGACGCCCTGACCCCGTACGCCCGGGCCCTCTCGCTGCGGCTCACCACCGTCGTCGGCGGTATGTCGATCGGACGCCAGGCGTCCGCGCTGCGCGGCGGCACCGAGGTGGTCGTCGCGACCCCGGGGCGGCTCAAGGACCTCATCGACCGCGGCGAGTGCCGGCTGGACCAGGTCGGCATCACCGTGCTGGACGAGGCCGACCAGATGGCCGACATGGGCTTCATGCCGCAGGTCACCGCGCTGCTCGACCAGGTGCTGCCCGGCGGCCAGCGGATGCTCTTCTCGGCCACCCTCGACCGCAACGTCGATCTGCTGGTGCGCCGCTACCTGAACGACCCGGTGGTGCACTCGGTCGACCCGTCCCAGGGTGCCGTGACCACCATGGAGCACCACCTGCTGCACGTCCACGGCGCCGACAAGTACGCCACGACGACCGAGATCGCGGCCCGCGACGGCCGGGTGATCATGTTCCTGGACACCAAGCACGCCGTGGACAAGCTCACCGACCACCTGCTGAAGAGCGGGGTCAGGGCGGCCGCCCTGCACGGCGGCAAGTCGCAGCCGCAGCGCACCCGGACGCTCGGACGGTTCAAGACCGGGCACGTCACCGTGCTGGTCGCCACCAACGTCGCGGCGCGCGGCATCCACGTCGACAACCTCGACCTCGTCGTCAACGTGGACCCGCCGACCGACCACAAGGACTACCTCCACCGCGGCGGACGCACCGCGCGGGCCGGGGAGTCCGGCAGCGTCGTCACCCTCGTCCTGCCGAACCAGCGCCGGGAGATGACCCGGCTGATGACCCTGGCGGGCATCACCCCGCAGACCACCCAGGTGCGTTCCGGCGATGCCGAGCTCACCCGGATCACCGGCGCGCAGGCACCCTCGGGCATCCCCGTGGTCATCACCACGCCGGCGGCGGAGCGGCAGGAACGCGGCGCCTCGTCGGGCCGCGGGCGGCGCGGCGGCCCGTCCCGCTCGCGCCGGGCCTCCGCGGACCGGCAGGCGGGCGGCGACGCGGCCCGCCGGCGGCCGGCCCGCCGCAGCGCCGCGTGACACCCGGCACCGCACGGCGTTCCGTGTGACGTCCCCGCAAGGCACCGGCGTCCCAACGGCGCACGGTGCCTTCCGGGCACACGGGGAGCCCCGGCAGCGAAGGACCGCTGCCGGGGCTGTCGTATGTGCGGTGACGAATGGCTTTGCCGGTGCCGTGCCCGGGCTGTGACCCCCGGGCACGGGGGCGCGGGGCGGACGCGGCCCGGAGGCCGCCCGGGGCACGGGCCGTGCGGGGACCGGTGACGCGGGCGGCCGGGGGCGGGCGGGGCCTACTGCTCGAAGTAGCTGAAGTCCCCGACCGTCCAGGCGCTCACGTCCTTGATGGCGATCCGGTACATCCCGCCGGTCTCGGGAATGCCCACGTTGCCCTGGAGGATCCGGGCGACATGGAGGTGCAGATGGGTGGGCGGCTCGCTGCGCTTGCGGTCGCCGTCCGCGGTGAAGATGGCCGAGAACGGCGACAGCCGGTCCGAGCCTCCCAGTACCTCGGCCACCCGCTGGCGCCACACCGCTTCGGGGGCGAGGCGTCCGGTGATGACGGCTCCGGGAACAACGACGGTGAGTGACATCTGATTGCTCTGCTCGGACTCCACGGTGGTGGCGATGTCAACCAGCAGATCATCGGGCTTCGACATAGGCGTTGACTCTACAGCGCGGGAGGGGAGCACGGCCCGATGCGGGGGGCCCGGGCGCGAGCCGGTGCATTACCCGGCGGCACCGTGCCGCCTCCCCGCTTTCCCGGACCGGCCGTGGGACTCATTCCTCCCGCCCTGCAGGTTCCGACCCAGCTGGCTGGGTTTTGCTAGCGGAAATCTTGCGGAAGAGCAAGGGATTCTTTACGTACAAGCGCGTTTTGTACGGGAGCGGCAGGGGCGGGCTATGATCAGCCCGCGGTTCCCGCTGGTCCATGGAAGCGGCGAATCCACCTTGTCCCTACGTGTGTTGAGCCGATGTTCTTCGTTGTGCCCAGTGCCCGCCACGGAAACTCGGTGCGGCGAGCGGGACTGGACATCGGTCACGCGAACCGATCTGCACGGAGCACGGATCCCATATGTTTGCTTTTGCGTTCACTGCAGCCCAGGCCGTTCCGTTCATCTTCATGTGGTGACGCCTCGGGCCGGTGGCTGCCGCGTCTCAGTGTTGGTGCCCTGGACGTGACGCGGCGGTCCGGGCTTCGGTGAGCGCGTTCAGCGCCGCACGCAGGCCATCGTGATTCCCCGTCTCGCGGGCCAGCCGTTCCGCTCGCTCGAAGTGGGCCAACGCCTCCTCGTGCCGTCCTGAGTTCCGGTACGCCCTGCCGAGTCCGACCAGGTACTCCGCCTCGCACCGCGGGTCGGGAATCGTTCGGCAACTGTGCAGGGCCTTGAAGAGATACGCGAAGGCGCGCTCGGTGTCCCCCAGCGCGTCATGGACGCAGCCGAGGTTGTGATACAGGTTGGCCAGTTGCTGCCGTCCTCCTGCGCTGCGAGCCAGAGCGAGTGCCTGCTGGTAGTAGTCGAGCGCTTCTCCGTGGCGGCCTCGGCGGTAGTGGATTTCGCCGAGGTTGTTGAGGGCCTTGGTCTGGCCGTAGCGATTTTCGATCGCCTTCTCGATGTCCAGTACCGCTCGGAAGTGCCGGACCGCTGCAGCGTGCTGGCCGTCCACACCCCTCGCGACCCCGCGGATGTTGAGCGACTCGGCCTCGCCTCTGCGGTTGCCCTCGGCCCGGTGGAGTACCAGCGCCTCGTCAAGGCAGCGGTCCCCCTCCTCTCGGCGGCCCGCGAAATGGTGGGCGCGGCCCATGGTTGTGAGTGCTTCGGCCAGAACCCAGCGGTCCTCCGTTTGCCGGCTCATGGCCAGGGCCTGTTCGGCGCGGTGCAGCGCGTCGTCGCGGCGGCCTTGGTTCCACAGGGCGGATGCCTGTTCCACCAGGCACAGCGCCTCGGCAGCGGCGTCACCCCGCCGTCTCCAGGTGGCGAGGGCCGCGTCCGCCAGCCGGATGGCCACATTCCACATGCCCCAGGTGTCGAACGCCCTGGCCAGGACGTGCGGGAACAGCCCGGCGTGGGCCGTTGGCATCAAGGCCGCGGCGTCCGCTGCGGCGAGCAGGTTCGCGCGCTCGGTGTCCAGCCAGCTCCCTCCGTCGTCGGCGTCGGCGAGCGCCGGCACCGCGGGCGGGGGATTCCCGGGCCGGATGTCCATCCTCCGGCGGGCGGGATGGGCGAGACGGTCGGCGCGGTCGGCCACCGTCAGGAAGTAGTCCAGCAGCCGCAGCAGTGCCGCCTCCCGGGCGGCGGAGGAGTCGGAACTCCGGCCCAAGCCGCGGGCGAAGTTCCGTACGAGGTCGTGGAACCGGTAGCGGTCGGGCAGCGGCTCCTCCAGCAGGTGGCAGTCGGTGAGCTCGCGCAGGCACCTGCGGACTGCAGCCGGTGCCGCCCCGCACACGGCCGCGGCCGCGTGCTCGGTCAGGTCGGGGCCGGGGTGCAGGGCCAGGAGGCGGAAGGCCTCCCGGGTGGTGGAGCCGAGTTCCGCGTAGGACATCCGGAAGGCGTTCCCCACCGCCGGGACGCCGTCGGTCTCGTCCAGCGGATCCGTCCCCGCCAGCCGGTCCGCGAGGTCTTCGGCCTGCAGAGGTTCCCGGTGGCGGAGCTGGGCGGCGGCCATGCCCACGGCGAGGGGGTGGCGGCCGCAGAGATCCACGACCCGGCGCACGGCGTCGTTGTCCGAGGCCCCGGCCGATCCGGTGACGCGGGCGAAGAGGGCGGTCGCCTCGGCCTGTGTGGGGACGTCGAGCGCCAGCCAGCCCGCACCTTCCAGATCGGTGAGGCGGTGTCTGCTGGTGACGATGACACGGCAGGTGGGCGAGCCGGGCAGCAGGGGACGCACCTGTGCGGAGTTCTCGGCGTCGTCGATCAGCAGGAGCGCCCTGCGGTCCGCCATCTGACTGCGCCACAGCGCGGCCCGCTCGGCGAGCCCGCCGCCCAGGTTCTCCGGGTCCATGCCGTTCTCCAGCAGCAGGGACGCCAGTACCTCCGAGAGGCCGGCCGGTTGCGGTCCGTGCGAGCGCAGGTCGATGTGGTAACGGCCGTCCGGATAGCGTTCCTTCATCCGGTGAGCCGCATGCGTGGCCAGCGCGGTCTTCCCGACCCCGGCGAGGCCGTGGACCACGGTCACGGGGAGCGCCGTGGTGTCCGGATCGTTCTCTGCCAGGAGTACGCGGAGTTCGTCGCGGCGGCCGGTGAAGGTGGGGATGTCGCGGAGCAGGGTGTCGGGGCAGCGCAGTGCCGCTGTCACCGGGGCTGGTGCCGTTGCCCGTGGTGCCGCCCGTTCGGAGGGCGTGGGGGCTGCGGGCGGGGCGAGGGAGGCGGAGTCGTGTTCGAGGATCTGCTGGTGCAGGCGCTGCAACTCCGGTAAGGGCGGCAGCCCGCTCTTGCGGTGGAGCCGGTGCCGCAGGCGGTGGTAGACCGCCAGCGCCTCGGTGTGGCGGCCGCAGCGGTACAGCGCGCGCATGAGTTGACCGTGGACACCCTCCGAGGTCGGGTGCTCGTCGGTCATTTCCCGTAGCTCGCCAATGAGTTCGTGGTGACGGCCTTGGTCCAGCTCCAGCCCGATGCGGAATTCCCGGAGGGCGCGGTGCTCCTCGCCGAGCCGTTGGCGGAGCGAGGCCGTCCGCTCGCCGGGGAACTCGGCGAAGGGCTCACCCCGCCACAGGGCCTCGGCCTCGCGGAGCAGGCCGGCCGCCTCCCCGGCGGCCCCCTGCCGGGCCAGCTGCCTGGCCCGTCTCTCCAGCCGTCGTGAACGGTGGAGGTCGACGGACTCCTCCGGGACGTCCAGCCGGTAGGTGCGCGAGAGGTGGGGGAGTTCGGCCCGTTCACCGAGGACGGGGCGGAGCCGTGTCCTGAGCCGGGACACCAGCGGCTGGAGGGCAGCCGCGCCCGAGGGCGGCGGCTCTCCGTCCCAGATCCGGTCCAGGAGCCGGTCCGCCGGCACGGGCCGGCCTGCGGCGTACAGCAGCAGGGCCAGAAGACAGCGCTCCTTGGGCGGTCCGAGCGGCAACCGCTTGCCGTCGCGCCACAGTTCGAGTGGTCCGAGCATGCGGAACTCCACGAGCGACCCCCCAGCCGGTCGTCGTCCCTTCCCCATGACGTGACGGCTTGCGCCACGAGTAAACGGTTGCACAGAGTCAGGTTCAGGGGGAGGGCGCACAAGGGAGCAGAGGGTCGCGTTCGCGCTCCGGAGAAACGAGCCCTGCCACCGCAGCCGTGCCGCAAGCGTTCCGCAAGGCATTCGTCCACCGGCCCGGGCAGCCACCCGTCACCGACCGCAAAGGCGCGGACGGCGGCAAGTGCGTTGCGCCGCCGGGCATCCCGGCCCCGGCGGCGACGGCTCACGGGGGGAGAACAGATGAGTTTCCTGTCCGATTCCGAGTGGCACCACGTGCCCATGCGCCTGGACGCGGCGCGCTGGGCCACCTGGAGAAGCACCAAGCGGGTCCTGATCGTGGTGCACACCGTCACCACCGGCCAGCGGCTGCTGGAGGTCGCCCGCCTGCTGGAGGGGGACCCGCGTGTGCAAATCGTCTTCACCATGGCACCGGACGTGTTCAGCAACGGGGTGGCCGAGTTCCTCGACGGGCTCAAGGCCGTCGTCCTGCCGTGGCGGCAGGCAGTGCAGACGGCCTTCAACCTGGCGCTCGCCTCCGGGCACGAAGGACTGCACGAACTGCATGCGCCCGTGGTGGTGCTGCCCCACGGCGCGGGCCACAACAAGCTGATCGCGGGCGGCCGCTCCGCACGCGCCGTCGCGGACCGCGGCGTCTACGGCCTGAGCCGCCAGTGGCTGGTGCGGGACGGCGCCGTCGTGCCCGACACGATTGTCCTGGCGCACCGGGAGGACCTGGTGCGCCTGGGCCGGCACTGCCCGGAGGCACTGCCCGTGGCCGAAGTGGTGGGTGACCCCTGCTACGACCGGATCAAGGCGAGCACACCGTTGCGGGCTCTGTACCGGACGGCGATGGGGGTGGAGTCGCGGCAGCGACTGGTCGTCGTCTCATCGACCTGGGGCCCGAACTCCCTGATGGCCCGGTCACCGAGACTCATACAGCGCCTGGTGCGGGAACTGCCCCGGCACGACTGCCGGCCGGCGCTGCTGCTGCACCCCAATGCCTGGAATGCGCACGGGGAGTGGCAGATCCGGACCTGGCTCGCCGACCTGCGCCGGGCCGGCCTGGCGCTGGTGAGCCAGCACGCGGACTGGACCGGGGTGCTGGTGGCCGCCGACTACATCGTCAGCGACCACGGGTCAATGGCCCTGTACGGCACCGCGACCGGAGTGCCCGTCCTCATGGACGGCTGTCCCGAGGCCGATGTCGATCCCGGCTCCCCGGTCGCCGAGCTGAGCCTTTTCGCGCACCGGATCAATCAGTCCCAGCCGGTGCGCAGGCAACTGGCGAGGAGCCTCGCGGAATACCGGCAGGAGGACTACGCGCGAGTGGCCGGCAGGATCACCTCGGAGCCCGGGCGCTTCGGAGTGCACATGCGGGCCCTGCTCTACCGCAAACTGCGGCTCCGCGCGCCGTCGGGCCATCCGGACACACAAACCGCGCGCAGACCGGAACTCGTGCGCGAGTGCGACGACGGGATCGGTGCGCTGTGACCCGGCTGCGGCAAGGGGCGGTCACAAGCGGCCTTCCCTCGGCGGCCCCCGGCCGCAAGGGACTGCTGGCACTGCTCATTCCCGACGGACGCCCCGGCCCGGCCGCCCTCGCCGTGCCGTTGGGGGAGGAGCCATACCCGGGACCCGGCGCGGCAGTCGTGGAGCGGATCGCCGTCACGGGGCAGGAGCCCAGGGCAGCGGGTACTGACCGGCATCTGCGGGTCTCCCTGACCGGCCGGCCCACAGGCGTCCCCGGGCGCGCCGGACGCACGGGACCGGCGGCTCTCGCGGGGCTCGCCGACGTACTCACGGCGCGGCTCCGCTCCGGGTGGGACCCGTGCCGTGCCATGGCGTGGGCTGAGCTGCTGGGACGCCGCAATCCGGGCGCCCTCGTGGTCCTGGTACACGGCGGTGCGGACGGCCGGGTACTGCTCCGTACCGGAGAGGCCGTGATCCGCGTGCACGTGGCCTCCGTGGCGGCAGCGGGTCCGGCGCGGGCGGTCCGGCCGCTGTGGGGGTCCGTACTGCATGCCTGGCTGACCGCCGGAGTACCGCTGCCGGACCTGCTCCCGGCGACCGTCCAGCTGTCCGAACTCGCCACACCACCGCTGGGCGCGGCGGGCGTTGTGGCGTGGCGGCAGACTCTGCGGCTCGTCCGCCACTGAGCGGTCGACCCGGGTACCGGAGCCGGCCGGTCGGGGTTCCGGCTGCCGGCACCGGGCGGCCGGCGTCCCGATCGGCCCACCCCTCTCCGGCGGAGGGGCGGGCCGGTCTCGTTCGGGAGGCCAGTCCTGCCCCTCCCGCCGGTGATGCTACGGGCCGGAGGGCGGGCCGCCGAGCCGACCCAACCGCGCGCGCAGGGCGCCGGCGGCCGGAACCGCGAGCCTGTCGTAGTGCTCCAGAGCCTCGGCGTAGCGGCTGCGGGCCGTACCGTTCTGTCCGAGGTGTTCCGCGAGCTCTCCCAGTGCCTCCAGCGCACGCGCCAGTTCGTAACCGGCCTGGCTCTCGCGCAGTGCGGCGACCGCCCGGCGCAGACGTTCCCCGGCTTCCTCCGCCCGGCCGAGCCCTGTGAGCGCGCGGCCGAGCAGGATGCCCGCACGGGCCGCGTTGTACGGGTCGCCTTCCTCCGCCAGGACTTCGTGCGCGCGGGAGGCATGAGTGACCGCGGGCTCGGAATCCCCTCTTCTCAGGGACGTGTCGGCGAGGTTGAGAGACGCCAGGCCCCCGGCGCGGCGGTCGCCGTGCCGCGGGCACTCCTCCGCGGCGCGCCGGAAGAATCCGGCCGCTTCGTCGAGTCGGCCAAGTCCGAGACAGGCCAGCCCCCGGTAGTTGAGTGTGCGGGCGTGCCCCAGGGCGTCGCCGCTCTCGCGGAACAGCCGTGCGGCCTCGTTGAACATCTCCAACGCGCGGGCGTGCCCGCCGGTGTCGAGCTCCCCCAGCCCGCCCGAGGTGAGCATCCGGCACTGGGCCGCCCGGTCCCCGCAGGTCCGGGCCGCGGCAAGCCCTTCCCGGTGGGCCGCCCGCCAGGACTCGTAGTGCTTCCGCCGGGTGAACAGCGGCCACATCGCGTCAGCCAGCTGCCAAGCGACCGCCGGTACGTCCGCCTTGCGCGCGAGCCCGATGGCGGCCATCAGATTGCCGTGTTCGCGCTCCAGCCAGTCCAGGGCGGCCCGCGGGTCCCCGTGGAAGTCCTCGGCGACCGGCTGGCCCGGTCCGTAGGTCCGCGGCAGCGAGCGGTGATGCGGGTCGAGCACGCATTCGGCCGCGGTGGCCGAGGCGAGGTAGTGGTCGAGGAGCCGTCGCAGCGCCCGTTCCCGGTCCTCCGGCTCGTGCTCGGTCTCCAACAGGCCACGGGCGTGCAGCCGCACCAGATCGTGCAGGCGGTAGCGCTCCTCACCGGTCCCGAACAGCAGGTTCGCGTCGAGCAGTTGGTCGAGAAGGTCCAGGATGTCACCAGCCGGGGCCTCGCCGGGCGGGCCGGCGGAGAGGGCACGGGCCGCGTTCACACCGAAGTCCGCGCCGGGATGCAGAGCGAGCAGCCGGTACAGGCGTGCGGCCGGACCGGTCAGGGCCCGGTGGGACAGATCGAGAGCGGCGCGCACGCTGTGGTCGTCCTCAATGGTCATGGCGTCCAATCGGCTGTGCTCGTCCGACAGAGCCCGCACCATGGCCCGGAGCGGGCGTCCGGGGCGGGCGGCGAGGCGGGCGCCCACCACGCGGACGGCCAGAGGCAGCCCGGCGCAGAGCCCCGCCAGGGCCCGGGCCTCGGCCGGTTCGTCCCTCACCCGCCCGTCGCCCAGGGTGGACGCCAGCAGTTCGACAGCGGCGTCCGCCCCCAGCGGGTCGAGACCCATGGAAAGACAGCCGTCCACCGAGAGGCCCGGAAGCCGCCAGCGGCTCGTCACCACCGCGAGGCAGGTCCCACTCGGCAGCAGCGGCCGTACCTGCGCCGCAGAAACCGCATCGTCCAGCAGCACCGCCAGCCGCCGGCCGGCGGTGAGGGAACGGTAGAGCCCGAGTCTCTCCTCCGTCTCCGCGGGAACGCCCTCGGCGGGCACACCCAGGGCCCGCAGGAACATGCCCAGCACCGTTCCGGGGTGGGCCGGGCCGTCCGGCGACTGCGCCCCCAGCCCGGCGAAGAGCTGGCCGTCCGGCACCGTCGAACGGATGCCGTGCAGCCAGTGCAGCGCCAGGGCGGTCTTGCCGACCCCTCCCAGCCCGGAGATCGTCACGGCCGTGGGCCCCTCGCCGCGTATGGCCCGCTCCCTGAACCGGTCCAGGGCCCTCAACTCGCTCTCCCGGTTCGCCACCCGGCTCACCGGCGGCAGTTGCCGGGGAGGGCTGGTGCTCCCGGACGGAGCGCCGAGCAGGCGGATGTCGCCGTGGACGGCACCGACCTGCACGCTCGGTCCGTGGACCGTTCCCCCGAGATCGTTCCGCACACCGGCGTTCCCGGTACTCCGGGCGTCTTCGGCCTCCGAGCCTTCGCCGTGGTGCCGCCCCAGCCCTCTGCCCGTCATGACGCCCCCCGTCATCGGCCGTCCGCCGGCAACTCCTCCTCTGATCCTGGCGCGTTCGCAGGGAAATCAGTCCTGTCGGCGGACCTCGCGCGGCGAGTTCTGCGTATGTACACCGGAGCCGTCTGCAGCCGTGCCCCCGGCCGGAACCCGGTTCGCCCTGCTCAGGGGAGTGACCGATCCCGGCGCGGGAGGCTCGGGAGCAGCCGGGGTCTGTTGTGAAACAGTCCGGTTTCCCCCGGTGTGGGACTCTCGGTGTACGCGCTGGAGGGGAGACCGATGGAACCCGAACTTGCCGCCCTGGCCGCTTCCGGAGCCGCCGCCCTGGTGGGAGCCATGGTGACCGACGCCTGGGCCCAGACGAAGACACGGGTGGCGGCGCTGCTCGGACGGACCGGGCCACCTGACCCGCCCGGTTCCTCCGTGACGACCTCCATGGAGGAGGAACTGGAGTCGTCACGGCAGGAGTTGGAGGAGGCCCGGGCCGACGGGGACGGGACGGTGGCTGCCGGGATCGAGGCGATGTGGCGGATGCGGCTGCGGGCGCTGCTGCACGCCGACCCGGAGGCCGCCGCGACGCTCCGGCGGCTCCTGGACGAACTGGCCCCGGCCGGACACCCTGAGACCGCGGTGCACAACGAGATCCGGGGCGCCACCGTGCACGGAGCCGTCATCCAAGGCCGGGACTTCCACGGTTCCGTCACCTTGGGGACCCCGCACCCGCCCCCGTCGGCCGGCGGCGCGGGTGCGGACCCGATCCCGCCGCCTCCGCCCGCCTGACCGTTCCGGCCCCGGCTCCCGGGCCGGGACCGTCCGGAATCCGCCTTTTCTGTTACGCGGTGATGGTCCGACCGGGGGCAAGCGGTCGGTAGCCTGCGTGGTGCCCAGCCGCCCGGAGACGCGAATCCCCGCGCGGGAC
Organism: Streptomyces albus subsp. albus; assembly: GCF_000719865.1. Taxonomy (GTDB): domain Bacteria; phylum Actinomycetota; class Actinomycetes; order Streptomycetales; family Streptomycetaceae; genus Streptomyces; species Streptomyces albus_E. Next base: position 24,678 of record NZ_JOID01000020.1, read on the forward strand.
GGCCGTCATCCGCCGTGGCCCTCCGGAGAAACGAGGCGTGTGCCGATGAGTCCCGAATTCCTGATCACGTCGTTCGTCATCGTGGTGTCACCCGGCACGGGGGCGCTCTACACCATCGCCACCGGGCTGTACCGGGGCTTCCGCCAGAGCGTGGTGGCCGCCTTCGGCTGCACGCTCGGGATCGTGCCCCATCTCGCGGCCGCGGTCGCCGGGCTGGCCGCGATCCTGCACACCAGCGCGGTCGTCTTCCAGACCTTCAAGTACCTGGGAGTGGCCTACCTCCTCTACATGGCCTGGAAGACCTTGCGGGAGCGGGGCACGCTCACCCCGGCCGAGCCGGGGGAGGAGAAGCGGTCGGCGCTGCGCACCACGGGCACGGCCGTGCTCATCAACGTCCTCAACCCCAAACTGTCCATCTTCTTCCTGGCGTTCCTGCCGCAGTTCGTTCCGGTGAACGCGGCGAACACCCTTCCGCACATGCTGGAACTGAGCGCGGTGTTCATGGTGATGACGTTCGTGGTCTTCGTCCTGTACGGGCTCTTCGCCGCGGCCGTCCGGGACCATGTGATCACTCGTCCGAAGGTGCTTGCCTGGATGCGTCGCACCTTCGCCGCCGCGTTCGTCGGCATCGGGGCCCAGTTGGCCTTCAGCGGCAACAGGTGACCACGGTCCCGCCCCCGGCCGGGCTCAGTCCCCGGAGGGGCGGGACGGGCTTTCCGGGGAGGGGCGGCGGAGCGCCAGGAGGAGAAGCTTGCCGCCCTGCCAGAGGGCGTCGCCGATCAGGATGAACGTCCACAGCCGGCCCGCGCCGTAGAGCAGGCCGGTGACGGGCGAGCCCTGCACTCTGCCGCCGCTGAGCAGCAGTTCGCCGAAGTCCCCGGTGAGCAGGTCCTTCAGCCAGGACAGGCCGACGACGAGCAGGACGAGCTGGGCCGCCGCGAACAGCGCGGCGTGCAGGCCGAGTTCGCGCCGGATCTGCCGGGGGGTCTTCTGCTTCCCCTTCTCCTTCTGCTGGTTCTCCTTCTGCTGGGGTTTCCGCGTCGTCGCCGCCGCCGTCGTCCCGGTGTCCGTCTCCGCCCGGCTCTCCGCTCCGGACGCACCGTCCGCCGCTGCCGACGCCTGCGGCTTCTCCGGCCGTCCCGGCCGCTCCGGCGCCGGGGGCGGGACATCCGCGACCCCGAGCCTCCGCACGGCGCGCGGCACGACCACCGCGCCCGCCAGCAGGGGCACCGCCGCGACGAGGCAGGCGGCGGCCCAGTCGGCGCTGTCGTAGAGCACGCCCGCCGCCAGCGACCCGGTCAGGGCCCCCAGCAGGCGCGCCGATTCGTACACCCCCATCCCGCGCCCGGCCTGTTCGCCCGACGCCTCGGCGATCACCGCCTGCCCGATCGGGATGACGGCCGCCCAGGCCAGCCCGCTGAGGATCCACAGTCCCGCGATCACGAGGGGACTGGGCGCCCACGCCAGCCCGATGGCGAAGCCCGCGCTGGAGAGCGAGGCGGCCATGAGCACCCGGGAGCGGCCGAACCGCACCACATACCTGTGCAGGTGTTCGGCGGCGACGCTCATGGCGATGGCGCCGGGCAGGAACACGAAGGCGATCTCGCCGATTTCCAGGTCGAAGCCGCGCTGCAGGTGCAGGAGCAGCAGCAGGGAGACGGCGGACTCGGCCGTCATCGTCAGCACCACGGCGAGCAGCATGGGCCGCAGCTTGCGTCCCACGGCGCCGAGACCCGCCGCGGCCGTGCCCTCCGCCACTTCTCCCTCCGCCGTCTCTCCGTCCGCGCCGGCCCTCGGGTGCCCGGGCCGCCGGGGCGAGACCAGCAGCAGCACCGCGGCCGCCGCGCACGCCGCCGCGCAGGCGAGGAAGACCCCGGTGTAGTCGATGAGGCCGATCAGCGTCATACCGGCGATGAACGCCACCCAGGCGCCGGTCTCCTGGGAGGACAGCAGCCGGGGGAAGACAGCGGAGTCCTCCGCGAGCCGTTCGCTGATGATCGCCCGGACGCTCACCCACAGCAGCGCGCCCCCCACACCGCCGACGGCGGCGGCCGCGTAGGCGACGGGGGCACTCTGCGCGAGGGCGTAGCCGGCGGCCGAGACGCCGTAGAGCGCGGCTCCCGCCGCGGCCACGTACCGGCGCTCGAACGTGTCGGCCAGCACACCGGCGACCGGCCGGAAGACCATCGACAAGACCATCTCGACGGCCAGCAGCACGCCGACCTCGGTGGCGCTCAGCCCGATGGCCGCCCCGGCCCACAACGGCAGGACGAAATCGATGAGTTCGTTCGGGCCATTGGTCAGCATGGCCGCGAGCAGCGTGTTCCCCTCGCGCCGCCGCCGTCGGCGCGCGTCCGCTTCCGCGTCCGCCCCCGCGGCCACTGGAACGTGTTCGGTCATGTCCATCCCCCGTCGGACCGTCGTTCGAGCAGCTTCGAACGCTATGACGGGCCGGGCGGTGATGGCAAAGGGCCACGTCGCCAGGGGTGTTGGCGCACCCCGTCGCGCGGAAGCCGCGCCGCGACGGGCCCGCCGGGAGCGCATCGCTCGGCGTTCATCCCGGTGACGTCGCGCCGGGATACGGCTGCCTCAGAGGACCGGCGGACGGCCCAGCCGGGTCATCAGCCGGACGGTGCGCCAGCGCATCGGGCGCCGCTCGCCGCACGGGGTGCGCCAGCCCTCCAGAAAGCCGGCCGCCCAGGCCCGCAGCCCGGCCGCTGAGCGGGTGCGGGCCAGGGTGAGCAGCGTCCAGACGCCCAGGTAGACGGGGATCAGCGGAAGCGGCAGCCGGCGACGGGCGAGCCAGACGCGGTTGCGGGCGGTCATCCGGTAGTAGACCGCGTGCCGGGCCGGGGAGGTCTTCGGGTGCTGGAGCAGCAGCTCCGGCTCGTAGCGGATCGTCCAGCCGGCGTCGAGGGCGCGCCAGGCGAGGTCCGTCTCCTCGTGGGTGAAGAAGAACTCCGCGGGCCAGTCGCCGGTCTCCGCCAGCATGCGCATCGAGAAGGCGTGGCCGCCGCCGAGGAACGCGGTCACCGGGCCGCCGCGCATCGGATCACCGGCCCGCAGCCGGGGGACGTGGCGGCGCTGGGTCTCGCCGGTCTCGTCGGCGATGCGGAAGCCGATGATGCCGAGGCGGGGGTCGGCGGCGAACAGGTCGCGCACCGTGCGGAAGACACCGGGGTCGACCAGTAGCCCGTCGTCGTCCAGCTCGACGGCGACGTCCACGTCGCCGAACTCCCGCAGCCGGCGCAGGGCGACGTTCCGGCCCCCGGGGCAGCCGAGGTTCTCGTCGAGTTCGACGGCGGTCACCTCGCCCGGGTAAGCGGGGAACTCCGGGAGTGGCGTGCCGTTGCCCACGACGACGAGACGGACCGGAGCCACGTCCTGCTTGGCCACGGATGCCAGGAGGGCGTCCAGCTCCCGGGGGCGGTTCCCCATGGTCACGATGGCGACACCCAGGCGCGGTTCGGACAAGACGGGCACTCCAGGCGTCGGCAGCGGTGCCCGTGATCGTAGCCGCTCACCGCGGCCCTCTCGGCCCGTTGTGCGAACGGTCACTGGTGCGGAGGTCAGCGCTCGGACTCTCCGCCGGCAGGCCGGCGGTCGCCTCAAGACTGTGACATCCCGCTTGCCGAGAAGCGGTACAAGGCGCGTCTGCACACACCCGAGACCAGGGAGTACTCATGACCACCGTGGGCTGGGAGGAGACGAAGCGCCGCGCGCGGGAGCGGCGGGAGGCGGCCGGCCTGCCGATGCGGTCGGCTGAGGAGAAGCAGGCGGCGATGGACCGGCTCACAGCCGAGGTCCGGCCCTGCCGGCCGGCGGAGAACCCCCGGGAGCAGCCGCTTGGGCAACGGGACGTCGCAGCGCCGCGCGCATTCACAGGATCACACCCACATGGTGGCTGAGCTGTTCCAGGAGCCTGTGATGACCGTACCCGTGAGGAGGGGGTCCGCGAAGGCGACGACGAGGTTGACCACATCGGTGAAGTGTTCCGGATATCCGCCCTGGGACGGCTTCTGCCGACGGCGCCAAGCGGCGTATGAGGACTGGCGGCGCTCAGCGAGTCCGGTGATCACGGAGCTGAGCGGTCTCAGCTCGATACCGCGGTGCGCGGCCGTGGCGGTCAGTGCCGTGGCGAGTTCCTCGCCGTCGAGGTTGTTCAGGGTCAGCAGACGATAGAGATCCGCGTAGTCCCGGTCGCGGGTGTTGAGGTCGCCGAGCGAGATCGCAGTCGAGAGCTTCTCGGCGATGACGGTGGTGAGCGGGTAGCCGAAAAGCTGGAAACTCCCCGGAGCGAGCTGCTGGGGGTAGTCGATGGTCCGAGGACCCGGGGTGACGGGGTCGCCGAAGCTGACGTCCAGTTGGAGCTTGAGACGTGCCCGGGCGATCGAAGCGGCCATGGACAGCCGCAGACCGTGGTACTCGTCCTCCTCCCGGATGGGCACAGTCTTGAGTGTGCTGCAGTCGAACGCCACGCCGTCGTCGACCTCTGTGGCAGCGATGGCGGCGATCCGTCGGATGATCTCGGTTTCCTCGCCGGGGAACGCGCGGCCGAGGATGTCGATGTCGCGGGTCATCCGGCGGGCGCCGAACTGGGCAAGCAGGAGACCGCCCTTGAGGACGAAGTGCTTGCCGCCGAGTGGAGACGTCGCCAGGCGGTAGAGAAAGCGTTCGAGTACGTACTCGACCATGACCTCATCCGTGGAACGGCCGCTGCGGCGAGCCAGGTTGCGCAGGTCGTTGTAGACGCGGCCAGCGGCGGTGTCGCGGGTCGGATTGACCATCAGGCGAGCACCGCCTCTACTGCGGGGCGGATCACGGAGAGCGCGCCCAGTTCACGGGCGATGTGCTGGAGCTCGCCGACTCCGCTCCGCCCACTGCGCCGCACGTAACGGCCGAGTGCGGACAGGGCCAGGCTCTCGCCGATCCTGCCGCGGTGGCGCATCGCGTCGACGACACTGCGGGCGGCACTGTACGTGGGGATGACCTCTCCCGGAGCAGCCTCGAAGGGTTCGACGCCAAGATCGAAGGTCTCCGCCGAGTACTGCGCCACCACGGTCGGGGGGTAAGAGATGGCGGGACGGCGTGAGCCGCGTGGGACTGCGATGTGTACCGCACTGGGGATGTCGTCGATCAGCTCATGGAGAGCCAGGGCTGACTCCCCACATACGACAGCGCGAGGCGCCCGTCTGCAAACGGCCAGGAGGTCCGTGTGAGCGGTCTCCGGTGCGTCCGCCCGCCGATAGACGCCACGCGTGAGCTCGTCCACATCTCCGTCCGTGACCAAGGACGCCAGGTCGCGGGACGAGAGCAATGCCTGGCGTGCCTGGGCGGTCGTGAAGGTGGGAGGGAGCGTCGCCAGCCGTTGTTGGCAGCGCGGACCTGCTGCGGGGTTCATGTATCAAAGTGTACCCCTGCCAATTGTTGAGGGGGGCGATTTGATACATGAGTGGTGTACTGGGCCCCTCGGCGCCGAACTGTGGCCGGAGGCAGGGGGCTTACCGGTGGCGGGTTTCGGGCGCGCCGGTCGGGGCCGACTCCTCAGCACTCGATGACGTTCACCGCCAGGCCGCCCCGGGCGGTCTCCTTGTACTTGACCTTCATGTCGGCGCCGGTGTCCTTCATGGTCTTGATGACCTTGTCCAGGGAGACGTGGTGGCGGCCGTCGCCCCGCAGGGCCATGCGGGCCGCCGTGACCGCCTTCACGGCGGCCATGCCGTTCCGCTCGATGCACGGGATCTGGACGAGGCCGCCGACCGGGTCGCAGGTCAGGCCGAGGTTGTGCTCCATGCCGATCTCGGCGGCGTTCTCGACCTGCTCCGGGCTGCCGCCCAGGACCTCCGCGAGGCCGCCCGCGGCCATCGAGCAGGCCGATCCGACCTCGCCCTGGCAGCCGACCTCCGCGCCGGAGATCGAGGCGTTCTCCTTGAAGAGCATCCCGATGGCCCCGGCGGCCAGCAGGAAGCGGACGACACCCTCGTCGTCGGCGCCCGGCACGAACCGCGTGTAGTAGTGCAGGACGGCCGGGATGATGCCCGCCGCGCCGTTGGTCGGGGCGGTGACGACGCGCCCGCCCGCGGCGTTCTCCTCGTTGACCGCCATCGCGTAGAGGGTGATCCACTCCATGGCCCGGGCCTCCGCGTCGCCCTCGGCGCGGAGCTGGCGGGCCGAGTTGGCGGCGCGGCGGCGGACCTTGAGGCCGCCGGGCAGGATGCCCTCCCGGGACAGGCCGCGGTCCACGCAGGCCCGCATGACCCGCCAGATCTCCAGCAGGCCCGCGCGGATCTCCTCCTCCGTCCGCCAGGCCTTCTCGTTCTCCATCATGAGGGCGGCGATGGACAGGCCGGTCTCGCGCGCGAGGCGCAGCAGTTCGTCGCCGGTGCGGAAGGGGTACTTGAGGACGGTGTCGTCCGGCTTGATCCGGTCCTCGCCCACCGCGTCCTCGTCCACGACGAAGCCGCCGCCGACGGAGTAGTACGTCTTCTCCAGCAGGGCCCGGCCCCCGGTGTCCGCGGCGGTGAGCGTCATGCCGTTGGCGTGGTACGGGAGCGAGCGGCGCCGGTGCAGGACGAGCTGGGAGGACTCGTCGAAGCCGATCTCGTGGGCGTCCCCGGCCTCGGCGGCCAGGAGCCGCAGCCGCCGCGTGGAGCGGATGCGGGCGATCTCGTCGTCGGCCCGCTCCACGTCCACCGTGCGGGGCGAGTGGCCCTCCAGGCCGAGCAGCACGGCCTTGGGGGTGCCGTGGCCGTGGCCGGTGGCGCCGAGGGAGCCGAACAGTTCGGCGCGGACGGACGCCGTCTCGTCCAGCAGTCCCTCCCGCTTCAGCCGCCGGACGAACATGCGTGCGGCCCGCATCGGGCCCACGGTGTGGGAACTGGACGGCCCGATGCCGATCGAGAAGAGATCGAAGACGGAGATGGCCACGGCGGTACTCCCGGATCATCCCCGCGGTGGCGGGGAAACGGGCCGCCCGGCGGTCCACGGGGTGAGGGGGCCGGACGGCGGTGCGGGTGGGGTGGGGCGGTGGGCGGCACGAGGGGTGAGGAGCCGCGGGAGATCGTGTACGGGGCGCGAACCGGGCAGGTTGTGCCATGCGCTTCCGCCCCGTGCCACTCCACGGCCCGCCGGTGGGGCGGGCCGTGGAGCGCGGGCTACTTGAGCCCGGGGTACAGCGGGTGCTTCACCGTCAGGGCGGAGACCCGGGCGCGCAGCGCCTCGGCGTCGTAGCTCGGCTTGAGCGCCTCGGCGATGATGTCGGCGACCTCGCGGAAGTCGTCGTCGCCGAAGCCGCGGGTGGCGAGCGCCGGGGTGCCGATCCGCAGGCCGGAGGTGACCATCGGGGGGCGCGGGTCGTTCGGGACGGCGTTGCGGTTGACCGTGATGCCGACCTCGTGGAGGCGGTCCTCGGCCTGCTGCCCGTCCAGCTCGGAGTTCCGCAGGTCCACCAGGACGAGGTGGACGTCCGTGCCGCCGGAGAGGACGGAGACGCCGGCCGCGGTGACGTCCTCGGCCAGCAGCCGCTCCGCCAGGATCTTCGAGCCGGCGAGGGTGCGCCGCTGGCGGTCCTTGAACTCCTCGCTCGCCGCGACCTTGAAGGCCACGGCCTTGCCCGCGATGACGTGCATCAGCGGGCCGCCCTGCTGGCCGGGGAAGACCGCGGAGTTGATCTTCTTGGCCAGTTCGGCCGTGGAGAGGATCACACCGCCGCGCGGGCCGCCCAGCGTCTTGTGGGTGGTGGTGGTGACGATGTGGGCGTGCGGCACCGGGGAGGGGTGCAGGCCCGCGGCGACCAGGCCGGCGAAGTGCGCCATGTCCACCATGAGGTAGGCGCCGACCTCGTCCGCGATCCGCCGGAAGGCCGCGAAGTCGAGCTGCCGCGGGTAGGCGGACCAGCCCGCGATGATCAGCTTGGGCCGCTCCTCCTTGGCGAGCCGCTCGACCTCGTCCATGTCGACCCGGCCGGTCTCGGCGTCGACGTGGTAGGCGGCCACCTTGTAGAGCTTGCCGGAGAAGTTGATCTTCATGCCGTGGGTGAGGTGCCCGCCATGCGCCAGGTTCAGGCCCAGGATGGTGTCCCCGGGGCTGAGCACGGCGGCCATCGCGGCGGCGTTCGCCTGGGCGCCCGAGTGCGGCTGGACGTTGGCGGCCTCGGCCCCGAACAGCTCCTTGATCCGCTCGATGGCCAGCCGTTCGACGACGTCGACGTGCTCGCAGCCGCCGTAGTAGCGGCGGCCGGGGTAACCCTCGGCGTACTTGTTGGTCAGGACCGAACCCTGGGCCTCCAGCACCGCGACCGGCGCGAAGTTCTCCGAGGCGATCATTTCCAGGGTGGACTGCTGGCGGTCGAGTTCGGCGTCGACGGCGGCGGCGACGTCCGGGTCGACTGCGTGCAGGGAGTCGTTGAGAAGCGACATCAGGTCTTCCCGATCGGTGGCAGGGAGGGGCTTCAGTTGCCGGTGAAGGCCGCGTACTCGTCCGCGGTGAGCAGCTCGGGCTCGCCCGCGCTCTCGTCGGTCCTCACCTTGAACAGCCAGCCGCCCTCGTAGGGGGCGGAGTTCACCAGCGCGGGATCGTCCACGACGTCCTGGTTGACCTCGGTGATCTCGCCGGAGACCGGCGCGTACAGGTCGCTGACGGACTTGGTCGACTCCAGCTCACCGCAGGGTTCGCCCGCGGTGACCGTGTCGCCGACCTCCGGAAGCTGGACGTAGACGACGTCACCGAGCGCGTCGGCCGCGTGAGAGGTGATGCCCACAGTGGACACGCCCTCCTCGGCGGCGGTCAGCCACTCGTGCTCCTTGCTGTAGCGCAGCTGCTGGGGGTTGCTCATGGCCTGATTCTCCTGGATTCGGTGAGGTGCTCGTGCGCGGGTCTTGACACGTGGGACGGACGGCGGGAAAAGCGGGACGACGCGGCGACGCCGGGGAACGCCGGGGGACGCCGGGGAACGCCCGGAAATCCCCGGGCGGCCGGGAAGCCTCAGCGCTGCCGCTTGTAGAAGGGCAGGGCCACGACCTCGTACGGCTCGTGGCGGCCGCGGATGTCCACGGCGACACCGGGGGTGCCCGGCTCGGCGTACGCGGGGTCCACGTACGCCATGGCGAGCGGCTTGCCCAGGGTCGGGGAGGGGGCGCCGGAGGTGACCTCGCCGATCACCCCGCCGCCGTCCGCGGCCACCACCGCGTAGCCGGCGCGCGGCACCCGGCGGCCCTCGGCGACCAGGCCGACGAGCTTCCGCGGCGGGGCCTCCCCGGCGCGCGCCGCGGCGGCCTCCAGGGCCTCGCGGCCGACGAAGCGCCCGCCGTTCGTGGTCTTGTCGAACTTCACCACCCGGCCGAGCCCGGCGTCGAACGGGGTGAGGGCGGTGCTCAGCTCGTGCCCGTAGAGCGGCATCCCGGCCTCCAGGCGCAGGGTGTCCCGGCAGGACAGGCCGCAGGGGACCAGACCGGCGTCCTTCCCGGCCTCGCTCAGCGCCCGCCACAGCGGCTCGGCGTCGCCCGGGGCGGTGAAGAGCTCGAAGCCGTCCTCGCCCGTGTAGCCGGTCCGGGCGATGAGGGCGGGGACGCCGGCGACGGTGCCGGGCAGCCCGGCGTAGTACTTCAGACCGTCCAGGTCCGCGTCGGTGAGCGAGCCGAGGATGCCGGCGGACTCGGGGCCCTGCACCGCGATCAGCGCGTAGTTCTCGCGGTCGTCCGCCACCGCCGCGTCGAAGCCGCCGGCGCGCTCCGTCAGCGCGTCCAGCACCACCTGGGCGTTGGAGGCGTTGGCGACGACCATGTACCGCTCCGCGTCGAGGCGGTAGACGATCAGGTCGTCGAGGATGCCGCCGCCCGGCTCGCAGATCATGGTGTAGCGGGCGCGGCCGGCCGCGAGCGTGGAGAGATTGCCGACCAGGGCGTAGTCCAGCAGTTCCCCGGCCTCCGGGCCCGTCACGGTGATCTCGCCCATGTGGGAGAGGTCGAAGAGGCCGGCCCGGGTGCGGACGGCGGTGTGCTCGTCCCGCTCACTGCCGTAGCGCAGCGGCATGTCCCAGCCGGCGAAGTCGGTCATCGAGGCACCGAGCGAGCGGTGCAGCGCGTCGAGCGGGGTGCGGCGAGGGGCGTCGGTCATGGCGGTGGCTCCCTGACGAAGGTGGCGGGACTCTGCGCGGCGTCGGCAACACAGTCTCCCCATCTGTCATGGAACCTGAGAGCTTCGCCACAACCGTGCGTACGGGTACGTACCAGGAGTCGCGGCTTGCACCTTGGGTGGGGACGCCCCCGTAAGGGACGGCCCGCTTTCCAGATTTGCCTCGTCCGCGCGGTACGGGGCCTGAGAGATTCAAGGGAGGACTTGCTCCTTCGGCGCCCCGGGGACGGCACGGCGGCCGGACCGGGGACTCTCCCGCGCGGATTCGAACGGCGGTATGCAGTTGGCGCGGTCATCATCGCACGGGAAGCGGAATAGCGGACCGGAGGGAACCGGAGAACCTGTCCGCAGGGTCCGTCTCATCAGCACATCGCGGAACCGCGCACCGGGTATCGACGTTGTAACGCGGCACCGTTCTTGCCAGGCTGGCCGCGCCGGCGGGCAGTCCGGGAGTCAGTGACCGCACAGAGGGGGGACGATCAGGGTGCAGGTTCGGGTCCAGGGGATGTACGCGATCACGCCGCGGGCCGCGGCGGAAGCGGAGACCGCGCAGTCGGCGGGCCGCGGAGCCGCGGCGGAAGCGGAGTCCTCCGCCGGACCGGAGACCGGAACGGAGGCCCCGGGGCGGGCCCCGGCGGAGACGCCGGCGGGGGAGTGGACGGCGTCCGCGTGCCCGCCCGCCGCCGGCCCGGACACGGCCGAGACGGATCTGCGCGGCCGCCGGCCGTCCGCGCTGCGCTACCCGGCCGGGGACGTCCTCGTCGTCTCCGGGCTCCCCGGCAGCGGCAAGAGCACGCTGATCGAACGGGCCACCGCCGCCCTCGACGCCCGTGGCGGGCCGGTCCACCGCATCGACTCCCAGGACGCCCGCGACCGCTGGCAGCGCCGGCTGCCCGCCGCCCTGCCGTACGCCCTCTACCGCCCGCTGGTGCGCGCCGCGCACTACGCCGGGCTGCGCCGGGCGCTGCGCTCGGGCGCCAGTGTCGTCGTCCACGACTGCGGAACGCTGACCTGGGTGCGCCGCTGGCTGGCGCGCGACGCCCGGCGCCGGGGCCGCGGCCTGCACCTGGCGCTGCTGGACGTCTCCCCGGAGACGGCCCTCGCCGGGCAGCTCTCGCGCGGCCGGGGCGTCTCCGGCTACGCCTTCGCGCGCCACCGCCGGGCGGTGGCACGGCTGGTCGCCGAGGCGGAGGCCGGCCGGGCGCCGGAGGGCTGCGTCTCCGTGGTGCTGCTCGACCGCACCTCCGCGAGCGCACTGGACACCATCGGCTTCGGCTGACCCGCGCCACGGGCCGGCCGGCCGGCCCCGCCGTGAGCCCCTGAGTCCACGCGCCCGCACGGCGGAAAGCGGGCCGGGTACAGCCCCCGGCGGCGGGGGACGCCCCGGAACGCGCGGTGAACCGGCGGGAAATCCGCGGGATTTTGCGCTGCCGGGCCCCTGGCCGTACCCCGGTGGGCTGGCGCTAGGGTTCTGCTACCGGGATTCCGATGACGCCGGCCGCCGCGGGCGGTGGCGGCGGCGTCCGCGCGGGCCGGCCGGCGCGGCCGTGCCGGGGTCCGGGAGACAGGCCCCGCGGCGCCGGGCGGCGCGGACGAGACGTGGTTGGACGGCATGAGCATCGACGGCATGAGCATCCCGGAGCAGCACGAGCGGACCCCGGCCCCGGCGGGGACGCCCGGCGGGTCCGGCGGCGAGCCCGGCGGGTTCCCCCGCAACGAACTGGAAGAGGTGCTCGCCGCGTCCCTTGGGGTTCCCGGGGCGGGCGCCCGGCTGATCGAGGTGCTCGGCCGCAGCCGGGTCTGGGTGCCGCTGCCGAACGGCGGCGGGCCCTCCAGCCCGCATCTGGACCTGCCGACCCTGGACGTGGCCGGGATCGCCTGCGTCCCCGTCTACAGCTCGGAGGAGGAGTTCCTCCGGGGCACCGGCCCGCACATGCCCTGCACCGTCGCGCCCGCGCGGGAGTTCGCCCGCGGGCTGCCGCCGCAGCTGGGCATCGCCGTCAACCCGGGCGGCACCTCCGTCGGCGTGCCGCTGCCCCCGCCCGCCGTGGCCGAGCTGTGCCGTACCGGCCGCGCCGAGAGCGGGCCCGGCGTCCCGTCCGGCGGGCGGGTGCGGCTCTTCGAGCCGGACTGGCAGGACGAACCGGTCGACTTCCTGGCCGCCGCCGCCGGGGAGTTCACCACAACGGGGGTCGTGCTCACCGCGCGCCGCACCCTTGCGAGTGTCGAGGGCGACCCGCCGGCGCTCTTCGTCGGCGTCGAGCTCTCCCGCTGCGAGCCCGAGGACCGGGTCCGGGTGCACGACGCGCTCGGCCGGGCGCTCGGCGCGGTGCCGGTGCCCTGGCCCGTGCAGATGGTGCTGCTGGACATCGCGCACGACCCGGTCGCCGACTGGATGCGCGCGCGGATCCGTCCCTTCCACACCGCCGGGTGACACGGCACCGAACACAGGCGCGGCGGAGGCCGGGAACGGCCGGTGTGCGACACCCGGACGGCGGACAGGGCGGCGGGCGCCGCCGCATCCGGTCCGTAAGCTGGTTGGATGACCCGGCGGGGCGCGAAGGACGCGCACCGCGGCGGTGCCGAGAGGCAAGACGAAGGGGCGGGACCAGGTGAGCGCGGGCGGGGACAGGGAGCAGATCGAGCAGCTGCTGCCACAGGTGACGCCCGGCCGGTACGACGTCTACGAGGCGCTGCTGCGGGCCCTCGCCGACGGCCAGGTGTGGATGCTGCTGTGGCACGGCCATCCGGGCGCCCCCGACGCCCAGTACGGGAACATGGAGGTCGACGGCTACGGCTACGCCCCCTGTGTGACGTCCGCCCAGGAGCTGGCCGCCAGCGGCTGGAACCGGGCCCACGAGGTCGTCGGCGGGCGGGAGATCGCCGCCTCCCTCTACCCGGACCGCTGGGGCCTGTGGCTCAACCCGCACGCGCCCGGCGGCGGTGTCGGCATCCCCTGGGCCGACCTGCGGCGGGTCGCCTCCGGTCTGGACCGGCTGCCGGCCGGGCCGCTGCGGATCGTCGAACCGGCCGTGGAGATCCCGCAGTTCTACGCCCTGCTGACGCAGAACGCCCATCACACGCCCGCCGTGCGCGCGCTGCGCCGGGCCTGGGTGCAGCCCTCGGTCGGCGTGCCGTATCTGGCCATCGGCCTGGAGCTGTACGACAACGGGCCGCAGGCCGTGGAGTCCGCGCGCCGGATGATGGGCCAGTCCATCGGCGCGGTGCCCGACGGGCTGCCGGTGTCGACCGTCGCCCTGTCCGACGAGTACGACCCCGTGGCGCTGTGGATGCGCGCCAACTCCCGGCCCTTCTTCGACCGCGAGGGCTACGCCGCCGGCCCCGGAGCCGGGGCGGTCCCCGGCGCCGGCCCCGCGCCCGGCTACGGCTATCCGCCGCCGCACGGCATGCTGCCGGGCGCCGCGCCGCGCTGACATCGTCTCAACGCCCCCGCGCGGCAAGCCGGATGTCCGTGCGAGCGCACTCCAGTGCAGTCGGGGCGCACCGCGTCAACCGGCACTGATCTGGGCATATCCGGTATATGCGCTGTCCGGGTCTCAGGTATGTATCACCGCTATGCGGACTGTTCACCCCGGGGATGGTCGTCTGTAGTGTTCGGGCGGTCAGCGCCTCTCAATACCGTTCATCCCTGGGGTGGAGCATGCGAATAGGAAAATCCAGAGCCGCTCGGGCGGTTGTGGTCACCTTGGCGATGGGGCTGGCCGTGACCAGCTGCGCCAGTGACCGGGACAACGGCGGCAAGGGAGAGGCGGGTGACACCTTCATCTTCGGTGCCGCTGGCGACCCCAGCTCCCTGGACCCCGCCCTGGCCAGTGACGGCGAGACGTTCCGCGTCACCCGCCAGGCCTTCGAGGCCCTCATCGAGCACGAGCCGGGCGGCAGCAAGCTCGTCGGCGGCCTCGCCAAGTCGTGGGAGGGCAGCGAGGACGGCACCGAGTGGACCTTCAAGCTCCGTGAGGGTGTGAAGTTCCACGACGGCGAGAAGCTGACCGCCGAGGCCGTCTGCAAGAACTACGACCACTGGTTCAACTGGTCCGGCACGTACCAGAACAGCGCGGTCTCCTACTACTGGCAGACCATCATGGGCGGCTTCAAGAAGAACGAGGACAAGGAGACGCCCGAGGCGAACTACGTCTCCTGCACCGCCGAGGACGAGCTGACCCCGGTCATCAAGGTCAAGGAGGCCACGGCCAACCTCCCCGGCGGCTTCTCCCTCCAGGCGCTCGCCATCCACTCCCCGAAGGCGATCGACGCCTACGAGAAGGAGGAGGCGAAGGGCGAGGGTGACGCGATCACCTACCCCAAGTACAGCCAGGAGGCCGGCACGGTCGCCGGTACCGGCCCGTTCGAGATCTCGAAGTGGAACAAGGGCAACAAGGAGATCACCCTTGAGCGCTTCGACGACTACTGGGGCAAGAAAGCCGGTGTCGAGAAGCTGGTGTTCCGCACCCTCGACACCGAGGAGGGCCGCCGCCAGGCGCTGCAGGCCGGTGACATCCACGGCTACGACCTGGTCGCCCCCGCCGATGTGAAGACGCTGGAGAAGGACGGCTTCCAGGTCCCGACCCGCGACGTCTTCAACATCTTCTACCTGGGCTTCAACCAGGAGAACAACAAGCTCCTGAAGAAGAAGGAAGTCCGCGAGGCGATCGCGCACGCGATCGACCGGGACAACATCGTCGAGACGCAGCTCCCCGAGGGCGGCGTCAAGGCCAGCCAGTTCATGCCCGACACGGTCGCCGGCTACTCGGGCGACGTGAAGGTCTACGAGCAGGACGTCAAGAAGTCGAAGAAGCTTCTCGCCGACGCCGGTGCGAAGAACCCGACCCTGGACTTCTGCTACCCGACCGAGGTCACCCGCCCGTACATGCCGGCCCCGACCGACATGTTCGAGCTGATGAAGACGGACCTGGAGAACGCCGGCATCAAGGTCAAGCCGCGCGCCATGAAGTGGAACCCGGACTACCTGGACTCCACCCAGAA
This sequence comes from Streptomyces albus subsp. albus, assembly GCF_000719865.1. Classification (GTDB taxonomy): domain Bacteria; phylum Actinomycetota; class Actinomycetes; order Streptomycetales; family Streptomycetaceae; genus Streptomyces; species Streptomyces albus_E. The sequence continues at coordinate 39,813 of NZ_JOID01000020.1, forward strand.
CGGCAAGTGCAGCCTGTACCTCATGGGCTGGACCGGTGACTTCAACGACGGCTACAACTTCATCGGCACCTGGTTCGGCGGCTACGACAAGCAGTGGGGTTTCAAGAACGACAAGGTCTTCGACGCCATGAAGGCCGCCTCCTCCGAGCCCGACGCCGAGAAGCGCACCGAGCTGTACAAGAAGGCCAATGAGGTCATCATGGACTTCCTGCCCGGTCTGCCGATCTCCTCGTCCCCGCCGTCCATCGCCTTCGCGAAGGACGTCAACCCGCCGAAGGTCTCCCCGCTGACGCAGGAGAACTTCGCCGAGGTCTCCTTCAAGTAACACAACCGAGCAGTCCAGGTCCGCCCGGCCACGGCACACAGGTGGCCGGGCGGACGTGGTTGCCGCCACTGACCAGAAAGGGGTAGCGCGGGGTGTTGCGTCTCGTAGTACGCAGACTGCTGCAGCTCATACCCACACTGCTTGGCCTGTCCGTCCTTCTCTTCCTCTGGCTGAACAAGCTCCCCGGAGGACCGGCGGCGGCCCTGCTCGGGGAACGGGCCACCGAAGCGGACAAGGCCCGGATCGAGCGCGCCCTCGGGCTCGACCAGCCGGTGTGGGTGCAGTACGGCCGCTTCCTCAAGCGGCTGGGCGAGCTGGACCTGGGCACCTCCACCCAGACCGGCCAGCCCGTGTGGGACGAGTTCGCCCGGCGGTTCCCCGCCACGGTGGAACTCGGCATCTTCGCGATGCTCATCGCCGTCGCGGTCGGCATCCCGCTCGGCTACTTCGCGGCCAAGCGCCGCGGCAGCTGGCTCGACGTGTCCGCCGTGTCCGGCTCGCTCCTCGGGATCTGCATCCCGGTCTTCTTCCTGGCCTTCATCCTGCGGGCCGTCTTCGCCGTCAACCTCGGCTGGTTCCCCAGCTACGGCCGGCAGTCCACCGGGCTGAACGCCACCGAGGTGACCGGCTTCTACGTCCTGGACGGCATCCTCACCGGTGAGTTCGACGCCTCCTGGGACGCCCTCATGCATCTGGTGCTGCCCGCGCTGGCCCTCGCGTCCATCCCGCTGGCCATCATCGTCCGGATGACCCGGGCCAGCGTGCTGGAGGTGCTCGGCGAGGACTACGTCCGCACCGCCGAGTCCAAGGGCCTCCAGCAGCACGTGGTGCGCGGCCGGCACGTGCTGCGCAACGCGCTGCTGCCGGTGGTCACCGCCGTCGGCCTGCTGACCGGCAGCCTGCTGTCGGGCGCGGTGCTCACCGAGTCCGTCTTCGCCTTCGGCGGCATCGGCTCCTTCCTGCGGACCGCCATCGACGGCCGCGACTATCCGGTGCTCGTCGGCTTCATCCTCTTCATCGCGCTGACCTACGTGATCCTCAATCTCCTGGTCGACCTGGCCTACAACCTCATTGACCCGAGAGTGCGGGTGCACTGATGAGCACCAAGACCGACAAGATCGACCGGCTCGCGGAGCTCACCGCACAGACCGAGACCGCCACCGGCCACAGCCTCTGGTACGAGGCCTTCCGCCGGCTGCGCTCCAGCAAGATGGCGATCATCGGGGCGGGCATCATCGCCCTCTTCGTCCTGATCGCGCTCATCGGCCCCTGGATCGCCCCGTACTCGCCGACCGCCCAGCTCTGGCGCGGCGAGGTCGTCCCCGCCCGCTCCGTCTTCGTCGGGCCGCGCGCCGAGAACTGGTTCGGGCTGGACCACCTCGCCCGGGACGAGTTCTCCCGGATGCTCGTCGGCGCCCGGCAGACGCTGCTCGTCGGCGTGGTGGCCACCCTCCTCGGCTTCACCGTCGGCTGCCTGATCGGCATCGCCTCCGGAGCCGCCGCCACGCTCGGCGGGCGCGCCGGGCGGCGGATCGACTCCGTCATCATGCGCTTCATCGACATGCTGCTGGCGCTGCCCTCGCTGCTGCTGGCGGTGTCCGTCGCGGCCGTCCTCGGGCAGAGCCTCACCACCGTGATGATCGCGGTCGGTGTGGTGCAGATCCCCATCTTCGCCCGGCTGCTGCGCGGTTCGATGCTCGCCCAGGGCGGCTCCGACTACGTCCTCGCCTCCCGGGCGCTGGGGGTGCGCAAGCGCCGGATCGTGCTCGGCCACATCGTGCCCAACTCGCTGAGCCCGGTGATCGTGCAGGCCACGCTGAGCCTGGCCACCGCCATCATCGAGGCCGCCGCCCTGTCCTACCTCGGCCTCGGCAACCCGGACGCGGCCGTTCCGGAGTGGGGCGTCATGCTCGCCCAGGCGCAGGGCTTCTTCGACTCGGCGCCGATGCTCGCGGTCTACCCCTCGGTGGGCATCATCATCACGGCCCTCGGCTTCACCCTCCTCGGCGAGGCCATGCGCGAGGCCCTCGACCCGAAACTGCGGAGCTGATGACATGCCGTTGCTTTCCGTGGACGAACTGACCGTCACCTTCACCGCGCGCGGACGCCGCGATGTGCGGGCCGTGTCGGGTGTGTCCTTCTCCGTCGGCGAGGGCGAGGTCGTGGGCCTCGTCGGCGAGTCCGGCTGCGGCAAGAGCGTCACCTCGCTCGCCCTGATGGGGCTGCTGCCCGGGCGCGGGGTGAAGGTCGGCGGGCGGGCCGAGTTCGACGGCACCGACCTCTTCGGCCTGAGTGACGCGAAGATGCGCGAGATGCGCGGCTCGCAGCTCGCGATGATCTTCCAGGACCCGCTCTCCTCGCTGAACCCCGTGGTGCCCATCGGCATCCAGGTCACGGAGATCCTGACCCGGCACCGGGGCCTCAAGGGGCAGGCCGCGCGCAAGGAGGCCGCCTCCCTGCTGGACCGGGTCGGCATCCCCGACCCGTACCGGCGGCTCAAGGAGTACCCGCACCAGCTCTCCGGCGGCATGCGGCAGCGGGCGCTCATCGCCATGGCCGTGGCCTGCGCGCCCCGGCTGCTGATCGCCGACGAGCCGACCACCGCGCTGGACGTCACCATCCAGGCGCAGATCCTCGAACTGCTCAAGGAACTCGTGGACCAGGAGGGCACCGCCCTGCTGATGATCACCCACGACCTCGGCGTGGTCGCCGGGCTCTGCGACCAGGTCAACGTCCTCTACGCGGGCAAGGTCGTGGAGTCGGCCGGGCGGCGCGAACTGTTCGCCGCCCCGACCCACCCGTACGCCAACGGGCTGCTGGGCTCCATACCCCGGCTCGACGCGCCGCGCGGTGAGCCGCTGAACCCCATCCGGGGCTCCATCAACGACAACATCGCCTGGGCGGACGGCTGCGCCTTCGCGCCGCGCTGCGACCACTACACCCTGGAGTGCCTGCAGGGCACGCCGGAGCTGACGGAGCCGCGCACGCCGGGGCACCAGGTCCGGTGCGTCAACCCGGTGTTGGACGCGCACGGTTCGGGGGACGTCGCCGTGATCGAGGCCCCGCACATCCTTCCGGACGAGGCGGCGGACGGAACGGCGGACGGGGCCGCGGAGGAAGCGGCGGACGGAGCCGCCGACGCGGCTGCCGCCGCCGAGGACGACCAGGACGCCACCGCCCAGGACACCACCGCCGCCGGGGCTGCCGCGACCGAGAAGACGGAGGCCACCTCATGAGCCTGCTGAAGCTGGACGGGGTGAAGGTCCACTTCCCCCTGAAGAAGGGGATCGTCTTCGACCGCACGGTCGGCCACGTCTACGCGGTCGACGGCGTCTCGCTCTCCGTCGAGGCCGGCCGGACCTACGGCCTGGTGGGCGAGTCCGGCTGCGGCAAGACGACCCTGGGCCGGGCCATCCTGCGGCTGGTGGACATCACCGACGGCAGCGTCGTCCTCGACGGCACCGACCTCGCGCACCTCCCGGAGGAGGAGATGCGCAAGTTCCGCCGCCGGGTGCAGATGGTCTTCCAGGACCCGCTGGGCAGCCTCGACCCGCGGCAGAACATCGAGTCGATCCTCTCCGAGGGCATGGCCGCGCACGGCATCGGTGCCGACCGCGAGGAGCGCCGCGCCCGCATCCAGGAGATCCTGGCCAAGGTCGGCCTGCCGGCCAACGCGCTCTCCCGCTACCCGCACGAGTTCTCCGGCGGCCAGCGGCAGCGCATCGGCATCGCGCGGGCGCTGGTGCTGGAACCGGACGTGATCATCTGCGACGAGCCGGTGTCCGCGCTGGACGTCTCCATCCAGGCCCAGGTGATCAACCTCCTGGAGGAGCTGCAGGAGTCGATGGGACTGACCTATGTGGTCATCGCCCACGACCTGGCCGTGGTCCGGCACATCTCGGACGTCATCGGGGTGATGTACCTGGGCTCGCTCGTGGAGGAGGCGCCCAGCGACGGGCTGTACGCCGAGCCGCTGCACCCGTACACCAAGGCCCTGATGTCGGCGGTGCCGATCCCCGACCCCGCGGTCGAGGACAGCCGCGAGCGCATCCTGCTCACCGGCGACCTCCCGTCGCCCGCGACCCCGCCCGCCGGCTGCCGGTTCCACACCCGGTGCCCGTGGAAGCAGGACACGCTCTGCGACACCGAGCGCCCGGAGCTGCGGGACCTGGGCGGCGGCCACAAGGTGGCCTGCCACTACGCCGCCGAGATCGCGGCCGGCACGGTCCGCATGAACAGCGCGGCCACCGTGCTCGAACCGGGACTGGTGAAGGCCGAGGCGGCCGAGGAGTCCGGGAAGCCCGGGGAGCCGGGCAAGACGGAGAAGTCCGGGAAGCCCGGGGAGACCGAGAAGACCGCCGAGAGCGTCTGAGGCGGCGTCGGCGGACGTACGCAGCACGCAGCACGCAGCACGCAGCACGCAGCACGCGGCGCGGACGGCCCGGAACACCCGGACCGTCCGCGCCGCCGCACGTCGCACGGGGGATGGCCGCGGCGGCACGGGGCACAATCGCCGGGTGCTCCTCGATCTGTTCACCCCCTCCGTGCTGCACGCGCTGGACATCGCCGGGATCTTCGTCTTCGCGATCTCCGGCGCGCTGCTCGCCGTGCGCAAGAACTTCGACGTCTTCGGCATCGCGGTGCTCGCGACGGCCACGGCGACGGGCGGCGGGCTGATCCGTGACCTGATCATCGGCGCCGTGCCGCCCGCGGCCTTCACCGATCTCGGCTATCTGGTCACGCCGCTGCTCGCGGCCGTGCTGGTGATCTTCCTCCATCCGCAGGTGGAGCGGATCAACCGTGCGGTGGCCGTCTTCGACGCGGCCGGGCTGGGGCTGTTCTGCGTGGTCGGCACCACCAAGGCGTACGAGTACGGGCTCGGGCTGCCCTTCGCGGCCGTGCTGGGCGTGGTCACGGCCGCGGGCGGCGGCGTCGTCCGGGACGTCCTGGCCAACGAGGTGCCCTCGCTGCTGCGCTGGGACCGGGAGATCTACGCCGTCCCGGCCATCGTCGGGGCGTCGCTGGCCGCGCTGCTCATCCACTTCGGGGCGCTCAACCCGGTCTCCAGCGCTCTCTCGGCGCTCGCCGCCTTCCTGCTGCGGCTCTGCGCGGTCCGCTACGGCTGGCGGGCGCCCCGGGCCTGGCACCGCAGGTCGTCGGCGGCCGAGGAGGCGTAGGGCCCGGGGCCCGCCCGGCCCGTGCCCCTGGTGCCCAGTGCCTGGTACCGCACTTCGCGCACCGCACCGGGCACGCCCCCGCACGCCCGGCGCGCCGGACGCCCGGCCCCGGTCCGGCGTGCGGCCGAGCGGGCCCCGGTCGGCGTCCGCCGGCTCACCGCCGGCGTGGGCAACCAATGTCTACCGGCCAGTAACATTTTCGGTGTACCGTACAGCCCATGGCACAGGCAACCATCGGGAACAGCGAGTTCGACCGGGACACGGCGGTGACGCCGCGCGAGCCCGGCGTCCATGACGCGGAGCTGTCGTCCGGCTGGACCATCGTCCACGCCGTCAACGGCGGCTACCTCCTCGCCATGGCCGGGCGCGCCCTCGGTGAGGTCCTGCCGCACTCCGACCCCTTCACCGTCACCGCCCACTACCTCACCGCCTCCCGCCCCGGCCCGGCGCGGATCCGCACCGAGGTCGTGCGCACCGGCCGCACCCTCTCCACCGGCCAGGCCTCCCTCACCCAGCTCGACGACAACGGCACCGAGGTCGAGCGGCTCCGCGTGGTCGCCGGCTACGGCGACCTCGACGCGCTCCCGGACGACGTCCGCACCACCGCCAAGCCGCCCGCCATGCCGCCCTTCGAGGAATGCCTCGGCGCCCGGCACGCGGACGACGAGGTCAGCGCCCTGCTCAGCGCCACCGAGATCGCCGGCCGGCTCGACGTCCGGTTGGATCCGGCCACCGCCGGCTGGGCGCGCGGCAAGCCCTCCGGGAACGGCGAGATGCGCGCCTGGTTCGGGCTCGCCGACGGCCGCGACGCCGACCCGCTCTCCTTGCTGCTGGCCGTCGACGCCCTGCCGCCCACCGCCTTCGAGCTGGGCCTCTCCGGCTGGGTCCCCACCGTCGAACTCACCGCCCACATCCGCTGCCGCCCGGCGCCGGGCCCGCTGCGCGTCGCCATCACCACCCGCAATCTCGCGGGCGGCTTCCTGGAGGAGGACGCCGAGGTCTGGGACAGCCGCGACCGCCTCGTCGCCCAGTCCCGCCAACTCGCGCGGGCCCAGCTCGGCTGACGGCCGGCCGGCGCACGGACGCCGGGGCGGCGGACCGAGCACCAAGTCGGTATGCCGAGCACCAGGTGGGCGAACCGAGCACCAGAGCGGCGGACCGAGCAGCAAGTCGGTATTTGCCGAGCAGCCCGGGGCGGCCGGCCGAGCGCCGGGACGGCGGGCCGGGCACTGCCCCGCCGAGCACCAGGGCGGTATGCCGAGCACCAGGCCGCCGGTATGCCGAGCACCAGGTCGGCACGCGGGGGTGCACAGCCGTGCGGGGCCGCCACCGGCGCCGCAGGGGCCGCCGGTGGCGGCCGGAGCGCGGAGTACGGCCGGGGGCGCACTTCCGCCCGCGCCGCCCCTCGTAGAATCGTGCGCACCATGGCCTACCTCGATCACGCCGCCACGACGCCCATGCTTCCCGAGGCGGTGGCGGCGATGACCGCCCAGTTCGCCGTCACCGGCAACGCCTCCTCCCTCCACGCGGCCGGGCGGCGGGCCCGGCGCACCGTCGAGGAGTCCCGCGAGTCGCTCGCGGCGGCCCTCGGGGCGCGGCCCAGCGAGGTGGTGTTCACCTCGGGGGGTACGGAATCGGACAATCTCGCGGTGAAGGGCCTCTACTGGGCCCGGCGGGACGCCGCACCGGAGCGCACCCGGATCCTCGCCAGCCCCGTCGAACACCACGCCGTCCTCGACGCCGTCGACTGGCTCGCCGAGCACGAGGGCGCCCGGGTCGAGTATCTGCCCGTGGACTCCGTCGGGCGGGTGCACCCCGAGGCCCTGCGCGAAGCGGTCGAACGGAACCCGGACGACGTCGCGCTGGTGACCGTGATGTGGGCCAACAACGAGATCGGCACGGTCATGCCCGTCGCCGGACTGGCCGCGGTGGCGGCCGAGTACGGCATCCCCGTCCACTCCGACGCCGTGCAGGCGTTCGGGCAGATCGAGCTCGACTTCGCCGCCTCCGGGCTGAGCGCGCTCACCGTCTCCGGTCACAAGACCGGCGGGCCCTACGGCATCGGCGCACTGCTGCTCCGCCGCGACCTTGCCCCCGTACCGCTGCTGCACGGCGGCGGCCAGGAGCGCCAGGTGCGCTCCGGCACCCTCGACGTCCCGGCGGTCGCCGCCTTCGCCGCGGCCGGCCGCCACGCCGCCGAACACCGTGCCGACTTCGCCCGGGAGATCGGCGCGCTGCGCGACGCGCTGGTGGCGGCCGTGCGGGAGGCGGTGCCGGACGCCGTCCTCGGCGGTGACCCCGACCCGGCCGGACGGCTGCCCGCCAACGCGCACTTCTCCTTCCCCGGCTGCGAGGGCGACTCGCTCCTGCTGCTGCTCGACGCCCAGGGCATCGAGTGCTCCACCGGCTCCGCCTGCACGGCCGGGGTGGCCCAGCCGAGCCATGTCGTCCTGGCCACCGGCGCGAGCCCGGAACAGGCGCGCGGCACGCTGCGCTTCTCGCTGGGGCACACCTCGACGGAGGCCGACGTGGAGGCCGTCGCCAAGGCCATCGGCCCGGCGGTGGAACGGGCCCGCCGGGCGGGGCTGAGCTGAGCCGGCGCGGGGCGGCAGCCGAGCCCCGGCGGGCGGCGGGCGGGCCCGCGCCGGGCCGGCGGGCGCTCGCGGGGCGCCGACGGCCCGCCCGGGGCGGCCCGCGCGGGAGCCTCCGTACCGGCTGAACTCCCGCCCGGCGCCTGTCCGTCGGCGTCTTCGTCCTTCTGCCCGGACGCCTTGTCGCCGTCTCCTTCCGTGGCCGCGCTTCCGCCCGGTGTCCGCCGACCCCGCGCTTCCGCTCCGGCCGGGCCGGCTCTCCCCGTGTGCACGGGATTCGCCCGGAACGGGCCCCTCCGCCCCACCCTTCCGCGTACGCTGTACGGAATTCCCTCCTCCTCCGGCGCCCGGCGGCCATGCCGCGCGCCGTCCGAGCCCGCGCGCCGGTGTCCGCGGCCGGGCGGAAGGAGGGCGGTCACCGTCCCGACGCACAGCCCAGCTCCCAATTCACAGCGAGGAAGCCCGGATGCATCCCGACCCCACCAGCCCCAGGCCGCCGCACTCCGCCGACAGCCACGACACCATCCAGGTCCGCGGGGCCCGGGAGAACAACCTCAATGACGTCTCCCTGGATCTCCCGAAGCGCCGCCTCACCGTCTTCACCGGAGTCTCCGGCTCGGGGAAGTCCTCCCTCGTCTTCGGCACCATCGCCGCCGAGTCGCAGCGGCTGATCAACGAGACGTACTCGGCCTTCGTCCAGGGGTTCATGCCCAGCACGGGCCGCCCGGACGTGGACGGCCTGCACAACCTCAGCGCCGCCATCGTCGTCGACCAGGAGCGGATGGGCGCCAACTCCCGCTCCACCGTGGGCACCGCGACCGACGCCCACACGATGCTCCGGATCGTCTTCAGCCGCCTCGGCACCCCGCACATCGGCACCTCGACCGCCTTCAGCTTCAACAGCGCCGAGGGCATGTGCCCCACCTGTGAGGGGCTCGGTCAGGTCACGGAGATCGACGTCGACGAGATCGTGGACCGCGACCGCTCCCTGAACGAGGGGGCGATCACCGCCCCCGGGTTCACCGTGGGCTCCTGGTACCAGCAGATCATGGCGGGCTCCGGCCTCTACGACCCCGGCAAGCCGCTGCGGGAGTTCACCCAGCAGGAGTGGGACGACCTGCTGCACAAGCCCACCACCAAGATCAAGGTGGGCACGACCAACGCCACCTACGAGGGGCTGGTGCCCAGGATCCGGCGGACCTTCCTCGCCAAGGACCGGGAATCGATGCAGTCCCACATCCGGGCCTTCGTCGACCGCGCCGTGGTCTTCGCCGACTGCCGCGACTGCGGCGGAGCCCGGCTCAACGCCGCCGCGCTGTCCTCGAAGATCGGTGGGCGCAACATCGCCGACTGCTCGGCGATGCAGATCAGCGATCTGGCCGAGTTCGTGCGGACCATCGAGGACGAGTCCGTCGCCCCGCTCCTGGCCGGACTGCGGCAACTGCTGGACTCCCTGGTGGAGATCGGCCTGGGGTATCTGAGCCTGGACCGCACCTCCGCCAGCCTCTCCGGCGGCGAGGCCCAGCGGGTGAAAATGGTCCGGCACCTGGGCTCCAGCCTCACCGACGTCACCTACGTCTTCGACGAACCCACCATCGGACTGCACCCGCACGACATCCAGCGGATGAACGACTTGCTGCTGCGGCTGCGCGACAAGGGCAACACGGTCCTCGTCGTGGAGCACAAGCCGGAGGTCATCGCGATCGCCGACCACGTCGTCGACCTGGGGCCGAGGGCCGGAACGGCCGGCGGTGAGGTCTGCTACAGCGGCGACGTGGCCGGGCTGCGCGCCTCGTCCACGCTCACCGGCCGGTACCTGGGGCACCGGGCCCGGCTGCGGGAGACCGTGCGCACCCCGCGCGGGCACCTGGCGATCAAGGACGCGCACCGGCACAACCTCAAGAACGTCAGCGTGGAGATCCCGCTGGGTGTGCTGACGGTGGTCACCGGTGTCGCCGGCTCGGGCAAGAGTTCGCTGATCCACGGGGCGCTGCCGGGGCGGGAGGGCGTCGTCGTCGCGGACCAGTCGCCGATCCGCGGCTCGCGCCGCAGCAACCCGGCCACGTACACGGGGCTGCTCGACCCGATCCGCAAGGCCTTCGCCAAGGCCAACGGCGTCCGGGCGGCGCTGTTCAGCGCCAACTCCGAGGGGGCCTGCCCGGGCTGCAACGGCATCGGGCTCGTCTACACCGACCTCGCGATGATGGCCGGGGTGGCCTCCGTCTGCGAGAAGTGCGAGGGGAAGCGGTTCACGCCCGAGGTGCTCTCCTACACCCTGCGCGGCAAGAACATCAGCGAGGTCCTGGAGATGCCGGTGGGCGAGGCGCGCGCCTTCTTCACCACCGGCCAGGCCGGCACCGTCCTCGGCCGGCTCGTCGACGTCGGCCTGGACTACCTGCGCCTCGGCCAGCCGCTGAACACCCTCTCGGGAGGCGAGCGGCAGCGGCTGAAGCTCGCCGTCCACATGTCCGGGAAGGGCACGACCTACGTGCTGGACGAGCCGACGACCGGACTGCACCTGGCCGACGTGGACCAGTTGCTGGCGCTGCTCGACCGGCTCGTGGACGACGGCAACACGGTCGTCGTCATCGAACACCACCAGGCTGTGATGGCCCACGCCGACTGGCTGATCGACCTCGGCCCGGGCGCCGGCCACGACGGCGGCCGGATCGTCTTCGAGGGCACCCCGGCCGAACTCGTCGAGAAGGGGGACACGTTGACCGCCCGGCATCTGCGGTCGTACGTCGGGGCGGCCGGATAGGGGCAGGGGCACGGCGGCCGGGCCGGGCCGGGTGGATGGTTCCGGCCCGGCCTCCGGCGCTTGTGCTACGGGGCCGCGTCCCCGCGTGCTTCCTCCTGCCGTACGACCTCGGGCAGATCCGTCAGGCGGTCCAGCCCGTGCAGCGAGCGGGCGATCCGGGGGTTGCCCTTCAGCAGCGGCCGGTGCCGCTCCAGGAAGTACCAGTAGCCGGCCGTGACGGGGCAGGCCCGCTCACCCGTCCGCCGGTCGGGCCGGTAGGCGCAGTCCCCGCAGAGGTCGCTCATCCGGTTGATGTACGAACCGCCGCACAGATAGGGCTTGGTGGTGATGCGGCCCCCGTCGGCGTACTGGGACATTCCGATGACGTTCGGCAGCATCACCCAGTCGTAGCCGTCGGCGAACGAGCGGTGGAACCAGTCCGTGACGGCCAGGGGGTCCCAGCCGCGCTGCAGGGCCCAGTTGCCCAGGATCATCAGCCGGGGGATGTGGTGGGTCCAGGCACGGTCCCGCACCCCGGTGAGGGCGGTGGCCAGGCAGCGGGCGGTGACGGCACCGGCGTCGAGCTCCGCGAACCAGCCCGGCAGGGGGCGGTGGTGGCCCAGGGCGTTGCTGTGCCGGTAGTCGTCGCCGAGGCTCCAGTACAGATGCCACATGTACTCGCGCCAGCCGGCGATCTGGCGGACGAAGCCCTCGGCGGAGTTGAGCGGGACCTTCCCGGCGCGGTACGCGTCCTCGGCGGCCGCCACGCACTCCGCCGGGTTGAGCAGGCCGAGGTTGAGCGCGGGGGAGAGCAGGCTGTGGCTCATGGCCCAGTCGCCGGACAGGACGGCGTCCTCCCAGGGGCCGAAGGTACCGAGCCGCTTCTCCGTGAAGCGCCGCAGGGCGCGCAGGGCCTCGGCCCGGGTGGCGGGGAAGAGCCGCGGGCCGTCGCGGCCAGTGAAGGAGACCTCGCCGTCGGCCTCCCAGCGGTCGAGGTCGCGGCGGACCTCCTCGTCCACGGCGTCCTCGCGGGGGAGGTAGGGGCGGGGGACGGGCAGGGCGTCCCGGCGGGGCGGGGGTTCGCGGTTCTCGGCGTCGAGGTTCCAGCGCCCCCCGGCGGGCTCGTCACCGTCCATCAGCAGCCGGAGGTCGCGCCGCACCCGGCGGTAGAAGTCCTCCATCCGGACCCGGTCCGGCCCCGCACCGTCCGGGCCGGCGCCCGTCCAGTCGGCGAACTGCCCGGCGGAGACCAGGAAACCGCGCGCCGGGAGGACGGTGACCTGCTCCAGGGAGCGGACGAACCGCAGCGCGGCGTGGGAGGTCGGGTGGCGCACGGTCACGGGCGCGCCGCCGGTGGCCCGGGCCAGGCCCTCGCGGTAGGTCCCGGCCCGGATGTAGCGCACGCGGTCGCCGAGTTCGGCGGCGCGGTGGCGCATGGCGGAAAGGACGAGATGGGCCTTGGCCCGGTGGAAACGGCGGCGGCGGAAGAGGGACCGGCTCTCGATCATGACGATCTTCCCGCCGGTGCGGCTGCGGCTGCCGCCGGTGCCGGTGCCGGGGCCGGGACCGGGACCGGGGCCGGGGAGGAAGTGCGGGCCGAGCTGGTCCCCGAAGAGCCAGTGGTAACCGGGTTCATCCCGTGATTCGGTACTCACCGCCTCATAGTGGTTGATTCCGGAAGCCGGTCAAGGAGGCTGCCGTGGCATGGCGTCCGTGGCGGGGACGTCGCCGGAACGGGGCGCGGCACCTCGCCCGGCCGAGCCGGCACGCGGCGCTGCGGGGAGGCCGCACGCGTCGTCTGCGGGCCCGCTCCCCCCGCTGCGGCCCGCGCGGCGGCCGCCGTCGGGCAGAGGCTCTCCCTCCGCCCGCGTCCGTTACGCCCCGTCCTCGCGCTCCTCCGCGCGGGTGGCGGGGACGGCGCTGACGAAGCGCATATAGCGGTCCCAGTCCCAGTGCGGCCCGGGATCGGTGTGGTCGGTGCCGGGCACCTCGACGTGGCCGATGATGTGCTCGCGGTCCCTCGGCAGCCCGTACCGGTCGCAGATTCCGGCGGTCAGCTCCGCCGAGGCGCGGTAGGTGGCGTCGGTGATGGAGTCGGCGCGCCCCGCGAAGCCCTCGTGTTCGATGCCGATGCTGCGCTCGTTGTAGGCGCGATTGCCCGCGTGGTAGGCCACGTCCAGCTCGCGCACCATCTGCGCCACGTGCCCGTCCTCCGTGCGAACCACGTAGTGCGCGGCGGCGCCGTGCCCGGGGTTCTGGAAGACCTTCAGGCCCACCGCGTAGTCGCCCTCGATGGTGTGGATCACCACCCGGTCGATGGTGTAGTCGTACGGCCGGTCGGCCATCCGCCAGTTCGCGGACGAGGCCGGTATCCACTCGGCACCCGGGTGGTCGACCTCGCCCTCCTTCCGGGGCCGGTTGACGCCCGGGACGCGGTACCACCAGCGCGAGCCGTCCACGGCCAGATAGCCGGCCGCGCCGAGGCCCACCGTCGCACCGCCGATGAGCAGGGCGCGCCGGCTGACGCCCCGGCGTCGCTCCGCCGTGCGCTCCTCCCGGCGGGGCTCCGGCCCCCGCTGCTCCTGCCGGGGCTCCCGCTGCTGCGGCGGCTCGGACCGGCGCGACTGCTGTGCTTCCATCCGCGACCTCTGTCTGCTCGCTGGGTACCCCTCGGTGGCATGGACCGCGCCCGGGGTCTCGGGGTTGTTCGAAGGGCACGCTTTTCCGTGCGCCGGGTTGTTCTGTGCTCAACGGGCGGCCGCCGCGCCCTGTTCCGGCGGCGGACGCTTCGGCGGTTTCCGGCCGTGCCCGGAGGCGTGCGGTGGGCGCCGTGCGCGTGCACGCCTCTCCGCGCCGCCGGCGGTCCCGCCGGTCCCCGGCGGCCGGCGAAGTCACCGCGCCGGACCCGCGCTCCCGTGCCGCGCCGGACCCGCGCTCCCGTGCCGCGCCGGACCCGCGCTCCCGTACGCGTCGGGCCGGTTTCGTACGCGTCGGGTCCGCCCTCACCTGCGGCGTCGGGCCGGGGACCCGTATCGCGTGGGGGAGTCCCCCACCGCGCCGGCCCCGCGCCCCCGTACCGCGCCGGACCCGCGCTTCCGTACCGCATCCGGCCCGGGACCCCGTATCGCGTTGGGACGGGCCGCCCCGGGCCCGTACGCTGATAGGGCTATGAACGATTTCCCCGGCGCACCCACCGCCCCTCGCGACGGCACCCGGCTGCGGGTCCTGGCCGCCATGTCCGGCGGTGTCGACTCCGCCGTCGCCGCCGCCCGCGCGGCCGAGGCGGGTCACGACGTCACCGGCGTCCACCTCGCCCTGTCGGCCAACCCGAAGTCCTTCCGCACGGGGGCCAGGGGCTGCTGCACCATCGAGGACAGTCACGACGCGCGCCGGGCCGCCGACGTCATCGGCATCCCGTTCTACGTCTGGGACCTGGCCGAGCGCTTCCGCGAGGACGTGGTCGACGACTTCGTCGCCGAGTACGCCGCCGGGCGCACCCCGAACCCCTGCCTGCGCTGCAACGAGAAGATCAAGTTCGCGGCGCTGCTGGACAAGGCCCTCGCCCTGGGCTTCGACGCCGTCTGCACCGGCCACTACGCCACCGTCGTCACCCGCGAGGACGGCGGCCGGGAGCTGCACCGGGCCTCGGACGAGGCCAAGGACCAGAGCTATGTCCTCGGCGTGCTCGACGAGCGCCAGCTCGCCCACGCCATGTTCCCGCTGGGCGACACCCTCACCACCAAGGACGAGATCCGGGCGGAGGCCGAGCGCCGCGGTCTGGCCGTCGCGAAGAAGCCCGACAGCCACGACATCTGCTTCATCGCCGACGGCGACACCCAGGGCTTCCTGGCCAAGCACCTGGGCACCGCCGAGGGCGACATCGTCGACGAGGACGGCAACCGGCTCGGCGGCCACCAGGGCGCCTACGGCTACACCATCGGCCAGCGCAAGGGCCTGCGCCTGGGCGTGCCCGCCCCGGACGGCAAGCCGCGCTACGTGCTGGACATCTCGCCGGTCAACAACACGGTCACGGTCGGCCCGCAGGAGGCCCTCGACGTCACCGCGCTGACGGCGATCCGCCCCCGCTGGTGCGGCGAGCCCCCGGCGGGCCCGGGCACGTACACCGCCCAGCTCCGCGCCCACGGCGAGGAGACTCCGGTGACGGCGGAGCCGGCCGAGAACGCCGAGGGGGCCCCGGAACTCCGGGTGACCTTCACCGAGCCGGTCCGCGGCGTGGCCCCGGGACAGGCGATCGTCCTCTACGACGGCACGCGTGTCGTCGGCTCGGCGACCATCGCCACGACGGAGCGCCGCCGCACGCCGGCGGCCGCGCGGGGCTGACGGAGGTCTCGCGCGGAGCGGGCCGCCCGATTGACTTCGGAATACGTTCCGAAGTAGACTCGGCTCATGTCAGCGCCCACGGTGTCGTTCTCCGATTTGTCCAAGAACGCCAAGAGAGTCGCCGAGTCCCTCGACCGTGCGCAGCGGGTGCACATCTCCCGCCGGGACGGAGAGGATCTCTACCTCACGACTGCCCGGCACGATCAGCAGCGTGAGGAGACGGCTGAAATCACCGCCCGTCTTCTCGCGGCACTGATCAGCAGCGAGGACGGGGCCAGAGCCATACTGCTCGCGATTCCCTCGGTCTTCCCGTGGATCCGTCATCTGTCGGCCGATGAGGTGCGGCAGTTCGTCCAGGAACTGACCCAAGCCACTTACGACGTGGCGGAGTTGGACGTCCACGCCAACCTCCACCGGGTCATCGTCGAATGGCGGGCGACCGCACGTATCCTCGCCGACCCCGAACTGACAGCTCAGCTCACTCGTCCGCTGCCCGACGAGGACCACGGAGAGGTGACCGCCCCGTGACCCCGAAGCGAGGCGACGATGTCGCCCCGCCGCCGATCGGCGCGGAGTGGCGCGTGAGGTTCGCCACCAACGAGGCCGCCAAGGGGTGGGGCCAGCTGGGAGCCGAAGCCCCGGGCAATACCCGGCGCTGCTTCGAGGCGCTGCGCCGGGACCCGCTCTCCATGGCCGACCCCGAGCGGCAGCACCGGTTGCGCGGTCGGCTGGCGAGCGGGATGCTTGGTGGCCGTGAGTACCCCCAGTGGGAATACGAGGTGACGGCCGGCGGCCGGGTGCGCTATCTCGTGGACCAGCCGCGCCGAACTGTCCATCTCGTCCTGGCCTCAACGCGCCATCCGCGGGACACCGGAGCCTGACCCTGCTGCCCTGCTGCCCTGCTGGCCTGCTGTGCATTCCGGGCAGGGGCGGCCCAGGGCGAGTACGGGAAGCGGGACTGCGGTCTCATCAAGAGGAGAGAGCGGCTGTGCTGCTCGGTTTCAGAGTGGCAAATCACCGGTCGGTTCGCGCCGAGCAAGAGTTGTCGCTGGTGGCCATGGAGTTCAACGAGGGGGCAGGGCCCGACACCGGCGTTCGGGTGGATGGCAGACCGGTCTCCGTGCTGCCTGTGGTGGGACTCTACGGAGCGAACGCCTCAGGGAAGTCGAACACCCTCAGCGCCCTGCGCTTCATGTGCCGCGCCGTACGGGAGTCCTTCGCCGACTGGGGGAAGCATCCGGAGCGGGTCCCGCGCGAACCCTTCGCGCTCGATGCGGAGGCGTGTGAGGAGACCAGCCTCTTCGAGGTCGAGCTGCTGCTGGACGCACGCGGCAGGCGGGCGCGCTACACCTACGGTTTCGAGCTGTCCGACGAACGCGTCGAAGCCGAGTGGCTACACGCCTATCCCTCTGGCCGCCGCCAAGTGTGGTTCGACCGTGAGGCCGGACGGCCGGAGGAGACGGGCGGCGAGTTCCGATTCCCCGGCACGGGCCTCAAGGGCCGCAAGGAGAGACTGGCCGAGAGCACTCGGCCGAACGCTCTGTTCCTCACCGTCGGCGCCGCCCTCAATCATCCCCAACTCGCTGTCGTGCACCGGTGGTTGAGCGACAACGTCTGGTTGCTGACCCCCGGAGACGGCGTTTCCGCCCGCACCCGCTGGACTCGCGAACTCCTCACCGGAGCCGCCAAGGAGAACAAGACGCTGTGGGAGCGCATTGAGCGCATGCTGTCCGTCGCCGACCTGGGCACCACGGGCTTCACTGCCGACCCCGCTACCGGCGGACTGCGACTCCTGCACCGGGCGGCGGGCGGTTCGGAGCGGCCCCTGGACTTCGCGGATCAGGAATCCTCCGGCACCCACGCCTGGTTCACCTTCCTTCGGCCCACTGCTGCACTCCCTGGACCGGGGCGGCGTCATGCTCGTCGACGAACTCGACCCCAGCCTTCACCCCCTGTTGGTGGCTGAAGTGATCGGCCTCTTCCAGGACCGCGAGGCCAATCCGCACCACGCTCAGCTCGTCTTCACCACACACAACGCGACTCTGCTCGGGCCATCCGTGGTGCACGGCTCCCTGCACCTCGACCAGATCTGGATCACCCACAAGAACGCCACGGGGGAGAGTGAGCTGTACCCGATCACGGCCGCGCGCAAGGCCCGTAAGGACAACAACTTGGAACGCCGTTACCTGCACGGCCACTACGGCGGCATTCCCCGGCTGACCGCCGGGGAGATCGCGAGGGAAACAGTCCAGTTCGGTCAGACGTGATGGGTATGCAGGGATCAGGAAGAGGCAGAGGGCAGGTTGTCCATGTTCCCGTTCCGCACTCCCGCGATGAAGGTGGTGAGCGCTGCGTGGCTCACCTTGATGGTCCGAGCTGGGTGAACGCTGTCCCGGACGGCCATGCGGTCCTGGCCGCAGATGGCTATCTCCACACAGTTGTTGCCGCCCCCGCCGCAGAATGACGAGCGCTTCCAGTCGAGTCCGTTCACTGTCAGTCCTCTCGGAACGTGTGTGCCAGAGAGCGGATGAGTTCCCGGGAACGGCCGGGAGATCACCGGAGAGGTCCAGTAGGTACGACGGTTCAGCCGCGAGGGTTGTCCAGCGCGCCCGTCCGCAGGCCGGTGATCAGCGCGTCGAGCGCCGCACGGCTCGCCCTGATGGACCGTGCGGGCTGGACGCTGTCCCGTATGGCCACAGCCTCGCCGTCACAGGCGGCCACCTCAACGCAAGCGTTGCCGGCAGCCTCGGAGTAGGAAGATTTTGTCCATACCGGCTCGGACAAAGCGCTCCTTTCGAAGGCTCCGATTGCGTCGTTGACCAGCGTGGTCCTGCTCACGCAGAGGTGTGGGATACACGGTCGTCAGGCTGGCGTGACCGGCGGGCGGTTCACCTCTCCCTTCCGTACTCCCGTGATGAAGGTGGTGAGCGCTGCTCGGCTCACCCTGATGGTCCGGGCCGGGTGAACACTGTCCCGGATGGCTATGCCGTCTTCGTCGCTGACGGCAACCTCGACACAGTTGTTGCCTCCGCCGGCGCAGAAGGAAGAGCGTTTCCAGGTGGGTTGGGTCATCCTCGGTCCTCTCAGAGCGTGCGCGCGATCGACCGGATGAGGTCCCGCGACTTGACAGGCGAGAGTGCGGACTCCTCCATCAGGTTCAGTAGGGAACGATAGTTCGTCAACGGCGTTGCGGCATCGATGAAATGAGCCCCGAAAGCCGTATCCAACTGGACGGTGTCCAGTTCCGGGACCGGACCTTCCGCATAGAGAACCGACTGCCCGGCGCCATGGAAGGCGTCGGCGCTGAACGGGATGACCCGCAACGTGATGTTGGGGTGCGCTGTCACCTCGGCGAGGTGTTCCAACTGCCTGCGCGCTGTGTCGCGGCCTCCGAACGCGATCCGGAGAGCGGCCTCATGGACGATGCCGACGTACGGCGGTCCATCCTCCCGCGTGAGCACGGTCTGCCGGCTCATGCGGTGCGCGACGCGGAGTTCCACGTCCAGGCGCGGCAGGCTGGGTACGGAGAGGTCGAAGATCGACCTCGCGTAATCCTCGGTTTGCAGCAAGCCCGGCACATGGACCGTCTGCGCGGTCCGGATGCGCTTGGCATAGTGCTCCAGCTCGGATACGTCCAGGTGTCCGTCGGGCAGCTTGCCCCGGTATTCCGTCCACCAGTGCTTGGTGCGCCGGCTCGCCGCCATGTCGGCCAGGGCGTCCACCAGCGCCTCGTTCGGGCACTTGTAGTGGCATGCGAGCTGCCGGACCCGGTCCTCGCTGACCGTGGTGCGTCCGGCCTCGATGTTGGAGATCATCGTGCGGTCCGCGCCCAGCATCGAGGCGGCTTCCTGGATGGAGATCCCTGCCTGCTCGCGCATGCGGCGGAGTTCGGTGGCCAAGCGGCGCTGGCGGCCGGTTGGAGCGTTTCGTGCGGCCATGAGTCCTCTCCCGTGAGTGCGATGCAGTGTGGCAGGCCGCCGAAACGGCATACCAGTGAAAGAAGTTCATATTCACTCGTTCGTAGACATTGACTCATGAGTGAGTCGATAGTGCTCTACGGTGTGAGGCGCGCCGCCCAACTCTCCATCCCCGTCCACCGGAAGCGCACCGTCGGCCACGGGCCCAGGCCAGGCGGCGAGCCACCGCAGGCGGCCACGGCGAATCCCCACCCGGGCCGCCAGGGGACATGGAGCGACCCGCACCCGACGACGGCCGTATCGCGCCGTCTCGACGCCCTGGAGCGGCGCGCGTCGCACCCCGGCCACACCGCGTTCGAGCGCAGGCCGTCACCCATGCCACCGCACAAGGAGGTGCCCGTGAACCCGGAATCACAACTCCCGCTTTCCGCCCGCCCCGTACAAGCACCGCAGACCCCGGGGGCCGTCCCCCCGCTCCCGTACCCGGTGCCCACTCCGTTCGCCGGCCCGTGGGAGTACGCCCTCCGCTTTCCCGGGGACCCGCGCGGCCCCGGAGTCGCGCGGGCGACGTTGCGGGCCGTGCTGACCGCGCACCACCTCGGTGAACTCGCCGACCGTGCCGAGCTGCTGACCTCCGAGCTGACGACCAACGCCGTCCGCTATTCCAAGGGCCCCGCCGCCGTGCTGCTGCGCTGGGCGGCGCCGATCCTCCGGGTCAGCGTCTCCGACCCGTGCCCGGAGTTCCCCGCGCCCCGGGTGCCCGTCGGGCCGGTGGCGGCGGACGCCGAACGGGGGAGAGGGCTGCTGATCCTCGATCTGCTCGCCGACGCCTGGGGCGACTGCTGTGCGGAGGAGCCGGCCCTGGGCTCCGTCGGCAAGAGCATCTGGTTCGAGCTGATCCTCGGCGCCGGACCGCCGTCCCCGGAGGCCCCCGCGCTCGCGGCCTGACAGGCGTTCGCCTGGCCGCAGTGCTTGCCGTACGGGTTCAGCCACCGTGGCCGAACCCGTACGGCCCGGCGAAGTCGCCGGTCCGCGCGGGCGCCTTGGGCCCGCGTGGCGGCTTGCTTCACCGCGGGGCACCGCCGTGGTCTTGCTTCGGAGACCAGTGCCGGCAAGTGGCGCGAAGCCGCCGTTGCCGGGGTGCCGGGGCCGCCGGGAAGCGCGTGGCTTGCTTCGGCTCTTTGGCGGTGTCGTGGAGAGAACGTGGTCGGCGTTGCGTGAATGTGATGGGCGGGTGAAGCCTGTTCAACCGCTTGTGTCCGCTCTTGTCTGCCTGTACATGCCGGTGTGATCACCGTAGTGTCGCCGCCGCCACGGACGAGATCGAGCCAACCTGGCTGATTCTTCTGGCCATAGCCAGGAATCCTGCGTCAAAACTACCGCAAATACCCTGCGTACTTGGACCCACCCCAAGGAAGAGATCAAGCGCTCGGTCCAGAGCAGTGGGATTGGCGACCCGGATCGGGCAATCGAGGTAGCTAATCCTCTATTTCTGGTGGAGTGGGAGTGTGCATTCGGTCACGGCCCACAAAATGTATCGAGAGGCGACATGCTGTTCATTCTATTGGGAGCATTTATGGGAGTGGCCGGACTTGCGGTATCACTCAACATTTGGGGCGCTGCTGACAGATGCGCCGATTTTCTCAGGCGTAATACATTGGAGGATGATATTAGTATGCCAGGCCTGAGGATGGTCGGCGCTGCTGCAACTGTATGCGGCATTCTAGGGGTTGTTACGGCGCTTACTCTCTGGTGAATAGGCTTCTCGCGTCTAGAGCTCAGGTAGCGTAAATGATCCTTGTGGTGCCAACACTTATGATGCTGACCGGCCTGGCTATTGCTGTGAATTGTGGGGGTGTCGCTGAGCAGTTGACCGAGTTGGTGTTGAAACGCACGATTTCGGAAAATATCGAAGCGAGGGGTGCTGGATGGTTTGGAGTTTCGTGGGTTCTTGTCGGCCTTGTCTCGTTGGTGGCGTTGATATTTCTGGAAGCTTACTAAGTCACCAGAACGTGGCAATCTAAATTCGTTGCGAACGGCGCCGCGCTCGGCCGAAATTTACTCGAAGTTGAACTCGTGATGGCGGGCGGTGCGGTCATGGTGTCTCGGTGATCAGGCCGGTCTCGGCCGATGGCTGCCAGGATCCGGTAGCAGGCGGGCAGCGCCGGAGGGAAACGTCCGGCGTGGAAGTCCAGTATCAAAAGCCCTACAAGGGGAACAAAGCAGCGGTCCGTGGCATCACGCGAAGCCTGCAGCGTCGTTAGAGGCCCCCTATCGGGAGGCGGGGAGTGTCGAGCCCCTGAAATCTGGATGAAGGCCATGCGGGCAGCGAGGATCCTGGACATGCGGCCGTGAAGCCCTCCTTGGTATGGGCATGGAATGTTGTGTAATAGGTGGGCGTGAGCCGAGGTGCTCCGGAAAGGAAAGGTCAAAATTACCACTACAGGAAGTTATGCAGATGGTGGATGTCGACCCCCTGATAACCGCAATGTCACCCAGTGATGGCTATGCGTTTCGTCTTGTCTGGGGATTCCTGGCAACTCCCATCGGTTTGGCTCTTGCATTTGACTACAGAAATTGCGCCATCTCCCTGTTCGACTTCCTTGACAGGATGACCCCTGGAGGGTCGGGAACGGCTTCACACAACCTCGTGAGGCTCATCGGCGGAGTCATTGGGCTGCTTGGAATAAGCGTCGTGCTATTCTCCGGTTACAAAATGACCCTCGGTTGAAGCGCTGTGGCATGTCAACGTTCCTTCTCGGCGTAGCGATGCTCGACGTGAGTGATGCAGTGTCCACTGCAGGTTCGGCAACCGGTGGAGTAGTATTCTCCAGCGTCCTGTTCGCTCTATTTGCGGCTTATGGATGGATGACCGCCCTGAATTATGCGGACGTCACCTATCGTCTCTTTGGTTACTTCTCGCGAGCCGTGTTCGTGGGGCCTGCCGCCCCTGGCACCTTGCGGCTGGTGGGCGCGGGAATTGCCATTATCGGAACAGTGGGTTTGACGTTCGCCGCCTCCGGCCTCGACCACCTCGTCCGTGTCATGAAACGTAAGCTGAAGAAGATCCAGGACCCGCCCCATCCGATCGACGGCTGTCTCGCCGGAACCGGCCTCCGGCGCGGTCCACCATGACGGACAGCACGCATTGACGGTCAGTAACCCGAGTGGTCGGGCACGACCTCCGTCTCGTAGAAGCAGAAGTGGTCCTTGATCCGCGCCACTTCGGGCTTGGGGTCCGGGTAGGCCCACACCAGGTCCGGGGCTTCCGGGCGGGACCAGTACGAGGCGTCGCCCTTGAACGGGCAGTGGGTGCTGGTGTCCGACGGGGTGAGGAGGTCCGTCCGGACGTCCTCCGGCGGGAGGTAGTAGCGGACCGGGCAGCCGGTCTCGCGGAGCAGCAACGGGCGGCGGCTCTCGGCCAGCACCTCCCCGGCGTGCGTGACGCGGACGTGTGCCGTGCCCTGTTCGATCGTGATGCGGTGTCCTGCGGTCACGGGGACTCCTTCGTGTGGGGCTCCGGGCAACGGGCTATTGGGCTACGAGGCGGGAGCAGGCGGGCTGTGGTCCCGCCCGGCTCTCGTCTTCCGACAGCAAGCCGGCCGCGTTCCTTCTTCCCCGCAGGCCCGGCGGCCCGGCGGCCCGGTGCAGGCACGGCGTGGGCACGGCGCCCCGGCCGGCCGGAGAGCGGTCGTCGGTCGCCCGTGCGGCAAGCTGGGGCCCATGACTGCACATCTGATCACAGGGGCCGGATCGGGCATCGGGGCCGCCGTCGCGCGGCGGCTGGACGAGCGCGGGGACGAGCTGTGGCTGCTGGCGCGGGACGCCGGGCGGGCCCGGGAACTGGAACGGGCGTTCCCCGGGGCGCGGACCCTCGTCGGCGACCTCGCCGCACCGGAGAAGCTGTCCTGGGCGCTCAGCCACCAGGAGGTCCCGGAGCGGCTCGACTCGATCATCCACTCCGCCGGTGTGGTGGAGCTCGGCACGGTCGGCGAGCTGACCCCCAAGGCGTGGAACCGGCAGCTCGCCGTCAACCTCGTCTCGCCCGCCGAGCTGACCCGGCTGCTGCTGCCGCAGCTCCGGCTGTCGCGCGGTCACGTCGTCTTCGTCAACTCGGGGTCGGGGCTGCGCGCCAACCCGGACTGGTCCGCGTATGCCGCGAGCAAGCACGGGCTGAAGGCGCTCGCCGACTCCCTGCGCGCCGAGGAGCACGACAACGGCGTGCGGGTCACCTCTGTCTACCCGGGCCGCACCGCCACGCCCATGCAGGCGAAGGTCCACCAGCACGAGGGGAAGCCGTACGAGCAGGGGCGCTGGATCGCGGCGGAGTCGGTCGCGACCACCGTCGTCACGGCGCTCACCCTGCCCCGGGACGCGGAGGTCACCGACCTGTCGGTGCGCCCCGGCCACTGAGCGCCTGTGGTCGGCGACCGCGACCGGGGTCGCGACCGGGGCCGGGGCCGGGGCGGCGTGCACCGGGGCTGCGGAGAAGGGGCGTCGGGCTTCGGGAATCCCTACCGGGTAGGGCTTCTGCGGTCGGTCCACGCGGGTGCCCGACCGGTTCCGGCGGATCCGGTGGTCGCGGTCGTGAGTCCGCACAGCCCGCCCGGCGACGTGGTCCGGCAGAACGGTGCCGCATCCCGTACGCGCCCCCACCCGCGCGGGCGGCCCCGGTGCCGCCCGGCCTCTCCCGTCCCGCGAGGGGCCGTCTCGTACGCTTCACCGCGTGAGCGAGAAGAGCAGGTTCATCTGGGGTACGGCGGCCGCGACCGGGGTCGGGTCCATGCCGGGCGGCGACGCGCGTGAGGCGGCGAAGACGGTCACCGGTTCGCTGGAGGCGTTCCCGCATCTGCCGGAGCTGCCGGCCCGCGGCCCGGGCGCCGACATGCTGGGCCGCACCATCGGGCTGCTGGCCGAGCTGTACGCGCACGTCGAGCCCAGCGGCTGGCGGCTGAGCGACCGCCCGGGCCGTGACACCCGGCGCGCCCGCTCCTGGATGGGGGAGGACCTCGACGCGCTGGAGGAGTTCACCCAGGGGTTCGAGGGCCCGCTGAAGGTGCAGGCCGTCGGCCCGTGGACGCTCGCTACGGGGCTGGAACTGCGCGGCGGCGAGGCGGTGCTGAGCGACGCCGGGGCCTGCCGCGACCTGGCCGCCTCGCTAGCCGAGGGACTGCGCGGCCATCTCGCGGAGGTGCGGCGGCGGGTGCCCGGCGCCGAGGTGGTGCTCCAGCTCGACGAGCCGTCGCTGACCCCGGTGCTGCGCGGGCGGGTGCGGTCCGCCAGCGGCTACCGCACTTACAACGCCGTGGACCGGGCGGTCGTCGAGGGGGCGCTCCGCGAGGTGTTCGCGGCGGCCGGCGAGGCCCCGGTGATCGTGCACTCCTGCGCGCCCGATGTGCCCTTCGCCCTGCTCCGGCGGGCGGGGGCGGCGGGCGTCTCCTTCGACTTCTCCCTGCTCACCGAGCGTGACGAGGAGGCGATCGGGGAAGCCGTGGAGGGCGGGACGGCGCTCTTCGCCGGCGTCGTGCCCGGCACCGACACCGCGTTGTCAGACCCTGCCCTTAGGGTCATGGGAGTCAGAACGCTGTGGCGCAGGCTGGGGCTGTCGCCGGGGAGTCTCGCCACGTCCGTGGCGGTCACCCCGTCCTGCGGTCTCGCCGGTGCCTCACCGGCCTACGCGCGCGCGGCGCTGGCGCACTGCGCCCGGGCGGCGAGGTCGCTCGCGGACAACCCAGAGTGACGGCCGGGGCGCGGCACGGGGGACGGCCGGGCGGTACGGGGCAGGACGGCGCGACGGCCCCGGCGGCACCGCGGCACGGCGCATGAGGGCACGGCGTATGACGGCACGGCGGACAGAGGCGGCGGCCGCACAGGGCGGGCGGCGTACGGCGGCGACGGGAGGACGGCACGGTGGCCGGTGAAGAGCAGGCGGTGCGGGCGGTCGCGGAGACGGGATCGGCGGTGCCCCCGGAGGCCCGGGAGCGGCACCAGCGGCTGGCGGAGGAGGTCGAGGACCACCGCTTCCGCTACTACGTGAAGGACGCCCCGGTCGTCAGCGACGCCGAGTTCGACCGGCTGCTGCGCTCCCTGGAGGCGCTGGAGGAGGAGTACCCGGAGTTGCGCACGCCCGAGTCGCCCACCCAGAAGGTGGCCGGGGCGTACGAGACGGAGTTCACCGAGGTCGAGCACCGCGAGCGGATGCTCAGCCTGGACAACGCCTTCGACGACGAGGAGCTGGAGTCCTGGGGCGACCGCATCGCCCGCGAGCTGGGCGGCACCGGCTATCACTTCCTCTGCGAGCTCAAGATCGACGGCCTCGCGGTCAACCTGACGTATGAGCACGGTCGGCTCACCCGGGCCGCCACCCGCGGCGACGGCCGCACCGGCGAGGACATCACGCCCAACGTCCGCACCATCGCGGACATCCCCGAGCGGCTGAGCGGCGAGAACATCCCCGATCTGGTGGAGATCCGCGGGGAGGTCTTCTTCCCGATGGAGCGGTTCACCGAGCTCAACGCCCGGCTGGTGGAGGCCGGCAAGCCGCCGTTCGCCAACCCGCGGAACGCCGCCGCCGGCTCGCTCCGCCAGAAGGACCCCAAGATCACCGCCACCCGCCCGCTGCACATGGTGGTGCACGGCATCGGCGCCCGCGAGGGCTTCTCCATCGACCGGCTGTCGCAGGCCTACGACCTGCTGAGCGCCTGGGGCCTGCCCACCACCCCGCACGCGCGGGTGGTGGACTCCCTCGCCGGGGTCCGCGAGTTCATCGCGTACTACGGCGAGAACCGCCACTCCGTGGAGCACGAGATCGACGGCGTCGTCGTCAAGGTCGACGAGGTGCCCCTCCAGGGCCGGCTGGGCTCCACCTCGCGCGCGCCGCGCTGGGCCATCGCCTGGAAGTACGCGCCCGAGGAGGTGAACACCAAGCTGGTGGACATCCGGGTCGGTGTCGGCCGTACGGGGCGGGTCACGCCCTACGCCGTGGTCGAGCCGGTCACCGTCGCCGGCTCGGAGGTTGAGTTCGCCACCCTCCACAATCAGGAGGTGGTCAAGGCCAAGGGCGTGCTCATCGGGGACACGGTCGTGCTGCGCAAGGCCGGGGACGTCATCCCGGAGATCCTCGGCCCGGTCACGGACCTGCGGGACGGCAGCGAGCGGGAGTTCGTGATGCCCGCCGAGTGCCCCGACTGCGGCACGCCGCTGCGCCCCATGAAGGAGGGCGACATCGACCTCCGCTGCCCCAACGCCCGCACCTGCCCCGCGCAGCTCCGTGAGCGCGTGTTCTACCTGGCGGGCCGCAAGGCGCTGGACATCGAGAACTTCGGCTATGTGGTGGCCACCGCGCTCACCCAGCCGCTGGAGCCGGCCGAGCCGCCGCTGCGCGACGAGGGCGACCTCTTCGACCTGACGGTGGAGCAGCTGCTGCCCATCAAGTCCCATGTCCTCGACCCGGACACCGGGCTGCCCAAGCGGGATCCGAAGACCGGCGAGCCCAAGGTCGTCACCTTCTTCGCCAACCAGAAGGGCGAGCCGAAGAAGAACACCCTCGCCATGCTGGAGAACATCGCCGCGGCCAAGGAGCGCCCGCTGGCCCGGATCCTCACGGGCCTGTCCATCCGCCATGTGGGCCCCGTCGCCGCCGAGGCGCTGGCCCGCGAGTTCCGCTCGCTGGACCGGATCGCGCAGGCGGACGAGGAGGAGCTGGCGGCCACCGAAGGCGTCGGGCCGACCATAGCCGCCTCGCTCAAACAGTGGTTCGCCGAGGACTGGCACCGCGAGATCGTGGAGAAGTGGCGGGCCGCCGGGGTGCGGATGGCGGAGGAATCCGGCCGGGACGAGGGACCCCGTCCGCTGGAGGGACTCACCGTCGTCGTCACGGGCACGCTCGCCTCGCACACCAGGGATGGCGCGAAAGAGGCGTTGCAGAGCCGTGGGGCGAAGGTCACCGGTTCCGTTTCCAAGAAGACGGCCTTCGTCGTGGTGGGCGACAACCCCGGATCGAAGTACGACAAGGCGGTCCAGCTCAAGGTTCCCGTGCTGGATGAGGCAGGGTTCGCCGTTCTGCTCGAACAAGGTCCCGACGCGGCCCGGGAAGTCGCACAGGCGTCCGCCGAGTAGCCGTCACATGACACCCGTTCGGCGCATACCAGACGCTTCGGTGTGCCTGGTCCGCATTCGGGCAACCCCTGCGGATCGCTGCCCGTCCGGGGGCCGGGCAGCCTACTGTTGAGGGTGTGCGCGCGCTGTGCGCGGCCGTGTGGTGGGAACTCGTAGGCGACGGCACCGGGCCCGGTGCCCCCCGGGCGCCCGGCCGCGGTCCACCCCGGACCGGCCCCGGACGGGGGCGGGCACCGCCGGCTGTGAGAGGACGGGAATGAAACCGACCGACAGCGCTGACGCGGCGTCAGGGGGACGCCGGGTCACCGCGCCCGCGCTGCTGCCGATGGCCACGGTCGCCGTGGCCGCGTGCGCGCTGGCCGCCGGCGTCTGCCGGGTGCTGCTGGGCGGGAGGGCGCTCTTCCCCACCGGCGCCGCCGGCTGGTCCCTGGCGCTCCTCACCGGCATCATCGTCGGCCATCTCGTGGCGCTCGGGCGCGACCGCTGGTGGGGCGGCACCGGTTCCGGCGCCGCCCTCACCCTCGCCGTGCTGCTGCTCTACGGCTGGGTGCCGGCCGTCCTGGTGAGCCTCGCCGTGGTCGTCCTGGTCAGCGCGGCCCGGCACCAGCGCTGGAGACAGGGGCTGCTCCACGGCTCCGTCGACATCCTCGGCATCGGGGCCGCCGCCCTGGTGCTCGCCGCCTTCGGCGTCTCCCCCTCGGTGGAACGGCCCTGGAATCCGTCCGCGTGGGACGCCCTCGTCCTGCCCGAACTCCTCCTCGCCGCCCTGAGCTACCTCCTGGTGACCCGGGTCCTGCTCTGGTACTGCCTGGCCCCCCGCACCCACGGCCTGCCCAGCGCCGCCCGGACGGCCCTCGTCCGGCAGGCCCTCGTCGGCGTCGCCCTGCTCGGCATCGCCCCGCTGATCTGCGTGGTCGCCGTCGAGATGCCCGTCCTCCTGCCGCTCTTCTCCGTGCCGCTGATCGCTCTCGACTCCACCCTGTGGATCGCCCGCGCCCGCGCCGAGGAGCAGTTGCGCGACCCGCTCACCGGCCTGCCCAACCGCCAGTGGCTGCTGGAGCGCACCTGGTCCGCGCTGGACGACGCCGAGCGCGTCGGCGCCCGCGCCGCGCTGGTCCTGATCGACCTCGACCGCTTCCGCTCCGTCAACGACACCCTCGGCCACCTCGCGGGCGACCGCCTGCTGCTGCAGATCGCCGAGCGGCTCAAGCTCGCCCTGCCGCCCGGCGCCGAGGCCGCCCGCCTCGGCGGCGACGAGTTCGCCGTCCTGCTGCCCGTCGCCGACTCCACCACCAGTGCCCAGCGCACCGCCCGGCAGCTCGTCGGCGAACTCGGCTCGCCGCTCGACCTCGACGGGCTGACCCTCGTGCTGGAGGCCAGCGCCGGCGTCGCCGTCTTCCCCGACCACGCCCTGGACGCCGAGGACCTGCTGCGCCGCGCCGACGTGGCGATGTACCAGGCCAAGCGGGACCGCAGCGGCTGCGAGGTGTACGAGGCGAAACGTGACGGCAACACCCCCGACCGGCTGGGCCTCCTCGGCGATCTGCGCCGCGCCCTGGACGCGGGCGACGTCGAACTGCACTACCAGCCGAAGGTCGGCTTCGACGGCCGGGTGCGGGGCCTGGAGGCGCTGGTGCGCTGGGTGCACCCGGAGCGCGGCCGGGTCAGCCCCGACGAGTTCATCGCCATCGCCGAGTCCTCCGGCCTGATGCCCCATCTGACCGAGTACGTCCTGGAGACCGCCCTCCGCCAGGTCGCCGCCTGGCGCGAGAAGGGCCTCATGGTGCCCGTCGCCGTGAACGTCTCGCCGCGCGACGTGCACACCCCCGGCTTCGCCGGCTCCGTCGCCGCCCGGCTCGCCCGGCACGGCGTCCCCCCGTCCGCGCTGCAGCTGGAGATCACCGAGCACGTCCTGCTGGAGGACCCGCAGCGCGCCGCCGACACCCTCGCCGGGCTCACGGGGCACGGCGTCAAGATGTCCCTGGACGACTTCGGCACCGGCTACTCCTCACTGGTGCACCTGCGCCGGCTGCCGGTCAGCGAACTCAAGATCGACCGGTCCTTCGTCGCCCGGCTCGCCGTCGACACCGAGGACGCCGAGATCGTCCGCTGCACCGTCGACCTCGCCCACTCCCTCGGACTGCTCGTCGTCGCGGAGGGCGTGGAGGACGACGAGACCTGGGAGCGGCTGCGCGACCTCGGCTGCGACGCCGTCCAGGGCTGGCTGGTCGCCGCCGCGATGCCGCCGGACGAGACCACGGCCTGGCTGCGGCTGCGGGGCGAGAGCGGCTGGCAGCGCGGCGAGCCGGCCGTCCGGCCCGAGCCGGTGCGGCCGGAGCTGCCGGTGCGGCCGGAGTCCTCCCTCCGCGCGGAGCCACCCGCCCGCCCGGAGCAGGCCCGCCCCGAGCCGCCGGCCCGCCCCGACCTGGCCCTTCCGGATCCGGCGCGTCCCGAGCCGGCGCGTCCCGAGCCGGCCCGCACCGACCAGGCGCGCTCCGAGCCCCGCCGCGCGGACCGGGCCCGCCCGGAGTCCGTCCGGCCCGAACTGGCCGCGGCCTCCGCTCCCGGCGCCACCCCGGAACGGACGGAGTGCCCCCGCCCCGCGAACCGGAGCGCCCCGCCGGAGGGTGCCGACCGGCCCTCGGGGCAGCGAGTCACCTGACGGCCCGGTCGCCGGCCCGGCGGTGCGCGGGCTCGCGGGCCCCGGTGCGCCCGGCGCCCCTGCCGCCGTCGCAGCCGGAGGCCCCGCACCGTCCCGGCTCCGGGGCGCCGGCACCACCGCCCCGCACCGAGCCGCCCTCGGGGCGCCCGCCCGGCCCCGTCCCGGTGCCCGCGGCCCCGGCCGGGCGCCCCGCCGCCGGGACCACCGGACGGCGTCACACCTCCCCGCGCCCGTCACCTCCGGACGGCGGTGCCCGGTCCGGCTTCCGGCGCCCGTCCGGCCCCCGGCGGCCGAAGGCCCCGGGTGCCCTGCGGGCCCGCCCGCGGGCCCCGGCAGGCGGCCCGTGCCAAGGGGTTTCGCTCCCGGCCCGCCGACCGCCATAGGATTGGCCGGATAACCCACACACCAACCCCTGAGGATCGCTGAATGCCTGGCATCACGCGCGAGGAGGTCGCCCACCTCGCCCGGCTGTCACGTCTTGAGCTGAAGGACGAAGAGCTCGACCACTTCGCCGGACAGCTCGACGTGATCATCGGCGCGGTCGCCCGCGTTTCCGATGTGGCCGACGAGGATGTACCGCCGACCTCGCACCCCCTGCCGCTGACCAACGTCATGCGCGCCGACGAGGTCCGCCCGTCACTCACCCCCGAGCAGGCGCTCTCCGGAGCCCCCGCGCAGGAGCAGCAGCGTTTCAAGGTGCCGCAGATCCTGGGGGAGGACTGACCATGACCGACCCGACCAGGCTGACCGCGGCACAGACCGCGGCCGCCATCGCCTCCGGCACCCTCACCGCCGTCGAGGTGACCGAGGCCCATCTGGCCCGGATCGAGGCCGTCGACGAGAAGGTGAACGCCTTCCTCCACGTCGACCGCGAGGGCGCGCTGGCCCAGGCCCGCGCCGTCGACGAGAAGCGCGAGCGCGGCGAGGCGCTCGGCCCGCTGGCCGGCGTCCCGCTGGCGCTCAAGGACATCTTCACCACCGAGGGCGTCCCGACGACCGTCGGCTCCAAAATCCTGGAGGGCTGGCTGCCGCCGTACGACGCGACGCTGGTGAAGCGCCTCAAGGACGCGGACATCGTCGTCCTCGGCAAGGCCAACATGGACGAGTTCGCGATGGGCTCCTCCACCGAGAACAGCGCCTACGGCCCCACCGGCAACCCCTGGGACCTCACCCGCATCCCCGGCGGCTCCGGCGGCGGCTCCGCGGCCGCCCTCGCCGCCTACGAGGCCCCGCTCGCCATCGGCACGGACACCGGCGGCTCCATCCGCCAGCCCGCCGCCATGACCGGCACCGTCGGCGTCAAGCCGACCTACGGCGCCGTCTCCCGCTACGGCATGGTGGCCTTCTCCTCCTCCCTCGACCAGGGCGGCCCCTGCGCCCGCACGGTCCTGGACGCGGCCCTGCTGCACGAGGCGATCGCCGGGCACGACCCGCTCGACTCCACCTCCATCGACAAGCCGGTCCCGCCCGTGGTCGAGGCGGCCCGCAGCGCCGACGTCAAGGGCCTGCGCGTCGGCGTCGTCAAGGAGTTCGCCGGCGAGGGCTACCAGGCCGGCGTGATGCAGCGCTTCACGGAGTCCGTGGAACTGCTGCGCGAACTGGGCGCCGAGGTCACCGAGATCTCCTGCCCGTCCTTCGACAAGGCGCTCGCCGCGTACTACCTGATCGCCCCCTCGGAGTGCTCGTCCAACCTGGCCCGCTTCGACGCCATGCGCTACGGCCTGCGCGTCGGCGACGACGGCACCCGCTCCGCCGAGGAGGTCACCGCCCTCACCCGTGAGGCGGGCTTCGGCGCCGAGGTCAAGCGCCGCATCATGCTCGGCACCTACGCGCTCAGCTCCGGCTACTACGACGCGTACTACGGCTCCGCGCAGAAGGTCCGCACCCTCATCACGCGGGACTTCGAGAAGGCGTTCGAGCAGGTCGACGTGCTGGTCTCGCCGACCTCCCCGACCACCGCCTTCCCGATCGGCGAGCGGGCGGACGACCCGATGGCCATGTACCTCGCCGACCTGTGCACCATCCCGACGAACCTGGCCGGCAACGCCGCCATGTCCCTGCCCTGCGGCCTGGCGCCGGAGGACGGGCTCCCGGTGGGCCTGCAGATCATCGCGCCCGCCATGGCCGACGACCGGCTCTACCGGGTCGGCGCCGCGGTCGAGGCCGCGCTCACCGCCCGCTGGGGGCACCCGCTGCTGGAGGAGGCACCCGCACTATGAGCAATCTCTCCAAGGCCAAGGGCTTCAAGAAGTCCAAGGCCGGTACCTACCTGTCCATCGGCACCACACTCTTCGGCGCCGTGAGCGTGCTGAAGCAGGTGAAGACCGCCCGGAGCGAGAGGGACACGCTGATGCTGGCCGACGCGGTGTTCTCCGCCGCCGCCATCGTCACCGGTGTGGCCGTCCTCGTCCGCGAGCTGCGCCGCCTCGGCGACGACGACGTCCTGCTGGGCTGAGAGGGAAGAGTCCGTGACCGTCACTGAACTGGTGTCGTACGAGGACGCCCTCGCGTCCTACGACCCCGTCATGGGCCTGGAGGTCCATGTCGAGCTCGGCACCGCCACCAAGATGTTCTGCGGGTGCTCCACCGCCCTGGGCGCCGAGCCCAACTCGCAGACCTGCCCGACCTGCCTCGGCCTGCCCGGCTCGCTGCCCGTCGTCAACGCGACCGGCGTCGAGTCGGCCATCCGGATCGGCCTCGCGCTCCACTGCGAGATCGCCCCCTGGTGCCGCTTCGCCCGGAAGAACTACTTCTATCCGGACATGCCGAAGAACTTCCAGACCTCCCAGTACGACGAGCCGATCGCCTTCAACGGCTATCTGGACGTCGAGCTGGAGGACGGCGAGGTCTTCCGGGTGGAGATCGAGCGCGCCCACATGGAGGAGGACACCGGCAAGTCCCTCCACGTCGGCGGCGCGACCGGCCGCATCCACGGCGCCGTCCACTCCCTCCTCGACTACAACCGGGCCGGCATCCCGCTGATCGAGATCGTCACCAAGCCGATCGAGGGTGCCGGCGAGCGGGCCCCCGAGGTCGCCAAGGCGTACGTCGCGGAGCTGCGTGAGCTCATCCGGGCCCTCGGCGTCTCCGAGGCCCGGATGGAGATGGGCCAGATGCGCTGCGACGTCAACCTGTCGCTGCGCCCGCATGGCACGGCGACCTTCGGCACCCGCAGCGAGACCAAGAACGTCAACTCGCTGCGCAGCGTCGAGCGGGCCGCCCGCTTCGAGATCCAGCGGCACGCCGCGGTGCTCTCCTCGGGCGGCACGATCATCCAGGAGACCCGCCACTTCCACGAGGACGACGGCTCCACGACCTCCGGCCGGGTCAAGGAGGAGGCGGAGGACTACCGCTACTTCCCCGAGCCCGACCTGGTGCCGATCGCCCCGGCGAAGGAGTGGGTCGAGGAGCTGCGGGCCGGCCTGCCCGAGCTGCCGCGGCTGCGGCGGCAGCGGCTCAAGGCGGAGTGGGGCCTGAGCGACCACGAGATGCGGTCGGTGCTCAACGCCGGCGCGATCGGCCCGATCCTCGCCACGATCGAGGCGGGCGCCCCGGCCGACCAGGCCCGCAAGTGGTGGATGGGCGAGCTGGCGCGCCGGGCCAACGAGGACGGTGTCGAGCTGACCGCCCTGCCGATCAGCCCGGAGCAGGTCGCCCGGGTCTCGGCGCTCGTCGCCGAGGGCTCGCTCAACGACAAGCTGGCCCGCCAGGTCATCGAGGGCGTGCTGGCCGGCGAGGGCGACCCGGACACGGTCGTCGAGAAGCGCGGTCTGAAGGTCGTCTCCGACGAGGGCGCGCTCGGCGCGGCCGTCGACGAGGCCATCGCGGGCAACGCGGCCATCGCGGAGAAGATCCGCGGCGGCAAGGTCGCGGCCGCGGGCGCGCTGGTCGGCGCGGTCATGAAGGCCACCCGGGGCCAGGCGGACGCGGCGCGGGTCCGCGAGCTGATCCTGGAGCGGCTGGCTCCGCAGGACTGAGGCGGCACCCGGCCCCGGCGGCCGGGTGCCCGCCCGGACGGCGTCCGGCGAGGGGCGGTTCTCCCGAGAGGAGGGCCGCCCCTCCGTCGTACGCCCCCCGGCTGCGCGCCCCTCCGTCATGGCGCCTTCCGGCCGCCGCCGGGCCCCCGCGCCGACCGTTCCCGGCAGCCCCGCCGGTCCGCGTATTCCCTGGCCGGAGCCCTGTGACCCGGTTCACCACGCCCCTGTGAGTTCCCGCACAGGGCCCCTGTTGATCTCCCTCTCCTGTGAGAGTGGATAACGCCCATCCAGTGCTTTTTGGGGTGTTATCCGCTCCGATCGGCGCTGTCCTCGCACCCAGGGAGTTCCTCCACATGGCCGCTCTGGCCCGCTGGTGCATCCGGCGCCGTTTCGTCGTCATCCTGCTCTGGCTGCTCGCCCTCGGGGGGACGGCGCTCGCCTCCACCCTGGCCGGCTCCGCCTTCTCCGACGACTACGACGTCCCCGGCACCGAATCCGGACGGGCCGCGGCCCTGCTGGAGAAGAACTTCCCCGGCCAGGGCGGTGACCGCGCCACCGTGGTCTGGCACACCGACCGCGGGACCGTACGGGCCGAAGCGGTCGAGGAGTCGATGACCGCGACCCTCGACGAGATCGCCGGTCTCCCCGGCGTGACCTCCGTGACCGGTCCCTACGGTCCCGCGGACACCGGCCGCATCAGCGACGACGGACGCACCGCCTACGCCACCGTCGGCTTCGACGCCGCCTCCGGCGAAGCCGGAACGGCGCAGGCCGAGCGGCTCGTGGAGACCGCCGAGTCCGCCGAGTCGGACGAGGCCGTGGCGGAGAGCGGGCTGCGGGTCGAGACCGGCGGCTCCGCCATCGCCAAGCCCGGCGCGACCGGGGGCCACACCGCCGAGTTCGTGGGGCTGGCGGTGGCCGCCGTCGTGCTCCTCCTGGCCTTCGGCTCGCTCGCCGCGATGGCCCTCCCCCTGGCGACCGCCCTGGTCAGCGTGGGCACCGGCTATCTGGGCATCGGCCTCCTCGGCCATCTGATGCCGGTCGCGGACTTCGCTCCCATGCTCGGGCTCCTCGTCGGCCTGGGCGTCGGCATCGACTACGCGCTGTTCATCGTCACCCGGCACCGCCGGGGGCTGCGGCAAGGGCTGTCCGTCACCGAGGCCGCGACCAGGGCGGTGACCACCTCCGGGCGCGCGGTCGTCTTCGCGGGCGGCACGGTGTTCATCGCGCTGCTCGGCATGCTCGTCCTGCGACTGGAGTTCCTCAACGGTGTCGCCTTCGCCGCCTCGCTGACCGTGCTGCTGGCCGTCGCCGCCTCCGTCACCCTGCTCCCCGCCCTGCTGAAGCTCATCGGCCCGCGCGCGCTCAGCCGCCGCGAGCGCCGCCGGCTCGCCGAGCACGGTCCCGAGCCCGAGCAGACCACCGGGTTCGCCGTCCGCTGGTCCGCCTTCGTCGAGCGGCACCCCCGGGTCCTCGGCGCCGTGGCGGTCGCCGTCATGGCCGTCCTCGCGCTGCCCGCCCTCGGCCTCCACCTCGGCACCTCCGACCAGGGCAACCACCCGGCCGGCTCCACCACCCGGCAGGCCTATGACCTGCTCGCCGAGGGCTTCGGCCCCGGCACCAACGGCCCGCTGACCCTGGTCTCCGAGATCGGCGGCCCCGCCGACCGGGCCGCCTTCGACAAGCTGCCCGGCGAACTGCGGGCCACCGACGGCGTCGCCGCCGTCACCGGCGCGACCACCGACCGCGACGGCGGCACCGGCGTCATCACCGTCGTCCCCGAGAGCTCCCCGCAGGACACCGCCACCTCCGAGCTCGTCGAGCGGCTTCGCGGCGACGTGCTGCCCGAGGCCCAGGACGGCACCGGACTGCGCACCCACGTCGGCGGCCCCACCGCCGGCTACGACGACTTCGCCTCCGTCATCACGGCCAAACTGCCGCTCTTCATCGGCACCGTCATCGCCTCCGGCAGCCTGCTCCTGCTCCTCGCCTTCCGCAGCGTCGGCATACCGGTGAAGGCCGCCCTGATGAACGTCATGGCCGTCAGCTCCTCCCTGGGGATCGTCACCGCGATCTTCCAGTGGGGCTGGGGGAGCGAGCCGATGGGCCTCGGCGCCGGCGGGCCGATCGAGCCCTTCCTGCCCGTGATCATGGTCTCGGTGCTCTTCGGGCTCTCCATGGACTACCAGGTCTTCCTGGTCAGCCGGATGTACGAGGAGTGGCGCCGGACCGGGGACAACCGCCGTTCGGTCCGGGTCGGGCTCGCCGAGACCAGCCGGGTGATCAACTCGGCCGCGGTCATCATGATCGCCGTCTTCGGGGCCTTCGTCCTCACCGGCGACCGGATCATCGCGATGTTCGGCATCGGGCTCGCCGCGGCCGTCGCCCTCGACGCCTTCGTCCTGCGCACCCTGCTCGTGCCGGCGCTGATGCATCTGCTCGGCGGCGTCAACTGGTGGCTGCCGCGGTGGCTGGACCAGGCCCTGCCCCGGATCAGCATCGAGGCCCCGGCCGGCGAGGAGCACGCGGAGGAGCACGCGGGGGACGAGCCGGAGGGCCCGGGCGGGCCGGGCGAGGACGAGCCCGGCAAGCCGGACGGCCCGCACGGACCCGGCGCACCGAAGGCGCCGCCGGTGCCGGTTCCCGGACCCGGTGTCCCCGAACCCGGCATCCCCGGGCCGCGGCCCCCGGCCGACACGGCCGCTCCCGTGCCGCCGCCCGGCACCCCCGCGGTCCCTACGGCCACGGCACCCGGCACGATGCCCTAGCCGGAGGCGGCGGACGCCTTCGCCGGCCCCGGGGGACCGCGCGGCCTAAGGCCCCGGTCCCGGCGAAGATCGGACAGCGTCCCGATGCGCCGGGGTGCCCCTGAGAACGAGGGTGGAGGCACACCACAGAACCCTCGGACGGGGAGCCCCAGATGCTCGACTACGAATTCCACCGGATGCAGCAGGAGGAACTCTTCCGCGAGGCGGCCGAGCACCGGCTGGTCCGGCAGGCCCTCAGGGCCCGTCGCTCCGCCCGCCGCTCCGGCCGTCCCGGCACCGGCCACGACACCCCCTCCCCGGGCGGCGGCCCCGCCCGGCGCGCCTGACCGGCACCCTGACGGAAAACCGGTGCCCCGATGTCGTACCCCGGTGCGATGCTGTACGGCGTGCAAGTCACCTCCATCAGCCCTGTGTTCGTCGGCCGCGCCGGCGAACTGGCCGTGCTCACCGGCGCCCTCGCCCGGGCCGCCGAGGGGGAGCCGCAGACGCTGCTCGTCGGCGGCGAGGCGGGCGTGGGCAAGACCCGGCTGCTGGAGGAGTTCCTCGCCCTCGCTCGGGCGGAGGGCGCCGTCACCGCCGTGGGGGGCTGTCTCGAACTGGGCGCGGACGGACTGCCGTTCGCGCCCTTCGCCACGGCCCTGCGGGCCCTCCACCGGCAGCTCGGCACGGATCTCGACCGGGCCGCCGCCGGCCGGGAGACCGACCTCGCCCGGCTGCTCCCCGACATGGCACCGCCCGAACCCCCGCCGCCGGCCCCGGGCACGCACGGCGGCGTCCCGTACGAGAACGCCGGCGCCCCGCACGAGAACGGCGCTCCTTACGCGGGCGGCGCCCATCCCACCGCGCGGTACGGCCCCGGAGCCCGGGAGAGCCACGACCAGGAGGGCCGCGCCCGGCTGTTCGAGGTCACCGCCCAGCTCCTGGAACGGCTCGCGGCCGGCCGCACCCTGGTCGTCGTCATCGAGGACCTGCACTGGGCCGACCGCTCCACCCGCGAACTGCTCGGCTACCTCTTCCGCTCCCTGCAGAGCTGCCGGCTCGTCCTGCTCGCCAGCTACCGCACCGACGACATCCACCGCCGCCATCCGCTGCGCCCCTTCATCGCCGAGCAGGACCGGCTCCGCACCGTGCGCCGCATCGAAGTCCCCCGGCTCAGCCGCGAGGAGGTGCGGCGCCAGCTCACCGGCATCCGGGGCACCGAACCGGACCGCCACCTCGCCGACGAGATCTTCGAACGCTCCGAGGGCAACCCCTTCTTCGTCGAGGAGCTCGCCACCAGCGACTACGCCTCCTGCGGCCTCAGCGACTCCCTGCGCGACCTGCTGCTGGTCCGGGTGGAGGCGCTGCCCGAGCCCGCCCAGCGCATCGTCCGCACCGCGGCCCGCAACACCACCGTCGAGTACGCCCTGCTCGCCGCCGTGACGGGCGCGGACGACGACGAGCTGATCGAGGCCCTGCGCGTCGCCGTGGGGGCCAACATCCTGGTCCCCACGGAGGAGGGCGAGGCGTACCGCTTCCGGCACGCCCTGCTGCGCGAGGCGATCCTGGACGACCTGCTGCCCGGCGAGCGCTCCCGGCTCAGCCGCCGGTACGCCGAGGCGCTGGAGGCCGATCCCTCGCTGGTGCGGGCCGAGGAGCGCGCGGCCCGGCTCGCCGGCTACTGGTACCGGGCCCACGACGCCGCCAAGGCCCTGCCCGCGGTGCTGGCCGCGGCCGGAGAGGCCCGGCGCCGGCACGCCTACGCGGAGAAGCTGAAGCTGCTGGAACGCGCCATGGAGCTGTGGGACGAGGTCCCGCCCGAGCAGCGTGAACACCTGCCGGAGCTGGGGTATCCCGAGTCCTATCCGGCCTGCGGCTGCGACCCGGACCGGCCCGGCTGCCACCCCCACTTCCTCGACCTGCTCGCCGAGGCCGTGGTGGCGGCGCGGTGGGACGAATCCTGGGACCGCGCCCTGACCCTCGCCAAGAAGGCGCTGAAACTGATCGACGAGCGGCAGGACCCGGTCCGGGCCGCCTGGTTCTGGATGCAGCGCTCCCGGCTGATGACGGGCATGGGCCGCGGGGACGGCTGGGCCGAGATCGCCAGAGCCCAGGAGCTGGTCCGCGGCCTGCCGCCGTCGGCCGTGCACGCCGACGTCCTGGCGCTCGCCGCCACCTGGCACAGCATGCATGTCTCCGCCACCGACACCCTGCCACTGGCCGAGCGTGCCGTGGAGCTGGCCGGGCTGGTCGGCGCCGAGGAGGTGGCACTCTCCGGCCGGGTCACGCTCGCCTGGCTGCGGGCCGGTGCCGGCGAGGAGGACCGGGGCATCGCCGAGATGCACGCCGTCCGCGAGGAGGTCGGCCGGCGCCCCTTCCCGCAGGTGATGGGCAGGGTGCACGGCAATCTGGTCGACCTGCTGCACAAGGCGGGGCGGTCGGCCGAGGCGGTGGAGACGGCCCGGCAGGGCATCGTCGTGCTCCACCGGCACGGCCTGCACAACGCCGCCGGCTTCACCGCGGGCAATCTGGCCGAGGCGCTGCTCGCCCTGGGCGAGTGGGACGAGGCCGCCGCCGTGCTCGAGGAGTACCGGGGCCGGGTCCGCGGTGCCCGCTCGCTCGCCTCGATCGCGCTGCACGAAGCCGGTCTCGCCCTGGACCGGGGCGCGTACGACCGGGTGCCCGGCCTCATCGCCGCCTGCCGCTCCCACCTCGGCCGGAACGACATGGAACCGCAGTACGAACTGCCGCTCGCCGAGGCCGAGATGCGCGAGGCGGCCGCCGCCGGGCGGTTCGGCGAGGCCCGCGCCGCGCTCGAACGCGCCCTGGACCTGCTGCCGCTGCTCGGCCAGGAACCGTACGTCTGGCAGCTTCTGGTGGCCGGTGCCGCGATGACCGCGGACATCCGCGGGCTCCCCGGCACCGACGAGGCGCTCCAGCGGGAGCTGGTCGCGCGGCTGCGCGCCTCGGCCCGCGGGGTCGCCCACCGCTCGCCGCTCTGGGCCGCCTGGTCACGGCGGTTCGACGCCGAGCTGGCCCGCGCCCGCGGCGAACACGCCCCGGCCCTGTGGGAGGAGGCCGCGAGCGCCTTCGAACCGTACGGCTACCCGTACCTCTCCGCCTGCCTCGCCTTCCGCCGGGCCGAGGCGCTGCTCGGCTCCACCGGCCCGTACGAGGGCGCCGGCGGGAAGGAGCGGGAGGACCGTGCCGGCCGGCAGGAGCGGGAGGAACGCCGCGAGGAGGCGCGGAGGGCGGCCGGCGCCCTGCTGGCGCGGGCGCACACCACCGCGCTGCGGCTCGGCGCCCGTCCGCTCCGCGAGGACGTCGCCGTGCTCGCCCGCCGGGCCCGGCTCCCGCTGCCGGACGGCGGACCGGAGGCCCCGGACGACGCCGCCGTCCCCGTGCCCGGGGAGCCGTGCGACCCGGCCGCCGAACTGGGGCTGACGCCCCGGGAACGGGAGGTCCTGCGGCTGGTGACGGCGGGGCACAGCAACCGCGCGATAGCCGGCGAGCTGTTCATCTCCCCGAAGACCGTCAGCGTCCACGTCTCCAACATCCTGGCCAAGCTGGGAGTGTCCGGGCGCGGTGAGGCGGCGGCCTTCGCCCACCGGATGCGGATGTTCGCGGAACCCGGCCCGGAGCGCGTCGGCTGAGGCCGGGGCACGCGGTCCGGGGCATGCGGTCCGGAGCACGCGGAAACGGTCCGGAGCACGCGGCCGGGCGCACGTGGCCCGGCGGGCGCGGCAGGGCTCGCCGGGACGGGGCCGGGCGGGCCGGGTCAGCGCGAGGGGCCGGGCGGGGCTCAGGCCGTACCGCTCCGGGGCGGCCGGATCAGCACCCGACCGGAGGCGAGGTCCACCGGCCCCCGGCCGGGATCGGAGTCCCCGGTGTCCTGGACGACCAGTTCGAGGCGGTTGCGCTCCTCCTCGGTGTGCGCCCGGCCGGGTGCGAACAGCTCTTCGAGGGCGTTGAACATCAGCGCCTCCCCATCGTCGGTCCGGCTCGGAGTGTCCCTGCCCGGAGCCTGTCCCGGGGCGACCGACCCAGCCCTGCCGCGTGCCACCGGCCATCTACCGCCCGTACGGCCGTCGCCGCCGCCGGACCGGGCCGCCCGTCGCTCCGCCGGAGAGCCGGGAGCTGCCGGGGACGGCCCCCGGTGTGCTCTGCGGTCCGGCGGTACCGGGAGCCCAGGGTACTGCCGGGACGGTGACGGTCAGGAGACCTCCAGCCGGAGGATCCGGTCGTCGTCCTTCCCGGGGGACCCCCGGCCGTCCGTCTCGCTGGTCACCAGCCACAGACCACCGTCGTCCGTGGCGACGACCGTCCGCAGCCGGCCGTACTCACCGGTCAGGAAGTCCTGCGGCTCGGCCACCGGGCGGGTTCCGTCCAGCGGGATCCGCCAGAGCCGCTCGCCGCGGAGACCCGCCATCCAGACCGACCCCTTGGCCACGGCGATCCCGCTCGGCGAGGCCTCCTCGGTCGTCCACTGCTCGACCGGCTGCGTGAAGCCCTCCCCGCCTTCCCTGCCCTCCGCCTCGGGCCAGCCGTAGTTCTTCCCCGGCTCGATCAGATTGAGCTCGTCCCAGGTGTTCTGGCCGAACTCGGAGGCCCACAGCCGTTTGTCCGCGTCCCACGCCAGTCCCTGCACATTGCGGTGGCCCCAGGAGTACACGGCCGAGCCGGGCTCCGGATTGCCGCGCGCCGGCTCGCCGTCCGGGGTCATCCGGAGGATCTTGCCGCCGGGCGACTCCTTGTCCTGCGAGAGGCCCTCCTTGCCGCTCTCCCCGGTGCCCGCCCAGAGCATCCCGTCCGGGCCGAAGGCGATCCGGCCGCCGTTGTGGACCACGCCCTTGGGGATGCCCTTGAACACCGTGTCCGGGGCGCCGAGCTGACGGCCCTCCGGCTTGTCCGGGGAGTAGAGCATCCGCACGATCCGGTTGTCCGAGGCGGTGGTGAGGTACGCGTACACCATCTCCTCGTCCTTCGGCACGGCGATGCCCAGCAGCCCGCCCTCACCCGCCGCGGCCACCCCCGGGACGGTGCCGATCTCGGTCTTCTTCCCGCTGTCCGCCGCGATCCGGAAGACCTTGCCGGTGTCGCGGGAGGACACCAGGAGGTCGCCGCCCGGCAGCGGGGCCAGCCCCCACGGCGTGTCCAGGCCCTCCGCCACGGTCTCCACCACTTTCACGGAACCCTTCGCGGGCGCCGCGGAGGAGGACGGGCCGGGAGCGGCGGACCGGTCACCCGGGGAGGCCGGGGGCGGACTCGCGGGGCCGTCGGAGCCGCCGTCCTCGGAGGAGCAGCCGGCGGTGAACACCAGCGCGGCCGCGGCCAGCGCGGCGGATACGGTCACAGCGGGGCGTCGGCGCACAGCTTGCGGTCCTCTCCGGTCGGATCCGGTACGGCGGGGCGGGCGGCCGCACCGCACATCTGCACAACAGCCCCGCGCCTCCTGAGGTTCCCCGCCGGTGCGGACGATAACGCCGGACGGCCGGACCGGCCGTCACCCGTCACCCGTCGCCAACGGCCCGGCCCCGCCCGTTCAGTCCTCCCAGGAGCCCCGCGCCGCCGGCAGCTCCGCGATCTCCGCCAGATCTCGTTCGGTGAGCCGCAGTTCGGCGGCGCCCGCGTTCTCCACCGCCCAGGCCTCCCTCTTGGTGCCCGGCAGCGCCACCACATGGCGGCCGCGGGCCAGCACCCACGCCAGCGCCACCTGGGCCGGGGTGGCCCCGTGCCGGGCGGCCACCCGGCGCAGTCCCGCCACGATCGGCTGGTTGGCGGCCATCATCTCCGCCGTGAACCGCGGGTGCCGGGCCCGTAGGTCGTCCGGCTCGAAGCCCTGCCCGGGGGTCAGGGTGCCGCTGAGGAAACCGTTTCCGAGCGGCATCGCCGCGAGGAAGCCGACGCCCCGCGCCTCGCACCAGGGCAGCAGCGCGGCCAGCGCCTCCCGTGACCACACCGAGAGTTCGGCCTCCACGGCGCTCACCGGGAAGACCTGCTGCACCCGCTCCAACTGCCGCAGCGTCGCGTCGTGCATCCCGGGAGCCTCCGCGGCTCCGTGAGCGCCGGTGCCGCCGCGCTCCCGGCGGCGGGCCCGCTGCCCGCGCCACTCCGGCCGCCGAGGGGCCCGCGCACCCACCGCGCACAGCCCGAGCGCCCGGACCTTGCCGGCGGAGACCAGCTCGGCCATCGCTCCCCAGGTCTCCTCGACCGGGACCTCCGGATCCGCCCGGTGCAGCTGGTAGAGGTCGATCACCTCGGTCTGCAACCGCCGGAGCGAGGCGTCACACGCCCGCTTTACGTACCCGGGGCGGCCGTTGGCGACGA
The DNA here is from genome assembly GCF_000719865.1 of Streptomyces albus subsp. albus. GTDB lineage: Bacteria > Actinomycetota > Actinomycetes > Streptomycetales > Streptomycetaceae > Streptomyces > Streptomyces albus_E. Next base: position 82,735 of record NZ_JOID01000020.1, read on the forward strand.
TGTGCTGCTCACCCACCAGCAGCCCGCACTTGGTGGACACGAAGGCGTCCGCGCGCCGCTCCTTCAGCACCCGTCCCACCAGCAACTCGTTGGTGAAGGGCCCGTACATGTCGGCGGTGTCGAGGACCGTGCAGCCGCGGTCCAGGGCGGCGTGCACGGCGCGCAGCGAACTCTCCCCGTTCTGCTGGGAGGTGGTGTAGCCCCAGTTCATCGGCATGCACCCGAGCCCCACGGACCCCACCGAGAGCGCCCCCGCGCCGATCGTCCTGCGCTCCACCTGGTTCCGCACCCCTCCTGGGCCCCGCGCGGCCCGTCCCGCCGGGGGAGGGGCCGCGGTCCGCGTGCCGTGGCCAGGGGCCGACCGCCCCCGCAGCACAGTAACCTCTGCCGTCCCGGTGCCGTCGCCTAGGCTCCTGACCATGACTTCCGACGTGTGGCTGCCCGTACCGCCCGCAGAGATCGACGGACTTCCCGGTGAGTTCACCTATCTCCACTGGGAGGGCGGAGCCGGCTACCCGGGCGACCCGGCCCGCTGCGTCTTCTACGGTGTCCCGTACATGAAGAGCGCGGAGACCTGTGTGCGGCCGCTGAAGGAGATGACCTCCCTCCGGGTCGTCCAGACGCTGACCGCGGGCACGGACCACGTCCTGCCGGCCCTGCCCGGACTGCCGCCCGGCACCCTGCTGTGCAACGCCCGCGGGGTGCACGAGGCGAGTACCGCCGAACTGGCGCTCACGCTCACCCTCGCCTCGCTCCGCGGCATCCCCTCCTTCGTCCGGGCCCAGGACGCGGGGGAGTGGCGCACCGGTTTCCGCCCCGCGCTCGCCGACAAGCACGTGCTGATCGTGGGCTACGGGTCCATCGGCAGCGCCGTCGAGGACCGGCTCACACCCTTCGAGTGTGCGCGGGTGACACGCGTCGCGCGCTCCGCCCGCACCACCACGCGCGGTCCCGTGCACCCGATGGAGAGATTGCCCGAACTGCTCCCCGAGGCCGATGTGGTGATCCTCGTCACCCCCCTCACCGACGAGACCCGCGGTCTGGCGGACGCCGGTTTCCTGGCCCGGATGAAGGACGGCGCGCTGCTCGTGAACGTCGGCCGGGGGCCGGTCGTCGACACCGGCGCGCTGCTGGCCGAGACCGCCTCGGGCCGGCTGTCCGCCGCCCTCGACGTCACCGACCCCGAACCGCTGCCCGCAGGTCATCCGCTGTGGCGCGTCCCGGGCGTGCTCATCACTCCGCACGTCGGCGGACCGACGTCCGCCTTCCTGCCCCGCGCCAGGCGGCTGCTGGGGGCCCAGTTGGCGCGGTTCGCCGCGGGGGAGCCGCTGGAGAACGTGGTGGCCGAGGCGGGTTAGCGGTGCCGCCCGCCCGGCGCGGTCCGGAGGAGGCGCATCCGAACACGATGTGCTTCCGTTCGAGCGCGGAGTGTACTTGACAGCAAGCAAGTTGTCACGCTCCGTAGGTAACCTATGTCGCTGCGTGACGAGACTGGTGTATCGTCCCGACCGGGGACCGTGCCGCGGAGCGAAAGACGGCACGGCGAAGGACCGTGACTCAAGGGGGGCGACGGCGATGCGCGGCCGATGGAAGAGCGAGAAGACGGCGACCGGACGCCGGTGGCGGCCGGTCCCGCAGGCTCCCGTGCGCAGACCGAAACGCCGCACCGCACCGCCGCGGGCGGTCCGGTGAGCGCCCGGGGGGCGGTGGTCCCGGGGCGCGCGGCCACCGGCTTCCGGCGGAGCCTCCTCCCCCAACTGCTGCTGGCCGCCGCCTGCGCGGGATACACCGCGGGTGCGGCCCTCGGCTGGGGCTCCCGGACCATCGCCCTGATCATGGGGGACTTCGGTCTCAGCGCCGCGGCCCTCGCCGCCGCCGTGTCCTGCTTCGCCTACGCCCGCGTCCGCCCCTGCCAGCGCCCGGCCTGGCTGCTCTTCGCGCTCTCCTCCTCGATGGCCGCCGCCGGGAACTTTGTCTGGGGCTGGTACGAGGTGGTGCTGCGGCAGCCGGTGCCCGAACCGTCCGCCGCGGACTTCTGCTTCCTGCTCTTCGCGCCGCCCGCCATCATCGGCCTGCTCGTCCTGGCGAAACGGCCGGTGACCCGCGCGCGCTGGATCTGCCTGGGCCTGGACGCCTGGCTCATCGGCGGCTCCCTGCTCACCCTCTCCTGGAGCCTCGCGCTGGCGCACACCGCGGACGGGCGGGGCGAGGGCGTGGCGCAGACCGCCCTGTCCCTCGCCTATCCGCTGCTCGACATCGCGCTGGTGAGCATGGTGCTGGTGCTGCACTTCCGGCGGTCCTCCGTGAACCGCAGCGCGATCAACACCGCCATCGCCGCCCTCGCGCTGACCGTGCTGTGCGACGCGCTGTTCACCTCCCCGATCTTCCGCGAGGAGTACCGCTCCGGGCAGCTGCTGGACGCCGGCTGGTTCGCCGGCTCGCTGCTCCTCGCCTACGCCCCCTGGGTCGGCCGGCAGGACCGGGCCGAGGAGGAGCGCGAGCGCCGGACCCACGCGGCGGTGCGGGACGGGTCCGTGCCGTACCCCGGCGGGCTGCCGATCGCCGGTTCGCTGGCCGCCCTGACGCCGTACCTCGCCGCCGCCGTCTGCACCCTGGGCATCCTGCACACCGTCATCGACGGCGGACGCGTCGACCGGGTCGTGATCTTCACCGCCTGTACGGTCGTGCTCGCCCTCGTCGTGCGGCAGGGCATCATGCTGATGGACAACATCACCCTCACCCAGGAACTGGCCTATCAGGAGAGCCACTTCCGCTCCCTGGTGCAGGGCTCCAGCGACGTCATCATGATCGCCACCCCGAGCGGCACCCTGCGCTACGTCAGCCCCGCCGCCGCCGGCGTCTACGGCATCGAGCCGGAGGAACTGGTCGGCTCCCGGCTGTCCTCGCTGATCCACCCGGAGGACGCCGACGGCGTCATGCGCGAGGTCGGCCGGCTGCTGTCGGCACCTCCGGAGAGCGAGCCGACCACCCGGATCGAGTGCCGCTTCCGCGCCGGCGGCCCGCGGACCGCCGGCGGCCCCTGGCTCAACGTCGAGTCCACCGTCAACCGCCACGAGGACGGACTGATCTTCAACAGCCGCGATGTGACCGAACGGGTCCGTCTTCAGGCGCAGTTGCGGCACAGCGCCGAGCACGACCCGCTCACCGACCTCCCCAACCGGGCCCTGTTCACCGAGCGGGTCCGCCGCGCGCTCGGCGGCCGCCGCAGCACGGACCCCGGCACCGCCGTCCTCTTCATCGACCTCGACGGCTTCAAGGCGGTCAACGACACCATCGGCCACCAGGCCGGGGACGAGCTGCTCATCCACGCCGCGCGCCGGCTCCGGGAGTCGGTGCGCGCCGGGGACACCGCCGCCCGGCTCGGCGGCGACGAGTTCGCCGCGCTGATCCTCGGCGACGGCTGCCGGGACCGCGCCGACTGCGAGTTCCGCATCCACGAGATCGCCGACCGGCTCCGCGTCGCCCTCTCCGAGCCCTACCGGGTCGCGGGCACCGAGGTGCGGGTCGCCGCCAGTATCGGCGTCGCCTTCGCCGATCCCGGCATCACGCCCGGCGCGCTGATGCGCAACGCCGACCTCGCGATGTACCGCGCCAAGGCCGCCGGCAAGGACCGGGTCGAGCTGTACGCGCCGGAGATGCAGGCCGAGGTCGTCCGCCGGGCCGAACTGGCGGGCCGGCTCCGCGCCGCGCTCAACGACGGCGAGTTCGCCCTCCTCCACCAGCCCGTGGTGGAGCTGGGCGGCGGCCGGCTCACCGCCCTCGCCGCCCAGGCCCGCTGGCGCTCCGCCCAGGGCATCCTCTTCACCCCCGCGGAGTTCCTGCGGGTCTCGGAGGCGGGCGCCGGAAAGGGCGGCGACCGGGGCGCCGAACTGGGCCGCTGGCTTCTGGAGCATGCGGTGGAGCAGGCCGCCGCGCGGCACCGCGACGGATACGCCGTCCCGGTGTGCGTCCGGCTCTCCGCCCGCCGGCTGATGGACCGCACCATGCCGCTGGGCACCGTCGAGTCCCTCCTCACCCGGCACGGCCTGCCCTCGGGCGGACTGGTCCTGGAGCTCTCCGGCGGCGACCCGAAGATCCCGCTGGACGAGCTGGAACGCCGCCTCACAGGACTGCGGCGGCTCGGCGTGCGCATCGCTCTCGAGGCCTTCGGCAGCGGCTATGCCGCCATCGACGCCCTCCGCCGGCTGCCGGTGGACATCCTCCGGCTCGACCGAGGGCTGGTCGAGAGCGTGGTGGAGTCCGCCCGCGTCCACAAGATCACCGCCGGATTGCTGCGGATCGCCGCGGACCTCGGGGTGGAGACCGTCGCGGACGGCGTGGACCGGCCGGACCAGGTGGTGGCGCTGCGTTCCATGGGCTGCACCCATGGCCAGGGCATGGCCTTCTCCGGCCCGCTCGACGAGTACCGGCTGCGCCGGGCCCTCAGCCGCGGCGGCTACCCCGTGCCCCATGCGGGCGGCGTCCGGGAGGCCGTGCTCGCCGGGAGCGCACCGCCGCTCCTCGTGCCCGACGGCCGCGAGGCGCTCCCCCGGCACGCCCTGGGCGGGGAGACCTGGGAGGCGGCCCGCGACGCGGTCCCCGGGCCGGTCCTGCCCGGCGCGACGCTCCCCGGTCCGGCCCTGCCCGGACCGGCCCTGCGCTCGAATAGTGAGACGTCGGTCCCACCCACTTGACACCCCTACCGGGCCGGGGAGAAAGTCGGAGCCATGCGCACCCGAATTTTCGTACTTGGACAGCGCGTCGGCTGAAGCAGGTCCTTACACGCCCTGCTGAACACACCGGCGCGCTCCCCTCGCTTGCCTCACGGCACGGGGGGTTTTTTGTTGCACTGGTGACCACAAACCCACACAGAACCATCTCTGAAAGAGAATGCCGATGACCGAGCAGGCAGCCGGGGCCCCGCACCCCCAGCCACGGGCCCGTAGCGGCGGACACGGGTCCGCCACCGTCGAGAGGGACGTCACGGGCGCGCAGGCACTCATCCGCTCTCTTGAGGAAGTCGGCGCCGACACCGTCTTCGGCATCCCGGGCGGTGCGATCCTCCCCGCCTACGACCCGCTGATGGATTCGTCCAAGGTCCGTCACGTGCTGGTCCGCCACGAACAGGGCGCCGGCCACGCGGCCACCGGCTACGCGCAGGCCACCGGCAAGGTCGGGGTCTGCATGGCCACCTCGGGACCGGGCGCGACCAACCTGGTCACCCCGATCGCCGACGCCCACATGGACTCCGTCCCGATGGTCGCGATCACCGGTCAGGTCGCCTCCCGGGCGATCGGCACGGACGCCTTCCAGGAGGCGGACATCTGCGGCATCACCATGCCGATCACCAAGCACAACTTCCTGGTCACCGACCCCGCCGAGATCCCCCGCACCATCGCCGAGGCGTTCCACATCGCGGCCAGCGGCCGGCCCGGCCCCGTCCTGGTCGACATCGCCAAGGACGCGCTGCAGGCGAAAACCACCTTCACCTGGCCGCCGGCGGTCGACCTGCCCGGCTACCGCCCCGTCACCAAGCCGCACGCCAAGCAGATCCGGGAGGCGGCCAAGCTCATCACCCAGGCCCGCCGCCCGGTGCTGTACGTCGGCGGCGGCGTGATGAAGGCGCGGGCCACCGCCGAGCTGCGGGTGCTCGCCGAGCTCACCGGCGCCCCGGTCACCACCACCCTGATGGCGCTCGGCTCGTTCCCCGACAGCCACCCGCTGCACGTCGGCATGCCCGGCATGCACGGCTCGGTCACCGCGGTCACCGCGCTGCAGAAGGCCGACCTCATCGTCGCCCTCGGCGCCCGCTTCGACGACCGCGTCACCGGCAAGCTGGACTCCTTCGCCCCCTTCGCCAAGGTCGTGCACGCGGACATCGACCCGGCCGAGATCGGCAAGAACCGGGCGGCGGACGTCCCGATCGTCGGTGACGCCCGTGAGGTCATCGCCGACCTGGTCGTCGCGGTCCAGGCCGAGCACGACGAGGGCCGCAAGGGCGACTACCGCGACTGGTGGGACAGCCTCAACCGCTGGCGCGAGACCTACCCGCTGGGCTACGACCTGCCCGAGGACGGCACCCTCTCCCCGCAGCAGGTCATCCAGCGCATCGGCGAGCTCGCCCCCGACAACACCGTCTACGCGGCGGGCGTCGGCCAGCACCAGATGTGGGCCTCCCACTTCATCAAGTACGAGAAGCCGTCCACCTGGCTCAACTCCGGCGGCGCCGGAACCATGGGTTACGCCGTCCCCGCCGCCATGGGGGCCAAGGCGGGCCGGCCCGACGCCACCGTGTGGGCGATCGACGGCGACGGCTGCTTCCAGATGACCAACCAGGAACTGGCCACCTGCGCGCTCAACAACATCCCGATCAAGGTCGCCATCATCAACAACGGCGCCCTGGGCATGGTCCGCCAGTGGCAGACCCTCTTCTACAACCAGCGCTACTCCAACACCGTGCTGCACTCCGGTCCCGTGCCGGCCGGTGAGAGCCCGGCGGCCTCCCAGGGCACCCGGGTCCCCGACTTCGTGAAGCTCTCCGAGGCCATGGGCTGCGTCGGACTGCGCTGCGAGGACCCGGAGCAGCTCGACGCGGTCATCGAGAAGGCGAACTCCATCAACGACCGCCCCGTCGTCGTGGACTTCATCGTCCACGAGGACGCGATGGTCTGGCCCATGGTCGCGGCCGGCACCTCGAACGACGAGGTCATGGCGGCGCGCGGGGTCCGCCCCGACTTCGGCGACAACGAAGACGACTGAGCCCCGGACGCGAGACGCGAGAGAAGAAGAGAGACCCAGTCCCATGACCAAGCACACGCTCTCCGTCCTGGTGGAGAACACCCCCGGCATCCTGGCCCGGATCGCCGCGCTGTTCTCCCGCCGCGGGTTCAACATCGACTCGCTGGCCGTCGGGGTCACCGAGCACCCCGACATCTCCCGGATCACCATCGTGGTGAACGTCGAGTCGCTGCCGCTGGAGCAGGTCACCAAGCAGCTCAACAAGCTCGTCAACGTGCTGAAGATCGTCGAACTGGAGCCCGGTTCCGCCGTTCAGCGGGAACTCGTTCTGGTGAAGGTCCGCGCCGACAACGAGACCCGCTCCCAGATCGTCGAGATCGTCCAGCTCTTCCGCGCCAAGACCGTCGACGTCTCCCCGGAGGCCGTCACGATCGAGGCCACCGGCAGCAGTGACAAGCTCGAAGCCATGCTCAAGATGCTGGAGCCCTACGGCATCAAGGAACTGGTCCAGTCCGGCACGATCGCGATCGGCCGCGGCGCCCGCTCCATCACGGACCGGTCGCTGCGCGCGCTCGACCGATCCGCATAGCGAGACCCCCCGACCATCCGCCGCCCACCGGCATACGGTGGGGCGCACACTGCGGTCCCCCTGAGGGAACGCGAGACGATCAAGGAGATACCCGAAGTGGCCGAGCTGTTCTACGACGACGACGCCGACCTCTCCATCATCCAGGGCCGCAAGGTCGCGGTCCTGGGGTACGGCAGCCAGGGCCACGCCCACGCGCTGTCGCTGCGCGACTCGGGCGTCGACGTCCGCGTCGGCCTGCCCGAGGGCTCCAAGTCCCGGGCCAAGGCCGAGGAGCAGGGGCTGCGCGTGGTGACCCCCGCGGAGGCCGCCGCCGAGGCCGACGTCATCATGATCCTGGTCCCGGACCCGATCCAGTCCAAGGTCTACGAGGAGTCCGTCAAGGACAACCTCAAGGACGGCGACGCCCTCTTCTTCGGGCACGGCTTCAACATCCGCTTCGGCTTCATCAAGCCCCCGGCCGGCGTCGACGTCTGCATGGTCGCCCCGAAGGGCCCCGGCCACCTCGTCCGCCGCCAGTACGAGGAGGGCCGCGGCGTGCCGTGCATCGCGGCCGTCGAGCAGGACGCGACCGGCAGCGCCTTCGCGCTCGCCCTGTCCTACGCCAAGGGCATCGGCGGCACCCGCGCCGGTGTCATCAAGACCACCTTCACCGAGGAGACCGAGACCGACCTCTTCGGCGAGCAGGCGGTCCTCTGCGGCGGCGCCTCCGCGCTGGTCAAGGCGGGCTTCGAGACCCTGGTCGAGGCGGGCTACCAGCCGGAGATCGCGTACTTCGAGTGCCTGCACGAGCTGAAGCTCATCGTGGACCTCATGTACGAGGGCGGCCTGGAGAAGATGCGCTGGTCGGTCTCCGAGACCGCCGAGTGGGGCGACTACATCACCGGCCCCCGCATCATCAACGACAACACCAAGGCCGAGATGAAGAAGGTCCTGGCCGAGATCCAGGACGGCACCTTCGCCAAGACCTGGATGGACGAGTACCACTCCGGTCTCCCCAAGTACAACGAGTACAAGAAGGCCGACGCCGGTCACAAGCTGGAGACCACCGGCAAGGAGCTCCGCAAGCTGATGAGCTGGGTCGACGAGCAGGCGTGACGCCGCCCCGGCGCGGTGCGCCGGCGGGCGGGGGCCCGAGCCGCGGCCCCGCCCGCCGGAGGCGCCGGTTCCGGGCGGGGCCCGTGGCCGCGGGCCTCGTCCGGAACCCGTCCGGCCCCTCCCGGCCCGATGAGCCGGACGGGAGCCGTCAAACCCGCCACAAGACCGTTCCCGGAAAGGCAGACTCCTTGCCGGGGATCTTTCGTGGAGGCGCGTGGCGCATCCCCGCACGCGGATACACTGCAAGAACAAGCGCGTCAGGCTCACAGCGTCGTGCGTCTTCCACGCGGCTGCCCTTCACCGCCTTCGGCCGTCGGGACGGCCGTCCGTCAAGGACTAGTGAGGACTGAGGACCACGTGAGCCCGAAACCTGTCGTACTGATCGCTGAGGAGCTGTCGCCGGCCACGGTCGACGCCCTGGGACCCGATTTCGAGATCCGGCACTGCAACGGCGCCGACCGGGGTGAGCTGCTCGCCGCCATCGCCGACGTGGACGCCATCCTCGTCCGCAGCGCCACCAAGGTCGACGCCGAGGCCATCGCCGCCGCGCGGAAGCTGAAGGTCGTCGCCCGTGCCGGGGTGGGCCTGGACAACGTCGACGTCTCCGCCGCCACCAAGGCCGGCGTCATGGTCGTCAACGCCCCCACCTCCAACATCGTCACCGCCGCCGAGCTCGCCTGCGGTCTGATCGTCGCCACCGCGCGCAACATCCCGCAGGCCAACACCGCGCTGAAGAACGGCGAGTGGAAGCGGAGCAAGTACACCGGCGTCGAGCTCTCCGAGAAGACTCTCGGTGTGGTCGGCCTCGGCCGGATCGGTGTGCTGGTCGCCCAGCGGATGTCCGCCTTCGGGATGAAGATCGTCGCGTACGACCCCTACGTCCAGCCGGCCCGTGCCGCGCAGATGGGCGTCAAGCTGCTGACGCTCGACGAGCTGCTGGAGGTCTCCGACTTCATCACCGTCCACCTGCCGAAGACCCCCGAGACCCTCGGGCTCATCGGGGACGAGGCGCTGCACAAGGTCAAGCCCGAGGTCCGGATCGTCAACGCCGCCCGCGGCGGCATCGTCGACGAGGCCGCGCTGGCCAGCGCCCTCAAGGAGGGCCGGGTCGCGGCCGCCGGCCTGGACGTCTTCGCCAAGGAGCCCTGCACGGACTCCCCGCTCTTCGAGTTCGACAACGTCGTGGCCACCCCGCACCTGGGCGCCTCCACCGGCGAGGCCCAGGAGAAGGCGGGCATCTCGGTGGCCCGTTCGGTGCGGCTGGCCCTCGCGGGCGAGCTGGTCCCGGACGCGGTCAACGTCCAGGGCGGCGTGATCGCCGAGGACGTCCGCCCGGGTCTGCCGCTGGCCGAGCGGCTGGGCCGGATCTTCACCGCCCTGGCGGGCGAGGTGGCCGTCCGGCTCGACGTCGAGGTGTACGGCGAGATCACCCAGCACGATGTGAAGGTGCTCGAACTCTCCGCCGTCAAGGGCGTCTTCGAGGATGTCGTCGACGAGACGGTCTCCTACGTCAACGCCCCGCTGTTCGCGCAGGAGCGCGGGGTCGAGGTGCGGCTCACCACCGGCTCGGAGTCCCCGGACCACCGCAATGTGGTGACGGTGCGCGGCACCCTCACCGACGGCGAGGAGATCTCGGTCTCCGGCACCCTGGCGGGCCCCAAGCACGTCCAGAAGATCGTCGGGGTTGGTGAGCACGACGTCGAGGTGGCGCTCGCCGACCACATGCTCTTCCTGCGGTACGCCGACCGCCCCGGCGTCATCGGCGCCCTCGGCCGCATCCTGGGCGAGGCCGGTCTGAACATCGCCAATATGCAGGTCTCGCGGGCCGCCCAGGGCGGCGAGGCGCTCGCCGTCCTCACCGTGGACGACACCATCCCGCAGTCCGTGCTCACCGAGATCGCCGAGGAGATCGGCGCCACCTCGGCCCGCGCGGTCAACCTGACGGACTGACCCGCCGGGTACACCCTTCCGGGCCCGGTTCCGCTGCGGCGGAGCCGGGCCCGCCGGTGTCCGGTCAGCGGAACCGCCGGAAGAAGGCGCGCAGGTCGCCGATCAGCAGATCGGGGGCCTCCATCGCGGCGAAGTGGCCGCCCCGGTCGAACTCGGACCAGTGGACGACGTTGTTCTCCCGCTCCGCGATCCGGCGGATTCCCAGGTCTCCGGGGAAGACGGCCACGCCCGTCGGCGTGGTGGACCGGTCGGCTGTCCCTCCCCAGGTGGCCGCGCTCTCCTTGTAGAGGCGGGCGGCCGAACCGGCCGTGCCGGTGAACCAGTAGAGCGACACATTGGTGAGCAGCCGGTCGAGGTCCACGGCGTCCTCGGGCAGTTCGGCGGCCGGGTCGGTCCACTCCTTGAACTTCTCCACGATCCATGCCAGTTGTCCGGCCGGGGAGTCGTGCAGGCCATGGGCGAGCGTCTGCGGGCGGGTGGCCTGGAGGAGGGCGTAGCCGGTGCCCTCCTGGTCGGTGTAGCGGGCCAGCCGGTCCCGTTCCGCCGGGGTGAGCCCCTCGGCCTCGCCCGGCTCCCCGGTGGGGAAGCCGAGAGCGCCGTTGACGTGCACCGCCACCACGTGCTCCGGGTCCAGGCGTCCCAGTTCCGCGGAGACCGCGGAGCCGGTGTCGCCGCCCTGCGCGGCATAGCGTTCGTAACCGAGCCGGCTCATCAGGACGGCCCAGGCCCGGGTGACGCGGGAGATGTCCCAGCCGGGTTCGCCGGTCGGCCCGGAGAAGCCGAATCCGGGGATCGAGGGGGCCACCACGTGGAAGGCGTCCGCGGGGTCGCCGCCGTGGGCGCGGGGGTCGGTCAGCGGGCCGATGACGTCCAGGAACTCCACGACCGACCCCGGCCAGCCGTGCGTGATGATCAGCGGCAGGGCGTCCGGCTCGGGGGAGCGGACGTGCAGGAAGTGGATGTTCTGGCCGTCGACCGAGGTCGTGAACTGGGGGAAGGTGTTGAGTTCGGCCTCGTGCCGCCGCCAGTCGTACCCGGTCCGCCAGTAGTCGGCCAGCGTCCGGAGGTAACCCGTCGGCACACCGTGGTCCCAGCCCACGCCGTCGAGTCCGCCGGCCCAGCGGGTGCGGGCCAGCCGCTCCCGGAGATCGTCGAGGTCGGCTTGGGGAACGGCGGCGCGGAACGGGCGGATGTCCGTGTCTTCGGTGTTCATGGCTCTCACGCTAGAAGCCACCTGGGACAGTTCCGGTCCCAAGTGGCGCGCAGAATGGATCCATGCTGGAAACCTCCGCACGCCTGCTCCGTCTGCTCTCGCTCTTCCAGGCCCGGCGGGACTGGCCGGGGGCCGAACTCGCCGACCGTCTGGGGGTGACGCGGCGGACCGTACGGCGGGACGTGGAGCGGCTGCGCGCACTGGGCTATCCCGTCCACGCGACCGCCGGCGCGGCGGGCTACCGGCTCGGGGCGGGGGCGGCCCTGCCGCCCCTGCTGCTCGACGACGAGGAGGCCGTGGCGGTCGCCGTCGGCCTCCGGACCGCGGCGAGCGGGTCGGTCGCCGGCCTGGAGGAGGTGTCGGTGCGCGCTCTCGCCAAGCTGGAGCAGGTGCTGCCCTCCCGGCTGCGCCACCGGGTGAACGCGCTGCAGTCCGCGATGGTGCCGCTGGCCGGCGGCGGCCCCGCCGTGGACCCCGCCACACTGACCGCGATCGCCGCCGCCTGCCGAGACCACCGGCGGCTGAGATTCGACTACCGGGACCACGGTGGCGGCGAGAGCGTCCGGGAGACCGAGCCGCACCGTCTGGTGCACACCGGGCGGCTCTGGTACCTGATCGCCTGGGACACGGACCGTTCCGGCTGGCGGACGTTCCGCGTCGACCGGCTCATCCCCCGCACACCGGGCGGCGCGCGGTTCACACCGCGCCGCCCTCCGGCGGAGGACATCGCCGCGTACCTGTCGCGGGGTGTCTCCTCGGCCCCCTACCGCTACCGAGGGCACTTCCTCCTGCACGCCCCCGCCGAGGCCGTCGCCCCGCGACTGCCGCCGACGGCCGGCACGCTGGAGGCGGACGGCGAGGACACCTGCGTCCTGCGCACGGGGGCCAACTCGCTGGACGAGCTCGCCCTCTACGTCGGTCTCCTGGACGTTCCGTTCGAGGTCCGCGAGCCGCCGGAACTGCGGGAACGGCTGGCCGTGCTGGCCGGCCGCCTCGCCCGGGCGGCCGCGCCGGACACCCCTGGTGGCGGGGTCTAGGTCATTCCTGGCGCGCCGATGTCGTGAAGGCGCCGGAATTGCCCCCTCTTCCACGGGCTCACAGCCGGGCGCGCTTGAGGGCCATGTGGAGCAGCAGCCGGTCCTCGCCCTCGGCGAGGTCGAGCCCGGTCAGCGCGGCAACCCGCGACAGCCGGTAGTAGAGCGTCTGCCGGTGGATCGCCAGGGCCGCCGCCGCACGGCCGGCCTGCCCGGCGCAGTCGAGGAACACCTCGGCGGTCCTGGCCAGTTCGGCGTGTTCGGGACGGAGCAGCCCGGCGACGGCCGGATCGGGCACGGCGGCCGGGGGCAGTTCCGTCAGGGTCCGGTACGGGCCGATCGTCTCCCAGCGCGCCACCGGGCCGAGCCGGGGCTCCGCGCGCGCGGCGCGGGCCGCGGCCAGCGCCTCCCGCCAGGCGCGGGGCAGCTCCTCCAGTCCGTGCCGGGGCGCTGCGGTGCCCGCCGCGGCGCCCGCCGCTTGGGGGGAGCGCAGCAGCCGTTCCGCCACGGCGCCCGCCGGTCCGGGGGAGTCCGCCGGCCGCGGGCGGACGAGCACGGCCAGGCCCTGGTCCGGTACGGCGCAGACGGCCAGCGCGCCCGGCAGCGCGGAGAGCCCCGGCACCGGACCCCCGTCCTCCGCGTCCCGTACGGCCGGCGCCCAGGGCGCCACGGCGGCCAGGGCCAGCGGACCGTCCGCCGCGCCGCCCAGCCGGGCCCGCAGCTCCGTGCGCGCCGCCTCCCGGTCGACCGCCGGGCCGGTGAGCAGATCCCGCAGCAGCTCGCCGAGTTCGGCCCCGGCGCGCGCCTCGGCGGCGAGCAGCTCCCCGATCCGGGCGGCGGTCTCCATGGCCCGTTCGATCCGGGGGTCGGGCGGGCCGCCGCGGGTGCCGGTCTCCAGATCCGCCAGATGGCCGTCGTCCAGCAGCCAGACATAGCCGAGCACGACGCCCCGGTGGCGCACGGGGAGGCAGATCCGGCCGATGAGCACCCCGGCCGAGGGGTCCGGGGGGATGCGGACCGGCCCGGTGGCCCGGCCGATGCCGAACGCCTCGAACCAGGCCCGTACCGCGGAGGTGGAGCGGCGGTGCAGGATCGAGCGGGTGCGGACCGGGTCCAGCGCCGGGGCGCCCGTCCGGGCGCCCGCCCCGCCGGCCTCTCCGCTGTCCGTGCCGTTCCCGCCGTTCCCGGCGTCTCCGCCGTCTCCGCCGTCGTCGTGGGCGCCGAAGGCGATCAGGCGGAAGTCGCGGTCCTCCAGGGTCGCGGGGGCCGCCAGCACCGCCGAGATCTCGTCCACCAGCTGCTGGTAGTCGCCGCGCATACCGCCGCCTTTCCCGGTTCGGACTCCATTCTCATACATCTGTATGAGATCGGGGCCACGGGGACGTGACAGCTGTCGATGGCGGGCGGGCCGCGGATTTCCTACGTTGCACGGAGGTTCTCCCCGCCCGCCGGAATCCCCGCCGGCGGCCGTCCCGCCCCCGGAGGTGCCCCGTGCTGGGACCCGTGCTCCTCGCCGCCGCGCGCAGTACCCGCGTCCGGCGTCTCGTCTCCTCCACACCGGTCACCCGCCCGGTCGTGGACCGCTACATCGCGGGGGAGCGGCTGGACGACGCGGTGAGCGCCGTCCGCACGCTCACTGGGCGCGGCCTGGAGGTGACCCTCGACCACCTCGGCGAGGACATCACCGACCCGGCCGAGGCCCGGCGCAACCGGGACGCGTACCTGGCGCTCTGCGAGGCCCTCGCCGGGCTGGGTCTGGGGGAGCGGGTTGAGATGTCGGTGAAGCTCTCCGCCTTCGGACAGGCGCTGCCCGGCGGCCACGACCTGGCCCTGGCGAACGTCACCCCGGTGGTCGAGGCGGCGGCGGAGGCCGGGACGACCGTCACCCTGGACATGGAGGACCACACCACCGCGGACTCCACCCTGGCGGTCCTGCGCGAGCTGCGCCCCCGCTTCCCGCGGACCGGCGCCGTGCTGCAGTCGTACCTCTTCCGCACCGAGGACGACTGCCGCGCGCTGGCCGGGGAGGGCTCCCGGGTGCGGCTGGTGAAGGGCGCGTACAAGGAGCCCGCGAGCGTGGCGCACCAGCGGCGGCGCGAGGTGGACCGGGCGTTCGTCCGCTGTCTGGGCATCCTCATGACCGGGCAGGGATACCCCATGATCGGCTCGCACGACCCGCGCATGGTCGCCATCGGCCAGGAGCTGGCCCGCCGGGCCGGCCGCAAGCCCGGCGAGTACGAGTTCCAGATGCTGTACGGCATCCGGGAGGCGGAGCAGGCGCGGCTGGCGGCCGAGGGGCACCGGATGCGCGTGTACGTCCCCTACGGCACCGACTGGTACGGCTACTTCATGCGCCGGCTGGCCGAACGCCCGGCGAACGTGGCGTTCTTCCTGCGCTCCCTGGCCGGCCGCGGCTGACGTCCGGCCGCCCGGCCCGGGCGGGCACGCACCCCGTACCCCCTGCTCCGTACACCCCCGCACATCCCGCACATCCCGCAACGAAGGAGACAACGGCCATCATGGACGCTGTGACCCAGGTCCCCGCGCCGGTCAACGAGCCGGTGCACACCTACGCACCCGGCAGCCCCGAGCGCGCGCGGCTGGAGGCGAAACTCAAGGAGCTGGCCGACAACCCGGCCGACCTGCCGATGACCATCGGCGGCGTCCGGCGGATGGGCGGAGGCGAGCGCTTCGACGTCGTCCAGCCGCACGACCACGCGGCGCGGCTCGGCACCGCCGCCCACGCCACCGTCGAGGACGCGCGCGACGCGGTGGACGCCGCACTGGCCGCCGCACCGGCCTGGCGCGCCCTCTCCTTCGACGACCGGGCCGCGGTCTTCCTCCGGGCCGCCGAACTGCTGGCCGGTCCGTGGCGCGAGACCATCGCCGCCTCGACGATGCTGGGCCAGTCCAAGACCGTCCAGCAGGCGGAGATCGACGCGCCCTGCGAGCTGATCGACTTCTGGCGCTTCAATGTGCACTACGCCCGCCAGATCCTGGCCGAGCAGCCGGTGACCAACTCGCCCGGGGTGTGGAACCGGACCGACCACCGGCCGCTGGAGGGGTTCGTCTACGCGATCACGCCCTTCAACTTCACCGCCATCGCGGGCAACCTCCCCACCGCCCCCGCCCTGATGGGCAATGTGGTGGTGTGGAAGCCCTCCCCGACCCAGACCCACGCCGCCGTGCTGCTGCTGCGGCTGCTGGAGGAGGCCGGGCTGCCGCCGGGCGTCATCAACCTCGTCACCGGCGACGGCCTGGCCGTCTCCGAGGTGGCCCTCGCCCACCCCGACCTGGCGGGCATCCACTTCACCGGCTCCACCAAGACCTTCCAGTACCTGTGGAAGACGGTCGGCGAGAACATCGGGACGTACAAGACCTACCCGCGGCTGGTCGGCGAGACCGGCGGCAAGGACTTCATCGTCGCCCACCCCTCCGCCGACCCGGCCGTGCTGAGGACCGCGATGATCCGCGGCGCCTTCGAATACCAGGGCCAGAAGTGCTCGGCCGCCTCCCGCGCCTATGTGCCGCGCTCGCTGTGGGAGGGCGGGCTGCGCGAGGAGCTCACGGCCGAGGTCGAGGCGCTGCCCATGGGGCACCCGGCGGACCTGTCGAACTTCCTGGGCGCCGTCATCGACGCGCGCGCCTTCGCCAAGAACAAGGCGGCCATCGACCGGGCGAAGTCCGACCCCACGATCGAGGTGGTGGCCGGCGGCACCTGTGACGACAGCACCGGCTACTTCGTCCGCCCGACCGTTCTGGTCTCCACCGATCCCTCGAACGAGATCTTCCGTGAGGAGTACTTCGGCCCGATCCTCGGCGTCTTCGTCTACGAGGACGGGGAGTACGAGGCGATGCTGGCGCAGATGGAGTCGGCCGCCCCGTACGGCCTGACCGGTGCCGTGATCGCGCAGGACCGCGCGGCGGCGGCCGCCGCCTGCGAGACCCTGCGGTTCGCGGCGGGCAACTTCTACATCAACGACAAGCCGACCGGCGCCGTCGTCGGCCAGCAGCCCTTCGGCGGCGGGCGGGCGTCCGGCACCAACGACAAGGCGGGCTCCAAGCAGAACCTGACGCGCTGGACCTCCACCCGCTCCATCAAGGAGACCCTGGTGCCGCCGGTCGATCACCGGTACCCGCACATGGGCTGAGCGTCCGGCAGCGGCCGGGAGGCCCCGCACACCCCCTGCCCGGGTGTGCGGGGCCTCGGCCGTGGGGCGTGGTGCCCGTCCGTCCGTCAACCCACTGTTCCCCGGTCCGCCCGATACGGAGTCTGGCGGACCGGCGGTCTCCGGCGGCAGCCTGGGAGCGGCACCACCCCGCGCGACCGAACGACCGCACTTCCGTGGCACCACATCCGGGAACGACCGTCCAGGGCAGGGGGATCCATGCCGTTCGCCGCATTCCGCACCGGGAGACACCGCCGCAGACGCCGGCCGGGGGAGCGGCGGGGGGCCGCCGCCGTCCTCGTCACCACCGCCGCGCTGGTCCTCGGGGCCGTACCGCCCGCCACCGCCACCGGCACCGCTACGGATTCCGCTTCCGTCACCGCCGCCGCTTCCGCTTCCGACACCGATCCCCGGCCCGTCTCCCCGGCGGATGCCCTCCGCCCACTCGCGCCGCCGCCCGCCCGCGGCCCGTCCGGCGGTCCGGCGGCCGCCGCCGGCGCCCGGGAGGCGGCCGGTCCGGAGACGGTGGAGACCGCCCGCGGCACCCGGCCCGTCGCCCCCGGGGTCGAACTGACCTCGTTCGACCGGCTGACCCCCGGGAAATGGCTGCGCGCCGACGCGCTCACCGTCGACCTCACCGCAGGCGCCCGCGTGGACTACCTCTCCTCGGGAGAGGTCTCACGGCGCACCACGGTCTCGGAGCAGGCCGCCGCGCACGACCCGGGCCCGGGCCGCCGTACCGTCGCCGCGATCAACGCGGACTTCTTCGACATCGACGCGACGGGGGCGCCGCTGGGCCCCGGCATCCGGGAGGGCCGGCTCACCCACTCCGGCACCGCGGACAACCACGTGGTGGCCGGGTTCGGCCCCGGAGCCGCCGGCCGCATCCTCGGCCTGTACTTCGACGGCACGGTAACCCTCCCCGGCGGGCCCCGCGCCCTCGGGGCGTACAACGCCGCCCGGGTGCCGGAGGACGGCATCGGCCTCTACACGCCGCAGTGGGGCGGGGCCGACCGGGCGCTCACCGTCCCCGGAGCCGAGCGGGTCACCGAGGTCGTCCTGGTGGACGGCCGGGTCCGCTCGGCCGGTGACGGGCCCGGCAGCGGCCCGGTCGCGGACGGCAGCACCGTCCTGCTGGGCCGGGACGCCGGCGCGGACGCCCTGGCCGCACTGCGGCCCGGCGATCCGGTCGACGTGGAGTACGCGCCCCGCACGGACGGCGGCCCGGTCCCCCGCACGGCCGTCGGCAGCCGGGGCCTGCTGGTGGTCGACGGTGAGCCGCAGAACTGGGAGGGCCGGCCCAACAACGCCACCGCCCCCCGCACCGCCGTCGGCTTCTCCCGGGACGGCAGCACCCTGCACGTCCTCACCCTGGACGGCCGGCAGGCCGACAGCGGCGGGGTCACCCTCACCGAACTCGCCCTGATGATGAAGGAGCTGGGCGCCCACAACGCGCTCAACCTGGACGGCGGCGGCTCCTCCACCCTGCTCGCGCGCCGGCCCGGCGCCACCCGGCCGCGGGTGGAGAACAGCCCGTCGGACGGCGCCGAACGCCCGGTGCCGAACGGCCTCGCCGTCACCGCGCCGGCCGGCAGCGGGCGGGCCACCGGCTTCCGGGTGGAGACGGCCACCGCCCCGGAGACCGCGCCCACCACCGGACCGGTCCTCGGCGGCCGGCCGGACCGCGTCTTCCCCGGCCTCACCCGCGCCCTGCGCGCGACCGGCCACGACGAGACCTACGGGCCCGCGGCCGGCCGCCCGCACTGGCACGTCCGCTCCGGCGGAGCCGGCCGGGTCGACCAGCGGGGCGTGTTCACGGCCCACCGTCCCGGCCGCGCCGAGGTGGAAGCCCGGCTCGGCGGCGCGCGGGGTTCGGTGGGGCTGGAGGTGATCGGCCCTCTCCGGCGGCTCGTCCCCACCGCCCCCCGGGTCGGCCTGGCGGACTCCGCGGCGACCGGCACCTTCGGCCTCACCGGCCTGGACGCGCACGGCACCGAGGCCCCCGTCGAACCGGCCGATGTCCGCCTGAAGTACGACCGTTCGCGGTTCTCCGTCACCCCCGACGGGCGCGGCTCCTTCACCGTGGCCGCCCGTGCGGGGGCCGGCGGCTCCGGCCGGATCGAGGCGGTCGTGCGGGGCCGCACGGCCGTCATCGGCGTCACCATCGGCCTGGAGGAGCGGCAGGTGACCGGGTTCGAGGACGCGGCGGACTGGACGTTCACCCACGCCCGCGCCGCCGGCTCCGTCGCCGCCGCCCCCGACGGCCACGACGGCACCGGCCTGCGCCTGAGCTACGACTTCACGCGCTCCACCGCCACCCGCGCCGCCTACGCCAACCCGCCCGCCCGGATCCCCGTCACCGGGCAGCCGCAGTCCTTCCGGCTCTGGATCAAGGGGGACGGCAAGGGGGCCTGGCCCTCGCTCCACCTCGTCGACGCCCAGGACACGAGCCTGGTGCTCCGCGGGCCGTTCATCACCTGGACGGGCTGGCGGGAAGTGGAGTTCGAGGTGCCGCCCGGCACCGTCCACCCGCTGCGGGTGCGCCGCTTCTACCTCGCCGAGACCGACCCGCTGAAGCAGTACACCGGGGAGATCGTCGTCGACGGCCTGACCGCCCGGGTGCCCCCGGACATCGACCTGCCCGCGGCGGAGCCGGTACCGGATCCGCTCATCGCGGGCGCCGCGGAGACCGGACGCCGCGACTGGCGGTTCGCGGTGCTCTCCGACGCCCAGTTCACCGCCCGGGAACCGGACGGCCCGCTGGTCCGCCAGACCCGGCGCACCCTCCGCGAGATCAAGGCGTCCGGCCCCGAACTGCTGCTCGTTGACGGAGACTTGGTGGACGAGGGCTCGGCCGCGGACCTCGCCCTGGCCCGCCGGGTCCTGGAGGAGGAGCTCGGCAGTGCGGTGCCCTGGGTCTATGTGCCCGGGAACCACGAGGTGATGGGCGGCTCCATCGACCTGTTCGAGAAGGAGTTCGGCCCCGGACACCGGGTCTTCGACCACCGGGGCACCCGGTTCATCACCCTCGACACCTCCCGGCTGACCCTGCGCGGCGGCGGACTCGCGCAAGTGCGGGCAGTCCGCGCCGAACTGGAGCGGGCGGCCGCCGACCCGGGCACCGGCTCCGTGATCGTCGTCCAGCACGTACCGCCGCGCGACCCCACCCCGCAGCGCGCCTCCGAGCTTGCCGACCGCAAGGAGGCCGCCCTGCTGGAGAGCTGGCTGGCGGACTTCCGCCGTGCCAGCGGCAAGGGGGCCGCTGTCATCGGAGCCCACGCCGGCGTCTTCCACGCCTCACGGGTGGACGGGGTCCCGTATCTCGTCAACGGCAACTCCGGGAAGGCGCCCGCCGCGCCGCCCGGCCGGGGCGGGTTCACCGGCTGGTCCACCGTCGGCGTCGACCGTGTCACGGACGCCGAGCGGGAGCGGGCCCGGCAGCGGCCCTGGGAGGGCGGCCCGGACTGGATATCCGTCCGCACCCGCCCTCATGTCGACGGTCTGCGCCTGGACGGCCCCGCCGGGCTGCCCGCGGGGGAGACGGCCCGGATCACCGCCGCGGTGACCCAGGGGGAGGGGAGTACGGCGCGGGAGGTGCCGGTCGGCTTCCCGGTGAGCGCGGACTGGACCGGCTCACCGAATCTGCGCATCGGCTCCCCGGACGGCGCCCGGCCGTGGCACGCCGCCGCGTACGACCCGGGGACCGGGACGCTCACGGCGCTGCGCCCGGCCACCGTGGTGCTGGCGGTGACGGTGAACGGCGTCACCGAGCGCCGGGAGCTGAGCATCGCGGCACCGGTCCCGTACCGGTCCCCGGCCGCTGTCACCGCCGGCGGGAGGAGCACCGCCGCCGTGGGCTGAACGCGGCCCGGGAGACGTCAGGCGGCCCTCCGTCCGTCGCGGTACGGAGTCAGCCGTCTCAGATAGTAGGAAGTCCGAGTAATTGTGGAGACAGCGCGGCTCGGCTGTCCTAGCGTTGTAGGAAGCCGAGCTTGTCGCTGATCCAGCGGCCGGCGGACGCGGGCCGTGCCTCGCAGGCGATCCCTGCCGCACGTCGTTGCCCCCCGCCCCTCTCCGGTGTTCCCCGCGCTCCCCGCACCCCTTCGTGCCTTCCGTTCCCTCCCGCATTGGAGACGTGCCCCATGAACGCGACCGCAGCCCGCGCCCGCCGCCGCACCGCTTCCCGTACCGCCGACAGCACCGCGCGGCAGGAAGCCGCCGCCGCTCTGCAGCGCGCCCTCGACCGCCGGGACAACGGCGGCGCCACCGGCCACGACCACTGACCGCAACGGCCCGCCCCCGGTGTCCGCGCCCCCTCCGATGACCGCATCGTGGACGCGACATGTCATCAAATGGGACGCGGAGTAGGGTGCCCGGCATGTCTCGCAGCATCGATCTCGCAGTGATCCCCGGTGACGGCATCGGCGGGGAGGTCGTGGCCCAGGGCCTGAAGGTCCTGACCGCGGTGCTCCCCCAGGATGTGAAACTGGAGACCCACCGTTACGACCTGGGCGCCAAGCGCTGGCACGCCACCGGCGAGACCCTGCCGGACGGTGAGCTGGAGTCGCTCCGGCGCCACGACGCCATCCTGCTCGGCGCCATCGGCGACCCGTCCGTCCCCTCCGGTGTGCTGGAGCGGGGGCTGCTGCTGAAGCTGCGCTTCGCCTTCGACCACTACATCAACCTCCGCCCCTCGAAGCTCTTCCCGAACACGGCCACCCCGCTGGCGGGCCGCCCGGACATCGACTTCGTCGTCGTCCGCGAGGGCACCGAGGGCCCGTACACCGGCAACGGCGGCAGCCTGCGCACCGGCACACCGGCCGAGGTGGCCACCGAGGTCAGCCTGAACACCGCGTACGGGGTGGAGCGGGTCGTCCGCGACGCCTACGAGCGGGCCGCCGCCCGACCGCGGAAGAAGCTCACCCTGGTCCACAAGAACAATGTGCTGGTCCACGCCGGCCATCTGTGGAAGCGGATCTTCGACGCCGTCGGGGCGGAGTATCCGCAGGTCACCACCGACTACCTGCACGTCGACGCGGCGACGATCTTCTTCGTCACCCAGCCCGAGCGGTTCGACGTGATCGTCACCGACAACCTCTTCGGCGACATCCTCACCGACCTCGCCGCGGCCGTCACCGGCGGCATCGGGCTGGCGGCCTCCGGCAACATCAACCCGACCGGCGCGTTCCCGTCGATGTTCGAGCCGGTCCACGGCTCGGCCCCGGACATCGCCGGCCAGGGCAAGGCCGACCCCACGGCCACGATCCTCTCCGTGGCCCTGCTCCTGCGGCACCTCGGCCACGGCGCCGAGGCGGACCGGATCGAGACCGCCGTGGCCGAGGACCTCGCGGCCCGCAGCCCCGAGCGGCCCCGCACCACCGACGAGATCGGCGACGCCCTCGCCGCCCGGGTCTCCGGCTGACGGCTACCGTCCGGCGGTTCCCAACTCCGCGGTCCGCGGCCCCCGTTCCCCGGCGGAACGGGGGCCGCGGACGCGCCCGTGCCCCGCACGCGGCAGCAGGGCCGCTGACAAGCGCTGTGCCGGGGTGCGACCATCGGTCCCGGTCCGTGCCGCCCGCCGGTCCGGGACGACCGGTTTCCTCTCCCCGGCCCCATTCGCGATAATCGGATGACGCGGCCGCTTCGCGAGAAACTCGGACGTCCTACGAACGCCGGTGGCGATGTGCGCGGACCGCCACGACTCACCACGGTGAAGGACAGCAGACATGACGACGCCCACGATCGAGCTCAAGCCCTCCTCGCATCCGCTGCCCGACGCGGAACGTGAGGCGATCCTGGCCAACCCCGGCTTCGGCCGCCACTTCACCGACAACATGGTGACGATCAAGTGGACCGAGGGCCGCGGCTGGCACGACGCCGAACTCGTCCCCTACGCGCCGCTCTCCCTCGACCCGGCCAATATGACGCTGCACTACGCGCAGACCATCTTCGAGGGACTGAAGGCCTACCGGCAGCCCGACGGCTCCGTCGCCACCTTCCGCCCCGAGGCCAACGCCGAGCGCTTCCGCGCCTCCGCCCGCCGCATCGCCATGCCGGAACTGCCCACCGAGCTGTTCCTCGCCGCCGTCGACGCCCTCATCACCCAGGACAGGGCCTGGGTGCCCGGCACGGGCGAGCAGTCCCTCTACATCCGGCCGTTCATGTTCGCCACCGAGGTCGGCCTCGGTGTCCGTCCCGCGAACGAGTACCTGTTCCTCGTCATCGCCTCGCCCGCCGGCGCCTACTTCCCCGGCGGTGTGAAGCCCGTCTCCGTCTGGCTCTCCGAGGAGTACGTCCGGGCCGCCCCCGGCGGCACCGGCGCCGCCAAGGCCGGCGGCAACTACGCCGCCTCCCTCGTCGCCCAGGCGCAGGCCGCCGAGCAGGGCTGCGACCAGGTGGTCTGGCTGGACGCCATCGAGCGCCGCTGGATCGAGGAGATGGGCGGCATGAACCTGTACTTCGTGCACGGCGGCCCGGACGGCAAGCGCCGTATCACCACCCCCGAGCTCTCCGGCTCCCTTCTGCCCGGCATCACCCGCGCCTCCCTGCTGCGGATCGCCGCCGACCTCGGTTACGAGGTCGCCGAGGAGCGCATCTCCGTGGAGGACTGGCGCAGCGGCAACGCCGACGGCTCCCTGACCGAGGTCTTCGCCTGCGGCACCGCCGCCGTCATCACGCCCGTCGGCTCGGTGAAGTCCGCCCGCGGCAACTGGACCGTCGGGAACGGCGAACCCGGCGAGGTCACCATGCAGCTCCGCAAGGCCCTCCTCGACGTCCAGACCGGCGCGGCCCCCGACCCGCACCAGTGGATGCACCGCGTCTGCTGACAGCCGCGGGTCCCGGTGCGGGGCGCGACCGGCCCGACCGCCGGTGGCACGGATGCCGTGCCACCGGCGGTTTCCGGACAACTGCCCGCATCCTGAGACAGTAGGGAGCGCCGGGGCGCGGATGTGCCAGACTGCCCCCGTGCTCTCGTTCGCCACGATTATTGGCAGCAGGCGCGCCGGTCCGCAGTGACCGCTGAACCGCAGCAGAACGGCGGCAGCGGACACCGTGTCCCAGGACCCGCGCGCAGACCTCTCGCACCCGCGAGAGGTTTTTTCGTTTTCCGGCCCACCCCATGCCGGTACACGGAGCGCGGGGATCAGTGGAGGACGGTGGAACCGGTTCCCCCCTGCCCCTCGCAGGGGGGATCCCAGGTAGACCGAGATCCCGACAGGAGTTCGGAAGAGTCATGACGGACGCAAGCGGCCCCGCTCCGGGGGACGACAGTTTCCACGTCTTCGACACCACGCTGCGCGACGGAGCGCAGCGCGAGGGCATCAATCTCACCGTCGCCGACAAGCTGAAGATCGCGCGGCATCTGGACGACTTCGGTGTGGGGTTCATCGAGGGCGGCTGGCCCGGCGCCAACCCGCGGGACACGGAGTTCTTCCAGCGCGCCCGCGAGGAGATCGACTTCCGGCACGCGCGGCTCGTCGCCTTCGGTGCCACCCGCAAGGCGGGCGTACGGGCGGAGGACGACCCGCAGTTGAGGGCCCTGCTGGACTCCGGCGCCCCGGTGGTCACGCTGGTCGCCAAGTCCCACGACCGCCATGTCGAGCTGGCCCTGCGCACCAGCCTCGACGAGAACCTGGCGATGATCCGGGACACCGTCGCCCATCTGCGGGCCGAGGGCCGGCGGGTCTTCCTCGACTGCGAGCACTTCTTCGACGGCTACCGCGCCAACCCGGGCTACGCCAAGCAGGTCGTCCGCACGGCGTACGAGGCGGGGGCCGACGTGGTCGTGCTCTGCGACACCAACGGCGGGATGCTGCCGGCGCAGATCCAGGCCGTCGTGGCCACCGTCCTGGCCGACACCGGGGCGCGGCTGGGCATCCACGCCCAGGACGACACCGGCTGCGCGGTGGCCAACACCCTGGCCGCCGTGGACGCGGGCGCCACCCACGTCCAGTGCACCGCCAACGGTTACGGCGAGCGGGTCGGCAACGCCAACCTCTTCCCGGTCGTCGCCGCTCTGGAGCTCAAGTACGGGCGCCGGGTCCTGCCCCCGGGGGCGCTGGCGGAGATGACCCGCATCTCGCACGCCATCGCGGAGGTCGTCAACCTCACCCCCTCCACCCATCAGCCCTACGTGGGGGTCTCCGCCTTCGCGCACAAGGCCGGTCTGCACGCCTCGGCGATCAAGGTGGATCCGGATCTCTACCAGCACATCGACCCGGAACTGGTCGGCAACACCATGCGGATGCTGGTCTCCGACATGGCCGGCCGCGCCTCCATCGAGCTCAAGGGCAAGGAACTGGGCATCGACCTCGGCGGCGACCGCGATCTGATCGCCCGGGTCGTGGACCGCGTCAAGGAACGGGAGCTCGCCGGCTACACGTACGAGGCGGCCGACGCGTCCTTCGAACTGCTGCTCCGGGCCGAGGTGGACGGCCGGGCCCGCCGCCACTTCCGCACGGAGTCCTGGCGGGCCATCGTCGAGGACCGGCCGGACGGCACCCACGCCAACGAGGCCACCGTGAAGCTGTGGGCCAAGGGGGAGCGGATCGTCGCGACCGCCGAGGGCAACGGCCCGGTGAACGCCCTGGACCGGGCGCTCCGGGTGGGCCTGGAGCGGATCTACCCGCAGCTGGCCGGAATGGAGCTCGTCGACTACAAGGTGCGGATCCTGGAGGGCCGGCACGGCACCGGGTCCACTACGCGGGTCCTGGTCACCACCCAGGACAGCGAGGGGGAGTGGTCCACCGTGGGTGTCGCCGACAACGTCATCGCGGCGTCCTGGCAGGCCCTGGAGGACGCGTACACCTACGGCCTGCTGCGGGCGGGCGTGGAGCCCGCGGAGGAGCTGTAGCGCCGCGGCGGAACACCCGCGCCCCGGCCGGATGGTTCCGGCCGGGGCGGGTGCGGGGGAGGGGGTACGAGGCCGCGCCGCCCGGGAGCGGCACGGGGCGGGATCAGGCGGCGGGCCCGGCCGGCGCGGTCTTGACCGCCGAGATGTCGAAGGTCAGCTTCACCTTGTCGCCGACGAGGACACCGCCGGCCTCCAGGGCCGCGTTCCAGGTCAGGCCCCAGTCGGAGCGCAGGATCTGCGTGCTGCCCTCGAAGCCGACGCGCTCGTTGCCGTAGACGTCCGTGGCGGCGCCGTTGAATTCCAGGTCGATGGAGAGCGGGCGGGTGACGTCCTTGATGGTGAGGTCCCCGGTGACGCGGTAGACGTCCTCGCCCACCGGCTCCACGGCGGTGCTGCGGAAGGTCATCAGGGGAAAGGCCTCCGCGTCGAAGAAGTCGCCACCGACGAGGTGCTGGTCGCGGTCCTTGTTGCCGGTGTCCACACTGGCGATCCGCACCTCGACCGAGGCGGTGGAGCGGGCCGGGTCGGAACCGTCGAGACGCAGCCGGCCCTCGTGGTCGCCGAAGGAGCCGCGCACATTGGTCACCATCGCGTGCCGCACGGTGAAGGCGATGTCGCTGTGGGCGGGGTCGATGGTGTAGTCGCCGGTCAGGGCGGCGAGGCCGGGAGCGGCCGGAGGGGTGGCGGTCGCGGTGCCGGCGGTCGTGGTGGCGGTCGTGGCGCTTTCGGTGCTGCGGGTGCTCTTGCGGGTGAACAGAGCCATGGCTCCTCCTCGGCTGGAATCAGGACGGGATGGCGTCCGATGTTGTTTATCGTTCAACAAGTTCGACTGTAGAGGGTGATGGTTCAAAGTTCAAGTACCACTCCCGGCCGGTCCGCCGTGGCCGGTCCGTCGGTGCCTCTTTGTGGGAACCCCACATCCCAGGGGCGCGGCAGTAGTCGAGGGCCGGCGTGACAAGACCGGTTCTGTCCAAGCCGGCCAGGAATTGGCGGTGGAGACTGTGTGGAATCTACGGGCGGTTTCGCGGACCGGGTTTCGTAGGGTCGATACATGACCCTTCTGGACGAGACGCCACCCGAGGCGAGCGATGCCCGTGGGCGGGTGGCCGAACTGCGCGCCATCCGCGAGCAGGTCCGGCGCGGCCCGAGCGACCGGGCCACCGAGGCACAGAAGGCCAAGGGCAAGCTGACCGCCCGCGAGCGGATCGACCTCCTCCTGGACGAGGGCTCCTTCAACGAGGTGGAGCCGCTGCGCCGGCACCGGGCCACGGGCTTCGGCCTGGAGGCCAGGCGCCCGTACACCGACGGCGTCATCACCGGCTGGGGGACCGTGGAGGGCCGGACGGTCTTCGTCTACGCCCACGACTTCCGCATCTTCGGCGGCGCGCTGGGCGAGGCCCACGCCACCAAGATCCACAAGATCATGGACATGGCCATCGCCGCCGGAGCGCCGCTGGTCTCCCTGAACGACGGCGCCGGCGCCCGGATCCAGGAGGGCGTCAGCGCCCTCGCCGGCTACGGAGGCATCTTCCAGCGGAACACCCGCGCCTCCGGCGTGATCCCGCAGATCTCGGTGATGCTCGGCCCCTGCGCCGGCGGCGCGGCCTACAGCCCCGCCCTCACCGACTTCGTCTTCATGGTCCGCGAGACCTCGCAGATGTTCATCACCGGCCCGGACGTCGTCCGTGCCGTGACCGGCGAGGAGATCAGCCAGAACGGCCTCGGCGGCGCCGATGTGCACGCCGAGACCTCAGGGGTGTGCCACTTCGCGTACGACGACGAGGAGACCTGCCTCCACGAGGTCCGCTACCTGCTGTCACTGCTGCCGCAGAACAACCGGGAGAACCCGCCCGCGGCGCACTCCGACGACCCGGCCGACCGGCGCGGCGAGGCCCTGCTCGACCTGGTCCCGGCCGACGGCAACCGCCCGTACGACATGCGCAAGGTCATCGAGGAGCTCGTCGACGACGGCGAGCTGCTGGAGGTCCACGAGCGCTGGGCCACCAACGTCATCGTGGCGCTGGCCCGCCTCGACGGCCAGGTCGTCGGTGTCATCGCCAACCAGCCGCAGTCCCTCGCGGGCGTGCTGGACATCGAGGCCAGCGAGAAGGCCGCGCGCTTCGTCCAGATGTGCGATGCCTTCAACATCCCGCTGCTGACCCTGCTGGACGTCCCCGGCTTCCTTCCGGGCGTCGCCCAGGAGCACGGCGGCATCATCCGGCACGGCGCCAAGCTGCTCTACGCGTACTGCAACGCCACCGTTCCGCGGATCTCGGTGATCCTGCGGAAGGCGTACGGCGGCGCGTACATCGTGATGGACAGCCAGTCCATCGGGGCCGACCTCACCTACGCCTGGCCGACCAACGAGATCGCCGTCATGGGCGCCGAGGGCGCCGCGAACGTCGTCTTCCGCAAGCAGATCGCCGACTCCGAGGACCCCGAGGCCATGCGGGCCGCGATGGTCAAGGAGTACAAGGCCGAGCTGATGCACCCCTACTACGCCGCCGAGCGCGGCCTGGTCGATGACGTCATCGACCCGGCCGAGACCCGCGAGGTGCTCATCCGGTCCCTGGCCATGCTGCGGACCAAGCACGCCGACCTGCCCTCCCGCAAGCACGGCAACCCGCCGCAGTAACGGCAGTCACGGAGAGAACACCCATGAACGCAGCCAACTTCCTGCGCGTCGAGAAGGGCCAGGCCGGCCCCGAGGAGCTGGCCGCCCTCACCGCCGTCCTGCTCGCCCGGGCCACGGCGCCGGCCCACCACGGCCCGCGCCGCCACGCCCCGGCCCGTCCGCACCGCACGGCGCCCCGCTGGCACCGCCCGGAGCGCGGCCCCGGCTTCCGGGCGCCGCACAGCTGGCAGGGCTGAGAACGGCGCGCCGGGGCGGCCGAGCGGCCGCCACCGGACGCGCGGCGCCACGACACCCACGGCTCCCACGGCGGGCCCCCCCCCCCCCCCCCCCGCCCCCCCCCCCCCCGGGCCCGCCCCCGGGGCGCGCGCCCCGCCCCGGAACCCCGCCGTTCGTCGCGTTCCCCCGCACCGCCGGTCC
>NZ_JOID01000021.1 GCF_000719865.1 Streptomyces albus subsp. albus
GGGTGGGGCAGGGTGTGGCGGGGGTGTGGCCGGGGTGTGGTGGTCCCGCCGGGAAGCGGTGGGGGATCCGCCGTTTCCTCAACCGAGCGGCGTGTGCGAGGTGTTGAAGGGCCGTAAGCTTATTGACCCCATGTCAATGACCGGGGCTTAATACCACAAGCTCCCGCATTCCGCCCGGTGGTCGCTCACATCCCTTTCCACGGACGTCACTTCCGCCGTTTACTGTGTGCCGAACCACTCCGGCAGCCATGGGCTCGACCCGCCGTGGGCGACGGCCGGTGGTGGACCGGCGGCATGGGGGCGCAGTTGGCTGGAAACGAGATGTCCGTGTTCGGGGTGTCTCCTCTGGAGGAGGAGATCTACCGGCACTTCCTGCGGAACCCGGGGACATCCCCCGACGACATCCACCTCCTGCTCCACACCGAGCGCGAACTCGTCCGGCGCTCCCTCGACCGGCTGCGCGGGCTGGGGCTGCTCCACCCCATGGGCGGCGAGAGGCTGATCGGCCCTGCGGACCCGGAGATCGCTCTGGCCCGGCTGACGGACATCCGGCTGCGGGCGCTCCACCAGGAGCTGCGCCAGGTCACGCAGTCACGCCATGTCATCGACGGTCTACGCGCGGAGCAGGGCCCCCGGGCCCAGGCCGGTACGGGCATCGAGCAGCTGGAGGGGCTGGAGCAGATCCGGGACCGGATCGACGACCTGGCCTTCTTCGCCCGCGACGAGATCTTGTCGGTGGAACCGTACACCCGGCTGTCGCCGGAGAACATCGCCCGTTCCCGGCCGCTCGACCACCGCTGCCTGCGCCGCGGCGTCGCGATCCGCAGCGTGGTGCTGCGCCGGGCCCTGGACGACACCCCGACGGCGGACTATCTGCGGGAGCTGGTCGCCCACGGGGCCAGGATCCGGGTGGCCTGCGACATCACCGAACGCATGCTCGTCTACGACCGGCGGGCCGCCCTGGTGCCCCTGGATCCGGCCGACACCGCGCGCGGGGCGCTGCTCGCCCGCAAGAGCGGCCTTGTCGCCAACATCGTCGCCCTCTTCGAGAAGATCTGGCAGCAGGCCGAGGAGTTCACCGGCCCGGGGGAGGAGGGCGGTGAGGAGGACGGGGCCGCGCTCTCCGACATCGAGCGGCGGGTCCTGGTGTCGATGTGCTCCGTCGGGAAGGACGAGGCGGGGGCGCGGGAACTGGGCGTCTCGGTCCGCACCTACCGGCGGTACGTCGCCGATCTGCTGCAAACGCTCGGCGCGGCCAGCCGGGCCCAGGCCGCGCTGCTGGCCCGCGAGCGCGGCTGGATCTGACCGGAGCTCAGCTCTCCGCCGCCCAGCCGTCCAGCGCCCGGTCGGCGAGGACCCGCCGGACGGCGCCGTGCGCCGCGGCGCGGTCGGCGGCCGTGCCGTCCAGCTCCAGCCGGAGCCGGATCGCGCCGCGCGCCAGCTCGGCCGTGCAGACCCGGTCCGACGGGAGCAGGCCCAGCAGCCGCACCACCGTCGTCGCCGCCGCGGCTCCCCGGCCGTTCCGGCGGACGGTGACGAGCAGATGGTCCCGGCCGGGGGCGTCGTCGTCCGTCATCGCGCTTCCTCCTCGGCGGACCGCAGGACGTGCAGGGCGGCGCCGGCCATCGCCGTGATGCCGGCCGGCAGGGCGGTCCGCACATCCGGGGCGAAGTCCGGCGCGTGGTTGGCCGGGGGCGGCACGGCGCGCTCGCGCGCGGCCCGCCACTGCCGGGCGCCGGTCACCCCCAGCATCCAGTACGCCGTGCGGATCCCGGTGCCGGCGGCGCCGTAGAGCGGGAAGTCCTCGGTGGCGGTGGCGGGCGGCCAGTCCGTCACCCGGTGCGGCCCGAACAGCCCCTCGTGGACCCGGCGCACGGCGGCCGCGGTCCCCGGATCGGGCAGCAGCGCCGGCGACCGCGAGGTGACGGTGAACTCCGGCTCCTCCGGGCAGCCGGAGGCCGCGCACTCGGCCCGCACGATCCGCTCGACGGCGGCCGTCACCCGGTCCAGCGCGGCATCGCCGAACGCCCGTACCGACAGGCTCAGTTCGGCCCGGTCCGGGATGACGTTGCCGCGTTCGCCCGCGTGCAGCGAACCAACCGTCAGCACGACCTGCTCCGCGGGGGCGGTCTCGCGCGCGACCACGGACTGCAGCCGCAGCACCGTGGCGGCGGCCGTCAGCACCGGGTCGACGGTGAGCTGGGGCGCGCCCGCGTGACCGCCCCGCCCGTGGATCACCACGTCCAGCGCCGCGCTGCCGGCCATCAGCGGGCCGCCCCGGCCGTGGGCGACGGTGCCGGCCGGCAGCGGGGCCGTGTGCTGGGCGAGGACCGCGTCCGGGGTGCCGAAGCGCTCGTACAGGCCGTCCGCCAGCATCGCCCGCGCCCCGTCCAGGGTCTCCTCGGCGGGCTGGCCGACGACGAGGACCGTGCCGCGCCAGGTGTCCCCGGCCCCCGCCAGCAGCGCCAGCGCCCCGGCCGCGGCGGCCAGATGGAGGTCGTGCCCGCACGCGTGCATCACGCCCGCGGTGGTGCTGGCGTACGGCAGACCGGTGCGCTCGGTGACCGGGAGGGCGTCGAGTTCGGCGCGCAGCAGGACCACCGGGCCCGGGCCGTTCGCCAGCACCCCGACGACACCGTGCCCGCCGACACCGCGCGTCACCTCGGCGCCGTGCCGCTCCAGCGCGGCGGCGAACCGCTCGGCGGTGCGGGCCTCGGCGCCGGAGAGCTCGGGGTGGGCGTGCAGGTCGACGTACAGCTCGACGGCGGGACGCAGGATGCCGCGCGGCACCTCCGGCTGTGCGGCGAGCGGCACCTCCGGCTGCGCGGCGAGCGGTGCCTCCCGCTGCGCGGCGTGCGGCCCGGCCTCGGGCACGGCTTGCGGATCGGTGTGCGGATCGGTGTGCGACGCGCCCTGCGGGCCGGCCTGCGGCCCGAGTTGCGGCCCGGCTTGTGGCCCGTTCTCCGGCACGGCCCGCGCTGTCCCGGTCAATGGATCACCTCTCTCCCCTCGCCCCCGTCGCCGCCCGCGTTCCGCTTCCTCCGGCGGCCGCCGGCCGGGCGGCCGCGACGATGCCGGTACCGGGCGCGTACCCGGTCCGTCCCCCGGTGTGCTCGGACGCTCCGCTCCGGAGGAGTGCCGTCTGTGCATCCAGCGGACGGCGCGCCCCGGACGTCACCGTGACCCCGGACGGCGTCGTTCCCCCACGCGTTCCCCCTGTGCGCTCCGCGTGCTCCGGCGCTGATGCGTCCCGGACGCCCTGGGACGGTCCGGGTGGCCTCCGACGGCCCGGTTGCCCCGGTGCCCTCGGCGCCACGGCCGCCCGATCCCGGGTCCCCGCGCGGTACCTGTCATCCGTCCGGCCGAGCCGCGAACCGAACCGCGTGCCGAGCCGGGAGCCGGACGTCCGGCCGCCGGACGTCCGGCCGCCGGGCGGCCCACCGTCGCCGGTCGGTGTCCGGCCAGTGTGCGGCCCCGTCGCGTCACGTGTGCCACCCCCCGCTCTCACCGGGTGTCAGCGATCTGACAGCGGAAGCCGGGCCGATCCGACAGCGGCCCCCGCTCCAATGGGACCAGCGCACGGGAGCGCCGCCGGATCGGCCGGCGGGCCCCGGCAGGCCAAGGGAGACCACCATGGACGCCAAGAACGAGCTCGCCACCCTCGCCAACGACATCCTGGAGCTGGAGTCGGAGACCTTCGAGATCTCCGACTACTCCGACGCCGTCGAGGTCGTGCTCGCGGGTTCGACGTCCTCCTCCTCGACGTCCACCTGCTCCTCCACCACCTCCACCACCTCCTGCAGCGCCTGATCCACGGCGCCACGGGCCCGGCAGCCCCCTGCGGAGCGGGATCTCCCGTACCGGAGGGGGCTGCTTCATACCGTCGTGCGCCGTGCCGGCGCGGGCGCGGTCGAGGGCGGGGGGCCTCATGGGGCGGCGCTCACGGGAACGGGTGCGGCACGGCCTTGATCTCCGCCTCGCCCAGGTCGGTGTCCCGCCGCCCCGCCGCCCGCAAGCCGCTCCGCAGCCTCGGCATCAGCAGTGCCCGCTGCCGGGTCCAGCCGAAGTCCAGCGGCAGCAGCCCGGGGACGGTGGTGCCGACCGTGTGCAGGCCCATGGCGCGCTGCTCCGGCGTCGTCTGGTCCACGGCGATGACGTCGTGCCCGGCGCGCACCAGCTCGTCGCGGAGCAGCAGCAGATCGTCCAGCAGATCGCCGGTGCGCGGCCGCAGGTCACGCCAGCCGGGGAACGCCTCGCCGAGCGGGACGACGGCCTCCGGCTCCAGGTACTCCCGGGCGTGCGCGGCCATCCCGGGCAGCCCGTAGAGCTGGGCGTGGTCCTTCAGGTGCAGCACCTTGCCGTAGTCCCGCGCCATCGCCTCCAGTTCGGCCCGCCGCTCGGCGACCTGGTACGGCAGGTGCGGGATGTACGTCAGCACCTCCGACAGCGCCGCGTCGACGGTCCCCTCCGGGTCGAAGCCCGCGGCGGCGCTGAAGGAGAGCGTGCCGAGGCCGCCGTCGCGGCGCACCGCCAGGGCGGTCACCACGGGCACCGCGGTGTCCATCCGGGTGTCGAACGCCCGCACGTCGTAGCCGTGCAGCGCAGCCCGGTCGAGCATCGTGCGGGTGGCGCCGCCCCGGCAGGAGCCGAGGTCGATCTCCGTCAGCCGGGCCCGCCCGTACCAGGCGAGCAGGAACGCGTCCCGTTCGACGAGCTCCAGCAGCCCGTAGAGGATCGCCTCCTCCAGAGTGCCGCCGGTGGCACAGCCGTTGGAGCACTCGAAGACAAAGTTGTCGGCGTCGACGCCCGCGCTGTAGTGGGCGAGCCGGGCCGGCACGAGGACGGGCCGGTCGTCGCGCAGCGAGTGGCCCCACACCCAGGGGATGTCCCGGTCGGGGTCGAACGGGCTGACGAGATGGTCCCGTTCATAGGTCTCCGGCGCGTAGAAGCCGCACGCGGCCGGGTCCAGGACCGGCTCGCCGCGGGTGAGGAGCCGGTGGTACGAGGCGGTGACGGGCGAGGTGCCGCGCCGCCGGTGCGTCCCCGCGTACCGCTCCAGGCCCTCCAGGAACGCCAGCCGGCGGCTGGTGCCGTAGGCGTCGGCCTGCCCGCTCCACGTGACGTCGTTGAGCCCGGCGTAGCCGCGCACGAAGTGGGTGCCGGCCACCGGTGAGGTGGTGGTGGAGACCGGATTGATCCAGGTGTCCGAACCCAGCGCCCCGCAGACCGGGTTGGCGAGCGCGGACGTCGGCAGCGGATACGAGTCCAGGGACCGCGAGCGGTAGCCGTCCGGATCCGGCTTGGGCACCGGGCCGAGGACCATCCGGGCTTCCTCCGCCGTGTCGGGCCGCAGCGGCACGCAGGCCGGGCAGAGCGGTTCCGGCAGCAGCGGGAACGTCGCGGTGGCCAGCGTGCCCAGATCGACCCGGGTGACCTGCGGCAGCACGCGGTCGGCCGGCACCGCCGACGGGGCGGCGCGCTGGCCTGGCATGACGGCCCGGTAGACGGACCAGACCGCGTCGAGGGCGTAGCCGGTGAGGACGGGCCAGCCGGTGGCGCCGCGCGGCGCGTGGCCCAGTTCGAGCGCCTCGCGCTCGGAACGGCTGCGCAGCCGCTGCCAGCGCATGGCCAGGCACTGCCCGCAGGCGGCCGTCCCCTCCCCGCCGCCCCAGGGGCCGATCAGCGCGGCCCGCGCGGTGAGCTGCACGGTGGCGCGGGGGCGCAGCAGGCCGTACGGGTCCGGCCGGCCGAAGCCGAGGGTGTCGGCGGCGCCGAGCGGCACCACCAGCGGCGCGGGCAGCGGGCGCCCGGGCCCGGGGGCTCCCGCGGGTGCCCCGGTCCCATGAGCCTCACGCGCCTCACGTGCCGCGCGCTCGTCACGCTCGTACCGCTCGGTGAGGGCCCGCTGCAGCAGGTCCCGGCCCGTCGCCAGGGGCTCGGCCGGGGCGCCCGGCGCCGGGGGCGCTGTCGTCGTCATGTCCGGTCGCTCCAGCGGAAGGTCTTCAGGGCCACCGCGCCGAAGACGAGGGCGAAGCCGGCGAGCACGGCGCAGGCCGTGGCGATGTCCCCGGCCGGCCCGGAGCCGGTGAGCGCGGCGGACACCCCGTCGTTGAGGTAGCGCAGCGGCAGTACCAGCGACAGCGAGCGCATCCAGTCCGGCATGGCGTCCAGCGGGAAGAAGGACCCGGAGAGGAACGCCATGGGAATCATCAGGCAGTTGGCGACGGCGGCGACCGCCTCCGGCGTCCGGGCGTACGAGCCGACGATCACGCCGATCGCCAGGAACGCCGTGATGCCGAGCACCAGTACGGGCAGCGCGAGCGGCCAGCCGCCCGCCAGGCTCAGCCCGAAGGACGGCAGCAGCGCCACCGCGACGAACAGCACCGACTGCACGATCCCGATGCCGATGGCCAGCACATAGCGCGAGCCCAGCACGGCCGGCAGCCGGGCCGGCGTCATCCGGATCAGCCGCAGGATGTCGTCGCGGCGCCACTGCATCAGCACGAAGCCGACCCCGAACACGGCGGCGTTGGCGACGCCCCAGGACAGCACGCCGGGGGCGATGTAGTTGATGTACGGCTTGCCGCTCTCCTCCACGGTCTTGCCGTGGAAGATCAGCCCGAAGACGACGAGGAAGAGCAGCGGGAAGGCGAAGGTGAAGAAGAGGGTGGTCTTGTCGCGGACGTAGGCCCGGTAGCCCGCTGTGCTCAGGGCGGCGTAGGCGCTCATGTGGGTGGTGTTCTCCGTATCCGGTGCGGTGCCAGGCGGTGCGGTCGGTGCGGTGCCGGGCGGGCGGGGCGGTGTCACGGCCGCGTGTTCACGGCCGCGGGGTGCCGGTGCCGGTACCGGTGCCGGTCAGTTCGAGGTAGACGTCCTCCAGGCTGGCGGTGCGCGTCTGCACCCCCTGGAGCCCGGCGAGTTCGGCGATCGCGGCCAGCACCGGACCGGAGTCCAGCGTCTCCAGCACCAGGGCGTCCCCCTCCTCGCCGACCCGGTCGACGCCGGGGATGGCCCGCGCCGCCTCCGGGGTCAGCCGGCCCGCCGGGACGACCAGCCGGGTGACGGGGCTGCCCGCGGCGATGAGGCGGCCGGGGGAGTCCAGGGCGCTGATCCGCCCCTTGACGACGATCGCCACCCGGTCGCACAGCGCCTCGGCCTCGTCGAGGTGATGGGTGGTGTAGACGATGGTGCGCCCGGCGCTCTTGAGGTCGCGCAGCACCTGCCACAGGTCGCGGCGCGCCTGCGGGTCGAGGGCGGCGGTCGGCTCGTCCAGGAAGATCAGTTCGGGGTCGTGGACGAGGGCGGAGGCGATGGCCAGCCGCTGCCGCCGGCCGCCGGACAGGTCGTCGACGCGCGTGCCGCCGTCGTCGGTCAGCCCGACGACGGCCAGGGCCCGTTCGGCGGCATCCCGGCCGACGCCGTACAGGGCGGCCATCGTCTCCAGGTGCTCACGGGCCGTCAGCCGGACGAAGAACGCCGAACTCTGCGTCTGCACACCCAGTTTGGGCAGCAGTGCCGTGTTGCGCGGCCAGGGGTGTTCGCCGAGGACGGTGACGGTGCCGGAGTCCGCCCGCCGCTGCCCCTCCATGATCTCGATGAGGGTGGTCTTGCCCGCGCCGTTGGGGCCGAGCAGTCCGAAGAACTCCCCGCGCGCCACGGTGAGCGAGATGCCGTCGACGGCCCGGGTGGCGCCGTACGTCTTGCGCACCTCGTCGAGGACGACGGCCGGGCCGTCCGGGGAGGGGTTGGGGGACATGGGGTGCTCCTTGGTGACGATGGTCGCGTGGGTCGCGGGTGGTGCCGGCGCGGAGGCCGCGAGATCGGCGGCGGACCGCGCGGGGGTCGGGGGACGGCTGCGGCCCGGCGGGGCGTTCACGGTGCCGTCAGCAGGAAGTGGACGAGAACGGCGAGTGCCGCGGCGAGTGCCGCGAGGATGAGCGGGGCGCCCAGACCGTAGAGAAGATAAGCGGCCCTGGCCCGGCGCGGATAGGCCGCCGCGGCCGGGTCGCGGCGCACGGCCAGCCGCAGATACTCCTTGCTGGAGGCGGCCAGGCCGGTGGCGCCCAGCACCTGGCTGACGATCTTGTAGCCGTCGAGGGGCGGGAAGGGGATCAGCATGGCCAGGGCCTGGACGCTGCCGAGGAACAGCAGCCCCGCGAGCGCGTCCCCGGTGGCGTCGTCCACCGGGGCCAGCGTCCACACCGCCCAGAACGGCAGCAGGAACAGCAGGTTCATCACCGCGCCGGCGGCGGCGGTGGCGATCCGGGGCCCCCGGCCGCCGCCCAGGTGGAGGAAGTCGTCCACCGTGCAGTACATGATCACCACGGGGAGCCGCCAGCGCAGTCCGATCTCGGAGACCCGGCTGCCGTAGTGGCGTGCGACCACGCCGTGGGCCAGCTCGTGGAGGGCGGTGCTCAGCCACAGCAGGGTGCCGGCGGCTGTCAGCAGCACCGGGTTGAGGAACAACGCCTTGGCGCCGAGCACCAGTTCGCCGAGACGGGTGGCGAGATCGGCCTCCATGGCGACGGCCAGGCACAGCAGCGGCACCATCCACAGCGGCCGCAGCAGGAAGCCCACGGAGCGGTGCAGGCGGCCGGTGGTGGCGTCCGCGTCGGCGACGAGCCGGATGCTGCCGCTCAGCAGCTTCCGCCCCGGGGGCGCCTGCGGGCCGGCCGCCGCCCGGCTCTCCGGGCTCTCCGGGTGCGTCTCCGGGGCGGCCTCCGGGCGGGGCTCCGCGCCGGGCGGGCCCGGCCGCGCCCCGGAACCGGGGCCCCCTGCGGGCGCCCCGGCCAGCAGGCCCCGGGCGCCCAGCATGCCCAGCAGCTGCCGCCAGTTGGCGTCGGCCAGCCGCCGCCCGTACCGGGCCGCGTACTCCGCGCCCAGCTCCTCCAGGCTGCGCGAGCCGTCCATCCGGGAGATCAGGAAGTGCTCCTTCTCCCCGACCTTGAAGGACAGGCCGCTCTCGGTGTTCTTGATCAGATGGACGGTGGCCGGCCCGTGCAGCAGGGCGCCGCCGACCAGCACCCCGGCCCGCAGCTCGGGCCGGTACCGCCGGGGGACGGCCGCGGGGGCGGTCACGTCCCGGCTCCCGACGGTGTCCCGGCACCCGCCGGAGCGGCCGCTTCCGCCCCGGCCGGCCCGGCCGTACCCGCCTCCGCCGTTCCGGGCAGGGACTCGCGCAGGCAGCGGCCCAGCACGTGCGAGAGGTACGCCTCGTCCCGGATCGTCACATGGAGGCGGTTATTGGTCATGTGCATATACGGGGAGAGCAGCAGCGGCAGCGCCACGGCCGGGTCGGTCACCTGTTCGTCCCGCTCGCCGTCCCAGGAGCGGAACACCAGGTCGCCGTCCGCGGCCAGCCGCATCGCGCGGTCGCGGAGTTCCGCGCAGTGCGCGGCCCAGCCGGCGAGGAAGGCGGGCAGCCGCGGAGTGCCGTCCCCCGCCGGGGACGCCCCGGCCGCTGCGGCCCCCGCCCCGCCCCCGGTGACGACGGCGCGGATCCGCGCGAACTGCGCGGCCAGGGCGGGCGCCGTCGCCGCGTAGTTGCGGTCGTACTCCTCGGTGCCGATGAAGCCCGTGCCGGGGAAGGCCCGGTGCCAGAACTCGTAGTAGCTGTCGAGGTAGTCGGCCAGCTCCCGGTCGCCGGGGAGGAAGCAGCCGGACATCACCATCATCAGCTGCGCCGAGGTACCGAGCAGCACGGTCCGCAGATGCAGGTTCTTGGTGCGGAAGGCGTCGGTGACCAGCTCGCTGGAGTGCCGGAAGTGCCACTCGGCCAGCTCGATCCCGGCCGGGCCGCCGTACTTGCCGTACTCCGGCTCATACGGTTCCGCGTGCCGGGAGTTGTTGGGCCGCAGCCGCATCCGGCCCTCGCCGTCGAGGTACGGGGCGCGCTCCCCGCCGGGGAACTCGATCTCGAAGAGGGTGTTGTAGAAGTCGTTGAGGAAACCGGAGTCCACCTCGTAGAGCGCGGGCCGCTCGGCGAGGAAGGTGTCGACGGCCGCCTCGGTGCGCCGCCGCACCTCCTCCGCCGCGTCCGGCGAGGACGGCTTGACGCGGAGGCGGACGTGCGGGCCCTCCAGCCAGTAGTTGATGAAGAACCAGTTCGCCAGCAGCCCGTCCGCCGCCAGCGCGTCCATCAGCGGGCGGACGCACTGGAGCAGCAGGGGGCGCGGGTTGGCCGCGTAGAAGATGTGCGTCGCCTGCCAGGCGCCGGGCCCGGAGGCACCGGCAGCGGAGGCGGCGGGCCCCGTCGTGGTGGGTGTCGTGGCCGTCATCGGGTGCTGCTCCTCGGTCGGGTTCGGGCGGGGGCGACGGCCGTCTCCACGGCCAGTTCGGCGACGTGGCGGCCCCGCCCGGAGACGGTGTGCAGCTCGTCCTCGCCGGGCAGCGCCTCCCGGAACACCACCCGCGCCTCCGGGGACTTCACCAGCGCCTCGAAGGCCGCCAGGGACAGCGGGCTGTCGAAGTCCAGGTACTGCGGCTTGGCGCCGGTCGCGCCGCGCGCCCCGCTGTCGGAGACGGTGGCGAACACCCGGTCCGGCAGCCCGTGCGCGCGGCGGAAGCGGTGCCAGTCCAGGAACCGGTCCGCCTCCGGCTGCCCCGGCGGGCGCTCCGGCAGGGCGGAGGCGGGGGCGCTCCAGCTGCGCCGGCTGAGCACGACGCGGCCGTGCCGCACCCGGGGCCGGGCGGTCACGCCGGCCACCGGCTCGCTCTCCGGGACGCCGCCCCAGACGTTGAGCGGGGCCATGGACGTCGGCGACAACAGCAGTAGGGTGCGCGGCAGTTCGGGCAGCGCGAGCGGCACCAGATAGCCGAGGTAGACCGGGATCACCTCGCGGCCGAGGCGCGCCGAGCGCAGCACGAGCCGGTCGGCGCCCTCGTCGTGCTCGACGGACAGGTCGTCCAGGCCGAGCCGGAACTCCTCCGGCAGGGTGCCGGTCTCGCCGGGGCAGACGATCTCGTACTCGGTGAGCCGCCCGTGCAGATTGAGATTGCTGGTCACCGGGCCGCCGGTGACCTCCGCGAACACCGCTCCCTCCGGGCAGATCTCCCCGGCGGCGCGCAGCAGCCGCTGCTCCAGCCCGTCGAAGCAGTGGGTGAAGCGGCTGAACGGGAAGGACAGCCCGCCGTAGGAGCGGTTGAGGACGAGGAGCGGGCCCCCGGCGTCCGCCGGGCGGTCGGCGATCTGGACGTGGTGGCTCATCGGCGCGAAGTCCGGTGCCACTGTGGACAGTTCGGAGGCGATCTCGTCGATGAGGGCGTCGTCGAGGACGATCTCACCGGCGGCGGCCGCCGCGCCGTCCCCGTCCCGTGCCGCCCACAGGGCCCGCATCCGCTCGGCGAAGGTCTGCCGGGCCGTGTCCAGGGCCCCCAGCTGCGGCAGCCCCAGCCAGTTGACCTCCGGTACGTAGCGGCCGTCCGCGTCGTAGGAGGTGTGGCCGGCGGTGAAGGTCATGTACTGGTCGAAGAAGTCCTCGTGGAAGTCGTGGACCAGCTTCAGCAGGTCGTCGCAGCGGCCGCCCTGCCCGAAGCGGGCGAGGAAGAAGCCCTTGAAGGTGATCCGCTGCGGCAGGGTGAGGTCGAACGCGGGCAGGATCCTCTCCACCGCGCCCAGCGGCCCGGCGGCCAGCTCCGTCCAGGCGGCCGCGTCCAGGGTGGTGGTGCGGTCCGCCGCCGCGTCCTCGTAGAGCACCGTCTGCGGCACCTTGGCCCGCTCGGCCCCCAACTCCTGCTGTATCTCTGTCAGTTCACGGTGCAGCTCGGTGAGGAGGGCCCGGCGCGCGGCGGGTCCGGCGGCGGCGAAGCGGTCGACGAGGGAGACGGGCCCGTCGAGCCGGTCCGCCAGCCGCGCCGCCCACAGGCGGTCCAGGCCCCGCAGGGACCGCTGGAACGCCCGCAGCGGGTCGGTGTCGTGCACCTCCGTGCGCAGGCACGGCACCTGCACCATGCCGAGGTGCAGCAGCGCCTCCAGATACCGGTCGCACTCCTCCGCCGGGGCGCCCCGGTCGGCGGCCAGCCAGGCCGACAGCTCGCCGTAGCGGACGGTGCCGCGCTCCTCGAAGAGGCCGAGCAGCCGCTCCAGGGTGCCGGTGCGGCGCAGGAAGAACAGCCGGTCCTTGACGGCGTCGAAGGTGACGGCCGTGTCCTCGTCGCCCTCGGTCACCCAGCGGCGCACATAGCGCACCCGGTCCTCCTCCCGGCCCCAGCCGGAGGCTGGGGAGACGGGCAGATCGGCGCGGCGGGCGGGGTCGGCGAGCACGGTCTCGGCGAGGCGGCCCAGGGCGACGACGTTGAGACGGGCGTGGCCCGTCCAGGGGGCGTCGGCGCACACGGTGAGCGGGCCGCCGGCCGCGCCGGTGCTCCCGTCCCCGTCGGCCAGTTCGCCGAGGGCGATCCCGGTGAAGGTCGAGAACGGGCTCGTCTTGCAGACCGTCCGGTAGAGGTACGACAGCAGCGACCGCTCGATCTTCCGCTGCTTCTTGCCGGGCGGACCGCCCTGGGAAGCGCCGGGGGAGCCGGCCGGGGAGCCGGCGGCCGACGCCCGCAGATGGCCGTCGAGCTGCGCGTCCAGGGCGGGGGAGGCCAGCAGCAGACCCTTGCGCAGCCGCTCCTCCTCCGCGAGCCGGCGCAGCGCGGCCCGGCCGCGCGCGGTCTCCTCCGCGAACAGCGCCGCGCCCCGGGTGTGCTCCTCCGCCAGCCCGCGCCGGTCGCGCAGCCAGCGGGCGAGGGCGTCGCCGGTGGCCTCGTCCACCCCGCGCACCAGGGCGAGGGCGGCGTCGCCGTCCCGGGGCAGCCGGTTGTTGTAGACCTCGCGGCGCAGCCTCAGCAGCCCGCGGCGCACGGTGTCGTCCGCCGCGGCCGGGTGTCCGCCGACGAGGTCGTGCAGCCGGTCCCCGACGGCCTCGCCGGCGGCGCGCAGCCGCTCGGTCTCCCGCAGCACGGTGTCCGCCCAGCGGCGGCTGCCGGGGCAGCGCAGCTCCCGCAGGGCCTCCACGGGCAGTCCCGCGATCCGCAGGACGAACGGACCGCCGACGGCGCCGGGTTCGGCGGCTCCGGCTTCGAAGGCTTCGGCGGGCTCGGCGTGTTGACCGGTGGCCGGTGCGGGGTCCGGCATGCCGGCGGTGCCCTTCGCGGTGTTCTCTCGGGTGCTCATGCGAGGGCTCAGGCGATCTCGTACCGGAAGTCGGCCGGGGCGGGCCGCTCATGACCGATCATCATGATCAGCAGCGGGGACTCGCCCGTCTCCGCCAGGCCGAGTTCCTCGATGTACGAGATGTTGTCGAAGCCCAGCGCCACACCGCAGCCGAGGCCGAGCGCGGCGCAGGCGGTGTAGAGCGTCTGCGCGACCGCCCCGATGACGGCGTTGACCACGCGGTAGCCGCGGTCGCCGACCGCGTCGAGCACGGCCGCGGTGCGGATCGCGGGCACCAGCACCGCCCCGGACTGCTCCAGGTTGTAGTTCGCCAGGAAGTAGTTCCGCTGCAGGAACTCCCCGGGCCGGCCGGCCCCGACCAGCCGCAGCGACCGCCCGGCCGGGTCGTACTCGTACGCCCCCGGTTCCAGGCCCTCCACATGGTTGACGAACGCGTAGAGCCTGGTGAGCGGGGTCTCCGCGGTGCCGGTGTCCCCGCCGAGCACGGCTCCGGCGGATGCGGCGGCCAGGCAGGCGGCGAACTGGTCCGCCGCCACGGGCCGCTGTGCGTCGAAGCGGCCGAAGCTGCTGCGCCGGGCACGGAGCGCCGCGCGTACGTCGCCGTCGAGCGGCCGGGGCGCGGGCAGCGGGCGGACGGGCCGGTCCGGGTCCGGGGGCGGGGCGGCGGCCGGGGCGAGCGCGCCCGGCGCGGGACGGTCGGCGGCGTGCTCGGCGGTGGCGGCCTGCATCCTCAGCAGGGCGTCGAAGGTGAGCACGGTGCGGGACCGCTCGACGTCCCGGTGGCGCACGGAGACGGAGGCGGCCGGGGCCGGGGCCCGGCCCGCCGCCGGGCCCGGGAGCGCGGTGTCCTCCCAGCGCAGCGGGACGACGGCGAAGATCCCCTCCTCCTCCGTCCGCACCCCGAGCAGCCGGGCCAGCCGCTCCTCGTCGAACCAGAACGCGGGCTCGACGGCGAGTCCGCGCGCCCCGGCCCACAGCCGCCAGGTCTGCAGGGCGGCACCCAGGTCCATGGACACGGCGTGGAAGGAGAAGCTGTTGTATTTGAAGGCGTTCTGCCAGTACTTGATCCCGAGGACGAGGTACTGGTCGGTCTCCGGCCCCGGCGCGCCGCCGCCCAGCGCGGCCCGCACCTCGCCGGACACGTCACCGGTGAGCAGCCGCTGCAGGGCGTGGTGGCGGGTGGAGTAGTAGTGCACCCCGGGAGTCACCGGGCCGCTCCGCCCGGACACCCAGTAGACGCTGACCGGGTAGAGGCCGCCGCCGGAGGCCGAGCCGCGCGACCAGTTGGCGAGCGGGTAGTACGGCAGGGCGCCGAGGTCCGTGTTCGCCTGCACACCCAGGCGACGGCCGGTGAGACCGTAGGAGTCGCGCAGCATGCCGGACAGGGCCGCGAGGTCGAACGGCCGCTCGGCCGCCGCGCCGTCCGCGCCGTCCGCGCCGTCCGCGCCGTCCGCGCCGGCCGCGCCGTCCGCACCGGCCGCGCCGTACGCGCCGTCCGGAGCCGCCGCGTCCCCCCGCTCCCCGCACGCCGGGAACGCGCCGCCGAGAGCGGCGAGGGCCCGGTCCAGGCGGGCCTCCGCCGGATAGCCCGAAGCCGGCAGCGGCAGGCTGTCCACGCCGGGGTAGAACTTGGCCTTGCGCGGGCCGTCCGCCCAGTTGGGGACGAAGTCCGCGGGATCCATCGGGACCCGCCCGCGGTGCATGATCGCGGTGGCGTACTCATGGGCGTATCCCATGGTGTGCCCTGCCTTTCCTGCTGCCTTCGAAGCTGTCGGGCCCGGCCGGCTGCCGGTCGTGGTGTGCCGTGGTGGCGCCGTGGCGCGCGGTGGTGCGCCGCGCGTGGGGGTCGATGGGGGGTCGGCGGAGGGGCGCGGTCAGGGGAACGGGTGCGGTGCCGGGTTGAAGTCGGCCGGTACGAGATCGCGGTCGCACAGCCCCGCCTCCCGCAGGGCGGTGCGCAGCCGCGGCATTCCGAGGGCCCGCTGCCGGGTCCAGCCGAAGTCGATCGGCAGCAGCCCCGGCACGAGGACGGAGACCGTCGTCAGCCCCAGGCCCCGCTGCTCCGGCATGGTCTGGTCGACCACGATCACGTCGAACCCCGCGCCCGTCACCGCGTCCACGCAGGTCCGCAGATCGTCGAGGAGATCAGCGGAGACCGGCGGCACCTCCCGCTGAAGGTCCGTCAGCGAACGCATCGGCGGCCGGGGCGCGCCGGGTTCGCCGAGGAGGAAGCGGGCGTGGTCGCCCATCTCCGGGACGCCGTAGGCCAGCGGATGGTCGTGCAGCGCCTCGACCTTGGCGAAGTCGCGCGCCATGGCGCTCAGCCGCTCCCAGTCGCGCTCGGTGCGCCCCTGGAGGTTGACCGCGTCGGTGGCGATCTCGCAGAGGGCGCCGGCCAGCGCCGCCTCCGGGTCGAGACCGGCGCCCGCGCCGAAGCACATCCGCCCGATCCCGCCGTCGGGGCGGACGGCGACCCCGGTCACCACG
Organism: Streptomyces albus subsp. albus; assembly: GCF_000719865.1. Taxonomy (GTDB): domain Bacteria; phylum Actinomycetota; class Actinomycetes; order Streptomycetales; family Streptomycetaceae; genus Streptomyces; species Streptomyces albus_E. The sequence continues at coordinate 15,644 of NZ_JOID01000021.1, forward strand.
GGGATGGGGAAGCTGATCCGGGTGTCGAAGAAGCGGGCCTCGTAGCCGTACATCTCCAGCCGGTCCACCATCTGCCGGGTTTCGGCGCGGGCGCTGGTGCGCGGGTCGATCTCCGGGAGGGCGGCCCGCCCGTACCAGGTGAGCAGGAAGGCGTCGCGCTCGACGACCTCCATCAGTCCGCAGTAGACGGCCTCCTCCAGACAGCCGCCGGAGGCGCAGCCGTTGGAGCTCTCCTGTACGAACCGGTTCTCCAGGCCCGGCGCGTGATAGTACGTCAGCACCTCGGGGACGAGGACGGGGTCGCCGTCGCGCAGCGAGTACCCCCACACCCAGGGGATCTCCCGGCCGGGGGAGAACGGCGTGACCCGCGGATTGGCCCGGTGGAACTCCTCGGAGTACAGGCCGCAGGTGCGCGGGTCGAGCGCGCGGACGCCGCGCGCCCGCAGCCCGTCGAGGGAGTCCCGCAGCTGTGCCGGCTTGGCGCGCGAACGCATCCCGGCGTACCGCTCCAGGCCCTCCAGGACGCCGATCCGCACACTCCGCGCGTAACTGTCGGCGTGGCCGCCCCAGAAGGTCTCGCGGAGGTACTCCCCGGAGCGCATGGAGAAACAGCCGATGGCCGCGGAGGTGGAGGGGGACGCGATGTCGTGCACCACGGACGGGCCCAGCGACCCGCACACCGGGTTGGCGTACGGCTCGGCCGGCAGCTCGTAGTCGCGGATGTCGCGGACGCGGAAGGATCCGGGCCGGTGTTTGGGCGCGGGGCGCAGGGTGAGCACGGCCGCCTCGGGCGTGTCCTCCTCGGCGCGCCCGCAGCGCGGGCACTCCGGGTCCGGCACCAGCGGGTAGTGCCGGACCGACAGGGTGCGCAGATCGACCAGATGGACGGCGGGGAACGCGCCGCCGCGCGGCCCCGCCCCGCCGAGCCGGGCAGCCGTCAGAGCGGCCAGCGCGTCCGCCGTGAACGGGGTGAGATACGGCCAGGCCCCGGCGGCGCGGGTGCCGGAGCCCAGCTCCAGCGCCTCGCGCAGCGCGACGGACCGCACGGCCTGCCACCGGCGGTCGAGGCAGCGGGCGCAGGGGCCCGCCGCCCCGGCCGCGCGGGGGGAGCCGCCGGCCCCCGGGGGGAGGGGGCCGACGACTGCGAGGTGCCCGTAGAACCGTACGGGGACGGGCCCGGCGGGGGCCCCACCGGGTATGGACGGCGCGGGAGGTGGCGCGGGGCTGGGGACGCGAGGCGCGGCCTCCGGGGCGGCCTGGGCGTCGCCGGCCGCGAGGGCCGTGCCGGTGCCGGGTGTGCTGGGCACAGGGGCCGGCATCACGGGGGCGGCCGGTCCGGCGGTGCCGGCCGGGCCGTGTGCGGTGGTGGCGCCGGCCGTCCCGGAACCGGCCGCAGTGCGGCGCGGGTTGGCGGAGCCGGAGGCCCGGGCCGGGCCGGACTCCCCGGGCTCCCCGGGCTCACTGGACTCCCCGGACTCACCGGACGCCCGGGGCTCCGGGGCGGTGAAGGCGTCGGTGACCCCCAGCGCGGCGACGTCCAGCGGCGCAGGGGTGCCGTGCGCGGCGAGGCCGCGGTGCAGCAGCGCGGCCAGCTCGCGGCAGGCCCGTTCCCAGGGCGCTCCGGGCCCGGTGGCCGCCGCGCGGGGGGAGGTGCCCGGGGGCCGTGCGGCGGAGGGCTGCGCACCCTGGGCCGGTGCGGCGGTTCCTGAGCCGGTGGTCGGGGAGGCTCCGCCCGTGGCCCCCGGGGCGGCACCCAAGCCGGTCGGCGCTTCCGCTCCAGGGGCCGTCCGTCCGGTGCTCCCCGCCCCAGCGGTCCCGGCCACGGTGGCCTCGGCCATGGCGGTCTCGGCCTCAGCGGTCTCGGCCATGGCGGTCCCGGCCACGGCGGCCCCGGCGGCCTCGGCCCCGGTGGTGGTCCGGCCCGTGGTTCCGGTGGGGGTCTCAGTGGTCATCCGTGCCACCGTCCGAGCCGGAACGGGCAGCGGTGCCGGATCCGGTTCCGGTGCCCGTCGCGGAGTCCGCGCCGGAGGAGCCGGAACTGCCGGTGGTGAGCAGCACCCGGGCGGTGCTGATGCCCCCCGCGAGCAGGTCGGCCGGGGTGGTGTCGAGGTACAGGACGTCCCGCCCGGCCGCGCGGAGCCGGTCCAGCACCGTCTCGAAGGTCGTGGCCTCCGCGTCCGGCAACTTCGTCCCGGTCCCGGTCCCGGTCCCAGACCCGGTCCCGGTACCGCCGCCCGTGCCGGTGCCGTCACCGGCCCCCGTGTTGCGGCCGTCCGCCGCGCCGCCGGCCGTCACCGCGATGGCCGCGGGAGCCAGGTCGACGAGCAGCGGGTCACCCCGGTCGACGGTCTTCTCCGGCTCCTCGGCGGCGAGTTGGGCCTGCCCGAGCAGGTCCCGCAGCGCCGCGCAGGCCGCCGCGGAGCGCGACAGGCCGGCGGCGACCGCCCAGCGGCCCTCCGGTTCCCGCGCCAGCACCACCCGCGCCGAGGAGCGGGCGTCCTCCCCGAGGTCGAGCAGCTCCACCGCCAAGTCCAGGTTGCCCGCCGACTTCAGCAGGAAGACCAGCTCCGGATCGTCCGCGGCCCCGAGCGGGGTGACCTCCGTCGTGCCGCGCACCGCCCGCAGCAGCGCGTCGTGCGCCAGGGCCGACAGCAGCCCGCGCCCGGCGGCCTCCCCGGCCCCGCCGCCCGCCCCGGCTCCCGCGCTGCTCGCCTGGTGCAGCCGGTCGCGGTTGTACGGGCCGAAGGGCCGCACCGCAGCCGCGGGCACCCGGACCGGCTCCCGGGTGAGCAGCGACACGGCCGTCACCCACGCGGTGACCTCCTCCGCGCCCCGGCCCGTGCCGCCGCCCGTCGTCAGCGCGTCCGGGGCGAGCGCCCGCACCGGCGCGGCCCCGGGCCCGCCCCCGGCCGGGTCGGGGGAGGCCGGAACGGCGGGGACCACGTGCTCGACGTACGCCTCGGCCGCCGCGTACAGCGCCCGCATCCGCGCGCCCGCCAGATGGTGCACGTCGAACGCGGCGATCGCGCGCCGCGCGCCGTGGCCGAGGGCCACCTCCACCCGGCTGATCTTCAGGGGGGTCTGGGTCAGCTCCTCGTCGTCGTACCGGCGGAAGACCCCGGTGTACGGGCGGACGAGCGCGCCGCTGATCCGGTTGAGCTCCTCGACCAGGTCCTCCGCCTCCCGGGCGGTCTCCACGGTCGGGGTGACGGGCAGCACCAGCCGCTCCGGCACCTCCCGCACCCGGGACGGCCCCGGCGTGCCGGACGCCGTCCCGGCCGGCGGCGCGGCACAGCGGCGGCAGCGCGGATGGGGGTGCAGGGGCTCGGCCATGACGTCCAGCGACTCCAGGTCCTGGATGAGCACTTGGCCGGCGGTCTCGGCGGGCAGTGCCCCGGTGCGCAGCCGGAAGATCTCGTAGCCCAGCAGATTGCCGGCCATCGCGGCGACGGGGCCGGTGAGCGGTCCGCCGGCACCCGGCGCCGGGGCGGCGGAACCGCCCGCCAGGCCGCTCCAGATCTCGGCCGCCGCGGCGGCGTCCGTGCTGCCCCCGAGCCGCAGCAGGGCGCAGTGCAGGCAGCCGGTGGACGTGGCGGTGGACAGCGGGCCGGTGACGGCGCGGCCGCCGAAGGTCCAGGCGGGGATGAGGGTGCGGCCCTCGGGCACGCCCTCGCACAGCAGCCGGTGGGTCCGGGCCTCGGCTCCGGGGCCGGTGACGACCACGACGTCGTAGCCGTCCAGCGCGGCCCAGCCCGCGGCGCCGCCCGCCACGCCGCCCGGGTCCAGGCGGTCGGTGCGCACCGGGCAGCCGTCGGCCGCCGCCTCGCCCGCCTCGGCGGCCACCTCGGGGAAGGCGGCCGTGGTCGCGATGTGGCCGCAGCCGTTGCGGACCAGGCTCAGCGCGCACCAGCGGGCCGTCTCGTCCTCGCCCAGCACGGCGACGCGGGTGGCGCGGAAGCGGGCGAAGCGGCGGGGCGCGCCGTCGGTGTAGTGGTCGACGTAGGCGATCTGGGCGGCGAAGCGGCGGGAGACGTCGCCCGGTTCCGGGCCGTCGGCGTCGGCGTCCGGCACGTCGCGGGCGAAGCCGCGCTCGTACAGCGTCATGACCAGCTCGGCGGCCATGGCGCGCTGGGCCGGCCCGAAGCCCTCGCAGATCTCGCCGAGGCGGTTCCGCCCGGCCAGGTGCGGCACCATCAGCGCGGCGAAGCGGTAGGCGGCGCGGCCGGTGAGGTGGAACCCGCCGTCGGCGTTGTGGAAGAGCACCCCGCCCGGGGTCTCGGTGAAGAGCACGTCCCGCCGCACCCGCGGCCGGGTGCCGGCGAGCGCCTCGAAGGTGCCGGTCGCGCTGCCGGTCGCGGTCGTGGTCCCGGCCGTGGTCGCGGTGGTGGGCGCGTTCGCGGGCGCGGTGCCGGTCACGTCTGCTGCCATCGGGTCACACCTTCTCTGTGGGTCGGGTTCGGGTCGCGGCTGCGCGCGCGTAGCGATGAAGCAGCGGATGCATCCGGTACGGGCCCGGCGGCCCCTCCTCCAGCAGCCCGGCGTCGGCCAGCCGCTCCAGGACGGCCTCCGCCTCGGCGCCGGTCATGCCGAGCGCCGGGGCGCCGTCCGCGGCCCGGAAGGCCGCCCCGGGCAGTGACCCGAGCCGCAGGAAGGCCTCGGCGAGCCGGGGGTCGAGCCGGCCGAGGGCGCCGCCGAACACCTCCGGGACGGACATGCCGGGGGAGTCGGCCAGCGAGAGCCGGCCGAGCGGGTCCCCGGCCAGCCATTCGGCGGCGTCGGCCAGCCGCAGCCCGGGCCGGGTCAGCAGACGGGCCGTCATGATCCGCAGAGCGAGCGGATGGTGACCGCAGACGTCCGCCAGCCGGCCGGCCGCCTCCGGTTCGGCCTCCACCCGCTCGGCGCCCAGCACCGCGCACAGCAGCCGGTACGACTCGTCCTCGTCGAACACGGAGAGCCGGTGCACCCGCCCGCCGTGCGTCGCGACGAGGCCCGCGAGCCCCATCCGGCTGGTGACGACCGCCGCGCCGCCCGCCCCGGCCGGCAGCAGCGGGCGCACCTGGGCGGCGTCCGCCACGTCGTCGAGGATCAGCAGCGTCCGCTCGCGGGCCGCCCGCTCCCCGCGCTCCCGCAGGCCGGCCGCCAACGCGGCGGCGGCGTCGGCCGGTTCGCGCGGGGCGCCGTCCGGGTCCGTCATCGGCAGCAGCAGCGGCCCGCCGGGGTAGCCGGCCCGTACGAGCTGCGCGACGTGCCGGGCCAGGGCCGATTTGCCGATCCCGGGGGCGCCGCACAGCAGGATCAGCGGGGGTTCGCCGCCGTGCTCCGCGTAACGGGCCAGGCGCTCCACCATGGTTCCGACCTCGGCCGCCCGGCCCGTGAACGACGGCACGGCGGGGGTGCCGGGCGGCTCCGAGGTCGCGGCGGCCGGGGCGGGCCGCCGGTCTGCGGGCCGCGCGGTGAGCGCGGCCGGTGGGGGAGGGGCGGCGGCCAGGGCGGCCGCCGGCGCGGCAGGGCTTCTTGTCGCGGTCGCGTTTCCCTCAGAGGGCTCGCCTCCCGCGGCTCCCCTTCCCGCGGCCTCCCGGTGCACGCGGATCATTGGCCCGGCCGGCGGGCGCCCCCGTCCTCCCGTCCCGGCCGGCGGCGCCGGCGCCAGCTCCTCACCGCGCAGGATGGCCAGCTCCAGCCGCCGGAGCGTCGGGGACGGGTCCACGCCCAGCTCCTCCCGCAGGTACTGCTTCACCCGCCGGTACTCGGCCAGCGCCTCCGCCTGCCGTCCCGTCCGGTACAGCGCCTCCATCAGCTGCTCGTGGAACCGCTCGTGCCCCGGGTGCGCGCGGGTCACCGCCCACAGCTCGGCCAGCGCCTCCCCGCAGCGCCCCAGGGCCAGTTCGAGGTCGCAGGCCCGCTCGACGGCGCGCAGCCGCTCCTCCGCCAGCCGCGGCACCTCGTCCCGGTGCAGCGTGTCGGACCGTACGTTGGCCAGCAGCGGGCCCTGCCACAGCGACAGCCCCTCCTTGAGGGTGGAGAGCTCGGTTTCCGGGGCGTGCGCGGAGGCGGCGGCGTGGCGCACGGCGGCCCGGAAACCGAGCAGATCGAGGGTCCGCGGCTCCGCGGTGATCCGGTAGCCGCCGGGAACCGCCTCGATGGGCGTCTCGGTGACCCCGTGCCGGGGCAGCAGCCGCCGCAGCCGCAGCACGCAGGTCTGCAGCGCGGCCTTCGCGGTGGCCGGGCGCGCCTCGCCCCACACGGCCCGCTGGAGGTGCTCGACGGAGACCACGGAGTTGGCGTGCAGCAGCAGCACGGCCAGGAGGATCGTCGGCTTGGAGGGAGGGAGGACGACGGCGTCGGCGCCGTCGGTGACACTCAGCGGCCCGAGCAGCTGAAACCGCACCGGGCCGCCTAGTCCCAGCCGTTGACCAGCTTGCAGACCGCCGGGGGCTCCGATGGCACGGGCACCGCGGCGGCGATCCGGTCCCACTGGGCGCAGACGGTGTCGACGACCACGGCCGGCAGCCCGCCGAGGCCGGGTGCGCCGGCCGCGTGGGCCGCCTGGCCGCTCCCGGCGGCCGGGGCGCCGCTCCGCGGGGAGTCCTGCGCGCTCTGGGGGGTGGCGGCCGCGGCCACTCCGGCCGGAAGCGACAGCACCAGGGCGAGCCCGAACACGGCGGCGGCCCTCCGCCGGCGGACGGGCGTTCTCTCACGGCGATTCCTGCACATGGCTTCCCCCTTGGACGAGCTGTTCAGCTGTGTCTCGCTGACGTTCCTGCTGATCTCTGCGGTGGAAGAGACGATGCCAGCCGTTCGGGGGCTCGAACAGACGGATGGATGTCAGCTTGCTGCACGGGGGCTGCAGCTTCGTGACAGCGGTGGTGTCCGGCTGAAGACAGCTCTGGTCGCCGACGCCGGCCGGCCCGCACGGCAGGTGCGTCGCCTGCCCCGGCCGGAAGAATCTCCGGCGGCCGGAGCGTCGGACGACGCCGGGCCGATCCTTTGTCCACGGTCAGGAGAAAGTTACCGATGATTCCTGCCGAACTTCTTCCCAGTCCAGGCGGCCGCTGCTAACTTCCCCGTTAAAGCCCGGCGAGCCGGAGACGGATTGCCGGGTGAGGCCGGTGACCGGCGAAGACAGTGTCTTCCAGTGTCTTCCCATGCCGTGGGCGAGGGGAGGTTGGGGTGGCGTGAGGCGCATGACGGCACGACCCGCGAACGCGCACCAGGCGCGGCTGCTCCGGCTGCTGCGCGACGGCGGCCCCCGCTCCCGCGCGCAGCTCGGCGACCGGGTGGACCTGTCCCGGTCCAAGCTCGCCGTCGAGGTCGACCGGCTGCTGGAGACCGGTCTGATCGTCGCCGACGGGCTCGCCGCCTCGCGCGGCGGGCGCCGCTCGCACAACATCCGGCTCGCGCCCGCGCTCCGCTTCCTCGGCGTGGACATCGGCGCCACCTCGGTCGACGTGGCCGTCACCAACGCCGAGCTGGAGATCCTCGGCCACCTCAACCAGCCGCTCGACGTACGGGACGGGCCGGTGGCCGTCTTCGAGCAGGTCCTCGCCATGACGGGCAAGCTGCGCGCCACCGGCGTCGCGCCGGACGGCTTCGACGGCGCGGGCGTCGGCGTCCCCGGACCGGTCCGCTTCCCCGACGGCGTTCCCGTCGCGCCGCCGATCATGCCCGGCTGGGACGGCTTCCCCGTCCGCGAGGTGCTGAGCCAGGAGCTCGGCTGCCCCGTCATGGTCGACAACGACGTCAACCTGATGGCGATGGGGGAGCAGCACGCCGGAGTCGCCAACTCCGTGCAGGACTTCCTCTGCGTCAAGATCGGCACGGGCATCGGCTGCGGCATCGTCGCCGGAGGCGAGGTCCACCGGGGGACGACCGGCAGCGCGGGCGACATCGGCCACATCCGCGTCGAGCCCGACGGCCGCCCCTGCGCCTGCGGCAACCGGGGCTGTCTGGAGGCGTACTTCAGCGGCTCCGCGCTCGCGCGGGACGCCGAGGCCGCCGCCCGCGACGGCAGCTCCGCCGAGCTCGCCGCCCGGCTGGAGACGGCGGGCCGGCTCACCGGCGCCGACGTCGCCGCCGCGGCGGCCGCGGGCGACGGGGCCGCGCTCGACCTGATCCGCGAGGGCGGCGAACGCACCGGCCAGGTCATCGCCGGCCTCGTCAGCTTCTTCAACCCGGGCCTGGTCGTGATCGGCGGCGGCGTGACCGGCCTCGGCCACACCCTGCTCGCCGCCATCCGCACCCAGGTCTACCGCCAGTCCCTGCCCCTGGCGACCGGGAACCTCCCGATCGTCCTGGGCGAACTCGGCGCCGTCGCCGGCGTGATCGGCGCGGCCCGCCTGATCAGCGACCACTTGTTCTCACCCGCCTGACCCCGGCCGGGGCCGGGGCGGGTACGCCCCGCGCGGTACCGACCCGGGCACCGCCGGAGCCGTACGACCGAGCCGCACCGCCGCCGTACCAACGAGCCGTACCGCCGCGAACTCAGCACCGCCGTACCGCCGTAACGCCGTTCTGCCGTACCGCAGTTCCGCCCTGCCCGCCCGCCGGCGCGCCCGCCGAGGAGGCCCTGCCATGGCACCCGTGCCCGACCATCCGCCGCCGTCACCGGAGCCGTACAAGGATCCGTCACCGGCCCTCTCACCGGACGGGTCCGCTGCCCCGCCGGACGGCCGGCCCGCGCCGGGCGGCGGCCCGCTGCTCGCCATGACCGGCATCACCAAGTCCTTCCCCGGGGTCCGGGCCCTCGACGGCGTCGATCTCGACGTCCTGCCGGGCGAGGTGCACTGCCTCCTCGGGCAGAACGGGGCCGGGAAGTCCACCCTCATCAAGGTGCTCTCCGGCGCCCACCGCCCCGACGCGGGCGAGATCCGCTGGCGCGGCGAACGCGTCCACCTCACCTCGCCGACCGCCGCCATGGATCTCGGCATCGCCACCATCTACCAGGAACTCGACCTGGTGGACGGCCTGTCGGTCACCGAGAACGTCCATCTCGGGCATGAGCCGGCCACCGCCGGCTTCGTCCGCGCCCGCGCCGCCCGCGCCGCCACGGCCGGGCTCCTCGCCCGGCTCGGCCATCCCGAGATCGACCCGGACACCCTCGTCCGCGATCTCTCCGCGGCCGGCCGGCAGATCGTCTCCATGGCCCGCGCCCTCTCGCACGACGTGCGGCTGATTGTGATGGACGAGCCCTCGGCCGTCCTCGACCCGGACGAGGTGGACAACCTCTTCCGCATCGTCGGCGATCTCACCGCCGCCGGGGTCGCCGTCGTCTACATCTCCCACCGGCTGGAGGAGATCCGCCGCATCGGCGACCGGGTCACCGTCCTCAAGGACGGCCGCGCCGCCGCCCGCGGCCTGCCGGCGCGCACCACCCCCACCCGGGAGGTCGTGGCGCTGATGACCGGACGGGACGTCGAGTACGTGTTCCCCGAACGGCCCGCGTCGCCCGAGCCCGCCGGGACCGCGACCGCGACGGCGGAGTCCGCCGGGTCCGGGCCGCCCGGGCCCGCGTCGGCCGCCCCCGCCCCCGTCCTGACGGTCGAAGGACTGGCGCGGAAGGGCGAGTTCGAGCCGGTGGACCTGGAACTGCGCCCCGGCGAGATCGTCGGCCTCGCCGGGCTGGTGGGCTCCGGCCGCTCCGAGATCCTGGAGACGGTCTTCGGCGCGCGGCGGCCCGACGCCGGCCGGGTACTGGTCGGCGGCCGCCCGCTCCCGCCCGGCAGCGTCCGCGCCGCCGTGCGGGCCGGGATCGGGCTGGCCCCGGAGGAGCGCAAGGCGCAGGGGCTGCTGATGCTGGAGTCCGTCGTGCGCAACGTCTCCGTCTCCTCCCTCGCCCGCTTCTCGCGCGGCGGCTGGCTCGACCGGGCCCGCGAGCGGGCCGCCGCCCACCGCTCCACCCGCGCGCTGTCGCTGCGCCCGGACGACCCGTCCGTCCCCGTCCGCACCCTCTCCGGCGGCAACCAGCAGAAGGTCGTCCTGGCCCGCTGGCTGCTGCGCGGCTGCCGGGTGCTGCTGCTGGACGAGCCGACCCGCGGCGTGGACGTCGGCGCGCGGGCCGAGCTGTACGCCCTGATCCGGCGGCTCGCCGACGACGGCGTGGCCGTCCTCCTGGTCTCCAGCGAGGTGCCCGAAGTGCTGGGCCTCGCCGACCGGGTGCTCGTCCTCCGCGAGGGCCGCGTCGTGCACACGGCGCCCGCCGTGGAGCTGGACGAGCACCGCGTCCTCGACCTCGTCATGGAAGGGAGCCCGTCGCGATGACCACGGGTGCCACCCCCGGGCCCGCCGGGCCCCCGCCGTCCCCGGCGCCGTCCGCCGCCGTCTCCCCGCCGGCTCCCGCGCCGGGGACGCAGGGGCCGCCGCCGGGCAAGGAGCCGTCCCCGCCCCCCGGAGCGCGCCGCGGCGCCGGGCGCCGGGCCGTCCCGGCCGCCCTCGCCGATCTGCGCAACCTGTCCCTGCTGGGGGTGCTCGCCGCACTGGTGGTCGTCGGCGCGGTCACCCGGCCCGAGCAGTTCCTCTCCGGGGACAACCTCCAACTCGTCCTCACCCAGGCCTCGGTGATCGGGGTCGTGACCGTCGGCGTCACCCTCGTCATCATCGGCGGCGGCATCGACCTGTCCGTCGGGGCGATCGTCGCGCTCGCCTCGGTGTGGGCGACGACCCTCGCCACCCAGGAGTACGGGCTGGGCGGCATGCTGCTCTGCGCGGTGCTGGTGGGCCTGGGCTGCGGCCTGGTCAACGGGGCGCTGATCGCCTACGGCGGCATGGTGCCGTTCATCGCCACCCTGGCGATGCTCGCCTCCGCCCGCGGGCTGGCGCTGCTGATCAGCGACGGCAAGACGCAGGTCGTCACCGTCGACCCGGTGCTCGAACTCGGCCTGCCCGACGCCTATGTGCTGGGCATCCCGCCGCTCGTGCTGGTGTTCGCCGCCGTCACCGTCGCCGGCTGGCTGGTGCTGAACCGCACCACGTTCGGCCGCCGCACCGTGGCCGTCGGCGGCAACGCGGAGGCCGCCCGGCTGGCCGGCATCGACGTGCGGCGGCAGCGGCTGATGCTCTATCTCATCTCCGGGCTGTGCTGCGGCATCGCCGCGTTCCTGCTGATCGTCCTCACCGGCTCGGGCCAGAACACCAACGGCAACCTCTACGAACTCGACGCCATCGCCGCCGCGATCATCGGCGGGACCCTGCTCAGCGGCGGCCGGGGCACCATCACCGGCTCGGTGCTCGGCGTCCTCGTCTTCACCACGATCACCAATCTGTTCGCGCTCAACAACCTGCAGAGCGACGTCCAGCAGATCGCCAAGGGCGCGATCATCGTCGCCGCCGTCCTGGTCCAGCACCGCTCGGCGCGCGGCGGGAGTTCGTAGCGGGGCGCGCGCCGCGGCACGCCCGCACGCCCGCACGCACGTGCGCGCGCGTGCTCCGCCTACACCGCCGTGCCCCGCGCCCCTGCCCCGTATGCCCGTACCGCCCCGCCCGTACCCACCGCACCCCATCCGCGCACAACCGGCCGCGACCCGGCGTCCGTTCACAGTGGAGGTTTGCCCGTCATGACACCACCGGTCCCCAGCCGCAGAGGTCTCCTCTTCGGTACCGCCGCCGTCTCGGCCGGCGCGTTCCTCACCGCCTGCACGAGCAACGAGAGCAACGACAAGGGCGGCGCGCAGGAGCCCGCGGGCGGCACCGACGACAAGCCCGGCAAGGCCGTCACCATCGGTTTCGCCGGCCCGCAGGCCGACCACGGCTGGCTCAACGCCATCAACGAGCAGGCGAAGTCCCGCGCGGAGGCGTACGAGGACGTGACGCTGGAGACGACCGAGGGCTCCAACGACACCGCCCAGCAGATCGGCCAGATCGAAACCCTGATCAACAAGAAGGTCGACGTGCTGGTGATCCTGCCGGCGGACGGCAAGGCGCTCACCCAGGTCGGGCTGAAGGCGATGCGGGCCGGCATCCCCGTCGTCAACCTCGACCGGGTCTTCGACTCCCAGCAGGCGTACCGCTGCTGGATCGGCGGCGACAACTACGGCATGGGCCTCAACGCCGGCCGCTACATCGGCGAGCAGCTCAAGGACAAGCGGAACGCCAAGGTCGTCGAACTCGCCGGCATGGACAACCTGGAGCTCACCCGGCAGCGCACCAAGGGCTTCGACGACGCCCTCAAGAACTACCCCAACATCCGCAAAGTGGCCCGCCAGGCGGCCGAGTTCACCGTCGAGTCCGGGCAGGCCAAGATGGCGCAGCTGCTCCAGGCCCAGTCCTCCTTCGACGCGCTGTGGAACCACGACGACGACCAGGGCGTGGGCGCCGAGCGCGCCATCAAGCAGGCCGGGCGCGACGAGTTCCTGATGGTTGGCGGCGCCGGGTCGAAGCACGCCATGGACGCCATCAAGGCGGACGACACCGTCCTCAAGGCCACCGTCCTCTACCCGCCGACCATGGCCGCCTCCGCCATCGACCTCGCCCGCGCCCTCGGCCAGGGCAAGGGCGTCGGCGGGCTCGCCGAACAGGAGATCCCCGCCTCGCTCACCCTGTACTCGGCCGTCGTGACCAAGGAGAACGTCGACGAGTACCTGCCGACCGGCTTCAGCTGACGCCCCGCCGCCCCGCCCCGCACGCCGGGAGCGGGCGCCCCGCCAGCAGCGCGACGACGACGAGGAGCGATCGATCGATGGACGAGAGCGAGACCGGCACCGGCACGAACGCGCACACGGGCACGGAGACGCACACGGGCCCGGCCCCGCACACCGCGGCGCGCCCCGGCCCGCAACCCGCGCCCCCCGCACCGGGTGCGGCCCCGGGCCCCGCACCCACCGCCCCGGACCCCGCCGCCACCCCGCCGCCCCTCGGGGTGGGCATGGTCGGCTACGCCTTCATGGGCGCCGCCCACTCCCAGGGATGGCGCACGGCGGACCGGGTGTTCGACCTTCCGCTGCGGCCGGTGATGGCCGCCGTCTGCGGGCGCGATCCGGACGCCGTGCGGGCGGCGGCCCGCCGGCACGGCTGGACCGCCGCCGAGACGGACTGGCGCGCGCTGATCGCCCGCGACGACGTGCAGCTCGTCGACATCTGCACCCCCGGCGACAGCCACGCGGAGATCGCGATCGCCGCGCTGGAGGCCGGCAAGCACGTGCTGTGCGAGAAGCCGCTCGCCAACACGGTCGCCGAGGCCGAGGCCATGGTGGAGGCGGCCCGCCGGGCCCGGGAGCGCGGGCAGCTCGCCATGGTCGGCTTCAACTACCGGCGCGTGCCGGCCCTGGCGTTCGCCCGGCGGCTGGTCGCCGCGGGCCGGCTCGGCACCCTGCGGCACGTCCGCGTCACGTACCTCCAGGACTGGATCACCGACCCGGAGTTCCCCCTCGTGTGGCGGCTGCGGAAGGAGCGCGCGGGCTCCGGCGCGCTGGGCGACCTCGGCGCGCACATCGTCGACCTGGCGCAGCACCTGGCGGGCGAGCACCTGGCCGGTGTCTCCGCGCTCACCGAGACCTTCGTGAAGGAACGGCCGCTGCCGGGCGCCGCCCACGGCCTGTCCGCGGCGGCGGACGGCGCGGGACGCGGCCCCGTCACCGTGGACGACGCGGCCCTCTTCACCGGCCGGCTGGCCTCCGGGGCGCTGGCGTCCTTCGAGGTCACCCGGGTCGCCGCCGGCCGCAAGAACTCCCTCCGCATCGAACTCAACGGCTCCCAGGGCTCGCTCTTCTTCGACCTCGAACGCCTCAACGAGCTCTCCTTCCACGACCACACCGAGGAGGCCGCGGTCTCCGGCTTCCGCCGCATCCTCGTCACCGAACCCGAACACCCCTACCTGGAGGCGTGGTGGCCGCCCGGCCACGGCCTCGGCTACGAGCACACCTTCGTGCACCAGGCCCGCGACCTGGTGCACGCCATCGCCGCGGGCACCGACCCCCGGCCGTCGTTCGCCGACGGGCTGCAGGTGCAGCGGGTCCTCGCCGCCGTCGAGGAGAGCGCCGGGCACGACAGCCGCTACACCCCCGTCGAACCCGCCCCCGTCCTCCCCGCCCTCGCCTGAGGAGTCCCCACCAGCGGCCGGAGTGCCCCGGAGAGCCGGACGGCCGCACCTCAGGAGCCGCTGCGGGCACGACCCGACCAGCCACATCCGGCCCTCCCGGGCCGCCCAACGACTTCCGGAGGCCCCGATGCCCCGACCGTTCACCCTCTTCACCGGCCAGTGGGCCGACCTGCCCCTGGAGGAGGTCTGCCGGCACGCCCGCGACTTCGGCTACGACGGCCTCGAACTCGCCTGCTGGGGCGATCACTTCGAGGTCGACCGGGCCCTGTCGGAACCGGATTACCTCGCCGGCCGCCACGCCCTGCTGGAGAAGTACGGACTCACCTGCCACGCGATCTCCAACCACCTCGTCGGCCAAGCCGTCTGCGACGCCATCATCGACGAGCGCCACCGCGCGATCCTCCCCGCCCGCCTCTGGGGCGACGGCGAACCGGAGGGTGTGCGGCGCCGGGCCGCGGCCGAGATGGCCGACACCGCCCGGGCCGCCGCCGCGTTCGGCGTCCGCACCGTGATCGGCTTCACCGGCTCCGCCATCTGGCACCTGGTGGCGATGTTCCCGCCCGCACCGGCCCGGATGATCGAACGCGGCTACGAGGACTTCGCGGAACGCTGGAACCCCGTCCTCGACGTCTACGACGCGGAGGGCGTCCGCTTCGCCCACGAGGTCCACCCCGGCGAGATCGCCTACGACTACTGGACGACCCACCGCGCCCTGGAGGCCGTGGACCACCGCCCCGCCTTCGGCCTCAACTTCGACCCCAGCCACTTCGTCTGGCAGGACCTCGACCCGGTCGGCTTCCTCTGGGACTTCCGCGACCGGATCTACCACGTCGACTGCAAGGAGGCCCGCAAGCGCCTCGACGGCCGCAACGGCCGCCTCGGCTCCCACCTCCCCTGGGGCGACCCGCGCCGCGGCTGGGACTTCGTCTCCGCCGGCCACGGCGACGTGCCCTGGGAGGACGTCTTCCGGATGCTCCGCTCCATCGGCTACGACGGCCCCATATCCGTCGAGTGGGAGGACGCCGGCATGGACCGCCTCACCGGCGCCCCCGAGGCCCTGCGCCGGCTCAGGGCCTACGACTTCGACCCGCCGGCCGCGAGCTTCGACGCGGCGTTCGGCGGCGGCGACGACTGAACGGTCCGCCCGCCGGGTCCGGTCCGCACGCACGCACGCCCGCACGCCGCCGACCGGCCCGGCCCAACCCCTGCCCCCGCACGGGGCATTGAGCGGGCCCCGGCCCCCGGGCGGCACTCCGCACGCCCGCCACGGGACGGCCGGACGCGGCCGCCCGGCGACTTCCCCCACGGTCGCCGGGCGGGCGCGCTGCTCACCGCCACCGCCACCGCCACCGCGTCCCGCGCGGAGCGCCACTCCGTGCGACCGCCGGCCTCGGTGTGACCGCCCGGCCGAGTGGCTCCCCTCACCGACCGCGCTCATCCGCCTCATAAAACACTGTGCGCTCATCTGTTCGATCCCGATAGTGTCAGTCAGTGGCCAGGGGATGCCTGGCTGTCACTTGGAGGGGGAAGTAAGTGAAGATACGTGCGGCTGTCACTTCCGCCGTTGTACTGGGCTCTTTAGCCGTCGCTCCGGTCGCTTCGGCGGCCGGGCAGCCCGAGCCGGGGCCCACCGCGCCGGTCCGGACCGTTGACATCGGGGGAGTCGAGGTCGACAAGCAGGCATCGGCCGAGACCAAGCGGATCATCGAGGCCGACACGGGTGCCGCCACGGCAGCCGCCAACGTGTGCGGGTCCGGATACTCGATCTCCACCGGCGCGGTGCGCTACGGCACCTACGGCACCACGTACACCTGGACCAACGGGACGAGCACGGGGTCCTCCTACTACGACAAGCCCATCTGTGCGGTGTTCTTCAACGACACCGGATACACCAAGTACATGGGCGTGCGGCTGCGTTCCAACTACACGGCCGACGCACCCAAGGAAGACTTCGGCGCCTACCGCTCCTACGCCGGCCCCGTTTACCAGAAGCGAGGCTACTGCGGCAAGGTGTACTCCTATATGAAGTCCTCCAGCGGCACGGACCTGGTCGACAACACCTTCACGGTCGGAAGCTGCAACTGAGCGTGAAACACCACTACTCACTTCGTGTGCCGGCAGCCGCCGCCGCCCTTGCGGCGGCGGCTCTGGCCGTTTCCGGATGCACCTCGCAGCAGACCGGCACCGCCTCCCCGTCCGCCTCCCCGTCCGTCTCGGCGGATCCGACGTCCGGATCCGGTGACCGGGACGAAGGCACGCCGCAGGCGACGCCTACGGAAGAGACGTCACCGGGGCCACCGAAGTCCTCGGAGACGCCGGCCGACACGCCGCCCACCGCTGTGGCGACGGGGCCCGCTGAGGCACCGGCAACAACGGGAAACACCAAGGTCTACACGTTCGGTGACATCGAGATCCGGCTGACGCCGAACGACTTGGGCGTCTACACCGCCATCCACGTGCCCAACCCGTCGGACCAGCCCTTCTCGTTCTCCGTCTCCGTACGCGTGACGGGCCCCGCCGGGTTCGAGGTGCTGATGAAGCGGGACTTCCGGCATGTGCTGCCCGGGGACGCGGGCAGGGAGGCCGGGCTCCTCATCGACAAGGACGAGGCTCCGGCACCGGACGACCCGACTGCGGAGATCGTCTCCTTCGAGCAGACCCCGTTGTGAAGAGTCCATGCAGCCCTTTCCGGTGCTCCGGAAACGGAATCGGATCGACGGGGACTCGTACCGGCTTGACGCCCAAGCCCTCCTGAACCACCCGGAAGTGGCGGGGCCCGGTGAGCGATCTCGCCACCGGGCCCCGCCACCGTTACCGCCGTCACTGCGTCCAGGCGAGCGGGGAATCCGAGACGGTCGGGCGTGGGCCGGTCGTGCCCCGGGCCGCGGAGCTGCCGCCCTCGAGCGCGTCCGCCACGGAGAGCAGCAGTTCGGCCAGTGAGGAGGCGTACGGCTCCGGATCGTAGCCCTCGCCGAACACCAGCACAGAACTCCGGCCCCGCGGTTCAGCGTCCAGGATGAGCCCGTACGGTGCGTCGCTCTTCTCGGCGACATGCCGTCGCCTCCCCCTGTGTTCGCTGCGTACGGTGATCGGTGATCCGCCGGAGTCTCGCACCCCGAATGCTGTAACGTCCGGGCGTAAATCCCCCGTCTTCGGGCGCCACCCCCAGCGATGGCCGGCGGATGACGCAGGGGAGGATGCCTGGCCGGCTCAGGCCGCGTCGGTGCGGTGCCCGGTGAAGCTCACCCGGGTGTCGTCGTTGTCTAGGGCAATGTTGAGGGTGGCGTTCAGGGCCTTGGCGAGCTTGGCGAGCTTGGCGAGGAGCGGCAGCGCGGGGACGGTGTCGGAGCCCTCGATCCGGGAGATCTTCGCCTGGGTGAGGCCCGCACGGTCGGCGAGTTCGGTCTGGGTGAGCCCGAGCTCGGTGCGCCGGTCATATACGGCTTGCGCCAGGGCCATGGACAGCCGGATCTCGCGACGGGCCTCGGCCACGTCCTCCGGCTCGGTCAAGCCCTCGGCGAGCTTGCGCTCACGCAGGGTCTTCCAGCGGCTGTGGCTCATTGCTCCACCTCTCCGTTCCCGAGGACGCGGATGAACTCCTCGTGGGCCGGCCCATGCTCTGCCTCGCGAACATTCTGATGGTGCGCCGGCCCCGTCCGCCCCTCCTTGCCCTTTGTCCAGCGGCAGGAAGAAGACGTGGCTGATGTGTGTCGAAGGGGTTTCCGAATAGGACGAACGAAGCTACGGTCCTTGAGGTGTATCGGTCACGGTGATCCCGGTGGTGCGACGCGGCCGCCGGGCCGGCGCTCCGCCGATGCCCGACCGCATCCGCACCGCACCGCACCAGCCCGCACCTGCACCGCAGCCCCCCACGGCGCGACGGCGCGCGCCTGTCACACACCGTCATCCTCCGGAGGACATCCGTGCACAGGAAACGGCTCAGTCTCCGCAAGTCCCTCGCACTGCTGACGAGTTCGCTGCTCGCCGGAGCCACCCTCGCTCTCACGGCACCCCCCTCGGGCGCCGCCCCCGCCCCGGCCGCCGCCTCCGGGGAACGCGCCCCGCAGGCTCCCGCCGCCGAGGACTTCCAGCAGGTCACCCTCGCCAAGGGCGCGGCCGAGACCGGTGAGCCCATGACCCTCGCCGTGCTGCCCGACCGATCGGTCCTGCACACCTCGCGCGACGGCACCTTACGCATCACCGACGCCGCCGGGAACACCAAGGTCTCCGGGAAGCTCCCCGTGTACTCGCACGACGAGGAAGGTCTCCAAGGCATCGGCGTCGACCCGGACTTCGCCGACAACCGCGCGATCTACCTCTACTACGCGCCCGAGCTCGACACCCCCGGCGGCGACGCCCCCAACAGCGGCGACCCCGAGGACTTCGCCCCGTACGAGGGCGTCAACCGCCTGTCCCGCTTCGTCCTCGACGAGGACGGCACGCTGGACACCGGCAGCGAGAAGAAGATCCTCGACGTCGCCGCCACCCGCGGCATCTGCTGCCACGTCGGCGGCGACATCGACTTCGACGCCGAGGGGAACCTCTACCTCTCCACCGGCGACGACTCCAACCCCTTCGCCTCCGACGGCTACGCGCCCCTGGACGACCGCGAGCGCCGCAACCCGGCCTACGACGCCCGCCGCACCTCCGGCAACAGCAACGACCTGCGCGGCAAGATCCTCCGGATCAAGGTCGCGGACGACGGCTCGTACACGATCCCGGACGGCAACCTCTTCGCCCCGGGCACCGAGAAGACCCGCCCCGAGATCTACGCGATGGGCTTCCGCAACCCCTTCCGGATGAGCGTCGACAAGCCCACCGGCACCATCTACGTCGGCGACTACGGCCCCGACGCGGGCGCCGCCGACCCCGACCGCGGACCGGCCGGCAGCGTCGAGTTCACCCGCGTCACCGGCCCCGGCAACTTCGGCTGGCCGTACTGCGCCGGCGACAACGAGCCCTACCGGGAGTACGACTTCGCCACCCGCACCCCCGGCGAGACCTTCGACTGCTCCGCGCCCCGCAACACCTCCCGGCACAACACCGGCCTCACCGAACTGCCCGCCGCGCAGCCCGCCTGGATCCCTTATGACGGCGGCTCCGTGCCGGAGTTCGGCACCGGCTCCGAGTCCCCGGTGGGCGGCCCCGTCTACCGCTACGACCCGGACCTCGACTCGCCCGTCAAGTTCCCGGAAGCCTATGACGGGGACTTCTTCGCCGGGGAGTTCGGCCGCCAGTGGATCAAGCGGATCGAGCACGGCGAGGACGGCACCGTCCAGTCGATCAACGACTTCCCCTGGTCCGGAACGCAGGTCATGGACATGGCCTTCGGCCCGGACGGGGCCCTGTACGTCCTCGACTACGGCCTCTCCTGGTTCGGCGGCGACGAGAACTCCGCCCTCTACCGCATCGAGAACGCCACCGACGGCCGCTCACCGGTCGCCGAGGCCGCCGCCGACCGCACCTCCGGCCAGGCCCCGCTGAAGGTGCAGTTCTCCGCCGAGGGCACCACCGACGCCGACGGCGACGAGCTGACCTATCACTGGGACTTCGGCGACGGATCCACCTCGGAATACGCCGACCCCGCCCACACCTACCGCGAGAACGGCACTTACACCGCCACCCTCACCGCGACCGACCCCTCCGGCCGCTCGGGCTCCGCGAGCGTCCACCTCACCGTCGGCAACACGGCCCCGACCGTGAAGCTCGAACTCCCGGGGGACGGGCAGCTGTTCACCTTCGGTGACGAGGTCCCGTTCAAGGTGACGGTGACCGACCCCGAGGACGGCGAGATCGACTGCTCGAAGGTCGAGGTCACCTACGTCCTCGGCCACGACAGCCACGGACACCCCGTCACCTCGGCCACCGGATGCTCCGGCACCCTCAAGACCACGGCGGACGGCGAACACGACCCCAACGCCAACATCTTCGGGGTCTTCAACGCCGAGTACACCGACAACGGCGGAGGCGGCCAGCCCGCGCTGACCGGCAGCGACAGCAGCGTCGTCCAGCCGAAGAACCGCCAGGCCGAGCACTACGGCGACACGCAGGGCGCCGAGGCCACCGAGCGCGAGGGAGCCCACGGCGGCCGCACCGCCGGCTCGCTGGACGACGGCGACTGGATCTCCTTCGAGCCGTATCTGCTCGCCGACGCCACCGGTCTCACCGCGCGGGTCGCCTCCGGCGGCGCGGGCGGCACGCTCGAGATCCGCAGCGGCTCACCGGCCGGCACGCTCCTCGGCTCGGCGGAGGTCCCGGCCACCGGCGGCTGGGAGAGCTTCGAGGACGTCACCGCGGAACTGTCGGGAGCACCGGCGGAGACCACGACCCTCTACCTGGTCGCCAAGGACTCCGGCTCCGGCTCCGGTGACGGACCGCTGTTCGAGGTGGACGACTTCACCTTCAGCACCGGCTGAACGACGCGGCCGGCCCGGGCTCTCCCGGGCCGGCCGGGCCCGGCCGGGCGGCCCCCAACGTGCCGGCGGGACCGTCCATGAGAACCGGTCCCGCCGGGGCCCGCACCCGGCATCACGGCACCGGCACCCGGCACCACCGCACAGCCCGCACCACCGCACAGCCCGCACCGTCGTACCGCCGGCCCGACCCGGCCCGCCGCCCCTCCGGCGGCGGGCCGCCGACCGCACCCCCGGCCGCCCCCGCGCCCCGGCAGGACGGCCCGGCCACCGGCCCCGGGAACGCCCCGGACCGCGCGCCGGCCACCGCCCTCCCCGCCCGGAGGAAGGAGCACCCCCATGCGCACCCCCCGAACCCGGCGCTCACGCCCCCTCGCCCCCGGCCCCGCCCGTGAGCCCGGCCCCGCCCGTGAGCCCGGCCCCTCCCGTGCCCGCGTACCCGCCACCGTCCGCCGCGTCATCACCGCCCTGCGGCGCGCCGCCCCGCGCCGTGTCGCAGCAGCCCCCGGCCATGCCCCGCGCCGCGCTGCCGTCCCCGGTGCCGAGCGGCACCGCGCCGCACCGCCGCCCCGCCGCCGCGGCGCCGCCCCCGGCCGCTGGGCCGCGCTTCCGCTCTCCGCCGTGCTTATGCTCGGCGCCATGGCCCTTCCCGGCAGCGCGGCGCCGCAGCGCGCCGCCGACGACGACAGCACGCGGATCCTCGTCTTCTCCAAGACGGCCGGCTTCCGCCACGACTCCATCCCCGACGGCATCGCCGCCCTGCAGGACCTAGGCGCCCGGAACGACTTCCTCGTCGACGCCACCGAGGACGCCACCGCCTTCACCCCGGAGAACCTCGACCGCTACGGCGCCGTCGTCTTCCTCTCCACCACCGGGGACGTCCTCGACGCGTACCAGCAGCAGGCGTTCGAGGGCTACATCGGCAGCGGCGGCGGCTACGTGGGCATCCACGCGGCCGCCGACACCGAATACGACTGGCCCTTCTACGGCGGCCTGGCCGGCGCCTACTTCGCGAGCCACCCGGAGATCCAGCCCGCCACCGTCCTCGTCGAGGACCGCGCCCACCCCGCCACCGCCCACCTCGGGCCCGCCTGGGACCGCACCGACGAGTGGTACAACTACCGTACGAATCCCCGGGAGTCGGCCCGGGTGCTGGCGAGCCTGGACGAGTCCTCCTACCGCGGCGGCACCATGGACGGGGACCACCCCATCGCCTGGTGCCAGGAGTACGAGGGCGGCCGCGCCTTCTACACCGGCCTCGGCCACACCAAGGAGTCCTACGCGGAACCGGCCTTCCTCACCCACCTCCTGGGCGGCATCCGCTACGCCACCGGGGCCGTGCGGGCCGACTGCCGCCCCGAGACCGGCTACACCCCGCTCCTCGACCGCGCGGGCGGCGGCCTCGACGCCTGGCGCCAGGCCGGCCCGGGCTCCTTCACCCGCGACGAGGCCGACGGCGGCGCCACGATCACCTCCTCCGGCGGCATGGGCCTCCTCTGGTACGCGGAGCGCCCGTTCCGCTCGTACTCGCTCAAGCTCGACTGGCGCATGTCCGGCGACGACAACTCCGGCGTCTTCGTCGGCTTCCCGGCCTCCGACGACCCCTGGACGGCCGTGGAGCGGGGGTACGAGATCCAGATCGACGCCAGCGACGCGGCCGACCGGACCACCGGGGCCGTCTACGGAGTCCAGTCCGCCGACATCGCCGCCCGGGACGCGGCGCTCAACCCGCCGGGGGAGTGGAACGCCTTCGAGATCCGGGTGGAGGGCGAACGGCTGCGGGTGTGGCTGAACGGCGTCCTCGTCAACGACTTCACCAACACCGACCCGGCGCGGAGCCTCGGCGAGGGCCACATCGGCATCCAGAACCACGGGGACGGCGACGAGGTGTCGTTCCGCGACATCAGGATCAGCGAACTCCCGGACGGAGGTGGGCAGTAATCCTCACGGTGCCGGGACCCGGGTCCGGGTTCACGGGCTCCGGACCGGGCCCCGGACCTCGGGTCCCGGACTCCGGACCGGGCCCTGGACGCCGGACCGGGCCCTGGACTCCGGACCTGGCTCCGGGCCCGGAGCCCGGGCACGGGGCCGGCCAGGTGGGTGATCCCGGGTTCATCCGTTCCGCTCACGACAGACCGCTCCGGCAGGCCCCGGTCCACCGATCCACCGGCTCGCCGTTCGTCGGCACACCGGCTCAAGAGTTCACCCGGCTCACCGAGTCCATCAGCCCACCCCGCACGTTCCGCACCGCCGCACCGCCGCACCGCCGCACCGCCGCACCGCCGCACCGCCGCACCGCCGCACCGCCGCACCGCCGCACCGCCGCACTTGTGCCGGTCTGCCGGCAGCACAGCGCATGCCGCACGCCGCACCGCGTCCGTCCCCCGGGAGGCAGCCAGTGACGAACAGCCCGACCCCCTCCGGTTCCGGCCACGGCGGCCGCCCCGCCTCCCACGGCGAGGGGGGCAGCCGGGACGGCCACCCCGAGCACGGCCCGGCCGTCCCGGCGGCGGGCGACGGCGAATCCGCCCGGTTACCGGGGGAGTGGCGGGCACCGCGCCGGGGCACCGGCACCGGCACCGGCTCGGACGACCACACCGGCCCCGGCCCCGGGGTTCCGGAGACGCGGGACACCGCCACCGCACCGCTCCGCCCGGGCGGCGGACCGGCCCAACCCCGTACCGGTGTGTGGCTGATCGGGGCGCGGGGGTCCGTCGCCACCACGACCGTCGCCGGCGCCGCCGCGCTCGCCGCCGGACTGCATCCGCCGACCGGCATGGTCACGGAGACCCCGCCCTTCGCCGGCAGCGGCCTCCCCCCGCTCGACAGCCTGGTCTTCGGCGGGCACGACACCCACGCCTGCCCCCTGCCGAAACGGGCCGAGGCGCTCGCCGAGGGCGGTGTGCTGCCGCACGGCCTGCCCGCCGCCGTCCGCGCCGAACTCGCCGCCGCCGACGCCGCGATCCGCCCCGGCGGACCGCAGCCCGGGGACACCCGGAGCGACGAGGAGCTGATCGCGGGCTTCGCCGCCGACATCAGCGCGTTCGCCCAGGAACACGGCCTCGCCCGCGCCGTCGTCGTCAACGTCGCCTCCACCGAACCCGCGCCCGGCCCCGGCGGCGACCGGCTGCCGCCCAGCTCCCTCTACGCCGCCGCCGCGCTCCGCGCCGGCTGTCCGTACGTCAACTTCACGCCGTCCACGGGCTTGCACCATCCCGCCCTGGCCGGGCTCGCGGAGGCGTCCGGGCTGCCGTACGCGGGCCGGGACGGCAAGACGGGGCAGACCCTGCTCCGCTCCGTCCTGGCACCGATGTTCCTGCGGCGTGCCCTGACCGTACGGGCCTGGTCCGGCAGCAATCTGCTCGGCGGCGGCGACGGCGCGGCCCTCGCCGATCCCGCGGCCGCGGCCGCCAAGAACGCGGGCAAGGAGCGGGTCCTCGCCGACACCCTCGGCACCGTGCCCGAGGGCGAGGTGCACATCGACGACGTACCGGCGCTCGGCGACTGGAAGACCGCCTGGGACCACATCGCCTTCGACGGCTTCCTCGGCTCCCGGATGATCCTCCAGACCATTTGGCAGGGCTGCGACTCGGCGCTGGCCGCCCCGCTCGTCCTCGACCTGGCCCGGCTGGCGGCCGCCGCGCACGCGGCCGGGATGTCCGGCCCGGTGCCGGGCCTCGGCTTCTACTTCAAGGACCCGGACGGCGGCCCGTCCGGCCTCTCCGAACAATGGCGGGACCTGCTGTCCCTCGCCGCGCGGCTGGGGGCGGGCGCATGACCGCACCGGGCCGTTTCCCGGGGCGCGCCAACGGCCGCGCCCCGGCGGGCCACACCCCGCACATGACGGAACTGGGCAGACCCACGGACGAGCCCGGCCGGCCGGACGGGCCCACCGCCGGGGGCCCGGACAGGAGCCCGGGCGGGAACCCCGACGGCGGCCCGGGCCGCAGCCCGGCCGGAGACCCCGGTGCAAGCCCGGACCGGGGCCGGGCCTGGGCCGAACTGCTGCGTGTCCCGGCGGTGTTCAGCGTGCCCGGGGACGCCCTCGCGGGCGCGGCGGCCGCCGGGCACCGTGCGAACCGGGGCACCGCACTCGCGGTCTGCGCGTCCCTCTGCCTCTACGAGGCCGGCATGGCGCTCAACGACTGGGCCGACCGCGCCCTGGACGCCGGGGAACGCCCGCACCGCCCGATCCCGTCCGGCCGGATCGCCCCCGGTGCGGCCCTCGGCGCGGCGGCCGGACTGACGGCGGCCGGACTGGGACTCGCCGCGGCCGCGGGCCGCCCGGCCCTGGCCACGGCCACCACCCTGGCGGGCACCGTGTGGGCCTACGACCTGTGGCTGAAGAACACCCCGGCGGGACCGGCCGCCATGGCCGCGGCCCGGGGTCTGGACCTGCTCCTCGGCACCGCGGCAACGGCTACGGCGGCCGACCGTGCCGACGCCGCCGCCCCGCGTCCGTCCGGTGTACGGCTGCTCCCCGCGCGCGCCCGGACCGGTGGGCCGGGGAGGGGAACGGGGAACGGCGCCGCGCGGGAAGCGCGCCGGGCGCTGCCCTCCGCCGCGCTGCTCGCCGCGCACACCTGCGCCGTCACCCTCGTCTCCCGGCGCGAGACGACGGGCGGCTCGACGGCACTGCCGCTCGCCGCACTGGCCGCCGTGGCCGGCATCGCCCGCGCAGCCTGCCCCAACTCCGCTTCGCCTGAGTCCGATTGGGCGGCGGAGCGGCCTCACGGCCGGGCCTCCCGCGGCACCCGCCGGATCCCGCTGTCCCCGCGCCGCCAGACCCTGGCCCGTCCGGCAGCGCCCGCCCGTCCGGCACGGGGCGATGCCGGGCGGGCTGCCGGCGCCGCGTTCGCCGCCCTGTACGGCGCCACGGCCGCGCGCCCGCTCCTGCACGCCGCGCTCAACCCGTCCCCGCACTTCTACCAGCGGGCCGTGGGCGGCGGCATCCGCGCCATGATCCCGCTCCAGGCGTCCCTCGCGGCCCGCGCCGGACGGACCGGAACCGCCACCGCCCTGCTCGCACTGGTCCCCCTGGCCCGACGGCTGTCCCGGAAGGTGAGCCCCACGTGACCCCCACGCCCGACCCGTCCGCGCCACACCCGGGAACAGACCGGCCCGGCGGACCCGGCGGACCCGGCGGATCGCCCGGAGATCACGGGACCGCCGGGGCCGGCCGGACCGATGGAGCCGCCGGAAACCCTGAGAGCTACGGAAACCCTGGAAACACCGGGACCGCCGGGACCCCCGGGAAGCCCGGGACCGCCGACGCCAACCACTCCGGGACCGCCGGCAGCCCCAACCACTCCGGGGCCGGCCGGGCCCGTGAAGCGGTCCAAGGCCCCGGGACCGGCCGAGCCGCCGCTGCGGTTACCGGAATTCCCGTGGCTGTCGGCGCCCGATCGGTGGGGACCGCAGAGGACGCGCGGAGCGCGGACGCCACGGCGGACCCCGGTGCCCCGCGCTTCGCCTACGGCACCAACGGCCTCACCGATCTGCGCCTCGACGACGCCCTCGGCCTCCTCGCCGACCTCGGCTACCAGGGCGTCGGGCTGACGCTCGACCACATGCACCTCGACCCCCTCGCGCCCGATCTGGCCGCCCGCACCCGCCGGGTGGCCCGCCGCCTCGACCGGCTCGGCCTGTCCGTCACCGTCGAGACCGGCGCCCGCTACGTCCTCGACCCGCGCCGCAAACACCATCCCACCCTCCTCGACCCGGACCCGGAGGCCCGGGGGGCCAGGATCGCCCTGCTGCTCAAGGCCGTCCGCGTCGGCGCGGACCTCGGCGCGCACGCCGTGCACTGCTTCAGCGGCGCCGTCCCGCCCGGAGTGTCCGAGGACACGGCGTGGCAGCGCCTCGCCGAGTCGATGGCCCCGGTCGTGGACGCCGCCGCGGCCGCCGGAACCCCGCTCGCCGTCGAACCCGAACCGGGCCACCTCCTCTCCGGCATCGCCGGTTTCCACCGGCTGCGCACGGCACTCGGCGCCCCGGACGCCCTCGGCATCACCCTGGACATCGGCCACTGCCAGTGCCTCGAACCCGAACCGCCCGCCGACTGCGTACGGGCGGTGGCGCCGTGGCTGCGGCACGTCCAGATCGAGGACATGCGGCGCGGGGTGCACGAACATCTGCCGTTCGGGGAGGGCGAGATCGACTTCCCGCCCGTGCTCGCGGCGCTGCGCGCGATGGAGTACGGGGGCCTGGTCGGTGTCGAGCTCCCCCGCGACTCCCACCGCGGCCCCGAACTGGCCCGCGCCTCCCACGACTTCCTCGTACGGGCGGACGCCGAGGCCCGCGCCCGCTGCACCGGCCCCATGGCGGCCGGCGCCGTCCGCCGCGCCCCGCACCCGGCCGGGCGCGTCCCCGGACGGAGCGCGGGCCCCGTCCCGCTCTCCGGCGCTTCCCGGCTCTCCGGCTCCGCGACAGGAGGAGAACGCTGATGCCGCCCGGCGACCCCGCTCTCGGTGCCGGAGCCCTCGCCCCCGGGCGCCCCGGCCTCGTGGAGTTGCACGAGCGTCTCCGTGCGCGGCTGTCCGCCCCGGCACGGGAATGGCTGGACGCGGCTCTCGCGGCCGCCGAAGCCGAGGCGACGGAAGCGGAGGCCGCCGGAGCAGAGCCCTCACGGCCCGCGCCGGCCTCCCCGGCCGGATCCGGGCAGGTGCCGCCCGCCCGGACCCGTCCACCGGCCTGGGAGCTCCGTTTCGCCTCCGCGGGGCGCCACATCGGCCGCGACCCCGGGGCCCGCGCGCGCCCCGGACCGGACCCGGTCCACAGTCCCGGCCCGCACTCCGACCCCGTCACCCGTCCCGCCCCGGGCGGCGAACACGCCCCCGGCGCCCTCGCCGAGCCCACCGGCCGGGCGGAGCCCACCGGCCGGGCGGAGCCCACCGGCCGGGCGGACACCACCGGCCTCACCGACCCCGCCGACACCGCCCGGGTCCTCCTACTCCACGCCGCACGCGCCACCCCCGGCACCCTCGCCCGCCTCTACCACCAGGGCACCGCCGCCGAGCGCCGCGCCGTCCTGCTGGCCCTGCCGTATCTTCCCGGCATCGGATCCGAGGCCGTCCCCCTCGTCGAGGACGCGCTCCGGGCGAACGACACCCGGCTGATCACCGCCGCCGTCGGTCCGTACGCGGCGCGGCACCTCGGCCCGCACGCCTGGCGCCACGCCGTGCTCAAGTGCCTGTTCACCGGGGTGCCGGTTACGGCCGTCGCGGGCCTCGCGGACCGGGCCCGCGATGACGCCGAACTGGCCCGGATGCTCGGCGACTACGCCCGCGAGCGCACCGCGGCCGGCCGCCCCGTCCCGCCCGGTCTCCACCACGTCCTGACCCTGACGGAGAAACGGCCGCCTGCCGCAGAGCCGCCCGCGCCCCAGCCGTCCGCCCCCGCGCAACCCACCGCGGAGCCCGAGCCGCCCGCCGCCCAGCCGTCCCCCACGGAGCCCGCCGCGACCGAGGAGCCCTGACCACCCCATGCGCATCTTCGACCCGCACATCCATATGACCTCGCGCACCACCAACGACTACGAGGCCATGTACGCGGCGGGCGTCCGCGCCGTCGTCGAGCCGTCCTTCTGGCTCGGCCAGCCCCGCACCGCACCGGCCAGCTTCTTCGACTACTTCGACGCGCTCCTCGGCTGGGAGCCGTTCCGCGCCGCCCAGTACGGCATCGCGCACCACTGCACGATCGCCCTCAACCCCAAGGAGGCGAACGACCCGCGCTGCGTCCCCGTCCTGGACGAACTGCCGCGCTATCTCGTCAAGGACTCGGTCGTCGCCGTCGGGGAGATCGGCTACGACTCGATGACCCCCGCCGAGGACGAGGCCCTCGCCGCGCAGCTCCAGCTCGCCGCCGACCACGAGCTGCCCGCCCTGGTCCACACCCCGCACCGCGACAAGGCCGCCGGCCTCCGCCGCACCCTCGACGTCGTGCGGGAGTCCGACCTCGACCCCGGGCTCGTCCTGCTCGACCACCTCAACGAGACGACCGTCGACGAGGCACGCGACAGCGGCTGCTGGCTCGGCTTCTCCCTGTACCCCGACACCAAGATGGACCCGGCCCGCATGGTCGCCCTCCTCCGCTCCCACGGCACCGAGCGCATGCTCGTCAACTCCGCCGCCGACTGGGGCCGCAGCGACCCGCTGACGACCCGGCAGGCAGGCGACGCGATGCTCGCCGCCGGGTTCACCGACGACGAGGTCGACCAGGTCCTGTGGCGCAACCCCGTGGCCTTCTACGGGCAGAGCGGCCGGCTCGACACGGCCGCCCCCGCCCCGGCCGCCGCCGCTACCCACGAGGGCAACTCCATACTCCGGGGAGGCTCCTGACCCGTGCGCTTCCGGCATCCCGACGGCTCGACCGTCCACCTCGCGTACTGCACCAACGTCCACCCGGCGGAAACCCTCGACGGCGTGCTCCGCCAACTCCGCGAGCACTGCGAACCCGTACGCCGCCGCCTCGGCCGGGACCGGCTCGGCATCGGCCTCTGGCTGGCCCGCGACGCCGCCCGCGCGCTCGTCGCCGACCCGGCCGCGCTCCGCTCCCTCCGCGCCGAACTCGACCGGCGCGGCCTGGAGGTCGTCACCCTCAACGGCTTCCCGTACGCGGGCTTCGGCGCCGAACGGGTCAAGTACCGCGTCTACCGCCCCGACTGGACGGAACCGGAACGCCTCGGCCACACCACCGACCTCGCCCGCCTCCTCGCCGGACTGCTCCCCGACGACGAGCCCGAGGGCACCATCTCCACCCTCCCCCTCGCCTGGCGCACCCCGTACAACGCCGCCTCGGAGCGCACCGCCCGCCGGGCCCTCACCCTGCTCGCTCAGCGGCTCGACGCCCTGCAGGACCTCACCGGCACCTCCATCCGGATCGGCCTCGAACCGGAACCCGGCTGCACCGTCGCCACCACCGCCGACGCGGTCGCCGCGCTCAGCGGCCGGGGCGGCCCGCCGCTCCACCGCATCGGCGTCTGCGTGGACACCTGCCACCTCGCGACCGAGTTCGAGGAGCCCGGCCCGGCCCTGGACGCGCTCGGCGCGGCGGGCATCCCCGTCGTCAAGGCCCAGCTGTCGGCGGCGCTGCACGCCGAACAGCCCGGACGGGAGGACGTACGGGCGGCCCTGGCCGCCTTCGCCGAACCGCGCTTCCTCCACCAGACCCGCACCCGCACCCCGGAGGGGCAGGTCGCCGGCACCGACGACCTGCCCGAGGCCCTGGGCCTGCCCGCCACGGAACCGTCCACCCGGGCCGCCGGTGGTGCGAGCCGCGCGGGCACGGCGCTCCCCACGACCGCCCCCTGGCGGGTCCACCTCCACGTCCCCCTGCACGCCGAGCCCGCGCCCCCGCTGACCTCCACCCTCCCCGTCCTCCGCGACACCCTCACCCGGCTCGTCGGCGGCCCGGTGCCCCTCACCCGCCACCTGGAGGTGGAGACCTACACCTGGCAGACCCTGCCGCCCGAGCTGCGCCCCCGCACCCGGGCCCGGCTGGCCGAGGGCATCGCCGCCGAACTGTGCCTCGTCCGAGACCTGTTGACCGACCTCGGCCTCAAGGAGCTGCCGTGACACCCCCCGGTACCCCGGGCCCGACCGGGACGGCCCGCACAGAAGACCCGGGCATCCCGGACGACCACGCCCCCCTCGCCCCCCGCAGGCTGCTGGTCCTCGACGTCGTCGGTCTCACCCCCCGCCTGCTCGCCCACATGCCCAACCTCCGCGAGCTGGCCGAGACCGGCGACCGCTCGCCCCTGGAGACCGTCCTCCCCGCGGTCACCTGCGCCGCCCAGTCGACGTTCCTCACCGGCGCCCTGCCCGCCGAGCACGGCATCGTCGGCAACGGCTGGTACTTCCGCGAGCAGGGCGAGGTGCTGCTGTGGCGGCAGCACAACGGTCTCGTCGGCGGCGACAAGCTCTGGGACGCGGCCCGCCGCGCGCATCCCGGCTACACCGTCACCAACGTCTGCTGGTGGTACGCGATGGGCGCCGACACCGACATCACCGTCACCCCGCGCCCCGTCTACTACGCCGACGGCCGCAAGGAACCCGACTGCTACACGCGCCCCACCGGCCTCCGCGACGAACTCACGGAGAAACTCGGCACGTTCCCGCTCTTCCACTTCTGGGGCCCCGGCGCCGGCCTCACCTCCACCCAGTGGATCATCGACGCCACCCGCCACCTCATGCGCACCCGCCCCACCGACCTCACCCTCTGCTACCTCCCGCACCTCGACTACGACCTCCAGCGGTACGGCCCCGACGACCCCCGCTCCCACGCCGCCGCCACCGCCCTCGACACCGCCCTCGTCCCGCTCCTGGACGAGGCCCGGGCCGCCGGGGCGACGGTCGTCGCCCTCTCGGAGTACGGCATCACCCGCGTCAGCCGCCCCGTCGACATCAACCGCGCCCTGCGCCGCGCCGGCCTGCTGGAGGTGTACACCCAGGACGGCATGGAGTACCTCGACCCCTGGACCTCCCGCGCCTTCGCCGTCGCCGACCACCAGCTCGCCCACGTCTACATCCGCCGCCCCGGCGACCCGGCGGAGACGACCGCCGTCCGCGAAGCCCTCGCCGGCCTCCCCGGCATCGCCGAACTCCTCGACGACGAGGGCAAGAAGGCCCACGGTCTGGACCATCCGCGCTCCGGCGAACTGGTCGCCGTCGCCGAACCCGACGCCTGGTTCACGTACTACTACTGGCTGGACGACGACCGCGCCCCCGACTTCGCGCAGCTCGTGGAGATCCACCGCAAGCCCGGCTACGACCCGGCCGAGCTGTTCATGGACCCGGAGGACCCCTACGTCCGGCTGCGCGCCGGGACGGCACTGGCCCGCAAGAAACTCGGCATGCGCTACCGGATGGCCGTCGTCCCCCTCGACCCCACACCGGTGCGCGGCAGCCACGGCCGGCTGCCGGACCGGGAGGAGGACGGCCCGCTGCTGATCTGCTCCCGCCCGGGCGCGCTCCGCGCCGACGGCGCCCCGGTCCCGGCCACGGCCGTCAAGTCCCTCCTCCTCCGCCTGGCCGGGCTGGGCTGATCCGGGCGCCCGACCGCTCCACCGGCACCGACCGCACCCGGCACCACGGAGACCACGGCACCACCGGCACCATCCCTGCCGTCGGCATCACCGCGTCACCCGCACCACCTGCGTAACCCCACCCACCGCACCGCCCGCGCGACCCCACCACTTACGCAGCCCGTCAACCGCACCGCCGCACCGTGTCCGCCCGGCCACCATGACGGCCGAACCGCCCTGCGCGCTCAGCCCTTTGCCCCCTCCCACTCCTTCCCGACAGGAGCGTCACCGTGAAGAACGACTCCGAACTCGCCCAGCGCCTCCGCCGCCGCGGATTCCTCGGCGTCGCCGCGGGAACCACCGCCGCCGCCCTCCTCGGCACGGCGGGCGCCGGGACGGCCCGCGCCGCGGAGGCCGCCGACCCCGGCCGAGCCTCCGCCCCCGCCGGACGGGGCGGCCCGCTCCTCCCGCCCGGACGGCTCGGCGTGCAGCTCTACAGCCTCCGCGACCAGGTCTCCACGGCCGGATTCGCCCGAGTCTTCGCGGAGTTGGAGAAGTACGGCTACGACGAGATCGAATTCGCCGGCTACACCCAGGGCACCGCCGGCCCGATCACCCTCCCCGAGCTCCGCCGCCTGGTCCGCGACAGCGGCCTGCGGGCCGTCGGCAGCCACGTCGGCTACTACTCCGACGACCCCACCGCCTACACCTTCGCCACCAGCCTCGGCCAAGTCCTGGACGACGCCGCGGAGCTGGGCCTGAAGCACATCGGCACGGCCAGCGGGCCGTTCCGCTACGGCGACACGGTCGACGCCTGGAAGCGGGCCGCCGAGGACTTCAACACCTACGGCGCCGCGGCCAAGGAGCGCGGCATCACCTTCTACCAGCACAACCACGCGGAGGAGTTCTCCTTCGCGAGCGACCGCCCCGACGTCCGCCTCTACGATGTGCTGCTCGCCGAGACGGACCCGCACCTGGTCTCCCTCGAAATGGACATCTACTGGGCCTACTGCGCCCAGTTCCGCTTCAGCGTCCGCCCGGACGGCAAGCCGGCGCCGTTCGACCCGATCGACTACGTCCTGAAGCAGCCGCACCGCTACCCGCTCTTCCACGTCAAGGACGGCGAACACGACCCGTCCACCCGCGACGGCTACCGCATGACGGACGTCGGCGACGGCGACATCGACTACCAGCGCTTCATCGGCGGCGTGGAACGCCTCGCCCGCCACCGCCACGGCAGCCGCTCGCACCACTGGATCGCCGAACACGACAACCCGGCCGACTCCCTCTCCTTCGCCCGCCGCTCGGCGGCCCACCTGCGCTCCCTGCGCGCGAAGCCGGACTGCTGACGGCGGCGCCCCGCCCCCGCCCCCGCCCCCGCCGTCCACCGCGGCCGGATCAGGAGCCCGGAGCCGGGGCGGCACGGCTTGCGCCCGGCCGTGACGGGGCGGGGGCGGACCCGGCCACGGGGCACCGGACCGCGGAGCGGTCGCAGCACGGACCAGCGCCCCACCGGAGACGGAACACGGGTGGCGGAACACCGGACGCGGGGGGACCGGGGCGGGGGATCCGGACGCGGCGGGAACCGGTGGCGGACGGGGCGGTGCCGCCGGGCTGGGAAACGGAGGCAGCCCCGCCCGGGCGCGGTTCGCGCTCACCGGTCCCGCAGCGCCCCGAGCAGCATCGGCAGCGTGGCGTACAGCTCCCGCTCCCAGTAGGCCGGGGCGTGCGTACCGCGGAAGAAGTGCGTGCTGATCCGCACCCCCTCCTGCTGGAGCCGGTACGCCACCGCCCGGGACTCGTCGCCCATGATCGACTCCGTCAGGGAGATCACCTCCCGGGGGAAGAGCCGCGCCAGCTCCTCGAATCCGGGGATATCCTCGTCCGGTTCGACGTCCGGCGGGTCGAGACGGCCCGGGGTCCCGTCACCGGAGGCGATGTGCACCCGGACGCCCCTGAGCCGCGGGGCCAGGTAGTACGGGTCGTTGGCCTCCCAGATGTGCCGCTGCCGCACCGGGTCGCCCCAGATCCGCCGCCACTCGACACCCAGGTACTCCGACCCGCACACGACCGCGTCCGGATACATCAGCGGATGCAGAAACCCGCTCCAACTGGCCGCGGCGCGGAACACCCCCGGGTGGCGCGCCGCGTACTTCAACGCCCCGTACCCGCCCTGCGACTCCCCGGCCACGGCACGGCGCACACCCGCCCCGTAGTCCCGCTCCAGCAGCGGCCGCAGCTCCCGCAGATGGAAGGACTCCACGGCCGGAGGGCCGCCGGTGCCGCCGTTCCACCAGTCCGTGTAGAAGCCGTAGAACGGCATCGACGGCATCACCACCAGCACCTTCCGCACGGAGGGCTCGTGCTGGAGGCCGTACTCGTCGGTGAAGGCCAGATGCTCCGCGTTGCCGCCGGGCAGCAGCCACAGCACGGGCCAGCGGTCCCGGGGGCCGCGCTCGTCCCAGCCGTCGGGGACGAGCAGCCGCACGTCGGCGGTGCCGCCCAGGGCGGGGGAGCGGAGGGTCAGATCGACGATCCGCTCCCCGGTCCGCCGCTCCCGGATGACCTGAGCGCCCCCGCCGTCGTGGCCGGGTACGGAGCTCGGACCGGAGCCGACGCCGAGGCCGAGGGCCGGGCCGGCGTCGGCCCGGGCGGACCCGGCGGCGCCGAGCAGCGGCGGCGCGGCCAGACCGGCCACGGCGGCCGCGGCGGCCGTGCGGAGGATGCGGCGGCGAGGCGGTGTTGAGGACATGGGCGTCTCCGTTCAGAAGACGGGGCTGATGGCTGATCCTCATGCTCGACGGCCGGCTTCCCCACCGGCACCGGGACACCCCGGACATCCACCCCAGGAGGCCCCCGTCGGCCCCCTCGGGGAACCCCCGGCGGCGGGCCGGGCCAAGGCCGCGCGACTGCGGGCCGGCGGCCGGCCAAGGGTCCGGGTTGCCGACCGGCGCACCTGCCGCCCACCCCGAGACCCGTCAACGGCGAAGGGGGACGCGCGACCGCGCACCAGAGCGTCCGGTCCTCGCACAGAGTGACGGGCAGGGCACACCGCGACCGGCCGGCCCAGTGGCCCCGACCGCAGGTCCGGGACCGGTCACTCCCCGTCATAGCGACAGGTCACCGCAGGCGTGAGGGCCCTCCGCTGGCCCTCCGCCCGCTGGGCATACGAAGGTGAAACACACCCGGAACCCCTGGTATCGTTGGTCTCGTCGCCGCGGGAAACCGAGGCGCTCACCTTGTCCGGGTGGCGGAATGGCAGACGCGCTAGCTTGAGGTGCTAGTGCCCTTTATCGGGCGTGGGGGTTCAAGTCCCCCCTCGGACACCAGTGGGAATTACCGGTCGAGTCGTGTGACTCGACCGGTAATTTTTCGTTTCCGATGCCTCACGCCTCGCAATCAGCTCGGTGTGCGGGCATGAGCTTGGGCTCTGACGCTCCGGACGCCGTAATCAAGTGCCGCCCCCTCTCTCGCGAGAGGGATCTGGATCAATCCGTCCCACAGCACTCGCATCGCTGTCATACGCGTATTACGATGCCTTCGTGGCAAAGACGCGGATCAGTATCAGCTTGGACCAGGACCAGGCCGAACGCATCAGGCAGCACGCGGAGCGGGCGGGCATCGACGTCTCGGCGTACCTGGTGCATGCCGCCACGCGCCAGATGGCCGAGAGCGACGCCATAGAGGAACAGTTCGCCGAGGTGGACGCAGTCATCTCCCGGGCGGAGCGAGCGGCGGACGGACTGCCCGCCGAACCCGCCCGGGAACCGGCCGCGGAACTGACGGAGCAGGAACGCCTCGAAGTCGAGGAGGCCCTGGGCCTCGTCCGCGGCCAGGACCGGAAGGGCCGCCGTCCGGGACATGCCGCGTGAGCGCACGGGTGCCGGTCTACGACACCGGCATGCTCATCGCGCTCGCCGACCGCAAAGCCAAGGCGGTGGCCCTGCACGAGGGGCTGCGCACGGTCCCGCACCGGGCACTGGTGCTCGGCCCGGTCCTCGCCCAGGTGTGGCGCCCCCAACCGGCGTTGGTGCACGCCCTGTCCGGCGTCCTGAAGGACTGCACGGTTCCTCAGGCCCGCACGTCCGAGCCGCCCATGCGCGAGACGAAGGCCGGCCGTCCGGAGTGCTTGGCCTGTGCGACGGGCCCGGATCTCGCGGACTGGCGGCGCATCGGCACCTCCCTGGGCAGGGCGGCCCTGCCGGCGAAGAAGCGGCCGGACACGGTGGACGCCTGGGTGGCCCTGGCAGCCGCCCGGCACGGCAGCGCGGTGATCTTTACCACCGACCCGGGGGACATCCGGGCCTACCTGACGGTCCTCGCGCCGACGGATGTACACGTGGTGGCCGTTTGACGACCGGGAGCCACGCTCCGCCCGGTCCAGATGGTCGCGGAGGTGCTGAACGAGCCTTCGGCAGGAGAGGAGCGCGGGGCTTGGTGCTGCGCGCTGGCCGATCGCCGTCTATCCGGTCTCCGGCACGGCCGAGGTCGTCTTCCAGGATCTGAAGCGACGCCCGCCGTTCGACGACGAACCGCTGCGGCGGGCGCTGCTGACCCGGTTCAATGAGATCAAGGGGATCGACCTGGCCGCGGCGAAGCTGGACCTGCGCCCGTCGTTCCCTCTGGAGATCTTCGCCGAGCACAGCGAGGAGATCTGCGCGGTACTGGAGTGGTTCGCGCACACGGTTGTCGTGGCCGAGGCATACCGGAAGGGGAGCCGTCCGTGCTGTGAGGGTGCGGTCAGTCTCGACGCGAGGCGTGATGCTGTACGGGCAGAGCATCCCGGATCGTGCGGTGGCTCGTACGGAGCGCCGTGGTGAGTTGGCCGCGCAGTCCGTCAGGGAGCTTGCCGGCTCCGAGGGCGCAGGCGTTCACTATGTCTTGGCAGTTCTTCTGCTGCCCGCCCGTCGCGAACGCGGTGAACAAGGAGTGGGCCAAGTGTTCCCGCGCGGCGTTTCCGTCGTTCAGTTTCGTGGCACGGCGGTGCAGTTCCTTGACGACGCGGCGCGCGACGGCTTCGCTGTCGCTCCCGATGATGTCCAGGATCGTCAGACCCAACCGGGCATCGAAGGCAGCAGTGTCTGGTGTGGGCTCCAGATCGACCTAGATGTCCGCCAACCCATGGGCATACCGGTCGACCAGCTGCCCGGTAGAGCGATGACACAGTGCGGTCAGACACGCGGTCACGGCCTGTTCCCATGGTTCGCCCGGAGCGGTGTCGCCAAGAAGGTCCCCGGCGTGCGCCGGATCGAGTGCGACCAAGGCGGCGAGGACGGCCACTTGGCGGCCGTCGAGCATGCGCTGTCCTATGCCGCGGCGCGCCTGGACATGGGCGAGGGCTTCGGTCCAGCGGCCGGCTGTGGCCAGTGCGCGCGTGCCGTCGGCGAGGAGGATGCTCCACAGCCAGACACGGACCTCTTCGCGGTCGTCGGCCTGCTGTACCAGATCAGCGGGTACGGCAACGTCCTCGACCCGGGCGGGGCGCCCAGTGGTGATGGCGTCGAACAGCGTCAGGAGGTGTTGGCGGCCGTCATCTGCTCTTCCGGCGCGCAGGTGGAGGCGGGCGAGGTTCACCACGGGTTCGAGGGCGCGGATCGCGGACCCGGCGGTAAGGGGAGCGGTGCGCAGGTAGGTAGCGGCGTGCCGGCGGCACATCTCGCGTGCGAGGGCGGGAAGGCCGACATCGGAGGCGATGAGCGCGGCTTGGTTGATGACGGTGGAAGCCACGCTCGGGTCGCCCCGCTTCGCCGCGGTATCGGCGAGTTCGACGAGCGCGTGCACACGCCGGTGCAGAGGGAGGCAGGCGGGGCGGGGTCGAGCGATGAGTGGGAAGCGCCGGGCCACGACGTCAGGGGGTTTCCAGACCACCCGCGGTGCTCCTCTCCGTGGTGGGGTCGGGGCCGAAGACGGCGGTTTTCGCGGCGTCGGCGAGTGCCGCCTGCGTGGTGTAGGGCAGGCCCATCCGGTTCCAGGCGAACAGCACGTGGTGTGCCAGGACATCACGCAGGCCGCGGTGAAGCTGTCCGGAATTGCTGAGGTGAGCGAACTCCCTTCCGGCATCGGTGTAGGCGCGGGCCCATCCGGCAACGTGGGCCAGTGATTCCCCCGTGCGCATCAGGTCCTCACCGTGTACGGAGATCAGCCGGTACACGGCAGCGCGCAGTTGGCAGCGGGCGTCCCGCCCAGTGCCGGGAGACAGCGCTCGGTGGGTGCCGACGCGTGCCCAGACGTCGCCCTGCTCGTACCAGTCCAGTCCGGCGGAGCGCATCAGCAGGCTGCACAGCAGGAGGGATGTCTCGCGCCGGAGCCTGCCGGCGTCGCCTCGGAGGTGGACGATCAGGCTGCGGCTGTCGCGGTGGAAGAGGCGGTGGGCGGATGCCATGGCTTCGGCGCCGCCGAAGGCGTGTACCTCGGGTTCGTAGACGACCTCCGTCCACCCTGTGGCGTAGCCGCCTGCGACGAGTGCGTTCAAGTACCGGCCCATGTGGTGTCGTACGTCCGTGGCAGACAGGTAGCGCACGCGCCAGCACGGGCGTTTGCGGATGAGGAACCACGCGATCACCGGGCCTTGGTCCTCCGCGGTGCGCAGGAGCGGGGCGAGCTGGGCCAGGGCGGTCGTCTCGGCGCGCTCCCAGTCGGGAAATGCGATGTTGGCCTGGTGCCAGGTGGGTGAGTCCATGGGGGTCTCCAGGGCGTTCATGCCACGGCGAGGAAGGTGTCCCAGTGCGGCGTGGGGGCGCTGCCCACGCCGAGGGTGTGCAGAGCAAGGGCCGCTCCGGCAGCTCCGTCGAGCAGTTCCGGGGCGTGGTCACCTCGATGGATTGCAATGATCAAGCGGTCGGCCAAATGGGGCAGTTCCGCGGTGATCTCGGTGTTGCCCGTCTCGGTGGCCATCCGCCATGCGGCGTGCAGCAGACCGGCCATGCCGTGGCACAGCCCGATCTCGGGGAGCCTGTCCAGCTGGATGGGGTCGCGCAGGGCCGCGAGGATCGCGTTCTCGGCTGCCTGTACGCGCGCCGGGGTGCGGAGAGCGAGTCCGGCCAGTTGCTGGGCGCGGGCCGTGCCGCTGACGCCGTAGCACCAGGAGGGCCGGGGGTGCAGGTCGGGATGGACGCGTCCGCCGGCCGCCTGTTCCAGGGTGATGAGGCCCGGCCACCAGGAGCCGGTCTTCTCACCCTGGCGCCACTGGTCGGTCCAGGCACAGATCCGTTCGACGGCGCGGACCATCCCAGGAAGTGCCAGACCGCGCAGCAGGGCCAGGGAGAGCACGGACAGAGCGGCTCCCATGCCGTGGGCGAGCCCGAAGTTCCCGTGCCCGTGCGGGTAGTCGGCGCTGGGTGCTCCGGTAGGTGCCACGGTCGTCCACCACGGTGGCAGCCCGGCCTGACCGGGTAAGGGCTCGGTCAGGCGGACCAGATAGGCAAGGGCGTCGCGGGTGATCTCGTGGTGCGGGTGGCGGCTCAGATGGTAGGCAGCCAGCCCGGACAGACCCTGGATCAAGTCGAACTCTTCCATGGGGGGCCGCTCGGCGCGGTCGATGCGCAGGTGTGCCTTGGCCAGGCGGGTCCGCGTGAGGGTGAGGGTCGCTCGATCCAGGTGGTCCAGGAGCCGCAGATACCGGCTGGATGCGCTGGCCGCGCGGTGTGTGATGAAGGCCAGGGCCGGAGCGCCGAAGAACAGGTTCGCGTTGGCCGCCGCGCTCACGTCGCCGTGCACGGCCGCAGTCAGCCAGGTGTGGGCGGTGTTCCAGCTCCCGCGGCCGGTCCGGGCGCGTTCGATGTGCAGCAGGGCGATGCCCGAGGCTCCGCCGGCCAGAGACTGCGGCCAGGCGCGGCCGCCGTCCGGCCGGCTGCCGCGCCACGCGAAGTGGGGGTCGGTCAGTGCGTGGGCCAGTTGGTCGGCGGCCGACAGCGCGGCGGAGGTGAGGGCTGTCGCGGTCATGGTGTCCTCCTTGCCCGAGCCTTCCAGCTCAGGGCGGCGGCTCTGGCCAGGTGCAGGTGGAGGCGCTCTCGTGCCGGCTCCGGCCCGCACATCCGGACGTGGTGCAGATGCAGCAGGTCCGCGAGCAAATCCTGTGGGCGTGTCCCAGCATCCGTGATGACACGGCCGTAGGTGGCCAGCGCGTTGCGGCGTGCGGACCAACGTGCTCTGACGCTCGCGTCCAGGCCCGGAGCATCGGCGCTCACCAGGTTGACGGCCTGGCGGTAGACATCGCGGGGTGGCGCGGGCGGGTTCGTGCGAGCGTGCTTGATCAGCCAGTGCATCGCCTCGGCGTCCCCCAGTAGACCGGAGGCGATGTCCACCATGCTCGCCGCAGTCAGCGCATCGGGACTGGGCGCTTGCCTCTCGCTCTGAGCAACGAGTTGGGCCAGGGCAGCGGCGCTGTCGGCGGCGAAGAACTCCTCGGCCGCGTCCATCGCCGCAGGGCCGCCGAAGCGCGCGGTCTCTGGGAGGTACGTCTCCAGGCTTGCGTGGGTGATCAGGCCGCTGTTCCGAAGCCTGCGGGTCCATCCCCCGAGGTGCTCAATGGCCGAGCCGAGTGTTCCGGGTGCGCAGGCCAGGCGGACGCGGAGGTGGTCTTGAGGGGATCGGTAGCGAACGAACCACCACTGGGGTGCGCCCAGCTCTTCCAGAAGAGCCGGCAGGTGCCGGACCAGCAAAGGGTCCTGCCGGTCACGGTGCCCGTGGAGTTGGAGGAAGATGCGGTTGTCGCAGCCGGGTAGATGGCCGTGCTCACGGCCGACGACGTGGCCCGGCCCCGGGACGGGGGCGAGGGCCTGGTCTGTGGCGGCCAGGGGAATGACGATCTCGTGAGCGCGGCCGCCGGTCCATCCCAGACCCCCGTGCTGCGGCGCGGGGTGCAGCGTGACCGCTCCGTCGCGGTCCAGGTGCGTGCGCAGCAGGGCCCGGTGTGAGGGCTCCGCCAAGTCCAATGCCATGCGCTGGTCGGCATCGCTCAGATACACCCGCTCGGGCAGATGAGCGTCACGTCGCCACCGGGCGAGGGCTTGGTCCCACTGCGGCCACGACGCCGGCGCGCCGGGCAGGTCGGTGCTGGTCAGGAGCCAGCGAGCCGGGGACAGGATCGTGCGTCCGTAGCGCAGCGCGGGGAGAAACGGCAGGTTGGAGGCGGCGGTGCCCCACACGAACCCGGTGCAGGGGACCGCCAGCGCGACTGGCGCCTCGGCCAGGAAGCGTGCCAGCGGATGGGTGTGATGGCTCAGATCCACCGCATTCAACAGCAGCGTGTGCACCGGGCGGCGACGGGAGAGCGAGACCAGGTGCAATCGTTGGGCGTCGGCGGTCACCGCCAGGTCCGTCACGGAGATCAGACTCGTGTCCGGGGCCGGGTAGTCGCCGAGCGAGATCGCGAGTTCCGTTGCCTGCGGGGCGCGTGCGACGTTCTCAGCGCGCGCGGACAGTGGGGTGGAGTTGATCTGTGCGACGAGCGCGTTCTCGTGTACGGCGGGCAGTGAGGCGTACACCTCGGTCATGCGGCGGCGGTCCTCGGCGTGCAGTACGTCCAGGAAGCGACCGGTGGTCGCTCCGGCCGAGCGTGCCACTCCGACTACGTGCAGGGTGAACTCGCCCCGCGCCAATGCTGGAACGCTCGCAGCGTGAATGCGGACGGTCACTTCGGTGCTCGGTTGCACCGGGCGGCCGGGATCCGTGGTGGCCAGTTCCTCGATCGCGGCATCGTCGAGCTCGACTTCGAGGCAGCGCCGTATCCCTGCTGTGTGGGCGAGCTTGATGAGGCGACTGTCGCGGTCGGTCAACGGCGAGGGCGCCGGCACGGTGGTGGAGCCGAGGTAACCGGACGGGTACCCGAGTACGTCGATGGCATCCAGGACGGGGACGACCGCCCTGGGGCCGTACCGCTCAAGAAAGCGGCTGTGCCATTCAGTCCATCCGCTGAGAGCCGCACGGGGCGCGAGACGAGTGAGCGCCTTGGCTGCCGTTGCCGTTTCCTGAACCACGGTCTCCGGGACCACCAGGTCCCAGTCCACCCTCAGGTCGAACCCCGGCTTGGGGATCTCACGCAACACCGCTGCCTCAACGCGTGGGAGATGCCGTGCGTGATCTCTGAGGAAGACGAGCGGGTCGGTGACCGTCATTGCCGGGCGGAGACTGGTGATCAGGAATCGCTGTCTCACCAGCCCCGAGAGGAGTTTCTCGATCGCGGCGGGCGGCGCTGTGGGGAAGCCCGCGGTCAGCTTCGCGCTGAGGTCGCTCCACAGGACCGGGGCCCGCGCGGCCTTCAGCGCTTCGCGGACGGGTCTGGTCAAGCGGATCCGCACCTGCTCGGAAGCGCCGTCGCGGGCGGCGCATGGGCGGTGCTCGATCACCACATGCCCATCACGTTCGGCAACGAGGCCGGAGGTGAGCAGCTTCAAGCGGGGCTGCAGTGTGCTGTGTCCCTCGAACCGGTCGATGAGAGCCGTGATCCGTGCCGCTTCGGGCCTGGTCGTTGCCTGGTGCCCGTTGCCCACCCGCAGCTTGGGGCCGGCCCCTCTGTTCGCGGCCGCGACCCCGGCGAACAGACCGAATGGTGTGGCGCGCGTGCGGGCACGCAGCAGGTAGCGCAGTACGGAGAGCACCGCACGGCGTACGGCTGGGTCCGGCAGCGATCGGCCGGCACAGATCTCGTCCACCCGGCTTGCGAGGTCAGGGCTGGCGGCTCTGACAGCGACCGCGAAGCCGACCGCGCGCCACGTGTGTTGCAGCCACTCTCGCGACGAAGCCGCGTTTGCGGACGGGCCGGTCAGATCCGGCCAGACAACCGGACGGTCATCGCTCCACGCGGCCGCCCGGACCATTGCTGCGTCAACGTAGCGATACAAGACCTCTCCTGTGGCCGCGCGGTGTCCGGTCGCACCCGTGGACGGGGCGTGGCCGGACACCGCAGTGAACGCGGTTCGGCTCTGTTACGGGCAACTCACACAGGCGGTCGCGCAGGTGGAGTTGCAGCCGTCGTTCGTCAGGCGGATGAGCTGGTCCGCAGCCGGGCCGCCTTCGGCGATGGTGACGTCCAGGTCGAAGTCGTCGGACTCCCGCAATTCGACGGCCGGCTGTGCGGACGCGACCGGGCCTTCCAGTTGCATGGTCATGCATTCCTCCTCGGGGCAGTTGGCTGATGGTGTGGTGTCCCCCGGGCCCGAGGGCGGGCCGGGAGTCTCAGTTCCAGGTCACCGTGACAATGCCGTGGCGCTTCTGCACGGCGCCCTGGGGGAGGGGAGAGGGGACGTTCCCCGGCAGATACCGGAAGGTCGCGGCCCCTTGCCGACGGTGATCCCGGGCCCAGCGACGCAGCAGGGCCACGTACTCGTCCGCGAGCGTTTCGGCCCGGTTCCCGTGGGCGATGACGCCGCTCTCGAAACCGCCGGTGTTCTCGTTCTCGCGGCGGGTGCGATAGGCGATGCTGCCGTCCGCGACCAAGGCGGGCACGCCGAGCAGAGCCGACGCGTCCACGAGCCCCTGCTCGACGAGGTATTCAGCCGCGTGCAGCCGGGCCGGCCGCGACAGACTGAGCGTCAGGTACAGCTCCAACTCGTCCGGCAGGTCGTAGGCCGCCCCCGACCAGCGTGCCAACCGAGGAGTGTCGAACGCCTGGTCCAGAGCTGTGGGCTCGAGGGCGACGCGCTTGTCGTCCGTCTGCAGGGCGATGCCGTCGCGCAGAGCCACCTTGCGTTCTTCGGCTGCGCCTTCGCCCTGGATGGGCACGAAGCGGGCCAGGCAGTAGGAGCGGCTCCGCAGACCCTCGCCATCGCGGTCGAAGGCGACCGAACGGGTGGTCCCGCACAAGGTCAACGGAACGACGAGCCGGCCTTTCTCCGTGAGCTGGCCGATCCACGCCGGGGGAATGTCCCACGCGGCCGCAGTGACGATGATGCGGTCATACGGCGCTCCATCGGGAACACCGGCCTCTCCGTCGGCGAGCACCGTCCTCACCCGGTCGTATCCGGTGTCGTCCAGACACCTGCGGGCACGGTCGACGATGTCACGGTCGATGTCGACTGTGGTGACCGCTCCGTCACAGCCCACGAGTTCCTGGATGAGCGCGGCGTTGTAGCCGCCCGAGCCGATCTCCAAGACTCGCATGCCGGGCTCGACGGCGGCCTGTTCCAGCATCACGGCCTGGAGGTGAGCCGCGGACATCACACTCGTCTCCAGCCCCTGCTCGTCCCTCTTGACCGGCACGGTGCGGTGGATGTCGTAGGCGAGGTCCAGGGGCGCGTCGGGTGCGAACCGGTGTCGGGGCAGCGCAGCGAAGGCAGCGGCGACAGGCTCGGAAGCGATCGCTTTCCGGTCACGGAGAGCACGGACCATGTCCGCACGCAGCGTATCGGGATCACGAACGGTCGAGCCGTCAACAGCAGTCATCCGAATTACCTATTTCTGTTGGGAGTTGCGATGGCGGCAGCCCAGGTCAGACTGGTCGTCTGATGACGGGAAGCTGTTGTATTGCAACGTAGAGCGAGATAGAACCCTGGCGAGTACGCACAGTGCGTGCCTTGGCTCCGGGGGCTGTCGTGGACACTGAACGCATCGGCCGGCGCATCGCCTGCTTTCGGGAACGGCGGGGTTACACCCAAGGCGACTTCGGACGTCTCATGGGCAAGTCCCGGCGCTGGGTACAAGACCTCGAAGGCGGGCACCGGCAGACCGACCCGCGTCTGTCGGTGCTCCAACGGGCGGCCGATGTCCTTCGCATCCCCCTGGAACGCCTCATGACCGACCACCCCGTGCCGCGGCCTGGATCCTCCGCGGCATTACCCGTGGAAGTGGCGGCTCTCGCTGATTCCCTTCATGCCCTCGCATCGCGAGGTCGCGTCGTTGACCTCGGCCACCTGCGGCGACGCGTCACCTTCTGCTGCCAGGCATGGGCCTCGTGCCACTACGCCGCCGCTGCACGCGACCTTCCAGAGGTCCTCGCCGACGCGCACCGCACCGCCGTCGCAAGCAGCGAGGCCGCTGTCCTGCTGTCCCGCGCCTACCAGCTCACCGCGTCGCTTCTCTTCAAGTACGGAGCGCTTGCCCGTACACCGGCCGTGCTCGCCGCCGACCGGGCACTGGCGGCTGCCGAGACCTCCGGCGACCCCGTGGCCATCGGCGCAGCCGCCCGGCGGGTGACACGCGGCCTCATCCACCAGCAGCGGCACGCCGCCGCGACCGACTACGCCGGCACGACCGCCACCACCCTCCGCCCCGACCTGGAGCGGTCCGGCTCAGCCGGGCTGTCCA
The DNA here is from genome assembly GCF_000719865.1 of Streptomyces albus subsp. albus. Classification (GTDB taxonomy): domain Bacteria; phylum Actinomycetota; class Actinomycetes; order Streptomycetales; family Streptomycetaceae; genus Streptomyces; species Streptomyces albus_E. The sequence goes on from NZ_JOID01000021.1 coordinate 60,351, forward strand.
CTCTGGGAATGCTGCATCTGGTGGCCGCAATCGGCGCGACCGGGGCAGGCCGGTCCCGCCAGGCTGTGGCCACCGCGGCGGAGCAGCTCGGCGAAGCCGGAGAGGTGGCCGCCCAACAGGGCGAGCGCGGGGCGGACTTCACTGACTTCGGCCCCACCAACGTGCGACTCTACGAGGTGGATGTGCTGCTCCGGCTTGACGACGCGTGGTCCGCTGTCGAGGCGGCACAGCGGATCGACGCGGCGGCGCTGGCCGGATTGGGCAGGGAACGGCAGGCACGGCATCTGGTGACCACCGCAGGCGCTGCGGCTCTGACCAGAAACCGCGACGGCGCTGTCCGCGATCTGCTGGAGGCCGAACGGCTTGCTCCTGAGGAAGTCCGGCGGCCATCCGTCACGGGACTGGTCGGTGAACTCGTGGAACTCGTGCCCACCCCGCGCCCGGAGTTGACCGGCCTCGCCCGGCGGTGTGGACTCCGTGTATGACCCGAGTGCTCTACCTGATCGCCTGCGCGGCCGGCCCTGCGCAGTACCTCGACCGGGCCGTACGACTTGCCCAGGGGCGCGGCTGGGAGGTGTGCGTCATCCTCACCCCCTCGGCTGCCGCCTGGTGGGAGCCACGGATGGGAGAACTGGAGCGACTCACCGGCCACCCCGTGCGGTTCCGGTACAAGCTGCCGTGGGAGAAGGACGCGTTGCCGAAGGCGGACGCCATGCTGGTCGCTCCCCTCTCGTGCACCAGCTTGAACAAGTGGGGTGCGGGCATCGCGGACACAGTGGCGCTGGGCATCCCGTCGGAAGCGGTCCACATGGGTGTGCCCGTGGCGGTGATGCCGTTCTTCAACCAGGCGCAGGCCGCGCAGCCCGCGGTGCCGCGGAGCGTTGAGGCACTTCGGTCGCAGGGGGTGCGGGTCCTGCTGGGGGAGGACGGGTACGAGCCGCATCCGCCGAAGACGGGGGACGCCCGGGCCTTTCCGTGGAATCGGGCCCTCGACGCGATGGAGCGGCTCATGCGCCCCGGCAAGGCCGACTGCTCGCCCTGACCCCTGCCTCAGCAGCCGGCCGACCGCAGCCGCCAAGGCCCGCGTCCAGCCAGGTGTGTCCCGGCCGTCGCGCTCACCGGAACCGCGGTGATCGGCGCGACCGGAGCCGGGCCGCAGCGCCATGTCACGGTGCTGGTGCGCGGCGAACGGATCGCCGCCATCGGCAGCGCGCGCCGGGCCGAGTACCTGCGGGCGCTGAAGTGGTTGACGGGCGCGGCGAGTTCGTAGTCAGCGGCTTCATCGACTCCCACGCGCACGGCAGCGGCCAGGAAGAGACAGAACCCCAACTGTTCTTCGCCAACGGCGTCACCACGGTGCGCGGCCTGAACGGCCAGGCACTGCTGTACGACCTGTCGCTCGGCGTCCGGCTCGGCCGCGCGGTCCATCCACCCCGCCGTCGCTGGTGACAGCGCTCCGGCGGTCGGGAGCACTCCGGGGGCGGCGCGGGTCGACGGGCCCTGCGCCGACGGGAGTTGAGGCTCCGGAGGGCCAGGCACTCCGGCGGCCCCGGGGGGAATGGCGGCCCGGACGAGGTCTGGGCTCGGTGGCAGTCGGCTGCTGGGGGGCTCCGTCATGACCGCTCTGACCGTGCTGGTGAACCTCGTCGTCATGCTGGGCATGTTCGCCGTCGTGCCGATGGGGCTGGCGCTCGTCGGCGGCCCCGAAGCGGTCCGGGCGCGCCCGTGGTGGCTGCTGGGTGCCGCCCCCGGGGCACTGGCCCTGTGGCTGCCGCGCGGTGGTCCCGCCACCGCGCTGGCCGTGCTGTACGCACTGGCCACCGTCGCCCTCGCCGCGCAGGCCCCGCTCCGGCTGGCCCGCACCCGGTCCCTGGCGCCCGCCGAGGTCGCCGTCCTGACCGCGCTGGCGGCGCCGTCCGTCGCCGGGGTGGCGCTGGTCGCCGAACGCGCGGGGTACGAACTGTTCGGCTTCGAACTGGAAATCCTGGCGCTGACCGTGCCGCACTTCCACTTCGCCGGGTTCGCCGCCGCGCTGGTCGCCGGCCTGGTCTGCCGGACCGACGGCGGCCGCGCGGCCCGGGCCGCCGCATGGAGCGTGCCGGTCGGCACCCTGCTCGTCCTCGTCGGCTACTTCCTCGGCGACTGGGCCGAACTCCTCGGGGCCGCCGTGCTCACCGCCGGGATGTGGCTGGTGGGGTACGCCGTCTGGCGCGGGCCACGGGCCGGCAGCGCCGACCGCACGACCCGTGTGCTGCTCACCGTCTCGGCGGCGGTGCTCGTCGCGACCATGGCGCTCGCCCTGAGCTGGGCCCTGGGCGAGGCCACCGGCCTCCCCCACCTCTCCCTGACCTGGACGGCCGCCACCCACGGCGTGGGCAACGCCCTGGGGTTCGCCCTGTGTTCACTGCTCGCCTGGCGCCGCCTGACGGGATCCGCCACCGGACCGTGACGGGGACCGGCCCGGCCGCCGAGCCAGGGGATGACATCCCCTGGTTCCGCCCGCCGGTGCCGTGCACCGTGGAGGACATGGCCACGGACCGTCCCGTCCCCGTTCCCCGTCCGGCAACCGCGCGGTTCGCCGTCGTCACCGGCGCGGAACACACGGCGCCGGCGGGGCGGTCTTCGTACGGACTGACGGACGGACGCGGCGGGCGGGAAGGAGCTCGCCGTACTGCGGCGGTCACGGCTGACGAACCGGGCCCGGCCCGGCGCCGGCACCTCCGCCGCCGGGCCGGGCCCACCACCACCGTCCGGAACACACGTTCCCTCACTTCTCAGGAGACCGTCCATGTCCTTACCCGAGGCCGTCGTGGCGCGTGATGACACGACTCCATCGCGGCGACTCAGATGCTGCCTTCTCGCGCTGTCCCTGCTCGCGGCAGGGACGACCTTCACCATGACCGGCCCCGAGGCCGAAGCCGCCGAACGGTGCGCACTGGGCGGCGGATGGACCCCTCTGGGGCAGGTGGCCCCGGCCGTACCCGGCGTCACCGACTTCGAACTCGTCCGCTTCGCCGACCTCGACGGAGACGGGGACGACGACCGCCTGCTGCTGGACGAGATCGGGGGCGTCCGGCAGTGGCGCAACGACCGGGACGGGCGATGGTCGTACCGGGGGCGCGTGGCCGCGGGCACCGGATACCCGCCGGAGCGAGTCAAGTTCGCCGACCTGGACGGTGACGGCAGGGACGACTACCTCGTCGTGAAGGACGACGGCGCACTCGACGCCTGGATCAACGAGGGGGGTGACCTGACCGGTCCGGACGGGGTCACCCCCGGCTGGCGCGGGGTGGGACAGATCGCGAGGGGCACCGGCTCCTCCCCCGACCGGATCTACTTCGGAGACCTCGACGGTGACGGGGACGACGACTACGTGAGCCAGTCCTCCACAGGGCTGATGACGTCCTGGCGCAACGACGGCGGAGACCGGCCGGGGCATGTCGGCTGGGCCTTCTGGGCGCACCTGCTGAGCACGGACAGCGATACGGACCTCCGCTGGGAGTTGGCCGATGTCGACTGCGACGGCCGGGACGACCGCACGGGCCTGAGGGGGAGCAGCGTCCTGCTTGCCGATGTGAACCTCGGCATCGTCGACAGTGTTTTCTGGGTGGGGCGCAGGGTCGTCCTGGCCCGGGGCACCGGCGATCCGGCCGACCGGATCAGGCTCGCCGAACTGAACGGTGACGGCAGGGTCGACTACCTGGTCATGGCCGGCGACGGAACTGTCGTGGGGTACCGGAACGACGGGGGTGACTCGGCATGAGCCGTCTCACCCACCTGTGGCGCCGACTGCGGAGGGGCGGAGCTCTGGCGGTCGTCGCCGCGCTGGTGTCTGGCCTGCTCGTGGCCCTGCCCGCCGCCCCGGCCGCCGCGGTCGACCGGCCGCTGTCGAGCACGCCGCTCCTGACCTGGAACATGCAGGGCGCCACCGACCAGGGCGAAAGCAAGTGGAACAACTATCTGCCGGAGTACTCACGGCAATTCCCCATCATCATGCTGCAGGAAGCGGGTCCCTCGGCGGTCGCCAGCGCCCCTCACCTGAGAGACCTGACCCGCGTCACCCACGACAGCACGGGTGTCCCCCGTACCCACACGATCAATCACCACCGCTGGCAGCCGGAGACGGCGGACCAGAGCACGGGCTTCCGGGACATCTACTTCATGCAGACGCAGGCAGGAGAGCGGCGGGTCAATCTGGCCCTCATCGTCACGGAGGAACCCGACGAGATCAACGTTGTGGCGAACCCGCTCGACGCGGGCCGTACCGCGCTCGGCGTGCGGTACGGCGTGTACTGGTACTTCACCGTGCACGCGCTGTCCGGAGGAGGCGGCGACTCGGCGGGGCTGCTGGACGCGATCGACGACGCGGTGGAGGAGTGGTCGCTTGGTCAACCCCTCCCGTACCGCTGGGTCGTCGGTGGGGACTTCAACGTGGAACCGAATGTCCTCCAGGCGGAGCGCGACAGATTTCCGGTCGCCCGCGTCGTGAGCACCGACGCGGACACTCCGACCCACAACAGCGGCCGCCGCCTCGACTACTTCGTCACCGACGACATCAATACCGCGATCACGTTGGGAGATGCCTGGCTCCACGAGCGCCAGCCGCCCGGCGACCACCGGCCGGTCGGCCTCGGACGGCTCCATGCCGGCGCGGAACCCCCGGACCTCCCTTCCGACATCCGCCTCATGCCGATCGGCGACTCCATCACGGAAGGGTGGGGCAGCAGCGACAACTCCGGCGCGCGTGACGAGATCCAGGAATCCCTCGGCCAGGTGAGAGTGGGCGAACTCCTGGGCACTCCGGACGATTCGCTGCTCTACGAGTCCCTGGACAACCTGGACCTGGTGGGCCAACTCGAGCATGGTGAGGGCATCCCCGACGACGACCACGAAGGCTGGGCCGGGTACACCATCGACCGGATCCGGGACACGGTCGGCGAATCCGTCGCGGCCAGGCGGCCCAACGTCGTGACGCTGCTGGCCGGCACCAACGACATGGTCCGCGACGTCGACGTGGGCAACGCCCCGAACAGGCTCAGCGGGCTGATCGACGACATCTACGCCTGGTCGCCCGGGGTAGCCGTCGTGGTCGGCACACTGCCCCCGTCGCGGGACGACACCATCCAGAACCGGATCGACGCCTACAACGCATCCGTTTGGACGATGCTGGGCGGGCGCATCGCCGACGGGGACCACCTGGTCCGGGTGGACCTGAGCGCCGTCACCGAGGCCGATCTGGACGATGTGGTCCACCCCAACGACGCGGGATACGAGAAGATCGCCGACGCGTTCTACGCGGGCACCCGGACGGCGCTCGCCAACGGCTGGGTCACGGAGCCCGCCCGAGTCGAGCAGCCCCCCGAGCAGTGCACCGCACGCCGGGGATACGAAGGGAGGGGGCTGATCTGGGAGGGGCTTCCCGGCAACCCCGACGCCGCCCGTTCGATGAAGTACGCCGATCTCGACGGCGACGGCCGGGACGACATCGTGTGGATCTCTCCCAGCGGCGCCGCGACCGCCTGGCTCAACCGGGATGCCGACGGGGAGATCACCTGGGTCTACCGCGGTGAGATCGCCGCGGGTACGGGCCTGGGGCCCGACCGGGTCTTCTTCGCCGACCTTGACAACGACCGCCGCGACGACTACATCGTCATCCGGCCGGACAACGCCATCGACGCCTACTACAACCGCGGGGGCGACACCTCCGACGAGGACGGCTGGCGCGCCAGGTTCGATCCGCACCTCGACTACGGCCGGGGCACCGACACCCCCGTCGACCGCATCCGATTCGCCGACGTGAACGGTGACGGACGGGCGGACTACATCCGTCTGATCGACTTCAGCACCACGATCGACGTCTGGTACAACCGCGGCGGCGACACACCCGACCGCAACGGCTGGGAGAGCGGCGGCGCCATCCTGACCAACCTCCCGCCGCGTGCCAACCAGCAGATCGAGTTCGCCGACCTCAACTGCGACCGCAGGGCCGACTACATCGCCATCGATCCCGACGGCGTGCCCAGGGCCTGGTTCAACACCGGCGGCAGCCGGTGGACCGAGCGGGGTCAGATCGCGACAGGCACCGGCGGCGTCGTGGCCCTGCCCGAGCTCGACGGCGACGGCCGGGCCGACTGGGTCAGGATCGCCCGCAACGGCGCGATCGAGGCCTGGCTCAACAGAGGCGGCGACGAGCCGGACCGCGCTCCGGACGGCGCGGGCGAACGGCGTTCCGCGCCGGGAGCCACAGCCGGCGGGCTCTGAGGACCGGTGCGAGCGGCCGGGCGGGCAGGGGAGTCGTCCCTGCCCACCCGGCCGCCGTCGTCAGCGGTCCGTCAGGGCGACCTTGCCGGTGAGCGGATCGGCCGCCGGCGCGAGCGGTCCCGGCGCCGCGAGCCGGGAAACACCATCCTTCGGGCGGCCCCTCTCCACAGGTTGTTGGAGTTCCGTGAAAGGGCCACGGGGCGAATAGAAGCAGTGGTACGACTGCTCCATGGCGAGCTATCGCACGAAAGACGGGCACACGGTGGGCTTCGGCAGCACGGTGTATGCGATAAACGGGGACGGCCCGTTCATCCTCACACCACCCGATTCCGCTCCTCCCGGCTGGGTCTCCATGGTGAGCGCCGACGGCGAGGACATCCGCCTGCACGCTCCGGAGGATGTCGCGCTCTACTACAACCGGGACCGGCGGGTGGAGGTTTGAGCGGGCGTCCTGCCCCCGGTGTGTGGAGGCGGTGGATCGAGGGCGTGGCCGGGGAAACGGGTGCGCCTTCGGTACCGCGAAGCACAGGCCGTGAAACGCCGGGACCGGGACGCCGAGGACACCCATGAGCTGAACGCCGCGGAGAACACCGCGCTTGGACGGAGCACACCATCGGCTGGGGAGGCCCCGATGCCTGGACCGAACACTTCACAGGAACCCGAGATTCCCGCGAACGCTGCCGGGGGACCGCTCGAACTCGGCTTGACGGTCTCCGAGCCGGCCGACGTCGGTCCGTTGTTCCGCCGTCTGCGTGCCGTCCCGGGCGCGACCGTCACCCGAAGGCGATCCGGCCCGGGTGGCGGCGAGCTCGGCGTCACCGAGGTGCTGCAGTTGCTCGTGCCGTCCTCGGCCGTCCTCGCCGTCGCGATCCGGACGCTGCCGGTGTTCATCAAGTCCCGGCGCTCGTCCGTGACCGTGACGATCACCCGGGACGACCGGTCCGTGACCCTCACCGGTGAGAACCTCGACGACCCGCAGAAGATCCTGGACATCACCGACCGCCTGCTCGGCCATGACTGACCCGGCACGCCGGGATTACTCCCGTTCGCGCGCGGTCCTCATGGGTACCTGGGAGTACACGGACTTCCAGGACGTCCGCGCGGTCGAACGCAGCTTCAACCGGATGCGGGACCTGCTCCTGGACCCGGTGTGCGGCCCGTGGCCCGAGGAGTCCATCGTGCGGTTCGAGAACCGCCCCACGCTCGGCAGGACCCATGTCGAGCTCATCGACGCGTTCCGCGAGGCCACGGATGTCGCGTTCTTCTACTACGTCGGACACGGGATCTACGATCACCGCGAGCGGCTGTGCCTCACCGTGGGCGACACCAGGACCGATGCGCACTACACGGCCGCCACGGGGCTGTCCTTCGAGGCGGTGCGGGACGCGTTCCGCTCCAGCCCGGCCGCGGTCAAGATCGCGGTGCTCGACTGCTGCTACGCGGGCCTCGCCACGGAGGAGTACGGCCGCCTCTCCGCCGACCGCTTGCTCCCGGCGACCGGCGCGTACCTGATGATGAGCAGCAGCGCGTACGAGACCTCCTGGTACGAACTGGAGGCCGTCGCCGACGCGCAGACGTACTTCACCAAGGCCCTCGTGGACACCGTGCACGAGGGCGTCCCCGGCGGGCCGGCCGGCCTCACGTTCGATCACATCTTCGGCGTGGTCGCCGACCAGCTCGTCGGGAACGGCAGACCCGAGCCGGGCCGCCGCGTCGAGGATCACGCCGCCGGCTGGGTGTTCGCCTCCAACAACGCCCCCGACGCCCCACCGGAACCCGGCGCCGACCCGGACACCGTCTACCGCGAGGCGTACCGCCGTGAGACCAAGGAGGGAGTCGAGCGGCTGCCGGTGATCGCTGCGATGTACCGTGCCGCGGCCGCGGCCGGACACACGCCGTCGATGAACCGGCTCGGGCAGATCGCCGAGGGCCGGGTCCAGGCCAGGATGCAGGGCATCGAGCCGGGGCCCGTCGACGGCGCGGCGCTCCTGGAGGCGACGCAGTGGTACACGAAAGCCTCCGAAGCCGGCGACCCTGTCGGCCCGCTGCATCTCGGACAGCTCTACGAGGAGCAGTACAAGGACCAGGACCGGGCGTTGCACTGGTATGCCCTCGCCGTGCGCCGGGGCAACAGCGCGGCACAGGAACGGCTGACGGGACTGGAGCAGCGCGTCCGCCTCGGGATCGACGCGCCCCGGCAGCCCGGGGACGAGGGCGACGAGCAGTCGGAACCGGCGCGTCCGCCGTCGGCGACCGGCAACAACGTCGTCGGTCTCGCCTTCGAGGTACTGCGCGAACGCTGGCTTGCCGACTGGGACGGCATGGAGTCGCTGGCGTTCGCCGATTGCCTCGACGTCCTCACCGACGCCTGCGGCGGGCCCTACGGCGAGTGGGCGGCCCTCGACGAGGCGGAACGCGGACGTGTCCTCGCCGACTTCGCCGCACAGCTGCCCCCCAGGGCGGAGCTCGCGCGCGCGGCGCGCCGGTACTACGAGGCCGTCGGCCCGGGGAACCTCCGCGATCACGCTGCCGCGCTCCGTCGCCGGGCGAAGTGATCCGAACGGAACCACCACCACACCACCACACCACCCCACACACAAGGAGTGCGGCATGGCGATCCCGGAAGTCGGCACGGCACTCCGGCAGTCCCTCGAACGCCACCGGTTCTCGCTCCGGCCGCAGCCCGACGTGCGCCCCGGCGAGGAGACCGTCCACGTCGTCCTCGACAACGGTGAGGAGACGTTCCACGCCGGCCATGTGGACCACCACCTGGGACTGTGGTGTGCCTTCGCCGTCGTGCGACCCCACGGGCTCTTCCGCTCCGACGAGGTCGGCCGGCACGAGTCGTTCGAGGACGCCGTGCTCGCCGTCCTCATGAGTTTCACCCACGTCGAGTAGGAGGTGCCGGCATGCGTGTCGAGCCACGATTCCGCGACCAGATCAGATGCCTCGTCCTCAAGGACCGCAGGGCGAAGGCGCTCGACGAAGCCCTCTCACCGGGCGACAGGATCGCCTTCAACGATTTCCTCGTCTCGGTGGTCGCCGTGCTCCTCGCTCCGCGGCTGGGCGACCGGTGCCGCGTCGAGGAGCTCGCGGAGTTCAGCGCCGAGGTCGCCGCCACGCACCGCAGCGAGCGGCGTCCAGTCAACGAGTTCGTCGTCGAGGAGGTCCTCCGCCAGATCTACGGAGTGCCGCCGCTCTTCCGGACCGTCACCGTGCCTCCCCCAGCCGTGTCGGGAGCGGGCGCGGCGATCGTGCGGTACCTGAACAACACGGACACCGGCATCGCCACCGGCATCGACCGCGTCCTCGACGCGGCTGTGGACCTCCACCAACGCCGCACGAGGCCTTGACGCCGTACGGCCGGTACGGGACTCCCAGCGGATCGGCGGCAGCAGTGGTGCGAGCCCTCAACCCGCACGTTAATCCGGCTCGCGACGGCTGGTCCTTCTGGACCGTCACTGCCACGGGGAATCTCCTGCAGAGCATTCGATAGCGGCTGGGCCGGAGCCGCGAACTCAGGACTCCTTGGCGCACCGATCGTGTGGGCCTGACGTACGTGTGTCCCTCCGGGAGCCTGTGGGTCCGGCGGGACCGAAGACGGCGTAGAGCGGCATGCGTCGCTGTGCGTGGGCCATGGCCTCGTCCCCCTGACGTCACACGCCCGCCTCCACCAGGAACGGGCTCGGCTCGCCAGACCAGGAGACGTACAGGCTGTCGCGGGCCCTGGTGCAGGCGACGAACAGGAGGCAGCGCTCCGCCATCAGGTCCGTCTCGTGCTGCTTGGCGTCCACCCCGGGCGGGGTGACCGCCTTCGGGAAGGGCAGTGCGCCGTCGTTCACGCCGATCACCGCGACACAGCGGAACTCGAGTCCCTTGAACGAGTGCATCGTTCCGACCCGGACGGTCGTTGCCTCGCCCGCAGTGTCGGCGGCCCGCAGGGGTGCGGCGGGGATGCCGGCGGCCTTCAGTCGCGCCACCGCCTTCGCGCACGTCTTGTTGAAGCGCGTGCTCACCCCGATCTCCCCGGCGCCGACGCCCGCCTCCAGCCACGCCCGCACCCGAGTTACCAGCGCGTCCAGTTCGGCCTCTTCGTCCGCCGCCGCGTGCAGGGCGGGCCCATCGCCGTGCAGGGCGGAGCGGTAGCCGAGCAGCGTGTCGGGGCGGTTCTCGTCCTCCAGCTCGGCGATCGGACGGCCCACGAGCAGCGCCGTGGACCAGCGCAGGATCTCCTGCGTACTGCGGTAGTTCTTGCGCAGCTTCACCGACCGCCCGGTCACCTTGATGCCGAGCGACTTCAGGGACACCTTCGCGTCGTAGATGCGCTGGTGCGGATCGCCCGCGATGAACAGGTCGTCCGGACGGGCGGGGACGGCCGCGCGCAGCAGGCGCCACTGCGCGGGGTGCAGATCCTGCGCCTCGTCCACCACCACATGCCGGTACCGCGGCCCCGTCTCCTCCAGCAGCCGTGCCGCCTCCGCGCACGTCTGCAGCCAGGTGCGGGCCCCGTCCGAGGCCAGGCCGGCTGTGAACCGCTCCACCGTCTCCCACACCAGGGGCCGCTCGGCCGCCGTCAGCCGGCTCCCGCGGCCGCGCCGGTCCGCCGCCTCGTAGTCGGGCAGGGTCCTGATGTCCTGGGCCAGGACGACGTGCCGGTACTCCTGGGCGAGGAACTGCGCGCTGCCGGCGAAGCCCGTCGCCTCGGCGGCCTCGCCCCAGCGGCTCTCCTCCTCCTGGTGCGTCAGCGGCCGCAGCGCCACCGCGCCCGTCTCCTCGGCGACGACACGGCTGGCGAAGCCGTCGACCGTCGAGATGTCCACGCGCTCCCGCAGCTCCGGGTCCTCCACGAGGGACTCCAGGCCGGAACGGAGCGCGTTGACCAGCGCGTTGGTGTAGGTGGTGAGCAGGATGCGGTCGCCGTCGCGCAGATACCCGAGGAGGTGCTTGACGCGGTGCAGCGCCACGACGGTCTTGCCGGTCCCCGGGCCGCCACTGACCTGCGCGGGCCCCGAGTACGAGGCCCGGTAGGCCACCTTCCGCTGTGAGGGGTGCAGGAACACCCGCCAGGCCGCGAAGGGCTTGTCGAGGATCTCCCGCAGCTCCTCGGAGGCCGTGACGAGCGCGATACGGGCCCCGCTGTGCCGGATCGCGGTCTCGTAGTCCCCGGTGCCGTCCGGCGGCACTGACGCCTGGGCCTGCAGCGCGGGCGCCACGATGTCCTGCCACACCTCCTCGACCGTGCAGCCCGCCGCGAGGTACTGCAGCACCTCGCGCTGGTCCTGCGGCAGCAGCGGTGCGAAGACCTCCAGCTGCTCCTTGTCGACGAGCGTCCGGGCCTGCCGCAGCGTCTCGGCGTCGATGCCGAGCGCGGTCAGGTCCCCGTCCGAGAACTTCGCGAACAGCCGCTGCTTCGGCGAGGCTTCCGCCACCCGCTCGTAGGCCGGGGTGATCTCGTCCAGGGTGGCCGCGTCCCGGATCTCGACGGCCCGTGTCACCTCGTTGATGCTGGACTTCTGCTTCTTCGCCCACGCGATGGCCTTGTCGTGCTGCATGACCCGCAGCAGCACGAAGGTGTCACCGGAGGGCGGGGCGAGGACGACACCGCGCCAGAACTGGTCGATGCGGATCGTCCGGATCTGCTGGTCCTTCGCGTGCGTCAGGCTCTCCAGCTTCAGCCCCTGGTCTCTGAAGAGCTGGTCGAGGGTGAGCCGGCCGAACTTCTCCCAGGCGTCGAGGACGCCCTTCCGCACGGGCGGTTGGAGTTTGGGGAGTTCGGCGAAGAAGCCGATGTCGAAGGCGAGCTGCGGCATGCAGGGATCCTAGGGGCGGGGCGGGCTGCGACGCGGGCGAACGGACAGGTCAGGAAGGGGCGCCGGGAGCGCTGCCGTCGAGATCCAGCCGGATCACGGCCAGGGTCTCGGCCACCTCGGCGGTGAGTTCGTCGTCCGGGCCGAAGACCACGCACAGGTCCGCGTGCAGCGGCTCCAGGACGCCCAGGGCGTCGGTCGCCCGCCCCTGCGCGAGGAGCAGCATGCCGATGTCGCGGCGCAGCTCCACGGCGGTCTCGCTCACGTCGCCGTCGACGGCGCGGACGGCGTCGAGGACGCCGCGCAGCCCGGCCAGTGCCTCCGTGACCTGACCGAGCTCACCACGGCAGCGCGCCGCCTGCGCCCGGCTGTCCAGCGCGTCCTCGCTGCCCGGACCGCTCACGCGCCCGTAAGCGTCGGCCAGCGCTTCGAACTCGGGCAGCGCGGCCCGGTAGTCGCCCGCCAGCTGCCGGCTGAACGCCCGGCGCCTGCGCAGCCCGAGCACCGCCTTGCTCTCCGCGCCCAGGGCACGCGCGGCCGGCTCGACCATCTCGCCCACCACCTCGGCGGCCTGCGCGTACCGCTCCTCCTCCATCAGGGCGGCGTAGTGCGCGTGGACCTCGCGGATCCGCTCCCGCAGCGCCTCCCGCTCGGCCGCGGGTAGCGCGGGTGACACGTCCGGCCCGGCGGCGGGCGCGGCCGGCCGGGCGCCGCCCGTACCGGTGCCGGTACCGGTGCCGGTGCCGGTGCCGGTACGGGCCCGGGGCGCGTAGGGGCGCCGGAAGATCCCGGTCGGGTCGGGCGTCCCGGCGGGCCCCGCCTCCTCCGGCGCGGACTCCTCCCCGGGCTCCCCGGGTGGCGGCAGGAAGGGCCGCAGCCGCTCGTACACCTCCTGCACGTCCGCGGGGCGCGCCTCGGGCGCCTTGCGGAGCAGGTGCAGGACCAGCTCCTCCAGTTCCGCCGGCACGTCCTCACGCAGTTCCCGCAGGGGGATCGGTGCCGCGTTGACGTGCTGCGTCATCAGCTGCCACTCGCTGTCCCCGTTGAACAGCGGCCAGCCGCAGAGCAGTTCGTGGAGCACGCAGCCGAGCGCGTAGAGGTCGGTGCTCGGTGTGACCCGCGCGCCGCGCACCTGTTCCGGTGCCATGTACTGGTGGGTGCCGACGGGGCTGCCGGTCGCGGTCAGCTTGGTGACGTCCGTCCGCAGGATCGCCGCGATGCCGAAGTCCAGCACCTTCACCGTGCCGTCGCGCGCGACGAGGATGTTGCTCGGCTTCAGGTCGCGGTGCACGACCGGCACGTCGTGGGCGTACGACAGCACGGTCGCCACCTGCGCCGCCACGGCCACCGCCCAGCTGACGGGGAGCGGACGGTGCGGGTGGACGTACGCGGTCAGCGGCACGCCGTCGACCAGTTCCATCACCAGGAACAGCTGCTCGTATGACTCGTCGAGCACCGCGTCGTACACCTGCGGCACGCCCGGGTGCTGGATGCGCGCGGTGATCCGCGCCTCGCGCCGGAACCGCTTCTCGAACTCCTCCGCCACCGAGGGCGAGGCCACGGCCTGCGGCCGGATGAGCTTCACGGCGACCGGCCGGTCGAGGACGGCGTCATAGCCCCGCCACACGTCCCCCATGCCGCCGTGCCCGAACCGCTCCAGCAGCTCGTAGCGCCCCGCGATCCGCCGTGGCTGTGGCTCCGGCACCTGGCTCCCGCCCCGCCCCGCCGGGCGTTCGCAGTCGTCTCTGTACGTGATGGCTCATCAGTTTCAGGGGTACGGGCCCGGGGCGTCCAGCCGGGGGCCGGGCACCGGGGTATCGGAGCAGCGGGGCCGGGCTCTAGGCCACCGGCATCCCGTCCCGCAGGTACCCGGCCCGGCCGGCAGCGAGGGCGTCCAGCGCGGCGGTGAGGCGGCGGCCCGTGCGGGCTCCCAGCAGCCTCGGAGTCTGAGCAGGAGGGACGAAGGCGATCTCCGAGAGCTCTCCGTCCTGGGGTCTCAGCCGGCCGGCCTGCTCCGGACTGATCGTGCCGCCGTCGAAGATGAACGCGATCTGGTCGTCCCAAGGTCCGTGCGGCGCAACCCAGTCCACCACCAGCAGTCCGCGCACGGTCACCCGCAGGCCGAGCTCTTCCATCAGCTCCCGCTCAACTGTCCGTTCCGGTGGCTCGTTGTCCTCCGCCATCCCTCCGGGCAGGTCCCAGTCCGGTTTGTAGGTGGGGTTCACCAGCAGGACGTGCCCGGACGGGTCGCGCAGCAGGATGTCCGCGGCAACCCGCTTGCGGGCCTGCTTGGCGTTGCCTTCTGCAAGGTAGGCGTTCCAGGCTTCCGGGTCGGCAGGTGTGGGAGTGTCTGCGGCGGGCGTCATGCGGGGGTGCCTCCCGGTGACGACGGAATGATGTCGGCCAGCAGAAGCATTCTGGCGCGTTGTGCGTCATCGAAGCGCACCAGGTACTCACGCACCGGCCCGTACGCCTTGTGGCGCTCCAGAAGGCGCCGGAGGCCGTCAAGTTCGCGCAGGACGCGGATGGAACCGAGAGTGGGGCTGGTGCCGAGCAGGTCGTGACCGGGCTCTTACGGCAGGTCGAAAAGCCGGGTCGGCACCCCGAAGAACCTCACCAGCCGGACGACGAAGGGACCCAGTTGTGAACCAGCGGACAACCGACAACCAGCCCGAAGCCCTCCAGCCCGCACTGGAATCCATGACCTTGCTGGTAGCCGCCGTCATCGTCCACGACTTGGCCGCCAACCGTGTCGTCCTCCTCCAGCGCAGCCAGAACGCCAAGTTCGCCCAGGGCATGTGGGACCTTCCTGTCGGCAAGAGCGAAGCCGGTGAGCCCATCACCGAAACCGCCGTGCGCGAGCTGTATGAGGAGACCGGCCTGACCGTGAAGCACGAGTCCCTCAAGGTTGCGCACATCATTCACGGCGCATGGGGCGTCGAAGCCCCCAACGGCTTCCTCACCGTCGTCTTCGCCGCACATGAGTGGACGGGCGAACCCGAGAACCGCGAACCGCGCAAGCACGCCCAGGTCCGCTGGGTCGACGCCGACGCCATCCCCGAGGAGTTCGTGGACACTACCGCCAGCGCACTGCATCGGTATCTTTCTGACGGCCCCGAGGTATCGCTGAGTGGGTGGCGTCGGCCTCGCTCGGCCTGACGTGCGGCCTCGTTGTGCTTGGGTCTCCTGGATCGACTCGGCGCGTTTGTGGTTCGCCTAGTCGTGACCAGCCCACCGCCGGCCGTGGACGCCGCGCCGCCAAGAAGTAGCGCCAGCCCCGGGACTGCCGAGCACGACGATGGCCCCGCGCCTGAATGTTCGGTAAGCGAGGGGCGCGTTCATGTTTCGGCGCGTGCAGTGCTCGGATCAGGCGCTCAACTCGCCGCGCTTCACGGCCGCTATGGTCGCGTACGGGCACAGCGACGGTGAAGCCCTCAGCGCCTCGACTCGATGAGTTATTGCACCGGCTGTGGACCGGGATGCCTTTCGCTATGGGGTCCTCATGCTGTGGGGTCGTTGCCGAGCCGCAGCTCGTTCTCCCATTCTTGGGCGGCCGCGAGGTTGGGAGCGGTGCCGACCGGCTCGTATGCGAACCCGCTCCACTCCTCCAGGACGCGCGGCTCGTCGGGTCGGAGGTGACCGGCGCCGCCGTGCACCGGCCGGTGGCGCCGGTAGATGTCCATCGGCGGGCGGCGCCGCTTGTCGTACGCGGCGAACGGGTTGTCGGCGTCCACGCGCGGGACGGCGCGCGACGGCTGGTTCGACGGCCCGGGTCGGCTGTGCTTGCCCATGCCTTGATGCTCTCAGGCCGCGATCGTGGTCGGTCTGGCGGCGGTGAGGTCCTTCGCGCGGGTCCGTACGTCATCGACCGCAGCGGTCGTGTACGGGCGGGCCGCGTCCAGCAGCGTGTTGAGCCGGGAGGCGATGAGCGTGGAGTCGATACGGGCCGCATCGTCGAGCGCTTGGTGGGCTGCGGCGGCAGCCCGATCCGGCTCGCCCGCGTTGAACAGTGCGGCGGCGAGGCCGACGCGGTCCACGACTTTCACGCGGTCGAAGCCGGACTTGCGCAGATGCAGAGCCTCCTCGAAGTGGGTGCTCGCGGCTCGGCGAGGACAGCCGATCCCGGTGAGGTCACGGGCGGATACCGCGCGGGCGCCGGCGAAGCCGTCAGCGACCTTGACGCACTCACCGCCGTCCGAGCCCCGCCCATGGGCCACAGAGGCAGCACATGGACGGGGCCGGGGTGGCACCCTCACCGCTTCGGGGGTAGCGGAGTCGGATCGGGTGCCGGGACCGGCACGTGGAAGTGCTAGGAGGGTCCGCGGTACCGCGGGGCTATCGCGCCCCCATGGATGCGCGCCACCGTCCCCGGGACAGGTGGCACACCCCATCGGGCGTGATGCGCACGCGCGCACCGAGCAACGGCAACGAGCCTTCCGCGTTCAGCCGGTTGCGGATGCGTTCGAGCGCGGACCAGAGCTGCTGCGGTCCGCCCTGGTGCACGGTCGGCGGGTCGGTCCACTCGGCGGACGCGCGTGCCCATGATCCGTCCGGGTGCACCAGGTAGGCGGTTCGCGTCCGCCCGCTGGTCTCGTATCCGAGTTCCGTACCCGGTGCCGTGATTTCCAGCATGGACCGGAGTTCCCATGCGTTCGCCACGTCCACTACGGGATAGCGGCCCGTGCTGGTCTCATCCCCGTCTGCCTCACGGGCGAGGGCGAACAGCTCGGCCAGGGCGGGCGGGTAGTCGTCGCCGGACCGGCTGAGCATGAAGCCCGCCATGTCCCGCGCGACCGTGCCCACCACGTCCCCGTTCCGGTCTTTCCACCCGGTGATGATCAGGGACGTGCGCGCCAGGGTCGTCGCAATGCGTCCGCCGGGTTCCAGCGCGGCGAGCACCGCGCGGAGTCCCGGACCGGGCGCTAGGGCGACCGTGCACACGATGCGGTCATACGAGCCGGGCACGTTCTTGATGGCGTCCGACGAGATCATCTTCGGGCGGTACCCCATGTCGGCGAGCCGGTCCCGGGCTGCACTGACCAGGTACGGGTCCACGTCCAGACTCGTCACGTGGTTGTCCCCGAGTCGGTGACAGGCGTAGGCGGTGAGCCCGCCGGCTCCGGTGCCCAAGTCCAGCAGGGACAGCCCGTCCCCGAGGCGCCCGTGTCTCAGCATCCGCACCACCAGGCTCGGCATGGTCGCGGATGACGTGGGCAGACCCTCGGGCTGGTCTCCGGATTCAGCGTGGTCGGCGTGCAGCGTGCCAACCCTGGTGATCAGGGACCGGTCCGCATACGCGGCGTCCATCCACGCTTCCGGGTCGCTCCGTCCGTCGCGCAGTACCCACCGGCCCGAGTCGTCCACGTCCCACCAGCGGGGCACCAGCTCGTGACGGGCGACACGTGCCACAGGGGCGAGCCACCGTGAATCCGGGTCGGTCACCTGGTCCGCGAGGGTGCTTGCCTTGCTCTCCCAATCCATGGTGGCGAGCCTTTCAGGTCAGTAAGCGGGGTCACAGGCTTCCGTGTTGGCGGGGTCACAGTCGCCCGAATCGTCGGGCGGGCACGCGTTGGCACGCAGCGGGGGCACACTCGCGGCCAGTTCCGCCCATGCTGCTCCGCCGAACAGGTCGGCGAGCGGGGTTTCCCGCACGTTGCCCGCCGGGAAGTCGCGCGAGAGCACGCAGCCGGCCAAGTCCCCGTTCGGCAGGATGGCGGCGCGTCCGCGGGTGCATCGCCCGCACATTTCGTCCAGCGTCGGCGACTGCCCCGGCAGAGCGGCACGCCCGACCGCACGCACTCGGTCCGTGTTGATGTGCCTCACTCCCATGGATTCCAGCTCAGCGCGGGCTTCGGCAACGCGCTGCCCCGGCAGGATGTCCACGAGTCCAGCCCTGACCGTGACCCCGCGGCTGACTGCCTCGCGGATGTGGCATCGGGTGCGGGCGTAGCTGCCCTCCCGCCCGGTGATCTTGTCGTGTTCGGCGGGGTCGTCGCTGTAGTAGCTCGTTCCGAGGGTCACGCCCTCGCGGGTGAACACGTCCCACCAGTCGGGGGCGACGTGAAACAGGTTGCTGTAGACCTCCACGTGCAGCCCGAGGGAGAGCGCGAGTTCCGTGAACTCACGCCAGTACGGGTGAACGGTCGGCTCACCTCCGATGAGCTGAACGGTGCGGATGCCGAGCGCGGCAGCATCCGTGATGACCGTGCGCCAGTCCGCGGGCGTCATGGTGCCGTGGCTCGCTTGCGGACTGGACTCGGACAGGCAGTGCGTACACGTGAGCTGACACTTA
This sequence comes from Streptomyces albus subsp. albus, assembly GCF_000719865.1. Classification (GTDB taxonomy): domain Bacteria; phylum Actinomycetota; class Actinomycetes; order Streptomycetales; family Streptomycetaceae; genus Streptomyces; species Streptomyces albus_E. Next base: position 78,711 of record NZ_JOID01000021.1, read on the forward strand.
CCGGTGATCTCCAGCTCCAGCGAGCGGATACCAGCGAGCGGGCTTGCGGTGGGCGGTTCGAGAATGGCGGTCACGGTGAAACTTCCTTTCGGTTGACGGGTGTTCGGGACTTGCCGGGCCGGTCGGCAGCCAGACCGTCAGGCACGACGGCCGACCGGGGTTGAGTCCCGCCCCCTGCCACAGAGCGAGTCGCGGACCCGTGCTGTCCTGTTCCGGGTCCTGTGTGGCGAGAGCGGGAGTATCAGCGCGCTACGTCCACGGGTCCGTAGCGGGGACGTACAGGGGGTGCGACAGTCAGCCGATTCGGTGGGCTATCGGCTCGGACGTCGCCTGGCCGGGCTCATCGACGGGAAGTCGGACGGGCCAGACGGACAGGGCGTACGTGCAGTCCGTCGTCGTCCTGATCGGGCCGTAACGTCCAGTCGACGAACACGAGCGTGTGACGGGCCGTGGTGGTCACAGCCACTCACCCCGACTCCGGGCGTTCGCGCGGGCGGTCTCCGCGTGCAGACGCTCTATCGGGTCCACGGGACGCACTTGCTCGGGCTCCGCTTCCCACTCGGTTCCGCCACCGATGGGGCGCAGTGACCAATACGGGCCGGCGACCCCGCGGAATTCCCCGACACGGTCACAGCTCGTGTCCATCATCAGCACTCCCATGGAGGGCGGTACCAGCTCTGCACTCACTTGCCCGTCCCCTTCCGCTGCGATCTCAGCTTCTCGCTCCAGGTAACCGTCTGGTCACGCTCGGCGGTACTGTTGGGAAGGGCTCAAGGATTAAGAGCGTTAAGCGATTGGCGCAGTCGCGCATGGGGAGTTGACGACCGTGGGCACCAGCGAGCCGAACACAGCGTTAGAGCGTCTCTTCCGCGAGACCGGGTGGACGCTGCGGCAGTGCGCGCAGGCGGTCAACCGGGTTGGAACCGAGCGCGGCACCCCGAAGCAGTACCGTGCACCTTCCGTTCACCAGTGGTTGAGCGGGAGCGTTCCGCGCGAGGATGCCCGGTCGCTGATCTTGGAAGCGTTCGCCCGACGACTTGGACGACCCGTCACGTACGCGGAGGTTGACTTCCCGGCCCCTGACAGCCGGACGGAGGCGACACCATCCAGCGCGGTGGACGGGATCACCGATCTTGGAAGGCTGGACATGGACCCTTCTCGCCGTAGCGTCCTGGGTGTCGCTCTCTTCTCCGTCGCGCTGACTGTCCCCGAGTGGCCGGATGTGGTGGGGCGGATGGAGGCTGCACAGAAAGGCACGCGAACCCGTATCGGTATGTCCGACGTGCACACGGTCTCTGCCATGACGGAACAGCTCTCCTCCATGGACGACCAGTTCGGGGGCCGCACCGCTCGTCCACTCGCCGCAACCTTTCTCGTTAACACCGTCGTCCCGTTCCTGCGGACGGACGGTCCCGAGGACGTACGGAAAGCCATGATGTCCGCGGCCTCCGATCTCTGCTATCTCACCGGGTACATGGCTGTTGACGAGGGCTTGCACGGTCTCGCACAGCGCTACTACCTCAAAGCGCTGGAGCTCGCGGGAGCGTCGGAAGACCACCTGACGTACTGCACCACGCTCCGCGGCATGAGCGTGCAGGCCGTAGACCTGGGCCAGGGGCCGATGGCCCAGCGACTCGCCGATGCTGCCGCTGCATCCTCGCCGCAGGCCGGTCCGCGGATGCGCGCCTTTCTCGCCGGTCAGCAAGCACACGCCGCCGCGCAGATCGGGGACCGGCGGTCCGCGCTCATGTACTTGCAGGAAGCCGAAGTGTCCATGGACAAGGCGGAGTCTCGCGGGAAGGTGTTCGGCTCGTACGACCCCGCATCGCTCAACTACCACACCAGCCAAGTGCGCTTCGAAATGGGCGACGTGCGCGGGGCCGTAGCTGCCATGCAGGAATCGGACCGGCTTCGGTACAGCATCTATCGACGGACGCGCGTCAAAGAACGGGCGATCCTCGCCGAGCGGCAACTATCCGTAGGGCACCTCGAAGCCGCGTGCCGGACGTGGGGGCTCGCGCTGGACGATTACCCCTTGGTCAACTCGGGCCGTATCGACAAGCGCATGACGGACATGTTTAACCTGATCCGGCCGCACGTCCGCAACCATGACGCGCAAACTTTGTATGAGCGGGCCCGTACGGTTGTCCGTCCCGAGCTGGTCCCGGCGTAGCGGCACGGCGAATTCTGGGGCGTAATGGATCAACTGCACATGGTGACCAAGTCGATGTCAGCGCGATGGCCGAACTCCGAATACGTCGGTCGTGGGGCGCTTGCTGCCGGGACGGGACGAGTAGGGGCGCCGCCGGCGCCGCGTCCCCCAACCGGGAGCCGGGAGCCGCCGTGAGATCTCGTCCAGGGCCCTCCGCGCGGCGGATCAAGCTCCGGGCCGCGCGGCGGGCGCTCCGGTCGAGGACATGGCGGAGATCGGGCCGCGCGAGGGGTTCGGCGGTCCTCAGCCGACGATCATCCTCAGCCCTGGACCCGAACCGGCCGAGCAGGGCGACGGCCCCTCGTCCACCTGATAGGTGGGCCAGGGGCCGTCGATCGCGGTTCGACGCTTGCCCGCGATGCTCGGATCAGGCGCCCAGGTCGCCGTGCTTCACGGCCGCTATGAACGTGTCCCAGCCGTCTGCCGGGAACGTGATCACGGGTCCGTGCGGGTTCTTGCTGTCGCGTACGGGAACGGCGACGGCGAAGCCGTCAGCGACCTCGACGCACTCACCGCCGTCCGGATTGCTGTAGGAACTCTTGCGCCAGCTCACAACGCCGAGGTTGAGGGGTCGCACGGTACTTCCTCCAGGGTGCGCAGGATGAACTTCCGTGACTCGGCGGGTGACAGAGCCAAGTCGCGTACCGCATCGTAGGCGCGCTGAAGGCGTTCAACCGTGCCGTAGTCTTCGATGAGTTCACCGGAGAACGCATTCTCGGCATACACCACCGTGCGCGCATCCATCAGCCGCAGGAACATCACGGCGGCGCTCACCAGCCCATGGGGCCCCGCGCTCATGGGCAGCACCTGAATCGTCACGTTGTCGCGCTCCGAAAGTTCGGCCAGAAACTCCAACTGAGCCCGCCACGCTCCCCGATCGCGTACAGGTGTGCCCAGTACCGCTTCCGAGAGGAGTGACCGGAAGGGCGGCGCGTCGTCCCCCTCCAGCAGTTCCCGGCGGCTCATCCGCGCCTCGACCTGTTGATCGAGCTCGGCACCCTTGCTGCCGCCCACGGCCAGAACCTCGCGCGCATATCCCGGTGTCTGCAACAGCCCCGGCAGGACACTGACGGCGAAGTGCCAGAGGCTGGTGGCTTCCGCTTCCAGTTCCATGTAACGGCGGTATTGCTCGCGGAACTGGGTGTGATCCGCGCGAGCCAGTTCCCACAGGGCGAGGAGCATGCCAGGGGTGCCGAAGTAGGTGTCGAGCGCTTGGACGACCTCGGGCCCGCCCAGCGTCTCGCCTTTCTCCATCTTGCCGAACAGGGACCAGTCCCAGCCCAGCCGTTCGCCGAGCTGCCGGAGACTGACGCCCTTGCCTGCCCGCAACTGCCGTAATTCCTCGGCGAATCGCTGGCGCGGTTCCCGGCTGCGGCCCGTGACAAGGCGTCGCTGCGGCAAGGTGACTCCCCTCCGGCGCCCCGGACCGGCCGTCCCCGACCACCCCGGAAGCCCTTCGTGCCCGTACTCGGTCTTCCGAGCCCACAGGCGCCGACCGGCCCGATTCCTTGCGGGCACGGCGGAGTCTGTGGCTCGTGATGGATCGAATACACACGGTAATGACACTGCTGTTGGCCTGGTGGCCGAATCACGGAAATCCGTCGATCGTGGGGCGGACCTGCCGGGACGACTTGAGGACGGCGCCCGGCGCTACGTGGCCCGGGCCAGGCGCCGCCCGTCAGATCTCGTCCAAGCCCTCCTCGCGGCGGATCATGCGCCAGGCCGCGCGGCGGGCGCTGCGGTCGAGGGTGGACTTGAAGTCCCGGTCGGTGCCGAAGTAGCGCTTGCCGAGGGTGTCGATGGTGGAGACGTGGTCCATCATGTTCTCCTCGAACTTCTTGTCGAAGACGATGCCGAAGTTCTGCTCGTCGTTGACGAGGGCGGCGGCCCGGACCTTCGGGTCCTCCTTGGTGGCGTTGAAGGCCGGGAGGACGTCCTCCTTGGTGAACTCCGTGCCGAACTTGGCGTTGAACCTGTCGATCAGCTCGGACAGCAGTGACTTCTCGGCGTCCTTGGCACCGCCCACCCCGTCGCCGAAGCCCATGAGTTCGGCCGCGCCCTCGGGGTTGAGGGACACGTCGTGCTCGCCGGTCTTCTCCACCCGCAGATGGCTCAGGTCCACTTCGCCTATGTCGACGCCGCCGTCCGCGAGGCGGGGGAGGCGGTTGAGGAGGTAGCGCCCGTAGAGGTACAGGCGCTCCAGCTCGGCGTCCTGGTACGGGACGATCTGCGCGAGGAAGCCGTACTTGCGGACGTAGTCGTTGAGGTTGGCGCGGAAGTCCTCGGCCGCCTCGGTGTCCTCCTCCTCGTCGCTCTCCAGGAGCTGCGTGAAGCGGGTGACGGCGGGGGAGAGGAGCCGGTACAGCTCGGCGTGCAGCTTCTCCCACTTCGCCTGGGAGCCGGCCGCCTTCTCCTGCGCCGTGAAGTACGCGGCCACGAACGCGTCCATGTCCTGCTCGGAGATGACCGGGGCGGACATGACCCGGCTCTGCGCCGAGTAGAGGAGGTTCGGGTCGGAGGGCAGGGTGTGCGCCTCCTCGAAGTACGGGCGGAAGGCGTCCTGGATGTCCTCGGCCTCGTTGACGAAGTCCAGGACGGCGAGGTCGGCCTGCGACTTGCGGTCGTGGGTGCGGTTGAGGCGGGACAGGGTCTGCACGGCGGCGATGCCGGTCAGCGTCTTGTTGACGTACATCGTGGTGAGGAGCGGCTGGTCGAAGCCGGTCTGGAACTTCTCGGCGACGACGAGGATGCGGTATTCCTGCTGCCCCTTGCCGCCGGCCTTCGCGGCCTTGTCGTCGGCGCGGGTGTAGGCGAACGCCTTCGGCAGCGCGCTCTCCGACAGGCCGCCGTTCTCCTTGCTCTCGGTGGTCTCCTCGCCGTCGATGGTGAGGGAGCCGGAGAAGGCCGTCAGGACGCCCAGGTCCGGGTACTTGGTGTCGTAGTCGCGGTCCCGGATGTAGCTGCGGATGGCGCGGGCCATCTCGACGGCGGACTGCCGGGAGGCCGTGACCACCATCGCCTTGGCCCGCCCGCCGAGCCGGCCGCGGGTGTGGGCGACGAAGTGCTCGACGATCACCTGGGCGTGCTGCGACACCGTGTGCTCGTGCATCAGCGCGAACCGGGCGAGCAGGCTGTTCGCCTTGGAGGGATCGACCTCCTTCTCGTCGTGGTTGAGGTTCGCCAGCTTCCAGTAGGTGTTGTACGTGACGTAGTTGCGCAGCGGGTCGAGGATGAAGCCCTCCTCGATGGCCTGGCGCATCGAGTAGGTGTGGAAGGGCCGGTAGACGGTCTTGCCGTTCTCCACGCCCTCCGTGCCGAAGAGTTCGAGGGTCTTCGCCTTGGGGGTGGCGGTGAAGGCGAAGTAGGAGAGGTTGGCGGCGCGGGAGCGCGCCACCGCCTTCGACTTCAGCTTCTCGTCCACGGTGATAGTGGTCGCGCCCTGGTCGTCCGAGTCGGAGTCCAGGCCGAGGTCGCGCAGGGCGGACTTCACGGCGGTGGCGGCGTCACCGGACTGGGAGGAGTGTGCCTCGTCCACGATGACCGCGAAGCGGGTGCCCTTGATCTCGGTGGGGTTGCGCTTGATGTAGTCGAGCAGCGCCGGGAACGAGTGCAGGGTGACGGTGACGATCTTCCCGGTGTCCCGGGAGAGGGCGCGGGCGAGCTGCTCGCTCTTGGCACCGTGCTTCTCGTCGACCTTGACGACCAGGCCGTCCGTCTGCGAGAAGCCGCCGACCGTTTCGCGGAGCTGGGCGTCCAGGTTGCGGCGGTCGGTGATGACGATGACCTTGTCGAAGACCGGCTCACCCGCCTTGATGCGCTGGGCGGCGACGGCCTCGGCGTCGAGGGCGGTCGGGTCGTTGTCGGCGTGGAGATCGCTGAGACGGTGGGCCAGCCAGCCGATGGTGTTCGACTTGCCGGAGCCGGCGGACGCCATGACCAGGTAGTTCTCCCCGGCGCCGTGGGTGGCCGCGTGGGCGGTGAGCTTGCGGACCACGTCCCACTGGTGGAAGCGCGGGAAGATCGTCGACTTGGTGGTGCCGCCGCCGGGTGTCTTGTGCTTCTGCTGGTGGACGAAGCGCTGGAGGAGGTCGAGCCAGTTGTCCCGCTGCCAGACCTGCTCCCAGAGGTAGGAGGTGGCGTACGTGCCGTGGGCGGTTGGCGCCGGGTTCCCGGCCCCGCCGGGGAGGCCGGGGCCGTTGGAGCCTGTGTTGAACGGCAGGAACCGGGTGCTCTTGCCGCGCAGTTGGGTGGTGACGAAGACGAGGTCCGGGTCGACGGCGAAGTTCGCGATGACCCGGCGGGTGAAGATCAGCTCGGTCGGGTCGCGGTCGGTCCGGTACTGCTCCTTGGCCTGCTCGACGCCCTGGCCGGTGAGCGGGTTCTTCAACTCGGCGGTGGCGACGGGGATTCCGTTGAGGAAGAGGGCCAGGTCGAGGCGGTGGCCCCAGTCGGCCTGCTTGGTGGCGTAGGGGAGCTCGCGGACGACGGTGAGGCGGTTGGCCCGGTAGCCGTCGAGCACGGAGTCGGCGGAGATGAGGTTGGGCTTGAAGTACGCGACGCGGAGGCGGACGCCCCGATCCTTGACGCCGTTCCGGAGGACGTGGAGGAGGCCGTCGTCGGCGATGGCCCGGTCGAGGCGCTGGGCGAAGCCGCGCTGGGCCTCGTTGGGGTTGCCGCCGTAGACCGTCAGGAGTTCGTTCCACTCGTCGGGCTGGGTCGCGCCGATGAAGGTGAACAGCTCGTTGGTGTCGAGGCCGAGGTCGGGGCGGTAGTCCTCGGGGTTCGCCTCCCGCCAGCCGCGCTCGCAGAGGGCCGCGACGATGGCGTCCCCGAAGGCGGACTCGTCGTGCACGGGGCTCATGGGGTCACTCCCTCGGGCAGGTTGTCGGTGACGTTGCGGCCGCTGGCGGTGGAGACGTCGAACTGGCCGGTTACGGCGGCGGTGATTAGGGCTTGGCGGTGTTCGGCCATCAGGGCGAGCTGCCGATTGAGTAGTCTGCGCACACCTGCCGTTGCTTCGAGCTTCTCGTATACCTGGTTGACGAGGGAACGCTGGACGTCTAGAGAAGGTAGTGGGATGGGGAACCCAAGGATCTTACTGCTATTCGTGGAAGCCAGGTTTGTGGTTCTAGAGCCGGTGCTCTCGAAATAGCAGCGCCCATGCACCGTTTGAGTCATAAGTGCCAAATAGTGGCCGTCGAGAACAGTATTCGCCGGACGCAATGCGAATACATGATTCTGGTGGAGGCAGTCGGGAAGTTCGCCGTTCCACACCGTGCCTCTGCCTAGCTTGTCGAGGTCACCACCCTCAGTCATGAGTACGTCGCCGACGCGAAGTGTGCTGCGTCGTGCAACGGCACGAGGCACCGTGATTTCCGTTACGGAGTCAAGCGCAACATGACCTGCCTGCACATTTGCGACCCGGAGGTAAGGGCGTGTCACCGCATCTCCACTTACGTCACGCTTGCCGTCGACTGTAAGACCATTCTGGATGCGGCAGATGTACCCAAGCCTCACCAGGGGGCGATCCTGCGGTAGTGGGGGGAGCCAAGGGAAGATCCCTTTGTCCGCCCTCTTGGTGAGTGATCCAGGAATTAGAGCTTCAGAGATCGAAGCGTAGTCGCGCTCAGCGAGTCTGGACGCTTGGGTCTGGCGTGCCTTCGTCAATCGGTCGATGCGCTCCATCTCAGTGTCCAGAAAGTCTGCAATTCTACGCTGTTCTTCCAGTGGTGGAATTGGTACTTCTATTTTTCTGAACTGTTCCCATGGGAGATCGTACCCATTGGGCGGCATGTTCTTTGAGCGGCGTCCAATTTCCTGCCGATATGGTTCAGATCGCAGAAGATGGTGCAGGTATCGGGCTTGGATTCTCTCCTTGCTGAGTTTCATTACCCAGTAGGCCGGTGAGATTACGCCGTCGTATTGCGAGGTGCCGTAGGCCCCAAATCTAGCCCATAGTCTGTTGACGACGAAGTCGCCCACGCGGACGGTTCGATACGTCGACATGTCCTCACTTGGCTGTCGGCCAAGGGACAGGTCCCGCAATGCGATGCCCGAATCTGACTTCACCGTTAGAAGGGGTAGGTCTTTTCCTCCGAATTCTTCTCGGCTGCGGAGGATCGTCCACAAGGGGAGGTGGTCAATTCTCATTCCGCGACCTCCCCCAACAGACCCTGAATCTCCGTCTCCAGTGCCTTCAACTCCGCATCGATCTCCGCCAACGGCCGCGGCGGCTTGTACACATAGAAGTGCCGTGTAAACGGGATCTCGTACCCGATCTTCGTCTTGCTGTGGTCGATCCACGCGTCCGGCACGTGCGGATGGACCTCCCGCTTCAGGTACTCCTCGACGTCCTCGCCCAGCGGCACATTCTCGTAGTCCCGCAGCTCCGGGTCCGGTTCGGTCTGGCCCTTGATGAGCTGGACCTCGCCCTCCGGGTCCCGGACGCCGATGACCTCCCGCAGCGCCTTATTGAACGGTGCGCCCGTGGGCCACGTCCCGCCGGCCTGGACCACCGCGTCCTTCAGCGCGAGCCAAGCCTCCTGCTTCGTACTCCAGCCCGTACCCATCAGGGACTCGAAGGCGTCCGCCAGGGCCGCCGCCTGCGGCAGCTTCTGGATCGGCTTCGATGCCTCCAGCGCCGTCAGCGTCTCCTCCGTCACCTCGAAGCGCAGCTTCAGCGGGCGTTCCACCGTGATCCGCTGGTAGCCGAAGTCCTCGTTGGCGAAGACCTTCACCTTGCCGTGCAGCGGGTGCTCCGGGTCGTCCCGCACCGCCAGGGCCTCGCCGTACAGCTTGACCACCGTCGCGATGTGGTCCTTACCCAGTTGCTTGCGCTTGTCGCCGAGCGACTTGCGCATCTTCTGCCACTGGTCGCGGGCGTCCAGGAGCACGACCTTGCCCTTGTGGTCCGGGCTCTTGCGGTTGGTCAGGATCCAGAAGTACGTGGAGATGCCGGTGTTGTAGAAGAGCTGGTCCGGGAGGGCGACGATGCCCTCCAGCCAGTCGTTCTCCAGGATCCAGCGGCGGATCTCCGACTCGCCGGAGCCCGCCGCGCCCGTGAAGAGCGGCGAGCCGTTGAAGACGATCGCCAGGCGCGAGCCGCCCCCGCCGTTCACGTCCACCGGCTTCATCTTGTCGATCATGTGCTGGAGGAACAGCAGCGAGCCGTCGTTGATGCGCGGCAGCCCCGCCCCGAAGCGGCCGGCCTCGCCGAGCGACCTGTGCTCGGCCTCGACCTCCTCCTTGACCTTCTTCCACTCCACGCCGAACGGCGGGTTGGCCAGCATGTAGTCGAAGGTCTTGCGCTTGTGGCCGTCGTCGGAGAAGGAGTTGCCGAAGGCGATGTTCTCCGGGTCCTGGCCCTTGATCATGAGGTCGGACCGGCAGATCGCCCACGACTCGGGGTTGAGCTCCTGCCCGTACACCTCCACCGTGGCGTCCGGGTTGAGCTCCTTGATGAGGTCGTCCATCGCGGAGAGCATGCCGCCCGTGCCGCAGGCCGGGTCGAGCACCGTGCGGACGGCGCCGGGGAGTTGGAGGCCGTCGCCGTCCGGGGCGACGAGTAGCCGCACCATGAGCTGGATGACCTCGCGCGGGGTGAAGTGCTCACCGGCCGTCTCGTTCGACTGCTCGGCGAAGCGGCGGATCAGCTCTTCGAAGATGTAACCCATGTTGTGGTTGGGCACGATCTCCGGGCGCAGGTCCAGGTCCGTGAACTTGCCGATGACCTGGTAGAGCAGCCCCGCGCTGTCCAACCGCTTGATCTGCTGCGCGAACTCGAAGCGCTCCAGCACGCCCCGCGCGTTGTCGGAGTACTCCGCCACGTACACCTGGAGGTTCTTCGCCGCGTTCTGCGGGTCGGCGGCGATCTTCTTCAGGGTGAGGCCGGACTTGTTGTAGAAGGAGTGGCCAGCGGCCCGGCGCAGGAAGCGGTCCGGGTCGATGTCGGTGTCCTTGTACTGCTCCGCCAGCTCCGCGACCTTCTCGCGCGTGGGCTCCAGCACGCACTCCAGGCGCCGCAGCACCGTGAACGGCAGGATGACCTTGCCGTAGTCGGACTGCTTGTAGTCCCCCCGCAGGAGGTCCGCGACGGACCACGCGTGGTTCGCCATCTCCGTGTGCTTACTGCTGTTCACCTGGATCCCGAGTTCCTTCCCGAATGTTCTGTCCCGCTGTCCCGCCCCACCGCGCCGCCGGGTGGCCGGCCGGCGCGGATGCCGACAAGTGTGGTCTATGCGGACGAAGGTCCGTATGGCTAACGGGAGGATTGGCCGCCCCGCGAGCGCGCCCCGCCCGGGCCGTCGCCCGTCGTGGTGTCCCGGTCCCGGCTCGCGCCCCCGTTCGGGAGCAGTTGCCCACCGGTCAGGCCGCCCGCCAGCAGCCGTGCCGTCTCCTCCGCGAGCAGGTTCGCCCGCCGTGCCTCCGCCCGGAGTTCGTGGACGTGCCGGAACGCCTCCCCGTACCGCCGCTGCTCCTCCAGCGGCAGCAGCGGCACGCGCAGCCGGCCCGGGCTGACCGTCAGGACGGTGCTGCCCGTCGACGCGCCCGCGATGTTCTCCTCCGCGCCGAGGAACCCGGCGAGGAACCAGGCGTCCAGGCGGGCCGGGTCCGGCCGGAAGAGGTGGACGTGGGGGCCGAGCAGCGCCCCGGCGTCCTCCTCGCCCGCGACCCTGGCCATTGGGCCGCCCCCGCCCGCGACGGCTCGTACGAGGACGTCCCCGGCGGCGATCACGGGGGCCATGCCGCTGCCGCGCAGCTCCGCCGGGTCGCCGGTGGGGCCGGAGCCGGTCGCGATGTCCGCGCCGGTGAGGACCGGGCGGGTTTCCGGCTCGCCGCTGCCGCCGTTGCTGTCGGTTCCGTTGTCCGCGCGGCCCCGTGCGGTGTCCGGTGCGGTGCGGAGGAGGGTGAGCGCGCCGCCGCGGGCGAGGTCGGACGCCGTCGCCGTCCGCCACTCGCGGGCCGTGGCGTCCGCGGCGCTCCAGTCCTCTCGGCCGGCCGTCCGCGCAAGGGACTTGGCGGCCTGGACGAGGTGGCGGCGCGCGGCGTCGGTCTCCGCCGACAGGGCCGCCGGATCGGCCTCGGACCGTGACGCCCGGACGAGCCGGGCCGGGGTCAGGTCGACCACGTCGTCCAGGAGGTCCACCACGCCGGCCGCGTGCGCGACGCCGGGTTCGCCCTCGAAGGTGTCCGGGCTCTCCGTGAACGCCCGCCAGGCGCCGAGGGCCCGCTCCGTGATCCGGGCCCAGTCCACGGTGGCGGAGCGGCTCCCGCCCCGCGTGCGTGAGGACGGCGCCGGGCCGCCGCGTCCGGCCGCCGTGGCGGTGCCGGGTGCCGTGCCGGTGGTCATACCCACCGCCGTGCCTGTGCCCGTGCCCGTCACGGCGCCGGCCGCCGTGTCCACGAACAGCACCGACTTGCGCTCCGGACCGCCCGGTTCGGGCGGTTGCAGCACCCAGATCTGGAGGCCGATGTGCAGCGGCACCGACGCCCCGGGCGGCAGCGCGATCACCGCGCGCAGCGCCCCGCTCCGCACCAGCTCGGCCCGTACGCGGCGGCCCGAGGCGCGGCCGGCCACGGCGGGCGGGAGGAGCAGGACGGCGTGGCCGCCGGGCGCCAGGTGGGCGAGCGCGTGCTGCACCCAGGCCAGCTCCGGCTCGGCGCGGGGCGGCACGCCGTACGCCCAGCGCGGGTCGTACGCCAGCTCGTCGTGGCCCCAGTCCCGGTCGCCGTACGGCGGGTTGCAGAGCACCGCGTCGGCGGTGAGGCCGGGGAAGGCGTCGGCGCGGAGGCTGTCGGCGGCGCGCACGGTGACCTCGGCCTCCGGTGCCGTCAGCCGCAGGCTCACGGCACTGCGCCGGGCCTGCACGGGCAGCGCGTCCTGGCCGTACAGCTCGCGGGCGCCTTGGCGGGCGGCGGCGGCGAGGAGGGTACCGCTGCCGCAGGCCGGGTCGAGGACGCGGGCCGGGGTGCCGGGGAGCAGGCGGGCCAGCAGGTCGGCGAGCGGTTCGGGGGTGCGGTAGGCGCCGGAGGCGGCGCTGTCCTCCAACTCCCGCTCGGCGAGCACGGCCAGGGCGGCCTGGCCGCCCTCGTCGCGTACGCAGGTGTACAGGGCGCGCAGCACCGCCGCGTCGCCCGGCGCGAAGCGGACCGGGGCGCCGGCGGTCGGCACGGCTTCCCCGGCCGGCGAAGCCGCGTCGTGCTGCGCGCGGGTGGCGAGATCCGCGTCCGGCAGCCGTGTCGCGGCGGTCAGTTCGTCCGGTGAGCAGCCGGCCGCGGCGAGGACGAGGAGCAGGAGGTCCGGCGTGCCGCCGCCGGCCGGCGGGCGGAGGCGGAGGGCCGTACGGAGTTCCTCGGACGGGCTCGCCGCCGAGGCGTGGCCGCGCGCGGCCAGCCAGGCGCGCACGGACTCCAGGTCGTACAGCGGGCTGCTGTCCGTGCCGCCGGACGGCGCCGGGAAATCGTCGTGCCGGCGGCGCCAGTTGCTGACCGTGGCGCGCGTGACCCCCGCGATGCGGGAGATCTCGGCGGCGGTCACCTGGGCGGATGGCGGGGGCATGGGCGGAGTCCTGGGCCTCTCGGGAGGGAACGTCAACAACCTATAGCACTCGTCAAATCTGTCAAACCGTTTGACGATGCTTTCACTGACATGCTTACCTGTGAATGCTTCCGCTCTCGACGGGTGGGAGTGACACCCCCGCCGTGGCCGCGACCGGCACGCCGGGGCATCACCGCGGGCACCGCCCGTGCCCGCTCACCGCACTCCGGGGGGATTCGCCATGAGCCCGACCATGCTGACCGGCGTCGTCGAGGGAACCCAGCTCACCGTCATGCCGTTCCGTGACGACGCCGTCGTCGGGACGATGTCCGTGCCCGCGCTCGTCCAGCTCGTGCCGTCGCCGCGCACCGAGGAGGACCCCAGGAGGCTGAAGACCGCCTCCGGCCTGGTGCGCCGCCACGCCGAACTGCGGGCGACCGTGCAGCGGACGCTGAAGTCGTCCCAGAAGGGCAGGAACGTCCGGCCGTACGCCGAGTACATCGCCGCCGGGCTCAAGGGCGAACTCGGCGCCGCCTGGTCCACACCGCCCATCACCCTGTGGCACGCCGGGCCGCTCGCCGCCATCAGCGACGAACTCGTGCCGGGCAGCGGCCTGCGCACCCTCACCATCGCGCCCGGCACCATGGTCGTGGCCATCGACGGCGAGACGCAGACCGCCGCCTGGCACGACCTCTACGACGACCCCGAGCCGTACGGCCTGACGTACCCCGAACTCGCCCGCGTGCGTGTCGCGTTCGAGCTCTACGCCGACCTCGCCCCGGCCGACGCGCGGCAGATCTTCTACGACCGCAACGTGCGGGGCGTTGCCGTCGCCAAGAACCTGGCCATGTCGATGGACCAGCGGGACTTCGGCACCCGGCTCGCGCACCGGGTCGCCGACTCCGTCAAGGTCGACATCGACGGGCAGCCGGTGCCCTTCGGGCGGCTGGTCAACTCCAGCAAGCGGCAGACCGCGGCTGGTGACCGCGAGGTCGTCACGCTCTCCGCGCTGCGCGCCCTCGTCGTCACCGCCGTCTACGGGCGGAGCGGCCTCACTCGCTCCGCCGAGTCGGTGCATGAGGACGAACTGCCCGCCGGTGCCCGGCCCGAGGAGGTCGAGGGCTTCGTCGTGCCGCTGCTGGCGCGGTTGATCTCCGAGCGCTTCCCCGCTTTCGCGAGCCGCAGCGCGCTCACCGCCCCGGCCGTTCTCGCCGGGGTGGGGATCGCCGCCCACCACACCACGCCGTGGAGCGAGGCGGCCTCCCGCATCGGCCCCGAAGACCTGGACCGCCTGCTCGGCGGCATCCGCTGGGAGCGGGAGGCGGCGTACTGGGACGGCGTCGCCGCCAAGACCGGCGCCTCCGGCCGCCTCAACTTCAGCGGCGGCGTCAAGGACTCCGGCGGCCGCGTGGCCGACGCGATCCTCTACCCGGCCACGGAGACCGGACGGAAAATCCGCGGACTCTGAGAAGCCGCGCGGCACCCTCTCTCCGCAGGTCACAGCGAGTCAAAGAGGGGCGGTGACACGCCGCGCGCCGACGAGCCCGGCAGAGGCTCGGCCCGTAGTGCGCACGCACCAGGACGCGTGCGTGGCTGGTCCCGGCGCACCAGGGGAGGACGGCGCCGGGGGACGATGTCCGGCGGGGGCGCCGGAGGGGAGTGTGGGTGGTGCGCGGGTCTCGCGCATTCCCCACTGCCCCAACGGTGTCTGGAGTGACCGACACGTGGCGTTAACCCTTTCCTCTTCCCCATCCCATTCCTCTTCCCCCGTCCGCGTCGGCAGACCGGCGATCGCCGCTCTCGGCGTCCTGGCGCTCGCCCTCGGCACCCTGCAGTCCGTGGTGGAGCCCGCTCTTCCGCTGCTGCAACGCGAGCTGGGGGTCAGTCCCGCCGAAGGGGCCCTGGTCGGCAACGCGTTACTCGTCACCGGTGCGGTCGTCACGCCCCTCGCCGGCAAACTCGGCGACCGTTACGGCGGACGGCGGGTGCTGGTCCGGCTGATGGCCGTGGTCTCGGCCGGTGGCCTGCTGGCCGGTCTGGCGCCGAACCTGCCGGTGCTGCTGCTCGGTCAGGTGCTGCAGGGCGTCATGGTGGGCGTGCTGCCCCTCTCCTTCATCCTGGTGCGCAAGCACCTCACGGTGAGAGAGTCGCAGGTGGCGATCGGGGTGGTCCTCGCGCTGTTCTCGGGCGGCAGCATCGTGGGCACGCTGGTTGCCGGGCCGATCGCGGAAAGCCTGTCCTGGCACGGGATGTTCGTGCTGCCGACGATCGCGATCGTCGCGTCGACGCTCGCTGTGGCGCGGCTGATGCCGCACGACCCGCCGGTCCGGCCGGACGAGGACGGGATCGACTGGGCCGGCGCGGTGCTGCTGAGCGGCACGCTCCTCGCGTTGATGCTCGGGCTCGTGACGGTGACGAGCGCCGGCCTGCCGCCGCTCGCGCTCGCCGGTATCGGGGCGGTCGTGGCGGGCCTCGCGGCCGGGTGGGTCGTCGTCGAGCGCCGGGCGGCCTCGCCGATGGTCGATCTGCGCATGCTGGCGAGGCCGGCGATGTGGAGTGCGTGCGTGTTCACCCTCGTCATCACCACCAGTGCCGGGATGGTGCTCCTCCTGCTTCCGCAACTGTTCGCGGCACCGGCCGACGGGTACGGCTTCGGAGCCGGCACGACCGAGATCGGGCTGTTCCTGCTGCCCGGCGCCATCGCCGGGGCCGTCAGCGATTCGGTCGGCGGTCTCGCGGCGCGGCGCTTCGGTCCGCGCGCCGTGGTCGTCGCGGGCACCGTCGTCACGGCGGGCACGCTGCTCGCCCTGGCATCGCTGCACAGCGCGGCCTGGCAGCTCGTCCTCGCCAAGACGCTGACCGCGTTCGCCGCGGGCGCCGCCACGACGGCGCTGCTCGCCGGCACCGCCACCGCCGTCGAGGCCGGGCACACCGGCGTCGTCACCGGCCTGCTCGTGGTGACCCGCGTGATCGGCTTCGCCCTGGGCGTCCAGATCGGCGGCGCGATACTCGCCGCCGGGACCGACCCGGTGACGGGTCTGCCGGGCGAACCGGCCTTCGTCACGGGGTTCCTCACCGCCGGCCTCGTCGCCGCACTGTCCCTGCTCGTTGTCCGTATCACCAGGAAGGGGGCCCGGGCATGACGACGCGTACGGGGCTGACGATGGATGCTGGGACGTCCGGGAAGCGCAGGGTTCTGGTCTCCGGGGCCGGTATCTCCGGACCCGCGCTGGCCTACTGGCTGCACCGGTCCGGATGCGCGGTGACCGTGGTGGAGAAGGCGGGAGCACCGCGCCACGGCGGCTACCCGATCGACATCCGCGGTACCGCGACGGAGGTGGTCCGGCGGATGGGGATCCTGCCGCGACTTCGGGACGCGCACATCGCCTCGCGCCGCTTCACCTTCCTCGACGCCGACGGCGGTGAAGTCGCCTCGGTCGACCCGCGCGCCCTCGCCGGCGGTGCCGGGGGACAGGACCTGGAGGTGCGCCGCGGAGATCTGGCCGCCCTTCTCCACGCCTTGGTGCGCGACGACGTGGAATTCCTGTTCGACGACTCCGTCGACACCCTCGACCAGCACGGACAAGGGCTCGACGTGACGTTCCGCAGCGGTCGGCAGCGCACGTTCGACCTGGTGGTCGGGGCCGACGGTATGCACTCGCAGACCCGGGAGTCCGTCTTCGGCCCCGAGGAACGGTTCCACCGCTACCTCGGCTACTGCTTCGCCGTCTTCACCATGCCGAACACCTTCGGTCTCTCCCGCGAACTCGTGATGTGGAACACCCCCGGGAAGGCCGCGGCCCTCTACGCCGCCGGGGACGACGACGAGGAACTGCACGCCTTCCTGAACTTCCACCAGCCGGAAGCGCCGCTCGGAGCACTCCGCGACCCGAGCGCCCAACGGGAACTGGTCGCCAGGGTCTATGCGGGCGCGGGATGGGAGGTCCCCGGAATGGTCAAGGCCCTGCGCGACGCGGACGACCTGTTCTGCGACACGGCCGCCCAGATCTGGATGCCCCGTTGGTCCAGCGGCCGCGTCGTGCTGGTCGGCGACGCCGCGTACGCGCCCTCGTTCCTCACCGGGCAGGGCACGAGCCTCGCGCTGGCCGGCGCCTACATGCTCGCCCACGCCCTGGCCACGCACCGGGACCACACGGCGGCGTTCACGGCCTACGAACGCGGCGTCCGCGAGTTCGTCGCCCTGAACCAGGCACTGGTCGGCAAGGGCGCGGCCACGCTCTTCCCCGTCACGGCGCGGGACCTGGAGCAGCGCAACGCCATGCTGCGCGACCTCGTCACCCTGCCCGCCGCACCGGCGCCGCCGGCCCACTCGGCGCTCGTGCTGCCGGAGTTCGCCCCCGTGCCCTGACGTGCCGTGAGGTGACGTGAGCACTCGTGAGCCGGTCGCGGAGGTGAGCGCGCGGCCGGCCGCGGGGCCCTGCTGGAGGGCTCCGGTGCCCGCCTACCGGTTTACCCGCCTACCGGCCGGTGCCGGGGCCGCCGTCCGGGCCCGCGTGGGCCAGGCCTGTCCGGTAGGCGATGACGACGAGTTGGGCCCGGTCGCGGGCCCCCAGCTTGGTCATGGCGCGCTGCACATGGGCGCGGACGGTGAACGGGCTGAGGAACAGCCGCTCGGCGATCTCCTGGTTGGACAGGCCGGTCGCGACCAGGGCCACCATCTCGCGTTCGCGCGGGGTGAGCGCGGCGAGCTCTTCGGAGTGGCCCGACGGGGCGGTGCTCGGGTCCGGTGTGGCCAGGAAACGGGCGACGAGGGAACGGGTGGCGGCGGGGGACAGAAGGGTGTCGCCGTCGGCGATCGTCCGTACCGCGTCCGCCAGTTCCCCGGCCCCGATGCCCTTGCCGATGAAGCCGCCGGCCCCCGCGCGCAGCGCCTGGGCGACGTACTCGTCGGTCTCGTAGGTGGTGAGGATCAGGATGCGGGTGGCACCCAGTTCCGGGTCCGCGCAGATCTCCGAGGTGGCGGTGAGCCCGTCCACCCCGGGCATGCGGATATCCATGATCACGACGTCCGGACGCAGCTCCCGGGTGAGTCGCACCGCCTCCCTGCCGTCGCCGGCCTCGCCGACCACGGTGATGTCGTCGGCGGTGTCGAGAAGCAACCGGAACGCGCCGCGCAGCAGCGCCTGATCGTCGGCGAGCAGCACCCGGAGCGTCACGGCGCGTCCCCGGCCTCTCCGCCGCCCGCCCGCACGTCGCCCGACCGCGTGCCGTCCGCCGTCCCGACGGCCATCCGTTCCTCCTCAATGGTTGTCGCTCCGTCAGTCCGCCACGCCGCGTCCCTGGCGGAGGGGAGGGGCAGCTCGGCGGAGACGAGGAAGCCGCCCTCCGGGCGCCTCCCCGCGGAGAGGTGTCCTCCGACCGCGGTGGCACGTTCCCGCATCCCGATCAGGCCGTATCCGGGGGGACTGTCCCGCCCCGTGGACGCGGTCGGTGGGGTGGAGGCGGCCGGCCCCGTGGAGTCGGCCGGCCCCGTACCGGCGCCCCCGCCGTCGTCGGCGATGGCGATGGTCACGCGATCGCGGTTCCAGCGGAGGCGCACCCGGGCGCTGCCGGTACGGGCGTGCTTGGTCACGTTGGTCAGGGCCTCCTGGACGATGCGGTAGGCCGTGAGGTCCACGCCCGGCGGCAGCGGTGTGACCATGCCCTTCTGGTGCACCGACACCTCCAGACCCGCGCGGCGGAAGGACTCGAGGAGCGCCGGAAGCCGGGACAGCCCGGGCGCCGGTTCGGCAGGTCCGGACGCGTCCCCGGACCCGTCCCCGGGCGCGTCGCCGGACTGACGCAGCAGGCCGACCGTGGCCCGCAGTTCGTCGAGCGCCTGACCGGTGGTCTCGACGAGCTCCCCCAGACTCCTGCGGGTCTGCTCCGGGCGGGTGTCGAAGAAGTGGGCGGCGACCCTGGCCTGCGCGTTGGCCAGGGTGATCTGATGGGCCACGAGGTCGTGCAGTTCTCGGGCGATGCGCACCCGTTCCCCGGCCACTCTCCGGCGCGCCTCGTGGTCCCGCTCCTCCTCGGCCCGCCGGGCCCGCTCCTCCACGGCCGCCAGGTAGGCCCGCCGGTTCCGCACCGAGCGGCCGAGCACGCCGGCCACCAGCGGGAACGCCGCCACCGCTCCCGTCCTGCTCGCGTCCTGCCAGGAAAGGCCGCCGGACCAGGGGACGGAGGTGAGCAGCAGCACCGCGGAGCCGATCGACACCGCGCTCGCGGCGCGCCGTTCGGTGCCCGCGGCGAGCGCGTACGAGTAGGCGCTGATCACGGCGGGGGCCACGATGACCGGGCTCATCAGGAGACCCAGGGGCTGCACGAGCACACCGGCCACGGTCGTGGCCGCCAGGACGGCCAGGGGCGCCCGGTGCCGTATCGGTAACGCGGCACAGGACACCACGGCGATGACGTAGGCGGCGGCGGGCGGCGCCGACAGTGTGCCGTCGGCCCGCGCCATACCGCCGAGCAGACAGAGCGCGAACGCCGTCGCCGTGACCGCTCCCTCCCGCCACCACGTGCCGCGTGGCCGCGGGCCGCCGTCCCCCGTGGTCGTCATGGCCGGCTCAGCCCCGGCCGCCGGGTAACCGCGGCACCGCCGCGCCGGACCCGGTCGCGGGGGCAGGGACACGCCTGCTCGGTGCCTCGCCCTCGAGATCCCCGTTCAGCAGCACACGGTTCAGGATAGGGGGCAGCGACCGGGCCCGGTGGCCGAGCGGTTCCGGCACCCACCGCCCAGTACAGACAGTCGTCTCGTCATATCAACTCCGTTACGGGATGGGGAAGTTGCTCTGGCAGACTGCCCCTCGATCTGGACGGCCGACGGCCTGTGGGCCACGGGGGTGGACATGATGCGGCGCGGCACGGTGCTGGGCGGGCGCTATGCGCTGATCGAGCCGATCGGCGGCGGCGCGATGGGGGACGTATGGCGCGCCGAGGACACCGTCCTCTCCCGCCCGGTCGCGGTGAAGGTCCTGCGGCACGAGCTGATGTCGGACTCCGCGTTCGTGCAGCGGTTCCGGCGCGAGGCCAAGGCACTGGCCGCGCTCGACGCCCCCGGCATCGTACGGATCCACGACTACGGCGAGAGCTCGCAGGAGAGGTCGGAGGAGAGGCGGCCGACGGCGCGGCGAGACGAGGAGGACCGCGCCAGGGGAAAGGACTGTGCCGGCGGGGAGCACCGTGCCGGCGGGGAGGACTCCTCCTCCCGTGGCCGTATGGCGTACATCGTCATGGAACACATCGAGGGACGCTCGCTGGAGGACGTGCGTCTCGAAGAGGGGCCGATGCCGCCCGAGCGGGCGCTGGAGCTGATCGCGCAGGTTCTGGACGCGCTGCACGTCGCCCACCTGCGGAAAGTCGTCCACCGTGACATCAAGCCGTCGAACCTGATGCTCCGCAAGGACGGCCGGGTCGCGGTCACCGACTTCGGCATCGCCCGGATGCCCGCGGGCACCAAACTGACCGGCGCGCACTCCGTGCTCGGTACCGCGCTCTACATGGCGCCCGAGCAGGCGGAGGGCCTGGGCGCGATCCCCGCGTCCGACCTCTACTCGGCCGGTGTCGTGTGCTACCAGCTGCTCACCGGGGAACTGCCTTTCACCGGTGACTCCGCCGTCGAGGTGCTCCTGAAGCACATCCGTGAGCCGGCGCCCGACCTGCCCGCCTCCGTTCCGGAGCCGGTGCGCGCGTTCGTGACCAGAGCGCTGGCGAAGCGGCCGGAGGACCGGTTCGTGAACGGGGCGGCGATGGCGGCCGCTGCCCGCGCCGCGGCGCGCGGGGAGACCGCGAAGCCTCCTGTGAGCGCCGCCGGTACCGGCGACGATGAGCCGGGTTCCGGGAAGGAAGGGCAGAAGAAGGCCGGGGAGGGCGAGAAGCGGGGGAAGGGCGAGAAGCGGAAGCAGGAGAAGACCGAAAACGAAACGGCACCCGCGCGGCGTCGTCCGGCCCTCGCCTTCTTCGGCATGGTGCTGGTGGTCACCGTCGGCACTCCGGTGCTGCTGTGGCTCGCGCCGCCGGACGGAAAGCCGGAAGCGAGTGAATCCGGCGGAAGGCCGTCCGTCACCGGGCCGTCCAACACGCCGGAGTCGGCCGGCGCGAGTGAACCGGCCGGCTCCGGTCGCGAGGACGGTACCCGCGGTGACGGCCCCGCCGACGGCCGCGACGGGGAGAAGCCGGACGGAGCCGGGGCCGCGGCGGCGGGAGCGGTCGCCGCCGGGCGGGAGGCGCCGGACGGGAGGAGCGGCGGCGGTGGGGAGAGCGTCGGTGATGCGCGCGGCTCCACCGACGGCTCGGACGGCTCCGACGGTTCGGGCGGGCCGGGCGGGTCTCCGGACGGCGGGGCGGGTTCCGGGAGCGGAGCCCCGGACGGGGGAGCGGACACGGGCAGGCCGTCGGACTGCGGGGGCGCCGGCTGGGGGTCCGTCGTCAACGCCGGTGACGGTCAGAAGCTCGGCCTGGCCGAGGACAGCCTGGAGCCCGGCACCGGGATGACCATGGGCGGAGTGACCAGGTACGGCTGGGTACGCATCAGCAAGGCGCACGACACCTTCCAGCCGTGCAACACCGAGGGCCACATGCTGGCGCGGACGAGCAGCGGGGGCGTCGTCCTCTCGTACGGCACGCTCAACGGCTCGCCCTACTGGTCCGTGGAGAGCGCGTCCTCCGGCATGTACCGGATCAAGGGCGGCCTGGACTGCCTGACCAGCCACGGGGCCGGCCGCCGGCCCACCCTCACCGATTGCGCCTCGGGCAACAGCGCCCAGCTCTGGCGGATCCCCGGCTGACCGGCCGGCCGTGCGGGAGACGACACGGAGGCGACTCGGGACGAGGCGGGCCGCTCGGGCCGGCCGGCGCCGGCACACCCGCGGGGGCTCAGGCCCTTCTGCGGGTGATCGCCCGGGTGGCAGCGACCGCGGTCGCCAGCAAGCCCGCGGCGACGGCGAGCAGGACGCCCGTGGGCGCCACGGCGGCGGCCGAGTCCGGCGCGTTCTGCAGATGGGTGAGCATGATGTTGACCGGGGAGACGCCCTTGCCCAGCAGAACCGACAGCAGGAGCACCAGGGCGAGGACAAGCGCGTAGCCCTGGCGGTGGAAGACCAGCCGTGAGCAGACCAGACCGATGGCCGTACCGGTGAAGGCGCAGGTGAGTTGGGCCATGGTCCCCAGCAGCAGGTCCTCGGGGCCGGCGGTGTGGGTCCCGAGCAGCAGCGGCAGCACCAGCCCGGCAGCCGTGAGCAGCAGGCACCACACCGCGGCTGTCGCGACCGTCGCGAGCAGGACGCGCAGATGGCTGCCGGCGCTGACGACGACGATCGAGCGGTGCGGCTGGTCCTCGAGAGCGATCAGGGCCATGGTCAGCCAGGCCGAGCACAGCAACACGGCCACGGCCACGGCGGCGTAGGTCGCGGTGAGCGGGCCGGTGTCGTTGCTGGTCAGCACGGTGACCAAGCCCAGGAACAGGAGCAGCGGCGCGAGGTAGCGCTGGGAGAGCAGCAGCACCGTGGACTGGTAGCGGACCAGGGCGATCACAGCGCGGTCCTCTTCGCGTCGACCCGGGAACCGGGACCGTCCGCGGCCCCGGCCAGGCCGACCACCGACCACCGGTGCCGCAGCGCCGTCAGCAGGACGGCGTCCGAGTGCTCCCGCGCGACCCGCAGCACGACCTCCCCGCCGCTCCGGGAGGTGTCCACCACACCCGGCAACGCGGACCAGTCCACCTCGTCCGGCATGACGCCGGTGGGCGGCGCGGTCAGGACCACCTCCACCATCGGGGCACGGCTTCCGGTCTGCCGGCCGTCGCGCCGGGTGACCCGGCCGTCGCTGATGACGTAGACGCCGTCGGCGTGCGACTCCGTGATCGCCTCGCGGTGGTCGGTGAACACCACCGCCCCGCCCTGTGCGGCCACTTCACCGATGACCTCGGTGAGAACGCCGTGGGCCGAGGCGTCGAGACCCGACCAGGGTTCGTCGAGGACCAGCAAGTCGGGCTGGACGAGCAGGGCCTGGGCGAGCGCCACCTTCTGCGCGTTGCCCTTCGACAGGGTGCGCAGCGGCGCGTTCCGCCCGCCCACCAGGTGCAGCCGCTCCAGCAGGTGACGGCCGCGGGCGCTGGCGGCTGGTGCCGACATGCCCCGGACACGCCCCATGTGGGTGAGATAGGAGATCGCCGGGATGCGGTCGTGGGCGGTGAAGCGGTCCGGGACGTAACCGATGCGCGGTGGCCGGCCCGACACGCTCCCGGAGGTCGGCCGGGACAGCCCCGCGAGGATTCTCAGCAGGGTCGACTTCCCCGAACCGTTGTGGCCCACCACCGCGAGGACGTCGCCGGGCGGGACCTGCAGGTCCACGTCGCGGAGGACCCACAGTCCTCCGCCGTAACGCTTGCCGACCGCTTCACAACGCAACAACTCGACTCGACTCCTCCATGTGGCCCGCCTGCCCCTCCGGCCCGGCAAGCGACAGGGCGGGTGAGCCGACAGGCGGACGAATCTCCTGGCAGCCACGTTCTCGACCCGGGGAACCGCCTCCATCAGAGGCGTCGCGGGCCCGTCCACCCGTCGGTCGCCGACGTGGCCGGCTCCGCCGACACGACGAACAGCGGGTCGGCCGCGGCCGTGAACGCAGGCCATCAGCCAAACACATCCGGGCCGTCGCGATCGAGTGCCGCCCGGATCCTGCCGAGCCACTCCGTGCCCAGCCGGCTCCCGTCCGGGAGCTGGTCGTCCCGGTCCCAGCGCCACGCCGTGATCATCGTCAGTACGAGGATCCGGCACTCGCGCAGCATGTCCTGGTCCACACCCGGATAGTGCTCGCCGACTTCCTCGGGCGCATGGGCGAGGTCGAATGCGACGGGGCCACGGCAACACGTCTCGAAGTCGACGAACAGCAGCCCGTTCTCCGTGGTGAGGACGTTGCCCGGGTGCGGCTCGCCGTGCAGCAACTGCTCGGCGCCGCCACGCTCGACGATCACCCGTCTCAGGCGCCGGAGCGTGTCGCCGAGCAGCTCCCGGTCCGCGTCGGCGAGCGCCGGAGTCCGGTTCCGGTCCGCCACGAGCCGCTGAGCCTGCTCGACTCGATCCGTGTAGTGCGGCGCCGGCACATCGAGCCCGCGCATACCGGCGTGCAGCCGCTCAAGTGCCGTGGCGTAGGCGGCTGGTGAGATCTCATGAGGTGTCACGGGCTCGTAGTAGGACCAGAGTGTGACCACGAAGCCGTCACGCTCGTGGACGCGGGGCTCCACCCGTGGATCGGGAACAGCCACAGGGCATCCGGATGCGGCGAGCCGCTGGGCGAGATCGATCTCGAACCGGGCGACCTGCCGCGCCGCGGGTGCCACCCGGGCCAGGACGTCGCAGGGCAGCAGACGCAGCGTGAGCTTGTTGGAGTCGTGAAGAACGATCGCGTCGTCGGTCGTCAGACCGAGAGACGAGGCGATCGACCTGGCCGCGCCGACCGCACGCGGGACGTCCGCCGCCTCCATCGTTGCCCGGCCCCCTCCCTTGAGCACCGCCGCACCGTTCCGATCGGTGCGACCCGCACACCGTACCGAGTCGCCGAGGGGGACAAGCGGTAGTGCGACGGGCAGGGCGCGACCGGATCGGCGCCCCCGGGCCTTCGGCTGCGGACGCGATGGCCGAGCGCGCGCCTAGGATCGCCGGCATGGCACTGCGACCCGTGCAGGTGAACATCAAGGCGGTTGACGCCCCGGCGGTCGGCCGGTTCTGGGCGGAGGCGCTCGGCTGGACCGCTCACAGCCCCGGCGTGACCACCTACGTCGGACCCGCCGGCCAACCCGGTGACGGATCCGTCGACGGCCTCGCCTGGCCGGACCCGGCCGCCCTCGGCATCGACGTCGTTCCCGTCCCGGAACCCAAGACGACGGCGAAGAACCGCCTGCACCTCGATCTCGCCACCACCTCCGCCGCCCACCAGGCCGAGTTGGTCGAGCGGCTCAAGGCGCTCGGGGCGACGCCCGCCGACGTCGGCCAGGGCGACGTGCCGTGGACGGTCCTCACCGACCCGGAGGGCAACGAGTTCTGCGTGCTGGAGCCCCGGGAGGTCTACCGGGACACCGGGCCGGTCGCCGCGGTCGTGGTCGACTGCGCGGACCCGCCGGCCATGGCCCGGTTCTGGGGTGAGGCGACGGACTGGACCCTGTGCGAGGTGACCGGCGATCAGGCGGTGTTCCGCTCCGCCAAGGGCGTCGGCCCGTACCTGGAGTTCCTCCGCACGCCCGGCGCGAAGACCGTGCCGGACCGGGTCCATCTCGACCTGCAGCCGTACCCCGGTGACGACAAGGAGGCGGACGTGGCCCGGCTCCGGGCCCTCGGCGCCACCGACCTCGACCTCGGCCAGGGCGACGTTCCGTGGACGTGCCTGGCCGACCCGGAAGGCCACGCGTTCTGCGTCCTCGCCCCGTCCTGACGCGGAGCAACGAGGCGCCCCGGCGCGCTCGCCGGCCCGAAGCCGCCCGCCGGGTACATGACCGGGATACCGCGCCGGCGGTGCGACGGCGGAAGCGCGGAACCCGGCCGGGGCTCACCGCACCGCCCTTCGGGGCATCCGGATCTGCCCGTGTGCGCACGCGGCCGTCTCTTGCGCCGCGGCACCGCGTGTGCCGTGATGAAGGGTGCAACAGCTTCATCCCGGCGAACGAAGGTGGAACGCATGCGCTCGCGGTCGGACCAGTCGGACAGGGACGCCGCCGGCGCGCGGAGTCCACGTCAAGCACCCCCCGGCCGCGGCACGCCGGCGCGCGGCCCGCTGACCTCCGCGGAGATCACGCTGATCCAGCGCTTGGCGGGTCCCGGGGCCGTCGCCCGCGCCGAGGACCAGGACCAGCACACTCACGGCGCCGGCTGCGGCCACGAAGGCGTCGGTGGCGCCGATCCGGCCACGCAGAGCGCTCTGTTGCAGTCCGCCGTGTCCTCCTCGCCGGGCCGGCCGCTTCCCGGGGCACTGCAGGCCGAGGCGGACGCCTTCTACCAGAACAACTTCTCCGCGGCCCGCATCCATGACGACCCTGTCGCGCAGCGCGCGACCGAAGCACTGGGCGCCCGGGCGATGACGGTGGGGACCCAGGTCTTCCTGGGCCCGGGGGCGGCCGCCGACAGGGAGGTCATCGGTCACGAACTCGGGCACGTCGACAAGAATCTGAGAGGCGTGCGCGAGACGGGGAACGACAACGGCGCCGGGGTCACCGTGACCAGTCCGGACCAGGGCTCCGAACGGACGGCGGCGGCCGATGGCGCCGCGTTCGCGGCGGGAGCCGAAACAGCCCCGTCCGTCGGTGGCCGGAGCAGCGGGACGGCATCGGACTCGGCCGTGCAGCGGTCGGCCGGTGACGCGGTCGTCGCGCGGATGCGTTCCCTGCAGAGCTCGGCCGGCAACGGCGCCGTCACCAGGCTCCTCACCTCCGGTCCGGCTCCTGGCCGGCGCACGGACCGCAAGGGCGAGAAGGAGAAGGAGTAACCGGCTCGGCGGAACAGGAAGGAGACCGGAGTTCGCGCCGGCCCATCGTGACGCGGCGGGGACAGGAAGCCCTTCGTGCCCGTGCCCGGCCTTC
The DNA here is from genome assembly GCF_000719865.1 of Streptomyces albus subsp. albus. GTDB lineage: Bacteria > Actinomycetota > Actinomycetes > Streptomycetales > Streptomycetaceae > Streptomyces > Streptomyces albus_E. The sequence continues at coordinate 105,030 of NZ_JOID01000021.1, forward strand.
GCCGGCCCTCAACCCGTTCGTCGCCACCGGGCCCGACCGCACCATCGCGACCGGCCTTCGAAAGAAGGCGTGCAGGAACGGCCGCACAGGGGAGTGGGTTGGCCGCCGGTGCGGAGGCCGAACCGCGAAAATCACGTCGCCCGTGCTCGCCTCGTTCGGTACGGTCGCCGGGTTGTCCGCCTGCCGGCAGCCCCTGCGGTCACGTGCGGTCTGCCCGGCGGTTTCCCCGAGCCGAGAGTGGGTTTCGTTCATGGCATGCCGTATCAGTGAACTCGTGCTCGAATGCCGCGATCCGGAGGCGCTGGCGCGGTTCTGGTGCGAGGTCCTGGATTTCGTCGTGCTCGACCGTGAGGGCAACGAGATGCTGGAGATCGGGCCGCGCGAGGGGTTCGGCGGCCCGCAGCCGACGATCATCCTCAGCCGCAGGGACGAGCCGGAGAACGGCACGCCCCGGCTGCACATCGACGTCAACGCCACCGACCGCGACCAGGACGCCGAACTCGAACGCCTGCTGAAGCTCGGTGCGCGCCCGGCCGACGTCGGCCAGACGGGGGACGAGGGCTGGCACGTCCTGGCCGACCCGGAGGGCAACGCGTTCTGCCTCCTCAAGGCCCGCCTCGCCCCGCTCTGACGCGTGAGGGACCGGCCGACCGCTCCATCGTCGACGAGAACCTCCACCGCGCGCGCCACACGCGCATGACCGGAACGCCCGTCCGGACCGGCGAGTTCGGGCCCGCCCGCTCCACGGCCTGAGCGCTGCCCCGTCGGGGGCCCGGTGAGGTGCCTCATCGGGCCCCGGGCGCAAGAGCGGACCCGGGCCACCGGGTGCGGCGGACTCCGGATGTTGCCCGGGAGCGACCTGGCCCGGGCACCTTCCGCCCCCGTCGCTTGCCGGAAGCCCGCCCCGGCCCCGGCTCCGCGGTCCCCCGAACTCCGTCTCGTACGAGGCCCGCCGTGAATCCGCGCGCGTTTGAACACCGCCGGTCTCCGCTCCGTACAGGAAGCACAGCATCACGCCGGCCGGTCACGACGCGTAGGAGTACATCCGTGAGACGCAACAAGCGCAGACGCCCCACGGGCGCACGGCGCAGCACCTTCGCAGCGTTCGCGCTGATACTGGGCGGAGGAGGGCTGGTGGCCGTGAACGCCGTCGCCTCCGCGACGGGAGGCGACTCGGGCGGCTCCCGGGTCCAGGGGCAGAGCGGCGGCGACCCGGGGGCGGCCACGATCTCCTGCCCGGACGTCGGGCAGCAGCTCACGGACGTGCCGGACGCGGCGCGCGCGGACGTCGACAAGGCGCTGGCGAAACTCGACCAGCAGATCACCGAGGCGTACGACCGGCTGACCTCGACCCGCCAGGAGCAGGCGCAGGACGTGAACCACGTCCGGGACACGATCCTGAAGCCCTTGAGCGAACAGCGCGCCGCGGTCATCGGCGAGATCGGGAACGCTCTGAAGCAGGCGGGCGCCACGCCCCCGGCATCGCTGGACGGCCTCGCCGCCTGTACCGAAATCGCCCCCGCCCAGGCGGGGGAGAACGACGGCGGCCAGGACGGCGACAACGGCAGCGGCGAGGCCGGGACCGCCGCCCCCGGCACCGGACAGGACGACGACGGCCAGGCCGGCGGACAGCCGGACGACAACGGCAACGGCGCGGCCGGGCCGGTCGCCGAGGACTTCGTCGACATCACGAAGGTCCAGCCGAACGTCCAGGCGAAGCCCCGGGAGACCGGCGACGCCTCGACCGGTACGTTCACCGTCGACTGCGGCGTCAACGAGAACAAGGTGTTCAACACCGACAACGTGATCGTCGCGCCCGGCGTGGCCAACGGTGCCCACCACCTCCATGACTACGTGGGCAACCAGGACGTCGACGCCTTCGCCGACAACGACAGTCTGGTGAAGGCCGACACCAGCTGCTCGGAGCAGGACGACAAGTCCTCGTACTACTGGCCGGTCCTGCGCGTGCAGGACGGCACGCAGGAGTTCGACGCCGGGCAGCAGGGCGGCGGCCTGGAGGGCAACGTCGGCAGGATCCTGGCGGCCGACCAGGCCGAGATCAAGTACGTCGGCAGCCCGACGGGCAAGGTCGTGGCGATGCCGAAGTTCCTGCGGATCATCACCGGTGACGCCAAGGCCTTCACCAACGGCACGGCGAACGCCAACGCCCACTGGAGCTGCACCGGTTTCGAGGACAAGGTGCAGCTGACGGACAAGTACCCGGTCTGCCCGCAGGGCAGCAGCGTGGTCCGGTCGTTCGCCTTCCAGAGCTGCTGGGACGGCCAGAACATCGACAGCGCCAACCATCGCGCGCACGTGGACTTCGCCGACGCCGACGGCAACTGCCGGAACGGCTTCAAGGCGATCCCCCAGCTGACGATGCGCCTGGTGTACGACGTACCGGCGCCGGTCGTCGAGAACGGCCGGGTGAAGAATCCGTACGCGGTGGACGGCTTCCCGGAGCAGCTGCACAAGCCGATCACCGATCACGACGACTTCATCAACGTCATGGACGAAGACCTGATGGACGAGGTCGTCGACTGCGTCAACGCCGGGCGGCAGTGCGGCGCCAGCGCCGGCGAGCAGCCGCAGGAGCCCCAGCAGCCGGTGGAGCCGCAGGAGCCCCAGAAGCCGGAGCAGCCGGAAGAGCCCCAGAAGCCTGAGCAGCCGCAGGAGCCGCAGAAGCCCGAGGAGCCGGCAGAGCCGGAGGAGCCCCAGAAGCCCCAGAAGCCGGAGGAGCCCCAGAAGCCGGAGGAGCCGCGGGACGAACCGGAGCCGGCTCCCGAGGACTCGTCCACCGACAAGGATCAGGCCGACGGGCCCGGCGCCGCCGACGGCCGGCAGACCCCGCCCTCCTCGGCCGAACCCCGTGACGTGGCCACTCCCACGCAGGCGGCCGAGGCATCGGACGATGCCGGCGGCGTCGCAGCGAAGTCGGGGGCGACCAACTCCGCAGAGGCAGAGGCAGAGGCAGGGGCCGGGGCAGCGACCGGCGGCGAGGAGACCCCGTCCGAGCAGGCACAGCCTCAGCCGCGAGCGGCCGCGGGAGGTCTGGCCAACACCGGCGCGACCCTGTGGCCGGCCGCGGCCGGAGGAGTCCTCGTGCTCGGCGGACTGGCTCTTCTGATCCACAACAGGCGCCGCAACGTGACCACGAACTGAGAGGCGTTGTCACCCAACCCGCGGCGGCTGCTGTTGCTGCCGCGGGTTGGGGGGCCCATGGGTCATTACAGCTAGCGCACGGCGATACCCCGGGCCGTCAGGATCTCCAGCCCGCCGGGGACCATGAGTTCCAGCATCTCCGCCCCGGTGAAGAGCTTGAGGTTGGGCAGCAGATCGAGATCGTCGAGGCTGCGCACGTCGAAGAGGTCGTCCTCGCCGTCCCAGACCGGTGCGCACTCCATGAAGACCTGGTGGCCGCCGTCGAACGTCAGCTCCTCCACGGTGGCGAGCAGCCCGGCCGGGATCTCCAGCGCCTCGAAGTAGGCGCGCGCCTCGTCGAGGACGGTGTACTCCAACCCGTGCTCCTCGACGTAGGTATGAAGGTCCTCGACACCGCGCGCCCGCATGTGCTCCCGCATGCTGAAGGGCGGCGTGAGCGTCTTGTCCCAGTACATGAGCTTCTCGACGACAAGGAGCTTGAAGTTGAAGTCACGGAATGCGGTCACGGCTCATCAATAGCAGCAAGGGCCGACAGCGAGACTCCTTCCGGCTGTTGCCGGAGCCCGCCGACTGGGGGACAACGGGTGTCGCCCCTGGTCGGCGGTGCGGAGTGAGGCCGGAAAGGGCTCAGTGTCCGTGTCCGGTCCACCGGCCGAAGACGGAGCCGGTCACGGGGCGACGGCGAAAACCGCTGGCCCGGTGAGGCGAGCGTCTGATGTCGTGGGCGGCCGGACGAGTGCGTCGGAAGCGGGGCGGGGTGGTCGAGGTGCCGGGTGACGGGTGTGTGTTCTGCGCGATCGCGGAGGGCCGGGCCGACGCGAGCGTCGTGTACGAGGACGACTGGGTGCTGGCCTTCATGGATCTCCAGCCCGTCACCCCGGGGCATCTCCTGGTCGTACCGAAGTCCCACGCCGAAGGGCTGGAGGACCTGCCGGAAGAGGTTGGCGCGCGGGTATGGCGGGCGGCCCATCGCCTCGGCCGGGGGCTGCGGCTCTCCGGACTGCGCTGCGAGGGGGTCAATCTCTTCCTCGCCGACGGGGAAGCGGCCTTCCAAGAGGTCTTCCACGTCCATCTGCACGTCTTTCCCCGCTTCGCGGGAGATCCGTTCCGTATCGAGGCGGACTGGCAGGTGCGCGAACGCCGGCTGCTCGACGAGACGGCGACCGCGGTTCGCCGGGGTCTCGCCGCCCTCGGTTGAGCGGTCGGCCCCGGCGGGCTCAAGCGGCCCGCCCGGGGAGCCCGGCCCGACGGTTCGCTCCTGGGCCGGCGCGACCATGCGCCACTGCCCGACCTCCCGGTACTCGGAGTCGTAGACCGGCGAGCCGTCGCCGGGCCGCAGGGCGTAGTGGTGGAGGTTCCCGGCCCAGTACCGCAGGATGCGGCCCAGCTCGCCTGCGGTGTCCTCGGTCAACCGATTGCCGCCGGGAGCGTCGCCCGTGCCGACGGCTCGGGTCGACCGGCAGCCCGGGGCCCGGCCGCCAACCGCTCCCTCCGCACGGGGACGGCGGTCCGCGTCGGCGAACTCAGCCTCGGGGCCGCCGCCTCACTGGCTGTGGGGACGGGCTGAGCCCTGCTCGTTGAGGGTGAAGGGCGAGGGGGTGGCCTCTCCTCGCCTGTCCGGGCTCCGGGAACCGGTCATGGCTCGAAAGGCGTCTGACATGACGTTGGCTTGCGACGAGCCGGTTGGTATACCTGAACGTAAGTCAGGCGCGGGGGAGCGTGTTGTGCGTGGCGGACGGCCGGGAGGCCGGCTGCTGCTCCGCCGCGCGGGCGGATCGCGGTCGCCGCCACGGTCGTTCAGGCGGACGGCGGCACGCGGGTCGGCCAGGGCATGACGGGGGAGAGCGGACATGATCAAGCCTGAGGCGATACCCCAGTTCACCGGAAATCTGGAGCAGTTGGAGAAGGACACCACCGGTCTGGGGAATGACGCGGACAACATCCGCGAGACGGGTAAGGGTGTCCACACCCAGTTCCAGGGCCTGTCGGCGTTCTATACCGCTCCGGAGGCGGAGGCGCTGTTCGCCTCCACCAAGCCCGTGCAGGACAGGGCGGATGAGTTCGCGGACGACTTGGAGAAGGTCAAGTCGGCGCTGGACGAGTATGCCGCCGAGGTGCGTCCTCTCGCGGCGAAGCTGCAGCGGCTCAAGACCGAGGCTGCCGCGTTCGTGGCGAGTGTGGAGGGTGATGACGAGTGGAAGTACGACGGCGACAAAATCGATGAGCACAACGCGCTCCAGTCCGAGGTGACGGCCACGGTCGCGGCGTTCTGGGAGGCGGAGCGCACGGCCGCGAACAAGATCACGGCGTTGGTG
>NZ_JOID01000022.1 GCF_000719865.1 Streptomyces albus subsp. albus
GGGTATGCGGCGACGGCGGGTCCGGTGGTGGACACGACGAAGTCGTTCTCGGTGTCGGCGTGGGTGAAGCTGGACGACAAGGACGGGAACTACACGTTCCTCTCCCAGGCCGGCGCGCGCGCCAGCGGTTTCCAGCTGTACTACTCGAAGCACTACGACAAGTGGGTGTTCAACCGGCACGCTGCGGACACCGACAGTCCGGTGATCGTCCGCGCGAAGAGCAAGGCCGCCGCGCAGCCGGGCGTGTGGACCCATCTGACCGGCTCATACGATGCCGCCGAGCAGTCGGTGTCCTTGCACGTGAACGGCCGGCTCCAGGAGTCGGCGGAGTTCACGACCCCGTGGCGGGCCTCGGGCGCTCTGCAACTGGGGCGGCTGCGCTGGCACGGTGCCTGGCAGGAGTACGCGGCGGCGGACCTCGACGAGGTGCGGGTCGTCCAGTCGGTGGTGACGGAGGCCGACGCCGCGTCGATGGCCGACGGTGAACTTCCCGCCCACTTGCAGGAGTTGGCGTCGTTCCCGCTCGACGAGAGCGCAGGGGAGACGCATGCCGGGGGTGGGTCGGGCGCCGGGATGGCCGCGTCGGTGGCCGGGCGCGGTGCGCGGCTCGGCGTGGCGGGCAGGACCGGTACGGGGCTGAGGCTGGACGGTTCGTCGGGGTATGCGGCGACGGCGGGTCCGGTGGTGGACACGACGAAGTCGTTCTCGGTGTCGGCGTGGGTGAAGCTGGAGAACAAGGACGGGAACTACACGTTCGTGTCGCAGGCGGGCGAGCGGGCCAGCGGTTTCCAGCTGTATTACTCGAAGTCCTTCGACAAGTGGGTGTTCAACCGCCATGCGAAGGACACCGACGACACGACGATCGTGCGTTCGCTGAGCTCGGCCGCGGCAGAGACCGGGGTGTGGACGCATCTGGCCGGCGAGTACGACGCGTCAGCGAAAACGGTCCAGTTGTTCGTGAACGGCAAGGCGCAGCCGGCCGCCGAGTTCACCACTCCGTGGCGGGCCAACAGCGCACTCCAGATCGGCCGGCTCTTCTACAAGGGCTCCTTCCGGGAGAACGCCGCCGGCACCGTCGACGACCTCCGCATCTCGGAGCAGACCTCCGCGGTGTACTGCGCCGACACCTACGCCATCGGCCACCGCGGCGCTCCGGAGACCGCCCCGGAGAACACCGTCGCCTCGCTGGAGGCCGCGGCCGACGGCGGCGCGGACTGGGTCGAGACGGATGTGCGGTTCAGCAAGGACGGCCGGGCGGTCGTCCTGCACGACGCGACCGTCGACCGGACCACCAATGGCACGGGCCGCGTCGACGAACTGACCGGCGAGGAGATATCCCGGCTGACCGTGGACGGCGGCGGCCGCGTCCCCACCCTGGAACAGGCGCTGACCGCGCTCAAGGACAGGCCCGCCCGGCTCCTCCTCGAAATCAAGGGCCCGCAGCCGACCGAGTACGTCGACCGCGCCCTGGAACTCGTCTCCGGCGCCGGGATGACCGAGCGCACCCTGCTCCAGTCCTTCGACGAGGACATCGTCCGGGACGCGGCCGCGTCACCGTACAAGACCCGGGTCGCGCTGTTGCGCTCCCAGCTCGACGCGGACCCCGTCGCGACGGCCCGCGCGTTCTCGCTCAGCGGATACGCCGTGAAGTTCAGCGGCCTCGCGGTACGGAGCGCGGCGGTGAAGCAACTGAAGTCGGCCGGCGTCCAGGTCTTCGTCTGGACGATCGACAGCGAAAGCGAATGGAAGGACGCGACGGCCTGGGGCGTCGACGGCGTCATCACCAACCGTCCGGACGAGTTTCTCCGCTGGAGGGAAGCCAACTGTGCTGAAAAGTAACCGGAATCGCACCGCGGTAGCGGTAGCGGTACGCGCATCCTCGTGTCGCGGTAAGGGGGCAGGGCGTTGCTGACGAGATCCCGAATCCTGCCGGGTCTGCGTGGTGTCGTGGCCACGCTCCTGGCCCTGGTGATGGTCGTGAGCCTGGACTTACGGCCCGCGGCGGCGGAGGAGCCACCGGAGTACGACCGGTCGGACGTCGTCGAGGCGTGGAAGTACGGCGGCCCGGGCGTGCGGAGGGCGGCCGAGGCCGCCATGGCGGGGTCGGACGAGGACGTCCAGGCCTTCATGGCCGAGGATCTGCCGGTCATCTGGGAACACGATCTCCGCGTTCAGGTCGCCCAGATCATGGCCATGGGCGGGCCGGGCGTCCGCGAGGCGGCCAACGCCGCGCTGGACGGCGGTGTCGAGGAGCTGAAGGCGTTCCTCGACGGAGGGCTCGTCGGCCCGTACGACGATGATCTGCGCGTCGAGGTGACGCAGATCATGGCCGCGGGCGGGCCGGGCGTGAAAGAGGCCGCGAATAAGGCGCTGGACGGCTCGTCCGATGACTGGCGCCGGTTCATCACCGAGGACCAGTTCGAGGCGCGTGAAGTCGACAACCGTGTCCAGGTCGCCCAATTGATGACGGCGGGCGGCCCGAACGTCAAGAAGCTCGCTCAGCAGGCGCTGGACGGTACCCCGGAGGACGTCCAGGAGTTCCTGGACCACGGGTGGCAGGTCGCGTCCGCGCGGGACCAGGAGACGCTCACCGTCTCCCAGCTGGCCAAGCTCGCCGACTGCGCCCAGAAGCAGGCCACGCAGCTGACCGAGAAGGCCAAGGAGGAGGCGGCCAAGGCGCAGCAGGCCACGCAGCGGGCAAAGGAGGCGGCGCAGGTCGCGGCCCGGGAGGCGGAGGCGGCCAAGTCCTCGGCCGGGAAGGCCGCGGCGGCCGCGTCACGGGCGGCGGCCGCGGCCGACCGGGCGGCGCAGTCGGCCCGTACGGCGGTGTCCGCTGCCGCGGGGGCGAACAGGGCGGCGCGGGTGGCCGCCACAGCTGCGGCGCAGGCGGCTTTCGCGGCCAGCAGGGCCGGGAGCGCGGCTTCCTCGGCCCGGTCCGCGGCCGCCGCGGCGGCCGGTGACGCCACCCGGGCGAAGCAGGCCCGGGAAGCGGCCGAGAACGCGAGGAATGCCGCAAAGGGGGCGCGGAAGGCGGCGGACGCCGCCGACAAAGCCGGTCTGGCCGCCGAGAACGCGGCGAAGGCGGCCGGTGCGGCCGCCAGCGCGGGCGCCAACGCGGCCGCGGCGGCGGCCGCGGCAGCCGAGGCCGGCCGCTGGGCGGGCGAGGCCGGAGCCAAGGTGGAGGAGGCCGAAGCGGCGGCGGCCCGGGCCAGGCGCCTGGCCGGGCAGGCCACGCGCGCGGCCAACGCCGCGCAGACCAACGCCAACCAGGCCGCCACGGCCGCACGGCAGTCGCGCACGGCCGCCAACAAGGCCGCGGACCATGCCGAGGCCGCGGCCGAGGCGGCGGACAAGGCCGCCGACGAGGCCGGCAAGGCCGTGGACGCCGCCAAGGAATCCTCCGTGGCGGCCAACGCCGCCACGGAGGCCGCCAACAACGCGCAGGCAGCGTCTACCCAGGCCAAGACCGTGGCCCAGTTGGCCCGCGACGCCGACGCGGAACGCCTGGCCGAGCAGGAGGAAGAGAACGTCCTGGCGGCCGAGGAGGCCAAGAAGGCCTACGACGAGCGAGTCGCCGTCGCCCGGTGGGAAGCGGGGCGGATCCAGCAGCTCGACACCGAGACGCGGAAGCTCTGGGAGGAAGCCGCCGCAGCGACGGAGCCCGAGGTCACGGTCGCCAAGGGCAGGCAGGCCGCGGTCAACCTGATGACCCGTGGCGGGACCTGGGTCCGCGAAGCCGCCGAAACGGCTCTCGTGGGCACCGAGGCGGACGTCACCGCGTTCGTACGCGACGGGCTGGATCTGGCCCTGGCGCAGGACGACCGCGCCAGCGTCGCGCACATCGCCGCCACCACCGACAAGCCCGCCCAGCAGGAGGCCGCCCTGGCCGTGCTGGACAAGCCGGTCGACGAGGTCCGGGAATTCCTGCGCACCCGTGCCTACCCGGGCAAGGAGCACGACGACCGCGTCGCCGTCGCGCAGATCATGGACAAGGGCGGGCCGGGCGTGAAGGCCGCGGCTTCCGAAGCTCTGGACGGCACCGCGGACGACCTGCACCGGTTCCTGACCACCGGGCAGCACAACGCCCGGGAGGAAGACGACCGCGTGGCCGTCGCCCAGGCCCTGGCCAACGGCGGCCCCGAGGTAAAGGCGGCGGCGCAGGCCGCTCTGTCGGGACCACCGTCGTACCTGCGGGCCTTCCTGGAGATCGGTCAGTACAAGGCGCAGCAGCGGGACGCCAACGCGGCCGCGCACATCGCCGAGATCGACACCCTTCTGGCGGCCGCCGACCGGTCGGCGGCGCTCGCCCACAAGGGCGCCGCCGAGGCACAGGCCGTCGCGGCGGAAGCGCGCGAGGACGCCGCCGAAGCGGTCACCTGGGCGAACGAGGCGCAGGAATCCGCGAAGAAGGCGTCCAAGCACGCCCAGCAGGCGGACAAGTCCGCCGACCAGGCGGCCGAGTCGGCCAACCGTGCCGCCGAGTCCGCCAAGAAAGCCCGCGACGCCGCCGCGGCCGCGCGCAGCGACGCGCAAGCTGCGACGCGCTCCGCAGAACGGGCGCAGAGATCCGCAACCATCGCGTCCGGCTACGCCTACCAGGCCAACATGGCGGCCTATCAGGCGAGTGTCTCTGCCACTTCCGCCGGCAAGGATGCCGCAGCGGCCGCGAAGGCCGCGTTCGAAGCTCGGAAGATCGCGGCCGAGAAGTTGCTCGCGGAGTTCAAGGAGCAGGTCAGGGAAGAAGCGAAGGCCGATGGTGTCAGCAAGCCGCTCTCGGACGATGAGCTTCGCGAACTGATCCGCAAACGGTTCATCGAGTACCGCGACAAGTACATGGAGCACGGGGATCTGACGCCGGGTACGGTTCTGGTCTGCGCGGGCGACGGAGCGGGCGGGTACGCCTGTACGGAAAGTACTTTCACGGAACGTCTGATCCTCTGGTACATCGGCGCTGAAGAGATCGAGAAGTGTCTACAGGACAAGGATCCGTCCTGCCTGTCCGGTCTCGTGCTGGCCGCTCTTAAGCTGAAGTGGCTTGGAAAGACAGGCTGCGGACCGAAGGCTTTCGCATCGGGCAGAGTTCCTCTTCTTGCCGCTGATCGATTTTCGGGTGTCGCTGCGGTCCAGGCTCGGAGCAAGTCGGAGCCAAACGTCCGCAGGGCAGCAGTTGTCGGTCCAGGAGCCGCGGACCTGGTGTTCGGAAACACGCCGGCCTTGGCATCAAAAAAGCACTGCCCGAATGGTCGGTTGTCGGACAAACTGCCGTCGGGGATGTCGCCTGAGATTGCATCGGCGTACGATCTTTACAAACAGGGCATGCTCACGTCCCATGACGTGTACGAGGGAAGAGAGTATCCGTGGTGGAAAGGGGCCAAGGAGTACCGGGTTCCCGGGGGAAAAAGCGACGAACGCATTGTCGTGAAGACGTTTTCCAACGGCGTTGAGGCGATCGGGTGGACTTCAACCCATTACGTGAAGATCCAGCGCTTCACGGCCCCGCATTTCCCTGACTGGGGGTGGCGTAAAAAGTAGAACCTGTTGCGCCGAAGCCGCGTGGTGTACCTTGAGCGCCGCCGGTGCGTCACGCGGCTTCGGCCCGCTTGGGCCGTGACTTGACGTGGATCCTTTCGCGTAGGTTGAACAGTGGGGAATCTGGGTGCGTCACATGGTGTCTGAAGCTATGCATGGAATTCTGTACCGACTCGTCGACAAGGACTCCCAGGATATCCTCTTGATGGCGGAGGACCTGCGGGGGTTCTTCATCGGTGCCGACGAGGAACCGCGACAGACGGTTGTATTCGCCGGCACCCGCTACGTTAAGAAGGTTAAAAGGGTAACCGAATCAGCGGTACTCGAGGTTGTCGGTCGGCAGATGGAGTCGATTGGGTCGTACTACATCGGAAGAATCACTCGTGAGGCCCTGGAGAGTCCGAATATTCAGGAAGGTGGGGAAGGGTATCCTGATGTTAAATATTCGTTCCATGGGAGTGCTTGCGAATACCCGTGGGCGGGGGAAATCTGGAGAATGTGGTCGGCCAACAGGCCGGACGCGCCTGGCGAGTGGGTTCAATACCCCTCTGAATATCACGCAAGCTGGCTGCATGTAGTCCAGACGGCATGGTTTTCATCTGGTCTGAGGGCGACCCGATACCAGACCGCCGAAATGGTGCGCCTCGACGGTGCCGTGGCGGTTACCAGGGATGCGTTCTACTGCGCTATTGGGGAGGCGGTCAATGGGCCGGGCGGGTATTTCGGATCGAACCTTGACGCCCTCTACGACTGCCTTAGGACGATGAAGAGGGATGGGGGCAGTCCGTTCCGTCTCGAGTGGAGTGATTCTCTGGTCTCCCGTGGAGCGCTGGGAGGCGAGTTCACGGGATCGGTAATTTCCATGTTTGAGGAATTCGGTGTGTGCGTGGACCTCGCTGATGATTGAACGCTGCCTGATCGGGGATCTCTCCTTCCAGCCGCCGGTACACCGAACACGGCCACGGATAGCCCTCGGTGGGCCGCCCGGCGCCGAGCACCCCGGGGACGGCCGTGGGCAGCCCGGGCGCGAGCCGGGGCAGCCACTCCTGCTCCGGCGACACGTCGGCGGCCCCGCCCTCCGTCAGCGGAAGGCGTACGACCATGCCGTCGCCCAGCCGTACATGGCGTTGACCGTGCCGCCGGACGGCACCCGCCGCACCGGGAGACCCGCGGCGACCAGCCGCCGTACGAGTTCGTCGTCGACGGGCCGCGTGCCGGGATGCGTCTGCCTAGTGCTCATGAACGGCCATCCGACCGCCGGACGCCGGGGGCGTCAAACGCTTTCCGTCGTGACGGGCAGCTCGACGCTCGCGGTCTCCCGCCGGCGACGAGTACAACGTCCGCCGGGGCGTCACGGCAGGACCGCCGGACCGGGCGGATGAGGGAGCGGACGGCTCCGGTTACCGTTGCCTCCCATGACGTACGCCAAGATCGAAATCACCGCCGACCTGGTCCGGGACCTGCTGCGCGAGCAGCACCCCGACCTGGCCGACCGTCCCGTGCGCCTCGGCGCGCGCGGCTGGGACAACCAGTTGTGGCGGCTCGGCAGCGATCTCGCCGTCCGGCTGCCCTGGGCGACGCGGGAGGCGGACGAACTGCTGCGCAAGGAGTACGCCTGGCTGCCCGCTCTCGCCCCGCGCCTCCCGCTGCCGGTGCCCGTTCCCCAGCGCCTCGGTGAGCCCTCCGGACGATTTCCGCGCCCGTGGCTCGTCACGACCTGGGTGCCGGGCGTGTCCGGCGACCGTGCCCCCGCCACGCGTGCCCCGGAGGCGGCCGACGCCCTCGCCGGCTTCCTGACGGCTCTTCACCGGCCGGCCCCCGGCAACGCTCCCGTCGGCGGCCACGGCCGCGGGGGTCCGCTGGCGGACCGCGCCGAGCAGTTCGCCCGGCAGCTGGCCTCGGCCACCGAGCAGGGGCTCGTCACGGACCCGGGCGCCGTCCGCGCGGTCTGGGACGACGCCGTCGCCGCGCCCGGCTGGGCGGGCCCGCCCCTCTGGCTCCACGGCGATCTGCACCCGGCCAATGTCCTCACCCTGGACGGCACCCTCTGCGGCGTGGTCGACTTCGGCGACCTCTGCGCGGGCGACCCGGCCTGCGATCTCGCCGCCCCCTGGCTGCTCCTGCCGGACGGCGCCACCGACCGCTTCCACGCCGCCTACCAGCCGGCCGCGGACGCCGCGACCCTGCGGCGCGCCCGGGGCTGGGCGGTGCTGCAGGCCCTCATGGGCATCCTCGTCGGACAAGCGGGCATCCAGGGCGACCCCGGCGGCAAGCCCACCTGGGGCCCGCCGGCCCAGGCCGCACTCCGGCGCCTCATCGCAACGGTCCGCTGAGGCCGCGTACGGCGGCGCGCGGCGCGCGGTCGCGGAGTACGCGGCTGCGGGCCGGTGGGCCCGGGGACGGGACCGGTCGGCCCTGTTGACCGGCGCCGGAACATGATGTTCTGGGGGTGGCACCGAGGAGAACACCAGACGCGGAGCAGCGGACACCGAGCCGCGCACCGCGCAATCCGGGCCCGCGAGAAGCGGACAGCCCCTCGGCGGCCCGTGTACCCAGCGGTACCCCGTCCGCTGGGTACACGCGTTCCACCGGTCCGCGGCTCCCGCGCCCGGTACGCGCTCCGGTACCGCCCGCGCCGGTCGCGGTCCGGTACGCGCCCCGGTTCGCGGTCCGGCGCGGTCCGTCCGGCGGGGTCCCGCCCGTGGCCGGCGGGCTTGCCGTCCCCCGGCCGACGCGTACTCCAATTCCCCTTCGTCGCATGGCAGTTCATCGCTCGCCGGTGGGCATCAAGCGTCCGGCGGGAGGGCACCCGCAGCGGGACGTCGGAGGGAACGGCCTCCACGGGAGGCCACCGAGCGGGCCCGGGGCCCGGCCGCCGAGGCCGGACTCGGGCCCCTGACAGGGGAGTTGGCTGCCGTGCGTGACATCGATACGACACCTTGGGACAGGACACGCCGAGACGGTGCCATCACCACGCCGGACACCACGCCGGACACCGCGCATCCGGCGGCGGAGGCGGCAGATACGGCGGACGCGGCGGACGCAGCCGACGTGCCGGACGACTCCGACGCCCAAGAGGTCCCGGACACCCCGCACATACCTCCCGCGACCACCGCCCCGGTCACCGGCCGCAACCCCGAGGTGTCCTGGCCCGTCCGGATCTACCGGCGCTCCGTCCCCGTGCGCCTCAGACGGGCCGTCGTGGCCCGGACGTCCCCCGCCGCGCGGGCCCGCGCCAAGCGGCTGCTCACCACGGTGCCGTCCCCCGGCGCCCTGGGCGGCCGGATCCGCGCGGCTTACGCGGTGCGCCGCCACCCGGACGCGTTCCGGGGGCCGGACCGGGCGCTGCGCATGGTCGGCGGCGCACCGAGAGCCGTGCTCGTCACGCCCGACCCGACCCCGCTCGGGGCGCGCAACGCGAACTCGGCCCGGGTCCGCGAGGCCCTCGACGCGGCCGGGGTCGACCACTTCTGCGTCCGGGGCCGCCGGGACACCTGCGCGGTCGTCGCCGTCGCGGCCGCCGACCGCCCGCGCGCCCACCGCGCCCTGGCGCGCGCCTGCGCCGCCGCCCCGGGCTACGTCACCGCCGTGGAAGCGGGGGAGCGCCTGCGGCGCACCGCCCCCGGCTTCCGCGCCGCGACCTGGCGCGCGGTCGCGGAGGCCGACGTCATCCGGCTGACTTGGTACCACGGCGACCCGCGGGGCCGCGTCGTCCTCGGGCCCAAGTACGGCTGCGACGTGGAGTTCTGGGCCGCCGGCGAGGAGAGCGGGGCCACCCTGACCGCGCCGCGCCACAACCGGACCGCCGAAGTGGTGCCCCGCGCGGACACCCCCGTCGAGGTCTCCGAATCCCTCTTCACCGCGCTCGCCCCACCGGCGCGGCCGCTGCCGCCGGTGCGCACCCGCAGGGAGTTCGCCCGGCCGGCCCCCGAGGACGTCCGCTTCCCGGTGGACGCCGTCTACACCTGGGTCGACGGCCACGACCCCGCATGGCTCGCCCGCCGCGCACGGGCCGCCGGGCACGCCTACCACGAGGAGTCCGCCAACGCCGCCCGCTACGCCAGCCGGGACGAACTGCGCTACTCCCTGCGCTCCCTGCACCTCTACGCCCCGTGGGTGCGGAACGTCTACCTCGTCACCGACCACCAGGTGCCGTCCTGGCTGGACGGCGAGGTGCCGGGGCTGCGGATCGTCGACCACCGGGAGATCTTCGGCGACCCCGGGCTGCTGCCCACCTTCAACTCCCACGCCATCGAGAGCCAGTTGCACCACATCGACGGCCTGTCGGAACACTTCCTCTACTTCAACGACGACGTCTTCCTCGGCCGCCCCACCCGCCCGCAGGACTTCTTCCACGCCAACGGACTCACCCGGTTCTTTCCCTCGCCGGCGCTGATCCCGCCCGGCGCCCCTACCGAGCGCGACGTCCCCGTCTCCGCGGCGGGCAAGAACAACCGGACGCTGATCGAGGAGATCTCCTCCACGTTGATCAGCCACAAGATGAAGCACACCCCGCACGCGCTGCGGCGCTCCGTCCTGTACGAGATCGAGGAGCGCTTCCCGGAGCGGCACCGCGCCACCGCGAGCCGGCCCTTCCGCGGCCTCGACGACCTGTCGGTTGTCTCCTCCCTCCACCACTACTACGCGTTCCTCACCGCGCGGGCCGTGCCGGGGCAGCTCCGCTACGCGTACCTCGACATCTCCGACCCGGCAGTGGGGGTGCGGCTGGACCGGCTGCTGGCGCGGCGGGACCGGACCGTCTTCTGCCTCAACGACACCGTGTCCGGCGAGGAGGACGTGGAGGCGCAGCGGGCGCTGCTCACCCCGTTCCTGGAGGCGTACTTCCCGGTCCCGGGACCGTACGAGTACGGGGCGGGCGCGGCCGGAGCCCGGGCCGGGCGCCGGGCCCGGGCCGGGCAGGACGCCGACACCGGGCACGCGTACGCGGCGGAGGCCGCGCGCAGGGCGGACCACACGGCGGGCGGCCGCGTGGCGTGACGGCGCCTCGACGGGCCGGCCCCGCCGTGCGGTGTGGCCGCCGACCCGCGGCCGTGCGGTGTGCCGCGCGGGCAAGTCCCAACCGGCTCTCCCGGAGGGCCGGTCGGCCCTGTCGGCGGGCGCCGGGGCGTGGTGTCCTGAGGACGGCACCGAGGGAAGCGCCGGGCACGGAGAAGCGGAGCGGAGTCCGCGCACCGTGCGATCAGGGCCCGCGAGAAGCGGACAGCTCCCCGGCGGCCCGTGTACCCAGCGGTCCCCCCCGTCCGCTGGGTACACGTCTTCCCGCCTGCGGATCGGCGGCTCGCGCCCCTGCCGGGCGCCGGTCCACGGGCCGCTGCCCGCTGCTTGCCCGGACCTTGCCCCTCGGCGAGAGGCCGCGCCGGGGAATGACCCCTGTCGCGCCATGCGCTCCGATGCTGAGCGGGCCGGGTCACGGGCCGGTCGGCCGACGGGTGTGAGGGCCGGGGCGATTGCCCCGGCCCTCGGTTCGTTCGCCGGCCCGATCAGCCGTTCCCGGTCAGCCGAGCCAGCGGTTGAACGCCGCCAGGTGGCGTTCCGAGCCGGACAGCAGGTTCTCGTAGACCTGCTGGGCGTCGGGGGCGTCGTCGAGTCCGGGGATGGCCTTGGTGAGGCCCTCGATGTCCTCGGTCTCCACCGTGACGCCGGCCTTGAGGGCGCCCTCCTCGTTCTTCTCGCCCTGCGCGAGCAGGCGGTCGTACGTCGCCTGGACCGTCTTGTCGGCGAACTCGCCCGCAGCCTTGCCCGTGGTCGGGTCGGCCACGTCGTAGCGGTCGAGCAGCGTCCGGACGGCTTCGAGGTGGTTCGTCTCGGACGCGGCGATCCGGTCGAAGACCCGGGTGTCGTACTTCTCGCCGAAGGCCGTGTACAGGTCGTGCGCGAGCTTCTCCTCTTCGGCCGCCCAGGCGAGGTTCTCCTTCTGCTCCTCGGTCAGGGTGCCCTGGTCCGCGGTCACGGAACCGGCCCCGAGGCACGATCCGTCCCGCATCCCCATGCCCTGGCTGCCCTGCCTCTTCTCCATGCCCTGGCCCATGCCCATGCCCTGGCCCGATCCCGGGCCGCCCTGGTGCCGCGGGCCCGGCTGCGCGTTCTGCGAGGTGGTTCCGCCGGACGCGCCCGGTCCGTCGTTCGCCGCGGCGATCACCGGCCCGGCGGCCAGGGTGCCACCGATCACGACCGCACCGGCGACGGCGGTGGCGAGCTTGACGCTGCGCTTCATGGCGTTCCTCCTCGGATCTCCGGTGGCGGAACCCTTCCGTCCCGGTGATCCCACCGTCGTCCCGGGCGCGGCAGACGGTGTGGCGGCGCCATGGAGACGGTATGGAGACGGGGATCGCGGCGCCGGGGCCGCCAAGTGGCGGAGGGAGGGTCGTTCGGCCCTGGCAGCCCGGGGAGGCGGGACGTATACGTGGGGCCATGGCCACCACTGTGCTCGTCGTCGAGGACGAGAAGGAGATCCGCGAGCTGCTGCGCCGCTACATGGAGCGCGCCGGGTACGCGGTCGTGACGACCGGATCCGGCGCCGAGGCGATCCGCCTCCTCGGCGAAAGGGGCGTCGACATCGCCGTGCTGGACCTCGGGCTTCCCGACGTCGACGGCAGTGAGGTGCTGCGCGAGGCCAGGGAGCGGGGCGGCACCCCGGTGGTCGTGCTCACCGCGCGCGACGCGGTGGAGGACCGCATCCGCGGGCTCCGGCTGGGCGCCGACGACTACGTCACCAAGCCGTTCAGCCCCACCGAGGTCGTGCTGCGGGTGCAGGCCGTGCTCAGCCGGGCCCGGCACGAGAGCGGCCGGTCCGACGCGGCGGCCTCGTACGGACACGGGCGCCTGGTGATCGACGAGGACCGGCACGAGGCGCAGATGGACGGCGTCAAGGTGGAGCTGACCCCCACCGAGTGGGGGCTGCTGACCGCCCTGGCCTCCGTCCCCGGCCGGGTGTACTCGCGCTACGAGCTGGTCAACCGGGTGCGCGGCTATGAGTTCTCCGGGTACGAGCGCACGATCGACTCGCATGTGAAGAACCTCCGGCACAAGCTCGGGGCCGCCGGCACGGAGGTCGTGGAGACGGTCACGGGGGTCGGGTACCGGCTGGGGCTGAGACGTGACACCTGACGCGGAGCGGGGGGCGGAGCCGGAGCCCTGGCCGGGGCCCGTGCCCCGGCCTGGTTCGGCTCCCGTCTCCGGGGCCGGGGACGGCGGGGCCGGGGCTGCGTCCGGGCCGGGGCACGGTTCGGCCCGTGTGTCCGGGGCCGGGCACGACGGTGGTGGGTCTGCTCCCATGCGGGGACACGGTTCGGCCCCTGTTTCCGGGGACGAGCTCGGCGGGGCCGGGCCCGGGTCTGGGTCCGGGGCCCGGCCCGCGGCCGGCGGCGCCGCCCGGTCCGGGAAGGGCGGCGGCCGGGGTGCCGGACCGCTCGGGCGGCGGCTGTTCGCCGCCTTCGCCGTCGTCGCGCTGGCCTCGATCGCCCTGCTCACGGCCGCCGCCCTCATCGGCACGGAGCGGGGCATCGGCACCGCACGCCAGGCGGACCGGCAGCGGGTCGCCGACCGGGTGGCCGACGCCGCCGCCGACGCCTACCGCCGCGCGGGCGGCTGGGAGGGCGCCGACCTCGGCCCCGCCCGCACCATCGCCCTCGGCGCCGAAGCGGTGCTGACCGTACGGGACGCCGACGGCCGCGTGGTGCTGTCCCCGGGCGGACGCGGCGGGGGCCGCGGAGCGGGCTCCGGCAGTCACATGGACGGCGCGGGCATGGACGGCGCGGGCATGGACGGCGCGGGCATGGACAGTGCGGGTACGCCGGGGCCCGGGCCCTTCTCCGGCCGGGCCGTCACCGCCGACGTCCGGGCGGACGGCCGCACCGTCGGCTCCGTCCATCTCGGCTTTCCCACTGTGAGCGGGACGGAGGGCCGGGACATCGCCTGGGGCTGGATCGCTGCCGCCGCGCTCGGCGCCCTCGCTCTCGCCCTGGCCGTCAGCTGGTACGTCACCCGCCGGCTCACCGGCCCGGTCGTCCGCGTCGCGCGCACCGCCCGGGCCCTCGCCGCCGGGGACCACACCGCCCGCTCCCGGGTGGACGCGCCGGGTGAACTGGGGGAGCTTTCCCGGGCGTTCGACACCATGGCCGACGACGTCACCCGCGCCGAGCTGGCCCGGCGCCGGCTGGCCGCCGACGTCGCCCACGAACTCCGCACCCCGCTCGCCGCCCTCCAGGCCGGTCTGGAGGAGCTCCGCGACGGCTACGCCGACCCCGCGCCCGAACGGCTGGCCGCCCTCCACGACCAGACACTGCGCCTCGGCCGCATCGTCGGCGACCTCGCCGCACTCTCCGCCGCCGAATCCGCCCGGCTCTCCCTGCGCCGGACCACCCTGGACCTCACCGGACTGATGCTCGGCGCCGTCCGCGACCGCGAGCCCGAACTGCGCGCCGCCGGCCTCACCGTGCGGACCCGACCGCCCGCCGGGCCGCTGCCCGTCCACGCCGACGGCGACCGGATCCACCAGGCGCTGGGCAACCTGCTCAGCAACACCGCCCGCTACTGCCGCCCCGGCGACACGGTGACCGTCACCGCGCGGGCCGAGCCCCGCGACGGCGCTGTGGACGGCACGGCGGTGATCGAGGTCGCCGACGACGGCCCGGGCATCCCCGCCGCCGAACTGCCGCACGTCTTCGACCGGTTGTGGCGGGGAAGCGCCGCGCGGGATGTCGGCGGGAGCGGGATCGGCCTGGCCGTCGTCAAGGAACTGGTCACCGCACACGGCGGCACCGTGGAGGCGGCCTCGGGCCCGGAGGGCGGCACCCGCGTCACGGTCCGGCTCCCGGCGGCCCCGCCGGGGACGGCGCGGAGCTGAGCCCGCCCTGTGCCGCCGGGGCCCGTCGACGGCGTCCTCGGCGTACCGTGGCGGCACCCGGAGGTGCCGGGACGGCCGCCGGATCGGCTGTCGCGCGCCCGGGCGCGGCCCCCGGTCCCGTCCGTACGCTCATCCGCTGACCGCCCGCGCTCAGCCCGTCCCGCCCTCCGGCGCCGTCCCCGGAGCCGGGCGGACCTCCACGGTGGTCTTCTTGGTGACCTGGTCGAACTCGGAGGTGCGCACGGTGACGGCCATGGTCCACTCGCCGGGCAGGGGCAGTTGGACGTCGTCGTTGAGCCAGTAGCCGCCGGCGTCCTCCAGGCGCGCCTCCAGCGGGCCGATGCCCTTCTCCTCCAGCGTGAAGGAGACACGCACCTCCGGAACGCCCACGAGACCTCCGTTCGCGAGGACGAGCACCTGCACCCGGTTGGTGCCGACGCGCGCGGGATCGACGGTGACGTTCGCGACGGTCTCCACCCCCGGCTCCCCGGCCTCCGCGCCGCCGCTCAGCGGTACGTCCACAACGGCGACCGCCGCGCCCCGGGCGGCGATCTCCTGGCTGGCGTCGAGGACCGCGCGGGCGGGCTGGGTGCCGGTCAGTACCACGGTGACGGCCAGGATCGCGGCACCGATGGCGAGTTCGGCGATCACGGAGCGGCGCAGGCCCTCCCGGACCGGGCCGTCGCCGCCGGGGGACGGCGGGACGTCGCCGGGCGCGGAGAGGGGGGAGACGGGGGAGCCGTGCGGGACAGGGCTTCCGGTGCCGGCGTTCGCGGCGGTCTTGTCCGGTGTGCCCTCGCCTTCAGTGCCCTTGCCTTCCGTACCCGCGCCTTCTGTTCCCTCGTCTTCCGGGCCGTCGTCTGCCGTGCCGTCGGTCCGCGCGGCGTTCGCCGGGGTGCTGTTCCCCGGGCCGCCGTCTCCCCGGGTGGGGCCGGCCGGTGGGGAGGGAGGCTCTCCGGAGCCCGCGGATGCGGCTCCCGCTCCCGCCCCCGCACCCACGGCCACCGGCTCGGGCCTCCGCTCTGATACCCGTGCCGGCTCCGCGCCCTGCTCCGCGTCCTGTTCCGGTTCGTGCTCCGACACGGGCTCCGGCTTCCGGGAGGACAGCGGCACGGGGGCGGTCGCCGGCGCGGCCGGCCGGCGCAGCCGCGCGGTCAGCCGGCGCGAGGCGGCCGCCACGACCAGCAGGAGCAGCACGACGACCGCCTTCGTGAGCAGCAGCTTGCCGAAGAAGGTGGTCAGCAGCAGATCCCAGGCGCCGACCTGGCGCCAGGACTGGACGAGACCGGTCAGGACCAGGACGCACACCGAGACGAACGCGACCGTGGAGAAGCGCCCGGCCGCGCGCGCGTCCCCGGTGTCCTGCCCGCCCCCGGCCGGCGACCCGGCGCCACGCCGGAGGACGGTGGCGGAGAGCGCCGCCAGTCCGCCCGCCCACACGGCCATCGCCACCAGGTGCAGACCGGCCACGGTGATGGCGAGCGGGGCCTGCGGGCCGACCGAGGCGTGCTCGACCGTCACCCAGGTCGCGGCCAGCCCGGCCGTCAGCAGGGCCGCCGTCACGAGGACGGGAGCGGACGGGCGCCGGTTCCGCGGCGGCCCGTCGGCGGCGTGCTCGACCGTGCCATCCGCCGCACCGTCAGGAGCCAGGTCCGGCCGGGCGCTGCCGTCGCCGGACGTCCGCGCCGCCGTCCTCGCCGTCCCGCCGCGGAAACCGGCGGCGGGCAGCGCCAGGCAGGCGCCGGCCACCGCGAGCAGCAGCAGCCGGATCAACAGGGCGGTGCCCGGGCGGGTGCCGAAGGTCGCCGGCAGCGCCGACAGGTCGAGGGCCCGCAGCGGGCCGTCGCCGTTCTGGTACGGGCCGCGGAGCAGGATCAGCGCGACGGTGGACAGCACCAGGGCCGACCAGCCCGCGGCCACCAGCCGCCGCAGCGGGCGCGGCACCGGGCGCCGCGGCAGGCACAGCAGTGCGAAGGCGCAGCCGCCGACGAGCAGGGCCAGCCCCGCGTAGGCGCCGTAGCGGGCGAGGCCGTACAGCCGTTCCGTCGTCTTGTTCCCCGCCGTGTCGGAGGGAATGACGGCGGCCGTCCCGGACGGCTCGCCGATGGAGAAGGTGAACGCGCCGGAGGCGGGGTGGCTGTCGGCGGACACCACATGCCAGGCCACGGTGTACGTGCCGTGGGCGAGGCCGTCGCGGAGGCCGATCCGGATCGCGGTGCCGTCGTTCCCGACGTGCCGCGGATCCCCCTTCGCCACCTGGGTGTTGGAGGGGGAGATGACGCGGATCGTGCGGTTCGTCAGGCTCACCTTCTCCGTGAAGGTGAGGGTCACGTGCCGTGGGGCCGTTTCGAGCACCGTGTCCCCGGCCGGATCGGCGGACCGGAGCGCGGCGTGCGCGGACGCGGGGCCGGCGCCGCCGAGCAGCACCGCGAGGACCGTGCCGACCAGGACCAGCAGGGCGGACAACCGCCGGGCGCGGGACCGGGTGCCGGCCGGGGTGATCGCCGAGGACGGGGTGACGGCGCGGACCGGCCGCGTCACACGGGCACGGAAGGGCCGTTCCGCCGCGCGGGCACGGCCGGTCCGTTGTGCCGCGCGGGCACTGTCGCTCCGTTGCGCCGCGCGGGCACCATGCGCCGGTGCGACCGTACGGGCCGGGCCGGTGCCTGCCGCTGCGGGCGAGGCGACGGCGCGGTCCGGCCCCGCCGCGCGGGCCCGGCCGGTCGGTCCCGCCACACGGGCACCACGGGCCGGTGCCGCCGCACGGGTTCGGCCTGTGACCGCCGTAGCCCGGGTCCCGCCCGCGCCTGCTGTCGTGCGGGAGTCGCGGGCCCTTGCCGTGGCGCGGGCGTCGTGGGCCCCCGCCGTCGCACCGGTGCCGTTGGCCCCCGGCGTCGTACGGGTGCCGCCGCCCGTCCGTAGCGCCCTGCGGGCAGGGGCTGTTGCGGGGGAGGCGCCTGCCACCGGGGGCGCACCGCCGTGTGCCCGCCGCCACCCACCGAGATTCTCGCTCACGCCGCTCTCTCCGTTTCTCGCCACATCCCGGCAGCCGTCCCGGGCGCCGCCCCCGGCCGCCCCCGGCCGTCCCGCGTCCTCGCCGGCCCCGCCCGGTCCGCCCGGTCCGCCCGGTCCTCAGGGGCCGGAAACGGGGTTCGGGACCGGGGTTGGGCTCCGGGGCCGGGCTCGCGGGTCGGGCTCGGGTTCTGTGACGAGTACGTGGCGGGGACGCCGGATGCTCAGCGAGAATGCCAAGTGACACCGGACGGGTTGAACGGCCGCCGCCCGGCCGCCGTATCCCTTTCGGCGCACGATCCCCCGACTCGGCGCACGATCCCCCGACCCGCGGAGCGAGTGACACGTGACGGCCGATCAGCCGCAGCCGCCGGACGGGCCGTCCAGCGGCCCGGCCGCGTGCCATGCGCGGTGGCCGTCCGGCCGGCTGCGCGCGGCGGTGTTTGCGCTGACCGGCACCGTGCTGGCGGTCGCCGGGCACCACGCCGTGCTGCCGGTGCCGGTGCCCTGGGGGACGGTGGCGCTGCTGGCCGCCGCGCAGTACGCCGTCGTCCGGCCGACGGCGCGCCGGCGCCGTCCGCTGCCCGTGGTCGTCGCGGCTACCCTCGCGGCGCAGGCCGTGCTGCACACCGCCCTGTCGCTCGCCGCCGGTTGCGGAGCGCCGGCCGGGCACGCGGCGCACGGCGCGGACGGCGGCCCCGCGGCATACGGCGCGGGTGGAGCGGACGGCGGCGGGCTGGCGGCGGCCGCTGGTGTCCACCTCTGCCATCCGGCGCCGGCCGCCATGACGGCGGCACATGTGCTCGCCGCGCTGGCGGTGGCCTGGCTGCTGCACCGCGCGGACTCAGCGGCGGCCGGCGCGGCCCGCGCGGCCCGTGCCGTGCGGCGGGCCGCGGGGCAGGCTCTCGCCGTACTCCTCGTCCGGTACCCGTGCCCCGCGGGGGACACCGGCCGCGCACCGGAGCCGGCGGACACCGCCGCCTCCGTCGAACCGCCCTCGCCGGCACGGGAGTTCCTGGCGAGCGCCGTGGTGCGCCGGGGGCCGCCGCACCGGGAGCACAACCGTGGTTGTCGTTTCCCCGCGCCGGCCGCCCCGACGGGCTCCGGCCGTTCACCCGAGGAGCTCCCGCATGTCCGTTCACCCGCGCACGCCGTCCGTTCACCCGCGCCCGCACGCCCTCCCGCGCCTCGCGGCGGCCGCGGCCCTCGCGCTCGGCGCCACGGTCCTGGCCGCCGGCCCCGCCCGGGCCCACGCCCACGTCACCGCCGCTGAAGCCCGGGCGCTGGCCGAGAACGTCACCCTCACCTTCACCTCGGAGGCGGAGAACCCCTCCGCCGGCTTCACGGAGCTGCGCGTCGAACTGCCGGACGGCATCGAACCCTCCGCCGTCGAGCTGAAGAAGGCCCCCAAGGGCTGGAAGCTGAAGGCCACCGACGGCGGCTACCGTGTCGCCGGGCCCGAGACCGAGGCGGGCACCGACGCCGAGTACCAGATCACCGTCCGGCAGCTCCCCGACGCCCGGAAGCTGGCCTTCAAGACCGTGGAGACCTACGGGGACGGCACGGTGGCGCGCTGGATCGAGATCTCGGACGGCGGCGACGGGCACGGCGACGGGCACGACTCCGGGCAGCCGGCCCCCGTCCTCGAACTGAAGCCGGCCGCCCCGGGGGCCGAGCCGGTCGACCCCGGGGACTCCGGTGCCGAGGACTCCGATGACCAGGCCGGGGCCGCGACGGCAGCGGCCCCCGAGCCGTCCGCCACCGTGGCGGAGGACACCGCCACGGCGGACGGCGGGGCAGAGGAGGCGGAGCGGACCGCGGCGGCCGGGGAGGACAGCGGCTCGTCCGTCCTCCCGCTGGCCGCCGGAGCCGTGGGCGTGCTCGCGCTCGGCGGCGGCGCGTGGTGGTTCCTCCGCCGCCGGAGCGCAGCGGACGCCGGCTGAGGCCGGCCGGGGGGAGCTTGCACCGCTAACCAGGCACCGGGCGGGCGGCGTGCGCGCCGGGCGTGACGACGACGGCCAGGGCGACGGGCCGTCGTGTCCGCCCGACGCGGAGCCCGCCGGTGCCGTTCCCCCCCGGCCCGCCGGCCCGGGCCCGCGCCGGGCACCGGAAGCGGGCCGGCGCGCGCGGACGGCCGCGGAGCCTCCGATGGGGCCGAGCCGAGGTCAGAGCGCCTCCGCGTAGTCGGGCAGAACCAGGAACGAGTGAGTCTCGCGCATCTCCTCGGCGTGCGACGAGGCCATCGCCCTCGCGGCTGCCGCGGGGTCGCGCAGCAGGGCGTTGCGGGCGTCCAGTTCCTCCCGCGTCGTCGGCGTCACCACTGTGCCGCCGCTGCCGGCGAGCGCCTGGTTGCGCTCCGCGAAGGACCGCATCCTGCGCTCGTACGCCGTGAAGGCGTCCGTGTGGTGGGCGTGTACGGCCAGTTCGCCGGCCAGGACGTAGGCGCCGACGAGTGAGACGCTCGACCCCTGACCGGAGAGGAACGAGGTGGCGTGTGCCGCATCCCCCGTCAGGGCGACGCGGCCGTGGGACCAGGCGGGCATGTGGATCTGGCTCACGGTGTCGAAGAAGAGGTCGTCCGCCTCCCGCACCGCCTCCAGCAGGCGCGGCAGATGCCACACCTGCTCCGGGTAGCGCGCCGCGATCAGTTCCCGCAGGCCTTCGGGGTCGCGGAGGAGGCCGGGGGGCGGGGCCTCGTGCGTGAAGGTTAAGAAGCCGTGCACGGAGGCGGCCGACTCGATGGCGTAGAGGACCGCGCTGCGTCCCGGCTCGTTCCAGATGACCGCTTCATGTGCGAGGCCGAACTCGTTCGGCAGGGTGAAGACGGCGAAGACCCGTCCGAGGTAGCGGTGGAACGGTTCCTCGGGGCCGAAGACCAGCCGGCGCGTGTTCGAGTGCAGGCCGTCCGCGCCGATCACCAGGTCGAAGGTGCGGCGCGTGCCGCTGTCGAAGACGACGTGGACGGCGTCACCGTCGTCGTCCAGCGTCGCGATCGAATCGTCGAACAGGAACTCGACCCGCTCCGGCAGCGACGCGGTGAGCGCGTCGGCCAGGTCTCCGCGGCGGATCTCGAGGTCGAGGCCCGCCTCTCCGCCGGTCACCTGTTCGGGCTGCAGGGACCCGATCGTCTCACCGGCGGCGTCCACGAAGGTGATCCGCCGGCTGTCGACGTGTGCCCGGCGCAGGCGCGGCAGCAGGCCCATGCGGTCCACGACGTCACGGGCCGTGCCGCGTATGTCGATCGCGTACCCGCCCCGGCGCACCGTGGGGGCCTTCTCGACGACGGTGACCTCGAAGCCGTACCGGTCGAGCCAGTACGCGAGCGCGGGGCCCGCGATGCTCGCTCCGGAGATCAGTACGCGCTGTGCGCGTCGGGCGGGACGGTCGGGTCGGGGCGTGTCGTTCACGCTTCTCACCTCTCCACCGGGGAGCGCCCCCGGCTCGCAAGCGGTACGCACCGCACCGCGGCAGCGGAAAGATGCGTACCTCAGGTATCTTTATGTGGCCCATACGGGCCCCTTGCCGGCGTGTGACCGGTACCACCGTAACAGATACCTAACTCAGGTATGTAAAAGGAGATGTCATGTCCCCCGAGCCCTCCGGGGAGCTCGCACCGGAGCACCGGGAATCCGCCTTCCTGGCCGTGTTTCCCCGGATCGCCCAGCTCAGCACGGCCATCACGAAGGGCCGGCTCGTCGAACGCGCGACCGACGAGGCGGGCCTGACCCGCGACCGCCCCGCGATCAGCGTGCTCATGACGCTCCGCATGGCCGGCAAGCCGTTGCGGATCGGGGAGATCGCCGACCGCATGCAGGTCGTGGGCCCGCACGTGACCCGTCAGGTCCAGATCCTGGAGAAGCGCGGACTCGTCCGCCGCGTCACCGACCCGGACGACGGCCGCGCACGCCTCATCGAAGCGACCGGACCGGGTGAGGAAGCGGCCAACCGGTACGTGACCTATCTGCTGGGCTGGTTCACCGAAGCGCTCACCGACTGGCCGCAGCGGGACCGTGACGACCTTGCCCGCCTCCTCGCACGCTTCGCCGACGACGTGACGGCGCGGCTGGCGCGGTTCGACGACGGCGAGGACCGCACGTCCGGCGCATGACGGCCGAAGCGGTCCCGGTCGTGGCCGGGCGCCGGAACCCTTCCCGCGTGCGCGAGGCGACGGCGCGCGTCGTCCGGTTCAGCGCGCCGCAGGCGCCTCCGGACCGCCTGGTTCGTCCGCCGTCCGGCCGCGGGGCCGGCGCGTTGCCTGCGGGGGCCGGACGGGCGGGGCGCCGTGGGGAAGCGTCAGGGCGGAGTCCGTGTGCAGGGTGATCCGCACGGGGGTGAAGGCCGTGGCGTCCACCGGTGACTCCCCGGTGCCGGGGCTGTGGGCGTAGCGCGGATGGGCCCCGCCGCTGATCTGCCAGCGGAGGCGGTGGCCGGCCGCGAAGCGGTGGGCGGTGTGGCCCATCTCCACGTCGGCCCGCCCGGGTGCCGGGCCGGTCGTCCGCAGCCGGCCCAGCCCGTCGCAGACGTTGACGGAACGGCCTCGCGGGTCCACGTCGCACAGGCGGGTGAAGACATCGGCGTGACCGGTGTCGGTGGAGACGCTCAGCCGCGCGGAGACCGGACCCAGGATCTCCAGGGGTTCGGTGAGCGGGGGGCCGGTGAACGTCAGCACGTCGTCCCGGGCCTCCAGGGCGCCGTTGTCGCGGGGGCCGGCGGCGGGGGAGAGCAGCGGGCCGCCGACGGACGGCGTGGGGTCGTCCGGGTCGTAGCGGAACGACGCCAGCGGGAGGGAGTCGGTGGGCGCCTGCCGGGTGAGGTGGCCCTCCGGGGTGGGGAACCACGCGGTGGCGGCCGGGGCCGGGGGCCACGCGTCGAGGTCCCGCGGGCCGCCTCCGCCGCCGACGTGCGCGCGCACCGCCGTGGGCCGCAGTCCGGAGGGGTCCGACTCCAGGTGCGCGCGCAGCCAGGCGAGGCTCTCGGCGAACACCTCGGGCCACCCCTGCTGCAGCGCGGAGGTGTGGGTCCAGGGTCCGGCCAGCAGGGCCGTCTCGCATCCGGCCCGCCGCAGTCGGCCGTACTGCTCGAAGGTCTGGCCGGCCAGCGCGTCGTGCCATCCGGTGATCAGGGCGGTCGGCACGCTCAGCCGTTCCGCCGCCCCGGCCGTCGACGCGCCCTGCCAGTACGGGTCGTCCGGCTCCGGGTGCGTCATCACCTCGTCCAGCCAAGGCACTTCGCACCCGAGGGCGGACACCTGCGCACCGCGCAGCGGCCGCGCGGTGGTGACGTCGCGCAGACGGCGCCGCAGGCGCAGTGTCGCCTTGGCGAACGGCACCATCCCCCGGTGCTGGTACGTCATGCCGGCGCCGACGGCGAGGGTGTTCTCCAGACGGAGCGCACCGTCCGCGTGGAAGAGGGCGTGGGGATCGTGCAGGCCCACCTGCACCACCATCGCCTTCAGCTCCGGCGGCGGGTCCAGGGCGAGGGCCCACTGTGTGTAGCCCAGGTAGCTGGGGCCGACCGTGCCCAGGGTGCCGTTGAACCAGGGCTGCCGCCGGAGCCAGGCCACCGCCGCCCGGCCGTCGGCGGCCTCGTTGCGCCACAGGTGGAACGCGCCGCCCGAGCCGCCGGTGCCGCGGCAGCTCTGCAGGACGACATGGAAGCCCTGTTCGGCGAAGAGCAGGCCGTACATGGGGGACCAGGGCAGACCCCTGCCGTAGGGCGAGCGCACCAGGAGGGTGGGGAAGTCGCCCTCGGCGCGCGGGAAGTAGTGATCCGTGACCAGCGGGCTGCCGTCGGCGGCCGGCACCGTGAGCCCCGGCTCCCACCCGGCGGCGTGCCGTCGGGCCGGGAGGCGGCGCCAAGTCGCCCTCATCATCCGTGCGGACGGCGGAGGCTTCGCGGAAGGCGG
The DNA here is from genome assembly GCF_000719865.1 of Streptomyces albus subsp. albus. GTDB lineage: Bacteria > Actinomycetota > Actinomycetes > Streptomycetales > Streptomycetaceae > Streptomyces > Streptomyces albus_E. The sequence continues at coordinate 23,313 of NZ_JOID01000022.1, forward strand.
TGCCCAGCCGGCCGGCCTCGGGGCAGGGCTGTGGGTGCGGGGTGTCATCGTTCCCCTCCTCTATTCTCGTACGTTGTACGAGAATAGAGGATGCTTGGATGGCGTCCACAAGGGCCGCCGCGTTCGGGGAGAGGAGCACGAGGACCGTGACCCGTGACGGAGGGGCCGGCGCCACGGGCGTCGACCCCCAGCAGCTCTGGCTGAACGACCGCCCCCGCAGGGGCCGCAGACCGGCCTTCAGCCGGGAGGCCATCACCGCGGCCGCCGTCGCCCTGGCGGACGCGGAAGGGCTGGAAGCGGTCACCATGCGGAGGGTCGCCGCCCGGGTCGGAGCCGGTGTCATGTCGCTCTACAGCTACGCGCCCGACAAGGAGACCCTGTTGGAGCTGATGGTCGACCACGCGAGCGGTGAACTGCCGGTCCCGGACGCGCCCACCGGCGACTGGCGCGCCGACCTCAAGCGGATCGCCCACCGGCAGCGCGCCCTCATGCTCCGGCATCCCTGGCTGCCCGCCGCCCTCTCCACGCACCGCACCCCGGGCCCCAACACCCTGGCGTTCCTGGAACACGCCCTGGCCGCCCTGCGGCCCACCGGACTGGACGGCGCGGCGCGGCTGGAGATCTACGCCCAGCTCACGGCCTTCGTGGCCGGTCACGCCGCGCACGAGATCGCGCAGGCCGAGGCCGCGCGGTCCCCGGACCGGGCCGCGGCCGAAGCCCGCTACCTCGCCGCCGTCGCCGCGGACGGCCGCCATCCCGAACTCGCCGAGGCCCTGGCCGCCCCCGGCCGCCCCCTCGCCCCGGAGGCCACCTTCACCCGCTTCCTCAACCGCCTGGTCGACGGCCTCGACACCGGCTGACCCGGCCGTGCCGCTTCAGCGCGGCCGTCGTGCCGGTCCGGACGCCGGTTCCGGCGCCGACGCGGGCGGCGGGCGGTTCCACGGCCGCCGCGCCGCGCGTTGGCGAAGCCGGTCGACGACCCGCCGGGCCACGCCGTCGTCGCGCCGGAAGTCGTTCCCGGCCCCGATGACGACGGTCCGGCGGGAACCGCGCGGGGCGGTCATGGCGCCGTTGCGGCCTCCACCCGTGCCGCCGCCACCGGGAGGCCGGCGGGTGCCGGGGACCCGAGGGCCTCGGCCAGGCCCGCGCTGACGTCGAAGACCCGGGCGAGCCGCGTCAGGCGCATCACCCGCAGGATGTGCCCGTCGCTCGCGACCAGGCGGAGCCGGCCGCCGCGGGACAGGACGCGGTTGCGCGCGCGGCACAGCATCGCCAGCCCCCGGCAGTCCAGGAACGTCACCGCCCGCAGGTCGACCACCAGGTCGGGGGCGGGGGAGGCGGTGAGCGCGTCGAGGCGTACGGAGAGGGCCGGGGCGGTCAGGATGTCGATCTCGCCGCGCAGTTCGGCGACGGTGGTGCCGTCGATCCGCCGTACGCGCAGGCCGTCCGCCGTGCGACTCCCGGCCTCCACCATGGTCGTCCACCTGTCTCTCGGCCCGGTGTACCCCGCGTACAGCCGGTGCGTCTTCAGCAAAGAACAGCGGGCCCGCCCGGGGAAGGGCCCTATGGCCCCGGTCGTCCCGGGACGCCCGGCCCCGATGGACCGGCGCGAACCCGGGGCCGCGCGCTCCCTGCTGGGGCCGGTCAGCCCCTCCCGGACGGCGCGTGCGCGGTGCGAGAGTACGGGGAACGGGAGCGCTCCCGCGCCCGTAACCGCGGGTTCGGGGCGCAGGTCACACCGGCCGCGTCCGGTACTGACCGGGCGGTACGCACCGGTCGGCGCATGGCGGGACGGGCAGGCAGGCCGGCCGGACCACCGCCCCGCGGCCCCGGCAGCCCCGGTCCGCCGGACGTTCGCGCGCACACGGAAGGAACGGACATGACCCCGCGGCATGTAGTGGTGGGGGTGGACGACTCGCCCGCCTCCTTGCGAGCCCTCGACATGGCGGCCCGCGAGGCCGAGCACTGCGGCGCCCTTCTGGAGATCGTCCACGCCGTCCCCGCCCTGGACCGGGCCGGACCCGTGCTGGAGTCGGCCGTCAGCCGGGTGATGGAGCGTCATCCCGAACTGCCCGTGACCGGCACCCCGGTCGTCGGCGATCCCGCGCGGGCCCTGGTGCGGCGCGGCCGCAACGCCGTCCTCACCGTCGTCGGCCACCGCGGCCTCGGCGGCGCGGCCGGACTGCTGCTCGGCTCGGTCAGCCTGCGCGTGGCGGCCGGCGCCCGCGGGCCGCTGCTCGTCGTCCGCGGCAACCGGCTCCCCGACGAGCGGCGCCCCGAGCGCCGGGGGGTGCTGCTGGGCGCGGACGAGGCCACCGACGCCGAGGCCGCCGTCTACGCCTTCCGCGAGGCCGAACGGCGCGGCACCGCCCTGCGCATACGGCAGACCGGCCCGCCCGGGCCGGCCCGCTCCCGCGCCGGGCGCCGCAGGGACCACGACCGCAGACGCGGACTGCTGTGGGCCACCGGGCGGGCCGATGTGGTCGTGGTCCCCGCCCACCGCAGGCCCGGTCCCTTCGGCCCGCGGCTGAGCCCCGTCGTCCAGGCGCTGCTGCGCCGCTCCCACTGCGCGGTCATCCTGGTCCCGGTCACGGCCCCGGCCCACCGGAGCCTCGGCACGGCGGCCTGAACGGGCTCGCGGGCCGGGACCGGAGCGGGCCGCCCGGCGGCCGGCGACGACAACAGGCCGCGGCCGGTGGCGCTGTGCCCGCCACCGGCCGCCGCCGTCGCGCGTACGCTGCGTCAACCTCTCGGCCGTGAACGGGCCGATCCCTTGGGCTCGGTCGGTCACATCGGTTCACGCTCTCCTGCGCGGCCGGCTTCCGCGCCCGGCGTCACGTCCACCGCAGGGGTGTGGTGCGGGGACCGCCGGCGGGGCCCCACACCGGGACGGGCCCGGCGGCGTCCGCCCGGTCGGCGCCATCCGCTCCGCATCCCCGGCAAGCCGGTTCGTGCCTCGGAGGCGCGCGAACGGACGCGAACGGGCTACCGGACCGCCGCGCGATCCGCCCCGGCCGCGGCGCCGGCTCAGCGCCCCCAGCGCAGGCCGGGAGTCACCACCGGCGCGTCCCACAGCCGCAGCAGTTCCTCGTCCGCCCGGCAGAGCGTCACCGAACAGCCCGCCATGTCCAGCGAGGTGACGTAGTTGCCGACCAGCGTGCGGGCCACGTCCACCCGGCGCTCCCGCAGCACCCGGCTCACCTCGGCGTGGAAGCCGTAGAGCTCCAGCAGCGGCGTGGCCCCCATGCCGTTGACGAGGAGCAGCACCGGCTCCCGGGGGTCCAGGTCCTCCAGGACGGCGTCCACGGCGAAGTCGGCGATCTCCCCGGACGTCATCATGGCGCGCCGCTCCCGGCCCGGCTCGCCGTGGATGCCGATGCCCAACTCCAGCTCGCCCGGCGGCAGATCGAAGGTGGGGCCGCCCTTGGCGGGCGTGGTGCAGGCGCTGAGCGCCACCCCGAAGCTGCGCGAGGACTCGTTGACCCGCCGGGCGAGGGCCTCCACCCGCTCCAGCGGCATGCCCTCCTCGGCCGCCGCCCCGGCGATCTTCTCGACGAACAGGGTGGCCCCGGTGCCGCGCCGGCCGGCGGTGTAGAGGCTGTCGGTCACGGCCACGTCGTCGTTGACCAGGACACTGGCCACCTGGATGCCCTCGTCCTCGGCGAGCTCGGCCGCCATCTCGAAGTTGAGGACGTCCCCGGTGTAGTTCTTCACGATGAACAGCACCCCCGCGCCGCTGTCCACGGCGGCAGCGGCCCGCACCATCTGGTCCGGGACGGGGGAGGTGAACACCTCGCCCGGGCAGGCCGCGTCCAGCATCCCGTGGCCCACGAAGCCGCCGTGCAGCGGTTCGTGCCCCGAGCCGCCGCCCGAGACCAGGCCGACCTTCCCGGAGACGGGCGCCTCCCGGCGGACGATCACGCGGTTCTCGACGTCGACGGTCAGTTCGGGATGCGCGGCGGCCATCCCGCGCAGCGCGTCCGCGACCACGGTTTCCGGAACGTTGATCAGCATCTTCATGCGGGTCTCCCAGGCGGCTCGACACCGGTCGTCCCCACCAGTGTGCTGAACGGGGCCGCCACCGCGCCGGAAGTCGGCGATCCCGGTGGTTCGAGGTTGTGCTTGTGCTTGTGGTCGTGGTCGGCGGTGTGCGGTGGACGGCTCGCGGTCCGCCGCACACGTCGCCCGGACCGGCGGACTGCCGCCCGAGGCCGGAAACCCCCGGAGCCGCTGCGCGCGGTGGCCGTTCCTCACCTGTGGTGATGACCGGCCGACCGCTTCTACCTTGCGGATTTGCCGGTTTTGTCCATATGGGGCTGGTTACCCGTCGGGCTGAGAGCTGACGGGGGTCGAACGCCCTGTGGGGCGACAGGTGAAGGGAGGCACCCATGAGCGACTCGGCACGTGCCAGTCATGCGAGTGCCGGACCCGGTCGGCAGACCGGGGAGACGGCCGAACAGGAGGCCGCGGCCACGGCCGGAGAAGCCAAACACGCCGCCGGAGAGATGCGCGCCACCGCCGGACACGAGGCGAAGGCGGTCGCGGACACGGCCCGTGAACAGGCCGGTTCGGCCATCGGCGACCTGCGCGACCGCGCCCGGAGCGAGGCGGACAGCCAGGTCCGGCGCACCGCCGGCACCGTCCGCCAGTGGGCGGACGACCTGAAGGGCATGGCCGGCAACGCCCCGTCCGGCTCGCCGGCCCGGACCGTTGCCGAGAAGGTGTCGGACGGCGGATACCGCGCCGCGGACTTCCTGGAGAAGCGCGGCGCCGGTGGCATCGCCGAGGAGATCCAGTCCTTCGCGCGGCGCAAGCCGGGGGTCTTCCTCGGCACGGCCGCCGCCGCGGGACTCGCCGCCGGCCGGATCGCCAAGGACCTCAAGTCCTCGTCCTCCGGGACGGAGAGCGGGAGCGGGCAGCCCGGGGCGGACAAGCCGGGCCCGATGCTCGACCGGTCCGCCGAGGCCGGGTACCGCACCGGACCGCCCGGGGAGAGCCCCGCACCGTCCCGCTCCACCCGGCCCGAGACACGGGACCCGGGCGTCCCCGGGCGGACGGCGGCACGCGAGACCGACTGGCCGGGCCTGCCGGGCCGGCCGCCGGAGGTGGGCTGAGATGACCCTGACCACAGCACGGGGAACCGGAGCGGCCCCGGCCGCGGAACGCGACCGCGAGGACGTCCTCCGCGACCTGGAGGCCGGCACCGCCGAGCGCGCCGCACGGCGGCCCGGGGAGGCCGAGCCCTCGGTGGGCGAACTGGTCTCCCGGGTGACCGACGACTTCCGCAGGCTGCTCGGACAGGAGATCGACCTGGCCAAGGCGGAACTCAAGGCGGAGGGAGCCAAGGCGGGCCAGGCGGCCGGGATGTTCGGCGGCGCCGCGTTCGCGGGCTACATGGTGGCCCTCTTCCTCTCGCTGACCGCCGTGTTCGCCCTGGCCAACGTCATGGACCCGGCCTGGGCCGCGCTGATCGTCACCGCCCTGTGGGCGGTCGCCGGCGGTGTGCTGGCCCTGGTGGGCCGGGCCCGGTCGCGGCAGATATCCCCCGCGCCGGAGCAGACCATCGAGACCTTGAAGGAGGACGCGGAATGGGCACGTCACCCGACTCGCCCGACCGGATAAGGGCGGGCATCGAATCCACGCGCAGGGAACTGGCCCACGACGTCGACGAGCTGGCCGACCGCGCCAGCCCCCGCCGGGCCGTGGAACGGCGGCGGGAACGGATGCGGCAGGCCGTGACCGGAGCCCGGGAGCGCGTGATGGGCAGCGCCTCACACAGCAAGGAGCGCGTGATGGGCAACACCTCGCACGGCAGGGAACAGGCGCGGGAGCGGACCCGGCAGACGGCCCAGTCCGTCCAGGAGACCTCCGCCGACGCCGCCGAATCCGTCCGGAGGACCGCCGAACAGGCCGGCCACCGGGCCCGCGAGGCGCCGCACGAGGCGGCCCGCCGCACCGAGGGCAACCCGATGGCGGCCGGGGTCATCGCCTTCGGCGCCGGGATGCTGGGCGCGTCGCTGCTCCCCGACTCCGACGCCGAGAAGCGCACGGTCTCCCGGTTCGCCGAACGGACCGGCGGCGCCACCGGCCCCGTCAAGGCGGCGGCCGGAGAGTACGCCGGACGCCTGAAGGCGGGCGCGGGCGAGACTGCCCGGCACGCCGCCGAGGAGGTGGCACGCTCGGCCATGAGCGCCGCCCGGCACACCGGCGAGGAGGCCCGCGGGCAGGCCGGGCACGTCACCGGCCGGGCCCGGGAATCGGGCCGCACGGTGGCCGGCGAGGCCAAGGACCGCGGCAGCGGTTCGTAACCAGCCGACGGGCGCCCGGGCCGCCGTCCGGGCGCACCACGACACGGCGCGGGCGGGCCCGCCGGGCCCGCCCGCCGTCGTGTGCCGGCTGTCGTGCGCCCGGCGGCTGTGCCGGTCCGTCGGGTGCGGGGGGCGTACGCGTCCGCCGGCGGGTGCCGGCCGCGGACTTCCGGCGCGCGCCGCGCGCCGCGCGCCGGGTGCCGTGCCCCGTGCGCGGAGTGCTCCGGTCCGCCGCCCGTGCCCGTTCGCGCGCCGGTGCCGTCGCATGCCGGCCATGCCTCTCCTGCCGCGCCCGGGGAGCGTGAGCCGGGGGGTCCGGCCCCGTAAGGCGCCGAGTGCGGACGCCGGAACGCCGGAACGCCGGAACGCCGGGGTGGCGGGGCGGCAGAAGCGCCGGGGGCGGCCCGCCGGCCCGGGCGGCCAGGGTGCCGTGCGCCACATCGCGTGCCTCGCCGGCAGCCGGCGTCGTGCGACAATTCCCCGCACGGCGAAGGGAGTTGACTCTCGGCCACCACGGACGGTTCCGGCCTCCCGCAGCGAACCCGTACGGCGCCGTACACAGTTCACACACAGCTCGTCATACTGGAGTCCGCCGGGGAGGGCGCGAATCGACGGGGGCGGCGATCGCAGTGGAGAAGACCGGGCTGGTCCGCGGCCGCTACAGACTGCTCGAACGCATCGGGCGCGGCGGCATGGGCGAGGTGTGGCGCGCCCTGGACGAAGCGCTGGGCCGCCAGGTCGCCGTCAAGTGCCTCAAGCCGCTCGGACCCGAACACGACGAGAACTCCGCCCGCGTGCTGCGCGAGCGCTTCCGCCGCGAGGCCCGGGTGGCCGCCTCGCTCCAGCACCGCGGGATCACGGTCGTCCACGACTTCGGCGAGGACGACGGCGTGCTCCACCTCGTCATGGAACTCCTCGACGGCCGCCACCTCGGGCAGGTGCTGGAGGACAACGGCAACCACCCGCTGCCGCTCGCGGGCCTGGTGGACATCACCGAGCAGGTCGCCGCCGCCCTCGCCTACACCCACCGGCAGGGCGTGGTCCACCGCGACCTCAAGCCCGCCAACATCGTGCGGCTCGCCGACGGCACCGTGAAGATCTGCGACTTCGGCATCGCCCGGCTCGCCCGCGACATGGACCCCGCCTCCCGCCTGACCAGCGCCGGGATCACCATGGGCACCCCGCACTACATGTCGCCCGAGCAGATCTCCGGCGGCTCCGCCGACCACCGCAGCGACCTCTACTCCCTCGGCTGCGTCCTCTACGAACTGGCCACCGGCACCCCGCCGTTCGACCAGGAGGACGCCTGGTCGGTGCTCGTCGGCCACCGCGACACCGCGCCCCGCCCCCTCCGCGACCACCGGCCCGGCCTGCCCGAGCCGTTCGAGCGGCTGGTGCTCGACCTGCTCGCGAAGGACCCCGCCGACCGTCCCGCCGGCGCCGCCGAACTGGGTGACCGGCTCGCCGCCGCCCGCTACACCCACCCGGCCGGCAGCCCCGTACCGCTCACCGAGCCCCACGAGCCGCGGCTGCCGGCCTGGACCCGCGGCATGACCACCGGCTCCAAGGCCGCCGGAGCCCTCGCGCGCGCCGCCTCCGCGGACGTCTCCACCGGGCTCACCGGCCCCTGGACGGGCCACCCGGGCCCCGCCGCCACCGGCCCGCCCCCGCAGGCGCCGGGCCGGCCCGCCCCGCCGCCCGGCGCGGTCGCCGACCTCGCCCGCCGCCACGCGTCCGGGCTCGCCCTCGCCCGCCGGGGCCGCTGGGAGGAGGCCGCCGGAACGCACCGCGCCGTGGCCGCCGAACGCGAGCGGCTCCTCGGCCCCGACCACCCCGACACCCTCGCCGGCCGCTACGAGGCGGCCACCGCCCTGCTCCGCGCCGGACGCCCGGGGGAGGCCCTCGGCGAGTACGAGCGGGTCGCGGAGCTCCGGCAGCGCGCCCTCGGCCCGGACCACCCCGCGACCCTCCTCGTCCGGCAGGACCAGGCCTACGTCCTCGGGCGGCTCGGCCGGCACTTCGAGGCGCACCAGCTCTACGCCGCCGTCCTCGCCGCCCGCGAACGCACCGACGGCCCCGGCCACCCCGAGACCCTGCGCTGCCGCCACAACCTCGCCGTCACCCTGGGCCGGCTGGGCCGGGCCGCGGACTCGTACCGGACGGCCTCCGAGGTCGCCGGCGCCCGCTCCCGCATCCTGGGCCCGGACCACCCGGACACCCTGATCACCCGCTACGAGGTGGCGCACGCCCTCGGCCTGCTCGGCCGCTGGGCGGACGCGCTGCGCGTCTACCGGGAGATCGCCGCGGCCCGGCGGCGCGTCCTCGGCCCGCTCCACCCGGACACGCTCGCGGCGCGTCACGAGGAGGGCGTCAGCCTGGGCCGGCTGGGCCGCGGCGCCGAGGCCCTGGAGCTGTACCGGGAACTGGTGGGCGAACGCACCCGGGCCGGCGGCCCGGAGGACCCCGACACGCTGCGCGCCCGGCACGGCGTCGGCGTCAACCTCGGCCGGCTGGGCCGGTGGCCAGAGGCGCTGGCGGAGGCCCGCGAGGTGTGCGCCGTCCGCGAGCGGGTCCTGGGACCCGGGCATCCGGACACCCTCGCCAGCCGCCGGGAGATCGCCGTCTGCCTGGGCTGGCTGGGCCGCTGGGAGGACGCCCTCGCCGTCTACCGCCGGGTCGCCCGGGACCGGGAGAACGTCCTCGGCCCCGGCCATCCGGACTCCCTGGCCAGCCGGGGCGACGAGGCCCACTGCCTGGAGCAGCTGGGGCGGTCGGCGGAGGCTGTGGAGATCTACCGCCGCCTGGCCGGCCTCCGCGGCCGCGGCCCCGCCCCGGGCTGACGGCCGCCCGCCGGGCCGGACCGTGCCTGCCGGGAAGGCGATCTCGCGGCCTTCGGGGATCCCCGGTCCGAGGCGCGTCCTGGGTCGCGCGGTTTCCGGGCCGGGAGCGGACGGCGGGCGGCCGCGGCCGGGACGGGCCGGCGCGGCACCCGGACACTCCGCGCGGCGCCGGGCACGGCGCCGCCCCCGCCGGGACGGGTTCCCTCCGGGACGGGCGGGTCCGGCCGGTGCGGTCGTGCCCGCGCCGGGCGCGGTCCGCAACGGCGGACGGAGGGCCGCCCGCCCGTGCCGCGGACCGTGGCACGGAACCGGTGGTTCCCGCCGCCCCCTCGCCGGGCCGGCCCCCTCGGTGACGGGCGGGGTGCGGCCCGTGTGACGGCCCGGTGCCGCACGGTGCCGCCCCGGCGGGCGGGGGAGCGGCTCACTCCGGTCCGGGGCCCGTGGCCGACTCGTACCGGTCCGAGACGGGCCACACGTACGGCAGATCGTCCGGGACCCCGGGGAACAGCGGCCCGTACCGCTCCGGGTCCTTCCGCACCAGTGCCGAGCGGTGGCTCCGGTGGAAGCCGGAGTCCCCCAGCCACGGCGGGAGTTCACCGGCCGCCCCGAGCTCCTCCTGCGACCTGACGGCCGCGCGCCCCGTGGCCCGCGTCAGATCGGTGGTCAGGGTCGTCGCACAGGTGTCCCGGCGGCCGTCCTCGCACCACACGCGGACCATGTCCAGCCCGTACCGGACCAGCGCCTCCTCGTAGCCGGCCCACATCCGGACGGCCGGGTGATGCCGCCAGCCGTAGCCCGGCACGGTGAGGCCCCGCAGCACCTGGATCGTCTCGACCCGCTGCTTGCCCAGCCGGCGGGCGTCCAGCACCCGGGCGCTCTCCAGGAACCCCGGATACGGGAGGAAGGTCTGCATCCGCCACCTCACTGCGGCCGGGCCGGCACCGGGCCCGCCTGCGGCGATCCTCCCAGCCCGCACCGTGTCCCGCGACCGGTGGCAGCCGGCCCGGGGCGTGGTAACAAGAGCCATGCCCACCACACCGGACCCCACCGCACCGGACCGGAACACCCAGGAGCCCACCGCGCCCGCCGGGCCTTCCGCACCCGCCGCACCTTCTGAGCCCTCCGCCCTCTCCGGGCCGGCGACCCCGGCCCGGGGCGCGTACGACGCCGTCGTCGTCGGCGGCGGGCACAATGCCCTGGTGGCCGCCGCCTACCTCGCCCGCGCCGGGCGCAGCGTGCTGCTGCTGGAGCGGCTGGAACGGGTCGGCGGCGCGGCCGTCTCCACCCGGCCCTTCGCCGGAATGGACGCGCGCCTCTCGCGCTATTCGTACCTCGTCAGCCTGCTCCCGGAGAAGATCGTCCGGGATCTCGGGCTGGACTTCGCCGTCCGGCGCCGTTCCGTCTCCTCGTACACCCCCACCGTCCGGAACGGCCGGCACACCGGGCTGCTCGTCGGCGGCGGCACCGCCCGCACCCGCGCGTCGTTCGCCCAACTCACCGGATCCGACCGCGAGTTCGAGGCCTGGCAGCGCTTCTACGGCATGACGGGCCGACTGGCCGAACGGGTGTTCCCCACCCTCACCGAACCCCTGCCCACCCGTGACGCACTCCGGGACCGCATCGGCGACGAGACGGCCTGGCAGGCGCTGTTCGAGCAGCCGCTCGGCGTCACCATCGAGGAGAACTTCGCCGACGACCTGGTGCGCGGCATCGTCCTCACCGACGGCCTCATCGGCACCTTCGCCGATGCCCACGACCCGGGCCTGGCCCAGAACCGCTGCTTCCTCTACCACGTCATCGGCGGCGGCACCGGCGACTGGAACGTGCCCGTCGGCGGCATGGGCGCGCTCACCACCGCCCTCGCCGCGGCGGCCCGCGCGGCGGGCGCCGAACTCCGCACCGGCCACGAGGTGACCCGGCTGGAGACGGACGGCACGCGCGCCGAGGTGACGTACCGCCACGCGGACGGCACGGGCACGGTGGCGGCGCGCCACGTCCTCGTCGGCGCCTCGCCGGAGGAGCTGGCCGGGCTGCTCGGCGAGGAGCCGCCCCCGGACGGACGCGCGGAGGGCTGCCAGCTCAAGGTCAACATGCTGCTGCGCCGGCTGCCCCGGCTGCGGGACCCCGGGGCCGACCCGCGCGAGGCGTTCGCCGGAACCTTCCACATCGCCGAAGGCTACGGCCAACTGGCCGACGCCCACCGGCAGGCGGCGGCGGGCGAGATCCCCGGGGCACCGCCCAGCGAGATCTACTGCCACTCGCTGACGGACCCCTCGATCCTCGGCCCGGAGCAGGCGGCGAGCGGCCACCACACCCTCACCCTCTTCGGCCTGCACACCCCGGCCCGCCTCTTCGAGAGCGACCCCGCGGAGCCCGTCGGCGCGGACGGGACCGAGGCCGGGGAATCCGTGCGGGACCGCCTGCTCCGGGCCACCCTCGCCCAACTCGACTCCCACCTCGCCGAGCCGCTCGCCGACTGCCTCGCCACGGACGCCGAGGGCAGGCCCTGCATCGAGGCGAAGACCCCGCTCGACCTCGACCGCGAACTCCGGCTGCCGCGGGGCCACATCTTCCACCGCGACCTGGCCTTCCCGTACGCCACCGAGACCACCGGCCGCTGGGGCGTCGAGACCCGGCACGCCAATGTGCTGCTGTGCGGGGCGGGCGCGGTGCGCGGCGGCGGTGTCAGCGGCATCCCCGGCCACAACGCGGCCATGGCGGCCCTGGGCCGCTGAACCGCGGTCCTCCGGCCGCCTTGTGCTGCCGCCCGTCCGGAAGCCTCTCCGGCGCGCGGACGGCGAAGGGGGCGCACGGGACCGGTCATGCCGCAAGTTGCGTGCACCCGTGCGCCGTTGACTCCTCCGGCGGCGCACGGAGGGGCACGGCCCGGTACGGCCGGGCGGAGACCCGGCGCCCGGCGCGGCCCGGAGCGGTGCGGCACGGTGCGGCGGGGCGGTCGTCCGGAATTCCGGTTCCCGCCCCGGGGGCGTCCGGCCGGGGCGCGGCCCCCTCCCGTCCCGCACCTCCGCCCCGTTCATGACGTTCAGTGTTCAACTCATCGCGTTCCGTTGGGGGTTCGGGGGGTTCACGCCCTGCACGCATGGGCCCTTCCGTGCACCCCTCTGTGTGCGTGATCCCCCTGTGGACACTGCCGCCCGCGCGGTATCGGCCGTTCACTGGTAGCCATGAGACGGCGGGCCGCACTCCGCCGGTGACCGAAGGGCAGAGTGATGAACTCGCGCGAGTTACGGGAGCCGCCGGTGTGCACGGCGCCGACGGCGTCCCTCGTACCCCGGGAGCCGCACGGCGCCCGGGCGGTCGTCCGTCCGGCCGAGAGATGCCGGCGCATCGGCCTGGCCGCCGGTGCCCCGGAGTCGGTGGGAGCGGCGCGCCGGGCCGTCGCGGAGACGCTCCGGGAGTGGCGGCTGTCCTCGCTGGCCGATGACGTGACGCTGTGCGTGTCGGAGCTCGTCGGCAACGCCGTGGAGCACGCCGTGCCGCGCGCGGGGCCCCCGGACGGGCACGGGACGGGCGGGCCCGGGCCGGGCGCCGACGGGCACCAGGGGATCGGCGTCACGCTGCGCGCCTGGCCGGAGTGGCTGTTCCTGGAGGTCACGGACGGCGATCCCCGTCCGCCCGCCCCTCCCGCGGCGGCGCAGGACCCGCCGCACCGTCTCCCCGCCGCGCTGCCCGGCTTCCCGCTCGCCGACCGCGGCCGGGGACTGTTTCTCGTCAACACCCTTGCCGACGCCATCTGGTGGGCCCCCCGCGCGCGCGGCGGGAAGAGCGTCTTCTGCCGCTTCGATCTGCGGGACAGGGCCGGCTGAACGGCAGGCCCCGGCCGGCGAGCACAAGGACAAGGACCGCCGGAGCGGTACGGGCGGCCGGACGCCCCGCGGCCGCGCGCCCCTCCGCGGCGGGAGCGGGTCAGTCGGCCGAGAGCGTCCAGCCCACCGCCTCGATCCGCCCCGCGTCGGCCCGGCGGGAGCCGTCGAAGACCCTGCGGCGGCCGTCCGTCACCCGGATCCCGTCCGCGTACACGCCCCGCCCCAAGTACCGGGCATCGGTCTCGCAGCGCCAGCGCAGCCGTACGGGGCCGCCGCGCCACTCCGCCAGGCCGGCGGACGCCCGGTGCCAGACCCGCCCCGACCAGCCGCCGGCCGTGCCCCCGGGATGCTCCCGCGGGGCCTCCTCGCCGGGGCCCTCGGTGGTGAACGGCACCGGCCGCCAGGTCCCGCCCCCGTCCGCCGACGCCTCCAGGCGCAGCACGTCGGCGTTCGGCTCGGTGTCCCACCACAGGGAGAAGGCCAGCCGGGGCGCGGCGCCGCTGAGCGTCAGCTCCGGCAGGGTGAGGGTGGTCGTCGCGCCGTTCTCCATGCCGGTGAACCACGCGGTGCGGCCCGCGGCCGGACGGACCGGCACGGCCCGCGCCAGACGCGTGGCCGCCGCCACCCTCGGCGCGCTGCCGGAGCGCCAGGTGCGCACCGGATGAACGGAGTTGCCCAGCAGGACGAGGAAGGAGTCGGACACCGGGTCGAGCACGAGGGAGGTGCCGGTGAAGCCGGTGTGCCCGGCGCTGCGCGGGGTGGCCATCGCGCCCATGTACCAGTGCTGGTAGAGCTCGAAGCCCAGGCCGTGCTCGTCACCGGGGAAGGCGGTGTTGTAGTCGGTGAACATCAGCTCGACCGACTCCCGCTCCAGGATGCGGACGTCGCCGTACGCGCCGCCGTTCAGCAGGGTGCGGCACAGCACGGCCAGGTCCCAGGCGCAGGAGAACACCCCGGCGTGCCCGGCGACGCCGCCGAGGGACCAGGCGTTCTCGTCGTGCACCTCGCCCCAGACCAGTCCGCGGTCCAGGCCGCTCCACGGGGCCCGGGCGACCTCCGTCGCGGCGATCCGCGGGCGCCAGGAGGCGGGAGGGTTGTAGCGGGTGCGGCGCAGGCCCAGGGGGCCGGTGACGTCCCGCCGCAGCAGCGCGTCCAGCGGCCGGCCGGTGATCTCCTCCAGGACCAGCTGAAGGGAGATCAGGTTGAGGTCGGAGTAGGCGTAGGCGGTGCCGGGCGGCTGGACGGGGCTCTCGTCCCAGAGCAGTTGAAGCTTCCCCTCCCGCGTGGGCTCGCGGTAGAGGGGGATCCAGGCGCGCAGTCCGGAGGCGTGGGTGAGGAGCTGACGGACCGTCACCTCCTCCTTGCCGCCGCCGGCGAACCGGGGCAGATACGAGGCGACGGGCGCCTCCAGATCCAGCGACCCGCGCTCGATCTGCCGTACCGCGAGGATCGAGGTGAACAGCTTGGACAGGGAGGCGAGATCGAAGACCGTCCCGGCGGACATGGGGATCTGCTCGTCCGGGGGGAACTCCACCCCGGTATCGGACTCCTCGTCGTACGCCGCGTAGCGGACCGCGTGGCCGATCGGCTCGTGCAGGGCGACCGTCCGGCCGCGCCCGGCGAGGACCACGGCACCGGCGTACCAGGGGTGCTCCGGGGACGGGCCGAGGAAGGCGCGGGCGTCCTCCATCAGCCGGTCGAGGTGCGGCTGGAGCAGCCCCGCCCGCCGCGCGGAGCCCCGGCGCAGGACGGGGGCGCCGCCGCCCTCGGTGAAGAGCGGCGCGGCCTGGGCCGGCGCCGAGGCCAGTAACAGCGCCCCGCCGAGCGACAGCGCGCCGCCCGCGAACCGCCGCCGGGAGAGTCCGCCGGCCGACGGGCCGCCGTCCACCGTGCCGCCGTCCACCGCGTCGTCGGCCATCGCAGCTCCTCCTGAAAGAAATTTCCGGACGGTCCGCCACCAGGTGAAACTTTCTTCCCGTGTTCATGTCACTGTCAACCCCGCCGGGACGGACGGCATCCGCGCCGCTCCGGGTGGCCGCGGCGAGCGGGCCGTGCGCGGCCGGGCGGCGAGGAAGGGCGGCCGTGCGCATACTGACGGTGACGGGCCCGCTGTCCGGGCCCCCGGGTGAGAAGGGGAAACGGTATGCCGCAGCCGGAGGGCGCTGAACTCCAAGCCATCCGCGACCGCCGCGAGCGCCTGCGGAAACGCTGGCTGCGCGAGCCCGCCGGCCGGCCGCCGACCACGGCGCGCGGCATCCACCACGTGGCGTTCATCTGCCGCGACGTCGAGGAGACGATCCGCTTCTACCAGGAGTTCCTGGGCTTCCCGCTCGTCGAGATCGTGGAGAACCGCGACTACCGCGGCTCCACGCACTTCTTCTTCGACCTCGGCCACGGCAATCTGCTGGGCTTCTTCGACTTCCCCGGCCACGAACACCCGCCCGCCACCGAGACCCTCGGCGGCGTCCAGCACCTCGCCCTCTCCGTGGGCGACGAGCAGTTCGCGGCGGCCCGCGCGGCACTGGACCGGGAGAAGGTGGAGTACGCGGGCCCCGACCGCGGCGTCGAGGAGAGCCTCTACTTCCGCGACCCCAACGGCGTGCCGATCGAGCTCTACCGGGAACGGCTCGGCGTCTTCGACGGCAAGCCCATCACGGGCCCCGGCGCGGTCTGAGCCGTCGGCACGGTCCTGGCGCCCCGCCGGCGGCCGCGTCCTCCCGACCCCTCCGTCCACCCCGCACTCCGGCTGTTTCGCCCGGATACGCCCGGGTACGCGGCGAGTGCACCACGCAACGCGACGCGAGCAGCTGAGAGGACGTGGGAAACGTGAAGGTTGCCTTCCTCGTGGCCACGGAGGGTGTCGAGCAGATCGAGCTGACGGAGCCGTGGCAGGCGGTGAAGGACGCGGGCTGGACTCCGGAGCTGGTCTCCACCTCCTCCGGTGAGATCCAGGCGTTCAACCACCTGGACAAGGCCGACACCTTCCCCGTGGACAAGACGGTCTCGGACGCCTCGGCCGCCGACTACGCCGGCCTGGTGCTGCCGGGCGGTGTCGCCAACCCCGACTTCCTGCGGCTGGACCGGAAGGCCGTGGCCTTCGCCAAGAGCTTCTTCGACGCGGGCAAGCCGGTCGCGGCGATCTGCCACGGACCGTGGACCCTGATCGAGGCCGGGGTGGTGCGGGGACGCACCCTCACCTCCTGGCCCAGTCTGCGGACGGACATCGGGAACGCGGGCGGCACCTGGGTCGACGAACAGCTCAACGTCTGCTCCGACGGGCCCAACAAGCTGATCACCAGCCGCAAGCCGGACGACCTCAAGGCGTTCTCCGAGGCGGTCGTCGACGAGTTCGGCAAGACGGCGGACTGACCCGGTCGGCGGCCCCGCCCCGCACACCGGTGCGGAACGCGGCCGCCGCGGGCACACCTCACGGCCGGTCCCGGGCGCCGGGCCGCCCCCTCGCGGGCGGCCCGGCGCCGCCGTGCGCACTGCCTGCCGGGGATGCCGGGGCGGGCCCCTCCGGACCCTGTCCGGCGCCGCCCGTCGTCGTTAGGCTGACCGGGTGAAACGGACCGGGAGGGGCAGGGACATGGCGGACACTCCCACACGGCGGGCGGCCACGGAGCACCGGAAGCCGCGGCTCGATCTCGGCAACGCGGTCTGGCAGTCCAGCGACCAGGGGACGGGCGACGTCCAGATCGCCTTCGTCGAGGGCTTCGTGGCGATGCGCGACCGCCGTGACACCGACGGCCCGGCGCTGGTCTTCACCCCGGGGGAGTGGCGCGCCTTCGTCCTGGGCGCCCGCGACGGCGAGTTCGACCTCGGCTGAGAGCCGCGGGGCAGGGCCGGCGGCGCGGCGGAGGCGGGGCGCGAGCGGACCCGGAACGGCGCCGTTCCGCCGGGGCGCGAAGCCCGCCGAACCGGCGGCGCGGCAGAGGACGCGCGGGTCAGAGCAGGACCGCGCAGTCCCGCCCGGTGAGTTTTCGTACCACCGGGCTGCGTTCGCCGACGCCGGTCCAGCGCAGGTCGAGCTTCTCCAGGGACGGCAGCCCCGTGAGCCACTCCGGCAGCTCGCGCAGCGGATTGGAGCGCAGGTCGAGGCGGCGCAGCAGCGGCAGTCCCGCCATGCTCTCGGGGAGAGCGGTGAGACGGTTCTCGCGCAGACCGAGTTCGCGCAGCTCCCGCAAACCGCCGAGGCTGCCCGGCAGTTCGGTGAGCCGGTTCCCGCGCAGCCACAGCTCCCGCAGATTCCGCAGGGCTCCGGTCGATTCCGGAAGCGCCGTCAGCGCGCCGTGCTGTGCGCGCAGTTCGACCAGGGCGGTCATGTCACCGAGATCCGGAGGAAGCGCGGTGAGAGGGTTTTCGCCGGCGTTGAGGTAGCGCAGCGCGGTCAACCGGGTCAGTGAACGGGGCAGCTCCGCCAGCCGGTTGTCGTGGAGGTACAGGAAGCGGGTCAGGCCGGTCAGCTCGCCGATCTCCTCCGGCACGGCAGTGAGGGCGTTGTGCCCGAGATCCAGGGTGTGCAGCCGGCGCAGTCCCGCGATCCGGGGGGAGAGCCGGGTCAGCCCGTTGCCGGCGAGGATCAGGACGCGCAGCGCCGTACGGTCCCAGACCTCTTCCGGAACGGTGCCGAGTCCGCGGTTCCACAGGTTCAGCGACTCCGGGGCCGGACCGGCCGGCTCCGCTACGGCCACGGGCCCAGGGCGGGCAGCGGGCCGTCCCCGGCGTCCAGCGGGCCGGAAGGGGCGCGGCCCGCCATCCAGGCCGTGAGGTCGCCCAGCGCGCCGCGGACCGGCACGGCCGATCCCGCGCCGTGGACGCGCTCCTCCGGGCCGTCGGTCGCCGCCAGTGTCAGTCCGGCGGCGGGGGCGCGGGGCGCCAGGAAGTCCAGCGCGTGGCCGCAGAAGGCGCGCGGCCAGTCGCGCGGGCCGGGGCCGAGCAGGAGGTCGGCGGTGTGGATCTCCAGCTCGCGCCACCAGGCCAGCAGGGCCGCCCGGGCGTCCGCGTCGCGGTAGCGCACCGGCAGTGACCAGTCGCCGGGGCCGAGCGCCGTCCAGGCGCTCTCCGCCTCGGCCAAAGCGTCGCGTACGGCGCGCCGCAGTTCCCCGGCCGTGCGCGACGAGCCCGCCTCGATCGCGGCGTCGCGGCCGACGGCCCGCCCGCCGTCGTACACCTCGACCAGTTCGCCCCGCACGGCGCACCGCGCCTGCCGGGCCAGGGCGCGGCCGATGCCTTCGATGTGCGACAGCACATGGGCGCGGGACCAGCCGGGCAGCGCGCTCGGGGCGCGGATGTCGTCGTCCGTCAGGCCGGTCAGCAGCGCGGACAGCCGCTCGTGCCCGGCGAGGACGGCGGCCAGGGGCGGTTCGTGCGCGGCCGGTCCGGGCTGCCCGGCCGCCGCGGATCCGGTCAGGGCCACAGCAGTTCCTTCCGCCATCCGTCCGCCTCCCGGCGGTAGTTGAGCCGGGTGTGGCGCCGGTCCCGGTCGGCCTGCCAGAACTCCACCGCCTCGGCGCGCACGGTGTACAGCGTCCATTCCGGCGCCGCGAGACCCGGTTCGCGCTCGAGCCGCGCCAGGGACTCGCGCACGGCCGCGTCGCGCGCCGCCGGGGACTCCAGCGGCTCGCTCTGCCGGCCGAGCAGAGCCTCCGCGCGGGCGCCCGCGCCCCGCGCGCGGAAGTCCGCTGCGCTCCGCTCGGGGGACTCCGCCACCACCGGCCCGCGCACCCGGATCTGCCGCGCCTGCGGCTGCCAGTAGAAGGTGAGCGCAGCGTACGGACGCGCGGCCAGCTCCCGGCCCTTGGGGCTGCGCGCGTGCGACGCGAACTGCCAGCCCGACGCGTCCACGTTCTTGAGGATCAGCACCCGGGCCGACGGGGCGCCGTCCGCCCCGGCCGTCGAGAGCGTCATCGCGTGGGGCTCGGGGACGCCGGCCCGCACGGCCTCCAGCAGCCAGTCGGTGAACAGCTCGTGCGGCGACGACGGCGTGTCCGCGGGGTCGAACCGGGGCAGTTCGCCCTCGAACACCCCCAGCCCGCGCAGGAGTTCCCGAAGGTTGGTCGTCGTCACGCCTCTCCTCCCGTTAATGGTGGACACGGACATTACCATTAGCACCATGGACGATCAGCTCGTGCTCGACCTCGCCGCCACCATCCGCCACGACGGGCACGGCGGGGTCGCCGACGACCTGAACACCCCTGCCGGCCTCACCCGCTGGCTGCGCGAACGCCCGGAGGACTCGGCGGTGTCCCGCGCCGTGGACATCCGGCGGTACACGGCGGACGAGGAGGCGCTGCGGGCCGTACGGGAGGTGCGCACGGCCGCCCGCGCGCTCTTCGCCCGCGCCGTCGCGCCCGGGCCGCCGAGCCGCGCCGACGCGGGCCGGCTGCCGGCGGCCGGGACGGCGCTCGACGTCCTCGCGGCGGCCGCCGCCCGGGTGCCGACCGTGCCCCGCCTGCTGTGGCCGGCGGACGGCCAACCGGTCGTCGTGCGGGAGTGGTTGACCGGGGCGGCGGAGAGCGGGCCGGCGGAGCGCGGGCCGGTGGAGCGCGGGGTGGCGGAGGCCGGGCAGGGGCCGGGACCGGCGGACCGGCTCGCCGCCGTCCTCGCCGAGGCCGCCATGGCCTTCCTCGCCGGGCCGGGCCGGGAACTGCTGCGGGCCTGCCCGGCACCGCGCTGCGTGCGGTACTTCGTCAAGGAGCACCCCCGGCAGGAGTGGTGCAAACCGTCCTGCGGCAACCGCGCCCGGGTCGCCCGCCACCACGCCCGCCGCCGCGCCGTCCCGCCGGAGGGCGGCGCGGGCGGGTGAGCCGTGTTCCGCCCGGGCGTACCGCGCCGGGGTCCGTGGGCCGGGGTTCGGGGGTTCCCGGCCCGGTGGCCGGGTCCCCGGTGCGGGGCGCGCGGCGGGCGACACGCGCCCTTCCGGACAGCCGTCCGCCTCCGTCTTACCCGGTGGTCCGGCCGGCCCGACGCCGCCCCTTCGCCGTCCGGCCGGCACATCATCCGTTCGGGCGGGGAGAGCGCCCGGGGGCGGCGGTCCGGGCGGCTCGCGGAAGCCGTGGCCGGGGCCGGCGGCCCGGCCGCCGCGCCCGTCCCCGGTGCGCGCCGCCCGCCCCGGCCACCCGCGCCGGGGCGGGCGGCCGCCCCGTACCATGGCCGCATGTCCTTCCTCCGCCGCCGCAGCGCAGCCACGCCCACCGGACCGGACTTCGACGTCCTCGCGATGGATCCCGGTGACTGGCCGGGCAACCTCGGGGCCGGGCTGCTGCCCGCGCCGGACGGAAGCTGCCAGGGGGTCTTCCTCCGCTACGACCTGTTCGGCGGCCGCGGCCCGGCGATGATCATCGGAAATCTTCCGGAGGGCTCCCCGGCCCGGGAGACGGAGGAGGACGAGGTGCCGTTCGAGGTGGCCCAACTCCTCGAAGCGCTCGGCAACGACGAGTCCGTGCGGGTGACGGAGACCGAGGACACCCCGGTGATGCACGAGGACAACCTCCTCATCGTGCGCCGGCTCAAGTTCTCCGAAAGCCGCATCTCCTGCGCGCAGTTCGACCGCAGCGACGGCGTGCTCGTCACCATCGCGAGCTGGGACCGGCCCATCACGGACGACCTCTACCGGCTCCTCAAGCCGCTGCCCGCGGAGATGTTCCAGACCGGCTGACCCCGCCGCGCTCTCCGCGCGGCCGCCCTCTCGCCGCCCGGTCCGCTCGGTCCACCTCGTCCGTCCGTCCGGCCCGTCCGGCTCCTCTGCCCGTCCGGCCCACCTGGCCCGGGCGCGAGGGGACGGCCCGCCCCGTCCGCGCCGCGCGCGGTTGTCACCCACCGCCCGGACCCCTAGCGTGGCCCGGCATGTCCCCAGGCGTGTTCGGGCCGCAGGAGCCGCAGGAGTCGCAGGAGCCACCCTCCACATCCGGAGATCCGGTGCGGCACGGCCCGAGCCCCGACGGCCTCCGGGAACCGGCAGCGGACCCCGTCCTCCGGTACGACCGTCCCGCCGCCGACTGGGAGCGGGAGGCCCTGCCCATCGGCAACGGCGCGCTCGGGGCGATGGTCTTCGGGACCGTCCCCGCCGAGCGGCTCCAGTTCAACGAGAAGACGCTGTGGACCGGCGGCCCCGGTTCCGCCAAGGGCTACGACCACGGCAACGGGCCGTCACCGCGCCCCGGTGCCCTGGAGGAGGTCCGGCGCCGGATCGAGGAGTCCGGGTCCCTCGACCCCGCGGAGGCCGCGGCGCTCCTCGGCCGGCCCCGCCGCGGCTACGGGGCGTACCAGCCCTTCGGCGACGTCCGGATCGATCTGCCGCCCGGCGCGCACGACGGCCCCGCCCGCTCCTACCGGCGCGCGCTCGACCTCCGGACCGCCCTGGCCACCGTCCGCCACACCGACGACCGGGGTGTCACCCACCGGCGCGTGTTCTTCGCCTCCCACCCGGCCGGGGTGATCGCCGGACGGTTCGACGCGGACCGGCCGGGCCACACCGGCTTCACCCTGCGCGTCACCACGCCGCGCGACGACCGGGACGTCACCGTCACCGCCGCGGACGGGCGGATCACCGTACGCGGCACCCTCCACGACAACGGCCTGCGGTTCGCGGCGCAGCTCCAGGTGACCGCCGAGGGCGGCACCCTCAGCGACGGCGACGGCGACGGCGGGTGGGTCCGCGTCGAGGGCGCCGACAGCGCCTGGTTCGTCCTCGCCGCGGGCACCGACTACGCGGACACCCACCCGCACTACCGGGGCGACGACCCGCACCCGCGGGTGACCGCCGCCGTCGACGGGGCGGTGCGCCGTGGCCCTGACGACCTGCTCGCCGAACACATGGCCGACCACGGGCGGCTGTTCGACCGGGTGCGCCTCGACCTCGGAGGCCGGCTGCCGGAGGACGTGCCGACGGACCGGCTGCTCCGGGACTACACGGGCGGCACGGCGGCGGACGGCCTCCGCCCGTCCGCCGGTGCGGCTGGGGCCGCCGACGCCGCGACGGCCTCCGTTCCGGCCGTCCGGCACTTGCCGGCCCGGGGCGACGCGGGCCACGTCGCGGCGCACCACGGCGTGGCCGGCGGCGAAGCGGCCCGGCCCGGGGGCACGGTCGACGGCGGCGCTGCGTCCGGGCCCGGGGGCACGGTCGACGGCGGCGATCAGCACAGCCCGTACCGTCCCGGCCCGGGCCGCCCCGGACCTCTCGGCGGCGCGGCCGGCCGCCCCCACGTCACCGAGGCCCCGGGTGCGGAGCCCGGCGCGGTCCGCCCCGGCCCGAACCGCCCCGGAACCGGCCGCGACGAAGGAACCGGCCGCGACGGCGCCGCCGCGGCCGACCGTGCGCTGGAGGCGCTCGTCTTCCAGTACGGCCGCTATCTGCTGATCGCCTCCTCCCGCCCCGGCTCGCTGCCCGCCAACCTCCAGGGCGTGTGGAACCACAGCACCGAACCGCCCTGGGCGGCCGACTACCACACCAACATCAATCTCCAGATGGCCTACTGGCCCGCGCACCCCGCCAACCTCTCCGAGACCGCCGAGCCGTACGACCGCTTCGTGACGTCCCTGCTCGCCCCCGGCCGGACCACGGCCCGGGAGATGTTCGGCGCGCCGGGCTGGGTTGTGCACAACGAGACCAACCCGTACGGCTTCACGGGCGTCCACGACTGGCCCACCGCCTTCTGGTTCCCCGAGGCCGCCGCCTGGCTCACCCAGCTCCTGTACGACCGCTACCGCTACGTTCCCGACACCGGCTACCTCCGCGACACCGCCTATCCGGCGCTCAAGGAGGCCGCCCTCTTCTGGCTGCACGAGCTGCGCACCGACCCCTCCGACGGCACCCTGGTCGTCTCGCCCGCCCACTCGCCGGAACACGGACGCTTCACCGCGGGCACCGCGATGGCCCAGCAGATCGTCCACGACCTGCTGTCGAACACCCTTGAGGCCGCCCGTGTCCTCGGCGACGACCCGGACTTCCGGAACGACGTGCGGCGGGCCCTCGACCGCCTCGACCCCGGGCTGCGCACCGGCTCCTGGGGCCAGCTCCAGGAGTGGAAGGAGGACCTGGACGACCCGGAGGACCGCCACCGGCACGTCTCCCACCTCTTCGCCCTCCACCCCGGACAGCGGATCCGTCCCGGCAGCCGGTGGGCCGCGGCGGCCCGCACCTCGCTCGCGGCGCGCGGCGACAGCGGTACCGGCTGGAGCAGGGCCTGGAAGATCAACTTCTGGGCCCGGCTCCATGACGGCGACCGGGCCCACGCCCTCCTCGCGGGGCAGTTGCGGGAGTCCACCCTCCCCAACCTCCTCGACACCCATCCGCCGTTCCAGCTCGACGGCAACCTCGGGGCCACCGCAGGGATCGCCGAGATGCTGCTGCAGAGCCACCACGGCGAGATCGAGTTGCTGCCCGCCCTCCCCGCCGCCTGGCCCGAGGGTTCCGTCCACGGCCTCCGCGCCCGCGGCGACGTCACGGTCGACCTGGCCTGGTCCGGCGGCAGGGCGCACACGGTCGTCCTGGCCACCGGCCGCACCGGGGAGATCCCGCTCCGCGGCAGCCTCCTCGAAGGCCCCTGCACCGTCCGGGAGTTGCCCGCAAAAGGGGAGGCCGGGACGCGCAGACGGGACGACGGGGCCACCCTGCTGCGGGCCCGCGCCGGACACCGTTACGTCATCACCGCACGGTGAAGCGGCCCCGCCGGCGGCCGGCCGTGCCGCGGCGGCCCGTACCGCTCACCGGCCCGTCCCCACCAGTCCCGTCTCATAGGCGAGGATCACGAGCTGGACCCGGTCGCGGGCGCCGAGTTTGGCGAGCAGCCGGGTCACATAGGTCTTGACGGTCGCTCCGGTAATGACCAGACGCGCCGCGATCTCGCCGTTCGACAGGCCGCTGCCGATGAGCGTCAGGACCTCGCGCTCCCGTTCCGTGATGCCCGCGAGCGCGGGCGGTACGGGACCGCCGGCGGCCCCGGAGCCGGGGGCGGGCGTGGGCCGGTCCGCGAACTCCCTGATCAGCCGCCGGGTGACCCCCGGAGCGATCAGCCCGTTCCCGGCGGCTACGGCGCGTATCCCCGCGAGGATGTCGTCCAGCGCCATGTCCTTGACGAGGAAGCCCGACGCGCCGGCGCGCAGCGCCCCGTAGACGTACTCGTCGTCGTCGAAGGTGGTCAGCACGATGACCTGGGCGCCGCCGGAGCCCGAAGTGATCAGCCGGGTGGCCTCGATGCCGTCCATGCCGGGCATCCGGATGTCCATGACGACGACGTGCGGGCGGAGTTCCGCCGCCAGCCGGACGGCCTCGGCGCCGGTGCCCGCCTCCCCGGCCGCCTCCAGATCCGGTGCGTCGGCGAGGACCATCCGCAGCGCCGCCCGGACGAGCGGCTGGTCGTCGGCGAGGACCACGCGGACCGTCACCGCGCCCCCGCCGGGACGGGCAGCCGGGCCGCCACCCGGAAACCGCCGCCCGGGCGCGGCCCGGCGGCGAACTCGCCGTCCAGCAGCCGGACCCGCTCGCGCATCCCGGTCAGACCCCACCCGGTGCCGCCCGCCTCCCCGGGCCGGCCCGCTCCGTCGTCGGTGACCTCGATGGACAGCCCGTCCGGCGCCCGGCCGACGGTCACCCGGCAGGAACCGGTGCCGGCGTGGCGGACGACGTTGGTCACCGCCTCCTGGACGATGCGGTACGCGGACCGGTCGATCTCCGGCGGCAGCGGCCCCGGCTCACCGCGCCACTCCACGTCCACCCGTACTCCGGCCGCCGTCGTGGCCGCGGCCAGCCGCCCGACGTCGGCCAGCCCCAGCCCGACGTCGGCCAGCCCCAGCCCGGGGCCGGGCTGCGGCACGCGCGCCGGCCCGCCCGGCCCACCGGACCCGGGCCCGGACTGGCGGAGGGCCCCCAGCATCCGGCGCAGCCCCGACAGCGTCTCCCGGCCGGAGGTCTCGATGGCGGCAAGCGCCTCCCGCGCGCCCGCCGGCTGAGTCTCGATGACCCGCTTCGCCGCGCCGGCCTGCAGCGCGATGATGCCGATGCTGTGCGCGACCATGTCATGCAACTCCCGGGCGATGCGAAGCCGTTCGGCCGTGATGGCCTGCTCGGCGGCCTGGGCGCGGGCCCGGTCCGCGTGCTCCCGGGACTGGTGCGCCGCGTCGCCGAGCAGCCAGGCCACGACGGCCGTCAGCGCCACGGACAGCTCCGCCGAGGTGCCCACCGGCCAGCCGAACGACACACGGGCGGCCAGGTAGCCGGCCAGCACACCGAGGGCCGTGCCGGTGGCCGCGATGCCGGTCCGGCGCGGCCGGGTCGCGGCGATGGCGTACAGCGCGACATCCACCGCGAGGAACTGTGCCAGGGGAATCTCCCCCACGCTCAGCGCCGTGGACGCGATGACGGCACCGGCGAGCATCAGCACGAGCGCCGCCGTGGGCCGGCGGCGTAGCAGACCGGCACCGGCCAGCGTCACGGCGGTGGCCAGCGCCATCACCGTCAGGCCGTCCCAGCGGTAGAGGTAGACCCCGGGGAGGACGGTGGGCTCCGCCTCCCCGGGCAGCCGCACGCGGGACAGGAACGCGAAGACCGTCCCCGCGCACCAGGCCAGACCCGCCCAGGCGCCGGACGGCAGGCATCCCCACCGCCGGAGAACCGGGGAGAGGAGCGTCCGGGCACGGGCGGTGCGGGAAGGTGAGGCCGGCATACGGGCGATGCTAACGACGGAGCCCCGGCCGGTCATCGGCCCGTGGTCGTACACCCGTGGCCGGCATCCGCCGCGGTGACTGCCTGCCCGGGGCCGACGACAGGCGCGGGCGCGCCCCGGCACGGTGGGCGGGTGATCGAAGCCAATGAACTGACGAAGCGCTACGGCCGGACCCCCGCCGTGGAGGGCCTGAGTTTCACGGTGAGACCGGGACGGGTCACCGGGTTCCTGGGCCCGAACGGCGCCGGTAAGAGCACCACGCTCCGGATGATCCTGGGACTGCACGAGCCGACCGGCGGAACCGTGACCGTCGGCGGCCGGCCCTTCCGGGACCACCCGCGCGGGCTGCGCCAGGCCGGGGCGCTGCTGGACGCGGGCGACGCGCACGGCGGCCGCCGCGCGCGGGCGCACCTCGCCGTCCTGGCCCGGAGCAACGGCATCCCGCGCCGCCGGGTGGAGGCTGTACTGGAGCAGGTCGGACTCGCCGGCGCGGCCCGGCGCCGCATCGGCGGGTTCTCCCTCGGCATGCGGCAGCGGCTCGGGATCGCCGCCGCGCTGCTCGGCGATCCACCGGTGCTGCTGTTCGACGAACCGCTCAACGGGCTCGACCCGGAAGGGGTGGCGTGGGTGCGCGGGCTGTTCCGCGAACTGGCCGCCGAAGGCCGCACCGTGTTCGTCTCCAGCCACCTGATGTCCGAGATGGAACACACGGCCGATGAACTGATCGTCATCGGCCGGGGCGAGCTGATCGCGGCGGAGAGCCTGCGGGAGTTCGCCGCACGCGGCACCCGCCGGGGTGTGGCCGTCCGGACTCCGGACCCCCACGGGCTGGAGGCCCTGCTGACCGCCGAGGGAGCAGCCGTGCGCCCGGAGGACGGCGTGCTCGGCGTGACCGGGCTGACCGCGGAGCAAATCGGCGGGATCGCCTGCCGCCACGGCATCCCGCTGAGTGAACTGACTCCCCGGCAACCCTCGTTGGAGGACGCGTTCATGGAACTCACCGCCGGCAGCGTCGAATACCCCGCGGAGGAGAGCCGGTGACCACGGTGACGAGCACAGCAGCCGCCCGAACGCCGGAGACCGGGCCCCGGGGACGGTTCCGCGACCTCTTGGCCGCCGAGTGGCTCAAGCTGTGGTCGCTCCGCTCCACCCCCTGGAGCCTGTTGGCCGGCGCGGTGGCCGTCATGGCGTTCAACGCGGGCGCCGCCTGGGACCACTACCGCTACTGGGACGCGTCCGGTCCGGACGCCCGCGCGGGCTTCGTGACCGACGGCATGCCGCTGCGCGACGCCTTCACCGCCAACGCCGCCCTGGTGCTGCTTCTCGCCCTCGGCGCCATCGGCGCCGCCGCGGTCACCGGCGAATACGGCACCGGAATGATCCGCGCCACCTTCGCGGCGGTCCCGGCCCGCCGCTCGCTCATGGCGGCCAAGGCGTGCGTCGTCACGGCGGTGGCCACTCTGTTCGGAGTGGTCGTCGCGGGAGGCTCGTTCCTCCTGACCCAGGCGATCCTGGACGCCCGGGACGCCGGGGTCTCCCTCGGCCATCCGGGCGCGACGCGCGTCGTCGCGGCCTCCGCGCTGCTGGCACCGGTGGCCGCGCTCGCGGGTCTGGCGCTCGGTGCTCTCATCCGGCACGGAGCCGCCACCGCGGTCGCCTGTTTCGCAGTGCTTCTGCTGCTCCCCGCGGCCGTCCAGGAGAACCGCCGCTGGGCGGCCGTTCTCGATCACGCGCTGCCCCTCGGCGCCTGGAACCGGCTGGTCGCCGTGGAGGGCTTTCCGCCGGGGCCGTACCCCTGGACGACGAGCGGGGCGTGGACCGTTTACGCCGCCTGGGCGCTCGCCGGGGCCGCCCTCGCCGTCGCGGCGGTGCACCACCGCGACCAGTGACCCGTGGCTCCGGGCGGAGGGGCGGCGGTCACCGGGGCTCCCGTGACCAACGAGCACCGTACGGGAGCGCGGACCGCGCGGGCCGCGTCCGTGTCCCCACCGTGCGGGGCGCCCCACCCCCTGGGGCGCGCCCCGCACGGCGCCCCTCAGCGGGTGCCCACCGCTGCCCGTACCGCCCGCCGGGCCATTCCGCAGTCGTCGTGGAGGCGCCGCAGCAGCAGCCGCTGCGCCTCGCCGGGGGAGCCCGTCGCCCCGGGCAGGACCGGTCCCGGATCGCGCATCATCCGCTGCACGGCCGTCTCGCAGGTGCGGATCTCCCGGGTGAGCACCAGCATCAGATTGACGAGGAAGGCGTCCCGCGCGGCCGGCCCCGCGGCCTGCGCCAGCCTGCTGATCCGGCGGCGCGCCGCGGGCGCCTCACCGAGGACGGTCCACAGCGTCGCCAGGTCGTAGCCGGGGAGGTACCAGCCGGCGTGGTCCCAGTCGAGCAGCACCGGACCGGCCGGTGAGAGCAGGAAGTTGGAGAGCAGCGCGTCGCCGTGGCAGAACTGGCCCTGCCCCTGGCCGCCCTGGCGGCCGGCCGCGTGCGCCAGGCCGTGCAGCAGCTTCTGCAGGTCGCTGGTGTCCCGGTCGGTGAGCAGCCCCAGTTCGTGGTACCGGTTCAGCCGGCCCGCGTAGTCCAGCGGAACGCCGAACAGCCCG
Source organism: Streptomyces albus subsp. albus (assembly GCF_000719865.1). Lineage (GTDB taxonomy): Bacteria > Actinomycetota > Actinomycetes > Streptomycetales > Streptomycetaceae > Streptomyces > Streptomyces albus_E. The sequence continues at coordinate 51,544 of NZ_JOID01000022.1, forward strand.
GCCGGCGGGCGCCACTGGTTGACCCGGCAGACGGCCTGCAGCACCGTCTTGATGTCGGCGCGCGGCGGGGCCTCCACGGGGTGCCGCTGCAGGGCCGCCGGCCGCCCCGCCATCCGCTCCACGACCAGCGTGCAGTTGTCCGGGTCCGCCGCGACCAGCCGGGGCACCCGCACGGGCGGGCGGTGCCGGACGAACGCCCGGTATGCCGCTATTTCCTGCCGGGCCCGCTCCGTCCAGGCGGGGGAGTGGTCCAGCAGGCACTTCGCCACCGCCGTGGCACGGCCCGTCGTGCCGACGATCAGCACCGAGCGCCCGCTGCGGCGCAGCACCTGCACCGGGTGGAACTCCGGGCAGATCCGGTGCACCGCCGCGATGGCGGTGCGCAGCTGGGTGCCCTGGGGGCCGGACAAGTCGATCCTCCCGCTGAGGGTCCGGCCGCCCCCGCCCATCGCGCGCTGCGGCCGCCCCCCCGCCGGCAGGGCCCCGGCGGGTACGGCACCGGCGGCGTACGGCCTGCCGCCACCCGCCTGCGGGCGGTACGGCGGAGGCGGGGCGGACACGGAGGACGGCGCTGCGTACATGGGCGGAACGGATCCCTTCGTGGGCCGACGGCAAGCCTGCGCCGCCCGCCCGGGCCCGGTCTCCGCACCCTGGGGAAATGCGGTCCGGCCACCGGGACGGGTGGCGCGGTTCCTACCCGACACCCGACCGCGGGTGGCACACCACCTGGCGGACCCTGGCGAAGCCTGGCGAATGCCCCGCCACCCCCTGACGGGCCGTTAGTGTCGGATCAGCCGAGGAACCTGGGGGCTTGACGTGACCAAGGAACCCAACACCCGACTCGCGGACCTGTTCGGCCTCACCGGCTGGTCCAAGGGCGAACTCGCGAGGCTGGTCAACCGGCAGGCGGCGGCCATGGGCCACCCCCAGCTGGCAACCGACACCTCGCGGGTGCGGCGTTGGATCGACACCGGCGAGGTGCCGCGCGATCCCGTGCCGAAGGTGCTGGCGACCCTGTTCACCGAGCGTCTCGGCCGTGTCGTGACCATCGAGGACCTCGGACTCGGCCGGCGCGGGCGTGCGGGGAGGAAGCGGCAGTCCGACGACGGACTCCCCTGGGCGCCCGAGCGGACCGCCGAGGTTCTCACCGAATTCACGGGAATGGACCTCATGCTCAACCGACGCGGCTTGGTGGGCGCGGGCGCCGCGCTCACCACAGGATCAGCACTCGCCGTCGCCATGCGCGACTGGCTGCACACCGACCCCGCGAGGGCCCTCCCCGGGCCCCGCACCGGCGGCCCGGCGACCGCCGCGACGGCCGGCTTCGACCGGTTCGACGCGGCCCCCGTCGGAAGACAGGAGGTCGAGGCGCTGGAGCGCTCGGTCGAGGTGTTCCGCGCCTGGGACGCGGCCCGCGGCGGCGGGCTGCAGCGCAAGGCCGTGGTCGGCCAGCTCAACGAGGTCGGCGGCATGCTCGCCTACCGCCACCCGGAACACCTCCAGCGCCGGCTGTGGGGCGTCGCGGCCAACCTCGCGGTGCTCGCCGGCTGGATGTCCCACGACGTCGGCCTGGAGCCCACCGCGCAGAAGTACTTCGTCATCGCCGCGCACGCGGCACGCGAGGGCGGCGACCGGCCGCGCGCCGGGGAGGCGCTGTCGCGGGCCGCCCGGCAGATGGTCCACCTCGGCCGGCCCGACGAGGCGCTGGACCTGATGAAGCTCGCCGGATCCGGCTCCGGTGAGGAGAACCTGCCGCGCACCCGCGCCATGCTCTGCACGATCGAGGCGTGGGCACAGGCCTCGATGGGCCGCGGGCAGGCGATGCGCCGCACCCTCGGCCGGGCCGAGGACCTGTTCGCCTCCGACCGGGGCGACGTGCCCCCGCCGAGCTGGATGCAGATGTTCGACGAGGCGGATCTGCACGGCATGCAGGCCCTGGCGTTCCGCACCCTCGCCGATCACGACCCGTCGGCCGCCGTCACCGCCAAGCGCCACGCCAAGGAGGCCCTGCGGCTGCGCGGCAAGGGCCACCAGCGCTCGCAGATCTTCGACTACATCTCGCTCGCCTCGGCCTGCTTCATCGCCGACGACCCCGAACAGGCCGACCGCTACGCCCGGTTGGCGCTGGTCAGCATCGGGGAGACCTCCTCGCACCGGACGTGGGACCGGCTGCGCGAGATGTACCGGCTGACGGGGCAGTACGCCGGGCACTCCACGGTCGACGACCTCCGCGCGGAGATCCAGGCGGCCCTGCCGAAGGCACCGTCGTCCCGCGCGTCGGCACGCGGGGCCGTCGGGCGGGCGGCGGGCGTCTGACACCGCTGCCCGTACGACCCCTCCCCGCGGCCTGACGGGACGCGCGCCGCGGACGGTGCTCACGGGGCGCGGCGTGACGGCGCACCGGCTCGCCGGGACCGCCGTTACGGCCTGCCCGGGGACGGCTCGCGCCGCTCCCCCTCCTCGTCGCCGATCCTGGCCACGAGGACGCAGGCGTCGTCCTCGCGCTCCGTGCCGCCGAACTCCTCGACCACGACGCGTACGCACTCCCGTGCGCTGCGCGCCGCGCAGAACCGGGGCGCCAGCTCCAGCAGGCGCCGGGCGCCGCCCGGTTCGCCGTCGGGGGAGTCGGTCAGGCCGTCGGCCCGCCGGGCCAGTCCGTCGGTGTGGAGGACGACCACGTCGCCGGGCTCCAGCGGCTCCCGCGCCTGCCCGTAGACGGCTCCGCTGGTCGCCCCGAGGAGCACGCCCTCCGGCCGGGGGAGCGCGCGGCCGGTGCCGCCGCGGAAGAGCAGCGGCGCCGGGTGGCCGGCCTGCGCCCACTCCAGGGTGCGGCCGGCCGGGTCGTAGCGGCAGCACAGCGCGCTGCCCAGGGCAGGCTGGGCGGCGGTGTCCAGCAGCTGGTTGAGCCGCTCCATCAGCGCGCCGGGTCCGGCCCCGGCGAGCGCCATGCCGCGGAGCGCGCCGAGCAGCATGGCCACGCCGGAGGTCGCGGCGATGCCGTGGCCGGTGAGGTCCCCGACGCTCAACAGCTCGCCGCCGTCCGGCAGATGGAGGGCGTCGTACCAGTCGCCGCCGATCAGGGCGCTGGTGGCCGAGGGGAGGTAGTGGGCGGCGAGATCCGGTGCCCCGGCGGCGGCCGGCGGGAAGCGCTGGGTCTCGCGCCAGGGCGGCAGCACGGCCTCCTGCAGCTCCACCGCCATGCGGTGCTCGGTGCGTGCGATCTGCCGCCGGCGCAGCAGCGCCTCCCGCGTCTCGCGCACCTCGCGCTCGCTCCGGCGCAGTTCGGTGACGTCGCGGAGGACCGCCCACATGGAGGCGGTGCGGCCGTCGGCGTCGAGGACGGGGCTGCCCATCATGTGGACCGCGCGCACCGCTCCGTCGGCGCGCACGATGCGGAACTCGCCGTCGATCGGACGGCCGTCCACCAGGCAGTCGGTGACCATCGCCGTCAGCAGCGGCTGGTCGTCCTCCACCAGCCAGGAGGGCAGTTCGTCCAGGGAGAGCGGACCCTCCGCCGGGGAGCGGGCGAAGAGCTCGTACAGCTCGCCCGACCAGTCGGCCTCGTCGGTGAGGAGGTTCCACTCCGCGCTGCCCGCCCGGCCGGCCGGACGGTGAGCCGGCTCCTCGGGCGGCGCGGCCGGCAGCGCCACGCGGCCGGCCGTCGCCCCGGCGCCGGCGGCCGCGCCATCGGGTTCCGGGGCCGGGCCGTCCCGCAGCTGTCCCAACTGCCGTCCCAGATCGTCCAGATGGTGGACGGCGAGTTCGCACAGCGCGCGCTGCCAGCGCAGGTGCTCGTCCTCCGGCTCGGCGGCCGTGGTGCGCCGTACGGCGTCGACCTCTCCCCGCAGGCGCCGGGCCTGCGCGATCAGGGCCTCGACCGTGCCGGGCTCGGGCGGCTGGGCGGCCGGGTGCTCCGCGGACACATGGGACGGCATGAAGGACTCCGATACAGGCGCGGCACGGACAGGTCTGGGATCTGCCGGGAGGGCCGGTTACGACTGTTGCACAGCGAGCGACGGTCCGTAAGGGATTCGGCGATACCCGGCCCGGTGGTGCGGACGGCATATGACACCGGTGCCGCGGTGCCTCCCCGGGCGCGGACTCGGCGGAACGGCCGCGTCCGGGTAAGCTGCGTGCGCCCGGGGCCGGGAAACCCCACTCCCGCCGGGCATGGGGGCCGCGGTCACCGGCAAGAATGCCGGTCAGCGGAAATATCCCGTTGCCAGCGAACCTCCCGCACCGGATGCTGACCTCATGTTCGATCCAGACATAGCGCCCAGCGGCACCCTGCTCGGCCTCCTGCAGCGAGGCCGCGGCGACGGGACCCTGCACGCCCTCGCGGCCCCCCGGGGCGAGGCGCTCGCCGCACTGCACCACTGCGTGGTGCGTGACCCCCGTCACGACTGGCAGCTGGAGAACCGCTCCCTCTATTACGCCCGGCTCCACCTCGCGCTCGACGGCGGCCTGGACGAGATCGAACACCACCTCTTCGACGCCGACGACGTGATGGACACCGCCGAGGAACGCACCGGCCTCGCCCTCGCCTTCCTCGGCCACCTCGCCGGCTACGGCCGCACCGACGCCGTGGACCTCCTCCGCCGCTACACCGCCGCCGGCACCAACTGGCGCTGGGCGCTGGACGAACTCGCCCTGCGCGCCGACGACGCCGTGCTCCGCTCGCTGGGCGCCCCCGTCCTCGCCCGCTTCCCCGAAGGCCCGGAGGGCGACGCCGCCCTCACCGCCGCCGTGCGCGACGCCTGGGAACCCCGGCCCTGGCAGCTGTGGGCGGACGGCGCCGCGGGCCCCCGGACCGCCGGCCGCGTCCGCGCCGCGCGGGAACGGGGCTCCTTCGACCGCTGGCAGCGGCAGCTCAGGCCCGCCGGGCCCAGCCCCGGCTGGAGCGTCCCCGAGGTCCTGGAGTGGGCCCAGCGCCGCTACGAGGAGGAGCCCGGGCAGCCGCGGCACGAGGCCGCCGCCCGCTGTCTCGCCGCCGTCGCCGGCCCCGAGGACCGCCCGCTCCTCCTCGAAGCGGCCCGCAGCGGCCCCGAGGCCGCCCGCAGCGCCGCGCTCCACCACCTCGCCGACCGGCAGGACCCGGGCGTCCTCGATCTGCTGGACCTCGCCGCCTCCGAGCCGCCCGGCCTGTCCGGCACGGCCGGCCCGTCCGGCCTCGTCGCCGAGACCGCCCTCGCCTCCTTCGAACGGATGCGGAGCGTCGCCGCCCTCGAACGCGCCCGGCTCTGGGCGCACCGCGACGACGCCGTGGGCAACGCCGCGGCCGGAATGCTCGCCTGCCGCGGAGGCGCGCGGGACGCCGGGCTCGTCCTGGCCGCGCTCCGCCGCACGGTGCGGAGCGGGGGAGCGGACGCCCGCGAGCTGTGGAACCTCGTGGACGGCACCGGCCGGCTGCGGATCGACAGCGCCGCCCCCGTCCTCCGGCACGTCTACCGCGAGACCTCCTCCTCCCAGCTCCGCGGCCGGGCCGCCCGGGCCCTCGCCGCCACCGACCCCTCCTTCGCGGCGGGCTTCGCCGTCGAATGCCTCTGGGACTGCGAGGAGTCCACCCGCGAACTGGCCGCCCGGCACGCCGCGATCGGGGACACCCGGGTCGTCGAGCAACTGCGCCGGCTCGCCGCCGACCCCGCCGAGGAGGCGGAGGTCCAGACGGCGGTCCGCAGCCGCATAGGCCCCGACGCGGGGTTCGCCGCCGGCGGGGTGTGAGCGGACGGCGTCCGGCTGCCGTCCGCCCGGGGGTGTCCGCCGACGCGTCCCGGCACGCCTGGTCTGCCGGGAACGCCCGCGGCCCCGCCGGCCGGCCGCAGGAGCGCCGGTCGCACCGGAGGCCGGAAGCCTTGAACAGCCCTCAGAGGCAAGACCCGGGTCGGTGCCCGGTCCCGGCGCGAGGGCGATGGCCGGCGCCGGCCCTGCCTGGTCCTGGCACAACGGTCCTCACCCGCCGTGCGGCGTCTTCCCTTCCCCTGCCCGCGCGCCGGTGACACTCCGCCCCGCCCTGCGCGCACTCGGCGGTCCCGCGCGGCCCGGGGTGGGGATGAAGGGCTTCCGCGCGGAACGACGGGTCTGCGTGGGCAGGCAGAGCGGCCGCGCCGAACCGCGGACCCGCCGCGCCGCTCTCCGGCCGGGAGCGTCAGCGGCTGACCGGGACGAAGCGCAGGGGCGTGCCCGGGGCGGACTGGGCCGCCGCCCAGAGATGCTCCTCCGGGACGACGCCGATCACCGGATAGCCGCCGGTGACGGGATGGTCGGCCAGGAACACCACCGGGCGGCCGTCCGGCGGCACCTGCACCGCCCCGAGCACCATGCCCTCGCTGGGCAGTTCGCCCGTACGGGAACGCCGTAGCGGCGGGCCCTCGGTGCGCAGCCCGATCCGGTTGCTCGCGGGCGACACCGCGTACCGGGCCCGGGCCAGGGAGTCGAGCGCGTCCGGCGCGAACCAGTCGTGGCGCGGCCCCGGCAGCACCGGCAGCACCAGCTCGGCGGGCGGGCCCGGACAGGGCGCGGCGTCCACCGGGGCGGGCGGCCCGTGCGGTGTGCCGAGCGGGAGTTCGTCGCCGGCGGCCAGCGGGGGAGGGCCGAGCCCGGAGAGCAGATCGGCGGAGCGGCTGCCCAGCACCGGCTCGGCCGCCACCCCGCCCGCGAAGGCGATGTACGAGCGGAGGCCGCCGGCTGCGGGGCCGACGTCGAGGACCGCGCCGGCCGGCAGCCGCACCGGCGCTCCCCAGGGCGCGGGCCGGCCGTCGACCCGTACCGCGCAGGGCGCGCCGGTGACGGCCGCGGTGACCGCCCTCCGGACGCGGAGCGCGACGCCGGTCACGGTCGTCTCCAGGGTCGCCGCCTCCGGGGGGTTGCCGACCAGACGGTTGGCCAGCCGGTGGGCGGGGAGGTCGAGGGCGCCGGACCGGGGGACCCCCAGATGGGCGTGGCCGGTCCGCCCCAGGTCCTGGACGGTCGTCAGCGCGCCGGGCCGCTCGGCCCGGATCACGGACGCGTACGGCTCGGGTGCGGCGGGGGGTTCGGGTGTTCCGGACGGGCCGGGGGCCCTGGGCGGTCCGGGTGCCCCGGCCACCCCGAGCGCTCCGGTCGTCCCGGGCGACGCACCGGTCTTTTCGAGCGCTCCGGGCCCCGCCGTCGCTGCCGTGGCCGCGGTCACCGCCGTACGGCCGTCGCTCACCGGACTCCCTCCCGCACGGCCGCCGGGCCGTCGTCCCGCGCGGCGGGCGGACTCCCGCCCGGTACGGCCGCGGGGCTCCCGTCCCGCACGGTCGCGGGGCCGTCCCGTAGGACCGCCGGGCCGCCGTCCCGCGCGGGTGCATTCTCGTTCCGCGCCGCCGCGGGCCGCTCGTCGCGTCCGGCCGCCCCGTTCCTGTCCCGCAGGGCCGCCTGACCGCCGGCGGGGACGAAGCGCACCTCCGTGCCCGGGGTGAGCAGCGCCGCCGGTTCGCGGGCCGGGTCCCACAGCACCTCGCCGGTACTGCCGATCAGCTGCCAGCCGCCCGGCGAGGAGCGGGGGTACACCCCGGCGTACTCCCCGGCGAGGGCCAGCGACCCGGCCGGCACCGAGGTCCGGGGCGTCGCCCGCCGCGGCAGCCGGTAGCGCTCCGGCAGCCCGGTCAGATAGCCGAAGCCCGGGGCGAAACCGCAGAACGCCACCCGGAAGCGCACCCCGCCGACGATCTCCGGGACCTCCCCGGGGCGGACACCCCAGTGCTCCGCGACCTCCGCCAGGTCCGGGCCGTCGTACCGGACCGGGACGCGGACGGTGCGGCCCGCCCCGGCGGGCGGCGGGGGCACCTCCCAGCCGGCCAGTTCGGCGGCGAGGGCCCGCGGGTCGTCCAGGCCGTCGATGAGCACGGTGTGCGCGGCCGGCACGATCTCGCGCACCGGGGGCAGCTCACCCGCCTCGCGCCGGCGCATGAGCTCGGCGTGGAGCGCGCTCGCCGCCTCGGGGCTGCCGGGCTCCACCAGCAGGGCGTGCCGCCCCATCCGCAGGACCCTCACGCGAAGGGCTCCAGGGCCACTCCGTCGGCGATCAGCGCCTCCCGGACCATCACGGCGAGCGCGGCGGCCCCCGGGGTGTCGCCGTGCAGGCACAGGGAGCGGGCCCGCACGGTGATCTTCTCGCCCTCGACCGTCGCCACCCGCCGGTCCACGGCCATCAGCAGGGAGCGGGCCACGACCTCCTCCGGGTCCTCGACGAGGGCGCCCGGCCGGCCGCGCGGCACCAGCGTGCCGTCAGCGGAGTAGGCGCGGTCGGCGAACGCCTCCGCGACCGCCGGCAGCCCGGCCCCCTCCGCCGCGTCCAGCAGCCGCGAGCCCGGCAGCCCGAGCACGGGCAGCGGGCGGCCGCCCGCCGCGAGCAGGGTGCCCTCGACGACCGCCGCGGCCTGCTCCTCGTCGCGCACCGTGCGGTTGAACAGCGCGCCGTGCGGCTTGACGTAGGAGACACGTGAACCGGCGGCCCGTGCGAAGACGTCGAGCGCCCCGATCTGGTATGCGACCTCGTCGGCGAGCTCGCGGCGCGGCACGTCCATGGCGCGGCGGCCGAAGCCCGCCAGATCCCGGTAGGAGACCTGGGCGCCGATCCGCACCCCGCGCTCGGCGGCCAGCGCGCACACCCGGCGCATCGTGGACGGGTCGCCGGCGTGGAAGCCGCAGGCCACGTTGGCGCTGGTGACGACCGACAGCAGGGCCTCGTCGTCGGTCAGGCTCCAGCGGCCGAACCCTTCGCCGAGATCGGCGTTGAGGTCGATGACGGGCGCGGACGGAGGTGCGGAAGCGGTCATCGGGCGGCCTTCCCCATCGTGTCCCCCAGGGTGTCGAGAAGCATCTGCCGGGAGTCGGCGAGGGAGCTGTCCAGCTCCGCCTCGGCCAACTGCAGCGCACCGCGTTCGAGGAGATCCGTCAAGCGCCGGTTCCGGACGGGCGGCGGCTCGTGGAGCCAGCGGGCGCGGGGCAGCGCCAGGAGGGCGGGGCGCAACTCGGCGAGGACCCGGCTCAGGTACTCGTCGATCCGGGGGCTGCCGGCCAGCCCGCCCAGCGCCCGGTGGAAGCGCAGATCGGCGGTCCCGACGGCCCGCCAGTCACCGGCCCGCGCGGCGGTCTCGCCCCCCGCCACGGCTTGCGCGAGAGCGCTCAGCTGGCTCGGGCGGGCCTGCGGCGCGGCGCGCAGTCCGGCCAGTTCCAGGGCCCGCCGGACGGTGAAGATGTCCAGGACGTCCGCGCGGCTCAGCACCCGCACCCGGACGCCCCGGTTCACCTCGTGCACGACCAGCCGGCCGTGCGCCAGCAGCCGGAACGCCTCGCGCAGCGTGTTGCGGGAGACGCCGAGCGCGGCGCCGAGCGCCTCCTCGGAGAGCCGGGTGCCGGGCGGCAGCGTCCCCTCGGCTATCCGGTCGCGCAGGACGTCGGCGACGCGCTGCGCCGTGCTGCCGCGGCCGAGCCGGTCGCGGTCGGCCGCGAGCGGCGCGAAGGGATCGGCGGCGGACGCGGCCTGCGCGTTGGTGCGGTCCATGGGCCCCCCGTGGGCAAGCGGAACACGGCGTGGATTGTTGAACAACAGTAGCCGCGGCGGCTCCGGGCCCGGCGGACGGCCCTTCCCCCCGCACGAGACCCCGGCCCTGCCCCGCCCGGGAAGCCGCGGGTGCGGTGATACGCGAGAAGCATCCCACCGCCCTCCGACAGCGGGTGCCGCCGGTACCGGCCGGCAGCGGAACCGGCCCGGACGCACTCCGTGCGGCCCTTCCGCGGGGAGGGCGTGGCGCCCACCGGCGCGAGCCGCCCGCCAAGCCCGGTCCCATCCGCGCCGTTTGGGAGGATGTCAGCGCGAGGACCTACTCTGTGCGTCGTGAAGTCGCACGTCTCGGATTCCGCTCCGCCGCAGCTCAGTGGGGTACAGCCCGGCTCGGTGGCCCGGCCCGCGCCCGGGCCCGCCGCCGACGAGGGGCTGGCCCGGCGGCTGCGCGCGCTCGCCTGCACCGCGCCGCTCCACGACCTCGACGCGCGCAAGGCCAACCTCGCCGGTGAGTACACGGTCTACGCGATGGCGGAGACGGCGCTGGCCGCCATCGACCTCGTCACCCTGAACATGGATTTCGACACCGGGGCCGACCACGAGCAGGTCGTGGCCCGGCTGCTGCCCCGGGTCGCGGCCCAGGCCCCGGACCGCCCCGCCGCCGAGCACGACCGGGTCGCCCGCTGGGTCCTGGAGAACCTCATCAACGTCGGCAGCGTGGACCGCGGTTTCCGCGCCGTCTACGGCACCTTCGGCCCCGACGGCGCGTACGTCCGCCGGGACTACGACTTCAAGCTGATCGAGGAGGTCCCCGGCCCCGGGGGCGGCGTCTATCTGCGCACCACCGACGAGGCGGTCAACGTCCTGGTCGGCGCGCTCGACACCGACGTCACCAGCGCGCAGATCGCCGCCGAGGTCAAGCTGGAGGTCCTGATCAACCGGGGCCGGCTCGCCGACGCCCAGCTCGCGGCCGAACAGGCCCGCTACCGCACCGTGCAGTACGCCGAGACGCTGCGCCGCACCCTGGAGGCCACCCGCCGCAACGTCCGCGCCGTGGACTGGCTGAACCAGGTGCCCGACCTGATCGCCGAGGCCCTCGACCACGTGGCCGACCGCTACCGCCACGAGAACGCCATCCTCACCAACATCCGCCGTGCCCGCGACGAGGCGGAGGACCCCGAGCACAAGCGGCGCGCCGCCGAGCTGGTCGACATCGTCAAGGACTGCGTCCGGCGCCACACCCAGCTGCAGACCCGGCTGCTGGAGGCCGGCCCGCTGTTCCGCGCCGAACAGGACCGGCAGGCGTTCGCCGCGCCCTCCGCGCGGGCCGGGCTCGACCTGTACGGCCAGCTGCTGGCGCCGCTGTTGCCGCTGCCCGTGGAGCGGGCCCTTCCGGTGACCGACGCGTTCTTCGCCCGCGGCAGCGGGCTGCGCACACCCCCCGCCGTGCGCCTCGGCGACCTCACGGACCTGCTCCTCACCCCGCCCGCCGAGCGCGAGCACCTCGGCGCGGAGATGCCCGAACCGGACCTCGTGGCCACGCCCGACGACAGCCGGTTCAGCGAGGAGCAGCTGGCCCGCGCCCTGGAGCTGCTCGACCTGCCGCCCGACGCTCCTCGCCGGCTCTCCGGGCTGCTGGCGAAGGCCCGCCGCCGGGACCCCGAACTGCCGTATCTCGTCGCCCTGCTGGCGGTGCACGCCGCGAGCCCGCCGGTCGGCACCGCCTACCGCCAGGGCGAGCAGCGCCTGCTGTTCGCGGTGGACGACGGGGTACAGCTCGACGACCCGGAGTACGGCGGCGCCGACCTGATCGTCGGCACCGCCCTGCTCGACGCGGCCGGCATGGCCGCGGACCGCAGCACGGAGGCGGCGTGACCACCCCGGGACGCCGCACCCGGCCCGCCGCCCCGGTGCCGTCCCGGCAGCCCCCGGGCGCCCGGGCACGTACCGGAACGGCCCGGCGCGCACCCGGCCGCGCCTGCGGTCGTGGCCCGGCCACCGGCACGGCCCGCGCGGGCTCAGCCGTCACGGCCGCCAGGGGCCCGGCCGTCACACGCACAGCCGTGACGATCACTGGCACAACGGCCCGCCCGGGCCGTGCCCGGAGCCGGTGTCTGCCACCCGCCGCCCCGCCCACCGGCCGCCCCCGTACCACCCGGACCGCCGTCCGGCCCCCCGCACCCGGCAAGGAGCGACAGCAGTGAACGAGTACGGCGTGGACGACGGTCTCCGCAGCGCGCCGGGCGACGGCGGCCCGCCGCCCGGCGACCGGGAGGAGGACGGCCCGCGCGCTCCGGCGGGCGCCGCCGGGATCACGCCCGCCGACGCCGCCGACGCCGCCCGGCTCGTCTCCTACGGCCTCCAGCCCAAGCTGCTCCCCGCCCGCGACGCCGACTACGCCGAACTGCTGCGCCGGCACCGCGAGGACCCGGCGTTCGCCCGGCTCGCCGACGCGGTCGCCACCGGGCTCGGCCTCGTCGTCCTGGAGGTGTCGGCGCGCGCCGGCATGGTGGTGACCGCCGCCGAGGACTCCGTCTTCGCGGTCCGCATGGGCGACTACGCCCGCCGCGCCGCCTCCGACACCACCGACCGCTTCCTGCACGGCCTGGCGCATCTCGCCGTCGCCGCCCTCGCCTTCCCCCGCCCCGAGGACCTTGCCGACGACGGCTACATCGGCCGGATCACCGTCAACGGCGTCGACGCCTTCGTCCGGCAGGCCTGCCGCCGGCTGGAGGAGCGCGCCGAGGCGGCGGGCGAGAACACCGACCCGGCCACCGGCGCCCCCGGGCTGGAGGCCGCCTGGCGGGTGTGGTCGCGGCGCAGCGCCACCGGCGCCACCAAGGACGCCCGCCGGCTGGCCGGTTCGACCACCGGCATCGTGGGCAAGGCCGTCGCGTTCCTCACCGACTCCGGCTTCCTCCAGCGCACCGGGGACGACGCCGGCGGCTCGTACCGCACCACCGCCCGCTACCAGCTCCAGGTGCGCGACATGGCGGGCTCCGCCGCCATGGCAGAGCTGCTGGAGCTCGGCGTCGTGACCGTCGGCGACGGCACCCCGACCCTGCTGCCCCCGGACGAGAGCGGCGAACTCGTCGCCGACGCCGGACTGCCCTTCCACGGCTGAGGGGCCCGGCGCCCCGACGGCGCGGCGTCCCCCGGGCCGGGCGTCCCGGACCGCCGCACCGGGAGCGCCGACCGCCCGGCCGCCCACCTCGCCCGCCAGCCCACCCCGACCGTCCGCCCATCCCGACCGTCCGCATCCCAACGAGAGTCCGCCGCCATGTACGAGCTGTCCCGGGTCCGCCTCTACTCCATCGGCCCCGCCGGCGCGCGCTACGCCGACACCGTGCTCGATCTGCGCGGCGTCGGCGACCCCGTGGCCACCCCCGCCCCCACCCAGGCGGACTTCTTCGAGGAGGAGCCCACCGGACCGCCGCGCCGTCCGGCCCCCGCCGGAGTGCTCTTCCTGGAGAACGGCGGCGGCAAGTCCGTCCTGCTCAAACTGATCTTCTCCGTGATGCTGCCCGGCCACCGCAACACCCTCGGCGGCGCCAGCTCCGGCGTGCTCCGCAAGTTCCTCCTGGCCGACGACTGCGGGCACGTCGCCCTGGAGTGGATGCACACCCTCACCGGCGAGACGGTCGTCGTGGGCAAGGTCAGCGAGTGGCGCGGCCGCCAGGTCTCCTCGGACCCGCGGAAGTTCGCCGAGGCCTGGTACTCCTTCCGCCCCGGCCCGGGGATGAGTCTGGACTCGCTGCCGGTCGCCGAGTCCACCGCCGTCCGGGCCCCCGCCGAGGGCGTGTCGGGCGCCCGGGGCCGTCGCCGCACCATGAAGGGCTTCCGCGACGCCCTCACCGAGGCGGGCCGGGCCTACCCCAACCTCGACGTCGTCTGGGAGGAGATCCACGAACGCTGGAACGAACACCTCGGCGAACTCGGCCTCGACCCCGAACTCTTCCGCTATCAGCGGGAGATGAACGCCGACGAGGGCGAGGCCGCCGGACTCTTCGCCGTCAGACACGATGCCGACTTCGCCGACCTGCTGCTCCGCGCCGTCACCGACACCCGTGACACGGACGGCCTCGCCGACCTCGTGCACGGCTTCGCCCACAAGCTCGGCCGCCGCGCCGAACTCACCGCCGAACGGGACTTCACGGCCGGCTCCGTCGACCTGCTCGGCCGGATCACCGAGGCCGCGGCCGAGCGGGAGCGCGCCCGCGAGGTGCACGCCGGGGCCGAGCGTCGCACCCGCACCCTCGTCCGGCGGCTGGCCGCCCGCGCCCGCGAGGAGCGGGGCCGGGCCGCCGAACTGGCCGAGCGGGTCGGCGACGCGGAGCGCACCGTCGCCGAGGCGGAGCGCGCCCGGGAGCGCAGCTCCCTGATCGCCGCCGAACTCGCCTACCGGCACGCCTCCCTGGCCCTCGCGGCCGCCGAGAAGTCGGCGGCCGCGCAGAAGCGGGAGCTGGGCGAGGCCCGCACCCTCCTCTCCGCCTGGCAGGCCGCCGAGGCCGTGCTCCGCCACCGGGCCGCCGCCGACCGCTCCGCGCGCGTCGCCGCCGCCATCCGCGAGGCCGAGCGCGACGCCGCCCCCGCGCTCGCGGCCCGGGCGACCGCCGCCGCCGAGCTGGTCGGTGCGCTGGACGCGGCCGTCGAGAGCAGCGAGCGGAACGCGGCCGAGGAAGAGGCCCGCTCCACCGCGCTCCAGAGCGAGGGGGAGACGGCCCACCGCGGCGCGACCGAGGCCGCGACCGCCGCCCAGCGCGCCCGCAGCGAGGCCGAGCATCTGCGGCAGCGGCTCGCCGAGGTCGGACAGGAGACCGCGGAGGCCGTCCGCGCCGGCTGGCTCGACGACACCGCGCCCGACGCGGACCCGGCGCGCGCCGCGCTCGCCGCCGGCGAGGCCGTACGGACCGCCGTCGCCGCCGCCGACGCCGCCCGGGACACGGCACGGGCGGCGGCCGAGCGGGCCCGGGAGGCCGCGGCCGAGGAGACCCGCGCCGACCTGGCCGCGTCCCGTGCCGAGGACGCCGCCCGCGCGGCGGAGTCCGCCCACGCCGCCGAGGGCCGCACGGCCGCGGCCATCGCCGCGGAGCCCCGCCTGGCCGACCTGCTGAGCCTCCCCGGGCCCGGCCCGGAGCCGTCGGCGGAGCCCGGCTCCCCGGCCGGCGGCTCCGCGGGCTCCGCCGACGGCGGGAGGACCGGGGCTTCCGGCAGCACGGGAACGGCCGCCGTACCCGCCCCGCGCGGCGCCGGCGCCGCCCCGGACCGCACCGGGGCGGCCCACGCGGCCGGCGGTTCCCCGTCCGGTGCCGGCGTCCGGGCGGCCATCCCGCACCCGGGCGGCCCGGAGGACCCGCGGACCACCGGGGCCCGGGGCACGGGGCCCGGCGGTACGGCCCGCTCCGGAGACCTCCAGGGCATCAACTCCCCCGCGTCCGAGGGGGGGGCGGACGAGCACGCGGACGGCGGCCGGGCAGCGGCGCCGGACGGAGCCGGCCTGCCCGGCGGCGCGCCGCGCGGAGAAACGGCAGACGGCGGCACCGCGGCCTCCCGTCCCCAGGGAAGCCCCGGGACCGACCGGGAGGCCGCGGCCGCGGCCGGGGCGGCCGGGCATCCGGCGGGACCCGGGACCGCCGGAACGGGAACGGCGGCGCCGGCCACCGGCACGGAGACCGTCATTGACTCCGGCGGCGACTCCCACTCCGGCGCCGGCGCCGGCTCCGGCTCCGGCACCGGGGACGCTGCGCGCCCGGCCCCGGATGCCGCCCACCCGGCACCGCCCGCCGCCGACGGCCCGCTGACCGTCGAGGAGCTCGACCGCTACGCCGAGGCCCTGCGCGATCTGCTCGACCGCGGAGTCGCCTCCGCCGAACGGCAGTTGTTCGAGCTGAGGACGGCCGCGGCCGACGACGCCCGCATCCTCGGCGCCCTCGGCGACGGCGGCCTTCTGCCGCCGGGCCCCGACGTCCTGGCCGCGGTCGAGTACCTCGGCGAGCACGGCATCCCCGCCCTGCCCGGCTGGCGCTACCTCGCCCAGGCCGTGGCCCCCGAGGACCACGCCACGGTCCTCGCGGCCCGTCCCGAGCTCGTCGACGGCGTCGTCATCACCGACCCCGCCACCCACGCCCGTGCCCGGGAGGTGCTCGCGGGCGCCGCGCTGCTGCCCCGCTCGGCCGTGGCCGTCGGCACGGCCGCCGCGCTGCTCGCCCCGCCCCCGGCGGCCGGCCCCGGCGGGAGCGGCCCCGAGACCGAGGTGTTCCTCGTCCCGCCGAACCCGGCCATGCACGACGAGCACGCCGCCGACGACGAACGCCGGGCCCGCCGGGCCCGCGCCACCGCCCGTGACGAGGAGATCCGCACCCTGGCGGCCCGGCTGGCGGAGGACCGCGCCCTGGCGGCCCGGATCGCCTCCTGGCGGGACGACTGCCCGCCCGGCCGGCTCACCGAGCTGGCGGAGGCCGCCCGTTCGGCCCGGGACGCGGCCGCCGCCGCACGCGAACGGCTCGCCGAGGCCAGGACCGCCCGCGCCGAGGCGGAGGAGGCCGCCGCCGGGGCCGCCGCGGCGCGCGACGAACGGCAGAAGGCCGCCCAGCGCGCCCGTCGCACGGCCGACGCCCTGTCCGGCCTCGCCTTCCGGCTGCGGGAGCGGACGCGCTGGCAGACCCGGCTGCGGGAGACGGCGGACGAGGCCGCCGAGGCCGAGGCCCGCGCCACGGCCTGCTGGGAGCGGGCCCGGGCCGCGGACGAGGACCGCCGGGCCGCCCAGCGCGCCGCCGACGACGCCCGGCGCACCGCCCGCACCCTGCGCGCCGAGCGGGCCGAGATCGCCGGTGTCGCCGAGGACGCGGCCCGGGAGGGGCGGCGCGCCGCCGAGACCCGCGGCGCCGCCCTCCCCGATCTGCGCGAGGCCTACCGGGCCGCCTCCCAGCTCTACGAGAAGGTCGGCGTCGGCGCCGACCTCCGCGCCGAACAGGCCCGCGCGGAGAGCGACGAGAGCGCGGCCCGCGCCGAGCTCGACCGGCTCACCAACAAGGTGCGCAACCGCGCCGCCCAGCTCCTGGAGAGCGCCGACGGCGCCGACGGCCCGTCCCGCCAGGCGGCCGCCGCCCGCGCGGAGTCCCAGGTGCAGCTGCTGGAGTCGCGCGCCTCCGCCGCCAGTGAGCAGCTCGGCCGCTACCGGGGCGAGGCCGAACGGCTCGCCCCGCCGCCCGGCCCCGACGGGCAGCCCGGGACGGCCTACACGGAGCTGCCCGAGGAGCTGGTCCCCGCGGGCGCCGAGCAGGCCAAGGACCTGCTGCGCACCGCGACCGCCGAACTCGCCGCGCGCGAGGACGCCCGGGAGACGGCCCGCGCCGCCCACGCCGGGCTGCTGCGCGCGCACCGCGCGGCCGAGGAGGCGGCGAGCGGCTTCGACGACACGGCCGCGCTCCTGCGCGACCTGCTGCGCGAGCCGGACCGGGCGGGCGAGCAGGAGGGCGGGGAACCGCCCGCGCCCTACCCGGGGGGCCCGGAGGAGGCCCGGCAGGCCGCCGCCGAGGCCCGGCGGTCGCTGCGCGGCTGCGCCGCCGACCTCTCGGCCGCCGAGGCCGCGGTCCGCGAGGCGAGCGACATCCTCGTACGGCACGCCAACGCCGTCCGCTACGAACAGGTCCGCACCCCCGCCCGCCAGCAGATCCGGGAGCTGCCCGCCGCCGCCCTCGCCGAGCACGCGGCTGCCTGGCGGGAGGCGTTCGAGCCCCGGCTGCGGGTCCTCACCGACGAGCTGGAGCAGCTGGAGCGGAACCGGGACAGCATCGTCGACCGGCTGCGCGGCCTGGTGGACGCCTCGCTGGCCACCCTGCGCTCGGCGCAGCGGCTGTCGAGGCTGCCCGGCGGGCTGGGGGAGTGGTCGGGACAGGAGTTCCTCCGCATCCGGTTCGAGGAGCCCGACCAGGCGACGCTCACCGAGCGGCTGGGCGAGGTGATCGACGAGGCCACCCGCGGCGCGGTGCGCAAGAACTCCGATCTGCGCCGGGACGGCATGACCCTGCTGCTGCGCGGGGTCGCGGCCGCTCTCCAGCCGCGCGGCATCGCCGTGGAGATCCTCAAGCCGGATGCGGTGCTGCGCGCCGAACGCGTCCCCGTGGGGCAGATGGGAGACGTCTTCTCCGGCGGCCAGCTGCTCACCGCCGCCATCGCGCTGTACTGCACCATGGCCGCGCTGCGCAGCAACGACCGCGGCCGTGACCGGCACCGGCACGCGGGCACGCTGTTCCTCGACAACCCGATCGGCCGGGCCAACGCCACCTATCTGCTGGAGCTGCAGCGGGCGGTGGCCGACGCCCTCGGGGTGCAGCTCCTCTACACCACCGGGCTGTTCGACACCACGGCGCTCGCGGAGTTCCCGCTGGTGATCCGGTTGCGGAACGACGCGGATCTGCGGGCCGGGCTGAAGTACATCCGGGTCGAGGAGCATCTGCGCCCCGGCCTGCCCCGGCAGGACGCCGGCGGGGCGGTGCACGGGGAGATCACCGCCACCCGGATGTTCCGCCGCCCGCCGGAGCCCGGCGGCGCCGGAGACGGGGGACAGGCGGGGCCGGAGCGGGCGGAGTCCGGGAACGGGGAGGCCCCGGCAGCCGGGGAACAGCGGAGAACGGGGGAGCGGGACGGGAGCCGCGCACGGGGCGGGATCCGAGAGGAGCCCGGCCGGAAGGAACCGTGACCGGGAGGGCGCGGGCGCTGCGGGCTCGAGGGCTGGACGGACGGGCCGGGATCCGGGGCGGGAAGACGCCGGGCCGCCGGGCGGCGCCGACAGGCCGGAAGGAAGGGGCCCGGAGACGGAAGGCCGCTTCCGGGCCGACCCGAGGCCGGCCCGGAGTGGTCAGACGGAGGACAGGCGGCGCCCCGCCGGACGGGAGGACCGGCGGGCCTTCCGGGCCGCCTCGCGCGCTGCGGCCCGCGCCGCGCGCCGGGCCCGCCGCCGCTCGCGCCGCAGGGCGCGCGCGGTGCTGCTCGGCACGGAGACGACCCCGTGCCGCTGGTTCCACACCTGACGGGTGATCCAGACGTCGAGGACGCTCCAGGTGGCGGCGATGGTCATGGCCACGGTGGTGAGGACGGCGGGCAGCGCCGCCCACACGGCGGCCATGGTGCAGAAGAAGGCGATCATGGCCGTGATCAGCGTCACGGCGACGATGATGCCCGCCCGCACCGCGGCCGTCCGGACCGGTTCGGGGAGCGGCGGCCGGATCGCCGGCTCGACCGTCCAGAGGGTGCCCGTGCCGGGCGCGTCGAAGGACGCGTCCGCCGGGATGACGTGATCCCGCGCCTCATCCGGGGATTTCGCGCCCGCCCGGGTCGGGCGGTGTGCCTGCGTGTCCATCAAACCTTCACTTTCCCCCGCGGGTGGTGATGCCGGGCCGGGCACGGGAGCCCGGTATCCGGTCGGCTGCCCGCCTTGCGTCGTTCCGAAAACCGGTGTGGGCGGGAAATCCGCTTCCGACCCTCCACCAGGGATCACGACCGGAAAGGGGCGGAGGTTCCCGGGCTCGGCTCTTTCCGGCCAACATGGCCGCGTTCGCCTGGTGTTGGACGGTGTTGCCTGCGCGGACGCGCCTCGTGTGATGTCCTGGAATCGTCCGACAGCTCCGGGTCGGGTCTTTACCGGCACATGCGCGGATACCCGGACTGGTCTTCGAGTTGTCACCCTCGCAGTAGTAGGCTCACGCCGTTTGCGGACGGAATACGGAACAGCACCTCCGGCGAGCCGGGGTTGACAGTGGGGGAGGCCATGCGCTTTCGCGGGAAGTCGATCCGCAGGAAGATCGTGGCGCTGCTGCTGGTGCCGCTGGTCTCCCTGCTCTCGGCCTGGGCACTGGCCACGGCGCTCACCGGGAGCCAGGCCAAGCGGCTGCTGGACATCAGCCCGCTGATCGACAAGGTCGGCATCCCCGCCGAGCAGCTCGGGCAGAGCCTGCAGCGGGAACGCCGGCAGACCTTGGTCTACCTCGCCGACCCGCGCAATGCCGACGCCCTCGCCAAGCTGCACAGCTCGGAGAGCGCCACCGACGAGGCGGTGGGCACCCTCCGCACCGCCCTGGCCGCCGAGGGCGTCCACGAGAAGATCGGCGCCGACGCCGGGGCCCGGGACCGGCTGCACGACCTGGAGGACGAGCTGGAGGGGCTCGACAGCGTCCGGCGCAAGGCCCAGGAGGGCACCCTCGCCCCCGCCGACGCCTTCGCCACGTACAACGAACTCGTCGACCCCTGCCACGAACTGCTGCTCGCCCTGCACGC
Source organism: Streptomyces albus subsp. albus (assembly GCF_000719865.1). Lineage (GTDB taxonomy): Bacteria > Actinomycetota > Actinomycetes > Streptomycetales > Streptomycetaceae > Streptomyces > Streptomyces albus_E. The sequence goes on from NZ_JOID01000022.1 coordinate 71,348, forward strand.
CTACGCCCTCGACGAGCTGGAGCTCGACCAGGAGGGCCGCGCCTACATTGGCACCATCCGGGCCCGCGAGTCGCTGGCCCGCGAGGACTCCCTGCTCGCCGCCGCGCTCACCTCGGGGACCCTGTCCGAGGGCGATCTGCGGATGTTCGCCGACCGCGTGGCCGACCGGAAGCTCCTCTACAGCCTCAACCTCGCGCAGCTCCCCGCCGCGGAGCGCGAGCGCTACGAGAAGTTCTGGACCGGCTCCGAGACCTCCCAGCTGCGCGCCATCGAGGAGAAGCTGATCTCGGAGGGCCCGGACGGGCTGGAGGACGTCAACGCCGAGCGGTGGCAGTCCGCCGCCGAGACCGCCCTGGCCGATCTCGACCGGATGGGCATCGAGTCCATCGGCCGCTACCAGGAGCGTGTCGAGCCGCACGTCACCCGCGTCCTGCTGCAGGCGGCGTCGGTGGCCGTGCTCGGCTTCCTGCTGGTGGTCGCCTCCATCGCCATCTCGTTCCGTATCGGCCGCAGCCTCGCCCGCGATCTCAGCAGGCTCCGCAAGGACGCCCACGAGATGTCCGGCGTCCGGCTGCCGGCCGTCATGCGCCGGCTCGCCGCCGGGGAACACGTCGACGTCGAGGCCGAGGCCCCCCGGCTGAGTTACGGCCAGGACGAGATCGGGCAGGTCGGCCAGGCCCTCAACACCCTGCAGCGGGCCGCGGTCGAGGCGGCCGTCAAACAGTCCGACATGCGCCGCGGCGTCTCCGAGGTCTTCGTCAACCTCGCCCGCCGCAGCCAGGTCCTGCTCCACCGGCAGCTGAGCCTCCTCGACACCATGGAGCGCCGCACCCAGGACGCCGACGAACTCGCCGACCTGTTCAAGCTCGACCACCTCACCACCCGCATGCGCCGCCACGCCGAGGGCCTGGTGATCCTCTCCGGGGCCGTCTCCGCCCGGCAGTGGCGCCGGCCCATCCAGCTCATGGACGTGGTCCGGGCGGCCGTCGCGGAGGTCGAGGACTACGAGCGCATCGAGGTGCGCCGGCTGCCGCGGCTGGCGGTCGCCGGCCCGGCGGTCGCCGACCTCACGCACCTCGTCGCCGAACTGCTGGAGAACGCCACGGTGTTCTCGCCCCCGCACACCGCGGTGCAGGTGCACGGCGAGCGGGTCGCCAACGGCTTCACCCTGGAGATCCACGACCGCGGTCTCGGGATGACGCCGGAGGCGCTGCTCGACGCCAACCTCCGGCTGGCCGAGACCCCGGAGTTCGAACTCTCCGACACCGACCGGCTCGGGCTCTTCGTCGTCAGCCGGCTCGCGCAGCGGCAGGGGGTCCGGGTCTCCCTCCAGACCTCCCCGTACGGCGGCACCACGGCGGTCGTGTTCATCCCGGCCGCTCTCCTCACCGAGAAGGCGGCCGACGGCCGGGGCGGCTCGGAGGACACCGCCGAGGTGCCGGCACCGGGCGGCAAGCTCGCGGCCCTCGCCCAGGTGCCCGTGCCGCTGGGCGGCCCCTCGCGGCGCGGTATGCCGGCCCTCGACGGCCCCGTCGAACTGGAGGCGCCGGACGAGGACGAGGCCGACCACGAGGGGCTGCTCTTCCGCGCCCGCCGGCGCACCGGCCGGCCCGGCGACCGGGACGAGCCCGCGGACCGCGCCGACCGCACGGGCCGCGCCGACCGCGCCGCGCGGAGGGACCGGTCCGGCTCCGCCGCCGCCCCGGCCGCGGAGCACCAGCAGGCCCGCGACGGCGACACCGCCGGCCCGGAGACCACCCGTTCCGCGCCGCGGCCGCGCCGCGGCACCCCGGTCCTGGTCTCCGACCACGGCCGGCCCGTCCAAGCCGCCCGCCGCACCCCGTCCGACGACGGGGAGGACGGGCCCGGTGCCCGTCCCGCCGGCCCGGCCGGACTGCCCAAGCGCGTCCGCCAGGCCAGCCTCGCCCCCCAGCTCAAGGCCGAGCACGGACCCCGGTCCGAGCCGCCGCCGGAGACGGCGGACCCGGAGCCCGACCGCGACGCCGAGGAGGTGCGGGCCCGTATGGCCTCGCTCCAGCGCGGCTGGCAGCGCGGCCGGGAGCAGCACGGTGACGACACCGGCACCGGGACCGCCGGGGACACAGCACCAGGAACGACAGATGAGGGGAACGGTCGATGACCTCACCGCAGGCCATGGGACGCAACGGCGCACGAGGCGGAGCGGGCGAGCTGAGCTGGCTGCTCGACGAGCTGGTGGAGCGCGTCGGCAGCATCCGGAAGGCCCTGGTGCTGTCCCGTGACGGACTGCCGACCGGCACCTCCCAGGACCTGAGCCGCGAGGACGGCGAGCATCTGGCGGCCGTCGCCTCCGGATTCCACAGCCTGGCCAGGGGCGTGGGCCGGCACTTCGAGGCGGGCCGGGTCCGGCAGACCGTCGTCGAGCTGGACGACGCCTTCCTCTTCGTCACCGCGGCGGGCGACGGCAGCTGCCTCGCCGTGCTGGCGGACGCGGACTCCGATGTGGGCCAGATCGCATACGAGATGACTCTGCTGGTCAAGCGGGTGGGCGCGCACCTCGGTACCGCCCCGCGCGAAGACCTGGCCGGCGGAGGGTGACGGGGGGTGGCATGAGCGAAGACGGCCAGGGGGAAGGGCACTGGTTCGACGACGAGGCCGGACCGGTCGTACGGCCGTACGCGATGACGCGCGGGCGCACCCGCAGCGCGGCGGAGGACAAGCTCGACCTGATCGCCGTGGTCGTCGCCCAGGACCGGGGCGCGGCCGATCTCTACGCGGGCCACTCGGCCGTGGACCACACGCTCTCCCCGGAGCACATCGACATCGTCGAACGGTGCCGGGACGTCCCGCAGTCCGTGGCCGAGCTCTCCGCCGATCTCGATCTGCCGGTGGGGGTCGTCCGGGTGCTCATCGGTGACCTCATCGACGAGGACCTGGTCCGGGTCTCCCGCCCGGTGCCTCCGGCGGAGCTGCCGGACGAGAGCATCCTGCGCGATGTGATCGCCGGCCTCCGGGCCCTCTGACCGCTCCGGCACCGGGACGCGCCGGCGGATACGGCACGGGCCCGCCGCCGGCTCCCCGCACGGAACGGGGACCGGCGGCGGGCCCGGAGCATCCGGGGCGGTCCGCCCGGCGTCAGTCGTGCGGCACCACGGCGACCGGCGCGGACACATGGTGCAGCACCGCGTGGGCCACCGAACCGAGGCGCGGCCCGATGTGCAGGGCGGAGGTGCGCCGCCGGCCGACCACCACCAGACTCGCGTCCGCGGCCGCCTCGATCAGCTCCCGCCCGGCGCTTCCGAGCGGCACGCCCGCCACCACCTCGACGCCCGGGTGCGCCTCCCGCCACGGCCGCAGCAGACCCTCCAGGGTCTCGGCCCGCTCCCTGGCCAGTTCCTCGGTGCTGGGCTCCAGATTCATCCCGGCCGCGGCCGTCGGCTCGTAGCGGAGGGCGGGGGCGGGGGCCCAGGCGCTCACGACGCGCAGCGGGACGCCGCGCCGCTCGGCCGCGTCGAAGGCGAACTCGAGCAGGGCGTCGTCCGGACGCCGGACGTCCCAGCCGAGCACCACCTCGCGGCCCTCCGGCGCGGGCACCGCCGCACCCGGGGCCCCGGCACCGGACGCGGCGGCCCGTACCAGCACCACCGGCTTCGCGGCCCTTGCGACGGTGGACATGGCGACGGAGCCGAGGAGGAAACCGGCCATGCCGCTCAGCCCGCGGGAGCCCAGGACGAGCAGGTCCGCCTCGTCGCAGGCGCCCAGCAGGGCGTGCACCGGGTCCTGGTCCACGATGTGGCCGGTCGTCACGGACAGCCCGGGGTGGCGCTGCTCCAGGGCTTCCCGGTTCTCCCGGAGGAGCTTCTCCTCCCAGTGATGGATGTCGACACCGCCCGGCGGGGTCGGCGGCGCCGGCGGCCGGACGTGAACCAGCCGCAGCGGCAGCTTCCGCCGGACCGCCTCCCCGGCGGCCCATTCGGCGGCGGCGAGGCTCTCGGGCGAACCGTCGAGTCCGACCGTGACAGGGTGGTTCATGCCGACTCCTCAAGAATCCAGAACAACATCGCGTTCACGGCGCCGGGCGGTCCCGGCTCCGTGTGATCAGTTTCCGGCAGGCGGGACGGCCCCGAACAGGGACCCTGGTCCCGTCGTACGGCCGGAGGGCCCGGGACGGCCCCCTGCCCGGCGGCCGGTGACCCGGTACCGCCCACCTCCCCGCCGGACGGCGGAAGCCCACCGTCCGGGGGGAGCGTACCTCGCGGGACCGCCGCCCTCACGGGAGCGCCCGGTGTTCCCGGGGGCGGCCACCGGCCGGAGGTGTGATCCCCCGTCCGGGCCGGTTACACCGGCCGGATCGGGGGACTCGTCGCACCGGACACGGCTGCCCCGGGCGCGCCCCCAGCCATATCCGGGCCCGCGGGCCGCCCGGACGGCCGGACGCGCCCGCGGGCGGCCGCCCGGGCTCCGCGGGCCGCACCGCTCACCCTCCGGAGGTCACTCATGAACGGCACCGTCACCGCGGGCCTCGACGGCTCCCCCGAGAGCGCGGCCGCCGCCGAGTGGGCGGCGGGCGAGGCGCTGCTCCGCGGGGTGCCGCTGCGGCTGGTGCACGTCCGGGAGAAGGAGCCGCACCTCGTCCAGGCCCCCTTCGTCGGCACCGAGACCCAGCACGAATGGACCGGCGGCATCCCGGACGAGGCGGTCGCCGCGCTCCGGGAACGCCACCCCGAGCTGGACGTCACCGCCGAGGACGTGACCGGGCGGCCGGCGGAGGTGCTGCAGGGCATCGCGCGCTCGGCGGACCTGCTGGTCCTGGGCTCCCGTGGGCTCGGCGGCGTCGCCGGGTTCCTGGTCGGCTCCGTGGCGCTGGCCACCGTGGCGCACGCGACCCGGCCCACCGTGCTCGTCCGGCCCGGGGCGACGCCCGGGAGCGGCGACGGCGCCGGTCCGGACGGCGGCCCGGCCGCCGCCCCGTACCGCGAGGTGGTCCTCGGCCTGGAGTTGCACCGGCCCTGCGAGGAACTGATCCGCTTCGCCTTCGAGGCCGCCGGCCGGCGCACCGCCCCGCTCCGGGTCGTGCACAGCTACCGGCTGCCGCCCGCCGAGACCTGGGGAAGCAGGCCGGCCGCCGGCGCCTACCCGCCGACCACGGCCGACGTCGTGCCCAGCGCGGCGGACTTCTCCCGGTACGAGGAGCGGGCGCTCGCCGCGGCCCTGGAGCCCTGGCGGACGGAGTTCCCGGAGGTCGAGGTGGCCGAGCGGTGCGGAGTGGGCGGCGCCGCCCACCATTTGACGCAGGCGTCGGCCGGCGCCTCGCTCGTCGTCGTCGGCCGTCGGATACGCCGCTCCCCGCTGGGCACCCACATCGGGTCCGTGGCGCACGCGCTGCTGCACCACTCGGCGGCACCGGTGGCCGTCGTCCCGCACGACTGAGGCCCGCGCACCGCCGTCCGGCCCGCGCCCGAGGCGGCCCTCCGCCGACGGGCCGTCACGGTAGGGACCGGACGGGGGACATGGGGCGCGGGGACCATCGGTCCCGGGCAGGTACCGCTCGGCACTGGGCGGCGCCTTCGCGCACGGCGGATGCTGAAGGTACGACGACGGAGGAACACATCATGCGAGCACTCGTCTTCCACGGTCCCGGCCAGTCCTCCTGGGAGACCGTCCCGGACCCCGGCATCCAGCAGGCCACCGACGCGATCGTGCGCGTCGACACCACGACCATCTGCGGAACCGACCTGCACATCCTCAAGGGTGACGTCCCGGAGGTCCGGCCGGGCACGGTCCTCGGCCACGAGGCCGTCGGCGTGATCACCGAGACCGGTGACGCGGTCGGCGCCTTCCAGGTGGGCGACCGGGTCCTGGTCTCCTGCATCTCCGGCTGCGGCCGCTGCCGTTACTGCCGCGAGGGCGCCTACGGGCAGTGCCTCAGCGGCGGCGGCTGGATCCTCGGCCACCTGGTCGACGGCACCCAGGCCGAGTACGTCCGCGTCCCGTTCGCGGACCTGTCCCTGCACAAGCTGCCGGACGAGGTGCCCTCCGAGCAGGCGATCCTGCTCTCCGACATCCTGCCCACCGCCTACGAGGTCGGCGTGCTCAACGGCCGGGTGACCCCCGGCGACACCGTGGTGATCGTGGGCGCCGGGCCGATCGGCCTGGCGGCCGTCGCCACGGCGCGGCTGTACTCCCCCGGCCGGATCGTCGCCGTCGACCTCGCCGCGTCCCGGCTGGAGGCGGCCAAGCGGCTGGGCGCCGACGACACCGTCCTGGCCGGCGAGGACGTCGAGGGCTTCGTCCGCGGCATCACCGACGGGCTGGGCGCCGACGTGGTCATGGAGGCGGTCGGTGTGCCGCAGAGCTTCGAGCTCTGCACCCGGATCGTCCGCCCCGGCGGGCACGTCGCCAACATCGGGGTGCACGGCAAGCCGGCCGCCCTGCACCTGGAAGACCTGTGGATCAAGAACCTGACGATCACCACCGGCCTCGTCGACACCTCGTCCACCCCGGCACTGCTGCGGATGCTGGCCGCCGGACGCCTGCCCGCCGCCGAGCTGACCACCCACACCTTCGCGCTCGACGCCATGGAGGAGGCGTACGACGTCTTCTCCCGCGCGGCGGAGACCGGAGCCCTGAAGGTCGTCATCAACCGGAGCTGACGGCGCACGGCCCGCCCGGCCCGCCCGGCCCCGCGCCCGCCCCCGCCGCACCGCAGAGGAGAGCACCATGCCCGCCGAGACCCCCCACATCGTGAGCGATGTGATGACACAGACGGTCGTCGCCATCGGCCGCGGCGCCTCCTTCAAGGAGATCGTCCGGATGCTGACGGAGTGGAAGGTCAGCGCCATGCCGGTGCTCGCGGGGGAGTCGCGGGTCGTCGGGGTGGTCTCCGAGGCGGACCTCCTGCCCAAGGAGGAGTTCCGCGACAGCGACCCCAGCCGCCGGGAGCAGATGCGGCGGCTGCCCGACCTGGCCAAGGCCGGCGCGACGACCGCCGAGGAGCTGATGAGCGCGCCGCCCGTCACCGTACGGGCGGACGCCACCCTCTCCGAGGCGGCGCGCATCATGGCCGTCGAGCACGTCAAGCGGCTGCCCGTGGTGGACGCCGACGGACGGCTGCAGGGCCTGGTGAGCCGGGCGGACCTGCTGAAGGTCTTCCTGCGGAAGGACGAGGAGATCGAGGAGGAGGTGCGGCGCACCGTCACCTCGTATCTCTTCCCGGACCCGGAGGCACCGGTGCGGGTCTCGGTGAGGGACGGCGTCGTCACCCTCAGCGGCAGGATCAAGGACACCTCGCTGGTGCCGGTGGCCGCGCGGCTGGCCCGTGCGGTGGAGGGGGTCGTCGGGGTCGAGTGCGAGCTGGGCCGGGCGGTCACCGGCCCCGGGGGCTGAACCGCCGCCCCGGGACGGGGCCGGTCGAGCCGGGGGGACACGGCCGGGGTGCCGCACGGGGCCCCGGCAGCGCCGTACCGCGGTACGCGCGCCGCCCTCGAACCCCGCGCCTCCGCCTCGCGGCCGTGTCCCGCCCCGTGCCGCGCCGGGCGGCCGGGTGCCCGCCGCGACGGTCCCGTGGCCGGAATTCCGCGCGCCGCGCGGCGGACCCCTGGGAGGGCCGGGGCGGGGGTGGCAGGGTGGCCCGGAGGGACGGACTCGCGCGAGGGAGGGCAGGACATGACGGACCGTCATGTGGTCGCCGGGATCGACGGTTCGCGGCCGGGCCTGGCGGCGGCCGAGTGGGCCGCGGCCGAGGCGGAGGCGCGGGGAACCGCCCTCCGCCTCGTCCACGTGGCACCCCCGGAACCGGAGGAACAGCCGCCGCCGCGCGCGGCGGAGACCTGGCGGCTGGGCGCGGAGCGCATGGTGCGCGGGGCGGTCGCGGAGATCACCCGGCGCCGGCCGGACCTGGACGTCGTGGGCGAACAGGCCACCGGCGCACCCGCTGCCGCGCTGGCCGCCGCCTGCGGCTCCGCCGGGCTGCTGGTGCTGGGCACGCGCGGGCTGGGCGGCTTCGAGGGGCTGGCGCTCGGATCGGTGGCCCTCGAGTTGGCCGGCGGGGCTTCCTGCCCGGTGGTGCTCGTCCCCGCGGCCCGGGCCGGGGAGGAGAAGGAACCCGAGGTCGTCCTCGGCCTCGACGCGCGCCGGCCCGCGGACGGCGCCCTGCGTTACGCCTTCGAGACGGCGCGGCGGCGCGGGGCCCGGCTGCGCGCGGTGCACGCCTGGAGCCTGCCCGCCCCGTACGCGGCGCCGTGGACCCCGTACGAGGTGCTGGAGGAGGAGCGCGGGGCCTGGGAGGACCAGGAGGTGCAGCTCCTCGACGACGCGCTGCACCGCTGGCGGGAGGAGTACCCGACGGTGCCCGTCCTCGCGGACGTGCGGCTGTTCTCCCCGGCCGAGGCCCTGGTGAAGGCGTCGGCGGGGGCGGGGCTGGTGGTCGCCGGACGCGGCGGCGGACCGGGCGCGGCGCTGGGCGGCGTACCGCACGCCGTGGCCCACCACGCCCGCTGCCCCGTCGCCCTGGTGCCGGACATCTGACCCGGCGCCCCCGCACGGGACCACGAAGGCGGGGCGGGTCCGCCCGGACCCGCCCCGCCTTCGTGACGCTTCCCGGCTCCCGGGTCAGCCGTGGGCGCGGCCGCGCGGCGGGTGCACGGGCTCCCGGGCCTCCGCCTGGGTGGCGATGATGGCGGCCTGCACGCGCCGCTCCACACCCAGCTTGGCCAGCAGCCGCGAGATGTGGTTCTTCACCGTCTTCTCCGCCAGGTAGAGCCGTTGGCCGATCTGCCGGTTGGTCAGCCCCTCCCCGATCAGGGTGAGGATCTCCCGCTCGCGGGCGGTCAGCCCCGGCAGGGCGTCCGGCTCCGGCTCCTTCTCCTCGTCGGAGCGGAGGCGGGCCATCAGCCGCGTGGTGGCGCTCGCGTCCAGCATGGACTGGCCGGAGGCGACCGTGCGCACCGCCGAGACCAGGTCCGTCCCCGAGATCTGCTTCAGTACATACCCCGCGGCCCCGGCCATGATGGCGTCCAGCAGCGCCTCCTCGTCGTCGAAGGAGGTGAGCATCAGACAGGCCAGATCGGGCATCCGCGAACGCAGTTCCCGGCACAGGCTGACGCCGTTGCCGTCGGGCAGCCGGACGTCCAGCACCGCCACGTCGGGGCGCAGCGCCGGCACCCGGACGAGGGCCTGCTCGACGGTGGCCGCCTCACCGATCACCGTCAGGTCCGGCTCGGCCTCCAGCAGGTCGTGCACGCCCCGCCGGACGACCTCGTGGTCGTCGAGCAGGAAGACCTTGACCGGTGTGTCTCCGGTGGCCCGGTCGTTTTCCGCCATCCATCGCTCCTCTGTCCGCGCCGCCCTTCGCGGGGCCGGCGGCGCCTTGCTGCCTACGGCGCGGGTGCGGCCCGCCCGGATACGCGGGCCCGGGCCCGGTCGCGGGCCCGCGCCGCGCACCCCCACCGTATCCGGTGCGGGAGGATCGCCGTATCGGTGTGTGCCGCCCTCTTCCAGCGGATACCCGCCGAGAAGGGACCGGAAGTGGGCGGCGGGCCGTCCGTTCCACCCCTTACGCCGGGAAAGCCGGGACCGTGCGGCGGGGGATCGGGACCTGTGGCCCCTCCCGCCCGGCCGCACGGCCGGTGGATGCTGGACCGCTGGGGCGGGCGTCGCCTCCGGCCGGACGGCCGGGGCCCGGCGCCGCCCCGGTACCCCGCCCCACCCGGCACCCGTGGGGCACATGCCCCGGCGCGGACCGCCGCGCCGTACCAAGGATGGACAGATGCACCGAGACAACGGCTTTCACGCACTCGACCGGCAGGAGTGTCTGCGGAGGCTGGCCACCGTTCCCATCGGGCGGATCGTCTACACCAGCGAGGCCCTGCCCGCCGTCCTGCCGGTCAACTTCGCCCTCGACAGCGACTACTCGGTGATCATCCGCACCTCGGCCGGCTCCCGGCTGGCGGGTTCGGTGAACGGTGCCGTGGTCGCCTTCGAGGCGGACCAGATCGACGCGGCCACCTCCAGTGGCTGGAGCGTGATCGTCACCGGCATCGCCCATGTCGTGACGGACCCGGCGGAGCACCGGCGGCTGGAGGTCGTCGGCCCGGACTCCTGGGGGCCGGTCGCCGACGGCGTGTACATCCTCATCGAACCCGAGTTGGTCACCGGGCGCGCCCTCGGCAGCCACGCCGATCTGATCGCTCCGCCCGAGCCCCGCGACGCGGCCTCCGCGGCCGGGCTCTGGACCATCCCGTAACCGGTGCGAGGGCCGGACGGCGACCCCGCGGGGGTGCCGTCCGGCCCTGATTTTTCCCGGGGCGAGCCGGGACTTCTGGCCCTGGTGTGCGGGACCTGTGTCCCGAGATCGCCCGCAGAGGTCCCATCGCCCCTCTGACCTCGTATTTCGGCTGCTATACACGGATTGGGCCGCCCCGCCGGGGAGGCCGGAACCCCTTCTCCTCACCCCCCTGGGAGCTGCCGTGCTGTCCGCCGAGTCCGCCGAGCTCGTCCGCGCCACCCTTCCCGCCGTCGGCGGGGCACTGGACCAGATCACCACCCGCTTCTACGGCACGATGTTCTCCGAGCGCCCCGAGCTCCTCGACGGGCTGTTCAACCGGGGCAACCAGGCCAGCGGTGTCCAGCGGCAGGCGCTCGCCGGTTCCATCGCCGCCTTCGCGACCTGGCTCCTGGAGAACCCGGACCGCCGTCCGGACGCCCTGCTGGACCGGATCGCCCACAAGCACGTCTCCGTGGGCATCACCGACGACCAGTACGTGATCGTCCACAAGTACCTCTTCGGCGCCATCGCCCACGTCCTCGGCGACGCCGTGACGCCCGAGGTGGCCGCCGCCTGGGACGAGGTCTACTGGCTGATGGCCGGCGCCCTCATAGCCCAGGAGGCCCGGCTCTACCAGACCGCGGGCGTCGGGCCCGGGCAGAACTGGCGGCGGTGGCGGGTCACCGACCGCCGCGAGGAGACCGCCGACACGGTCTCCTTCGTCCTCCGCCCGGCCGACGGGGAGCCCGCTCCCGAGGCCCGCGCCGGGCAGTACGTGAGCGTCAGCATGGTCATGCCCGACGGCGTACGGCAGCTCCGGCAGTACACCCTCTCCTCCGCCCCCGGCGAGGACGAGCGGCGCATCACCGTGAAGCGGGTCGACGGCGAGGACGCCCCCGACGGCGAGATGTCGAGCCTGCTCCACTCCACCGTCCGGGTCGGCGACGAGCTGGAGCTCTCCCCGCCGTTCGGCGACATCGCCCTGGAGGACTCCGACCGGCCGCTCGTGCTGGCCTCCGCGGGCGTCGGCGTGACGCCCATGGCGGCCATGCTGGCGCACGTCGCGGCCGTCACGCCCGAGCGCGAGGTGCTCGTCCTGCACGCCGACCGCTCGCCCGCCGACCACGCGCTGCGCGGCGAGACCCTGGAGCTTGCCGCGAAGCTGCCCGCCACCCGCGCCCTCTTCTGGTACGAGAACGGTGCCGAGGAGGCCGGGGCCCGCTCCGGCCTGATGGACCTCTCCGAGGTGGAGATCCCCGCGGACGCGCAGGCCTACCTGTGCGGCCCGCTGGAGTTCATGCGCGGCGTCCGGACGGACCTGCTGCGGGCCGGCGTCCCCGCGCGTGACGTCAAGTACGAGGTCTTCGGCCCCGACCTGTGGCTGGCCGAGCCCGCGGCCTGAGCCCGCTGCCCGGCCCGGGCTCCGGCTCCGCCGGGAGGCGTTCACCTCCCCGGACGCGCACCGGCGACCGCAGGCGCCCCGTCCCCCGCGAACAGGCGGGAGGCGGGGCGCCGCCGTGTGTGCCGCCGTGCGCGCTGCCGGTCCGCTGCGCGAGGAGGCCGGCCGTCCGCGGGAGCGGTCCGCGGACGGCCGGCCGGCGCTGCCTGGAGCAGAGGGGAGCAGAGGCGCGACTCAGACGAGACTGGTCCAGTACGACCAGAAGCGGGTCAGGATGAACACGGCGATCACCGCGTACCAGCCGAAGAGCAGCAACCAGCGCACGTCCAGCACCGCCTCGGCCGCCTTCCGCCGGTGCTCCGGCACCGGGAGCACCCCGTTGCGCAGTGCGTCCGTCAGCAGCGTCCAGAAGAGGGCGATGGTGACCACCCAGATCAGCATGCAGTACGGGCACAGCTCGCCGAGGACGTAGAGCGACTGGTAGATCAGCCAGTGGGCGAAGACGACCCCGAGGAGGGCCCCGCCGCCCAGCAGCAGCCACAGCCAGCGGCGGAACCGTGCCCCGGCCAGCACGGCCAGCCCGAGCGCCCCCACGACGGCGAAGACGCCGAGCCCCCACAGCATGTTGGGGACCCCGCCGAAGGCCTCCGACTGCCAGGTCCGCGCGATGTCGCCGCAGCCGATGACGGGGCTGATGTCGCAGGCCGGTGCGTAGGACGGGTCCTCCATCAGCGCCCAGGAGTCCCGGGCCAGGCCGAACGAGGCGAGCCACCCGAGGACGCCCGCCACCGTGATCAGGACGGCCGTGAAACGGCCCGCGCCGATGCCGTCCCCGTCGGGGGCGGTCATCGGCGCGGGCCGGGCGGAGGCGGAGTCCGGTGCGGAGTCCGGTGCGGAGGCGTGCCGGGCGGTCACCGCCGGGCCCCCTGCCGCTCCCGGGGGCTTCCCGCCGGGACTCCGCGCCGCCGGGCGGGCGGTGGCGCCGACGGACGGTGCCGGTAGACCAGATACGGCCGGGACAGATACGCGACCGGCGCGCTCCACACGTGCACCAGGCGCGTGAACGGCCAGACGGCGAAGAGCAGCAGGGCCGACAGGGCGTGCAGCTGGAACAGCAGCGGCGCCCCGGTCATCGCCTCCGGCAGCGGCTGCAGGGTGAACAGCCCGCGGAACCAGGGCGAGATGGTGGTGCGGTAGTCGTAGCCCCCGCCGAAGACGTTGTGCGCGGCGGTCGCCGCGATGCCCAGCAGCACCGTCGCGGCGAGCACCGGGAAGAGCACCTTGTCGGAACGGTCGGTGGTGGTGCGGATCCGGTGGGAGAGCAGCCGGCGGGCGCTGAGCATCCCCAGCCCGGCCACCATGGCGATTCCGGCGACCGTGCCCAGCCACACGGCGGTCACGTGGTACATGTGCTCGGTGATCCCCACCGCCTCGGTCCAGGAGGCGGGGACGAGAAGACCGACGGCATGGCCGCCGATCACGGCGAAGGCGCCCAGGTGGAACAGCGGGCCGCCCCAGCGCAGCCAGCGGTGCTCCAGGAGCTGCGTGGTGCGGCTGGTCCAGCCGAACTGGTCCCTGCGGTAGCGCCAGACGTGGCCCACCAGGCAGATGGCGAGCGCGGCGTAGGGGATGGCCACCCACAGCAGGAGGTCGCCTGCCGTGGTGGCAGCGGCGAGTTGGCCGCCGGCGAAGGTCATCGGAGGTTCTCCCTGCTGGTCGGAGCGGTGGAGGGATCGGCGGACGCATCAGCGGCCGGAGCGGGCACCGCCCGGGTGGGCGGGGCCGGGACCGGGGGCGTGAAGGTGCCGGGCGGGGCGAACACGCCGCCGTCGAACGGGTCCATGCCCACGTCCTCCGCGGGCGGCCCGGCCGCGGCCAGTTCGGCCACCGCCCGCAGGTCCGCGTCGGTCGCCGGCGGCAGCAGCGACAGCACCGCGGCCAGGACGTGCTCGTACGGGGAGTCCGCCGCGCCCAGGGAGCGGCGGATCAGCTCCAGCCCGCGCCGGTGCCGCCGCAGCGGTGCCTCACCGGCCGCCGTGCCGGTCAGCGCGGCGTACTCCAGCACGACCGGCAGGTGGTCGGGGAGTTCCCCGCTGCCGCTCTCCCAGCCGGTGGCCCGGTAGCACTGGGCGAGCGTCAGCAGCGCCATGCCGCGCCGCCGGGTGTCGCCGTGCAGGTAGTAGGTGAGGTAGAGGCTGCTCTTGCGCCGCAGGTCGAACACCTCGACGTAGTGGCGGCGCATGTCGTCCGGATCGGTGGCGGTGAACCACTCGGTGAACGCGGCCAGTTCGGCGGCCGCGGCGGAGTCCGGCAGCGCCCGTACGGAGCTGCCGAGCACGGCCCGGGCGGCGGCCAGCTCGTCGTCCGGGTACTGCAGCAGGAGCGAGCAGAGGCGGAGCAGCAGACCGCGGGTCTCCCGCTCCTCGGGGGTGAGGTCCGCGGGCCGCCGGGCGGCGGGGCGGATCCGGGTGCGGACCGCTTGCAGCGGGTTCAGAGGGCTCACGACAGTCCTCCCGCCAGTCCGCCGGTCTCCGGGGCGGCGTCGCGGCGGCGGATCCTGGGCAGGCCCAGCATCACCTTGCCGCTCGCGGCCGGCTCGTCGCCGGAGCTCTCCACCGGGCAGCGGTTCTCCATCGCGCTGAGCGCGGCGGCGTCCTCCTTGTGCGCGGCGGGGATGACGTAGCGGTCCTCGTACTTGGCGATCGCCAGCAGCCGGTGCAGGTCCTCCGCCTCGACGGCGTCGAGCCCCACCGCCGCCAGGGCGGCCTCCTCGCCGGTCTCGCCGAGGTTGACGGCGCGCATGTGGCTGCGGAGCGCGGTGAGCTTCATCAGCACCCCGGCGACCACGTCGGTGTCACCCGCGCTGAACAGGTTCGCCAGGTACTCCAGCGGGATCCGCAGCCGGGTCACGGCGGCGAACACGTGGTCCGGGTCGTCGGCGTTGCCGCCCGCCTCGCCCACCGCGTCGAGCACCGGCGACAGCGGCGGCACGTACCAGACCATCGGCAGCGTGCGGTACTCCGGGTGGAGCGGCAGCGCCACCTTGAACCGGGAGATCAGCGCGTACACGGGGGAGCGGCGGGCCGCCTCCAGCCAGTCCTCGGCGATGCCGTCGCGGCGGGCCGCGGCGATGACCTCCGGGTCGGACGGGTCGAGGAAGACGTTGCGCTGCGCGTCCAGCAGGTCGTGCTCGTTCTCGACGGCCGCGGCCTCGCCGACCCGGTCGGCGTCGTAGAGCACCAGGCCGAGGTAGCGCAGCCGGCCCACGCAGGTCTCGGAGCACACGGTCGGCTGGCCCGCCTCGATGCGCGGGAAGCAGAAGGTGCACTTCTCCGCCTTGCCGGTGGCGTGGTTGACGTAGACCTTCTTGTACGGGCAGGCCGTGACGCACATCCGCCAGCCGCGGCAGCGGTCCTGGTCCACCAGGACGATGCCGTCCTCCTCCCGCTTGTACATCGCGCCCGACGGGCACGCGGAGACGCAGGCCGGGTTGAGGCAGTGCTCGCACAGCCGGGGGAGGTGGAACATGAAGGTCTGCTCGAACTCGAACTTCACCTTCTCGGCGAGCGAGCCGCGGAGGTTCGGGTCCGCGGCGGCGGTCTCCTCCGCGCCGCCGAGCCCGTCCTCCCAGTTGGGGCCCCAGGTGATCGCGGTGGGCTCGCCGGTCAGCACGGAGCGCGGGCGGGCCACCGGGACGTGCGTGCCCACGGGGGCGTCGACGAGTGTGTCGTACTCGTAGGTGACCGGCTCGTAGTAGTCGTCGATCGACGGCAGGTCGGGGTTGGAGAAGAGCGACAGCAGCCGCTTCACCCGGCCGCCGGACCGCAGCACCAGCCGGCCGCGGCGGTCCAGCATCCAGCCGCCCTTCCAGTGGTCCTGGTCCTCGTAGCCGCGCGGGTAGCCCACGCCGGGCTTGGTCTCGACATTGTTGAACCAGGCGTACTCGACCCCGGGCCGGTTGGACCAGGTCTGCTTGCAGGTCACCGAACAGGTGTGGCAACCAATGCACTTGTCGAGGTTCATCACCATGGCGACCTGTGCCATGACTCTCATCGTGCTGCTCCGCTCTGGGCGCCGGGGGTCCGGGCGTCCGCGATCCGTGGGGCGGGGGTGCGTGGGGCGGTGGTCCGTGCGCCGGCCATCAGTAGTCGACCTGCTGCGCACGGCGGCGGATCACGGTGACCTCGTCGCGCTGGTTGCCGGTCGGGCCGTAGTAGTTGAAGGCGTACGTGAACTGGGCGTAGCCGCCGATCAGATGGGACGGCTTGAGCAGCAGCCGGGTCAGCGCGTTGTGCGTGCCGCCGCGCTTGCCGCTGACCTCGGTCCTCGGCACGTTCACCGTGCGGTCCTGGGCGTGGTACATGTACACCGTCCCCTCGGGCATCCGGTGGCTGACCACGGCCCGGGCGGCGACGACGCCGTTGCGGTTGTACGCCTCCACCCACTCGTTGTCGCGGACGCCTATGCGCTCGGCGTCGGCGGAGCTCATCCAGATCACCGGGCCGCCGCGGGACAGCGCCAGCATGTACGCGTTGTCCTGGTACTCCGAGTGGATCGACCACTTCGAGTGCGGGGTGAGATAGCGGACCGTGACCTCCGCCCGGCCCTCCTCGCCCAGGTGCTCGTCGCCGTAGTGGCGGCGGGCGTCCAGCGGCGGGCGGAACACCGGGAGCTGCTCGCCCAGTTCGGCCATCCAGTCGTGGTCGACGAAGAAGTGCTGCCGGCCGGTGAGGGTGTGCCAGGGCTTGCGCTGCTCGACGTTGATGGTGAACGGCGAGTAGCGCCGCCCGTCCGTCTCGCTGCCCGACCACTCGTACGAGGTCATGACCGCGCGCGGCTGGGTGCGGGTGTCGGCGAAGGTGATCCGCTCGCCCTCCCGCTCCGCCGAGAGATGGGCCATCTCCGTCCCCGTCCGCTCCTCCAGGGCGCGGAAACCCTCGGTGGCGAGGCGGCCGTTGGTGGTGCCGGAGAGGGCGAGGATCGCCTCGCACATGTGGGAGGCGGTGGCCAGCGACGGCCGGCCGTCGGCCGCGCCGCCGCGCACCGCGCCGTTGCGCCGCCGCAGCTCGCCGATCTCGCGGTTGGGATGGACGGTGACGCCCTTGGTGGTGGTGCCCAGGGTGTCCAGCAGCGGGCCGACCGCGCGCATCTTGTCGGCCACCGCCGCGTAGTCGCGCTCGATCGTCACCAGCTTGGGCATGGTGCGCCCGGGCACCGGCTCGCAGGCGCCCGTCTTCCAGTCCCGCACGATGCCGCCGGGCTGCGCCAGCTCGTCCGGGGTGTCGTGGGTGAGCGGCACCGCGAGGACGTCGGTACGGGTCCCCAGGTGGTCCTTCGCCAGTTCGCTGAACCGGTCGGCGATGGTCAGGAACGTGTCGTAGTCGGTCCTGGCCTGCCAGGGCGGGGAGATGGCGGGGGTGAAGGCGTGCACGAAGGGGTGCATGTCCGTGCTGGACAGGTCGTCCTTCTCGTACCAGGTCGCCGCCGGCAGCACGACGTCGGAGAAGAGGCCGGTGGAGGTCAGCCGGAAGTCCACCGAGACCATCAGGTCGAGCTTGCCCTCCGGGGCCTCCTCGTGCCACGTCACCTCCTCCGGGCGGCCCTCGGGCGGGGTCTCCGCGGAGCGCACCGCGGAGTCCGCGCCCAGCAGGTGGCGGAGGAAGTACTCGTTGCCCTTGCCGGAGGAGCCCAGCAGATTGGCCCGCCAGACGGTGAGGACGCGCGGGAAGTTGGCCGGGTCGTCCGGGTCCTCCGCCGCGAACTTGAGCTTGCCGGACTTGAGCTGGTCCACCACGTGGGCGGGGACGTCGCGCCCGGCGGCCTTCGCCTCGTCGGCGAGGTCGAGCGGGTTGCGGTCGAACGCCGGGTGGCCCGGGGTCCAGCCCATCCGCACCGCCTGGGCGAGGCAGTCGGCGAACGCCCGGCCGGCGAACCGGCCCTCGCCGAGCGGCGAGGAGAGCTCCTCCGGCCCGAACGCCTCGTACCGCCACTGGTCGGTGTTCATGTACCAGTAGGAGGTGCCGGTCATGTGCCGGGTCGGCCGCTGCCAGTCGAAGGCGAACGCCAGGTGCTGCAGCCCGGTGACCGGGCGGACCTTCTCCTGACCGACGTAGTGCGCCCAGCCGCCGCCGTTGACTCCCTGGCAGCCGGTCATCGTGGTGAGCGCCAGGAACGCCCGGTAGATGGTGTCGGAGTGGAACCAGTGGTTCGTCCCCGCCCCCATGGCGATCATCGAACGGCCCTCGGTGCGCTCCGCGTTGCGGGCGAACTCCCGCGCGATGCGCGCCGCCTGCACGGCCGGCACCGAGGTGACCGTCTCCTGCCAGGCGGGGGTGTACGGCTCGGAGGCGTCCTCGTAACCGGTGGGCCAGCGGCCGGGCAGGCCCTCGCGGCGCACGCCGTACTGGGCGAGCATCAGGTCGAAGACGGTCGTCACCAGCCGCCCGCCGACCCGGCGCACCGGGACCCCGCGGACCATCGAGGAGCCGCCCTCGGTCGCGCCCTCGTCGAAGCGCGGCAGGGACACCTCCACCCGGTCCTCGGCGCGGTCCTGCAGGGTGAGCGCGGGCACCGTGTCGCCCAGCTCCAGATTCCACTTGCCCTTGCCCTGCTCGCCCCAGCGGAAGCCGAGCGAGCCGCCGGGGACCACCGGCTCCCCGGTCGTCTCGTCCAGCAGCACGGTCTTGAACTCGGGGTGCTCCCCGCCCTCGCCGAGGTCGGCGGCGGTCAGGAAGCGGCCCGGCACCAGGGAGCCGTCCCCGTGCTCGCGCAGCGTGATCAGGAACGGGGCGTCGGTGTAACGGCGCATGTAGTCGCGGAAGTACGGCACCTCGCGGTCGACGAGGAACTCCTTCAGGACCACATGCCCCATCGCCATGGCCAGGGCGCCGTCGGTGCCCGGGTGCGGGGCCAGCCACTCGTCGGCGTGCTTGACGTTGTCCGCGTAGTCGGGGGCGACCGCCACCACCTTGGTGCCCCGGTAGCGGACCTCGGTGAGGAAGTGCGCGTCGGGCGTGCGGGTGACGGGGATGTTGGAGCCCCACATCACGAGATAGCCGGCGTTCCACCAGTCGGCGGCCTCCGGGACGTCCGTCTGGTCGCCGAAGGACTGCGGGGACGCGATCGGCAGATCGGCGTACCAGTCGTAGAACGAGAGCAGCGTGCCGCCGATCAGCGACAGGAAGCGGGTGCCCGCGGCGAAGGACGCCATGGACATCGCGGGGATCGGGGAGAAGCCGGCGGTGCGGTCCGGACCGTAGGTCTTGACGGTGTGCACATGGGCGGCGGCGATCAGCTCCGCCACCTCGTCCCAGTCGGCGCGCACGAGCCCGCCCTTGCCCCGCGCCCGCTTGTACGCCCGCGCCTTCGCCGGGTCCCCGGTGATCTCCGCCCAGGCGGCCACCGGGTCGCCGAGGCGCTTCCGGGCCTCCCGCCACATCGTCAGCAGCGTGCCGCGGACGTACGGGTAGCGGACCCGGCTGGGGGAGTAGGTGTACCAGGAGAACGAGGCGCCGCGCGGGCAGCCCCGCGGCTCGTACTCGGGGCAGTCCGCGCCGATCGACGGGTAGTCGGTCGCCTGGTGCTCCCAGGTGATCAGCCCTTCCTTGACATAGACCATCCAGGAGCAGGAGCCGGTGCAGTTGACCCCGTGGGTGGAGCGCACCACCTTGTCGTGCGCCCAGCGGCCCCGGTAGAAGTCCTCCCACCGGGGGTCGTTCTCGCCGTACACCGCCCGCCCGTCCGCGGACACCTCACCGCGCGTCAGCAGCCGCCGTGCGGACAGGGGCCAGTTGCGGCCGGGGGCGTCGCCGCCGGAGTCTGCGGTTCTCTCGTTCGCCATGACCCAGAAGCTAGATCGCGGAGAGCCGTCCCCATCAGGGCCGATGGTCCCCCCGGAACGTCCGGTAGGTCCTCCGGCACGGGCCCGGCCGGGCCCGATGGCACGGTGCGGAGAGGACCAAGGTCCCGGTCGGCGATCCCCGGACGGCCGCCGCCGCGGGAGGCGGACGGTGCGCATGCTGGAGCGGATGCCACTCAGGAGGGACCGAACCATGACCGATCACGGACCGGCCGGCGGCAGCATGCCCGGCACCGCACCGGCCGGCGGGGCGGATACGGCCGCCGCGCCGGCACCCGGCCGCGCTCCGGCGCGCGGGCCGCGCGCGCTCCGCAGACAGCACCAGAACGTCGCCGAGCGGCCGTTCATCGTGATCTGGGAGTCCACCCGGGCCTGCCCGCTGGCCTGTCTGCACTGCCGCGCCGAGGCCGTCACCCGGCGCAACCCCGGTGAGCTGGACACCGCCGGGGCCGAGGACCTGCTGCGCCAGGTGGCCGCGTTCGGCCGCCCGGCACCGCTGTTCGTCATCACCGGCGGCGACCCCTTCCAGCGGCCCGACCTGCGGCATCTCGTCGCGTACGGCACCTCGCTCGGCGTACCGGTGGCCGTCTCGCCGTCCGGCACGCCGACCCTGACGCCGGAGAACCTGGCCGGGCTGCGCGAGGCGGGCTGCACGGGCCTCTCGCTCAGCCTGGACGGCTCCACCGCCGAACGGCACGACGGCTTCCGCGGCGTGCCCGGCGTGTACCGGTGGACCCTGGACGCCTGGGACGAGGCGCGCCGCCTCGGGATGAAGGTGCAGATCAACACCACGGTCAACCGCGGCAATCTGGACGACCTCCCGGACATCGTCCGGCTCGTCCGGGAGCACGGGGCGATGCTGTGGAGCGCCTTCTTCCTGGTGCCCACCGGGCGCGGCCGGCTGCTGGACGCCCTGACCCCGCAGGAGGCCGAGGACGTCCTCAACTTCGTGTACGACGTGGGCCTCACCGTGCCCGCCAAGACCACCGAGGCGCACCACTTCCGCCGGGTGGTGCTCCAGCGCCGCATCCTGGAGGCCCGGGGCGCCGACCACGTGCCCGCGCTGCGGCTCGGCCCGCTCTACGAGAAGCTGCGCGCCCGCGCCGGTGAACTCGGCCTGCACACGGCCGTCCGCAACGCCCGCCGGCCGCCGCTGGACGTCAACGCGGGGCGCGGCTTCGTCTTCGTCTCGCATCTGGGGACGGTTCACCCCAGCGGCTTCCTGCCGCTGGGCGCGGGCAGCGTGCGGGAGCGCCAACTCAGCGAGATCTACCGGGAGTCCGAGCTCTTCACCGGCCTGCGCGACCCGGACCGGCTCGGCGGCCGGTGCGGCCGGTGCGAGTTCCGCACCGTCTGCGGCGGCTCCCGCTCCCGTGCGTACGGCGTCACCGACGACCCGTACGCCGAGGAACCCTGGTGCGGCTATCAGCCGGGTTCCTTCCCCTACCAGGAGGAACTGGCGGAACTGCTGCCCGGGGCCCGCTGAGGCGGGGCGGCGGCCCGGACGGCGACGGGGCGGTACGCGCGGGTGCTCCGCGCGGACCGCCCCGTCGCGCGTCCGGGAGACGTCCGGGCCGCGCTCGGAGCCGCGGGCGCGCGTGCCGGTGCGGGGCCGCCCCGGACCGGGCGGCCCCGCGTGGCCGGCCGGTCAGCGGCGGACCTCGAACACCCCGTGGGCGCCCCGCTCGGCATCCGTCATCCGGTGCGAGACGAAGGGGTAGCTGCCCTCCTCGG
Organism: Streptomyces albus subsp. albus; assembly: GCF_000719865.1. GTDB lineage: Bacteria > Actinomycetota > Actinomycetes > Streptomycetales > Streptomycetaceae > Streptomyces > Streptomyces albus_E. The sequence goes on from NZ_JOID01000022.1 coordinate 92,582, forward strand.
GGAAGGTCAGTTCGACGAAGCCACCCGAGGCGGGGGCGAGGCCGAGGACCTGGGCGCCGCCCTTCCCCGGGTCGTCCGGCCGCAGGCGGTAACTCCCCTCCTCGTACAGGGTGTCGAACTGGCCGCCGACGACGTGGAAGGCGGTGTCCCGGTTCGGTCCGGCCGCCAGCACCCAGACGCGCACCCGTTCGCCGACGCGCGCCGTGAGCGGATCGTGGTCGTACTGGCTCGCGTAGCCGTTGAAGACGACCGCGTCCGGCTTCTCCGCCGCGATCTTCGCCGCGTCGGCGGTGCCGCCCTGGGCGCCGAGGTACAGCTCCGACTGCACCAGCAGATACTCGCGGTCCACCTCCGGCAGGTCCGGCGGGTCGATCACCACGGCACCGAACATGCCGTTGGCGATGTGCGTGGACATGGGCATCGTCGAGCAGTGGTACATCCACACCCCGCTGCGCTTCGCCGTGAAGCGGTACGTCAGCTTCTCGCCGGGCTGGATGGTGCGCATCGGCCGGTCCGGGGCCAGCGCCCCGGCGTGGAAGTCGACCGAGTGCCCGATCGAGCCGTCGTTGACGAGCGTGATCTCGAAGACGTCACCGACCCGTCCGCGCAGGACGGGGCCGGGCGCGGTGCCGCCGAAGGTCCACAGCGTCTGCCGGACCCCCGGTGCCACTTCCCGTTCGGTCTCCTGGACGGTGAGCGTGCGCCGGTGGGTGCGGGGTTCCGGCCCGCGGGCGGCGGGTGGGAGGGCGGCGTCCCGGGCCTCGAAGCCCTCGGCGGGCTCCGCCATGGGGTCGAAGTCCCGCGCGGCACCGTCCGCGTTCGCGTCCGCTCCGCCCGGTGTGTGCCCGGCGTGGCCGGAGCCCGCGGGGTCGCCGGCGTCCTCCGGGCCGGCGGCGGTGTCCTCGCCGCCGGTGCCGCCGCCCGTGACGTTCACGGCGAACACCATGCCCATCTGGCGGTGCCCCACCACCGAGCACCAGCCCTCCAGATCGCGGCCGACGACCCCCGCGTCGAGCGTCTCCCGGTCGCCCGGCGCGAGCCGCCCGGTGCGCTTGCCGGACTCCAGCACCAGGTCGTGCTGGTCGGTCCCGGTGTTGCGGAACTCCACCACGAGGCGGTCCCCGGCGGGGACGTCGACGGTGCCGGGGGAGAACCGCATGTTCTTCACGGTCACCTCGACGGTGGTGGTGTTCCCCGTGGGCGTGACCTCGCCCCCGTCCTCGGTCGCCGACGGGGAGCCGGCGAGCACCGGCAGCGAACGGGTGTCCAGTGCCGCGCCCCCCGCCACGGCCAGCACCACGACGGCCAGCCCGGCCGCCACCCCGCCGAGCAGCCGGTGCCGGTCCGGGCCGGCGGGCGGCCCGGGGAGCGGCCCGGGAGCGGGCGCGGACCCGTCCGGAGCGGGGGAGCGGCGGGCCTTCCGGCTCCGCAGCACCGTACGGACGAGCAGCACGAGGAAGTGCACCAGCACCCACAGCAACACCATCGAACAGACGACCCGGACGGTCGAGGGCACCGGCAGCAGGCACAGCAGCAGCGACAGATTGCCCGCGGTGAGCCGGGCCGGCCAGGCGCCCTCCAGACCGGCGGTGGCCGTCCGCACGGCCGCCGGCCCGCCGCCGAGGACCACCGGGACCAGGAAGCTCAGCGCGCCCAGCAGCACCTGCGCGATCCACCCGGCGGCGAGCGGGGCGGTCAGCGAGGGCGTGCGCTCCACGACGACGGCCCACGACGGAGCCGTGACCAGCACGGCCGCCAGCGCCGCCAGGGACCCGGCCAGCCAAACGCACCCGAGCGCCACCGACCAGGGGGCGAAGGCGCGCGGCGGCTTCACCCGGGCCTCGCGCAGCCACGGCGCCCCCGCGCGCACCAGCCCGGCCGCGTACAGGAGCACACCGGCCGCGGCGGCCGGCGGCGGGCCGGCCAGCGCCGCGGCCACCGCCAGCGCCAGTCCGGCGACGAGCACGGGCAGCGCCCGCCGCGCGGCCCGCTCCGCTCCGTCGGCCACCCGGGTGCGCAGCATGGTCGGCCAGAGGGTGATCAGTGTCCCGGCGATGGTGAGCCCCACCCAGCCGAGCAGATTGACGAACTCGTGCGCCACCAGCAGCCGCGCGGTGAGCTCGCCCGAGTAGCCGCCGCGCGCCATGAGAACGCCCAGGACGGCGCCCGCGGGCAGCAACGACGAGGCGGCGACGTAGTAGCGCACCGTCATGGAGAACCGCGCGGGCAGCGCCCGCTTGAGCAGCCGCACCAGCCACACCGCGTGCGTCAGCACGGCGGCCCCGACCGCGCCGCCGCCCGCGAGGACCACCGGCCACAGCCCGGCCACCATCCCGGCGACCACGGCGACCGCCCCCGCGTTGAGCACACCCAGCCGCCACGCCGCCGGAGCGCCCCGGTCGGCCTCGGGCAGCCGCAGCACCGACGCCGCGAAGTGCCCGGACCAGATGACGATCGCGTTGCTGACCGCGCCGAGCAGCAGCAGATGCACCAGCAGCCAGCGGGCCACCGGGACGAAGGGGTGCACGAGCACCCCGACGACGAACAGCCCGAGCCAGCCGGCCACGACGGCGTTCACCCCGAGATGCCAGGAGGCACGGGCGGAGGGGCCCGCCGGTGAGGTGGGCGGCCGGCCGGGCGACGGGGGAGAGGAGAGCAGAGTCACCGCGGGACCTCCGGGTGTTCGGTGCCGGGCCCGCGGCCCGGTGTGCTGGGTGCGGGATCCGTTCCGACGGGGGCCGGATCCGGGGTGCCGGGTGCGGGCCGGGCGTGCCCGGCTCCGGCCGCGGTGCCGCCGGCGCGTGCCGGTGCCGTGCCGGGGGAACGGGCATCCCCGGCACGGCGGTTGCCGGGACCGGACCCCGTCCGCCCCGCGCGGACCGAGAGCGTCGCGGCCGTGGCGACGAAGAGCAGGACGGCGGTGATGTTCAGCGCCCCGCCGAGCCGCCAGGCCGCCTCCGACCCCCGCAGGTCCCCGATCAGCACGCGCAGCGCCAGCGAGAGGTGGAGCAGCCAGGCCGGGCCCGCGAGCACCCGGTGGTAGGGCAGCGGCCGGCGCAGCACGGCGGGGAGGATCACCGGCGCGTGCGCCATGATCATCGACAGGACGAAGCCCAGGAAGACGGCGTGCACCACGGCGTCGTACCGCGGCCCCTCCGCCACCGGCCCGCCCACCAGCCACAGCGCCCCCGCCAGCCCCAGCCAGGCGTAACCGGCCAGCAGGCAGGCGGCGGAGAACCGCGGCAGGCCGGACGAGCGCAGCATCCGGCGGGCCACGTCGTGCGCGGTGAGCCAGCCGACCAGCGCGAGCAGCGCCAGGCCGAGCAGCGCCGAGCCGGCCCCCGGCCACAGCAGGGTCACGACCGCCCCGGCGAGCACGGCGGTGGCGGCGGCCAGGAAGGCGTCCTCCGTCCGCGGCGCGAGCAGCGCCACCCGGGCCAGTTCCAGCCGCTCACCGGCGATGGTCAGCACGAGGAAGGCGGCGAGCCAGGGCAGCAGCCGGGGCACGTCGAGCCCGCCCAGCCACAGCAGCGCCGCGCCGAGCGCGGCCACCGCGCCCGCCCCCTGCGCCAGCAGCGCCGCGCCCGGCTGGCGCCGCCAGAAGCGCGCGTACAGGGCGAGCAGCAGCGCCGTACCGGCCACCAGCAGCAGCCGTCCGGCGCGGAGGTCCACCGGTGCGACGAGCAGGAGACCGCCCGCGCCGAGGCAGGCCGGGGAGAGGTACGCCCAGCGGCTGCCGAGGGCGACGGCCCGCTCCAGCGCCACCAGCGTCCCCGCGAAACCGAGGACCAGCAGCATGCCGTGCACCTCGGGCAGCCGGTCGGCGGTGAGCGGCGCGGGCAGGTCCAGCAGCATCAGGGCGGCGTCCAGCCCGAGCAGTAGCGCCAGCCCGGCGGGCAGCAGCAGGACGGCCCGCCGCGCTCCCGCCTTCCGCGCCTCCGCGCTCCGGGCCGCCGGGTTCCGGGGCACGGTCCCCCGTGCCTCCGTATCCGGGGTTCCCGCGCTCCGGGCTGCCGTCTCCCGGCCGTCCGCGTCCCCGGCGTCCTCGGCGGCCGAGCGCCGCGCACCGGCGTCCGTGCCGCTCACCGGGACTCCCCGCCGTCCGCCGGGGCGGTGGCACCGCCCCGTGGCGCGAGCCCGTCCGGTCCGGACGGACCGCCCGGCGGGATGCCCAGCCGGAGCCGGCAGGCGTCCGGTTCCGCGAAGGGCGCCAGCTCCACCTGCTCCGGGTCGCCGCCCAGCGCCGCCATGCCGCCCTTGGCCAGCCCGGCGTGAACGGAGCAGATCACGCCCGGGTGCTCGCGGACGGCCTCGATGAACGGGCAGCGCGGCAGCCGTGCCCCGTGTCCGTCCTCGTCGGGTTCCGGCGCGAAACCGATGTCGCCCAGCAGGGTCAGCACCCGCCCGCGTGCCTCCTCCGGTGTCCGGGCCGGCTCCTCGCCGGAGAGCAGGGCATGGCCCCACTCCTCACCGGCCGCGAGGGCGTCCGCCCGCGGATCGGCGCTGGAACGGGCGATCTGCCCGGCCAGCACGGTGGCCAGTCCCGCGTACTCGCGCGCGGCGGACTGCTGCGGCGGCCGGGCGCGGTAGCGCCACGCGGGGCGGCCGCGGCCGGCGGCCGGGGCGCGCTCGCGCACCGCCAGGCCGGAGCCGACCAGCGCGTCGAGATGCTCCCGCACGGTGTTGGAGTGCAGGCCGCAGAGCTTGGACAGCACCGTGACGGTGACGGAACCGGTCTGGCCGCGCAACTGCTGGAGCACGGCACCGCGCTGCCGCGACAGGGGCGGCCGGTCGTCCGGTCCGCCACCCGGGCGGGGACCATTATTTTTCACGGACATGTCCGGAGTATATTGCAGTCACCGGACCCGGTCGGCCCCGGCCGGCCGCCAATGCTGGAGGATTCGCCATGAGCACGATCACCATCGCCTCGGACCCCGAGGACGCCGCCGCCGTGGAGGCCGTCGAGGCACACCACACCCACCTGGCCGGTGAGCTGGCCGGACGGGTTTCCGTCCTGCTCGACACCGCGGCCCGCAACCCCGAGGACGCGGCGGAGGTCCGGACGCGCCTGGTCGCCTTCTGCGAACGCGAGCTCCTCCCGCACGCCACCGCCGAGGAGAAGGCCCTCTACCCGGCCGCCCACGGCACCACCGAGGCCCGGCTGCTGGTCGACGGCATGCTCGCCGAGCACCGACGGCTCGCCGCGCTCGTCGCCGCCGTCCGCACCGCGCCCACCGTGGTCCACGCGGCGGCCGAGGCGCGGGCCCTCCAGGTCCTCTTCGAGGAGCACCTGGAGAAGGAGAACACGCTGATCCTGCCGCTGATCGCGGGATCCGCCGAGATCTCCCTCGCGGAGCTGCTCGCGGGCATGCACGAGATGCTCGGAGGCCACGAGCACGGGGAGGACGGCGAGCAGGCGGAGGCGGGCGGCTGCGGCGGCCACTGCGCCTGCGGCGAGACCGAGGAGGCCGCGGACCCCGAGCTCGACGTCCGCGAGGTCCCGCACGCGATCCGTCACGCCACGGTGTTCGGCGCGCTCGGCGCCGTTCCGGCCGGCCGGGCGATGGTGCTCGTCGCCCCGCACGACCCGAAGCCGCTGCTGGCCCAGATCGAGTCCCGCAACCCGGGTGTCTTCTCGGTGGAGTACCTGGAGCGCGGACCGGAGGCCTGGCGCCTCCGCCTCAGCCACCGCTGACCGCGCCGGCCGGTGAGAGCCGCCGGGGCCGCCGACCGATGCCCCGGCGGCCCCGGCCTCGGCGCGCCCGGGCCCGCCCCGCCTCGGGCGGGCCCCAACGGGTCCGCCGCGGCACTTGGTTGACGGTGCCTCATGCCGTCGGGACCCGGGCCGCGGAGCCGGACGCCGGGGTTTCACGGCGCGCTCCCACCCCTCGCCCCACCCCCACCACGCC
>NZ_JOID01000023.1 GCF_000719865.1 Streptomyces albus subsp. albus
CGGCGCCCCTCCCGCTTGACACTGACCGCCTTCACCCGGCCCTTCACGCTCCGGTGCCGGTGGACGCGGACGTGTCCGACGCCTTGCAGGCGGACCCGGGCCTGCGTGTCGTGGGGGGTGGAGTTCCACCGGCAGCCGTCCCCGTCCTTCGGGAACGTCACGGTGTCGAAGTGCCCGACCCCTTTGAAGCGCGGGTATCCGGGGGTGCCACCGGCCTTCACCCGCCGGAAGAAGGCCTGGAAGGCCCGGTCCAGACGGCGCAGGGTCGCCTGCCGGCTCGAGAACGACCACCGGCCCTGACGCTCCGGATCAAACGCCCGGATCTCCCTCAACTGCGCCGACTGATCCCCATACCGCACCGACGTCCGGGAACTGTGCCGATAGGCATCACGACGCTCCTGCAACGCACCGTTGTACAGGGAACAGTGATCCCGCAGCATCTCCGCCAGCGCCCGCTCCTGGCGGACCGTGGGACGCAGCAGAAACTTGTACGCCCGCTTCACACGACCCCACCCCCCTGCCTCCCCCGGCCGACATTGACGGGTTCACGCTACCGACCCCCACTGACAACGCAGCGTGCTCCGCCGCTGCGCGGCTCCGGCCCAAGGATTCGATTCCCCCAACCGAGAGGGCCAGGTGGTGGTCGGCGGTCGCGAACGCGGGCAACCGGTCGTCCCGGACGCGGGGGCGGATGCTCGCCGTACCGGCCGTGCTGACAGCAGTGCTGCTGGCGTCCCACCGGCTGGTCCCGAACACCCCCGGCCGCCTGGGGAGCCTGCTCGAATCCTTCCTGCCCTGGTCCGGCCTGGTGATCGCGGTGCTGCTCGGCCTGGCGCTGCTGCGCCGCTCGGCTGTCGCACTGCTGGCCCTGCTCCTGCCGGTGGCGGCCTGGACGTACCTCTTCGGCGGACTGCTGCTGCCCGGGGATGAGCCCGGTGGACACAACCTGGTCGTGGTGCAGCACAACGTCAGCGACGAGAACACCGACCCCGCGGGCACGGCCCGCACCCTGGCCGATGCCGAGCCCGGCCTCATCGCCCTGGAGGAACTGCTCCCCGCGGCGCTGCCGGTCTACGAGAAGACCCTCGCCCCACACTACCCGTACCACGCGGTGGTGGGCACCGTCGGGCTCTGGTCGCAACACCCGCTCACCGATGTCGAAGAACTGGACATCAAACCCGCCGGTATCACCGAGCCCTGGAGCCGCGGACTACGGGCCGCCGTCCGCACTCCGCACCGTGAGATCGCGGTGTACGTCGCGCACCTGCCCTCGGTCCGCCTCCACGCGGCCGGCCTGGCCTCCTCCCGGCGCGACGAAAGCGCCGACCTGCTGGGCAAGGCCGTCGCGGCCGAGAAGCTCAGCACGGTGATACTCCTCGGCGACCTCAACAGCACGGTCGACGACCGCGGGCTGGCCCCGCTGACCTCGCAGATGAACGTGCCGGCCCGGGGCTTCGCCTTCAGCTTCCCCGCCGCCTTCCCCGTGGCCCGGATCGACCAGATCATGGCCCGCTCCGCGACCGTCGGTCCCATCGGGACCCTGCCCATGACCGGCAGCGACCACCTCCCGGTCATCGCCGGGATCGGACTGGGCTGAGGGGTCTTTTCCCGGGCGGCAAGTCTGCGCACGCGACAACTGCCGTGCTGTGACGCAACCAGCCGGATCGGCCTCTACGCCGGAGTGCCGGCCTCGCGCTTTCTGCGGAACGCCGTGTCCGACGGGCGGCCTGCGGGGCGTCAGTAACGCCAGGGCTGGTCGTTCGGCCGGAGAACCCAGAGCCGGTCGGACGACGGGTAGGAGGTGTCGAGGTAGCGCGTGTTCCAGCTGCCGTTCCCGTACTTGTCGAGCGTCAGCGCGAGACGCTTGTTGGCGACGGGACGCCAGATCTGCCAGCGCGAGTTCGTGCCGGACACCGTCTCGTGCCGGAGGTTCCACTTCTGGAGCTCCGACCCTTTGCAGGTCTTCACGACGACTCGCATCCCGCGTGTCGGCGAATCGGTCAGCGGCTGGAGGCACTTGTTCGCCGCCACGTTCCTGAGGACACGGTTGTACGTGTCGTCGTGCTGACGGTCGCTGACGACCTGTGACGTCCATTCCTCCGTGCTGTACTTCCAGCCCGGGTCCCGCAGGCTGTTCGCGAAGGCGCCCTCGGCCACGGTGTTGTTGTCCACCAGGGCGAGACGCGAGCCGTCCTTCTTGTTGATGAGGTCGAAGGAGCCCGGCTCGGCCGAGGCGGGCGTGGTGCCGGCGGCGGCGGGAGGAACAGCTGCCCGAACTGTGCGTGCTGGGCTCCGAGGCCGTCTACGTCCTCGACTACACCCCTGCGGGCGTGCCGGACGGCGCCACGCGCTTCACTCAACCCGACGTCGTGGCGCGATCCCGTGCTTTCCTGCGCGAGTTGTACGCGATGGGGGAGGGGGTGGAGACCTACTTTCCCCGGGAGATCGCCCACCTGGAAGCGCCGGACCCGGGGCTCTGAGCGGGGCGGTGACCGAGGTCTGCGGCCGCCGGGCCGAGAGCCGGACCGCACCGCTTCCGAACCGGGGCGCGGCGGCGGTGCGCGGTCGGGACCGGCCGGGCCGGCGGAACGGGCGTGGCCGCGCCGACCCCGTCCGCCGCCCGGGTCACGGCTGCGTCTTCGTCCGCCAGGCGTCCAGCAGTTCGCGCTCGCGGGAGGCGCTGAGGCCGGAGCGCCGGGGCCGGTCCAGGCCCTGCTCGCGTTCCCAGCGCAGGGTGTCGACCAGCAGCTCCGCCTGGAGGCGGTGGCGGAGGCCCGCGGCGCGCGCCGCCGAGCCGTCCCGGTCCGACCAGCCCTCCCAGCCCGGCTCGACCAGCCACATCGGCAGGGACTCCTCCCCCATGTACTCGGCCACGCCGTTCGCGAGCAGCCAGGCCGAGTCGGCCGCGACCACCGGACCGACGTGCCCGCCGACCGTGCGGCACAGCTCGATCCACTCGGCGAACGGGAGAACCGGACCGACGGCGTTGTACGTGCCGGTGAGCCCCGTCTCCGCGCTGTCGAGCAGCCAGGTGGTGAGGTCCCGTACGTCGATCACCTGAGTCGGCAGGTCCGGGGTGGCGGGCACCAGCATCGGCCCGTGCCGGTCGCGCGCGGCGCGGGCCACCCAGTAGCCGGAGCGCCCGGTGTGGTCGCCGGGGCCGCCGATGAGGCCGGCGCGCGCGATGAGCAGGCGGTCGCCCACGGCCGCCGCCGACGCCTGCTCGCAGGCGACCTTCGCCTCCCCGTACAGCGAGCGGTCCACCTCGTTCCGGTCGGTCGGGGCGAGCAGGGCCGCCGACTCGTCCGCGCCGGGCGTGCCCTGGGAGGCGTAGGCGTTGCAGGAGGAGACATAGGTCCAGTGCCCGGCCCTGCCGCCCAGGGCGTCGAGCGCCCCGCGGACGAACCCCGGCTGCCACGACACCTCGACCACGGCGTCCCACTCGCGGTCGAGCAGCGGCTCGTACGCACCGGGTTCGCGCCGGTCGGCAGCCACGAGCCGCGCCCCGTCCGCGACTTCGCCGCTCTCCCCGCGCGCGAGACACGTCACCCGGTGGCCGCGCTCCATCGCCAGCCGCGCCACCTCCCGGCCCACCCACGCCGTTCCGCCCAGCACCAGAATCTCCATCCCGCAACACAAGCAGGACGCGAGCGGGATGCCCAAGCGGCTTCGCTGACAGCGGATCGGATTTGGTTGGCCGCTGCCTTCCCGGCGTGTGTCGCACATCCCCCAACTCCCCAACTCCCCAACTCCCCAACTCCCCAACTCCTCAACTACATTGACCTGTCGATCCGTCGATCTGTCGTGAGGTCAGTAGTTGACGAGGGCCGTGTCGCGGCCCCGCCGTCCCGGCGCGCGGATCCGCGGTAGCGGCTCGTGCTCCGCCCGGACGCTACTCGGTGCGCAGCGCCGTGGCCGTGCGTGCCCGGGCCGCCCAGCCGGCCGGGACCAGCGCGCCCAGCACCGCGATCACGACCCCGCCCAGCCCCAGCAGGAGCAGATGGAGAGGCTCGTACACATCGAGGACCGGCGACGGCAGACCGGTGCCCACGGCACGCCCCATCAGCGGCATGACGAGGCCGTGCAGCGCGTACCCGGCCGGCACGCCGAGCAGCCCGCCGAGCACGCCGACCGCGGCCACCGAGGAGAGCACGAGGCTCAGGGTCTGCCGCGGCGACATGCCGATCGCCTTGCAGACGCCGAGGTCGTGGATGCGTTCCCGGGTGTCCAGGACCACGGAGTTGAGGACGCCGAGCCCGGCCACGGAGACCAGCATCAGGGTGAGCAGCACCGCCATCGCGGACATGAGGAGGATGACGCCTTCCTGCCCCGAGGGGGCGTTGGTCGTGGCGTCGCCGCCCAGCGGCTGTACGACCGCGGCGAGCTTCCGGGCGTACTCGTCGGCGGAGACGCCGGACTTCACCTCGGCGAGGAAGGTGCTGGGCTCGGCCGACGCGAAGTCGCCCATGTGCGCGTGGATCTCGAACTCGCTGCCGGAGGTGTCGAAGGACTCGCCCACGATCCGCAGGTTCGCGGTCTCCTTCTCGTAGGTCACCCGCACCGTGTCACCGATCCTGGTGCTGGTCCTGTCCAGGAAGCGCGTGGGTACCACGACCTGCCCCGTACCGGTGATCCAGTGCCCGGACAGCATCTCGTGGCTGCCGGAGCGCGCAGCGCCCTCGTAGAGACTGGCCCGGACCGAACCGGAGATCCCGGCCACGGTGGCCTCGATCCGGGTCTTGCCGTAGTACGACCCGGTGCCGGCCTGTGCCGTGATGGCGGACCGCACCTTCGCCGGGTCGGCGGCCCCCGGCGGGGACGTGCCGGCCACGCCGCCGCCCACGGGGGCCGGGCTTGCCGCGCCGCCCCCGGCAGGAGGAGGCGGCGGAGGGGGAGCGACGTGGCTCAGCCCGGTGGTCGTGACCGTGACCGCCGCACGGCTCTCGGGGTCCTGCGAGACGCCGATCGCGGTGAGGGAGGAGGTCAGCCCCACCGCGAAGGTCGCCGCGACCGTACCGAACGCCACCGCGAGCAGCATGGCGAGGGCACGGACCGGATGCGTGAAGGGGGTGGCGAGACCGTAGGTCACCGGTCGCGGCAGCGGCAGCCGCCCCGTCGCCCGGTGCGCCCACTGGCCGCGCCCGGTGCGCGGCGACCGCCCGACCGCGATGGCTTCGACCGTGCGCAGTCTTCCGGCCCGCAGCGCGGGAACCAGCGCCGCGAGCCCCACGACGGCCAGGGCGGCGGCCGGCACCGCGACGTTCACCCACCAGGCCACCGAGAGCGAGACGGCTCCGTACACCGCCTCGGTGTCCGAGAGCAGCGGCACCGCCAGGAGGTTTCCCAGGACGGCCCCCAGGGCGATGCCGGCACCGGCCGGAATCAGCGCCTGAGCCACGTAGGCGCGGACGACCTCGCGCGGGGTGAAGCCGATGGCCTTGAGGATGCCGATCCTGCGCAGGCCCGTGCCGACCGCGCCACTGATCACACTGCTGACGATGATCACCGACATCATGACGCCGAGCACGCCGAAAGCCATCACGAACGGGACGGTCGCCGCCGCACCCTGATCAGCGGCGCGTTGGGTATCCAGCCAGGACTGGGTACCCAGCAGCGCCCCGGGCCCCGTGGAGGCGGTGAGCTTCTTCCGGCCGGCGAGGATCTGCTCCTTCGTGCTCGCGGAGTCGAAGCGGTAGAGCATCTGACGCGTCACCGGGCCGCCCTCCGACACCAGCGCCTCGACCTGCGCGGGAGTCGCCCAGGAGTCGGCGGTCTCGCCGGCCGACACGGCGAAGCCGACGATCGAGAGGGCCGGCGCGCCCGTGGCGTCCGAGGCCTTCAGGGGGGTGCCGATCCCGAGGGCGGGCCCCTCGAACGACGCGTCGAGCACGATCTCGCCCGGCTTCCGCGCCCACCGGCCGGACTTCAGATCGACGCGGTCCACGTCGCCGCCCGGACCGGACCGCCCGACCAGGGTCAGCCTCGGCAAGGGGAAACCCGTCCGGTCCACCGGGCGGAACGCCGTGGAGGGATACGGCCCCGAGCTCGCGGTGACGCCGGCCAGCCGGCCGGTTTCCGCCAGCCGCTCCGCACTCACCTTCGCCGGATCGAACTGGGCGGTGAGATGCGGACCCCGCTGCTTCCCGAAGGCGTGGTCGAACGGAGCGGCCGCGGCGACCATCAGCGACCCGGCGACCACGGCCGAGGCCACGGCCATCATCGTCGCCACGGCGATCACCACGGTCTGCGTCCGCCGCCGGCCGACACCGGAGCGTACGACCCGGCCCAGCGCACCGGTACCGAACAGGCTCATCGCACGGCCTCCGCGGAGGAGTCGAGGGCGAGGCGACCGTCGACCAGGTGAATCGTGCGGCTCGCGCAGGCCTCCGCCAGCGTCAGGTCGTGCGTCACCAGCACGATGGTCTGTCCGGCGCGGTGCAGATCCATCAGCAGCGTGCGGACGTCGTGGCCCGAGGCGGTGTCGAGCGCACCGGTGGGCTCGTCGGCGAGCAGCAGCGCGGGCCGATTGACCAACGCCCGTGCGACCGCGACCCGTTGGCGTTCGCCTCCGGACAGCCGGCCCGGGTAGGCGCGGGCATGCTTCTGGATGCCCAGCGCCTCCATGAGCTCATCCGCGCGGGCCGCGGCCTTCCGCCGGCCGGCCCCGGCCAGCTGGGCCGGGAGCCGGATGTTGTCGGTGACGGTGAGGTCGTCGAGAAGATTGAAGAACTGGAAGGCCATGCCGATGTGCTCGCGACGGAACCGGGCGAGGGCGTGCTCGCTCAACCGGTCGATCCGCCGCCCGGCCACGGTCACGGCGCCCTCGGTCGGCTTGTCCAGGCCGGCGACGAGGTTCAGCAGCGTGGACTTGCCGCTGCCGGAGGGGCCCGTCACGGCAAGGGCCTCGCCCTGGGCGACGCTCAGCGTGAGCGGTCCGAGCGCCGGTGCGGCGGCGCTGTCGTAGCGCTTCACCACACCCTCCAGTTCGATCACTTGACGCATGCGAGTTGTCCGTCCTTGCGGTCGCGAGAGGCACAGGCCATTGCCGGTCCTGTGAACCTAGGAGTGCCGCGCAGGGGGGCGCGTCGGCCACGGAACCGACATCAGGTCCTTCCTGCGGAGGGTCCGGCCGCGGGGTCATCCCTGAGAACTAGGCCTCCGGGGGTAAGGCCCCGGCCGGACAGGCGGACGCGGACCGGGCGGAGAGCGCAGCACAATGCACGGGTGGAGACGGAAGACCGGCACAGCCGGCATCGGCGACTCATCGACGCGCTGCGCCCGGAGGGGAAGGCCGCCCCGCTGCCCCGGCGAGCGGTGCGCGCCGATGTGGTGCTGGCGGTCGTCCTGACCGTCATCGCCCTGTTCGTGGCGGTGCGCCATCCCGGTGACGGGCTGGTGGACATCAACCCCCCTGCGGTGGACGCCGGGACCGGTGTCCCGGCCCCGCCCCCGCCGCCCGGCCCGGGTGACGTGCCCGCGGAGGAAGAACCCACCCCCGTGCCCTGGGCCCTCGTCGTCCTGGCGACGCTGCCGCTGGCCGCCCGGCGCCGGTATCCGCTGGCCGTGTTCGCGGTGGTGCTGGGCGCGGCACTGGCCATCGCCGGCTCCGCCTCCTGGATCACCGTCCTGGCCTGTGTCATCGGCGCCTACAGCGCCGTGGTGTACAGCCCTTACCGGATCACGGCGATCGCCGCCCTGGTGCTCGCCGCCGCGCTGTCCGGTTTCGCTTTCCGCAACGCGGAACCCGTGCTCCCGGGATGGTCCAGCCCGGGATTCGTTCTGCTGGTGGCGGGGATGCTGGCCGCCCTCGTCCGCTTTCTGCACCTGCGGCTGGCCGCCAGCCGGGACCGGGTGGCGGAACTGCGGGCCGCTCAGGAGGAGGCCACGCGCCGCGCCGTCGAGGAGGAGCGTGCCCGCATCGCCGCCGAGCTGCACGACGTGGTGACCCACAATGTGAGCGTGATGGTGATTCAGGCCGGCGCGGCCCGCACCGTGATGGACAAGGCGCCCGAGCAGTCGAAGGAGGCCCTGCTGGCCGTCGAGGCGGGCGGCCGGGCCGCCATGGCCGAACTCCGCCACGTGATGGGCCTGCTGGCCGCCCCGGACCACGAGAGGGCCGACGGCCTGGAACCCCAGCCGGGGCTGGCGCAGCTCGACGCGCTCGTCGCACGCGTACGCGCCGCCGGTACGCCCGTGAGCGTCGGGGTGTCGCTGCCGCCGGATCCGCTGCCACCGGGAGTGGACCTCGCGGCGTATCGCGTCGTACAGGAGGCACTGACCAACACGGTCAAACACGCGCGCGGCGCGCGGGCGTCCGTCGCCATCGGCCACACCGACGCCTGTCTGGAGATCGAGATCACGGACACCGGCGGCGCCGGGGGACCCCCGCCGGTGCCGGGCAACGGCCGAGGCCACATGGGGCTGCGCGAGCGGCTGGCCGTCTACGGGGGCGAGCTGACAGCCGGACCGACGCCGGCCGGCGGCTACCGGGTGACGGCCCGCATCCCGCGGAGCGCGGTATGACCGGGGACCAGCCGCCTCTGCGCGCCGTCATCGCCGACGATCAAGCCCTCGTCCGCACCGGTTTCAAGATGATCCTGGCCGCGGACGGCATCGACGTGACGGCCGAGGCCGCCGACGGGGCCGAGGCCGTCGCGGCGGTCCGCCGTACGCGGCCCGACGTCGTCCTCATGGACATCCGAATGCCGGAGATGGACGGCATCGAGGCCACCCGGCGCATCACCGGCGACGCCGGCCCGGCCGCAACGCGGGTCGTCATCCTCACCACCTACGACCTCGACCACTACGTCTACGCCGCGCTCACCGCCGGCGCCAGCGGCTTCCTGCTCAAGGACGTCAGCCCCGAACACCTGGTCTCCGCCCTGCGCCTGGTGCGGACCGGCGACGCCCTCCTCGCACCCACGATCACCCGGCGGCTGATCGAGCGCTTCGCCCGTCAGGACCAACCGCGGACCACTGCCCCGCACCGCGATCTGTCCGGCCTGACCCCGCGCGAACTCGAGGTGCTCCGGCTCCTCGCGACGGGCCTCAGCAACGCCGAACTCGCCTCCCGGCTGTTCCTCAGCCAGGCCACGGTCAAGAGCCACGTCGGCCGCATCCTGGCGAAGCTGGACCTGCGCGACCGCGTCCAGGCCGTCGTCCTCGCCTACGAGTCGGGGCTGATCGCCCCGGGGGCGGGGGCGCCTGGATGACTGAGCCTTCTCAGCGTTGTTCTCCAAGGTGAGGACGGCTTCGGTGGACCGTGACAGGGAACGGGCTGTGCCGCGCCCAAGCACGGGCGCCCCGGCGGGAAACCCGTACAGCCGAGGACGCGACCACCGGTGCCGACGGGACGGAGGCAGGGCGATGGCGGCCATCGCGGGCGACGCCGGGGCGGGTACCGCTCCGGCCGGGCTCCGGCTGCCGGGAATCCTGCTGAGGACCCGCTCACCGAACACGCCCGCCCTACATGCTCGCTCAGAGCGCCAGAGAGACGGGGGGCTCGATGCCGAGCAGAAGACGGTCGTGGTCCTCCTCGGTGACATAAGGGTTGAGCCCGGCATAGCGAGTCCCCACGGACACGTCTCGCCAGAAACGCTGCAGGGGGTTGCCGGGGTCGAAGCCGCCGGCGCCATGCAGGTCGAGGAGCCACTCCACGGCCTGCCGGCATTCCGTGGCTGCGGAAACCAGCCGCATGCGCAGCTGCGCGCGTTCCAGGCTCGGCATGGGGTGGCCGGGATCCGTCGCGTCCAGTTGTCCGGCGACATCGAGGACGCGCCGGGTCGCGGTGTCGAGCAGGTGACTGGCCTGGCCGAAGCGGTGTCGGGCCAAGGGTGAGTCCGCGAGCCGGGAGTAGGTGGTCTGCGACGGTGCCCGCGTGCCGGCCAGCACCCCCTGAAGTACGGCGAGAGCACCGTGGGCCGCGCCGATCATGGGAGCCAGGTGCGCCACCACGGCGCCGACCGTGACGGCAGCGGGCGGGGGCGTGCGCCGGTCAGCCGGTGAGGTCGTGTACTCGGGCGGCACCACGACGTCCTCAGCGAGGAGCGTGTGGCTTCCCGTGCCCGCCAGCCCGACACTGCGCCACGATCGCTCGACAACCAGGCCTTCCACCGGCACCAGCGCGGTGCCCACCCCTATCGGAGTCTCCTGGCGCAGGACGGGCACGATGAGGAAGGCCCATGCCGCGTCCTCGCACCCGGACGCCATCCGCCAGCGCCCCGACAGCCGTAGGCCGTCCGCGCTCTGCTGTCCATGTCCCTCGGCGACCGCGGTGGCACACACCAGCGCGTGAGGGTCGGCGAAGTACGCCGAACGGACCGGACCACGCAGACCGGTACCGACCGACTTCTTCGAGAAGCACGACAAGGACGTCACCCACGCGGTGGAAGGGCAGGCGGCCCCCAGAGCCATGGCCACCTGCGCCAGAGTGCGCAGATCGGCACCGAGACCACCGAGTTCGGGGGGTACCGTCAGGGCGAGGAGCCCCGCCTCCCGCACGGCTGCCACGGAGGCGGGCGCCAGGCGGCCGGACTGCTCGGTCTCGGCGGCGTGCTCCGCGAGCGAGGGCGCGAGGGCGGCAGCGCGCGCTACGGGGTCCACGCCCGCCGGGCGCATGTCGACAGCGTCAATGGACACGAGGGATTGCATCTCCTGTGGATCGGTGGGTTTCGCCGGGGGCTCGCCGCGGGCGGACGATGTCAGTCGGTCTTTTCGTGTGCCGACCAGGGAAGGTCCCGGACGGTTCCCGCCAGTGCGAGGCGCTGGGCCTCGGCCGAGCCGGGTTCGGCGGTGAAGAGGATGAAGCGCAAGTCGCCGTCATCGATGGACAGCGTGTCGCAGTCGACGAGGATGTCGCCCATGTCGGGGTGACGTACTGTAACGCGCTCCTCACGGACCGGCGCGTCAGCCCGCCCTTCCCACAGTGAGCGGAAGCGGCTGCTGGCGGAGATGAGGTCGCCCACCAGAGTGCTCAGGCGCGCGTCCGCCGGATAGCGGACGACCGCTCTGCGCAGATCGGCGACGACGGTGGACTCAAAGCGGGCTGTCCGTCCGGAGGAACGGAAGATCGAGCCAGGTGTGCCCACGAACAGGCGCCAGGCCACGTTCCGTTCACGTCCTGGGCCGGGCACCGGCCCGCAACCCATCACGGACCCCCAGACGTCGTTCCACGCGATCACTGTCCAGGTCGCATCGCAGACACACACCGGAACGTCGTTCAGCCGGTCGAGCAGGCGTTGGGCGCCACCACCGATGTGTTGCGGTACGCAGCCGTCACCAGTCAGGGAGTAGCCGGCGAGCACGCAGAGATACTCGTAGTCTTCGCGGCCCAGCCGCAGAGCCCGGGCAAGTGCCTCCAGAACCTCCCGGGACGGATGGCCCTGCCCCTGCTCCAGGCGCTTGATGTAGTCGGCTGAGACCCCTGCCAGCCGGCCCAGCTCCTCGCGCCGCAGGCCGGGAACCCGGCGGCGGCCAATGCTTTGAACGCCCGCCTGCCCAGGCGTCGTTCGATCGCGCCACTGACGCAGCATCGCTCCGAGGTTGTTGCTCTCCAACATGCTTCGAGCCTAGCCACCCGGCGTCTGCTGAGCCTGGCCCAAACACTCCCAGGCAACCGCTTCTGAAGCTTCTCCTTGATCGTGCAGGGTCGCGGCGACAGAGCGGCGGGCCGGAGTACACCGGAGTACAGGAGCCCTGCCGCGCCGACAGGCGCGCGGCAGGGCTCCCTCGCTCTCGCCGTGCTGCGGTCAGGCGGACGGGCCGGTGACGAGCCCGACGAACGACGACCAGGCGTCCGGGGACACGGCCAGCACCGGCCCGCTGCGGTCCTTGGAGTCCCGGACGTGGACGGTCTCCGTCAGGGCGGCCACCTCCACGCACTCACCGCCTCCGCCGGTGCTGTAACTGCTCTTGAACCATGCGGCTTCGGGCACGGCCGACTCCGAGCGCTCAGCGTTCATGACTCTCCCAACAGTCTCTCGACGAAAGTCGATGACTCACGCGGTGTGAGTGCCTGAGACCGGAGGATGCCATAGCGGGTTTCGAGTTCGCGGATCTTTGCCTGCTCCGTGTACAGGCGGCTGTCGTCCTGCACCTCGGTATAGGCGATGCGCCGCCCCGTCGATGCGTCGATCAGTGTGAACGGCCCTCCCAGAGCCGCGTGATCCTCCCGCTCGGTCGGCATGACCTGGATCTCCACATTGCGAAGGTGCCCGAGGCGAAGCATCTTCTCCCACTGCTCCCGCAGAGCCGCGCGCCCGCCGATGGGCCTGCGAAGGGCCGCCTCCTCGACGATGAAACTGAGCAGTGGCGCGGGCCGTCGGTCGTGGATCCCCTGGCGTGCCATGCGCGCGCTCAGGCGCTGCTCGATGATGTCCTCGTCAAGCAGCGGCCGTTGGAGACGGAACCCGGCCCGCGCGTATTCCTCGGTCTGCAGCAGCCCGGGTACCGCGTAGACGGCGTAGACGTACAGGGCCGTCGCGCCCGCCTCAAGGCGCGCGGCGTCGCGGAAGAAGCTCGGGTACTGGGCCCGTTCGACTTCCTTCTTGAGCGCCTTGAGGAGTCCGCCCGCCTCCAGGATTTCGTCCGCCCTGTCGATGAACGTGGGCAGCGGGACGCGCCTGCCCTGCTCGAAGGCCGCGATGGTGGACCCCGAGTAGTTCAGCAGGGAGCCGAACTCCGGGCGCTCCAGGCCCGCTCGTGTGCGCAGCAGCTTCAACTGGCGGCCGAACGCCGTCACGATGCCCGTTCCGGACCCGCCGTCCCGCAACTCCGAGTCGTCGTCCGCCGTGTGCCCTTGGGGCTGGGCCGCGGCCGTCGTCTCCTGTCCCCTCGGTTCCTCGCGCATGTCCCTGTCGTCCCCCTCGTGCACTGCCCCACCGTCCTTCCAGCCGGCCGTATGCTCCAGCCCTGCCCAACCGGACGGGCAGGGGGCCGGTAACGCCGCACAGCGCGTACAACGCCGCGAGCGGTGCGCGCACGGCGCATACAGCCCACTGCTCCGGCCGCGCTCCCGCCCGGCCTCTCGCACCGTGCGCGGACAACGGTGCGAGAGGTGCGGGACACCGGAGCGGACGGGGCGCGGACAATCCGCTGGGGCGCGGGTGCCCCGCCGTGGGAGGATGCCGCCGCTGCGCGCAGGCGCGAAGTCAACAAGACGGGGAGGCAGCGGTGTTCGCGGTATCCCTGGGCGAGGACGGTGCGGAGCTGGGGCCGCTGGAGCCCTGGCACGCCGGGGAGTTCCTCGCCCACATGGACCGGGGGCGGGAGTTCATCGGGCAGTACATCGGCCTGGCCGACGTGGTCACGGATCCGGAGTCGAGCCGGGCGTTCCTCCAGTCGTACGCGGACAAGGCCGCCGCAGACACCGGACGCATCTACGGCATCCGGACGGACGGCGAGCTGGTCGGCGGCGTGCTCTTCCGGACCTTCGACGCCCGGCACGGCACCGCCGAGGCGGGGTGCTGGCTGGAGCCGTCGGCGGTGGGGCGTGGCCTGGTCACCAGGGCGGCGCGCGTCATCATCGACTGGGCCGTCGAGGAGCGGGGCATCCACCGCGTGGAGTGGCGGGCCGCGGCGGCGAACGAGCCCAGCATCGCCGTCGCGCGGCGGCTGGGGATGACGAGGGACGGTGTGCTGCGCCAGAACTACCCGCGCCGGGGAGAACGGTTCGACACGGAGATCTGGTCGGTGCTCGCCCCGGAGTGGCGGGCGGGCCGGGCTGCACGCTGAACGGAAGGTTTCCGGCCCGGCCCCCGGCGCACCGCACGCGGCGTCACAGAGGCCGAAGGGCCGGGTCATCAAGGGGACGGGGGACTGTGTGCCAGTCGGATATCTGATCAGTGTGGCCGTCATCGCGGCCGTGACGCTCTGCGCGCTGGCGCCGCCTCGGCGGCCGCGGCCGCTCGCCGGGCTGAGCTTCCGCCTCGGGCTGCTGCTCACCGAGGCGCCGGTTCTGGGCGGCTACTGGCTGCTGGCGTCGACGGTGCCGGCGTTCGCTCAGGGGCACATCAGGACTCCGGGTGCCTGGGCGGTGGTTGGGGCGGCGGCTCTCACGGGCACGGGTCTCGTGGTCCTCGCGCGGCGCGGTCTGCGGGCCGCCCCGGTGCTCGAGCGGGCCCTCGCCGAAGGGCTGGGGCCGGACCGGCGGGCGGCCCCCGGTGCCGGGCCGGAGCCGAGGCCCGGCCGGCGCCGCCGGCTCGTCCGGACGCTGTTCGCACCGGTGTTCCCGCGCCGCCGCGACGTCGAGCGGATACCGGACCTCCGCTACGGTGACGCCGGCCGCCGCAATCTGCTCGACGTCTACCGCCATCGCTCCCGTCCGGTGGGTGGCCCGGTGCTGATCCATCTGCACGGCGGGGGATACAGGCAGGGCCGCAAGAACACCCAGTCGCTCCCTCTGCTGTACCGCCTCGCGAGCCGGGGATGGGTCTGCGTGAGCGCCAACTACCGCTTGAAGCCGGCCGCGCGCCACCCCGACCATCTCGTCGACCTGAAGCGGGTGATCGCCTGGGTCCGTGCCCATGGGCCGGAGTACGGCGCCGATCCGTCCCGGCTGTTCGTCGCGGGCAGTTCGGCGGGCGGGCACATGGCGGCGCTGGCCGCGCTCACCCCGAACGACGCCGCCTTCCAACCGGGGTTCGAGGAGGCGGACACCTCGGTCACCGCGGCCGTCTGCCTGGGCGGCTACTTCGGCCCGTACGACGACGGAGACGAGTCCTCGTCACCGGTGGCCCACGTCCGCGCCGACGCGCCGCCGTTCCTCATCGTCCACGGTGACCGGGACACGGTCGTGCCGGCGGCGGAGGCCCGCCGGTTCGCCGAGACGCTGCGCGCCGCGTCCGCGAGCCCTGTCGTCCACGCCGAACTCCCGGGCGCGCAACACGCTTTCGACCTGTTCCCCTCAGTGCGCTTCGAGGCGGTGGTGGACGCCGTCGAGAAGTTCGCGGACCGTGTCCTGCGGGGCCGCTGAGATCACCGTGTCTGCCCGGTCCTCCCCGTCGCGGGTGCGCCTGTACGCCTGCGAGGGCCATGCGCGGGCCGAGCCGGGGGGTGAGCCGGCAGGCGCCCGTGTGCCGTTGCCCCGGGGGCTCCGCAACGTCAGGATACGGACCCGTCACGGCGTCCGTCGTCCGCTGCCGGTTCTGGAGGGAGTGTGCGTGCCTATGGTGTCCGAGTTTGCCGTGCTGGGCCCGGAAGAGGTGCGCGGGCTGCAGGAGAGGGCGGCCCGGGCCCTTCCGGCGGAGCGGGTGGAGAGGACCGGGGGGTGGTGGCTGCGCCATGCCCCCCGTTCTCCCTGGTGGGTGGGGACGGTGCTGCCCCACGGAGCCGCCGGGCACCCCGGCGAACTGGTGCGCAGGGTCGGCGAGGCCGAGAGGTTCTGCGCCGGCCGGGGCGGGAAGGCCCGGTTCCAGATCACCCCATCCGCGTGCCCGGAGGGCCTGGACACGCTGCTGGCGGAGCGCGGCTACCGGCGTGAGAGCCCGGTGTCCCTGCAAGCGGCGTCGGCCGCGCGGGTTCTGGAACGGATGCCGGTGTCCGCTGAGCCGCCGCTGCGTGTGCGGCTGGACGGTCTCCCGTCACCGGCGTGGTTCGAGGTCTGGCACGCGGTACAGGGCCACGGCGTCGACCCCGGTGCCGAGCGGGAGTTGCTCGCTCGCGTGGAGGTGCCGTCCGCCTACGCCACCGCGATGCTCGGGGACGAGGCCGTGGCGGTGGGCCGTGCGGTCGCGGACACGGGCTGGGCGGGCGTGTTCGGCATGGCCACGCTGCCCCTGGCGCGCGGCCGGGGCGCGGCACGCGGAGTGCTGTCCGCGCTGGCCGGCTGGGCCCGCGCCCACGGTGCCGAGCGCATGTACCTCCAAGTCGAGCGGGACAACGCCCCCGCTGTCCGGCTGTACGAGCGGGCGGGGTTCCGGGAAGTCTGCCGCTACCACTACCGAATCGCGGGGGATGAGCGCCGCCACCGGCATCCGGCCTGAGCCCGGACGCCGGCCCCGATCCCATCCCCGTGCCCGTGCCCGTGCCCGTGCTGGGCGTCGCCGCGACCAGCCCCACTCCCGCCCGACTCCAAGCCGGCCGTCGCTGTCGTCAAACCGGCCGCTCGGCCCGAGCGCACTCGATCACGTGAGCATCAAGTCCCGGGGGCGGGCGCGGTCCCGCGTCACGGCAACAAGCGGGTGAGCCAAGCCACTTCACCGCTGTCCTCCGTGGAGACGTGGTCCCGTTCGAACCCGAGCTTCTCCAGGACACGCAACGACGGTGTGTTCCACGTTCCGACGGTCGACCAGAGCCGTTTCCGCCCGGTCGCGACAGCGGCGTCGAGCACCGCGCCGGCGGCCTCGGTGGCGTAGCCGTGCCCGTGCACCCGCTGGAACAACTCATACGCGATCTCGGGCTCTTCCAGGGTGGTGCGGCCGATGATCAGCCCGCAGTAGCCGATGAAGTCCCCTTCGTCGCGGCGCTGGACGGGCAGCGTGGCGATCCCCGTCGCCGCCGTCTCGGTGAGCAGCTTCGTGATGGCCGTCCGGATGTGCTCGACCGTCGGCGTCCCCTTGCCGCGTTCGGAGAGGAGGGCACAGAACTCGGCGGCGTCCGATTCGGCCCACGGCCGCAGTATCAACCGCTCGATCTCCAGGTGGAACGACATCGTCTTGTATGCAGACATGGGCCCACTCTGCTCCACGGGCCACCGCGAACCACGGCCAGGTCACCGGGGGCAGGCCGACCCGACAACCAAAGGATTCGGCCCGGTCCCAGCCGCTTGACCCGCGAACCACATGTCATTTTCGTGTCAGACCCCTACCGAGGCAACGGGCGCTGATGGACCTATCGCGAGAGGGCGCGGCTTCGGTCGGTCTGCTGCAGGGCCGTCCCGGTGGGGACGACGCCGGAAACCCATCCCGTGGTGCCTGCCTTGAGCGTGCGCAGGTCTGTGACAGCGGTGATGGCGCGGCGCGCCAAGTCGTTGTAGGAGCGGTCGCTGAGCGTGTCGTGCAGGCTGCCGTGCGCGGTGAAGCCTGCCGCGTGCAGCGCCCCGGACACGTGGCCGAACGCGCCCCACCTGCGACCACTGGTGATGTCCAGACCGGCCCGGTTGTCGTTGAGATCGGCGTACAGCAACTCGAGCCCGTCGGGGTTCTTGAACACGGTCGTCGCGGGCTGCTCGGGTGTGCACAACTCGAGGAGGACACAGCGGCCGGCGCCGATCAGGCCGGTGCTGCCGTTGGTCTCGATCACCATGCTCCACGTTGGACTGATACGGCCGGCCACGAGGAGGATCCGGTCTTCCGCAATCCCCTCATCGGCTTCCTCTCGTAGCGCATCGACAGGGCCGGCGACCCCGCTCAGGTGGCCTGCTTCCATGGCCTGCAGCGCCTCGCGGGGCGGCAGAGCGGTGAAGGTGAGGCACCAGCCTCCGAAGTAGCCGTCGAGCGTCGTCAGCAAGTCCATGCCTGTGCTTTTGCTCCTGCCGGGAGTCGTGTGCATGAGAACGGCGTCCCCTGAAGTCAAGGGGAAGCTCCGGTGGTCTGCAACGACTCCTCGGCGCGTTCACCGCGGTCGTCACTGGTTCCGCCGGGCTCACGAAACGCCGGACGGAGCCCGGGGCCTGTCGAGGACCAGCTCGCGCTCCACCTTCGCGGGGTCGCCCTTCACGGGAACGGTCTGCCCGGAGGGTGTGAATCCGTACCGGCGGTAGAAGCGCTCGGCCCGCGCGTTGTCCTCGTGGACGTACAGGCGCGCCCTCGTCACGTCCTCGACCGACCACGCCCACGCGACGGCCGCCTCGAAGAGCGCGTCGATCACACCGCTGCCGCGGTGTTCGGGGCGCACGAAGACACCGACGACGTGCGCCTGGCGCCGCTCGACGGTCGTGCCGAACGGGTCGACGCCGCCCGCGTCCTCGATCAGCACGGTCACCGTGCCGGTCCAGGCTCCGTTCCGGCCGTCCTCGGCCACGAACTGGCGCACCCGCGTCCCGCCGGCCGACGAGCCCCTGGCCCGTTCCTGCCAGAAGGAGTCCGGCTTCGCGGCCGCCTGCTCGTACGTGTCGAGAAAGGCGATCGGAGCGGCCGGGTCCTTCAGTGCCAGGAGCCGCAGCTCCTTCACCTCGCGCCACTCCTCGGCACGGATGGGGCGGACGGCGTGGCGCGGTACTTCGTTCATGCTGTCGAACCCTAGGGGAGGGCCGTTCCGGGGCACCACGGCATTTCCGCAGGTACGCAGGTAATCGCTCTGCGCCGGGACCCCTGGCCTTCGCTCCCCGTCACCCGGGACGGTCGCCGGATGCGCCGGGCGGACCCTGGACGAGTCATTCCGAATGATCAATGATCACAGGCGATCAGCGATCGTGTGACCGACTGGCGGGTGCTGGTTGGACGGCGAGATCAGAACACCGTTCGTGCTGACGCTTATCCGCTCACCGTAGAGCTGCACGTGCCGGCCGGTCGGCTCCAGGTAGGCCTCGTCAAGGATCTCCGACTCGTCCTGCCCCTCGATGAGTACGGAGTAGTACCACGTTCTCCGGGCGGGAAGAGTGTCGTCGTCGTAATCCGGCCCCCCGACGGTCACCTCCGCGCCTACCAGACCGAGCCGACGGGCCTCGGCGGAGTCACGGACCCGCACGACGTCACCCGTTTGGAACCGGGGAGCGGCAGCCGCTTCCATTTCGCCGGCCTGGGCGCCGTACACAGCGGGGTGCAGGAACACCCCGCCATTGACCGGCCGCTCCCATTCGTCGTTCCGGCCGAAGTCGTCCTTCCAGGTGAAGCCGAGAGCCCGCAGGCAGTCGGGCGCGGACCCGTGTGGCGTGAGGCCGACCTCGAAGTGCAGCATCTCCGGGGTGCGGCGGAACGGCCCCCGAGCATGCACAACCATCGTGCCGTGAGGCGCGAGTGCCTTGCGAAGGTATTCGGTGAGTTTCGCCTCTTCCTGGGGCGTGGCTTCGGCCCAAAGGGCCAGCCAGACGAGCCGGTAGGGCGCCAGGGGCACCGGTTCCCCTTCTCTGTCGGGCAGGTCATCACGAGTCATGGGACCGGTCTACCTCACGGCAGCCGACACTCGCGGCCCGGCCTGTCCCTACACGATGCAAACCCGGAACGGGCCCTAATCCACAGCGCAAGTACCGGCCGACGGGAAGGGATAAGCCGTCAGCATTCGGAATAACTTGGCCAGATGATCGATTCCAAGGGATCGTGCAGTTCGCCGGCAGATGGATAGCCTGCCGGGGTGTCCTCGGTGAACCTGCGTCACTCGGTCCGCGCGGTCGTCCTCGATGAGGGCGACCGTATCCTGCTGTGCCGCTTCGCCATTTCCAAGCCGACCGGCACGGTCGTCGTGTGGGCGGCTCCCGGTGGCGGTGTCGAGCGCGGCGAGACGCCGCTTGCCGCGCTACGTCGCGAGTTGCACGAAGAGGTGGGGCTGGCCGTCGATACCGACCCGCCACATGTGTGGCACCAGCAGGTTGTCGCACCCGGACACGCCGCAGGGTACGACGGGGTGGTCAACGACTACTTCCTTGTCCGCACCGCATCGTTCCCTCCACGCGGCGCGATGTCCGACAACGAACTCGCCGCCGAGAACATCGATGGCTTCCGGTGGTGGCGCCTTCGGGATATCGCTGACTACTGCGGTTCCGAGCTGTTCTCACCCCGCGACCTCGCCACACTGTTGGCGGCGCTAATCGCCGAGGGAGTCCCGGCCAGACCGGTGCCGCTCGGCCTGTGAGCCTCGCACCCGACGCTCGGACACAGCTCCGGTCGCTGCCGGGAACCTGCACATCGCCCGCCCCCTGGTTGCTCTTCGCGGACACCCACCACGTGGGCGACACCCTTCCCGGTGTCGTGAGCAGATGGGCGCCGATCGGTGTGTTCGTCCGCCTCGCACGCGAAACCCCCCGCCTGAGGGACTCGTCGCATGGCCCTCTCCGAAAACCGGCCGGGGACGCCATTCCGCCACGGCCAAAGCGGGGAAACGGGCGTCTTCAGCGCGGGCCGTTGGTGCGGAGCAGCAGGCGGCCGGTGGCTACCGGGCCGCCCCGCCGATGAGTTCGTCGGCGGCCCACCGTGCGACACCGGGGGGGAAGGGGGCCGGCAGTCCGAGGACGATGTGCCGGAAACCGGCGTCGGTCGCCTCGGCGATCGCGTCCCGCGTGGCCTCCGGCCGGTCGTAGTCGACGGCCAAGTGGATCGAGCGGGTGACGGACGCGGGGTCGCGGCCGATCTGGGCGCAGTAGCGGTCCAGCAGTGCGCTGCGGCTGACGGCGTCGTCGATGTCGCCGCCGGGGATGTTCCACAGGTCGGCGTGCTCGGCGACAACGCGGAGTGTCGCGGAGGAGCGTCCGCCGATGAGGATCGGCGGGTGCGGGCGCTGGACCGGTTTCGGGTTGCCGAACGCTCCGGTGAGCTGGTGGTGGGTGCCGTGGAAGTCGAACGGTTTCTCCTCGGTCCAGAGCCGCCGGATCACCGTGCAGGCTTCGGCGAGGCTTTCGACGGCGTGCGCGGGGTCCTGGAAGGGCAGGCCGTGGGCCGCGTACTCGCGCCGGGCCGCGGGAGGGTGGGGGCGGGAGCCGACACCGATGCCGAGGTCGAGCCGTCCGCCGGAGACGACGTCGACGGTCGTGGCGATCTTGGCCAGCATCGCGGGCGGCCGGAACCGGTTGCTGGTCACCATGACGCCGAGTCGCAGGCGTTCGGTCCGGGCGGCCAGGGCGGCGAGCAGCGTCCAGCCCTCGTAGGCCGGTCCGTCCGGGTCGCCGCCGATCGGCATGAGGTGGTCGAACAGCCAGGCGTGCTCGATCTCCGGGATCGCGTCCGCCTCGCGCCAGACGCGTAGGACGTCGTGGTAGTGGACCTGCATCGGGGCGGTCATGATGCCGAAGCTCGGGCGGGGCGGGCGGGGTGTGTGCGGCATGGAGGCGTGGGTCCTTTCGGCGCGGGCGCGGGCACGGGCACCGGCGGCGGGCCGGGCGTTCGGGCGCGAGGGCGTTGGCTTCGGGGGAGGGACTCAAGGGGACGTGCGTGCGGGGCGGCAGGAACCGGGAACACCGCAGAGCCGTTGGCGGCGGGGACGCGCCGTCTGCGCGCGGGTCCCTGCGCGCGCCCGGGTCCCGGCGGGGGCCGGTGAGAGGGAGGAAAGCCGCCTTCTCACCGGACTCCGTGTGCTTTCCGGGTGCCCGCCGGTCGGACAGGCGGGCACCCGGTAGGCCGCAGGGCGGCGGGAGGGCCGGTGGGGGCCGGCCCTCCCGGAGGGTCAGCGGCGCCGCAGGGACGCGTCGAGCAGCGAGGGCGGGGTGTCGAACTTCTCGTGCGGGGCGAGGTCCGTACCGGGGGCGACGATCGCGTCGATCGCGTCGAGGACGTCGGCGGAGAGCACGGTGTCGGCCGCTGCGGTCTGGGAGTGCAGGTGGTCCAGTGTGCGCGGGCCGATGAGCGCGCTGGTCACGGCCGGGTGCGCGGTCACGAAGCCGAGGGCGAGCTGAACCATCGTCAGGCCGGCCTCGTCGGCGACCTCGGCGAGCTGCTCGACGGCGTCGAGCCGGGCCCGGTTGACGGGGAGGCTTGTGTCGAAGCGTTCCGGCATGACCGCCGCGCGGCTGGTCGTGATCTCCCGTCCCGCGCGGACCGCGCCCGACAGCCAGCCGGAGGCCAGCGGGCTCCACGCCAGCACCCCGAGCCCGTACCGCTCGGTCACGGGCAGGACGTGCGTCTCGATGCCGCGCTGCAGGACCGAATAGCCGGGCTGCTCGGTGACGTACCGGCTCAGCCGGTGCTCGCGGGCCGCCCACTGGGCCTCCACGATGCGGTGCGCGGGGAAGGTGGAGGAGCCGAAGTAGCGGATTTTTCCGGCGCGTTGGAGGTCGGTCAGCGCCGACAGGGTCTCCTCGTCGCTGGTGGTGGGGTCCCACCGGTGGATCTGGTAGAGGTCGACGTGGTCGACGCCGAGGCGGCGCAGGCTGTCGTCCAGCGCGGTGACCAGCCAGCGGCGCGAGCTGCCCCGGTGGTTGCGCTCCTCGCTCATCGGCATGTTGGCCTTCGTGGCCAGCACGATGTCGTCACGGCGGCCGGCGATGGCCTTGCCGACCATCTCCTCCGACTCGCCCCGGCTGTACATGTCGGCGGTGTCGATGAGGTTGATCCCCGCCTCCAAGGCGGCGTCGACGATGGCGGTGGCCTCCTCCTGGGTGGTACGCCCGATGGCGCCGAAGTTCATGGCGCCGAGTGCGAGGGTGCTGACCTGGACACCGGTGCGGCCCAGGGTGCGGTACTGCATGAGCTGTCTCCTCGGTGAGTGATCGCTTCATCGCGTGATCGCGGATGAGCGTGGGGCGGCGCGGTTGCGCGGCGCGGTACAGCGTGAAGCAGCGCGGGGCAAGGCAGGGCAGGGCAGGGCATGGCATGGCTTGGTGGCCGGGCCCCTGCTCTGGCATGATGCGCAAAGCGGAACGCCGTTCCGGAAGAGACGATACGGAACAGCGTTCCGTTTTGGCAAGCGTGCAGGGGAAGAGGAGGTGGCGCGGTGAACGACCGTCACGAGGGAGCCGCCGGGCGCCCGGCCCCGCCCAAGCGGGAGCGGGCGGACGCCCGTCGCAACCGGGAGGCGCTGCTCGAAGCGGCCGCCGCGGTCTTCGTCCGGTCGGGCGTGGAGGCGCCGGTTCGCGACATCGCGGCGGAGGCCGGCATCGGGGTGGGCACGATCTACCGCCACTTCCCGAAGCGGGCGGATCTCGTCATCGCCGTCTTCCGGCATCAGGTGGAGGCGTGCGCCGAGGCCGGTCCGGCCCTGCTCGCGGCGGGCCCGACTCCCTATGCCGCGCTGGGGAGGTGGATCGACCTCTTCGCCGACTTCCTGGTCACCAAGCACGGACTCGCCGCCGCGCTGCGGTCCGACAGCACCGGCTTCGAGGCGCTGCACGACTATTTCCTGGACCGCCTCGTGCCCGTGTGCACCGAACTGCTCGACGCCGCGGCCGACTCCGGCGAGATCCGGTCCGATGTGCGGGCCCTCGAACTCATGCGCGGCGTCGGCAATCTCTGCGTCGGCGCGGACGATCCCCGCTACGACGCCCGCCGCATGGTCGAACTCCTCATCGCGGGGCTCAGCCGGCCGCGCTGATCACCGTGCCCCGATGATCGCCGGGCCGAGCACCGGCCCCTGCTGATCACCGGCCGGGCCGGGCGCGGCCGGGACGCACCCACCGCACCGGCCGGCAAGCCCGGGCGGGGCGCGCGTTCAGGAGGAACGCTCGGTTCCCGCCCCGTCGTTCGCCGGGAGGGACTCCCAGAGCTCGATCAGCTCCTTGGCGAGGTCCGGGTGGCCGGCGGCCAGGATCGGGGACCCGAAGGTGAAGTCGCGCCCCTCCGCGCCCAGCACGGCCACGCCGTTGCGGCGGAGCAGGGCGACGCCGGCGGCCACGTCCCACGGGGCGGGGCCGAAGCAGACGCAGGCGTCGAGCCAGCCCTCGGCCACCGCGGCCAGGTCCAGGCTCATGCAGCCGTGCATCCGCACCCGGTACGCGACGCCGCCCAGCAGGCCGGAGAGGAAGGTGCCGGACCGGGACCGGGGCGAGCCGGTGCCCGTGACGGAGACGATGGCCCGGGAGACCTCGCGCACCCCGGACGGTTCCGTCGACGGGGCGCTCTGCGGCCCGACGGTCCAGCGGCGGTGCAGGGCCGGGGCGTGGAGCACGCCCACGGACGGTTCCCCGGCCTCCGCGTAGGCGAGGGAGACGGCGTGCAGCGGCGCGCCCCGCGTGTAGTTCATCGTGCCGTCGATGGGGTCCAGCAGCCAGCAGCGCTCCGGCAGCGGGCCGCCCTCGGCGGACTCCTCGCCGATGACGGGGATGTCCGGGGTGCGCTCGCGCAGCACCCGGGTCACCCGCCGTTCGACCTCGACGTCGGCGTCCGTGACCTCCTCGCCGGACTCCTTGAATCTCTTCTCCGACCACTCGTCTCCGGCCCGCCCTAGCCACGCGACTCCCGCCTCGACGGCTTCCTCGGCGGCAGTCAGCAGGTCGTGGTGCTCGTTCACGTCGGTCCAGGGCCTTTCGGGCGGAGTTCCCCATCGCGGGCTTCGGTGTGGCCCGTCCGCTTTCCGGCGGGCCGCCGGCGGCGCGGGCGCGGGCGCCGCCGTACTGCGGTAACCGTATCGGGCGCCGGGGCCGTGCCCGTACGACGAGTGGCGCAGCGCGGAGCGGGGGGTTCCGGGGCGGGAGGGGGAGGGGCGGTCCCCGGCGGGGCGCCGGTGTGCGGGGCTGCGCTTCCGGTGCGGTCCGGTGCGGTCCCGCGCCGGCCAACGTTCGTTGCCCGTCGGCGCGTTGGCGGTAACCCGCCGTTTGACACAGGCGTGTCCGCGCCTTCATCATCATTCCACTAATCAAGTAGTTAAAGGGTGGTGATGGTCGTGGAGTTCCGCATCGACAGGCGGAGCGGGACCGCCGCCTACCAGCAGATCGTCCAGCAGACCAAGCAGGCGCTGCGGCTGGGCGTGCTGGTGCCGGGAGACCGGCTCCCGACCGCCAAGGAGGTCTCCCAGACCTGCGCGGTCAACCCGAACACCACGCTCAAGGCCTACCGGGAGCTGGAACGCGAGGGTCTGGTCGAGCCACGGCCGGGTCTGGGCACCTTCGTGCGCCGGTCGCTGGCCCGCCCCCAGGCGGGCGCGGACTCCCCGCTGCGCGGGGAACTGGCGGCGTGGATGACGCGGGCGCGCGAGGCGGGACTCGAACGGGAGGACGTGGCCGCGCTGGTCGCCTCCGTCCTGGAGGAGCGGTACGGCGACGCCCGGCCGGCGGCGGCACCGGCGGCGGCACCGGTGACGGAGCCGGTGGCGGAGCCGGTGGCGGAACCCGTAACGGCCACCGCGGCAGGGGGAGCCCCGCCGGCCGCCGCAGCGGCCGGCACCACGGAAGCGGCATCAGGGGAATCGAGGAGCACACGTGAGTGACACGACCTACGGGGGACCGGCGGACACGCCGGCGATCGAGGCCCACGGGGTGGGCAGGAAATACCGGCGGGGCTGGGCCCTGCGGGACTGCTCGTTCCGGCTGCCGGCCGGCCGGATCTGCGGCCTCGTCGGCCCCAACGGGGCGGGCAAGACGACCCTGATGGGCATCGCCGCCAATCTGATGGAGCCGACGGCCGGCACCCTCAAGGTGTTCGGCGCCGTCCCGGACTCCGCGGAGGCCGGCCGGCGTTCCGCCTTCCTCGCCCAGGAGAAGCCGCTGTTCCGGCGCTTCACCGTGGCCGAGACCCTGCGCATGGGCAGGGAGCTGAACCCGGACTGGGACCAGCGGGCCGCCGAGGCGATCGTCCGCGCGGGCCAGGTGCCCATGGACGCGAGGATCGGCACCCTCTCCGGCGGGCAGCGCACCCGGGTCGCGTTCGCCCTCACCTTCGGCCGGCGCCCCGGTCTGCTGCTGCTGGACGAGCCGATGTCCGACCTCGACCCCCTGGTGCGCCACGAACTCATGGGCACGCTGATGGCCGAGGCCGCCGAGCACGGCACCACCGTGCTCATGTCCTCCCACATGCTCGGCGAGCTGGAGACCGTCTGCGACTACCTCCTCGTCATCTCCTCGGGCGGCCTGCGGCTCGCCGGCGACGTGGACGAACTGCGGTCCGCCCACTCGTTCGTCACCGGGGTCACGGAGGGCGGCGAGGGCGTTCCCGCCGGCCTGGCCCGGCACACCGTCGTCGAGTCCCGCAGCAGCGGACGGCAGTTCACCGCCCTCGTCCGGCCCGACGGGCCGCTCGGCGGCCGCTGGGAGACCGCGACCCCGAACCTGGAGGAACTCGTGCTCGCCTATCTCCGCACCCCGGACGCGCCACCCCTGATAACCCCCGGCGCCCGCGTCTCCGGACAGCCGGCCGGCTACGGGCGGGAGGCGGCGGCATGAGCACCCTGACCAACGCGCCCGCCGTCCCGTCCGGCACGTCCGCCCGCCGCGGCCCCCGGCTCAGCGGCATGACCTGGCTGGTCTGGCGCCAGCACCGCGCCGCGTTCTGGACCGTCCTCGCCGCCACCGCCGTGCTGCTGGCCTGGATCGCCTACCAGCGCGCCGGGATGACGGACCACCTCACCGGGCGGGGCGGGCCCGGCTCGAAGGCCGAGGACCTGGCCGCGGGTTTCGCCCCCTACCGGGCCCAACTCGACTACATCGCCGTGGCGATGGCCGCCCTGCCCATCCTCCTCGGCGTCTTCATCGGAGCCCCGCTGCTCGCGGCCGACCTGGAGACCGGCACGGCCAAGCTCGTCGCCGCGCAGTCCGTGAGCCCCGCCCGCTGGCTGACGACGAAGCTCGGGGCGAGCCTGCTCGTGGTCACGGTGAGCACGGCCCTGCTCGGCATCGCGTACGACTGGTGGTGGGGAGCGGCGGCCACAAGGGGCACCGACATCATCAGCGAGTGGCCTTCCGGCAGCGTGTTCGACACCACGGGCCCGGTGCCCGTGGCGCTGACTCTCTTCACCGTCGTCGGCGGCGTGGCGATCGGCATGCTGCTGCGCCGCGGCCTGCCGGCCATGGTGGTCACCTTCGGTTTCGCCGTCGCGGTCCAGCTCGTCTGGAGTCACTTCCGGCTGGACCTGGGCTCGGTGGTCACGGCCACCACCCCGCGGGAAGCCGGCGCCGAGATCGTCTTTCCGGACCTGCCCCGTGGCGCGTACCAGCTCGACCAGTCCTATCTCACCTCTTCCGGGGACCTCCTGGGCTGGAGCACGTGCAGCCAGGAGGCCTCGGACCGGGCGGTCCAGGACTGCCTGGAGAAGGCGGAGGTCGTGGGCTGGTCGGTGGACTACTTGCCCCTCTCGCAGATGGCCGGCATGCAGTGGCTCGGAGCCTCGATCCTGCTGGCCCTCACCGCCGGCGTCGTGGCCTTCATCCTGCTGTGGGGGCGTAAGCGGCTCGTGTGACGGTCACCCCGCCGGCCCGCCCGGACGGCTCCGGCGGCTCCCCGCCCGCGCGGAACCCGCCCGGCCGCCCGGACCCTCGTCCCCAGGGGCGGGGCCCGGGCGGCCCTCCGGGCTGCGGACGTTCGGCCCTGTGCGGCCTTGTCCGGTTCCGGTTGGCTGGAGACGTATCGAGGAGGTACGTGATGCAGAAGATGACCGTGAACTTCCTGGACGGGGAGTCCTACTCGGTCGCGGTACGCGGCCACGAGTTCACCGTGGACCAGCCCCTGGACGCCGGGGGCGACGACCTCGGCCCCACCCCCGTCGAGTTGTTCACCGCCTCGCTGGCCACCTGCGTCGGCTACTACGCCGGCCGCTACCTGGCCCGGCACGACCTGCCGCGCGAGGGCCTGCGGGTGGAGACGGAGTTCGCCATGGCGGGGGACCGCCCGGCCCGGGTCGCGGAGGTGCGGATGCGCCTCGTCGTCCCCGGTGATCTGCCCGAGCAGCGCCGCAAGGCCCTGGCGGCCGTGGTCGGCCACTGCACCGTGCACAACTCGATCCGGCAGCCGCCGCACGTCGTCATCGACGTGGACTGAGACCGGACGGATCGGCCCGTAACGGGCGAACCGGTCGGCGGTCCGGGCCGCCGGGGCCGGGCCCCGGGGCGCGCCCGCCCGGGCAACCGCCCCGGTGTGCCGGGTACACGTGGGGGCACCACCGGATCTCCGCCACCGGTGGTGCCCCCACCTGCGCTGCAGCCGTTGGTGTCGAGCAGGCCTGTGGGTACTCAGCGTGCGTAGGGGTCGTCCGCTTCCTGCTCGGCGGTGGCGTCCTGATCCGCCCGCCACGTGTCCCGGCACAAGTCGGGGGCGGTGCGCGCCGTCGCGGTGAACTCGGCACGTGGAACGAAGCGCCTGCGCCGGCGCGCAGGGATCGGGCCGCCGGTCTTGTTCCCGTCCTGCGCGTGGGCGGAGGGCGGGCCGTTCCGGACTGCGTCCGTGATCTCTCCCGACCGGCCGCTCGGATCGCGCCGGGTGGTCTCGTGGTAGGCAGTCACATTTCGCCATCCTGGCTCAGGAGGCTGCGCCGTGCCACCCTGCGCGGGGCGCCCGGGCCGCCGCGCCCTCAGTCCGTCCAGCGGGCGAAGGCCGCGTAGGCCAGGTCGTCGAACAGGACGAAGCGGACCTCCTCCACGGCGGTGTCCGCGCCCCGGACCGTCTCCACGGCGATGCGTGCGCCGTCGTCGATCGGCCAGCGGTAGACGCCGGTGGAGATCGCGGGGAAGGCGACGGTCCTCGCCCCCAGCGCGTCGGCCTCGCGGAGCGACTCGCGGTAGCAGGAGGCGAGCAGTTCCGACCGGTCCTCCGTGGCGGACCACACCGGGCCGACGGTGTGCACGACCCAGCGGGCCTTCAGCCGGCCCGCCGTCGTCGCCACGGCCTGCCCCGTGGGCAGGCCGTCCTGGTACCGGGAGGCCCGCAGCTCGCGGCAGGCGGCGAGGATCTCCGGCCCGCCCCGGCGGTGGATGGCGCCGTCCACGCCACCGCCGCCGAGGAGGGAGGAGTTCGCCGCGTTCACGATGACGTCGGTGTCCTGCTCCGTGATGTCGCCCCGGAGGAGGGTGATGGTGGGGGTCATGGACCCATTCTCAGCGGTGACGGCCGCGGGGCCGGCGACCTGTCCGGGTGTGGCGCTCGCCGGCTCCGGTCCCGGCGGCGGCCTCAGCCGGGCTGCCCGGTGTGGTTCACCTCCGCCGCGATGTGCTCGCCCCAGGCCCGTATCCGCTCACGGTCGCGGAAGTCGCCGCCCCTGCCCTCCGCCACGAGCCGGCGGGTGAGGAAGCCGTCGGAGTCCTCCGCGAGCCGGCCGCCGAAGGTCATGTGCTCGCGGGCGTGGACCCGTTCGGCGATCCGGGCGACGGATTTCGGCGGTGGGATCTCCTTCTCGGAGGCGGAGTCGTCGAGCGGGCCGCTGCTGAACAGCCAGACGGGGCGCCGGTCGAGTGCCTTGCGGTTCCGGCGGGCGAACCGGGCCGCGTCCCGCTGCCAGCGGCCGGAGTAGAGCCCGCCGCCGATCACCACGGCGTCGTACGGTTCGAGGTCCACGATGCCGGAGGCCGGGAGGACGACGACGTCGATCTCCCGGGCGCGCAGGGCGTCCCCGATCCACTGGGCGATGCCGGCGGTGGAACCGTGCTTGCTTCCGTAGGTGACGAGTACGCGCTGTGCTGCGGCCATGTCCGTCCACCCTCTCCTCTGTTCCGCTTGCCGTTGCCGTTGCCGTTGCCGTTGCCGTTGCCGTTGCCGTTGCCGCTGCCGTTGGCGTTCCGTTTGCCGTACTGCGGCGGGGTCAGAACCTGCGGAGCCGGCCGTCCACTCCGTCGATGCCGTGCAGGGCCGGTTCCACCCGGCGGATCTTCGAGTCGTCGTAGCGGTACGTCAGATGGCTGACCACGCCCACCACACCGTCCACTTGCCCGGCCATGTGCTCGGCGATCGGCACCTCGCTGCGCCGCTCCAGACAGCCCTCCAGCACGACCACGCCGCCCACGACGGTGACGCCGACGGCGTGCGGGGTCAGCCACAGGGCGTCGACCAGCACCTCGTCGATGATCTCCCGGCGGATGTCGGCGTCCGGCCGCAGGAAGATCTGGAGCAGGTCGCGCCGGGTGACGATGCCGACCAGCCGGTCCTCCTCGTCGACCACCGGCAGCCGCTCCACCTGGTGGCGTGCCATGGTGCGGGCCGCGTGCGCGATGGAGTCCAGGGCGCGGACGGTGACGGCCGGCGAGGTCATCAGCTCCCCGGCAGCCGGCGCGCCTCCCGTCTCCGGTCCCGTCTCCAGGACCGCTCCCTCCCCGCTGATGTGAGCATCCATCAGGTCGGAGACGGAGACGACCCCGATGACCTTCTCGTCGTCGTCCACCACCGGCATCCCGCTGATCCCGTGTTCGTCCAGCCACCTCGCGATGTCCTTGAAGGGGGTGGCGGCGACCGCGCGGACCACCTCGCTCGTCATCACGGTGCCGACCTCGCGGTGCTTCATGGTTCTCTCCTCCTCGGGCGGTGGGGGCTCAGCGCAGCCGGCGCAGATAGGGGTCGCGCGCCTGCCGGGGCAGCAGGCGGATGCGGACGTCGAGCGCGGTGACGCCGTCGGGCCGGGCGACGACCGGGTTGAGGTCGGCCTCCGCGAGCTGCGGCAGGTCGCAGGCCATCGTCGAGACCCGCAGCAGCAGTTGTTCGAGTCCTTCGAGATCGACGGGCCCGCCGCCGCGGTAGCCGAAGAGCAGCGGCGCGGAGCGCGGCGCGGTGATCAGGTCGTGCACGTCGCGGTCGGACAGCGGGGCGAGCCGCGCCGCGTGGTCGGCCAGCAGCTCGGTGGCGGTGCCGCCGAGGCCGAAGAGCACCAGCGGCCCGAAGACCTGGTCCTGGACGACTCCGGTGACCAGCTCGGTGCCGCGCTCCGCCATCGGCTGGACCAGCACCCCGGTCATCACCTCCCCGAAGCGCCCGGCCAGCGAGCGGTACGCCTGCCGCACCTTCTCCTCGCCGGCCAGGTCGAGCAGCACCGCGCCCTCCTCGGTCTTGTGCACCAGACCGGGCCAGTACGCCTTGAGCACGACGCGGTCCTCCGGCCCGGGGGCGAGCCGGGCGGCGGCCTCGACCGCGCTCCGCTCGTCCTCCGCCCAGGCCCAGGGGAGCTGCGGGATCGCGTAGTGGTCCAGCAGTTCGGCGCAGCGGCGCGGGTCGAGCCAGCCGCCGTCCGGGTGCTCGGCGAGGAAGGCGTCCACCAGGGCGCGGGCGGCCCCGGTGTCGGTGCCGCGCAGTTCCGGGAAGGTGCCCGTCGGCCGGGCCAGGAACCGGGCCCGTTCCGCGGCGTGCGCCAGGGCGCGGGCGGCGGACTGCGGGTCCGCGTAGGCGGGGACGGCGCCGCCGCCCCGGGTGTGCAGCAGCCGCACGGACTCGGCCTGGTCGAGCAGGACCGCCGCGATGGTGCGCGGCCGGCGCCCGGGGGCGGCGTGGGTGAGGGCCCGCAGCGGGTCGTCGCCGGTGGCCGCGGCCAGCGCCGTGGGGACGAGGGCGAGCAGCACCGCGTCCACGGCGCCGTGCGCGGCCAGCCGGTCCAGGACGGCGCTCAGCGACTGGTCGCCGACGGCCGCGGTGGCGTCGACGGGGTTCGTCGCGCTCGCGCCGGGCGGCAGCCACTCCAGCAGGTCCGCGACGAGGTCGGCGGGGAGCTCCGGCACGCTCAGGCCCGCCTCGACGCAGGCGTCGGCGGCGAGGACGCCCGCGCCGCCCGCGTTCGACACCACGGCCACCCGCGACCCGGCCGGCAGCGGCTGGGCGTGCAACAGGGCGGCTGTGTCGAGGAGTTCGCCGACGGTGCGGGTGGCGATGATCCCGGCCTGGGTGAAGAGGGCCTGCCGGGTCATGGTCGGTGTCGCGGCCGCGGCGGTGTGCGAGGCGGCGGCGCGCCGGCCGGCGTCGGAGCGGCCCGCGTCCACGGTCAGCAGCGGCATCTTCCGGGTGACGCGGCGGGCGGTGCGGGAGAAGGCGCGCGGGTTGCCGAAGGACTCCAGGTGCAGCAGGGCCAGGTCGGTGCGGCCGTCCTCCTCCCACCACTGCAGCAGGTCGTTGCCGCTCACGTCGTACTTGTCGCCGAGCGAGACGAAGCTGGAGACGCCGACGCCGAGCCGGGACAGCCCGCCCAGCAGCGCGATGCCGACCCCGCCGGACTGCACGGCCACCCCGGCGGTGCCCGGCAGCGGCCGGTGGGCGGCGAAGGTGGCGTCCAGCCGTACCGGCTCCTCGGTGTTGGCGACGCCCAGGCAGTTCGGGCCGACCAGCCGCATCCCGTAGCGGCGGACCGTCACCAGCAGCGCCTCCGCCTCCGCGCCGTCCAGCCCGGAGGTCAGCACCACCAGCGCGCGGACCCCCGACTTGCCGCATTCCTCCGCCACTTGGGGCACGGCGCGCGCGGGGACGGCGAGCACCGCCAGCTCTGGCGGCTCGGGGATCGCGGTGACGGACGGATACGAGGGGGTGTGCTCGACGGTGTGGGTGTGCGGGTTGACGGCGTGCAGCGCGCCGGTGAAGCCGGCCCGGCGGATGTTGCGCAGCACGGCGCGGCCCACGGAGCCGGGCTTGGTGCCCGCCCCGACGACGGCGATGGAACGGGGCCGCAGCAGCGGCCGCAGGCTGGCGGCGTCGGCGGTCCGGCCGCGCTCGTCGCAGGCGGCCAGGTAGCGCTCGTCCGGCTCCAGGCCGACGGTGCAGTGGACCTCGGAGTTCTCGAACCGGCGGGCGGTGCTCAGGCCGAGGTCGGCGAAGACCTTCAGCATC
This sequence comes from Streptomyces albus subsp. albus, assembly GCF_000719865.1. Lineage (GTDB taxonomy): Bacteria > Actinomycetota > Actinomycetes > Streptomycetales > Streptomycetaceae > Streptomyces > Streptomyces albus_E. The sequence goes on from NZ_JOID01000023.1 coordinate 32,232, forward strand.
GCGTGGTTGTCGGCGAGGGCGTCGGCGGTGAAGGTGGCGACACCGTTGGCGCGGGCCGCGTGCACCAGGTGCTCCAGCAGCAGGGTGCCGACGCCGCGGTGGTGGAAGTCGTCGGCGACGGCCAGGGCGACCTCCGCCGTGGCCGGGTCGGCGGTGTCCGTCTCGTACTCGGCGACGCCGACGATCTGGTCCTCGCAGAAGGCGATCAGCGGCAGGAAGCCGGGGCGTGGCGGGCCGCAGAACCGCTCGGCGGCCCGCCGCCCGGAGAGCCGGCTCGCCGCGAAGAAGCGCAGCCGCCGGTTCTCCGGCGACATCTCCTCGTACAGCCACAGGACCTGGTGGAGGTCCTCGGGGCGGGCCTGCCGGATCTCCACCGTCCTGCCGTCCGCCAGCAGCGCGTGCGTCATCTCGGCGCGGTGCGCGTTCCTCGTCGTCATGGTGTCCAACTCCCCTGGGGCGGCCTCGGCTTCCTCCCAGCATCCGGCCGCTCCGGGACGCCCGCAGGGGCTGGTGGGGGCACGGCGTCAGGGCCGTTCGGCCCCGGTGCGCGGCCGCCTCCCGGGCCCTGCGGAACCGGCACGCGGAAGCAGGGCCGAACGGCCTCACCGGCCCGGGCCGCTCGGTCCCGGTAACCCCCCGCGGGCAGGGGCCGTACGGCGTGCCGGGGGACTCCCGTCGGCCCTGTCCGGTGCGGGGGCCGGGCCGGAGGATGGACACCGATGCAAGGCGCCCGCAGGGACACCCCCCGAGCGGCGCCGCGAGGACACGGAGGCAGTGATGACGGTGGTGGCACCGACCGGCACAGAGGCGCCCGGTGTGGCGTGGCGCGGGTTCACGGGCGAGCACTGGCGCCGCCGGGTGGACGTCCGGGGCTTCATCCAGGCCAACTACACCCCCTACGAGGGGGACGCGGCCTTCCTGGCCGGCCCGACGACACGGACCCGTACCGTCTGGGAGAAGGTCAGCGGCCTGTTCCCGGAGGAGCGCCGCAAGGGCATCCTCGACGTCGACACGGCGGTCCCGTCCACGATCACCTCGCACGCGCCCGGCTACATCGACCGGGACCGCGAACTGATCGTCGGCCTGCAGACCGACGCCCCGCTGAAGCGGGCGATCATGCCGAACGGCGGGCTGCGGATGGTCGAGAACGGCCTGCGCGCCTACGGCTACGAACCCGACCCGTTCGTCACCAAGGTCTTCGGCACCTACCGCAAGACCCACAACGCGGGCGTGTTCGACGCCTACACCCCGGAGATGCGCCGGGCCCGCAAGGCCGGCATCATCACCGGCCTGCCCGACTCCTACGGGCGCGGCCGGATCATCGGCGACTACCGGCGCGTCGCGCTCTACGGCACCGCGATCCTGATCAAGGAGAAGAAGGCCGAGCGCTCCCTGCTCGACACCAAGCCCTCCACCCCGGACGTCATCCGGGACCGCGAGGAACTCGCCGAGCAGATCCGGGCATTGGGCGAACTGGAGGAGATGGCCGCCGGCTACGGCTGCGACGTCACCCGCCCCGCCGCCACCGCCCACGAGGCCGTGCAGTGGCTCTACCTGGGCTACCTGGCCGCGGTGAAGGAGCAGAACGGCGCCGCGATGTCCCTCGGCCGCACCTCCACCTTCCTCGACGTCTACCTCGAACGCGACCTCGCCGAGGGCCGCATCGACGAGACCCGCGCCCAGGAACTCATCGACGACTTCGTCATCAAGCTGCGGATCGTGCGCTTCCTGCGCACCCCCGAGTACGACGCGCTGTTCTCCGGCGACCCCACCTGGGTCACCGAGTCCATCGGCGGCATCGGCCGGGACGGGCGCCCGCTCGTCACCCGCACCTCCTTCCGCTACCTGCAGACCCTCTACAACCTCGGCCCGGCCCCCGAGCCCAACCTCACCGTGCTCTGGTCGCCGCGACTGCCCGAAGGGTTCAAGACGTTCTGCGCCCAGGTCTCCATCGACACCAGCTCCCTGCAGTACGAGTCGGACGAGCTGCTGCGCCCCTGCACCGGCGACGACACCGCCATCGCCTGCTGCGTCTCCGCGATGACGGTCGGCGAGCAGATGCAGTTCTTCGGCGCCCGCGTCAACCTCGCCAAGGCCATGCTCTACGCCATCAACGGCGGCCGCGACGAGATGACGGGCGAGCAGATCGCCCCCGAGTCCGAGCCGCTCACCGGCGAGTACCTGGACCACGACGAGCTGTACAAGGCGTACGACCGGACCCTCGACTGGCTCGCCGCCACCTACGTGGACGCCCTCAACGTCATCCACTACATGCACGACAAGTACGCCTACGAGCGCCTGGAGATGGCGCTCCACGACCACCCCGTGCACCGCACCATGGCCTGCGGCATCGCCGGCCTGTCCGTCGCCACCGACAGCCTGTCCGCGGTGAAGCACGCCCGGGTCAAGGTCATCCGGGACGCCGACGGGCTGGCCGTCGACTACGAGGTCGAGGGCGACTACCCGGCCTACGGCAACAACGACGACCGCGCCGACACCATCGCCGCCGAACTCGTCCGCTCCTTCATGGAGAAGGTGCGCCGGCACCCCACCTACCGGGACGCCGAGCACACCCAGTCGGTGCTCACCATCACCTCCAACGTGGTGTACGGCAAGCACACCGGCAACACCCCGGACGGCCGCCGCGCCGGACAGCCCTTCGCCCCCGGGGCCAACCCGATGAACGGCCGCGACAAGCACGGCATGGCCGCCTCCGCCCTCTCCGTCGCCAAGATCCCCTACGAGGCGGCGCGGGACGGCATCTCCCTGACCTCCACGGTCACCCCGGAGGGCCTGGGCCACGACCCGGCCGAACGGGCGGGGAACCTGGCGGGAATCCTCGACGCCTACACCGCGTCCGGCGGCTTCCACATGAACGTCAACGTCCTCGACCGGGCCACCCTCGAAGACGCGATGGAACACCCGGAGAAGTACCCCGAGCTGACCATCCGCGTCTCCGGATACGCCGTCAACTTCGTACGGCTCACCCGCGAGCAGCAGCTCGACGTCATCAGCCGCACCTTCCACGGGGCGATGTGAGCACCGTGAGCAGCATGGGCCGGATTCACTCCTGGGACCTGTCCACCGGCGTGGACGGGCCCGGGACCCGGTTCGTCCTCTTCGTGAACGGCTGCCCGCTGCGCTGCCTCTACTGCGCCAACCCGGACACCTGGCGCATGCGCGACGGGCGGCTGGTCACCGCCGACGAGGTCATGGAGCAGGTCGACAAGCACCGGGGCTTCATCACCGCCGCCCGCGGCGGGGTGACCGTCACCGGCGGCGAGCCGCTGCTCCAGCCGGCCTTCACCGGCGAGATCCTGCGCCGCAGCAAGGAACGCGGGCTCCACACCGCCGTGGACACCTCGGGGCTTCTCGGCGCCCGCGCCACCGACGAGATGCTCGCGGACACGGATCTGGTGCTGCTCGACATCAAGGCCTTCGACGTCGGCACCTACCGCAGCCTCACCGGCGGCCGGCTGGCGCCCACGCTCAACTTCGCCACCCGGCTGGACCGGCTCGGCGTCCCGGTGTGGGTCCGCTACGTCCTCGTGCCCGGCTGGACCGACGACAAGGACTCCGTGGACGGCTTGGGGGAATTCCTCTCCGGGCTCGGCAACGTCGACCGGGTCGACGTCCTGCCGTTCCACAAGATGGGCGCCGCCAAGTACGAGGCCCTCGGCATCCCGTTCCCGCTCCGCGACAACCCGGTACCGGACCGGGAGCTCACCGACCGGGTGCGGGAGCAGTTCCGGGAGCACGGGCTGCGGGCGCTCTGACCGACGAAACCGGAGGAGGCGGACGGGACGGAACCGGAAAGCCGAAGCAAGCCCCAGCACAACAAGCAAGCCCCAATAGCAAGTCCCCAGCAGAACAAGCAAGTCAGGGAAGGACTCGTCATGACAACCCGTCGCGTGGTCGTCGGTGTGGATGGCTCGCTCCTCGCCGTACGGGCGCTGGACCGGGCCGCGGAAGAGGCGGCGCTGCGCGGCGCCGCCCTGGAGATCGGCTACGCGGTGCCCGATCCCGACGTGGCCGGGCCGGTCCTGCAGAGCGCCGTCTCGCGGGCCCGGGCCCGCCACCCCGGACTGGAGGTCACCGCCGTACCGCTCGCCGGTGACCCGGCCCGCGCCCTCGCCGAACTCGGCCGGGACGCGGCCCTCACCGTCGTCGGCAGCCGCGGCTTCGGCGGCTTCGCCGGACTGCTGCTCGGCTCGGTCAGCCTGCGGCTCGCCGCGTCCACCGAGAGCCCGCTGCTCGTCGTGCGCCGGGACACGCGCCCCACCGCGTACGGCGAGGTGCTGCTCGGCATCGAGAGCGACGCGGACGCCGACGCCTCGGCGTACGCCTTCCAGGAGGCCGAGCGGCGCCACGCCCGGCTGCGGATCGTGCACGCCTGGACCTACCGCTACTCGGCCCCCGACGCCCTGGTCCCGGTGCCCGCCACCTCGGTGCAGGACGACATCAACCGGCAGGCCGCCGCCGAGGAGGCGGTGCCCGCCTTCGCCGTCGCGGGTCTGCGGGAGAAGCACCCGCGGGTCGGGATCGAGACCCGCACGGTCCGGTCCGGGCCGGTGCACGCCCTGCTGAACGCGACCCGCACGGCCGACGTCGCCGTGATCGCCTCCCACCGCAGCCGCGAGGAGGGCCGGCACGGCTTCCAGCTCGGCCACGTCACCCGCGCGTTGCTGCACCACGCGCACTGCTCGGTGGTCGTCGTCCCGAGCGTCGCCGAGGAGAGCTGACGGGGACCGGAGGGGACGGACCGTACGGGTCCGGGGTGCCCGGCGCCCCGGCCGCCCCCGCAAGCCCCGGAGTGGCGCGGACCCTCCACGCCCCCGGCTCTCGCGTCACGGAACCCGGCAGCGGCCGGGGGTTGCACCCCGTGGCGCGAGGTACCCGGCGTGGCCGGGAACCACAGGACATAACAGGAGGAAAGTGACATGCACCCGAGCGGCAGGGAGAACGGCGCCGCCGTCCTCGTGGCGTACGCCAGCGAGCACGGCTCCACCCGCGGGATCGCGGAGCGGATCGCCCACCGGCTGACCCTGGCCGGGCACCGCGCCGAGGCCCGCCCGGTGGACGGGACGGAGGACCCGGACCCCGGCCGCTACGACGCGGTGGTCGTCGGCAGCGCGGTGCACAACCAGCAGTGGATGCCCGAGGCGTCCGGCTACGCCCACCGCCACCAGGCGGAGCTGCGGAGACGCCCGGTGTGGCTGTTCAGCGTGGGCATGGGCGCGGCCCTCGGACGGCCGCTGCGGAGTCTGGCGAAGCAGCACGAACCCAAGAACATGGCCGGGTTGCGGGAGGAGATCGGCCCGGTGGAAACCCGCGTCTTCACGGGAGCCGTACGGCGCGGTGCCCTCCCGCCCGCGGGCCACGCGGCCTTCAAGGCGATGGGCGGCCACTACGGCGACCACCGCGACTGGGCGCAGATCGAGGCCTGGGCGGACGGCATCGCACAGCGCCTCCTGGCGGCCGAGGCCGCGTGAGGCCCGGCGCGGGGACGGCACCGGCCCGGACGGTGCGTGCACACCGCACCACGGGGCCGACCCCGCATGCGGCGTTCATGGGCGTATGACACGCTTTGATCCTGGCCGGTCCGCGCCCGGATGAGGAGAGGTGGTCAGCCCATGGTGCTCCCCGTCGTGGCCGGCGTGGACGGTTCCGATTCCAGCCTCCGGGCCGTGGACTGGGCCGCCGACGCGGCCGTGCGCCACGAGACCCCGCTGCGCGTGCTGTGCGCCACCGGCCCGGCCCTCGGCACACCCGTGCCGGACCTGACGGAGAACGCCGAGCGCATCCGGGACCTGGCCGTCGAGCACGCGCGCCAACGGGTCCCCTCCGTCGAGGTGACCGGCGAGATCGTCCCCGAGAACGCCGCCGAGGCCCTGCTCTCCGCCGGCCGCAACGCGTTCACCGTGGTGGTCGGCAGCCGCGGCCGCGGCGGGGTGACGGGCATGCTGCTGGGCTCCGTCGGACTGGCCGTCGCGGGACGCGCCGACTGCCCGGTCGTCGTCGTCCGCGGTGAGCCGGACAGCGGCACGGAACCCGTCGTCCTCGGCATCCAGGACGAGGACGCCGGCGAGGGCCCCAGCCCGGTCCCGGGCATCGAGGACACCGCGGAGGGGCGGAGCGCGGCCGAGTACGCCTTCCGCGAGGCCCAGCGCCGGGGCTGCGAACTGATCGCCGTGCACGCCTGGCACACCCCCGGCGGCGGGCCCGCGCCGGGCGGGACCCCCGACGAGGAGGACATGGCCGAGCAGTGCCGGGCACGGGCCGGGAAGGTCATCGACGAAGCGGTCGGACCGGCCCGGGAGCGGTACCCGGACGTCGTCCTCCGGCGGCGGGCGGTCGCGGGCTCGGCCCGGCAGGCCCTGCTGAACGCGGCCCGCGAGGCGAGCCTGCTCGTCGTCGGCGCCCATGCCCGCCACGGCCACTTCGGCCTCCAACTCGGCCTGGTGAACCATGCCGTGCTGCACCACTCTCCCTGCCCGGTGGCCGTGGTACCGCAGGCGTGAGCGGGCGCGCCTTGGCCAGGTCCGGAGCAACCGGTAAAAGCAGTGGAGCGGGTGGAGCCGGGGGATTTGGTGGAGCCGTTGGAGCCGTTGGAGCCGTTGGAGCCGTTGGAGCCGTTGGGGCGGCTGGGGCCCGGGACGGGCGGCCCGGCGCCGGACTCGCGGCGGTCGTGGTGCCGCGGGCGTGAGCGGGCGCCCCGGCGGAGTCCGGGGCAACCGGTGGAGCCGGTGGAGGGTGCGGTCCGTGGAGTGGGTGAGCCGGCGGAGCCCGGGACGGTCGGCCCGGTACCGAACCCGGCAGGCCCTGTCCCCGGGCCGGGCCCGGTGATGTGCTGGTGGAGGGAGGACCGGGGCGACCCGGTGCACCCGGCCGGTGCCCGGTCCGTACCCGGGCGGCTTCCCGTCCCCGGTCCGGGGGAGCGCATCCGGTCCGGCGGAGCTCTCCGGTCCGGCGGAGCTCGCCGGGGCGGCGGGACGCGACCGGGCCGGGCACCCGGCTCCCACCGGGCGCCGGGCCCGCGGCCGGACGCAAGGGCCGGGACTCCGCCGGACCGGCACCGGAGCACACCGCGACGGGGCGGCGAAGCGGCACAGGAGGAGGGCGTGATGGCGAGTGACATGGTCGTCGTGGGAATCGACGGCTCCCCGCAGAGCATGGCCGCGGCGGACTGGGCGGCCCGTGAGGCCCGGCGGACCAGCCGCCCGCTGCGCCTGGTCCACGCCTGGCACCCGCTGGCCGGCGACGCCGACTACCCCGTCCACGCCGAATCCCGCCACCGCTGGGTGGAGAACCGGCTGAGCTCCGTCCACCAGACGCTCGCCGAGCGTTGGCCCGGCCTGCGGATCGAGGTCGAGCGGGTCGCGGAGGCACCCGTCAAGGTGCTGCTCGCCGAGGAGGCGGAGCTGCTGGTCCTCGGCTCCCGCGGACTGTCGGGCATGTCCGGGCACCTCCTCGGCTCGGTGAGCCTGTCCGTCATCGCGCGCACGGCGCGGCCGGTGGTGCTGGTACGGGCCGACTACGACGGCCGGTCGGAGGAGTCCGGCACCGTCGTCCTCGGGCTCGACGTGCGGCACTACGGTGACGCGCCCATCGACTTCGCCTTCCGCACGGCGGCGGCCCGGGGCGCGCGGCTCGCCGTCGTCCACGCCTGGAACCCGCAGCGGGTCTACGGCTACGCCTCGGCGCCGCTGGACGACGAGCTGACCACGGAGTTCCAGGAGCAGGAGGAACGCTCCCTGGCCGCGGTCCTCGGGCCGTGGCGGGCCACGTACGCGGAGGTCGCCGTCACCGAGCGGGTGCTGTCCGGCGCCGCGGGCCGGGTCCTGATCGAGGCCGCCGGCGGCGCCGACCTGCTGGTCACCGGTCACCAGCTCGCGCACCCCGGGCACGGTTCGCGGATCGGGCACGTCACCCACGGCGTCCTGCACCACGCCGCCTGCCCGGTGGCCGTCATCCCCCACGACGGCGAGCCCGGCGCCGAGAGCGGAGCCGGAACGAGCGGCGAAACGGCGGAGCCGGACGGCGAACACGCGGCGTGACGCGGGCCGGCCCGGCGCGGGCGGCACGACGGGCGGCCGGCCCGGCGCGGGCGGGGCGGCTGGTGTTCCGGGGTGCGGAAGCCGGCGAGGGACGCCAACATGGAGCCGCGCCGCCGAGCCCGGCCGGGCGGTTTGCCGGGTCCGGCCCGGTGCCGGGCAGCGGCTCGGTGGACACCGGGCCGTGGGTTTTCGGTCCGGCCGCGCGCAGGCGCCCCGGTTGCCCCGGTCCCGCCCGGCAAAGGTTTCTCCGGCCGAGCCGCCGAGCCCGGCCGGCCGCCCGTCCGTGCCCGGCCTCAGGTGAGGTCGAGGACCTCCTCCACCGGGCGGCGCGGGGTCCGCGGGCCCGTCGGGCCGTAGCCGAGGCGGATCACCATCTGCACCACGCCCATGGACGTCTGCGGGTCCCGCACGATCCAGCGCAGATCCGGCCACTCCAGGGCCTGCGAGGTCAGCGACGAGGCCAGCCCCTCCCGGGTGGCCAGCAGCAGGACGCGCTCCATCGCCTGGCCCGCCCGCAGCCAGTCGGCGGGACGGTCCTCGGCCGTGCCGAGCAGGGCGAGCTGCGGAGAGGTCTCGAAGAGGGCCCGTTCCCGGTCCGGCGGGGCGTCGCGGCCCGCGAAGTCGCGGACCGGGGCCGCCCCGCCGTACGGGCGTGGCCCGAAGGCGTAGTCCGGGACGCCGTCGCCGGCTCTCCCGGAGACGTCGGCGCCGGTGCGGATCCAGCGCTCGATATCGGCGCGGATGCCGGGGTCCGCGCCGGAACGGCCCTCGGCGTCCCGGACGAGGGACAGCACCGACCGCAGATGCCAGATGCCGGGGAAGGCCAGCTCGGCCCCCTCGGCGCGGGCGGCCCCGGCCAGCGCGGCCTTCAGCTCCTCGGGGACGCGCCGGGCGGTGAACGGGAAGCGGCTGGTGTGCCGGAGGGGAATGGCGGGCCGCAGCTCCGCCAGCCCGTCGGTGTCCGCGACGGGCCGTCCCGTGCCCGGCCGCGTCCTGTCCGGCTTCGCAGCCGTCCGCTCCGTGTCCGGCTTCGTCACGGTCCGCTCCGTGTCCGGCCGCTCCGTAACCGGCTGCCCCGTGCCGTCCTGCGCCCCGCCGTGCCCCTGTGGGCCGGGGCCGGTGCCGTCCGTCCCGGTCAGGCGCACGGTGGCCAGCAGGCCGGGGTCCTCCGGGTCCGGCAGCAGCCGGACCTCGGGCCGCAGCCCCTCACCGGCCGCCGCGACCCGGAGGTTGAACAGCGCCGCGCCGCAGCCGATGTGCAGCGCCCGCTGGTCCGGGTCGGCGTGCGGCATGGCGCGCTCCGCGTCCCGGCGCAGCTCGATCGTGCGGCTGCCGGGGCGGTGACGGAACCGCCAGGGCTGCGCGTTGTGCATGGACGGGGCGGCCGTGGCCTCCCGGACCAGGTCCGTCACGAGTGTGGTGTCGAGCGGTCGCGGCGGCATACCGCACCTCCTCGGGTGGCGTGCGGGCCCGGCCCCCTTCGGCGGTCCCGCTGACCGGCCGCGGACGAACGGGCCTCTCCTTCCACGGTAGATCGCCCCGCCCCGGAACGGCCCGGGAGCGGCGGGAACGGTCCCCGGGGCGGTCTCATGAGCCCGGGCCGGCCCGCGGGCTCCGGGCCTGTCCCAGCCCTCGGCTCGGCCCCCCGCCCCGGCCTCCGCTCGGCCCCCCCGCCCCGGCCTCCGCTCGGCCCCGGGCCCCGCCCCGCCCTCGGTTCGGGCCCCGGGTTCCGTCCCGGCCCTCGGCTCGGACCCTGGCCCCGCCCCGCCCTCGGTTCGGGCGTCGGGTTCCGTCCCGGTCTCTGGGCCCCGGTTCGGGTGTCGGGTTCCGTTCCAGCCCACTGGCCCCGGTTCGGGCCCCGGGTTCCGCCCCGCCCCCGACCCCGGCTCGGACCCGGGTCCCGTCCCAGCCCACCGGCCACGGGCCCGCCGCGGACGCCGGGCTCCGTGGGACGGAGGCCGGGCCGGGAACCGTCCGTTCGTCGCCCGGGGGCCCGGGGGCCCGGGAACCGGTGGGCGGGCCCGCCCCGCGCACGGGCCCGTGCGTTTCCGCCCGGTGCGCGGGCCTGTCACACGGGGGTGCGCACCGCCAGGACGGCCATGTCGTCGTGCCCGTCGCCGGGGTGCTCGTCGGCCAGGGTCCGGCAGAGCTCGTCCAGCGGCGCGGCGGCGTGGGCGGCGGCGAGCCGGGCGAGGGCGTCGAGGCCCTGGTCGATGGGGTGGTCGCGGTGCTCGACCAGTCCGTCGGTGAAGAGGATCACCGTGGCGCCGGGCGGGAGTGGGTACGCGTGGTCGGGACGCGGCAGCAGGGCGTCCACCCCGAGCGGCAGGCCCGGCTCGCCGGGCAGGAGGTGGGGCGTCCCGTCCCCGTCCAGGACCAGCGGCGGGGGGTGGCCCGCCGTGGACCAGTGCAGCGTCCAGGGCCCCGTCCCGCCGGGTGCCGGTTCGATCCGGGCCAGGCAGGCGGTGGTCACGGGGTTCTCCGTGATGGCGTGCAGGGTGTGGTCGAGCTGGGTGAGGACCCGGCTCGGCGGGGTCCAGCGGTCGTACAGCAGGGCGCGGAGCATGTTGCGGGTCTGCGCCATGGCGGCCGCGGCGATGAGGTCGTGGCCGACGACGTCACCGATGACCATGGCGCAGGAGCCGTCCGGCAGCAGCAGCGCGTCGTACCAGTCGCCGCCGACCTGCCCCGGGTCCAGGGCCTGCTCGGTGGAGGTCCGGTAGACCGCGGCGCCCGTGAACGGGGTCAGATCGGGGAGCCGGGGGAGGAGCAGGCGCTGGAACCGCTCGGCGGTGCCGCGGGTCCGCTCGAAGAGGCGGGCGTTCTCGATGGCGACACCGGCCGCTCCGGCCAGGGCGACGACCACCGCCTCGTCGTGGTCGTCGAAGGACCGGCCGTCGCGCCGGTCGCAGAGGTAGAGGTTGCCGTAGATCTGGCCCCGGACGCTGATGGCCACCCCGAGCAGGGTGCGCATCGGCGGATGCCCGGCGGGGAAGCCGACGGACTCCGGATGGCCCGGGATGTCCTCCACCCGCAGCGGCTCGGGGTGGTGGATGAGATGCCCCAGCAACCCGCGGCCGTGCGGGAGTTCGACCCCTTCCAGGGCGCGGTACTCCGCCTCGTCCAGGCCGAGCGTGATGAACTCCGACAGGCCCTCGGCCTTCTCGTCCAGCACGCCCAGAGCGCCGTAGCGCGCGCCGACGAGCTCCATGGCGGTGGTGACGATCCGCCGCAGGACGACGGGGAGGTCCAGCTCGCGGCTGACGTCGAGGACCGCGTCCAGGAGACCCCGGAGGCGGTTCTGCGCCTCGGCGAGCTGCCGGAGCTGCTCGGTGATCCGGTGGATGTCCTCCGGCTGCTGGGGGAGCCCGGGGGCGGGCTGGTTCACGTGGTCCATGGGTCCGGTGCTCCCGGTCGCGCGTCGGCTGCCGTCGCTCCCGCACGCGGCCCCGAACGGGCCCGCGGCGGACTCGACGGGGTCATTGGATCACGAGTATGCCCATGTCACGCGAGGCGTCCGCACGGGGCCCGCCCGCCGGCCGCCCGTACACCCTCGCCCGACCGGGCCGCGTCTGTCCGGGCTCGCGCGGTCCGGACCTCGTCTGTCCTGGCTCCCGAGGTCCGGGATCCCGTCTGTCCGCGCCCGTCCGCGCCCGTCCCGTCCGGCCCGCCTCGGTGTCAGTCCGTCTCGATGCGGCGGCCGGACAGCCGCTCGGGTTCGATGAGCACCCAGAAATCCCGCACACCGCCCGCCCAGGGCTCCGAATGGGTGAGTTCCACCAGGCGGCCGACGAGGTCCGGGTCCGTGACGTGCTGGGCCCGTCCGACGAGGAGCACGCTCCAGCCGCGGCTCATGGCCTCGTCGACGGCGTCGACCTCGAAGGCGACGCGGTGGCCCGCCGCCCGCGCGGGCACGCTCCCGGGCGTCGTGCGGTAGCCGAGCCGGCCGTGGTCGACCACGTAGTTGATCGGGATGATGGCGGGGTCGTCGGCCAGGAACAGCCCGACGCGCCCCACGCCGCGCGAGGAGAGCAGGGTCCAGCACTCCTCGGCGCCGAGAGGCTCCAGGTGGGGGTGCGCCGCGGCCCTGCCCCGGCCGGGCGGTCTCTCCGCGCCGACACCGCGCAGCGCGTCGGCGGACGTCCCGAGCGCGCCGGCCAGTCTGACGAGGCCGGGTGCGCTGGGATCGGCGGAGTGCTCCTCCAGATACGCCAGATAACCCGGCGCCATACCGGCCCGGGCCGCGGCCTCCTCGCGGCTGAGCCCGAGCCGCTCGCGCTGGAGGGTGATGCGGCGCCCGATGTCACCGGGCTCCGGGGTCCGGTGGGCCTTAGCGTTCTCCGACACGGCCACGCTTCCTTCCTTCACGGCTCGGGGTCCCCGTCGCCAGGTCCCGCGTCACCAGGTTGGCCCGGTACGCCGCCGCTCGCCTGTCCGGGACGGCCGCCCGGCGCGGGCGCCGTGTGTCCGGGGACCGCCGCCCGTCGTGGTCGACCGGGACGATGACGGGTCGCACGGCCGGGAACGGCCCGGCGCGCCCCACGCCGCGACCGGTCCGGACGCGGCGTGCCGCTCCGTGCGGCACGCGGTGGGCCAGGCCCGCTGTGGGTCCGGCCTGCTCTGGGTCCGGCCCGCGGTGAGTTCTGCCCCGCTCTGGGCCCGGTCCGCGGTGGGTCCGGGCCGCCGCGCGGGGGCCGCGTCCGCCGGCCGTGGTGCCGGCCGGCGGACGCGGCCGAGGGAGCCGGGTCCGCCCGGTGCCCCGGGGGCGTGTGCGGCGGTGGCGCCGCCGGGCACCGGGCGGACCCGCGGGGTCAGGCCGTCCGGCCCTCGGCGGGTGCCGCCGCGGCGCGCGGGCCGTCCCCCTCCGCTCCGCCGCGCCACGGCGGCGGAGCGGCCGAACGGCGCGCGGTCTGCCGGCTGTCGAGGGCCCGCTCCACCTGGCGGCGCAGCCGGTCCTGCAGGCGGTCGGTGGCCTCCTGGCTGGTGGCCTCCCGGGCGTGGGCGACCACGAGGTCCGGGCCGATCCGCAGTTCGGCCGCCGCGGTCCAGGGGTGCTCGGCGTGGTGGGCGTTCGCCCTGGCGATCCGCACCCCGCCGGTCACGGGAGGCAGCCCCTGCCGGTCCAGCACCGCGCCGATCTTCGCCCGGAGGTACTCCAGCACCCCCTCGTCGACCTTGCCCTCGGCCCGCACCCGCACGGCCTCGGTGCCGCGGACTCCGGTTTCCCTGGCTGTCATTCGGACCACTCCCTCGTCGCTCTTCCTGACGACTTCAGTCTTCAGCCGGGGCCGCACCGGACCCAGGGCCCATCGGCCCCGCCCGGAGGGCCGTGAGACCTGCCGCTGATCACGTTCGTCCCGGTCCCGCGGGGCCGTACGGGCCGCCTTCCGGCCGGCACGGGAACGGGGACCGGAGCGGGTGTGGACGCGCTCGGCCGACGACCCGCCGGCTGTGCTCCGGCACGGGCGGGCGGCCGTGCCGGGCCGGAACCGCCGGAACGTGCCAGGCCGGACCGTGCCCGTGCCCTTGCCGGACTGTGCCGCGCCCTTCCGGTCCGAGCCGTGCCGGGCCGGTTCCTGCCTGGCTGTGCTGAGCCCGGGCCGTGCTGGCCGTTCCGGCTGGACTTGCCGGGCCGTGCTGTGCCGGACCGCGTCGGGCTGTGCCGTGCCGGCCGGACTGGACGGGCGGTGCTGTGCCGGACCGCGCCGGGCGGCGGCCGGCCGTGCCGGGCCCGCCGGGGCGGCACCGATGGGGTGGTGCCGCCCCCGGAACTGTCCGGTGCCGCCCCGGAACGTCCGGTGCCGCCCCGCAACCGTCACTCCTCGCGGACGACCGCCACGGGGCAGCCGGCGTGCTGGGTGGCGGCCTGGCTGACCGAGCCGAGCAGCAGCCCGGCGAAGCCGCCGCGGCCCCGCGCGCCGACGACCAGCAGCCGGGCCTCCTCACTCGCCTCCACCAGGGCCTCCCGGGCACGCCCCCGCACCAGCCGGTGCTCGACCGGCACGTCGGGGTACCGATCGCGCCAGCCGGCCAGCGACTCGGCCAGCAGCCGCTCCTCGTCGGCCTTGAGCATGCCGGGCTCGTAGGCGTACGGGGCCGACTTGTCCTCGGGCGGCGGCACCGGCACGCTCCACTCCGACCAGGCGTGCAGGGCGACCACCCCCGTCTCCTGGGCCGCCGCCGCCTCGAAGGCGAAGCCGATCGCCGCCTCGCCCGCCGGGGAGCCGTCGACGCCGACGAGCACCGGTCCGGTGCCGTCCGTCCGGCCGCGGACCACCAGCACCGGGCAGTGGCCGTGCGCCGCCAGCTGCCCCGCTACCGAGCCGATCAGCAGCCGGGCGAAACCGCCCAGGCCCCGGCTGCCGACCACCACCAGGGCGGCCTCGCGGGACCGCTCCTCCAGGACGGTGAGCGCCTCGCCGGTGACGACCTCGCCCGAGATCTCCGCGTCCGGGGCGGTCGCCCGGGCCCGTTCCTCGGCCTCGGCCACGATCCGGTTCGCCTCGTACCGCAGGTCGCCCTCGACCGCCCCCAGCGGCATGTGCGTCGAGGGCCAGACGAAGGCGTGCACCACCCGCAGCGGGCGGTTGCGGTACCCCGCCTCGCGGGCCGCGACCTCGACAGCCTCCAGACCGGACGGTGATCCGTCCACGCCCACCACCACAGGACCGTTCCTCGCCATCACCGGTCACCTCTCCACTCGCATCGTCCCCGGGCCGGTTACGGAAACCGGGGGACCTCCGCCGGGCCGGACGGCCGTGCCGCTCCGGCGGGCCGGAGGCGGCGCGACGCGGGCCGGACGCCGTGCCCTCGTCACCGGGCAGGTGTCCCGGTCTCCTCCCAGCACACCACCGCCGGTGCCCGGACAGCAGGGCCCGGCGGGCCACTTGGCGGGGCCCACCGGCCCTGACGTGTGGCGGACGGACCCGCGGTCCCGCGGTCCCGCGGTCCCGCGCCGACGGGGCCGCCGGCCCGGCTCCGCGCCGGGAACGCACGGCAGCGGGGAGCCGGGCCGACGGCCCCCGGACGGCCGTTGCGGACGCACGGCCGGGCGGCGCCGGACGTACAGCCGGGCACCGTACGGCAGTTGTCTCGTAACGACACATCACATGGCGAGGCGTCCGGTACCGGGGCATCACGTGACACGACGTCCGCCGCCGCCCCACACCGCCGCCGCTCCGGCCCCCGCGGACCGGCCGCTCGGTGGTCCGCGGGGGGATCGAGGCGGGTCCGTACGGACCCGTGAGCCGGAGCCCGCCCGGCCCCGCGCCTGCCCGCGCCTGCCCGCGCCGTGCGGGGCCACTCTCCACGATGCGGCCCCGCCTCCCCGGCGGCAACCGCGCGGGTGAACCGGGCAGCGGGCCCGACGGCCGGTGCCGCGCAAGGGCCCACCGGCCCCGCCCGTACCCCGCGGGCCCTGTTGCAGGGCCCGGGCGTTGCGGGAAGGCTGCGAGCATGGTGAGGGATGAGGAGGCTCCGGTGGCGGCACCGCCCGCGGCCGGTCTGTCCGCGGGGGAGGCCGCCGCGCGGCTGGAGCGGTACGGTCCGAACATCGTCAGCGCGGCCCGCCCCACGCCGCTGTGGCACCGGATCGCCGCGCAGTTGCGCGATCCGCTGATCCTGGTCCTGCTGGTGGCCATCGCGCTGACCGTCGCGACCGGCGACTACCTCGACACTGCGATCATCTCCTTCGTCGTCGTGGTCAACTCGGCCGTGGGCGTGGTCCAGGAGGTCCGCGCGGAGCGGGCCGTCATGGCGCTGCGCGCGCTGAGCGCGCCCGGCGCCCGGGTGGTGCGGGGCGGCGAGGAGCGCCATGTGCCGTCCTCGGAGGTGGTGCCGGGGGATCTGGTGCTGCTCGGCGAGGGCGACATCGTGCCCGCCGACGGGGAGCTGCTGGAGGAGGCCGCGCTGCTCGTCGACGAGTCCTCGCTGACGGGCGAGGCGGAGCCGGTGGGCAAGCCGCTGCCCGCGGACGGGGAGCCGCGGCCCGTCGTGTCGGCGGGCACCGTCGTCGTCCGGGGCCGGGCCCGCTTCGTCGTCACCGCGACCGGCGCGGACAGCGCCACCGGCCGGATCGCGGCGCTGATGACGACGAGGCCCTCGGCGACGCCGCTGCAGCGACGGCTCGCCGCGTTCGGCCGGGTCCTGGCCGCCGTCGCCGTGGCGCTCTGCCTCGTGGTGCTGGTCATCGGGCTGCTGCGGGGGCAGGACGCGGAGCTGATGGCGGTCACGGCGATCAGCCTGGTGGTCGCCGCCGTGCCCGAGTCGCTGCCGGCCGTGGTCACGCTCGGGCTGGCGCTGGGCGCCCGGCGCATGGCGGAGCGCAACGCGATCGTGCGGCGGCTGCCGGCCGTGGAGACCCTGGGCTCGGTCACCGTCATCGCCACCGACAAGACCGGCACCCTGACCGAGGGCCGGATGTCGGCCCAGCGGCTGTGGACCCGGCACGGCACGGCCGCGGTCTCGGGCACCGGCTACGCCCCCGAGGGGCGGGTGGAGCGCGCGGACACCGAACTGCGGCCGGACACGGCACCGGACGTCACGGAGCTGCTCACCGCCGCCGTGCTCTGCAACGACGCCGCGCTCCAGGCCCCCGACGAGCAGGACGGCCGGGGCGCGGAGGGCCGGGGCGACGAGGCCCGTTCGAGCGCCCAGGGGGACGAGGCCGACTGGCACGCCCTGGGCGACCCGACGGAGGCCGCCCTGCTCACCGCCGGGGCCCGGCTGGGCCTCGACCGGGAGGCGCTGGCCCGGCAGTGGCCCCGGACGGAGGAGATCCCGTTCACCAGCGACCGGGCGCGGATGACCACCGTCCACCGCCGCCCCGGCGGCGGGCTGCGCGTCATCTGCAAGGGCGCGCCCGAGGTGGTGCTCGTCCCTGAGGTGCTGGCCGACGGCGCCGGGGCGCTCGCCGAGGCCGCGGAGGCCGCCGGGGAGCTGGCCGCGGAGGGCTACCGGGTGCTGGCCGTCGCCGTAGCGGACCGTGCGGAACCGCCGGAGGACGGCGAGGACTGGGAGTCCGGGCTGAATCTGCTGGGGCTCATCGGCATCCTCGACCCGCCGCGGGAGGCGGCGGCCGTGACCGTGGCGGCCTGCCGCCGGGCCGGGATCATCCCGGTCCTCATCACCGGCGACCACCCGCTGACGGCCGGGGTGGTGGCGCGGCGCCTCGGCATCGTGGAGGCCGGGGAGGAGGCGGAGGAGGTGACCACCGGAGACCGCATCCGCGACGGCTCCGCCGGCGACCTCACCAAGCCGCGGGTCTTCGCCCGCACCAGCCCCGAGCAGAAGCTCGACATCGTGCAGGCCTGGCGCGGTGCCGGGCACGTCGTCGCCATGACGGGCGACGGCGTCAACGACGGGCCGGCGCTGCACCGCGCCGACATCGGTGTCGCCATGGGCCGCCGCGGTACCGAGGTGGCCCGGCAGGCCGCGGACCTGGTGCTGGCCGACGACGATCTCGGTACCGTGGTCGCCGCCGTCGAGGAGGGCCGCCGCGTCTACGCCAACGTGCGGCGGTTCCTGCTGTACGGGCTGGCCGGCGGCACGGCGGAGATCCTGGTGATGCTGACCGGCCCGCTCCTCGGCATGCCGCTGCCGCTGCTGCCCGCCCAGATCCTCTGGATCAACCTGCTGACCCACGGCCTTCCGGGCGTGGCCCTCGGCGCCGAGCCGGTGGCCCCCGACACCATGCGGCAGCCGCCGAGGCCGCCGGAGGAGAGCGTGCTCGGCGCGGGACTGTGGCCGCGCATCCTCGCCATGGGCCTGGTGATCACCGCGGCCTCGCTGGGAGCCGGCGTCTGGGCCCACGAGACCGGACGGCCGTGGCAGACCATGATCTTCCTGGTGCTGGGCGCCACCCAGCTCGGGGTGGGCCTGGCCTCGCGGGCGCGGCCGGGCACCTTCACCAACCCGTTCCTGCTCGTCGGGATCGCCGTCGCGCTGGCGCTGCAGATCGCGGGCGTCTATCTGCCGCCGCTGCAGAAGCTGCTCGGCACGGAGGCGCTGAGCGCGGGTGACCTGGCCATCGGCTGCGCCCTCTCGGCGGTCGGCTACGCCGCGATGCGCCTGCAGACGCGGCTGTCGGCCGGCGGGGAGCGGGCGGCCGGCCCGGGGGCCCCGAACGCCCCTTCGGCTTCCGGAACTCCGGGGACGTCCGGGGCCACGGAGAGCCGGGCACGGGCGGGCCGCTGAGCCGGAGGCCCGGCCGGGCACGCCGCACGAGAGGCGCGTGCCGGGCGGGCGGTGCCCGCGCCGTGCCGGCCCCGTCAGATGTCGGGGCCCTCGCGGACCGGCCCCGCGTCGTCGTGGGCGAGGTGCTCGCGCACGTCCACGACACCGTCCACGCTCCGGCACAGCCGGACGAGGACGGGCACCAGCCGCCGGGACGCCACCGCGCCCTCCAGCCGGACCTGCCCGTCCGTCACCTCGACCGTCACCTCCCGGGCGGCGTCCCCGAAGGTCTCCGCCAGGAGGTCCCGGCGGATCTCCTCGCGGATCGCCTCGTCCGTGCGGAGGAAGACCCGCAGCAGGTCGCGGCGGCTGACGATGCCCAGCAGCCGGTCGGCCGCGTCCACGACGGGCAGCCGCTTGACCCCGTGGATCTCCATCAGCCGGGCGGCCTCCACGACCGTCCACTCCGGGCGGACGCACACGGCCGGCGCCGACATGATCTCCTCGGCCCGGGCCCCCTCGGCCTTGGCGCGCTCCCAGGCCTCCAGGTGCGGCATGGGGGAAGGACCGTCCCCGGTCTCCGGCCGGTCGGTGGCCTTCCGCAGCAGGTCGTTCTCGGAGACGACGCCGATGGGGCGGCCCGTGGCGTCGACGACCGGCACGGCCGCGACCCCGTGGGCGGCCAGGAGCCCGGCGAGTTCCTTGAACGAGGTGTCCGGCCGGGCGGACACGACGTCCCGGGTCATCAATTCTCCGACCGTGCGATGGCGCACCGTCCCGCTCCTCTCGCGCGTCCGCCCGTCCCCTCCGGGGCCGGGGCCCGGTACCAGAACAGCACCGCGCCGCACCGTCCGCCAGCGGGACGCCGCCGGCGGGACCGGCCCGGGGACGTCACTGGACGGCCGAGCGGATCTCCTGCTCGGTGGCGGTGTGGGAGACGAGGAAGAGGATGTCCCCCGGCCGCAGCGGCAGATCACGGGTGGGGAACACGGGTTCGCCCTCGCGGATGACGGCGGCGACGAGCGTGCCGGCGGGCAGCCGCAGGTCGTCGATCCGGCGGCCGTCCGCGCGGGAACCGGCGGAGACGAGGGTCTCGACGACACCCACCCCCGTCTGCCCCAGCCGGAGCAGGGACACGGTGTCCACCGCGCCGGCGACCTCCTCGACCAGGGCGACCAGCGGCATGTCGGCGGGCACCGCGATGTCCACGCCCCAGTGCTCGTCGAACAGCCAGGTGTTCTCGGGGTCGTTGACCCGGGCGGCGACCCGGGGGACGGCGAACCGGTTCTTGGCGAGATGGCTGATGACGAGGTTGTCCTCGTCCCGGTCGGTGGCGGCGATGAGGACGTCGGCGGTGTGGACCCCGGCGTGCTCGAGCACGGCCGGCTCGCACGCGTCTCCCAGGACGACGCCGGGGCCCGCCCCGTCCGCCGGGCCGGCCGGCCGGCGTTCGTCGAGGTCGACGAGGGTGACGTCGTGCTCGGTGGCGAGGACGCGCGCGATCCGCCCGCCCATCCGGCCGGCGCCCGCGATGATCGCTCTCATGTTCCGAGCTCCTTGCCGAGGAAGCCGCGCAGCGTGCCGAGGGCGGTGGCGGCGACGGCGAACGTGACGATGTCGGACGGTTCCGCCGCGGTGTTGTGCGCCGGGACGAGGGAGTGGCCGCCCCGGGTCACCTCCACGACCCGGATCTCCCCGTCCACGTCGAACTCCGCCAGCCGCCGCCCCGTGAGGTAGCCGGGCAGCTCGGAGCGGACGAGCAGCGTCTCCCCGTTGCCGAAGGTCAGTTCGGGGTCGAGGTGGCGGTGGAGCAGGGTGCGGTGGATCTGCTGGACGGTCCACCGGACACCGGCCACCGTGGGAATGCCGAAAGCCCGGTAGAGCTCCTTGCGGCGCGGGTCGTGGATGCGGGCGACGACCATGGGGACCCGGTAGGTCTCCTTGGCCGTGCGGGCGGCGACGAGATTGCGGTTGTCGCCGGAGGTCAGGGCCACGAACGCGTCGGCGTGCTCGATCCCGGCGGCCTCCAGGGCGGGGCGGCCGAAGCCGCTGCCGGTGTGGAAGGCGCCGGAGAAGCCGGCCGGCAGCAGCCGCCGGGCCGCGGGCAGCGGATCGATGATCCGTACGTCGTGGCCCTCGGCGGCGAGCTGGGCGGCGAGGGTGGAACCCGTCCGCCCGCAGCCCGCGATGATCACTCTCATCGGTCCTCTTCTCTTCCTGGAGTCCGGGCGGTGGCCACCCCGCCGTCCGCCGGCTCGCGGCGTCCGGCCGGCCCGCCGCCGTCCGCGCGCCCGCCGCCCCGGGCGGCCCGCTCGCCGCTCTCCGGACGGCGGCGACGCAGCCACGCCTTGCGGAGCTCGTCGGCGGCCAGCGGCAGCACCCCGAGCCCGGTCAGCACCGCCCAGTCGGCCGCCGCGAGCGGTGCGGTGTTGAACACCCCCTGGAGCACGGGCACATAGCTGACGCAGGCCATCAGGGCGATGCCGACGGCACCGGCGCCCAGCAGCCACGGATTGGAGAACAGGCCCGCCCGGAGCAGGCTCTGCCGGTCGGTGCGCACGGCCAGGCCCACGAAGAACTGGCTGAGCACGATGCCCGCCTGCACCATCGTCACCGCCTCCCGGTACACCGGGTGGTCCTCGGTGAACTCGGCGAACGGGATGCCGGAGGCGTGGATGTGCCAGAAGAAGACACCGGTCACGCCCAGCGCCTGGATGCCGCCGAGGAAGAGGATCCGGCGCATCACCACCAGCGAGAACAGGCGTTCCCGGCGGGCGCGCGGCGGCCGGTCCATGACGTCGGACTCCGGCGGCTCCGCCCCGAGCGCCAGGGCCGGCAGCACGTCCGAGCCGAGGTCGATGGCCAGGATCTGCACCGCGCTGATCGGGACGAGCGGGAAGCCGGTGAACGTCGCCGCGACGATGGGGCCCAGCTCGCCGATGTTGCTGCTGAAGACGTAGACCAGGAACTTGCGGATGTTCTGGTAGACGGAGCGGCCCAGCCGCACGGCGGTCGCGATGGAGGCGAAGGAGTCGTCCAGCAGCACCATGACCGCGGCCTCCCGGGCCACGTCGGTGCCGGATGCGCCCATCGCCACCCCGATGTCGGCGTGCTTCAGCGCCGGGGCGTCGTTCGCGCCGTCGCCGGTGACGGCCACGACCTCGCCGCGCCGCCGAAGGGCGGTCACGGCCCGCGTCTTGTGCTCGGGGCTGACCCGGCACAGCAGCAGCTCCGGCACGCCGGCCATCAGCTCGTCCAGCGCCGCGTCGCCGAGGGCGTCCAGCCGCTTGCCGGTGACGACGACCGGCTCGCGCCCGCGGACGATCCCCACCTTGCGCGCCACGGCCTCCGCGGTGAGCGGATGGTCGCCGGTCGCCATGACGATGCGGATGCCCGCTCGTCGGCAGGCGTCCACGGCCTCGCTGACCTCGGGCCGTGGCGGGTCGAGCATGCCGGTGAGGCCGAGCAGGGTCAGCCCGGACTCGGCGGTGTCGCGGTCCTCGCCGGGCCCCTCCGCCCGCCGGACGGCGACCGCGAGGACCCGCAGCCCCTGAGCGGCCAGCTCGTCGTTGACGGCGACGACACCGGCCCGGGACTCCTCGGTGAGCGGCAGCGCCCCGTCCGCCCGGCCGATGTGCGTACAGCGGGCCAGCAACTCCTGCGGGGCCCCCTTGGCGTGGACGAGGAAGCCGCCGCCCGGCGCGCGGTGCACGGTGCTCATGAGCTTGCGGCCCGGGTCGAACGGATGCTCCGCGACCCGCGGGGAGGCGGCCTCCTCGGCGGCCGGATCGAGCCCGGCCTTGGCCGCCGCCACGAGCAGCGCCCCCTCGGTGGTGTCGCCGAGCACCCGCCAGTTCCCGTCCCGCCCGCCCCGCCCGCGGCCGCCCCCGGTACCTCCTCCGTCTCCGCCGCCACCCGGCGGCACGAGCTTGGCGTTGCAGCAGAGCGCCGCCACCCGCAGCAGCTCCCGTACCTGCGGCGCCGGGTCCGCCACCTCTCCCTCCGGGGCGTAGCCGACGCCGGACACCGGGTGGAGCGCCCCGTCGGCCCACACCCGGGTGACGGTCATCTCCGCCTGCGTCAGCGTCCCGGTCTTGTCGGTCAGCACCACGGTGGTCGAGCCCAGCGCCTCCACCGCCAGCAGCCGCTTCACCAGGGCGTTGCGGCGGGCCATCCGCCGCACGCCGATCGCCAGCGACACCGAGAGCGTCGCGGGCAGCCCCTCCGGGACGAGGGCCACCATCACCCCGAGGGCGAAGACGAAGGCCTCGACCGTGTCGTCGCCGGGGAGCCGGACGGCGAACAGCAGCGCGCCGATGGCCAGCGCGGTCCCCGCCACGCGCCGCGCCATGGCCGCGACCTGGAGTTGCAGCGGGGTCCGCTGCCGGGACGCGGAGGCGGTCAGCCGGTAGATGCGGCCGAACTCGGTGGCCGCCCCGGTCGCGAACACCACGGCCTTCCCCGCGCCGGCCACCGTGTCGGTACCCATGAAGACGCAGTTGCGCGCGTCCGTCAGCGGACCGGGGACCGCCATCGGGGCGCTGTCACGGCGCACCGGATCGCTCTCCCCGGTCAGCGACGCGTTGTTGACGGACAGCTCGTGCGCCTCGACGAGCCGGCAGTCCGCGGGTACGGCGTCACCGGCCTCCAGCACCACCACGTCCCCCGGGACCAGCTCCTGCGCCGGCAGCTCCTGCCGTCTGCCGTCCCGCAGGACCCCGCAGACGTGCGGAACCATGGCCTGCAGCGACTCCGCCGTGCGCTCCGCCGAGTACTCCTGGGTGAAGCCGATGACGGCGTTGAGCGCCACCACGCACAGGATGGCCACGGCCAGCTGGAGCCGGCCCGCGTCCCGGGGCTCGCTCAGCCAGTAGGCGAGGAAGGTGATCGCCGACGCGATGAGCAGGACGACGGCGAAGAGGTCGGTGAGCTGCGCCAGCGCCTGCCGCCCCAGGCCCGCCCGGGCCGCGCGCGGCAGCTCGTTGGCGCCGTACCGGGCCCGGCGCTCCTCGGCGGCGGCCGGGGAGAGGCCCCGCGGGGAGGAGTCCAGGGCGTCGTAGACCTCGGCGGGCGGCAGGGCCTCCAGGGCGGGGCCGGCCGCCTCCGGGGCGCCCGGGGCGCCGTCACCACCCGGGGAGATGCTGCGGGCTTTCGCGGTCATCGCTCAGGCCCGGTGGACGGCCCGGCGGACGGCCCGGTGGACGCGGACCCCGGCGCGGACCGGGGCCGCCGCCGCTTCGCCCGCGCGGGGGTCCGGCCGGGTGCCGGGGAAGCGCGGGGGGCTCGGCCGGGTGCCGGGGAAGGGAGCCATGACCATCCTCCAGGGAGTGACGGGAGGCGCTGCTGTGCCTCGCCCCCCTTCGTACCCCGTTCCACCGGCCGCCGGGAGTGGCCCGGCCGGTTCTGCCTCGGTTGGCGGAGCCGCGCACGCCGGGACGCGCCGGACGCGGCGGGGGGCCGGCGGCGGTGGACCCGGCCGGGGAGGGCAGGACCGGTGAGAGAAGTGTGCTGACCGGCGCGGTTCCGGGTCGCTGCCCGGGGCGGCGGGTAGCGTGCCTCTTCCGTCGAACGCGGCCCGTCCGGTTCCGCGTTCAACTGCCCTCCCACGGAACGGTAATGAGCCGTCCGGCGAGGGGTAGGCCCATCCAGAAGCGGAACCGGAAGGTGGCGATCATGACTTCTGCGGCACGGGGACCGGCCGCGCTCCTGGCAGCCGCGGCTCTCCTGTTCGCGGCCGCGTGCGGTTCCGGCGACGACGGCGGGGACGAGAAGACCACGACGCCGTCGACCGCCACCGGGACGGCGGACACCACAACCCCGGAGCGGACGCCCTCCTCCGCCTCCCCGAGCCCGACGGCGACCGCCCCGGACGACCCGGACCGGGCGGAGGACGAGGTCAGGAAGGCCTGGCGGGGCTTTTTCGACCCGGACCTGGCGGTGGAGAAGAAGGCCGCTCTTGTCGAGGACGGCGTGCAGTACGAGCTGATGATCCAGGGGTTCGCCGAGGACAAGCGGGCCCGCGACCTGCGGGTGCGCGTCGAGTCCGTGGACTTCACCTCCGAGCGGGCCGCCGAGGTCGGCTACACCCTCCTGAGCGGCGGCGAGCCGGTCCGGCCGGAGAAGGAGGGGGAGTCCGTCCGGCAGGACGGCGACTGGAAGATCTCGTTCCGGACCCTCTGCGACCTCGCCGACCAGGGTGCCGACGTCCCCAAGGCCGTGGCCTGCTGACACTTGCCGTGAGCAGCCGTGAGCAGCCGTGAGCAGCCGTGAGCAGCCGTGAGCAGCCGTGAGCAGCCGTGAGCAGCCGTGAGCAGCCGTGAGCTGCTGCGGCTGCCGGGCCGCCCGAGGCCCCGCTCGCCCCCCGCGCCCCGAGTCCCGCGCACGCCCCCGCGCCGCGCCCCGGCGCCCGGGCAGCGGTGACGGGTATGCGGGGTTTCATCCTTCTTGCCCGGGAACCCGGCAGTCCTGGGCAACGGCCGCCTCCCGGCCGGCCGGCCCTCTGCGCGCCGTGCCGCAGCGGAGCCCGGCGCACGCACCCCCAGGAGCGGCAAGGAGAGAGCCATGGCGCACACGAGCGTCCCCCAGGTCCTGCACGCGATCAAGGACGTCGACTTTCCGGCCGGCAAGGACGAACTCATCCGGGCCGCGAAGGTGGGCGGTGCCTCCCAGGCGGCCGTGGCCGCGCTGCGCGGCATCCCGGCCGAGCGGTACGAGAACCGCGAACAGGTGGCCCACTCCGTCCGGGTCGACCCGGACTCCGACCTCGGCCACAGCCCCGGCCAGCAGGGTGAACAGGGCCGCAAGGGCGCCAAGCGGCATCTGTCCCGGCACCTGCGCGACGCGGACAAGCCCCCGGTCGAGGAGGAGCTCGAGCACCGGCGCAGGATGCCCGGCACCGGCCCCCGCCAGGGGCCGCGGCACCACTGAGTCCGTCCGGCCCGGCCGCCGGTCAGTTCGGCCCGACCGGCGGTCCGGACGAGCCGCCCGCTCGCCGGCCCGCGCCCGGAGTCCGGGCCCGTGCCCGGAGTTCCGGCGGACCGCCGACGGAGCCTCCGCGCGGAAGCGCCTCCGGGGTCCGCGGCACCATCGAGGCGGCCCGCCCGGCCCGCCCGGCCGACCCGGTGGCCCACCGGCCCGAGCCGGGAGCCCGGGCCCGTGCACGCCTCCCCGGCGAACGGCCACCCGAACCTCCCCGCGGAAGCGCCTCCGGGGTCCGCGGCACCCTCGAGGCGGCCGACCTGGCCCGCCCGGCCCCGTCCCGGACGGCCGAACGGTCGGCCGTCCCGAGCCGAAGGCCGGCACGCGCCCGGGTGCCCGGCGGCCCGCCGAAGGAGCCTCCCGCGGCCTCAGCGCGGAAGCGCCCCGCCCAGCCGGGCACCGGCCTCCGGGGCGCCGAAGGCCGACGGCCCGAACGAGACGATCCCGGTCGTGGTCAGCGAGTCGGCGGCGCCGCGCAGCACCCACACCGCGCCCGAGTCCCGGAATGAACCGTCCTCCAGGGGCGCGCCGGCGGCCAGGTCGTCCCGGCCGTCGCCGTCGGTGTCCTGCAGGGCGAGGGCCGAGCCGAAGCGGTCCCCGGCCTCGGCGATCCCCGGCACGCCGGCCGTGTCCTGGTGGAAGGCGCGCGCGCCACTGCCGGAGAGCCCGCCCGTGCCGCCCTTGAGCAGGACGACGGCACCGGCGTCGGCGCCCGCGGGCAGATCCTCGTGCGGCACGCCGACGGCGATGTCCGCGCGCCCGTCGCCGGTGCCGTCCCCGGCGGCGAGGGCCGCGCCGAACTGGTCGCCCGCCTCACCGGCGCCCGGCACGCCCGCCGTGTCCTGGTCGATGACCGCCGTCCGGGTGCCGGGGCCGTCCGCCGTGCCGTACACGACCTTGAGCGACCCCTCGTCGTACGGCAGGTCCTCGTTGACGCCGCCGGGCACCATCCGCATCACCAGGTCCCCGTACCCGTCGCCGTCCACGTCACCGATCACCGCTGTGGCGCCGCGGCCGGGGGAGGCGCTGCCGCGGGCGAGGCCGGTGGCGGTGCCGCGCCAGAAGATGGCCGGTTCGGTCATCTCCTCGAAGTCGTGCAGACTGACGAGGTCGTCCCGGCCGTCACCGGTGACGTCGCCCGCGACGAGGTCCCGGGGCTCGAACACCCGGCCGGTGGGCACGTCCGCCGTGCGGGCCGGGGCACCGGCGCGCGTGAACGGGCCGTAGAGGATGCGCAGGTCGCCCCATTCCTCGGAGAGCGAGCTGACGCCGACCAGGTCGGCGTGCCCGTCGCCGTTGAAGTCCCCGCCGGTCAGGCTGTCGCCGTTCGTTCCGGCGGAGACGGGCAGCACGGTGCCGCCGTCCAGGCCGAACCGGGAGCCCCACAGGACGGTGACGGACGAGGTTCCCGGGGTCTCCACGGCGAGGTCGGTGTAGCCGTCGCCGTCGAGGTCGCGGGCGACCGTGCGGTGGCCGAACCGGCCGCCGGCGGCCGGCGAGCCGGGGACCCCGGCCGTGGCCTGGCTGATGACGTGCCGCCGTTCGGTCTCCACACCGCCGGAGGAGCTGTACACCACGACGACGTACCCGGCCTCCGCCAG
The DNA here is from genome assembly GCF_000719865.1 of Streptomyces albus subsp. albus. Taxonomy (GTDB): domain Bacteria; phylum Actinomycetota; class Actinomycetes; order Streptomycetales; family Streptomycetaceae; genus Streptomyces; species Streptomyces albus_E. Next base: position 59,041 of record NZ_JOID01000023.1, read on the forward strand.
GCCGCCGATGGTGCCGCCGGGAGCCGAGGAGGCGACGTCGGCGTGGCCGTCCCCGTCGAAGTCGGGCTGCGGCGCGAGCCCGGCCGGGCGGGCGGCCGGCGCGCTCTCCCCGGCGTTCGCGGGGAGTGCCAGAAGGGACGGCGCGGCGGTGGCGAGGGCGGCCACGACCGCGCAGCGCGCGACGAGGGACGGGCGGATACGGCGACGCACAGAGGGCCTCCACGGGAGTCGTCACGGGAACGGAGCGCCGTGTGTTCACCGGGCCGCAAGCGTGTGTTGGCCCGGTGAACATGTCCGGCACATCTCTGACGACGACGGGACGGGCTGAAAGGTTGCGGTGCCATGTCACCGTTCAGCACGCCCCGGAGGTGCCCGAACTGACCTCTTCCGTAAGGCAGTTGATGCGGCGACGGCGGGACGCGCCGAACGGTTGCGGTGTCATGTCACCGTTCGGCACGCCCCGGTAGCAGTTCCGGCCGGTTCTCCCGTACGGGAGCCGGGCGGATGCGTCCCGTACGGAGCCGGGCGGACTCAGCCCCCGGCGCCGGACCGGGCACCCGCGTCGCCGGGGCTCCGGTCGGCGGCCGCCGGATCGTGGCGCAGCGCGCTGGGCCACCACACCGCCGGCCCGATGTCCCGGGTGAGCGCCGGCACCAGCAGCGACCGCACCACCAGGGTGTCCAGCAGCACGCCGAAGGCCACGATGAACGCGATCTGGACGAGGAACGCCAGCGGGATGACGACCAGCGCGGCGAACGTCGCCGCCAGCACCACCCCGGCCGAGGTGATCACGCCGCCGGTCGCCGTCAGCCCCTTGAGGACGCCCAGCCGGGTGCCCCGGAGCTGCGCCTCCTCCCGGACCCGCGTCATCAGGAAGATGTTGTAGTCCACCCCCAGGGCCACCAGGAAGACGAACCCGTACAGCGGCACGGACGGATCGACCCCGCCGAAACCGAAGACGTGCTCGAAGACGAGCGTGGCGACCCCGATCGTCGCCCCGTAGTTGAGGGCGACGGTGAGCACCAGCAGCACCGGCAGCAGCAGCGAGCGCAGCAGCGCCACCAGGATCACCAGGATGATGGCCAGCACCACCGGGACGATCACCTTCAGGTCGCGCTGCGCGGTGGTCTGGGTGTCGTACTGCTGCGCGGTGTAGCCGCCGACGAGGGCGTCCGCGCCGGGCACCTCGTGCACCGCGTCCCGGAGCCGCTGCACGGTCGCCCGGGCGGCGTTGCTGTCGGCGTCGTCCTCCAGCACGGCGTCGATCCGCACCCGTCCGTCCACGACCAGGGGCTCGCCCCCGCCGGGCCGCCCGGACTCGGTGACGGGCGCGGCCGCGGAGACGCCGTCCGTGCCGTTCGCGGCCCGCGTCACCTCCCGGACGCGGTCGGCGTCGGCGATGACGACCGCCGGATTGCCCGTGCCGCCGGGGAAGTGCTCGCTCAGCGTGCGCTGCGCGGCGACCGACGGCGCGTCGTTGACGAAGATCTCGCTCAGCGGCACCCCCTCCGACTTCAGCTGCGGCGCGAAGACGGCGAACAGGGCGAGCACCGCGAGGGTCACGGCCCAGATCTTCCGCGGCGCCCGGTCCACCCAGGCGGCGACCCGGGCCCAGATGCTGCCGCCCCGCGCCTCCGGGTGCTCCGGGTCCGCCACGGGCTTGGGACGGGCCGGCCAGTACGCGGCCCGGCCGAGGAGCAGCAGGGCGGCGGGCAGGAAGGTCAGCGCGGCGAGGACGGAGCAGACGATGCCGATGGCGCCGACCGGGCCGAGCGCCTTGTTGTTCGCCAGATCGCTGAGCAGCAGGGCGAGCAGGCCCAGCGCCACGGTGGCGGCGCTGGCCGTGATCGCCCCGGCGGACCGGCGCACGGCGGCGCGCATGGCGTCGAACCGCTGTTCCTTCAGGGGCAGTTCCTCGCGGAAGCGGGCGGAGAGCAGCAGGGCGTAGTCGGTGGCCGCGCCGATGACGAGGATGAAGAGGATGCCCTGCACCTGCCCGTCCACCCGCACCACATCGCGCTCGGCGAGGGCGTAGACGATGCCGGTGGCCAGCGACAGCGCGAAGACCGCGCTGAGGATGATGACGAGCGGCAGCAGCACACTCCGGTAGACCAGCAGCAGGATCAGCAGCACCACGCTGAGCGCCACCCCGAGCAGCAGTCCGTCGACGCCGGCGAAGGCCTCGGAGAGGTCGTTCTGGGTGGCGGCGGGACCGGCGATCCGTACCGACGTCCCGTCAACCCGCTCGGCCGCCTTCTCGATGCGGTCCAGGGCGGCGCCGGTCTCATCGCCCAGGTCGTCGCGGAGCTGGACCACGCCCTGCAGCGCCAGGCCGTCCTCCGAGGGCAGGGCGGGGGAGACCCTGCCCGTGACACCGGGGCTGTCGGAGAGCGAGGCCAGCGCGCCGGTGGCCGCCTCCCGCTGACCGCCCGTGATCTTCCCCTCGTCGGCGGTCCAGACGACGATCGCGGGCAGCGTCTCGCTCTGCCGGAACGCCTTCTGAGCATCGATCACCTTCGTCGACTCGGCGCTCTCGGGGAGGAAGGCCGACTGGTCGTTGGTGGCGATCTCGCTGAGCTTCCCGGCGTACGGCCCCAGGGCCCCGCCGATCCCCAGCCAGACGACGAGCAGCAGGGCGGGTACGAGCCAGCGGGCGGCTCGCGGTGTGGACGGCATCGGTCTCCCTCGGAGAGATCGTTCGGAACGCATCGCCATTCTCGTGCCCCCGATCCTCCCGGGAGTGCACGACGCCCCCCATTCGTGATCAGCCGTCCGCACGGATGCGGGCGGGGCGGCCCGGCCGCGGCGGGGGCCGTACGGGCCGCGGGCCGCCCGTACCAGCCGCGGCGGCCGGGTGCGGGTGCGGGTGCCCAGCGGGCCTGGAGCCTCGCCACCCTCCGGCGCACTCGCGTCGGAGGGCTAATCCCGTACGCCCGCCTGCTCGACCGCCGTCCGGCGCAGGGAGAGGCCGGCCGGGGCCACCGCCGAAACCACGGCGAGCACCGCGCAGGCACCCACGACCGTACCGAGCGCCGTCCACGGAACCACGATCGGGGTCCACACCGAGAGCAGACACAGCGCGCTCCACATGCCCAGCAGATTGAGCCCGGCGACCAGCGCTCCCAGCACCCCGCCGACCACGACGACCATCAGCGCCTCGGCACCCACCAACCGCAGCACCTGCCACCGGGTGGCTCCGGTCAGCCGCAGCACGGACAGCTCGCGCGTCCGGTCGGAGGTCGCCATGACCATCGTGTTGGCCAGCGAGATGCCGGTGTAGACGAGGGCGATCCCGAGGACCAGGAAGAAGCCCATCCGGGTCGTCCGGTTGCTCTCGGGGTACGTCGCCCGCACCCATGCGTCCCCGGCGAGGACCTCCCCGCCCGACACCCGCACCGCCTGACGCAGGCCGGCGGCCACGGTGCCCGAGCCGGCACCTTTCGCGAGGTGTACGTCGACCTGGTCGACGGGCGCCGCGGGGGCGTTGCGCGGGGTGACGTAGACGCCGTTGTTGCCGGTGCCGGTGGTCATGACCGCGGCGATCCTCAGGGACGTCCTCGTGCCGTCGCCGAGCCACACGTCAACCCGCTCGCCCACGGTGTGCTTCTCCCACTCCTCGTTGACGATGATCGAGTCATCGTCCAGATCGCTCACCTTCCCCGCCGCCAGCGGGAGACGGGCTGTCGCCGCGAGCCCTTGGGGATCGACGGCCCTGGCATCGGACCTGATGAGCGACGTGCCCTCCTCCAGTGCGTACACGGCGCTGGACGCGGTCGCGGAGAGCTCGGCCCCGGGCACGGCGTCCAGCCGCTGGAGCGTCGCCCTGTCGAAGCCGGCATCGCCCGCCGGGCTGACGACGAAGTCGGCGGTCGTCCGCTCACGGATCTCGGTGGCCTTCGCCTCGTTGAGCGTGGCCGTGGCGCCCAGCAGTGATCCCGCCAGCGCGACCGTGACCAGGACGGGGGCGGCGACGGCGGCCGTGCGGCGGACCCCGGTGGCGGCGTTCTCCCGCGCCAGCATGCCCACGGCGCCCGGCAGCCGGGCCGGCAGCCAGGCGAGCAGCCGGACCAGTGGCCGCACCAGCACTGGTGCGAGGAGCGCGACCGCGGTGATGAGCAGCATGGGCCGGCTCACATAGGTCTTGCGCCGCAGCAGGTCGCCCGGGTCCGTCACCAGGGCCAGGACCAGCGTTACCGCGGCGGTGACGAGCAGGGCCGCGCCGAACAGCCGACGGCCCCATGTCATCGTCCGGGTGTCCACGGACGCCTCGCGCAGCGCCTCGGTGGGACCCGTGCGCCCCGCTCGCCACGAGGCGGCCAGAACGCCGCACAGTGCCACGAACAGACCTGTCCCGAACGCCACGTGGTACGGCCAGGTGTAGTCGCCGATGGTGAACCAGCGCGGCGCGAGGCTCTCTTCGACCGCCCACGAGGCGAGCTTCGGCGCCCCGTGGTATCCGAGCACGCAGCCGGCGGCCGAGGCGAGCACACCGACCGCGAGCGCCTCGTGGACGACCATGCGGCGGATCTGCCCCGGGGTCGCCCCGGCGATCCGCAGCAGCCCGAACTCGCGGCGCCGCTGGGCCACCGCGAACGCGAAGGTCGAGGCCACCACGAACACCGATACGAACCCGGTGACGCCACCGGCCGTGCCGAACATGGCGTTCATCGCGGTGAGGGCCTCGCTGTCCCGGTCGGGGTCGGCGTCGGCGTACCGGCGCGCGTCCCCGGTGAGGACCTGGACGCCCTCGCTGCCGCGCACCGCCTCGCGCACGGCCGCCGCATCGGCGTCGACCACGAGCTGAAGGCTGCGCGGCGACAGTTCGGCGGCGCGGGTGTCGGTGTAGAAGATGGCGTTCTCGAAGCCGAGGCCGGCCACGGTGCCGACGACGCGCACCGTGCCGCCGCCGGTCCGCACCTGTGTGCCCGGACGGGCCCAGTCGCCGCTGATCACCGCCTCGTCCCCGGTCTCGGGCGCGCGTCCCGCGGCGAGCTCGTACGGCGCGAAGGCCGCAGTGGACCAGGGATGGCCCACCAGATCGGCGGGCCCGCCCTCGGCCCGCACGGCGAACGACCGGTCCTCGACGACTGTCCCCAGGTCCCGCAGCTTCGCCACCGCGTCGCCGGGCACGGAACGTGGATGCGCGAGCTTCCGGGAGCGGTCGCCGGCCGGGGTGGGCACCACGAGGGTGTCCTGGCCCTTGACGACGACCGGCGCGGCGGCGAACCGCTCCGGCCCTCGGTCGGGTGCGTCCAGCGAGGACGCCAGAGCCAGCCCCATGACGGCGATCAGCGCCACACCGAGGGACAGGGCGACGAAACTGCCGGCGAAGGTGACCCAGCGAGTGCGCAGGGTGCGCAGGGCGGTGCTCAGCACGGCACGGCCTCGACCCTGGTCATCCGCGCCGAGATGCCCTCCGCGGAGGCGCCGGTCAGCTCGCCGTTGACACGGCCGTCGACGAGGAAGACGACGCGATCGGCGTAGGAGGCCGCGACGGGGTCGTGGGTGACCATGATGATCGTCCGGCCGTCCCGGTCGACCATGCGGCGCAGCAGGGTCAGCACCTCGCGGCCGGTCCGCGAGTCGAGCGCGCCGGTCGGCTCGTCGCCGAACAGCACTTCCGGACGGGTGATCAGCGCTCGGGCCAGTGCGACCCGCTGCTGCTGGCCTCCGGACATCTCCGTCGGCCGGTGCCGCGCCCGGTCACCGAGTCCGACCTGTTCGAGCACCCCGCGCACACGGGCTTTCCCGGGACGGTGGCCGGCCAGCCGCAGCGGCAGGGCGACGTTCTGTTCGGCGGTCAGCGAGGACAGCAGGTTGAACGACTGGAACACAAAGCCGATGCGCTCGCGACGCAGCAGGGTCAGTCCGGTCTCGCTCAGCTCGCTCAGGTCGGTCCCGCCCACGGTGACCGAGCCCGAAGTGGGCCGCTCCAGACCCGCCGCGCACTGCAGCAGGGTCGACTTGCCGGAGCCGGACGGACCCATGACGGCGGTGAACGTCCCCTCCGGGGAAGCGAACGACACCTCGTCGAGAGCGGTGACGGCGGCGCTGCCCGAGCCGTAACGCCGGGTTACGGAGCACAGGCGGATCGCGTCGTTGGTCATGCGTTTCCCCTCATGTCGCTGTCGTTCCTGCCATCCCCGGCAGCCGCTCAGCCGGCCAAGCCGCCTTCGGACACCGCCGTCTCCGTCGTGTCGGCGGTGTCTCCACGAAACCGTGACGGCGCCTCACGGCGCAGTGGGGCAGGGACGAGACTTGAGGTAAGGCCAGACCTATCCTGCGGCCTCGGCCCCGCTCACCCCGGGCCGCGGTCGCCCGGGTGCCGTACGACGGCCTGCGGGGGAGAGCGGCAGGGGCCCGTATCTCCTCGCCCCGCCGGGGCAGGGCCTGCCGGGGGTAGGTCCGGCCCTACCCCCGGCCCGGGCCCTGGACCGATGGCGCCGGGCCGGTTCCCGCTCCTACGGTGCTCCCCATGCGTCCTCGGAATGTGTGGCAGGCCATGTCCCGGCCGGGCTTCCTGCTGTCGGCGTGGCCCTGGCGTTCCGTCGCCTATCTGCTCACCGGAGCGGCGGCCGGTGCCACCGCCCTGGTGGGGGTCGTGACGGTGGCGGCGTTCGCCGGGGCGCTCGCCATCACGGTGGTGGGACTTCCCCTGCTCGTGGTGGTCGCGCTGACCGGAATTCCGGTGGCCTGGGTGGAGCGGCGCAGGCTGAGCCTGATCGACTGTGATCCGGCACCCGGACGGCACCGGGGGCCGGTCGCGCCGGGCCTGTGGGCCTGGCTGACCACCCGGCTGCGCGAACAGGCGACGTGGCGGGAGCTCGGGTTCGTGCTGCTGTTCGCCGGGCTGCTGTGGCCGGTTGACGCCTTGGTGCTCACGGCGGCCCTTCTCTTCCCCCTGGCTATGGTCGCCACCCCGCTGCTGATGGCCACGGTCGGCGACGGCCAGGAGACCAAGGTGCTCAAATTGTGGACGATCACCACGTGGCCCACCGCGTACGGCGTCGCCCTGCTGGGCCTGGTCCTCATGGGCCTGTGCGCTTACGCGCTCGGCGTCGCGGCGGGTGCCCGTGCCGGGCTGACCCGGCTGCTGATCACCTCCCACGAGGGCGAACTCGACGCAAGGGTGACCGAGTTGACCCGGTCCCGCTCCCGGTTGGTGCACGCCTTCGAAGCGGAGCGGCGCCGCATCGAACGCGATCTGCACGACGGCGCGCAACAGCGGCTGGTGGCCCTGACGATGGCCCTGGGCCTGGCACGGCTGGACGCACCGCCCGGTCAGTTCGCCGACCACCTCGCCAAGGCCCATGAGGAGGCGGACAAGGCTCTCGCGGAGTTGCGCGAGCTCATCCACGGCATCCATCCCAGGGTCCTCGCGGACTACGGTCTGGAAGCCGCGGTCGCCGACGCCGCGGACCGCTCCGCGATCCCCGTCGACATCGACCTCGAACTGCCGGGCCGACTGCCCTCAGCGGTCGAATCCGCGGCGTACTTCGCGGTCTGCGAAGCGCTCGCCAACGTCGCCAAGCACAGCGGCGCCGGCCGTGCGCAGGTGAGCGGATGTCACCGAGACGGCCGCCTGTTCCTCCAGGTGCGCGACGACGGCACAGGCGGCGCCGATGCCTCGCTGGGCAGCGGGCTCACCGGCCTCGCGGACCGGGTGTCCGTCCTGGATGGCAGACTTGCCCTGGCCAGCCCGCCGGGGGGACCGACGCTGTTACTTGTGGAGTTTCCTTGCGAGTTGACCGAGGGAGACCATCGCTCCGCGTAGTGCTGGCCGAGGACAGCGTGCTGCTGCGGGAAGGACTCATCGGTCTGCTCGGCCGCTCCGGCAACGAGGTGGTGGCCGCCGTGGCCGACGCGGAGTCGCTGGTCGCCGCAGTTGAGGAGCACGCCCCCGACATCGTGGTGACGGACGTGCGGATGCCGCCCGGTTTTCAGGACGAAGGGCTGCACGCGGCGGTGCGGCTGCGCGAGAAGCGGCCGGCTCTGCCGGTTCTGGTCCTCAGCCAGTACGTGCAGCGGACCTACGCCGCTGAGCTGCTGGACTCCGGCGACGGTTCCGGGGTCGGTTACCTGCTGAAGGACCGTGTCGGCCAGGTCGAGGAGTTCGTCGACGCCCTGCACGAGGTGGCGGACGGCGGGACCGTGGTCGACCCGGAGGTGGTGCGCCGCCTGCTGCGCCGTCGCCGCGATCCGCTGGAGCGGCTCACGCCGCGCGAGCGCGAGGTGCTGGCGCTGATCGCGGAAGGCAGGTCCAACAGCGCGATCGCGAAGGAGCTGGTGGTCTCGGAGGCCGCGATCGGCAAGCACATCAACGGCATCCTCACCAAGCTGGACCTGCCTCCGGCGGACGGGACCCACCGCAGGGTGCTGGCCGTTCTGGCCTACCTGCGGGCCTGACCGGCGGCCGGGCCGGGCCGCGCGGACCCGTGTGGTGTTCCCGGAACGTCCGGGTTGCGGGGAGCCGGAGGCCCGCCGGAGGCGCCCGGTGGCACGGCCACCGGGCATGCAGGGTGAACCCCCGCTCCGCGGAGCCGGGCCGCCTCCGGGGACTGCCGGCCCACTCGCCGGCAGGCGGTGCCCGAAGGCGCCCCGCCCCCCGCTCAGCCCAGGTGCATGCGGCGTCCCGAGACGTGCTCCGGGGTGATGAGCACCCAGCGGTCGCGCCCGTCGCCCGCCCATGGCTCGCGGGGCGCCCGCTCGTCCAGCAGGGCGGCCTCGTGGCCGGTGGCGGCCCGGGCGCGGCCCGTGACCAGGACGCTCCAGCCCTGGCTCAGCATCTCGTCCACGTCGTCGACCTCGAAGGCGACCTCCTGCTCCGGTGCGGTCGCGGCCGGGGTGCCGGGCCGGGCCCGGAAGGCGATCGTGTCGTCCAGGACCAGGTAGTTCACCGGGATGATCACCGGGCCCTCCGCGCCGGAGACGGCGACCCGGCCCACCCCGTGCGAGGCGAGCCGGTCCCGGCACTCCTCGGGGCCGAGGTCGCGCAGCTGCGGATAGTCACCGGGCCGGCCCCGCTCCGGCGGGGGGCAGGGCAAGCCGCCGCGCAGCGCCGCGACCGTCGTCTCCAGCGCCCCGGCCAGCTTGAGCAGGCCCGGGCCGCTGGGGTCGGCGGGGTGCTCCTCCAGATACTCCAGGTAGCCGGGGGCCATCCCGGCCCGGGTCGCCAGCTGCTCGCGGCTGAGACCGAGGCGTTCGCGCTGGCGGGCGACGCGCCGTCCGATGTCGCCGCCGTCGTGTGCCGCTCGGTGGGCTGCCTTGTGGGACACAGCGATCGCATCCTCTCGCCGGTTCGGGGCCCGGCCCGGGTACCCACCGGAGCGGAGGACTATCACCCCCCGGGCGGCCCCGATGCCCGGCCGCCTCCCGACGGGACCGTGCCCGCCGCCTCAGCCCTCCTCTTCCCCCTCCGGGCCGTCTCCGGCCTCCGCCTCCGTCGCCGTCCCCGCCGCCCCGGCCCCCTCGCCGCTCCCCCCGCCGGGCCGGAGCACCGTGCGGATGTAGTCCTCCACGGTGGCCTCCAGGCCCACGTCGTGACGGGCCCGCTCCGACAGCAGCCAGCGGTGTTCCAGCAGCTCGTGGTAGATCTGCGCGATGTCGGCCGAGCCGCGCAGCTCGCGTGGGACCAGGCGGACGGCGGGCCGGAACACGTCCCGCACCCAGCGGTGGGCCAGCACCTCGGGGCGTGCGCCGAGCGGGTCGCCCGGCGCGTAGTCGTCCTGCGAGACCATCCAGGTCTCCAGGTCGCGGAGCAGGCTGCGCGCCTGGTTCTCCTCGGCGTCCATACCCGTCAGCCGGAGCAGCTGCCGCTGGTGGTGTCCGGCGTCGACGACCTTCGGGAGGAACGTCACCGCGTCGCCGTCGGGGGTCGCCTGGATCTGCATCTCCGCCACGTCGAAGCCGAGGTCGTTGAGGCGGCGGATGCGGCGGTCGATGTAGTGCCGCTTGGCGAGCGGGTACACCGACTGGCGGGTCAGCTCGTGCCACAGCTCCCCGTACCGCTCGGCGATGGCCGTGCCGAACTCGACCGGGTCCACCGAGGGGTGCAGGGAGCCGCCCGCCTCCAGGTCCATCAGCTCGCCGGATATGTTCACCCGGGCGATCTCCAGGTCGTACTCCCGCTGCCCGCGGCTCAGCTGGGGCTGGAGCTGCCCCGTCTCGGCATCGACGAGGTAGGCGGCGTACTCGCCCGCGTCGCGCCGGAAGAGGGTGTTGGAGAGCGAACAGTCGCCCCACGCGAAGCCGCTCAGGTGGAGACGGACGAGGAGGACGGCGAGCGCGTCCAGCAGCCGGTTGATGGTGCCGGGCCGCATCGTCGTCTCGAACATCGAGCGGTACGGCAGCGAGCCGTCCAGATGCCGGGTGATGAGCACCGGCTCCAGCGGCTCGCCGCTCGCGTCTCTCCGCCCGGTGACCACCGCGAGCGCGTCCACGGCCGGTACGGCGAGCCGGTCCAGGTCCCGCAGCAACTCGTACTCCCGTACGGCCGCCCACTCGCCGACCTCCTTGACGGCGACCACCTCGTCGCCCGCGCGGGCGAACCGCACCACATGGCGGGAGATGCCGCGCGGCAGCGCGACCAGGTGCTTGTCCGGCCACTCCTCCAGCGGCACGCTCCACGGCAGATCGAGGAGGTCGGCGGGATGCTCGGGGGAGGTCGCGGTGATCTGGAGTTCCATGGGGCCAGTCTGCGGCAGGCCGACGGCGCACCGGGAGGGCGAGGGGCCACGGCGCGGGTATGCGTCGACATGCCCGCCCCGGTCACCTCACCGGCCGGGCCCGGCGGACGTGACGCATGGCCGCTGCCGTAGGGGGGAGTCGAGAGCATGCGGCGAGACCGCGGAAGCGGATGAGGGACGCAGGCGACCGCTCACCGTGGCCCCTCTGCCGTCACCGTCCGATCCCCCTCGTCCTCGCGCGTCGTGTGCGCGCTGCCGTTCGGTCGCACCAGGCCGGGACGAGGGCTGTCAGCATCAGGAACGCGGTCAGGACGATGGCCCAGGGGTAGCCGGTCACACCGGCCACCATGCCGAAGCCGACCGCGCCGATACCCATCCCCGCGTCGTAGGCAAGATTCCACAGGGCGCTCACCGTCCCGTACCCGGAGGACGGGACCCGGGTGTACATCAGCGTGAGGGTGGCGCTCTGGATGACGCCGAAGCCGATCCCGAACACGGCCGCACCCACGACGACCGCGGCGGGGACGCCCGTGAGGGCGATGACGAAGATGCCGGCGGCTGACACGGCCAGCCCCGGCACGAGCAGCCCGGCGGCTCCGCGCCGGTCGGCGCGCCGGCCGGCGAACCAACGGGATGCGGTCGCGGCGGCCGGTTGCACGAAGAGAGCCGCGGCAACCACGCCGGAATGGCCCGGTGCCACGGCCAGTGGCAGAAAGGTGACGACGAACCCCGCGCCCACCGCCGTCACCGCGAACACGGCCGTGGGCCGGCCGAGCGCGCCGGAACAGGCGCCGGCGAAGACCCCCAGGGGCGGCCCCGACGCTGCTTTCCGGCCGGGCAGACCCGGGACAGCGGCGATGGAGACCAAAGCGATGAGTGCCGCCACTGAGCAGACGGGTCCGTACCCCGTGTGCAAGGCCAGCCAGGCCCCGAGCGGCAGGCCCACCAGCAAGGGCACACCGGCCACGACGCCGATCAGGGCCAGCCCCTCCCCGCGGCGTTCGGGCGGGATCAGCGACGCCGTCAGCGCCCCACCCGCCACCAGGGTGAACGCGAAGCCGAACCCCCGGACAAGGCACACCACCACGATCCACGCCATACTCTGCGACACGGTCAGGGCCAGGGCCGGAGCGCCCAGGAGGAACAACCCCGCCCCCAGCATCACGCGATAGCCACAGCGTGCGGCCAACCACGGGGCAGTCAGCTCGCCGGCCACCGTGGCCAGCATCAGCGCACCGGTGACCAGGCCCGCCTTGTCGCTGCCCCCGCCCGGCGCGCTCTGTGCGTAGGCCGGGACGACGGGCAGCAGCAGATGGAAGCTCGCCGAAGAGCCGACAACCGTCACGAAGCGCAACAGCAGCGGGCGGGTCATCAGACGTGGCCGCGCCTCGTCAACTCGGTCATCAGGACCCATGGATGAGGCCATGGGGTGAAACCTAGGGAACGGAGCTGCCGGAAAGCTCGGGATTTCCCTTCCTGTTCGGCGGGAGTTCGTCCCAGGGAACTGTTACCGGTGACCCGTGGGACAAGCCACGAACCGTGCAAGTCCCTTGTCCTGCAATCTCATTCGGCGAGTCTGCGGTAGCAGACTGGGCGTTGGCCCCGAGGATGCCCATGGACAGGGTCGGACGCGCCGGTGAGCGGATGGATCTTCGAGCCGTACTTCCCTCGACCAACAGGCGGATCCGTCGGCTCCCCCTTTCAGCGGCCGCATGTTCACCGAGTCGATCACGCGTCGCGACCAGTCCGGCTCGCCGCGACCACCCGAGCTCGTCGAGGACCGGGCGGCAGGGGTTCCCCCGGGCCTTCGTCGCCCCGCCCTCGGCACCTGACCGGGCGCGCCGGTACAGAGGGCCGGGAGGGAGCGGATTCTTGTACCGTGGAGGCCCGGTCCGTCACGAGGGACCGGCACTGCCCGCACCGGACCGACCGGCCGGCCGGCCGGCCGGAGCCCAGGGGAGGCCCTGCCATGACGGAACGCAAACCGCCCGGCGTCGACTTCGAGTCCTGGGTCGACCGGCAGATCCGGGAAGCCGCCGAGCGGGGCGCTTTCGAGAATCTGCCGGGCGCGGGCCAGCCGCTGACCGGCCTGGACGCCCCGTACGACGAGAACTGGTGGATCAAGAAGAAGATGCACCGCGAGGGCGCCTCCGCCCTGCCCCCGGCGCTCGCCCTGCGCAAGGAGGCGGAGGACGCCTACGAGGCCGCGCTCGGCGCCCGCTCCGAGCGCGAGGCCCGGCGCATCCTGGCGGAGATCAACGAGAAGATCGGCGAGGCGATCCGCAGGCCGCCGGTGGGCCCGCCCCTCAATGTCAGGCCCTACGACCCGGAGGCCGTGCTCCGCGACCGGCGCGAGCGCCGCGCCCGCCGCGACCGCGGCGAGCGGCATCCCGGCTGAGCCCGCACCCCGGCTGAGCCCGCGCTCCGGGCTGCGCCCGCACTTCGGCCGCGCCCGCACCTTCGCCGCGCCCGTGTCCCGGCTGCGCCCGCGCCGCGTCCCGGTACCAGGCCGAACACCCCGGCCGGCACCCGGCCCGGTCGGCACTCGGCGCGGCCGGCACCCGGCCCGGTCGGCACCCGGCCCGCGGGGCCCAACGCCGGCCGGGCCCATGCCGGCCGGGCCCAACACCCGCCCGTGTGCGGCGATTTCCCGGGGGACCGGTGTTGCTTCCGTGCCCGGGGGTACCCGGGGTAACAGCACGTGTCAGCATGATCGGCAGCCCACCACCGGCAGGCCGTCCCGCCACCCGCCGACGCCTCGCCGGTGCCCCCGGTTCTGATGGTTCTCGCAGGCAGGAGCCGCCGCCACTTCATCGGTGCCACCGCGCTCCAGGCCGCCGCCGCGGCCGGACTCACCAGCGTCTCCGCCCCCGCGTCCGCCGCCGACCGGTCGGCGGCCTCCGGCGACTCCTTCCCCGCCGTCGTCGTCGGCTCCGGCTACGGGGCCTCCGTCGCGGCCCTCCGGCTCGGCGAGGCGGGCGTGAACACCCTCGTCCTGGAGATGGGCCGGCTCTGGGACGAGGCCGCCGCGGACGGCAGGATCTTCTGCGACATGCTCAACCCGGACCGCCGCTCCATGTGGTTCAAGGACCGCACCGAGGCACCGCTCGACACCCTGCTCTGGCTCGATCTGGTCAACCGGAACATCGAGCGCTACCCGGGCGTCCTGGACCGCGTCAACTTCGGCGAGATGTCCGTCTACGTCGGCCGCGGCGTCGGCGGCGGCTCCCTCGTCAACGGCGGCATGGCCGTCACCCCGGCCCGCGGCCACTTCGAGAAGGTGCTCCCCGGCGTCGACGCCGCCGAGATGTACGGCACGTACTTCCCCCGGGCCCGCGCCATGCTCGGCGTCAACAGCATCGGCACCGACTACTTCGGCGACAGCGACTACTACCGCTTCGCCCGGCTGGCCCGCGACCAGGCGCACAACGCCGGGCTCTCCACCACCTACGTGCCGAACGTCTACGACTTCGGGTACATGGAGCGGGAGGAGCGCGGCGAGGCCGCAAAGTCCGCCCTCGCGGGCGAGGTCATCTACGGCAACAACCACGGCAAGCGCAGCCTGGACAAGTCCTATCTCGCCGCCGCCCTCGGCACCGGCAAGGTCACCCTCCGCACGATGCGGCAGGTCGAGCGGATCGAGCGGGGCCCGGACGGCGGCTACACGCTGACGGTCAAGGAGATCGACGAGAACGGCTCCGTGGTGGCCCGCACCGAGGTCTCCTGCACCCACCTCTTCCTCGGCGCGGGCAGCCTCGGCACCACCGAACTCCTGCTCCGTGCCCGCGACTCCGGCGCGCTGCCCGACCTCAGCCCCGAACTCGGCACCGGGTGGGGCCCCAACGGCAACATCATGGCCGGCCGCGCCAACCACCCCTGGAATCCGACCGGCAGCCAGCAGTCCGCCATCCCCGTCCTCGCCATCGACGACTGGAACCACCCCACCCACCCCGTCTTCGCCGAGATCGCCCCCCTCCCGGCCGGGATCGAGACCGGGATCAGCCTCTATCTGGCGATCACCGACAACCCGGAACGCGGCACGTTCTCCCTCGACCCCGCTACGGGGAAGCTCCGGCTGGACTGGCGGCGGGAGCAGAACGCGCCGGCGGTCACCGCCGCCAAGTCCCTCCTCGACCGCGTCAACCGCGCCAACCGCACGGAGTACCGATACGACCTCTTCGGCGACGACCGCGCGTTCGCCGACGACTTCTGCTACCACCCGCTGGGCGGCTGCCCGCTGGGCGCGGCCACGGACGGGTACGGGCGGCTGCGCGGACACCGCAATCTGTACGCGGTCGACAGCTCGCTGATCCCGGGGTCCATCGGGGTGAACCCCTTCGTCACCATCACCGCCCTCGCCGAGCGCAATGTCGCCCGGGTGCTGGCCGAGGACGTGCTCCGGGGGACGCGGGGCGCCTGAGCCGGCCCCGGCCGCCGTACGGTACCGGCGGGAACCGGCCCCCTGGGGCCGGTTCCTCCGTCAAATCCCGGTGTGGGCACGACAATTGTGTGTGAACGGTTTACGAATGATCCCCGGGGTGCTATCTGTGTGGGAGCGCTCCCATTCCCGTCGGCGGCCGTCCCTCCACCCCGGCCGCACAGCGGGACGGGGAGTGGCTGCACATCAGTCGGACTCGATCCGGCGACGGGCCGCCCGCCGGCCCGGCCGCACGCCAGCGGCCGGGGTCCGTACGGCGCCCGGCCCGCCGGGTGACCCCCTAGGAGACCCCCACATGGCCATTCGGCACCCGGACCGGAAGAAGTCCCCGGTCCGCACCCCCCGTTCGCTGAGCCTCCTCGGAGCGGGCCTGTTCGCTCTCGTCGCGGCGTCCATGCCCTCGCCCGCGGCCGCCCACGGCGCGACCATGATGCCGGGTTCGCGCACGTACCTCTGCTACGAGGACCTGATCAAGAACAACCACCAGATGCCGGCCAACCCGGCCTGCGCCGCGGCGGTCCAGCAGTCCAGCACCACCCCGCTTTACAACTGGTTCGCCGTGCTGGACTCCAACGGCGGCGGCAAGACGACCGGTTACATCCCGGACGGCAAGCTGTGCAGTGGCGGCGACCGCGGCCCGTACAACTTCTCCTCGTACAACGCCGCGCGCGCCGACTGGCCGAAGACCCACCTCACCTCCGGCGCCAGCATCCAGGTCAAGCACAGCAACTGGGCGCACCACCCGGGCAAGTTCGACGTCTACATCACCAAGAACGGCTTCAGCCCGACGAAGAGCCTGGCCTGGAGCGACCTGGAGCTCCTGCAGACCGTGACCAACCCGCCGCAGTCCGGCGGCGCGGGCTCCAACGGCGGCCACTACTACTGGGACCTCAACCTGCCGCAGCGGTCCGGCCAGCACATCATCTACATCCACTGGACCCGTTCGGACAGCCAGGAGAACTTCTACTCCTGCTCCGACGTCGTCTTCGACGGCGGCAACGGCCAGGTCACGTACTGATCGGTGACGTCACGGTCTGGTGAACCGCCGGACCGTGACGCGTGACGCTCAGGGACCCGCCGGGCTCAACGGCCCGGCGGGTCCCGTGCGTTGACGGTCAGCCGAACGGCGCGTCCACGCCCGGGCCGTCAGAGCGGCAGGGCGAAGACCGGAACCGGGGCCGTATGCGTGGCCGCTGGGGAGAGGGTGCCCGTGCCCGGGGCGACCCGGAAGACCGTCACCGAGCCGGAGCGCTGGTTGCAGGCGAACATCAGCGCACCGTCGGGGGAGAGAGCCAGGTGCCGGGGCCAGTCACCGCCGACCGGGACCGTGCCGAGCAGCCGCAGCGAGGCGCCCCCGTCCTCGACGGCGTAGTGGCTGACGCTGTTGTGCCCGCGGTTGCTGAGATAGGCATGGGCGCCGTCGCGGGACACCAGCGGCTGCGCGGGGTAGCTGGTGACACCGCCGGTGCCGGTCGGCTGCGGGGTCCCGGGGGTGAGACGGCCGGTGTCCGGGTCGTAGGCGCAGACCGCGATCGTGTCGCTCAGCTCGTTGGCGAGATACGCGTACCGGCCCGAGGGGTGGAAGGCCAGCGCCCGCGGGCCCGCGCCGGGCGGCAGGACGGCCACGGAGACCCGGTCGAGCGTCCCGGCGGACGGGTCGAGGCGGTAGGTGTGGACGCTGTCGTTGCCGAGGTCGACGGCGAGGACATGGCCGCCGTCGGGGGTGGTCAGGATCTGGTGCGCGTGCGGGCCGTCCTGGCCGGGGCCGGGCGGGGGACTGGTGTGCTCCACCAGGTCGGTGCGCTCGCCGAGCGAGCCGTCCTCCTCGACGGGGTGCACCGCGACGGAGCCCGAGGTGTAGTTGGCGCTCAGCAGGAACCGGCCCCCGGGATGGACGGAGAGGTGGCAGGGCGCGTCGCCGCCCGTGTCGCGGCTGTTCAGCACCCGGTGCCGGCCGTCCTCACCGAGGGCGATCGCGGTGACGCCGCCGGGCCGGCGCTCGTTGACGGCGTAGAGGGTGCGCCCGCAGGGGGCGAGGGCGAGGAACGAGGGATCGGCGACGCCGGCAAGGGTCCCGCCCGGGAAGACCTCCCCGCTCACCGGGTCGTACGAGGCGAGGCCGATGCCCGTGCCGCCGCCGGGCTGCGAGGTGTACGTCCCCAGGAACAGCGGACGGGCGGCGGCCGGGCGCGGCCCGCCACCGCCACCGGCAGCGGGGGCCGGCGCGCCGGACGGCGGAACGGCCAGGGCGCGGGCGGCGGCCGGCCCGCTCACGGCGGCGCCCGCGGCGAGAGCCGCGGCGGCGGCCAGCAGACCGCGGCGGGCCGGTAACGGTTTGTTGCTGCTCATATCGCGTGCACCTCATATCGGTGGGGGGTGGGGGTGCGGGGCGGGGCGCAGGAGGTTGGCCGGGCGCCGGACAGCCTGGCTCATCCCCCAGGGCGGCCACAAGACGCCCGGTGACCCGAAGAGGCCCGGCGAATGGGGGAGTTGAGTGGAACAGGCTCTGCCGACCGGCGGCCGGTGCCCTTCACGAACGGTCGGACGGCCGCCACCGCCCGCGCCGTCCCCGGGCCGGGGGAGACACGGCACCGGGTCAGGAGTGGTGCAGCCAGACGCGGAGCGGGCCGAGCACGGTGAAGCCGCAGGCGAGCGCGGGCCCGAGATCGTCCCCCTGCTCGTAGCCGACGACGGGGAGGCCGGGGAAGTGGCCGGCGGCCGCGGTGAGAGCGGATGACCACACGGCGGCGATGTCGCCGTCGTTGACGGCGAAAAGGTTGGAGAGGCCGACCAGCCCCGCGCTGCGGTTGAGGACGGCGCCGCCGGCGAGTTCCCTGCCGTCGTGAAAGGCCAGCACCAGCACGGACGGGTCGTCCAGCAGCGCGGGCCGGAAGATGTCCGGGGCCCCGTCACCGCCGCCGTGCCAGGCGGTCTGCCAGTCGCGGAGCCGGGCGGCCGCGGTCACCGGTTCGGCGCGCAGGGCAGGCGTTCGCGGTGCGGGAAGGCCGGCGGGGCGGTGGATCCAGTGGGCGGTGAACAGTTCGGTGAAGCCGCCCGGGGCGAGGTCGAGCGTGGCAAAACTGTCCTTGACGGAGCACCCGGGTGACGTCGTGTCGATTCCGGGGAGAAAGCCGTCCGGCGCCGCGGCGGGGTGCAGGGTGACGGCGTCGGGGTAGTACGGCGGGGTGCGGCGGGAGCTGTACCAGGCCGTCTCGTCCAAGGTGCCCGGAACGCCGTGGGACCGGCAGACCGCGGCGCACCAGTCGGCGTTGTTGCGCGCCGCGGCGGCACGGAGGGAGGTCGTCGTCTCGGTGGAGGTCACCGGCACAGGTTGGCACCACTCCGGCCCGGCCGCACCCCAGTTGTCCTCCCGCTGCCCCCGCCGGCCCGGCCGTCCCCCGCCCGGTGATCAGCCCGGGGCCACGAAGCCGGACTCGTACGCCGCGATGACCGCCTGCGTGCGGTCCCGCACCCCGAGTTTCGCCAGGATCGAACTCACATGGGATTTGACGGTCTCGCCGCCCACGACCAGGCGTGCGGCGATCTCCGCGTTGGACAGCCCACGCGCCATGAGACGCAGCACCTCCCCCTCCCGCCCGGTCAGCGCGGCGCGCTCCATGGCCGCCCGGGCCCCGGCGTTGCCGTGCTCTTCGCCGTGCGCGGCGGCCAACTGCCGCACCGCCGCCGGGAACAGCAGGGAATCGCCTTCCACCACCAGCCGCATGGCCTGCACGATCTCCGCCGGCCGCGCCCGCTTGAGCAGGAACCCGTCAGCGCCGGCACGGAGCGCCCCGTACACGTACTCGTCGTTCTCGAAGGTCGTCACCACCACGATCTTGGGCGGGTCCGGCACCGTGCGCAGGACCGCCCGCGTGGCCTCGATGCCGTCCATGAGGGGCATGCGTACGTCCATGGCCACCACGTCGGGGCGCAGCCGCCGGATCAGCGGGATCACGGCCGCCCCGTCACCCGCCTCGCCCACCACCTCGATGTCCGGCTGGGCCTCCAGTACGGCGCGCAGGCCCGCCCGTACGAGTGGTTCGTCGTCGACCAGGAGAACGGTGAGCGGCATCCGGTCAGCCTAGTGCCACAACCGTGGCTTTCCGCCGGTGACCTGCGATGACGCCCGTCCGCGCAGACCGGCCGGCCGGTGCGGACGCGGCTCGTGCCCTACCGTGAGCGGGAGTGCCGGTGCGGCGCCCCGGCCCGGTGCGATGAGCCGGGTACCGCGCCGCGCGCTTCACCACCGGCCGGCATGAGAAGTCCGGGACACCGGACGCGCGGGCCGGGACCGAGGCATTCGGCACACCTGCCGGGGCCGGCGGCAGGACCCTGCCGCAGGGCGAACACGCAGCACGGGGCCGCCGTGGCGATGAGTCCGCCGGCGCCCGCGAGTCCGCCCACCGACCGGAACAACCGACCCATCGGGAGCGGGACATGGGCCTCATCCACATCGAACTGTTCGCCACCCTCGACCTCGTGGGGCAGGCGCCCGGCGGCCCCGACGAGGACCCGGCCGGGTTCCCCTTCGGCGGCTGGCAGGCGCCCCTGATGGACGAGGTGGCCGGGGCGCAGGTCGGCGCCGCGTACGAGGGCACGGACGCCCTCCTGCTCGGCCGGCGGACGTACGACATCTTCGCCGCCTACTGGCCGCACCAGGAGGGCGGCGAGGACGGCGAGATCGCCACGCTCTTCAACCGCGTCCCGAAGTACGTGGCCTCCCGCGGCAGGCCCGATCTCCCGTGGGCCGGGTCCACGCTGCTCGGCCCGGACCTGGCCGGCGCGGTGCGCGGGATCCGCGACCGGCACGAGCACGTGAAGGTCGTCGGCAGCCTCAACCTGGTGCAGACCCTGCTGCGGGAGAAGCTGTTCGACCGTCTCGACCTCTGGGTGCACCCGATCGTGCTCGGCGTCGGGAAGAAGGTGTTCGACGGCGGCGAGGTGCCCACGAACCTCACGCTCCTCGAACCGCCCGCGGCCGGCCCGAAGGGCACCGTGTACCTGCGCTACGGGCTCGCCGGGGGCACGCCCGGGACGGGGGACATGAGCGCACCCGACCGCAGCGCCGGGCGCGAGACCTGAATCCGCCCCGCGCCAGGGGGTCCGTGTCGCCGGCGGTGCAGCCGGGCCGGCGGTCCGTCATGTCACCGCCGGTCGGTCACGTCACCGCAGCGGCAGGTCGACGCGCAGCAGCCACAGGCCGCCGTCCTGGGCAGCCCGGGCCTCGCCTCCGAGCAGCGCGGCACGCTCGCGGATGCCGCGCAGCCCGCTGCCGCCGCCCGTGCCCGCCACCGGGGCCGGCGCCGCGCCCAGCGGATTGCGCACCTCCAGCCGCAGCCGTCCCTCCGCAACGGTGATGCGCACCCGGACCGGGACGGGACCCGCGTGCCGCAGCACATTGGTGAGGGCCTCCTGGAGGATCCGGTAGCCCTCGCGGGACACCGGGCCCGGCACGTCCTCCAGGGGCCCGGTCACCTCCGCGTCGACCCGCGAGCCCGAGGACCGTGCGGAGTCCAGCAGTTGGCCCGCCTCCCCGAGGGCCGGCCGGGCGGCGGCCGGCCGCCGTGTCTCGCGCAGCACGAGCAGGACCCGTTCGAGATCCTCCAGCGCCGCCCGTCCCGTCTCCTCAATGGTCTCCAGCGCCCGGTCGGTGAAATCCGGGTCGGCCGCCGCCCGGGCGGCACCCGCCTGGACCACGGCCAGCGTCAGGGCGTGGCCGATGGAATCGTGCAGCTCCCGGGCGATGCGGTTGCGTTCCAGCAGCCGCTCGGTGCGCTCCTCCAGCTCGGCCAGGCGCTCCTTTGCCGACGGCCCGAGCAGCCGGCGGGCGGCCTCGGCCATGAGGGCCCCCGCTCCGGCGACCACCGCGACCAGCACCAGGACGGGCACCGGCACCAGCAGACCGTACTCCCAGCCGGTGCCGGGGACCGGCAGCAGCAGCGGGCCGGCGACACCCGGATTCCCGGTGGCCGCCCCGGCGAGCTCCATCGAGAGCGCCATCAGCTGCCCCGTCACCAGCGCGACGGCCAGTCCGGCTTCCAGCCGCAGCACCATCCAGGCGCCGGTCCGGGCGCGGTCGCTCCACGAAGCGGACGGAACGGTGGAGACACCCGCGTCCCCGTCACCCCTCACTCGCGCGTGCGGTCCGGGAAACAGCATCATCTGGGCCTGCAGCCCCTCCGCCCGGCGCACCCCGGGCACCATGGCGGCGGCCAGAACCAGCGGAACGGGCAGGATCGCGATCAGCGCCCAGTCGGCCGGCGACGGACTGTCCAGCCCCGGATGGACCATGGCGCAGACGAACGGCAGGATCGACCCCACCAGCAGATGAAGCCAGCGGGTGTACGTGACCGCACGGGTCAGCGGCATCAGGAGGCCCGGCACGCCGTCATCGTGCCAGAGCGGGCGGGACGGCGGCTCCCCCGCATGGGGGAGACCGGCTCCACCGGCGGGGGATGCCCGGCCCCGGCCCGTACGGCCACGCTGAAGCCATGACCAGCATCGACCTCACCGACCTGACGAAGGAGTACGGCGGCACCCGGGCCGTCGACCGCCTGACGTGCAGCATCGCACCGGGCCGGGTCACCGGGTTCCTCGGGCCCAACGGGGCCGGCAAGTCCACCACCATGCGCCTCGTCCTGGGCCTCGACCGCCCCACCTCCGGCACCGCCACGGTCGGCGGCCGCCCGTACCGGACCTTCGACGAGCCCCTGCGCACGGTCGGCGCCCTGCTGGACGCCCAGGCCGCCCACGGTTCCCGCACCGCCCGTGACCATCTGCGCTTTCTCGCCGCCGGCAACCGCATTCCGGCCCGCCGCATCGACGAGGTCCTCCGGGAGACGGGCCTCACCACGGCGGCACGCCGCCGCATCAAGACCTTCTCGCTCGGCATGCGCCAGCGCCTCGGCATCGCCGCCGCGCTTCTCGGGGACCCGCCCGTTCTCCTGCTGGACGAGCCGGCCAACGGCCTCGACCCCGAAGGGATCGTCTGGATCCGCGAGTTGCTGCGCCGGCTCGCCCGCGAGGGCCGCACGGTCCTCGTCTCCAGCCATCTGATGAACGAGACCGCGACCTTCGCCGACCACCTCGTCGTCCTCGGGCGGGGCCGGCTCCTCGCCGACCTCCCCCTGCGGGACTTCATCGACCGGCACAGCAACGCGCGCGTCCGCGTCCGCACCGGCGACCCCGTCCGGCTGCGCGCCACGCTGCTGGCCCGGGGGCACACGGTCGCGGGAGACGGCGACGGCCGGTGGGTGGTGGAGGGCGCCACGGCCGAGGAGGTCGGAGCCGTCGCCGCCCGCGAGGGCATCCCCGTGTCCGAACTCATCGACGAACGCGCCTCCCTGGAGCAGGCCTATCTCGCCCTCACGGCGGACGAGACCGAATTCGCCGCCGCGGCTCCCCCGTCCCCGACCGCAGTACGGGAGGCCTGACCATGTCCGTCACAGCGATCACAGCAGTGCTCCACTCCGAGTGGATCAAGATCAGGTCGGTCCGGGCGAGCTTCGGGTCGCTCATCGCGGTCCTCGCCGCCTCGCTGGCCATCACCGTGCTCGTCTACGCCACCGTCGGCCGGGCCGAGGCGGACAACGGCGGGGACCCCGTCTTCGAAGCCTTTTACGCGATCAACTTCGCGCAGATCGCGGCCATTTCCTTCGGCGCCACCGCCGTGTCGTCCGAGTACACGGGCGGTGCCCTGCGGATCTCACTGGCCGCCGTGCCACAGCGGGGCCTCTTCTACGCGGCCAAGACGGCGGTCGTGGCCGCCGCCGCCCTCGTGACGGGGTTCGCCACCGCGTTCGCCACCTTCTTCGCCGGCCAGGCGTTCCTGGGGGAGCTGGCCATCGGTCTCGGGGAGCCGGGAGCCCTGCGGGCCTGCGCCGGCGCGGGGATCTACCTCACCCTGATGACGCTGTTCGCCGCGGGGCTCACCTTCCTGCTGCGCAGCGCCGTCGCGGTACTGAGCCTGCTCATCCCGTTCATCCTGATCGTCTCCTTCGTGGTCGGGGACATCGCCGAGGGCGCCGCCGCCTGGCTTCCGGACCGCGCCGGACAGCAAGTCCTGTACCAGGATCCGCCGGGAGGCCTCGGCCCGTGGGCGGGTCTCGCGGTGACGGCGTTGTGGGCGGCCGCCGCACTCCTGGCCGGCCTGCGAGCGGTGCACCGGCGCGACGCCTGACGGTCGGGGCCCGGGCCGGCGGACGCGGGGGCCGTGTCGGCTCTCGCCCGGGTCGGCGGCGCTGGTACCCGGGGGCCGTGCCGGCCGGGACCCGCACGGCCCGGCACCCGGCGCGCGGACCGGCCGGTCGGCGACGCAGGCCGGTCGTGCCCCCGTCATACGGCGACGCCCGGAACCGGTGCGGTGGGGAGGTTTTGCCCGAAAGGGCACGGAAACCCGGCCGGGGACGCTGCAACCGCAGACACGCACGCACACCGCACAAGCGCGGCCGGCGGGCACAGCCGTGCGGTGGGCGGACACCGCCGCGCACCCCGTGCTGTGCGGCACCGCGAAGGAGCACGAGGAGCATCCCATGCAGCACGACACGTTTATCGGCCAGGTTCAGGCCCGCGCTCACCTCGGCAGCCGCGGGGCCGCCGAGACGGCCACCCGGGCCAGTCTGGAAACGCTCGCCGAGCGCGTCCCGGCGACGCTGGCGGAGCATCTGGCGGCCCAGCTGCCCCGGGAGATCGGCGAGCATCTGCGCCGGGTGGCGAACGCGGCGGACGAGCCCGAGACCGGGGTCCGGATGAGCAGCCAGGAGTTCTTCGAGCGGGTCGCGCAGCGGGCGAGCACCGGCTACCCCAAGGCGGTGCACGAGTCCCGGTGCGTGGTGGAGGTCGTCCGCGAGGCGACCGACGGCGCCCTGACCGACAAGGTGCGCCAGTCGCTGGACGCCGAACTGGCCGAGGTGCTGTTCTCCGGCAGCCAGGGCACGGCCCGCCACGCAGGCTGAGACCGGGGACCGGTGGCCCGCTGCCCGCTGCCCGCTGCCCGCGGAACGCGGCCCGGGGGCCTGCGGGGACGCGGCCTGCGGGAGGCTGAACGTGCGGGAGGCGGAACGCGGCACGGGGAACCGGGCTCCCGGTGTCGCACCTGTCACGGCGTCAGCAGCGCCTTGCCGGCGACCGCGCCCGACTCCGCCGGCCGCAGGGCTTCGGCGGCGCGGGCCCGCGGCAGCCGCGCCGCGATCCCCCCGGACGCCCGTGCGCCCGGCGCCGGGTGGGGGGCCGGTGCCGGGCGCGGTCTCGGCGATGGTGTCGGCGGCGTGCCGGAGCCGGAGCCGCGGTCTGTCGGCGCGGTGGTGGAGGAAGCCGCGCCACGGGGCGTGCCGTGCTGGCCGCGGAGGGCCGCGGGACCAGTGCGCGTGGTCAGTGAACGTGGTCAGTGCACGGGTCCTGTGTACGGGATCCGTACACCGAGGCTTCCCGGGAGGTCTGCCGGATGCCGTTGGTGCCGTTGAAGATCCGCTCGCCCCAACTGCTCAGCGAGTTCTTGTCGAACCCGTTGGCCATGTCGAGGTAGCCGACGTCGCTGCTGTTGCCGCTCCACGACCAGCCGAGGTAGCCGAGGCCCTTGGACTGGGCCTCGGCGAGGATGGCGTCCTCGTCCGGGTTGCCGTCGGAGTGGTCGTGCCCGAACTCGCCGACGATGATGGGCAGTCGCTTGGAGGTGAAGGCGTTCAGGTAGTCCCGGACCTCGGCGGCGGTGTCGTAGACCCCGTACATGTGGATCGAGAAGATGGTGTTGCGGTCCGGGTCGGAGTCGAAGACCGACTGGGCGTTGTCGCGCATGGTGCCCGACCAGTCCTGGCCCCAGTTCGGCGCGTCCACCATCAGCGCGTGGTCGAAGCCGGCGTCGCGGAGCTTGGAGATGGCGCCCTTGGTGTCGTTCGTCCACTGGGCATAGCCGTTGTTGCCGTGCGGCTCGTTGCCGATGTTGACGATGACGTAGTCCTCCTGGCCGTCCAGCGCGCTCTTGACGCCGATCCAGTAGTCGGCGGCACGGCTGAGGGTGGTGGCACCGCTCTGCTCGCCGTAGCCGGTGGTGTCGTGGACTTCCAGGACGCAGATGAGCTTGTTCTGCTTGCACTGGCCGACGACGTTCTGGACGTCGGCCGTGTCGTTCCTCGTCCACCGGTCGCCCGAACTGAGCACCACACGGACGGTGTTGGCGCCCAGCGACTTGATGTCGGCCAGCGACTGGGTGGTCTGCGAGGTGTACCAGGTGTGCGCGTGGTTGACGCCGCGCATCACGAAGTCGGATCCGTCCCGCTCCAGGATCCTGCCGTCGCCGACGTGAATGCCGGTGGCGGCGGCGCGCGCCGGTGCGTCCGCCGCGGTGGCGGTCTGGGCGGTGGCGGCCAGGGGGGCCATCAGCCCCAGTACGGCTGCCGCGGTGACGGCTGTCCGCATGCTCATGGTGCGACTCCTTGACGTGGGGGACCCCCGGGAGGGCGTGGTGCCGCTGTGCTCTCGTGCTCTACTGGTGGTGTCTTGACATCGTTGTCATCGTCCAGTGGGACAACGATGTCGCCCCTGGGATCCCGGGGGCGGGGAGGGGGTGGCACAGTGTGTACGGGGTGCCCGGGACAGTGTCAAGAGGCCCGGGAAATACTGCGGTTGGGGCGCACGGGTTGCATAAACCCTCCTCCCGCGAGCCCTGTACGGGTCCGCCCCGGCGGCCGGGACGGTGGGGCCGAGTCCATCGCGCCGCCCGCTGCTTCGCCGCCTCCCGCTTCCCCCTCCCGCCGTCCGCTGAACTGCCGCCCGTCGGACGCGCATCCCGCTTGCCGGGCCCGTCCCGCGCGGTCAGCCGGCCACGCGCTCGAAGACCGCCGCCAGGCCCTGGCCGCCGCCGATGCACATCGTCTCCAGGCCGTAGCGGGCCTCGCGGCGGCGCATCTCGTGGGCCAGGGTGGCCAGGATGCGGGCGCCCGTGGCGCCGACCGGGTGGCCGAGGGAGATGCCCGAGCCGTTGACGTTGATGCGCTGCTCGTGATCGGCCTCCGTCAGGCCCATCTCACGGGTGACGGCGAGCGCCTGGGCGGCGAAGGCCTCGTTCAGCTCGATCAGATCCATGTCCCGGAGGTCCAGGCCCGCGCGGCCGAGCGCCGCCCGTGTCGCCGGGACCGGCCCGATGCCCATCGTCCCGGCCGGAACGCCCGCCCGGGCGAACGAGACCAGCCGGACCACCGGGGCCAGGCCCAGCCGTTCCGCCGTCTCCGCGCTCGTCACGAGACAGGCCGCCGCCGCGTCGTTCTGGCCGCTGGCGTTGCCGGCCGTGACGGTTGCCTCCGGGTCCGCCTTGCGCATGATCGGCTTCAGCTTGGCGAGCTGCTCGGCGGTGGTGTCGGGGCGCGGGTGCTCGTCGGTGGAGATCACCGTCTCGCCCTTGCGGGTCCTCACCGTCACCGGCACGATCTCGTCCTTGAACAGGCCCGTCTCCATCGCCCGGGTGGCCCGCCGCTGGGAGCGGAGGGCCAGGGCGTCCTGGTCCTCGCGGCTGATGGCGTACTCGCGGCGCAGGTTCTCGGCCGTCTCGATCATGCCGCCCGGCACCGGGTGGTTGACGCCACCCGCGGTGACCCGGCCGCGCGCCAGGGAGTCGTGCAGTTCCAGGCCCGGCCCCTTGATGCCCCAGCGGGCGTCGTGGGTGTAGAAGGGCGCGGCGCTCATCACGTCCACGCCGCCGGCGATGACGACGTCGCTGAAACCGGCCCGGATCTGCATGGCCGCGTCGAGGACGGCCTGGAGGCCCGAGCCGCAGCGGCGGTCGATCTGTGTGCCCGTCACCGAGACGGGCAGCCCGGCGTCGAGGGCGGCCACCCGGCCGATCGCGGGGGCGTCGGAGGTCGGGTAGGCATGCCCGAGGATCACCTCGTCGACCCGCTCCGGGTCGACGCCGGTCCGCCGTACCACCTCGGCGACGACGTGCGCGGCCAGTCCGGCGGCGCGCAGCCCCGACAGGCCGCCGCCGAACCGCCCGATGGGAGTGCGCAGGGGCTCGCAGATGACGACGTCGGAGGACTGTCCGGGCATGTCGGGGGCCTTTCCGGGGAGAGGGCAAACGTAGACCCGAGCCTTCCACTCCGGACTGTTCCGGTCCAATATCCGATCCGGGAGAGATTAGGACGCCGGCCGTATCAATCTGTTTTCACGAGGGCGATGCCGAGCCGCAACGCTCAAGCACCCCCCGGAGGAGCCGCTGCCCGGGCCCGGCGAGCGGCGGTCCTGTTCTCAGCCGGGCGCGGCCGCGTCGCCGTCCGGGCCCGGCGGGGTCGGCAGGGCCTCCTCCGCCACCGCCAGCACGCTGCGCAGCGCCGCCGACGGGTTGTCCGTACGCCAGGCCAGCGCCGACCGCAGCCGCACCGGCGGCCCGTCCAGCGGCCGGTGCACCAGGCCCGTCTGCTGGATGTGCAAGCAGGACGAGAGCGTGAGCGTCACCCCGACCCCGGCCGCCACCAGCGCCAGGATCGTGTACGAATCCGGCGCCTCCTGCACGATCCGGGGCCGGAAACCGGCCTCCTCGCAGACCTGCACGGTCGCGTCCCGCAGCGTGGAACCGGCGTTCGCCGGAAAGCTGACGAAGGGCTCGGCGGCCAGATCGGCCACCGCGATCCGCTCGCGCTCCGCCAGCGGATGGTCCGAGGGGAGCGCGCACAGCAGCTCCTCCTCGCCGATGAAGCGCGAGGCGATGCCTGGCCGGTTCACCGGCAGCCGGACGAAGCCCAGGTCCAGCGAGCCGTCGGCGACCCGGTCGAGGGCCACATTGGCGTAGGTCTGGCCCTTCATGACGAGCTCGATGCCCGGGTGCGCGGCCCGCACCGCCCGGGTCAGCAGCGGCAGCGTGGCATGGGACGAGGCGCCGGCGAAGCCGACCGTCACCCGCCCGTACTCGCCCTCCCCGGCCGCCCTGGCGACCCGCACGGCGATGTCGAGATCGTCGAGGACCGTCCGCACCGGCTTGAGGAAGGACTCCCCGGCGCTGGTGAGCCGCACCGAGCGGGTGCTGCGTTCGAAGAGCCGCACGCCCAGCTCCCGCTCCAGTTGCCGGATCTGCTGGCTGAGCGGCGGCTGCGCCATCCGCAGCCGCTTGGCGGCACGGCCGAAGTGCAGCTCCTCGGCCACGGCCACGAAGGAGACCAGATGGCGCAGTTCCACGGTTCGCCCCGCTCCGCTCCGGGGCGCGTGCACGGGGGTGCGCGGCCCTCCGCTGCCCGCCCGGTCCGGGCGGCCGACGGCCGCCTCTCGGCCGGACGTCTCCATGGGAGCCTAATTGGGTCCGGATCCGTAATGGATGCCGGCCCGGTGAGGCGCCGGCCACGGACCCCCGCACGGACCCCCCGCACGGAACTCTCCGCACGGAACTCTCCGCACGGAAACCTCTGCCCGGAACTCCTCCGCCCGCGGACCCCGGACCCGCCGAACCCCGCACGTCACCCCCGCCCCGGTGGTCTTCCGGGGCCCGGAACGGGGCACAAGCACCCGGTGACCCTGATCGACTGGATTTTCGCCCTTTTCGGGCTGGGGGCCCTGCTCGCCGCCGTCCTCCCGCGCGCTGTGGCCCGTCTCCCGCTGTCCATGCCCATGGTGTTCCTCGGCGGAGGGCTGCTGCTCTACCTGCTCCCGTACGTCCTGCCGCTGTCCCTGCCCGCACCCGACCCGGTCGCCCACCGCGGCTGGGTGGAGCACGCCACCGAGATCTGCGTGATCATCTCGCTGATGGGCGCCGGGCTCGCGATCAACCGGCCCTTCGGACTCCGCACCTGGGCCACCACCTGGCGCCTGCTCGGCATCACCATGCCGCTCACCATCGGGGCCGTGGCCCTCGCCGGATGGCTGCTGCTCGGCTGGCCGCCGGCCGTGGCCCTGCTGATCGGAGCCGTCCTCGCGCCCACCGACCCCGTGCTCGCCGCCGAGGTGCGGGTGGGCGAGCCCACCGACGCCGAGCACGACGAGGACGAGGTGCGCTTCGGGCTCACCAGCGAGGCCGGGCTCAACGACGGACTGGCCTTCCCCTTCGTCGGCGCGGCCGTCGCCCTGGCCGCCGCCGCGGGCACCGGCTGGTCCACCGGCTGGATCGGCCACTGGGCGCTCGTCGACGTCCTCTACAAGTGCGTCGTCGGCGTCCTCTGCGGCCTGGCCGCCGGGCGGCTGCTCGGGTGGATGTTCTTCCGCGCCGGCCCCCGGGCCCTCCGGCTCTCCGAGCACAAGGAGGGCTTCGTCGCCCTCGGCGCGACCTTCCTGTCCTACGGGGTCACCGAAGTCCTGCACGGCTACGGCTTCCTCGCCGTCTTCGTCACCGCCGGCGCCATCCGCGCCGCCGAGCGGGCCCACGGCTACCACAACGTCCTGCACGACTTCATCGAGCAGATCGAGCGGCTCTTCACCGTCATCCTGCTGTTCCTGCTGGGCGGCTTCGTCGCCCTCGGCGGCCTGGCCCCGCTCACCTGGCAGGGCGCCGCCATCGGCCTGCTCCTGCTGCTGGTGATCCGCCCGGCCGCCGGCTGGCTCGGCCAGGCGCGGGGCGGGGCCTGCGCCCGGGAACGCGGCCTGACGGCGTTCTTCGGCATCCGCGGCATCGGCTCGCTGTTCTACCTCGCCTACGCGCTGGGGGAGGGGGAGTTCGCCGGTGTCGCGGCCGGAGAGCTGTGGGCGGTGGTGACCTTCACGGTCGTGGCCTCCGTCGTCCTCCACGGCATCGCGGTCACCCCGCTGATCACCCGCTTCGACCGCCTGCTGCGCCACCGCGCGCGCTCCGCGACGGGCAAGTTGCGCCCCTCCGCGGGGGGATGACGCCGCGGTCGGGGTGTGTCCGCGGGGAGACGGTGCCGCGGCGGGGGTCCGTCCGCTGGGAGACGACGCCGCGGCGGGAGTGTGTCCGGCTGGGGATGGTACCGCGGTCGGGGCCCGTCGCCGGGAGACGATGCCGAGGCGGGGAGCCCTCACCGCCGGCCGGTGCACAGCCGCGCGGGGCGGGACCGATGAGCCGGTCCCGCCCCGCGCCGCCCCACCGCGCACACGGCGCGGCGGGTACGCCCGCCGCCCTACACCCGGGCCGCGGACAGCGCGTTCACGATGTCGTCCACGCGCGCCCGGGCGTCGCCGAAGAGCATCCGGCTGTTCTCGCGGAAGAACAGCGGGTTCTGCACACCCGCGTACCCCGTGGCCATGGAGCGCTTGAAGACGATGACGTTCTCCGCCTCCCACACCCGCAGCACGGGCATGCCCGCGATCGGGCTGTTCGCGTCCTCCAGGGCGGCCGGGTTCACCGTGTCGTTGGCACCGATGACGAGCACCACCGACGTGGCGGCGAAGTCGTCGTTGATCTCGTCCATCTCCAGGACGATGTCGTACGGCACGTTCGCCTCGGCCAGCAGCACGTTCATGTGGCCCGGCAGCCGCCCGGCGACCGGGTGGATCCCGAACCGGACGTCCACGCCCTGCTCGCGCAGAGCGCGGGTCAGGTCGGCCACCCGCTGCTGCGCCTGCGCGACGGCCATGCCGTACCCCGGAGTGATGATCACCGACGAGGCCTCGCGCAGCAGTTCGGCGGTCTCCTCGGCGGTGACCTCGCGGTGCTCGCCCTGCTCGGCGTCCGAGGCCGCGGCCGGCGCCTCGACGCCGAAGCCGCCGGCGATCACCGAGAGGAAGGAGCGGTTCATCGCCTGGCACATGATGTACGACAGGTAGGCGCCGGAGGACCCGACCAGCGCACCGGTGACGATGAGCAGGTCGTTGTCGAGCAGGAAGCCCGACGCGGCGGCGGCCCAGCCCGAGTAGCTGTTGAGCATGGACACCACCACCGGCATGTCACCGCCGCCGATGGAGGCCACCAGGTGCCAGCCGAGGGCCAGGGCGAGCGCCGTGACCGCGACCAGCAGACCGATGTGCGGCTCCATGACGAAGACCACGGTCAGGACGGCGAAGGCCAGCAGCGCGCCGAGGTTGAGCGCGTTCCGGCCGGGGAGCATCAGCGGGCTGGACTTGATCCGCGCGGACAGCTTCAGGAAGGCGACGATGGAGCCGGTGAACGTCACGCCCCCGATGAAGACGCCGATGAACACCTCGGCGTGGTGGATGCCGAGGAGCGTGCCGGTCAGCCCGCCGTCCTCCCCGGAGTGGTCCGCGACCTCGAGATAGCCGTTCCAGCCGACGAGCACGGCGGCCAGACCGACGAAGCTGTGCAGCAGGGCGATGAGTTCCGGCATGGCGGTCATCTCGACGATCCGGGCCCGCCACAGCCCGATCAGCGCGCCGATCAGCATGGCGGCGGCCAGCAGGGCGGCGCCGGTGCCGGAGATGCTCTGCGAGGCGAGCGCGATGGTGGCGGCCAGGGCCACCGCCATCCCGGAGATACCCATGACGACGCCCGAGCGGGCGGTCTCGTGCTTGGAGAGTCCGGCCAGGCTGAGGATGAACAGCAGGGCGGAGACGATGTAGGCGGCCTGCGCGGCCGTGGTGACGGTCATGAGGCCTCAGTCCTTGGAGAACATGCCGAGCATGCGGCGGGTGACCGCGAAGCCACCGAAGATGTTGATGCTCGCCAGCAGGACCGCGGCGAACGACAGTACGGTCACGACGGTGTTCCCGTGCCCGATCTGGAGCAGGGCGCCGACGACGATGATCCCGGAGATCGCGTTGGTCACCGACATCAGCGGCGTGTGCAGCGCGTGGTGCACGCTGCCGATGACGTAGTAGCCGATCACGATGGCCAGCACGAACACCGTGAAGTTACCGGCGAGCTGGCTCGGCGAGACCGCCGTCAGCAGGAACAGGCCCAGCGCGACCAGACCACCGAGCGCCAGCTTGCGGCTCTGCGGCATCGGCTGCTTGCGCTTGCTCTCCGCCGTGGGCGTCGCACCCTCCGCCGGCTTCGGCTGCGCGGCCGGGGCGGCGGACACCTGCACCGGCGGTGGCGGCCACGTCTTCTCTCCCGCGCGGACCACCGTCATCGACCGCTGCACCACGTCGTCGAAGTCCAGGACGACCTGACCGTCCTTGCCCGGCGTCAGCAGCTTCATCAGGTTGACGATGTTGGTTCCGTAGAGCTGCGAGGCCTGCGCGGGCAGCCGGCCCGGCAGATCCGTGTAGCCGATGATCGTCACGCCGTTGTCCGTCACGACCACCTCGCCCGCGACGGAGCCCGCGACATTGCCGCCCTGCGCGGCGGCCATGTCGACGATCACGCTGCCCGGCCGCATGCTCGCCACGTGCTCGGCCGTCAGCAGCCGGGGCGCCGGGCGGCCGGGGATGAGCGCCGTGGTGATGACGATGTCGACCTCGGCGGCCTGCTCCGCGTAGATCTCCGCGGCGCGCCGGTCGTAGTCCTCGGACGTCGCCTTGGCGTAGCCGTCGGCGCTCGCCTCCTGCTCGACCTCCACGGCGAGGAAATCCCCGCCCAGCGAGCGCACCTGGTCCGCGACCTCCGGACGCGGGTCCGTCGCCCGGACGACCGCGCCGAGGCCCTTGGCGGCGCCGATCGCCGCCAGCCCGGCCACGCCCGCACCGGCCACCAGCACCTTGGCCGGCGGCACCTTGCCCGCCGCCGTCACCTGGCCGGTGAAGAACCGGCCGAACCGGTGGGCCGCCTCGATAACCGCGCGGTAGCCGGCGATGTTGGCCATCGAGCTCAGCACGTCCAGCGACTGGGCCCGGGAGATGCGCGGCACCGCGTCCATCGCCAGGACGGTGATCGAACGCTGCGTGAGCGTCTCGACG
This sequence comes from Streptomyces albus subsp. albus, assembly GCF_000719865.1. Taxonomy (GTDB): domain Bacteria; phylum Actinomycetota; class Actinomycetes; order Streptomycetales; family Streptomycetaceae; genus Streptomyces; species Streptomyces albus_E. The sequence continues at coordinate 91,885 of NZ_JOID01000023.1, forward strand.
AGCTCCGGGCGCAGAGCGGGGCCGATCAGGCCGATCAGCGTCGCGTCGTCCCGCAGCAGGCCGACCTCCTCCGGAGCCGGTGGATCGACCTTCAGGACGACATCGGACCGCCAGGCATCCTCACGGCTGCCTATCTTCGCGCCGGCCTGCGCGTACAACTCGTCCGCGAAATCCGACCGCTGACCGGCACCCGACTCGACCAGGACGTCGTAGCCGAGGCTGATCAGCCGGCGCACGGTGTCCGGGGTCGCGGCGACCCGCGTCTCCCCTGTGGCCGACTCCGCGACCACACCGAGCCGTTGGACCATCGATCCGACCTCTTTCTGTGACGTTCCTCCGGGTCCTCCCCGGTGCGGTTGCACTCGAGTGGCCGGAGGGATGTGTGATGAGATCCGCGTTGTCCGTCGTGATGGCCGGATGTCGTCCTTGACAAAGGCCCTGGCAGCTTCGCGCCGAGCAGGCCCTCACTTGGCGGATCCGGACAGCGGAACCTACTGACGGGTCACGAGCGAGGGCAGGCTAGCCCGGTGATCTCGCACGGGGCAAGGGAGCGCCGGGGGCCGGAACAGGCGCACACCAGGGTGTTCCGATCTCTGTGAGCGGCCACAGAGCGGGTCGTGCGGGGAAGGGCCAACCGGCCCATGTGGCAGGACTCACGGCCGGACCGACCGCAGAATGAGACACCGGGAAGGACGGACCGCCCCGAACCGGACGGCCCGCTTCCGGGACCGTTTCCCTGCCGAAGCGCCGGGTATCCGGACAAGCCCGGCGGGCTTCCGGTTCGGCCGATCGGTTGACTGACCGTCTGTCTGTTCGCTGCCCGTCCGGCGGGTTCCGCAGGATGTGCCGGACGCCGGACGCCGGACGCCGGACGCCGGACGCCGGACGCCGGACGCCGGACGGCCGGGAGCGCACGGGAGTGCCGGGCGCACCGCCCGGTCATCCGGCCGTTCGGACCGCTCGGGCCGCTGGAGCGGCTGGGCTGCCCGACTGCCGGACTGCCGGACTGCCGGACCGCCCGGATCCCGCCCGCCGACCGTACGCCCGCCGACCGAGCCGGAGCCGCCATGCCGCCGTCCACCGCACCCGAGCCCACCACCTCCGCCGCACCTCGGCGGGCCGGCACGGCGGAGCGGCTGCGCTTCACCGCCGAGGTCCTGCTGCCGCTCCTCTCCACAGGAGTGATCAAACGGCGGCCCCGCGGCATGGCCCTCGCCGAGCGTCTCCAGCTCGACCGCCGGAGTATCGCGTCCCTCCGCCGGCTCCGCGAACGGCACGGCGACGGCCCGCTGCCGATGCGCCTGGCCGGCCGCCCCTTGCTGCTCCTCCTCGACCCGGGTGACGTGCGCCGCGTACTCGACGGGACGCCGCGGCCGTTCAGCCCGGCCTCCTGGGAGAAGCGGGGCGCGCTCTCCCAGTTCCAGCCGCACGGTTCGCTGATCACCCGGGGAACGGAGCGCGCGTCCCGGCGGCGCCTCAACGAGGAGGCGCTGGAGATCCACCGGCCGCTGCACCATCTCGCCCCTGCCGTCGTCCGCGCCGTGCGCGAGGAGGCCCGCCTCCTGGCCGACCGGGGAGCCGTCACCGGGCAACTGGCCTGGGACGCGTTCGCGGTGAGCTGGTGGCGCACGGTACGGCGCACCGTCCTGGGCGACGCCGCGCGCGACGACCACCGGCTCACCGGCGAACTGGGGCGGCTCCGCGAGGCGGCCAACTGGTCCGTCCTGCTGCCCCGGCGGCGCGCGCTGCGCGCCCGCTTCCTGGACCATCTGCGGCAGCGGGCGGAGGCGGCCGGCCCGGACACCCTCGCGGCGGCGGCCCTCGCGCACGCGGAGGAGCAGGGCTCCGATCCGCTGAGCCAGATCGCGCACTGGCTGTTCGCCTTCGACGCGGCGGGCATGACCGTCCTCCGCACCCTCGCGCTGCTCGCCACCCACCCCGAGGAGGGCGGACGCGCTCGGGACGAGATCGCCGGCACCGACCCGGGCGGGCCGCGGACGCTGCCGTTCCTGCGAGCCTGCGTACTGGACACCGTCCGGCTCTGGCCGACGACCCCCGCCGTGCTGCGGCAGACCACCGAGGATGTCGAGTGGCGCGGACGGACCGTGCCGGCCCGCACCACCGTCCTCGCCCACGCCCCGTACTTCCACCGGGGCGACCCGTATGCCCCGTACGCCGACCGGTTCAGCCCGGACATGTGGCTCGACGGCCGTGCCCGGGCCGACCCGGCGCTCATCCCCTTCAGCGGTGGCCCGGGGGTCTGCCCCGGGGAGAACATCGTGCTGCTGCACACCAGTACCTGGCTGGCGGCGATGCTGGGGGAAGGGCTCGTGTACCAGCTGGTGTCACGGCTCCGCCCGGAGCCGGGGCGACCGCTCCCGGCGACGTTCAACCCGTTCGGCGTGCGGTTCGCCGTCCACTGACCGGCGGAGGGTTGACGGCCCACCGCCACCCGGGTGTCCCCGTCCCCGCCGCGCCGCGCCACGCTTCTCGAGCATGGCGAGAATCCAACGGCCGCGGAACGCCCTTCGGCCAACCTGGGATCGAACTTCGGCAATTGATTGTTGCGCGCCAGAAAACTGTCTAACGTCTGTGCCCCAACTCCCCCCACAGGAGGCACACGATGCGCGTCAGATCCCTCTTGGCGGCTGTGGCCGGCAGCCTGCTGCTCTTCCTCACGGGCATCTCCGCCCCCTCACCGGCGTCGGCCGCATCGCTGGTGGAGGTGACCAACTTCGGCAGCAACCCCGGCAACCTGCGGATGCACCTGTATGTGCCGGACTCCCTCCCCGACCGGCCGGCGGTCGTCGTGGCCATGCACGGCTGCGGCGGGTCCGGGCCGGGCTTCCACCAGTCGGGCGGGTTCGGACAGCTGGCCGACCGTCACGGATTCATCGTCGTCTACCCGACCGCGACGAAGCAGACGGCGATGTCCAACTGCTTCGACGTGTGGTCCGACGCGTCCAAGCGCCGCGGCGGCGGCAGCGATCCGGCCTCGATCGTCTCGATGGTCGGCCACGCGCAGGAGCGCTACAACGGCGACCCGGAGCGGGTCTTCGTCACCGGCAGTTCCTCCGGCGGCATGGAGACCAACACCCTCCTCGCCCTCTATCCGGACGTGTTCGCGGCCGGAACCGTGTTCATGGGCGTCCCGTTCACCTGCTTCGCCAACGAGGCCGACTTCCCGCCCATGACCAGCAAGTGCGTCAACGGCAACATGCGCCGGACCCCGCAGGAGTGGGGTGACGCGGTGCGGCGGGCGTACCCGGAGCACACCGGCGACCGCCCCCGCGTGCAGCTCTGGCACGGCACCAACGACACGCTCATCCCCTTCCAGCTCCTGGAGGAGGAAATGAAGCAGTGGACCAACGTGTTCGGGCTGAGCACCACGCCGACCTCCACCGACCAGCCGCAGCCGAACTGGTCGCGCCAGCGCTTCGCCGACACGGCCGGTGAGGTGAAGGTGGAATCCATCAGCGTCCAAGGCGCCGGGCACAGCTTGCCGATGGGCGGCATGGCCGAGTCGGCCGTCGAATTCTTCGGTATCTCCGGTTGAGGGACCGGGGGTGGAAGCGGCTGCCCGCTCCGCTCGGCGGGAGCGGAGCGGGCAGCCGGACCGGGGCGCGCCACATCATCTTTCGCCCCGGGCATTTCCCTGAGCGGGCTGGGCGGTTACCTTTCTGGGAGCGCTCCCACAGCTCTGGTCCGGCGGCATTCCGTCCCCCACGCGCGCCGGATCTCCACCCCCCGAAGGGAGAGGCACCACCCATGAAGCGATCCCTGAGAACCTGGCGCGCGAACGAAGGCGGCGACTCCGGAACCGGAACCCGGAGCGGCCTGTGGCGCAGGCTCTCACTGTTCGGCCTGCTGGTCGCCCTGCCCGTCCTTCTTCTGGCGGTGTTCACGGGCGGCTCGGGCGACTCCGGCGGCGCCGGTGAGAAGACCGCCGCCGAGGGCGCACGGTCCGCGGCCGAGGCCCGGACCGGGACCGAACCCGGCGGGAAGTCCGGCGAGCAGCCCGGCGGCGGCGGAAACGGCGAGCACACCGATCACGGGGAACAGGCCGAGCCCGCGGACGGCAAGGCACAGGACGCCGGCCACGAGGGCCACTCCGCGAGCGCGGGCGGGAAGTGCGCCGCGAAGGTGAAGATCACTGCCAAGGGTGACGACTACCGCGCCAAGGTGACGGTGACGAACTCCGGTGAGACGGAGATCGGCAATTGGATGGTGCACTCGTCCATCTCGCCCGACGCGAACATCGAGAAGCACTGGCGCACGGTGCTGAGCGGCTACGGCCTCGCCGTCGCCTTCGGCAACACCGACAGGAACGGGACGCTGGAGCCCGGCGAGTCGACCACGTTCGGCTTCTACGTCAAGAACGGCACTCCGCCGCCGGCCGAGGCCAACGTCTGCTACGTGCACTGAGGTTGTGCCGTCGTGCCGTCGTGCCGTCGTGCCGCCGTGCCGCCGTGCGACGAGGCGGGACCGGGGCGGGACCGGGGCGGGACCGGGAGCGCCGGTGCCGCCCCGTCATTGGGTTCCGCCCTGGTCGTCCGGCTTCGGCAGGCGTTGCTCGTGGTCGGCGACGGTCAGCGACGGTCTGGTCAGTTCTCCGAGCTGGTGCCCGAGGGCGGTACCTCGACGACGAAGAACAAGAAGGTGGGTTTGGTCGAAAGGCCACGGAAGCCGTCGGGGAACAGTTCACGGGCGGCAGGATGGGGCTGGGGCTCGCTGATGACGGAAAGGCGGAATCCGGCGGTGGTGAAGGCGTCGGCCATCGCGTGCAGCGGCCTGCGCCAGAACTTCATCGGGACGGACTGTCCGTTGATCGTCCAGTCGAAGGCGTAATCGGTGGCAGCGAAATAGTCCGGCCGGGGATCCTGAATCGTATAGGCCACGAAAGGGTGGTCCACTGATGCGAGCAGCCGCCCGCCGGGCTTGAGTACGCGCCGCAACTCGACCAGCGTGGGGCCCCAGTCCTCCAGGTAGTGCAGCACCAGCGATGCGACTACGTCGTCGAACGCGGCGTCGGCGAACGGCAGGCGGTCGCGCAGATCGGCCACGTGCAGGGCTGCGTTGTCGCCGAGTCGCCGCCTGGCCAGCGCCACCATCTCGGCGCTGGCGTCGATGCCGGTGACGGCCGCACCGCGGTCGCGCAGTGCGGCGGACAGGGGGCCCGACCCGCAGCCTGCGTCCAGGATCCGACGGTCGGTCACGTCTCCGGCCAGGGCCAACATCGCGGGCCGCTCGTAGTGCGCGTTCACGAGGTTGTTCTCGGTTTCCGCCGAGTAGGCCTCGGCGAAGCTGTCGTAGTCGTTCGCCCGGGTCGGATCCGCAGGCGGCTGGGCGAGGCGGTCGGGCACATCGGTTACACGCTTCATCGCCGCAGCCTAGGACCCGGCCTCAGCCCACACCGCAGCCCAGTGGTCACATGTGCGCCAGACAGCGCCTCCGGCGCCGGGTGGGCGGCGCGGTGGTGGTGGCGGGTGCGTCGCGGTCCGGCGGGGGTTTTGGGGTGGGGGTTCCGGCATCCGTGCCGGGGGTTGGCCCGTGGTCGGTCGTCTATCCGGGGCCTTATGCCGCCGGGGTCGGTTCGAAACGCGATGGCGTGGCTGGTGCCGGTGACTGGTGGCGGTTGATCACCGGCGTGATGACGCCCCGGAGGGGACGCGTGTCGCGTCGTGCCCCGACACGCGTCGGTGTTCTTCTGCTGTCCCGTCGTCATGGCGGGCTGACGGTGGTGGCGGTGGTGGCGGTGGTGGCGGTGGTGAGCGGCTGTCGTGGGCTGCCGCGACGGGGGCCGCTGCAGTTGGGGGCGGGGCGCCGGGGATCTTCGGCCAGGGTTGGGGCGGGGCTTTCCCGGCGACCGATTCATGGCGGTCGGCGGGGCGGTCACGGGCGAGCGCATCGGTACCGATGGGCAGCTTCGAGGCACAGCCGCCGACGCTGTCGGGCGTTCGGGCCGTCGTGGCGGGCTACCGCCGGCAGGCGTGCAGGGGGGGTGTGGTGTGGGTCGGGGGTGGAGTTCCCGGGTCCGGTTTCGGTCACTCGTTCGGGTGGTTCCAGCCCGTGGACCTGGATGTATTACCGTCCGTGACGG
>NZ_JOID01000024.1 GCF_000719865.1 Streptomyces albus subsp. albus
CAGCCACCCCCCGGCGCCGCCGGAGCCCCCGCCGCCTGCTGTCCCTGAGCGCCGCCGTCATGACCGTCCTCGCCCTGACCGGCGGCGCCACGGCCGCGGGCGCGGCCGAACAGGCCGATGCCGCAGGGCAGTCGGAGCGTTCCGCCGCGCCGCGCGACGTCATGCTCGTCGGCAACGGCCAGGGCGGCACCGTCAGCTTCATCGATCCCAAGACGTTCGAGAATCTCGGGTCGTTCAACACCGTGCCGGATCTCGACCAGCGGATCCGCGAGATGAACCTCGTCGAGCGGATCGGCTACGAGACCGTCAACAACATCCAGGGCTACCGCAAGCTCGTGGATGACATGGCCATGTCCTCGGACGGCCGCACGCTCTACGTCTCGCGCGGTGTCCTCTCCGACGTCGTCGCCTTCGACATCGCCAGCGGCACCATGCTCTGGCGCTACGAGACCGAGGGCTTCAAGGCGGACCACGCCGCCCTGTCCGAGGACGGCAGCAAGTTCACCGTCTCCGCCACCACGGCCGACAAGGCGGAGGTCATCAACACCGCCACCGGCAAACTGCACGCCGAGTTCGCCACCGGCACGTACCCGCACGCCAACGACTACTCGCCGGACGGCTCGATCCTCTACAACTCCAGCATCGGCGTCACCTCGATGCCCAAGGCCCTCAACGGCCTCAAGGGCAAGCGCCAGGTCGTGGCGGTGGACGCCGACACGTTCAAGCCGCTGCGCACCTACGACTTCGAGTACGGCATCCGCCCCGCCGTCTTCACCGCCGACAACAAGACCATGTACGCCCAGCTCTCCTACCTCAACGGCTTCGTCGAATACGACCTGGCCAAGGGCGAGATCAAGCGCACCGTCGAGATGCCGTTCAGCGACAAGGCCGCGAAGCTGGGCACCGAGGACTACCCGCAGAACTCCGCCCACCACGGCATGGCCATGAACACCGCCGAGAGCAAGCTCTGCATGGCCGGCACCATCGACGACTACGTCGCGATCGTCTCCCGTCCCGGCCTGGAGACCGACGGCTACGTCCACTACGACACCGACGCCCTGCCGTACTGGACGGCCACCAGCCCGGACGGCAAGCACTGCTTCGTCTCGCTCTCCAACAAGAACGAGGTGTCGGTCGTCGACTACGCCACCGCCAAGGAGGTGGCCCGCATCCCCACCGGCCACTTCCCGCAGCGGGAACGCCCGGGCAAGCTGACGGCCGAGGCCGTGGCGGCCCTGGACCCGTCGAACGGCTGATAGGTCGGGTGCGCGGTCCGAATCCGAACCACAAACCCGACGGTGGACATCATGCGCATCCGCCGCCGGGCCGGTGACTGAGCCACGAGGCGGGCAACACGGCGCGGGCGCCCGGTCGGCACGTACCACCGCCGGGCGCCCACCCTGCCGTTGCCGCCCTGCCGCCGCGGTCAGGCGACATCGGAATCCGGAAGGGCTGCCGTCCTCCCGGCGTGACGTGTACGGCTCCGGCGGACGCCCACGCCGACGTGCCCGGTCAGGCGCACTCCGTCTTGAGCTGCAGCGTCGATGCGGCCTTCGCGGCCTCGTCGTCTCCCCTTGCCGTAACGCTGATCCCGACCCCGTCGGGGCCGCACACCTGTTTCCGGTGATCCGATACGCGGGCCTCGAACTTGACGAAGGTGGAGGAGCCCGGCGCGTTCTCGTGCAGGCGGAGACCGCGGGGCACGATGTCCGTCTTGTCCAGACGCACCCATTTGTCCTTCGTGCTCGCGTCGGAGTAGGCGGTACTGCCCAGAACGTATTCGACACCATCCGGGAGTGTGACCGCGAGGTCGACAGCCTTCTGGTGCGCCTTCCCCGTGTTGGTGTACTTCAAGGTGTACGTCACCTTCGTCGCGGCATCGCCGAAATAGCGATCGTAGACATCCGCGAGAGCAGTGGCGCTCAAAATGGCCGCTACGGGAATCCCGCAGATCCCGCTGACCAAGCCGGCAAGGACCAGAGGGTGCCTCCAGCCCGTGCCCCTGTACCTCTCGCCCTCAGGATCAACGTCCCCAGAACTCATGTCGCCCCCCGTCAGGCGAATCAACGATCGATCGAATCGCCGGTAAGTCGCCGAGATGTTACCGGTCCCAGGTCTGGCCGGATGCGTGTTCAGGGTGATGAACGGTCCGTTGACCGCGGCTCCCGTCACGGCCGCTGCCCCGCCGCGCCTCCCACTCCGCGCGGCTCAGCTCGTACCGGACGTCGCCGTGCTCGGCGCCCTCGACATACTCCGGCCACTCCTGGTGGAAGGTGCGGACGTACCCGAGCCCGGCCTTCTCCATCACCCGCCGCGAACCCCGGTTGACGGCCATGGTCTCCGCGAAGACCCGCTCGACGCCGAGCTCGGTGAACGCCGCGCGGACCAGCGCGCGGGCGCCCTCGGTGGCGTAGCCCCGCCCCCAGGCGTCCTGGCGCAGCCGATAGCCGAGCTCGCACTCGCGCCCGTCGCCGTCCACGGGCCGCAGCTCGAACCAGCCCACGAACCGCCGCCCGGCGGCCTTCTCCTCGGCGGCCCAGTAGCCGAGGCGGCCGCCGTACTCGGCGTCGAGACGGAGCATGCGCGGCAGCGTCTCCTCCCGGATGACGTGACGGGGCGTCGGGACGCCACCGGTGAGGAAGCGCATGACGCCGGGATCGGCGTCGAGGGCGACGAGATGCTCCTCGTCGCCCTCGCTGAACCGCCGCAGGACGAGCCGTTCGGTCTCCAGGAACGCCACCTCTGGCTCCTCTGGCACCTCGGACACCTCTGGCACCTCTCTCACCTCCACCTGCATCCGCTTCACGGACGCCGGAACCCAGCACGGCCGGAGACCCCCGGAAAGGGCGCACCGAGCGGGTGCGACCGCAGGTCCGTCGTCACCACGACCCGCCGCCTCCGCCGCCGTCGCCGCCGCCCACGCCGCCGGAGTCGCCTCCGCCGCTGTAGCCGTCGGACGGACCGGAGCCGCCGGAGCCGGCGGCGGAGCCGGGAGAGCCGGCGGCGCCCACCGCGGCAGGCATGTACATCGCGAGCTGCCAGCGGTGGTGGTCGTCGGGGAAGGGCGGGCGGGACGAGGCCGAACGGGCGCCGGCCGCCCCCCGCTCGGCCGCCGCGAGCCAGGACTCGGTCTCGCCGAGGGCGACCGCCCACGCGGTGAGCACGTCCGCGTCGCGGCCGTCCCAGTGGTCGAGCCCGGCCAGATGGCGGCGGTAGGCCTCGGCCCGGCACCACAGCTCGCTGCCGCGTTCGGTGCGCGCCCGCAGCTCCCAGGCGCGCACCACGGCCGCCAGCCCCGCGCCGGCGAGTGCCGCGCCGACCGTCACCGGCGTACGCCACGCGGCGTCGGCGGCCGTGACGTCACCCGCCGCGACGGCGAGGAGGATCGTTCCCGCGACCAGGGCCGAGGCCCCGCCCACCAGGGCGGCCAGGCGCAGCCGCTCCCCGCCCTTCACCCACAGGCCGTCTCCGCCCGAGCGGCGCCAGGCACGCAGGCCGCGGCCCAGCGTCGTCCAGGCTTCGGAGAACTGCTTGCTGTACTTGCCCAGCTTCACGTTCGGGTTCTTGGCGAACAGGGCGGCCAGCACCTGTCGCGTCAACTCGTCCGCTCCGCCGGGCGGTTGTTCCACCTTGCGGAGCACGGGCCGCTGCAGTCCGGTGATCCGCAGATGCCCGGCGAGCCCCGCTCCCAGCAGCCAGGCGACACGATGCCGCTTGCGCACCCGGTCCGTCAGCAGGATGCCTCCCTGAGCGGGGCCGATACCGTCCGGCGGCACGGGCGAGGGCTGGACGGTCCGGGCCAGACGGCCGAGGTCCATCCGCCGGACGCGGCCGTCGGCACCCCGGACGCGCTCTCGGCCCGCCAGCCGCAGCAGCTCCGCGACCGCGACGGCCGCCGCGAGGGCGACGCCGGTGGCCCACAGCCAGCCGGCCGCCGCGCCGTCCCCGCGCTCCGCGGCGGGTGCCGCACCCGCGGGCGCGGGGGGAAGCGCGCCGCCGCCGGACGCGCCGGTGTCCGTGAGCTGCCCGTACAGGGTCAGGCCCTGTCCCGCGTCGAGACCGCTGTGCGCCGCGTCCAGCCGGCCGGGGGCGGGCTGCTCCAGCCGCTCGCAGCCGTCGTCCGACCGGAACCGCCCCGCCACGCAGACCGCGCTGTTCACGGTGTGCGGCGTGGCCAGATGGACCTCGACCCGCCCGACCGGCACGTTCCACTCGGCACCGACGGCGTCCCAGGCGAGGGTCTCCGCCGTCCCGAGGTGGGGCAGGGTGTACTCGATCCGGAAGCGGTGCGCTCCGGTGAGCATCGCCTTCGGGTCGCCGATCACGATGTCCGCGCGGCGCCCCTCCCGGACCCGGAACGGCACCGTCTCACCGTCCATGGTGACGGCGACATCGGTCATGTCGCCGGGTTCGTCCTGCGGCACGGTTCGGTAGATGCCGTGCCGCTCCTCGTCGGCGAAGTCGTAGTCGATGACCTCCGTGATCCGGGCCGATCCGTCCGGGCCCATCACCGCCCCGACCCACATGCGCCCGATCCGCTCCCCGGTGCCGCCGAGCACCGCACCCAGCAGACCCACGCACCCGATCAACACCACGCCGACGAGCAGCAGAACGCCGTCCATCCGTCTGCGCCGTGCCACTGGTCCCGCCATCATCAGGGCCCCCCTCAGCATCCCCGCCCCCTGCCGGCAACGGCAATTGCCGGCAGGGCAGAGGCTATCGGCACGCGCCGACGCCCGGCTCCGTACTCCCGCCGCGCGCAGCTACGGGCGGGACTACGAGGACGGCCGCTGACGCGCCCCCAGCCCGTGCGGCTCGGCTCGTACCGGACGACCGTGCACCACCCCTACTTCACGGCCGCCGGGGGCTCGGACGGGATGACGGGGTCGTTCTCGCAGTCGAGAGTGCGGGCCATCACCTGGGCGGAGTGCAGGAGGTGCTTCATCCGCGTGCGGGCTCCGGTCTCACCGGTCAGGGTGTCGACCATCTCTCCCATGATGGGAACGCCGTCTTTCTGCTCCGCCGGCGCACCAGGAATCTGACACCTGAAATAGACGTTGTAACTGGGCGGATTCCCGAGTGACCACCGCCCGTAGACAAGCGCGACATCCGAATTAACGGGAACCTTGGCAAGCTTTCCGTCATCGTCGGATATATCCCCGAAGGAATGAACTGAACGAGTATATCTAATATCGAACCCCTCACCTGGAGGCTTTCCCGCCACACTGGCTCCGCAGACGTGAGCGTCTGCGAACGAAAAGTAACCGTCGGCATCGTCCGGGTCCCAGGTTCGCAACTGTTTGTAGAACAGCGAACGAACCGTATCGAGATCGTCAGTTCCCCCCAAATGCAGGTCTCCCTCCACACTGGATTCCAGCCATGACATGCCGGCATCGCCCAGAATCTTGCGACAGTGGGGACGTTCCCCGGCTCCCTCGCCGTTCTCGTGGGACTCTCCCGCACCGCAAGAACTCAAGACGAGCACAGCCATCAGCGACGACACAGCGACTGTCTTCCTCATCCGCTCCACCCTCGCGCATCGTCGGTATTGGAGAATTTAGCACCGTTGTTGTAGCTTGTCTCAGCCGCCTTGGTGAATTCTTCCACCTCATGGGAATCCATTCCGCGCGCTTCCGCGTAGTTCAACAAGGGTGCCATCATGTTGTTGCGACCCTCATCTTGAGCACGCTGAATTCCTTCGACCGCCTGGTCGTCGTTGCTGTACGCGCGCTCGTCCAGCCAGTCAATGGTCTCCGTGGCAAACCGGGTGTCGGCAGCGCTTTGGGTCGCGTCGAAAGCCAAGGGGACGGCCACCATGGCGACGGCCCCCACGGGTGGGGCGATGAGTGCCGCGCCGACGCCGATCGTGGTGGCGACCGCCGTCGAGACGCCAAACTTACGCCACTCCGCCTGCTTCTCCAGGGCCTTGTTCTTCGCGGCTTCGTCGTCAGCGAACTCCTTGCCGATGGCTTCGGAACGGGCCTCGTCCAGCAGACCGTGCATCTTGGCGCTGTGCAGGCCGGCACTTTTCGCATTCTCCTGATCGGCGCCTTGAGCGGCCATGGCACTGGAGCCGTAGATCTGCTGTGCCGTGGAGAGGGTGTCGTAGGAGTCCTTGTCCGAGGCCAGCGCCCGCAGGAAGCCGGCACTCGTCTTCTCGCCGAAGTCCCGGAGGTGGTTCTTCTCTAACCCGTACCGCTCGTCCCTGCCGTTGAGTTCCCCGCTACCTCCAACATTGTCCATGGAGTAGTTCAGGCTGTCGATGTGGCCGCTCGCCATCCGCGTGAGGCTCTCCCGCACGCCGGGTTGAGCATCGACCACCTCGGGCCCCCTGTAGTGGTGCACCACCCGCTCCATCAGCGCGGTGCGCGCATCGCGGGCCTCGATGTCGTCCTCCGTCTTCAGCGGCGGAACAGTGGGGTTCCGGTCGTCGTACGGGTGGCCGAGGGTCGCGGACTCGAGGGCGTGGCCGAGAGTCTCGTACCCGGCCGGTTCGCCGTCGTCGTTCACCGGCCATTCCCGGGCACCCTCGCCTCCCCCGACCAGGTATTCCCAGTTGCCGAGACGGTCGGGGCTCTTCTCTCCCGATCCCCCACCCGTGGTATCGCCGAAGAATTCCAGAGACGCTTGCGGGTTGTGGCCGAGGGATTCCAGGAAGCCGGCGACGGGGTCGACGGCGGGGTTCTTGTCGTCCGGGGGATAGCTCAGTTGCGTCATGCGGCCCGCGCTGTCCCAGAGCGACTCCGGCTTCAGGAAGTGGCCGCGTTCGAACTCCAGCAGGGCCTTGCCATAGCCATCGAGGAAGCCGGATTCGAACTTCCCCTTGGTCATCAGGCTGCTCATCACCTGGAAGCCGTAGGGAGCGCTCATGACACCGGAGTGAAGGATCGGCTTGTCCCCGGCGGCGATGATGCCGCTCTTCCACTCCTGCACGGCCCGGCTGTCGCCGTGGGAAGCGGTCGCCAGGGTGAGGCTCAGGTTGTCCTGCACCCGTGCGAGGACCTCTGCCCGTTCCCCGGTGGGAGTACGCAGAGGGCTGGCGAGGCTGCGCCAGAACTGGAGGGTGCCTTCGGGGCCCAGCTTGGTGACGAAGCGTTCGGCGAAGGCCGGGTTGTCACGTTGCCGCGCTGCGGTCTCGTTGAAGAACTTCAGTTCGTCGAGGGTCATCCCGTCGCGCTTCGCGGCGAGTTTCAGCAGTGTGTCGGCATCGGCCCTGCCCTGACGGCGGTCGGCGTCATCCAGGCCCTTGTAGCCGCTCTCGTCGAAGTCGTAGGCGCTCGACGCGTGCCGCCGGAGGGCCCGCGCGGCGATCCGGTCGACCTCCTTCGCCGCGGTCATGATCCGCCGGATCTCCGCGGCCGCGCTCCGGAGTTCCCCATCGGTCGGTGGCTCCGCCTTCGCCTTGCCGGGCGACTGGTGCGGGATCGTCGGGACCGGAAGGGCGCGGCCCTTGCCGTCGATGTAGATGTTCTGCTTGCCCCACCGTGCGATGGCCTCCGCCATATCGGCCTTGTGCTGCTTCAGCTCTGTGTGCGCGTCCCGCAGGATCTTCTGCACGCTGCGCGCCTCGGTGAGGATGTCGTCGAACTGCCGCGCCGTCACAGTGACGAATTTCCGGGTGACCGTGGCGTTGTCGCCCTTCCAGTCCGCCGACTCGGCCTTGCGCTTCAGGTCGGCGGCGCTGATCTCGCCGTCTCCGCCTCCGGCCAGCTTCTCCAGCTTGCCGACCATCACCTTCCACTCCGAGGCCGCTGTGCCGAGTTTGCCCAGATGCAGGTCGCTGAGCTGCTGGGGGGTCATCATGCGTCGGGCGCCCTACTTGATGTAGTCGTAGATGCGGGACACGGTCATCTTCCGACCATCGGCGTTCCGCATGTCCGTGGCGATCTTCTTCTCGTCCTCGGCGTGGATGCCGCGCGAGTAGTCGAGATGGTTGGAGATGTGCGCGCACGCCTCCTTGAGCGTGGTCAGCTTGGTGTTCCAGGCGTCGTGCTCCTCCAGGAGGGCCGACCCCAGGTCCAGGTCGTCGCCGATGAGTTCGATGGCCGCGTCGTAGGTGGCGGGGCGCGCGTAGTCGCCGCCCGTCGACAGCCGCTGGCGCAGATCGCGCGCCATGTCGCCGAGCTTCCCCAACTCGTCGCTGCGGACGACGAGATCCGACGATCCTCCGCCGCCGCCCGCGGGCGGCGCGTTGTTCACGCGCACGCCTGCCTCGTCTCCGCCGACGGCCTCCGTCTTGAGCCGCTCCCACTCGTCCCAGGCCATCCTTCTCCCCGTTTCGGCCCACGGCCGGTCGCAACAACGCCTGCCGCACACACGGTACTTGCAGCATGCCTCTCGGTCATGACGGCGCTCGCCGGGACGGCGGGCGAGTCGCCGTTCCCGGCGCCGTCCCCAGGACCGCCGCTGCCGTCGGCTCAGCTCCCCGGACGCCGCGACCCGCCCCTGCCGACCGCCACCGGAGGCGCCGCCGGGCCGCCGCCCCGGAGCAGCCAGGCGCGTTCGGCGGCCGACCACGTGGTCGTCGTGACGAGGTACAGCCCGGCGGCCAGGGGCACCACGGCGGCCGTGATGAGCGTGCCGAAGGAGAGCAGCGGCAGCATCTTCGCCACCCCGGCCATCGCGGGCAGGCCCGGCATCCCGGCACCGGCGCCGGCTTCCGCCGCGGCCGCGTCCGGCGCGCCCGCCGCCATGGCACGGCGGGCGCGGAGGTACGTCCAGGTGGCCACGGCCGCGATCAGCGCGAACAGCCCGGCGTAGACAAGACCTTGGGCGCCGAGGGGCCCGCCGTCGCGGAGGGCGTCGGCCCAGTGGCCGCCGAGGGGTGCGGCGAACAGCCGGGCGTCCAGCAGCTCGTTGGCGCGTCCGCCGATCTCGGAAGCGGAGAAGAGCCGGTACATCACGAAGAAGACCGGGGCCTGGACGAGCATCGGCAGACACCCGGCCAGCGGTGAGGAGCCCTCGCGGGCGTAGAGCTCGGCCGTCGCCCGCCGCAGCCGCTCGGGGTCGCGCCGGTGCTTCCGGTGCAGTTCGGCGACGCGCGGCGCGAGCCGGGCCCGTGCCTGCTCGCCGCGGACGGCGGCGCGGGTCAGGGGGTGCAGGGCGAGGCGTACGCACAGGGTGAAGAGGACGATCGCGGCGGCGGTGGCCGATGCCGCGAAGAGGGGTTCGAGGGTGCTCGCGAGCAGCGAGACGAGGTGCGCGAATACGGACATGGATGAGCCCTCCCGGGTCTCGTCGTGCCGAGGAAAAGGGGTGTCGGCGTGACGAGCCGCGCAGGCGAACCCCCGCCCCGCACCGCCCTGTTGGGGTGGTGTGGCGGCAGTTGAGGGGTGCCTAGCCGGCCGTCGGGAGGGGACGGCCGGGCGCCCGGGGCCGCGGGCGGCCGGAGGCGTCGGGATCGCGCTGCGGGAGGAAGGCGGTACGGCGCTCGCGGTCGCGGAGCGCGGTCCGTACCCGGGTGGGCGGTACGGGACGGGCGCAGCGGGCGGCGAGGACGGCGCAGACGAGCAGGGCCGCACCGGCGGCGGCGGTCGCGCCGGCGGCGAAGGTGACGGCGCCGGCGAGAGCGCCCTCGACGAGGCCGCCCTGGGCGAGCAGCAGCCCGGAGAGGAGGACGAGCAGCAGGTTGAGGTGCGTCCGAGTCACGCCACTGAGACCCATACCGCCGCTCCTCCTTCCGCCACCTGATGACCGGTCATCAGGACGTCCGCACCGGCACTGCGATCGTAACCCGCAACCAGCGGCCGTGAATGAACAGTTGGCGGTAGGCGGCCGGCAGGCGCCGCCCGGACCGGACGGGTACACCGGCACGGTCTCCGGCAGCGCGTCACGCCGCCGCCCCTCCCGCTGCCGCCTCGTCCGGCCGGTGGGGGCGGCCACGGCGGTGCGCCGTGCGGCACCGGGCAGCGGGCACCGCGTTCCGCACGCGGGTCAGCGGATCAACGAGTCAGCGGGTCAACGCGAAACCCGCGAACGAGACGCCGACGAAGCAGACGGCGAGAAAGGCTGTGTGCCGACGCGGGACCCGGATGTGTTCCGTGGGCTCGCCCCTGCGCCACCGCTCGTACACCTCTCTGAACAGCTTCCGCTGGGGGAGCAGACCGAGCGTCAGGCCGATTTGCCCGAACGAGTGCATGACGAGCCCCCCGGCCAGGCCGAAGCCCTCCGCCTGGCAGGTGACGAGCGTGGCCGCGCCGACGACGACCATGGTCACCGGCCAGCCGATGCGGAACTTCCGGAAGGGGATCCAACTGCCCAAGACGCAACTGGACAAGACGGTGGACGCTGCCGCCAGCAGCCACAGCCATGCGATGGGGACGGAGGCGAGCATGCGCGTGCCCTTCTGCGTCGGGGCCGGGTCCCGGGAGGCCGGGGACCGGCCTCATGAGCGGGTCCCCCACTGTCCGGACCGGCGGTCGGCACTCATCCGGTGATCCTCAGAAAGGAGGCCAGCGTACCGGTGGGGGACGATGCCGCTGCTGGACCCCGTGAGCCCCTCGGCCGCTGGGCAGCACCCTCGCGCCGCCTCACCCCATCCCGCCTCACCCTCGACCAACTCCCCACTGTGACCCGGATCACAGGAACGCCCGTCATATGGGCGCCCCCGCCCCCTCGTATCCCTGACGCAAGAGCAAACAGCGCAAGCACGAATAGAAAGCAGGAGTCGGGATATGAAGCTCACCAGCACACGATCCGCCCTGGCAGGCATCGTCGCCACCACGACCGCGGTCGCCGCCCTGACCCTCGGCGCCGTCCAGGCCACGGCGGCCCCGGCATCGGAGTCCCGCGCCGGCGCCTCCCAGGAGGCGGGAACGGCCCAGGTGCCCGGCTGGGTCCTGCGCGGCAAGTACTGGCAGTACGGCAACTGCGTCCTCGCGGGCAACGAGGGCGTCCAGCGGGGCCACTGGGAGCAGTTCCAGTGCGCCAGCGGCACCCTCCAGTGGGTCCTCTGGACCAACCGCTGAGCCCTGCGGCCGGCCACCGCAGCCGCAGCACCGTCCGGCTGATCGCGAACCCGTCACGCAGCGCGGGGGGCCGCGTGAAGGAAACCCGCGATCAGCCGGACAACTCCCCGCGTCCACGGGGACCGCAGGCCCAATACCGGGGCCGGGACCAGACCCCGCGCCTCACGCCCGGCCCGCCGCCCCGAGCCCCGTACCGTCCCGGACCGCCCGCCGCGCGGTCAGCGCCGGAATGGCCGCGATCTTCTCCGGCGGCAACCGGTCCCAGAGCAGACCCGCGGGGCGATGCGGTGCGGAGCAGGCGATGACGTCATCGGGCGTGACGATGAGATCCACACCGGCGTCGTGGTCACCGGCCGGAATCGGACCGTCCACGACCTGGAGCGGATGCACGGTGGTCACGACGACCGTCTCGGCGGTGACGAGTCCGGCCTCGGTCAGCAGGGCGAATTCCAGATCCGAGTAGCCCGCGCCCTTCCCGATCCGCACACCTTCCCGGTTCACCGCGACGCTGCCGAGAACCACCAGATCGACGGGCCGCATCTCGTCCACCTCAACGGTGGGCGCCACGGCCGCGGCCGTACGACTGGCCGCCGCCTCGATCGGCGGGACGGCCAGCCGTGCCGGGTCGAGCAGATAGAAGGGCCGGGGCGTGGCCAGCTTCGGGACGGCCATGTACACGGTCTTGCCCTCGGCGAGCGCCATGGCCCGCACCGCCAACTGGGCCTTGTCCGGCACGGCCTTCACGACGCGGGCGGCACGCCACTGCGGCAGCGAGCCCAGCCGGGCGGCAGCCTGCTCGGCCCCCTTGAAGTTCGGGATGCGGCCGTACACGGAGGCATCGTGCACGGCGTCCGCCGTGGTGAGGGCGTCCCACACCTGCCGCCGAACCCGCTGCTTCGCGTGGTCCTGTTCACCGGGCACTTGATCACTCCACTCCATGGGGCATCCCTGCATCAGTGCGACGTCATCAAGGCAAACAGGCGGTCCTGTACCTCCTGAACCTCTGGCTTCCGGTGCCACGGTCGCAGCTCACGGGCGGCTCCGAAGACGATGTTGAGCCCTCCCCCGCCCCGAGTCCGTTCCAGTTCCTCGATCGCCGTGCCGAGCGTTGCGGTCGCCGCGCTGACCTCGCCTTGCCGGATGAGGGCGAGCGTAAGGTTCCCCAGCACGATCGAGCGCGACTTTCTACGATCCCGCAGAGCCTCGGCTGTCTCCGTGAGCTGCTGCTCCGCACGCCGGTACTCGCCGAGGGAGAGGTAGCAGGAGCCGGCGAGACGGCCGAGTTGGGCGGCGGACACCAGTTCCGCGCACGCGTCACAATCGTCCACCCGGTTCAGGTGCGCCTCGGCGAGAACCAGTTCTCGCTCACACTCGGCAGCTTGCCTGAGCATGGCCAGCCCTTCCGCCGCATGAAGCCGAGCCAGCCCGGTCAGGGCGTGGCTGGACCGCTCAGCAATCTCGGCGGCACGGTGCGCCAGTTGAATACCGGTCTGCGCGTCACGAGAACCGTAGAGGGCGACGTGGGCAGTTCGGAGCAGGGCCAGACCTTCGAGGACGGGATCTCGCAGCAGACGGGCGACTGCTGCGCTCTGGCCGTAGAAGGACTTTGCCGTCAGGTGGTCCCGCCGCTGAGAGGCATCCCACACGAGCTGCCCCATGAGTGCCGCGATTTCGGCCTGCAGGCAGCGTAGTTCGCGCCGGACTCGGCCACGCCGCGCTTCCTCGGCGAGAAGCGTCACGCGCCCGAGATGCTGCCCGGCTTCCGCGATGAGGCCGGCCGACGGGAACCGGTCGTACCGATCGGTCAGGTCCTCGCAATCCGCACGCAAGACGGCGCACGTGCCGAGGTCCACGCGGTCGGGACGCCTCAGGGCGTGCGTACGCCGCTCCGCGTTCTCGTCAACGGGACCGGCGGCGTCGAACGCGGTGCTCGGCGCTGTCAGAAGCCGCTGCAGTTCCACGGCCGTCAATCCGAGAGCCCGCCCCAGCCGAGGCCTTATCCACGGTTGTGGATCGCTCTTTCCACTCTCCCAGCGGAAGACGGTTGAACGGTCCACGCGGAGCAGGTCGGCAAGAGCCTCCTGTGTCAGCCCACGAGCCTCACGCAGCTCGGCGAGACCACGCCTCTTGATCGCCATGCGCACTCACTCCCCCAACCGACCTGAGCAACAAGCCTGTTCAGCCATGGGAATGCCACATCGATGCATCACAGGCGCCCCAATCCTGCCCTGGTTCCGGTCGCTTTCAAGCGATCTTCTTGATTTCTCACCCTTTGACGGACGAGCCCAGAACTGCTGCTGGAGGAAACTTCGCCATGCACCGCCCCGCACCGCTCCCCATGCCCTACGGGTGCCGCGTAGCACCTCGACGTGATGCTGTCTCCGCGGCTCGGCGGCGCATCGTGACCGTCCTCCACAGTTGGCGCGTCCCACTGTCCGAGGAGACACTGCGCGATGTCGAGCTGATGTCGAGCGAGGTCATCACCAACGCGGTGGTGCACACGGAGGCCACCTGCGCCGTTGCCGTCCGCTGGACCGGGCGGCGTGTACGAGTCGAAGTGACCGATGCCAGCCCGGGCCAGCCGGTGGTGAGCTCCAGCGGGTCGGACGAAGAACACGGCCGCGGACTCGTCCTGGTCGAATCCCTGTCCGCGGCCTGGGGCACCGGGCGCGTCCCCGCAGGCAAGGTGGTCTGGTTTGAAGTCGAGCCGGAAGCGTGCAAGACCGGCATGGAAAGGCTCTCCACCTTGGTCCGCGCCACGGTCTCCCTTGCCTCACCCGGGCCAGAGCAGCCGGCCCGCATTCAGCTCCGGATCGTTGTTCTCACCCATGACCACGGTCAGCTCCCCCGTCACCTCCTGCGCTCGGGCTGATCAACACCCTGCGCGCTGTCGGCGGCTGCTGCTAGAACGGTGGCCGGACTTCGCAACACGGGGAGAAACGTGACCGACCAGGCGGCCCACGACATCGCACCCATCGCCGGGCTCTACGAGAAGCTCATCACCACCCGGCTGGAACGGCGTATCGGCGAGTTGGCCTCGCAGGGTTGGCAACCGGTGGCGGGCACGGTTGGTGAAGCCTCCTCTCCTCACGTCCTCTCCCGCCACATCGGCGAGACGGTCAGGCGCATTCTTCAAGGGCTAACCCCGGCCGAGCAGGTGGCGGCGGCCAATCACGTCCTGGAATCCCTCAGCACGATCGAAGGCGCGCAGGAGTGGGTGCAGCTTGTCGCCGACGGCCCCCGTCAACTCCTGGCGCTCTCCGAGAAGGAGTCGTCCGACGCCTACGCCCTCCGTCCGGCCACACCACTCTCCGAAACTGCCTTGATCACCAACGCCCCGGAGGATCCGAGTGTCGGCTTCGAACTGCGCGCCGAGCTCGCCACCGCTGACCGCGTGGACCTGCTGTGCGCCTTCGTGAAGTGGCACGGCCTCCGCGTCCTCGAAGAGTCCCTCCAGGCAGCGCGGCGCCGGGGCGTCCCGATACGCGTGATCACTACGACCTACCTCGGCGCAACCGAGCGCCGTGCCCTTGACCGGCTGGTGCGGGATTTCGGCGCCGAGGTCAAGGTCAACTACGAGCTGCGCTCCACCCGCCTGCACGCCAAGGCATGGCTGTTCCGCCGCAACAGCGGCTACGACACCGCCTACGTGGGCAGCTCCAACCTCTCCAGGGCGGCTCTGCTCGACGGCCTGGAGTGGAACGTACGGCTCTCCTCCGTCGCCACCCCAGCCGTGCTCCAGAAGTTCGAGGCCACCTTCGACTCGTACTGGAACGAGACCTCCTTCGAGTCCTACGACCCGGACGAGGACAGCGCCCGGCTGGATGCCGCCTTGCAGCAGGCAGGTGGCAGTACGACCGCTGCTCCACGCGGTCGGATCACTCTCTCCGGCCTTGACGTGCGCCCGTACCCTCACCAGCGGGACATGCTGGAGCGCCTGGAAGTCGAGCGCGAGGTCCACGACCGGCACCGCAATCTCCTGGTGGCAGCCACCGGCACCGGTAAGACGGTGATGGCCGCCCTGGACTACAAGCATCTGCGGCTCAAACACGGCAGAGACTTGCGACTGCTCTTCGTAGCGCATCGCAGAGAGATCCTGCAGCAATCGCTCCGCACCTATCAGGACGTGCTTGTCGACGCCAACTTCGGCGAGTCCCTGCACAGCGGAGAGATTCCGGAGAAGTGGGAGCACGTCTTCGCCAGCGTGCAGTCGCTCAACGCCCGCTCCCTCGACCGGCTGTCACCCGACCATTTCGACATGGTGGTCATCGACGAGTTTCACCACGGCACTTCACCGACCTACCGAAAGATTCTCGACCACTTCCAGCCCATGGAACTGCTCGGTCTGACGGCGACCCCCGAGCGCATGGACGGCCGTAACATCCAGGACGAGTTCTTCGACGGCCGCATCGCTGCCGAGCTGCGCTTGTGGGAGGCGCTGGAGAACGATCTCCTCAGTCCCTTCCACTACTTCGGGATCACGGACAGCACGGACCTGCGTACCGTGGCCTGGAAGCGCGGCTCCTACGATCCGGCGGCCCTGGACCGTGTCCTCACCGGCGATACCGCACGCGCCCGGCTGATCCTCAAGGCGGTCAGAGACAAGATCGCGGAGCCTCACACCATGCGGGCCCTCGGCTTCTGCGTGTCCGTGGCCCATGCCCACTTCATGGCGGAGGCGTTCCGCGGACAGGGCCTGCGTGCAGTGGCCCTGTCCGGGGAGACACCCGCCGATCAGCGGAAGGCGGCTCTGGACGATCTCAGGTCCGGAGAACTTCAGGTTGTCTTCTCCGTCGACCTCTTCAACGAAGGACTCGACGTTCCGGATGTCGACACTCTGCTTCTCCTGCGTCCGACGTCCAGCGCCACGCTATTCCTCCAGCAACTCGGCCGAGGACTACGCCGCAGCGAGGGCAAGGCCGTGCTGACCGTTCTCGACTTCATCGGCCAGCACCGCAAAGAGTTCCGCTTCGAGAACCAGTTCCGCGAACTGACCAACCTCACCAGAAATCGGCTGCTCGACCACATCGAGCACGATTTCCCCCAGCTCCCGTCTGGCTGCCAGATCATTCTTGAACCCAAGGCCAAGAAGGAGATCATCCAGAACATCAGAAGCCAACTCGGAGTAAACGTCGCACAACTCGCACGCGAGGTAGCGGACTACGCCAGACCACAACTCCGTGACTATCTCGCGGAGAGCGGCCGGGACATCAAGCAGCTCTACAAGGGGACCGGCAACTCCTGGACCGGTCTGCTCCGCCGAGCACACCTGCTGACCGACACACCTCCAGACGGCGAAGCAGCCCTCCTCAAGCGCGTGCCGGCCTTCTTGCACGTCGACGACCCGATCCGCTCCCGGGCCTACTCCGCCCTACTGGAGGACGACGCACTGCCGTACGACCAACTGGACGAGCAGACCCAGGCGTATGCCCGCATGCTCTACTTCTCGATCTGGCCTCACGGCGGACATGACAGCTATCAGGCGGGTTTCAGCGCCCTCAAGCAGCAGCACGCCTTCCGCGATGAAGTGCGGGGGGTTCTGACCCACGCTCTCGATCAGGCGGAGCATGTGCCCATTCCGCTCCTGAGCGAGCAGGCGGGGCTGCCGTTGAGCGTCCACTCCTCGTACAGCCGCGAGGAGATACTGCCTGCGCTGGGCCAGTCCTTCATCGGCGGCACCGTACCCGGGCACTTCCGGGAAGGCGTGCGGTGGTGCGAGAACATCCGGACCGACGCCCTTCTGATCACCTTGGAGAAGGACGAGAAGGATTTCTCTCCGCAGACCCGGTACAAGGACTACGCCATGAGCGAGTCCCTGTTCCACTGGGAGTCGCAGAACACGACCTCCGAAACCTCCCCCACGGGCCTCCGCTACCAGAACCACCAGCGGCAGGGCTCCCAGGTGCTGCTGTTCGTCCGCCGCTACAAGAAGACGGACATCAACGGGCCTCAGCCCTGGATGCTGCTCGGCCCAGCCGAGTACGTGGAACACCGTGGTAGCAAGCCCATGGGCATCGTCTGGAAACTCCGGCACCCACTGCCGGCCGACGTCTGGTCCTACTCCGCGGTGGCCGTCTCATGAGGCCCGGCACCGATGACTACGGAGGCCAGGATCCAAGTTGAGCAAGATGCCGCACGGCAGTGCTTCACCGCGCTCATCGTGGAAACATGTGCCCCATGGCTTTGATCAACGAATTTGAGTCACGGCCCTCTGACGCCCGGAGCGTGCACGGGCCTGTGAGCTGTGGCTACCGGGTGTTCACCATAGAGGGGCAGCGCATCCTGCAGTTGGATACCTATGGATCTCCCGAGCGGAAGATCCAGGGGAAGACCAGCCAGAGCATTCAACTGGACGCCAAATCGGCCCAAGACTTGATCAACATTCTCAAGGAATCGTTTCCCAACCTTCAAGGCTGATGTTCCTGTTGGAGGACAGGTGCGGTGGACAGTCGACATAGCCAAGTCGACGTCCGGGTTCGCCGGGACTGCACCCTGAACTGTGGATCTCTCACCTCGCGTGCAGCGGTGCACCGCAGCGCAGGATGGCCCGAGCAGAAGGACGCCACAGGCCGTCTGCGGCTGCAGATCCGCGGACAAATCGACACGACGCCGGGTGACGAGGTGCACTGATTAGGTATCAGTTCCTGGTGTGGTGACGAGATACGCCACATCGGTTTCATGAGCTGGCAGCCCGTCTCGCCGCTCGCCTCGGCCTTCAGTGTGCCCGCACTTCCCCGACGGCCGGGTCGCCTCGCCCGCTTCGGTCCAGGAGGACGCC
The DNA here is from genome assembly GCF_000719865.1 of Streptomyces albus subsp. albus. Classification (GTDB taxonomy): domain Bacteria; phylum Actinomycetota; class Actinomycetes; order Streptomycetales; family Streptomycetaceae; genus Streptomyces; species Streptomyces albus_E. The sequence continues at coordinate 17,746 of NZ_JOID01000024.1, forward strand.
AGACGCTCGACGATGCTCACGCCATCACCACCCCGTGCTGCGCAGCAGTGCAGGAGATCCGACATGAGGGCGAAGGCGAGTTCCTCCATCAACGGCAGACTGCGGGGCGGGGAGGAGAAGGAGACACGGACGCCGGCCGCGTCGCAGTAGCTCTGCAGCGCTGCCGTGGCGCGGTCAACACGGCTGCGGTCATACGCGGGCACGAGCACGAACTCGCACCAGACCACCTTGCCGGCAGAAGTGAGCGCCGCGGCACAGTCGGACGCCATCGCGGCGATCAGATGCAGTCCGCGGCCGCACTCGCTGTCGCAGTCCGCGTCCCTCAGCACTGGCAGCTCGCGACTCTCGTCGTGCACTTCGACGCGTACCCGGTCGGGGAGCTGCTCAAGGATGAGCGTCGCCGCCGATCCTGCTCCGACGTGTTTGATGACGTTGGTGACCAGCTCGGTGACAGTCAGCTGAATTTCCTCAGCCAGCGCCGGCATATCCCACTGTGCAAGTTGTTCTCTGACCAGCGATCGCAGTTTTTGCAGCTGAGTCGCCTCAGCCGCAAACACGATGACAGACCGGGTGCGGGTCTCCGCGGCCCCGAGTTCCAGCATGCCTCTCCCCCCCGGGCGCTGCGGCTGTCAGCCGACACCTCGCCCTGGGTCACGTCCCCGTGCTGACGCAGAAAGAATGGCAGTGAGAACTCTCTTCATGTAACTTCTCACGGACTTCCCACCCGCACGAGTGAACGCGGTGGATGCCGGTCGCCGAGCCCCATAGCCTGCTCAGCGTCCACGAGCGATGAAGCAGCCAAGCTCCCTGGGAGACAACCGTTGGCAGCGAAAGCCACCACACGCCGCCGTCAGCTCGGCGCCATGATGCGAAAGCTGCGGGCGCGCAACGGCATGACGCTGGAGGAGGCGGGCCGGCTGGTCGGGGTGTCCAAGGCGACCATCAGCCGCTACGAGACTCAGCAGGGTCCGGTCAAGTGGCTTGTGGTGGAAGCGCTCTGCCGGGAGTACGGCGCCAGTGACGCGGAACGGCAAGCGGTCGTCGCACTGGCCAAGGAAGCGAAGCAGCAGAACTGGTGGCACTCCTTCGCCGACTACCTTCCAGAAAGCGCCAGTCTTCTCCTGACGCTCGAAGATGAGGCGGTACGCGAAGACCACTTCGCCTGTGTCTACGTTCCCGGACTGCTCCAGACCCGGAGCTACGCCGAGGCCGTACAGCACGCCTCGGAGATGCGACGTCCTCCGGAGGAGATCGAGCAGCTCGTCAACCTCCGCATCAAGCGACAGGCCATTCTGAGCAGACCGCATCCACCGCACCTGTGGGTCGTGCTGGACGAGTCGGTCCTGCGTCGCGTGGTCGGCTCCCGGGAGACGATGCGCGCACAGCTCACCCGGCTGCTGGAAGCCAACGAAGCTCCCGGCATCACGCTTCAAGTCCTGCCGTTCGCCAAGGGGGCGCACTCCGCCGCCAAGGGCAGCTTCGTCATCCTGGGCGGGCCGGAACCGTCCCTGGACGTCGTCTACGTGGAGACCCATGTGGGCTCCCTGTTCATGGAGAAGGACGAGGAGCTGGACCACTACCGGCTTGCCTTCGACTACCTGCGCGCACAAGCATTGGACATGGCCGCGTCATCGGCCTTGATCGACGAAGCCCGCAGGGAGATGTGATGCGCGCAGGACGTCAGCCCGCCATACCTGATGACGCTTGGTTCAAGTCGTCATACAGCAGCGCGGGCCCCACGGAATGTGTTGAAGCCGCCCTGCTCAGGCGCGGCACAGCGGTCCGTGATTCCAAGTCGCCCGGTCGGCAGGGGCTGTGGTTCGGACCGTCGGCATGGAGCGCGTTCACGAAGGAGCTGCGTCATGGCAATCTCGGCTGAGCCCTCAAGCCCTGGCAGGCCCACAAGGCTTTCTGGAGACCCGTCGGCCTCTCAGCCGCCATCCGGATCCAGCCGCCCAGGGACCTTGAGCGGCATGTCTCACCCCGTACCGACGGGCATCCAGTGGCACAAGAGCAGCTACAGCAACGGTTCCGGGGGCGAGTGCTTGGAGGTCGCCACCGTGCCCGCATCCATGCTGGTGCGCGACTCCAAGAACACGGCCGGGCCCGTGCTCGCCGTGCCTCGCGGAGAGTGGGCCGCCTTCGTCTCCGCGGTGCGCCACGGAGCGATGTGAACCGATCACCAAGGGACCCGTTGATGGTGGCTCCTGCGGCCGAGAAGCCCCGGCCTACCAGGTGAGTTGGAGTGAGCCGCCCACCGGCAAGGCGTGCCAGCGGTTCGCGTACTCGTCGAGGCGGGTCACGATGCGGTCGACGACCGGCGGGATTTCCTTGGCCCGCACGTAGGCCGGGAGGGTCTTGGCGTGGCCGCGGCGTACCTCCCAGACCGGGACGGCGATGCCGGCCAGTTCCTCCGAGCGCTCCATGTCGGCTCGCGCCCGCGGGGAGGACTTCGCCGGCTTCGTCTTGCGGCGGCGTGCCGCCTTGTTCCGCTCGGCGGGGTCCGCGGGCCAGAACAGGCCGTTGTCGCCGGCGGCCAGCCGCCCGTACACCCCGAGCTCGATGCCCGCCTCCGCCTCGACCAGGAAGTGCACGAGGTCGTGCGGCAGGTACGGATGTCCGCCAGGGCCGTTGCGCGGGGCCAGCGCCGCGCCGGTCTCGCGGTGCACCGCGATGTCGTAGCTCGTACCGGGGCCCTTGGTGAAGACGACACGCATGGCGGCACGTTAGGCGTCGGGCCGGCGGCCCCGCACTCCGTTTTCCACCGGCCCCGCCCGCCTCTGGCGCGCCCGGTTCGTACCCACCGTCACCTCGCGCGAGCGTGCACCGGCTGATGCCCGAGACTCGCCCCCGCGGGATGCTCTCCGCCACCCCGTCAACACAGGCTTGACTTTCTCGTTGTGGAAAGCTGCCCGCCTTGACCTGGCGATCCCGCATAGCGCAGCATCAACGCAACAGAGAGAACCGGGGGATATCGATGCTGCACAAACTGTCGGGTGACCCTGACTGCAAGAATGGCTCGTGCCCGACCCTGTGGGCCATTGAGGACACCAAGGACTACATCGTGCAGGGTTACGTCGTATCCGATCCGGATCGGCTGGCTCAACTGAATCTTCCGGACGGCGAGACCGCCGTCCTCGTCCCCGCCGCCGTACTCGAAGAGTTCTTCCATGCTGACCGGGGATGAGTTCGGCCGGCTCTTCGAGGAATTCCGGCGAACCGCGTTCCGGCTGGAAACCCTCAGCGTCTACGACGTGGAGGACGAGCGGGACGAGTATGCCGCCTTCCTCGCCGGAGAGCCCATGCCGCCCGAATGGAGCGACAACCCGTGGGTTCGTTCCATGACGGACCTCGGCAAGTCCGTATCGCGCGTGCACGTGCTGCGCTCTCCCCTCACCGACTACCTGCGCTATGAACTCTCCGCCTACCCGGGGAACATCACCGCCGGGGAGCAGATCGGGATCATCGATCTCGCGGAGAAGGAAGTCACCGGTCTGCCGGATCACGACTTCTGGCTCTTCGATGACGAACGCGTCTATCGGATGCACTACACGTCCGACGGCAAGTTCCAGGGAGCCGAACCGCTGCCCTCGGACCGCCTCCGGGAATACCGGCGTTATCGCGACATCGCCCAGTCCCACGCGGTTCCGTTCTCCGATTACCGGAAGTCCCACCAGGCTTGAACGACAGCCCTCAGCGAGACCTCGGTGCGGCACTGCGCGCTCTCAGAATCGCCTCCGGACGCACGGGGGATTCCGTGGCGCGCAGTGCCGCCATGTCCGCCGGCAAACTGTCGAAGATCGAGAACGGCCGGACCCTGCCGTCGGTCAGAGATGTCGAGCTGATCCTCACGGCACTCGGGGTCTCCGAACAGGCGAAGGCCGAGTTCCTGCGGACGGCCCGGGCCACGGCCACGGAAACCACCGCATGGCGGGTGCTCAGGCGCATGGGGCCGTGGAAGCATCAGAAGGCAATCAAGGCCATTGAGGACCGGACTACTGAGCTACGCCTGTTCCAGGGGCAGTTGATCCCCGGGTTGCTGCAGACGCCCGAGTACGTACGGGCCGTTTTCTCCGTTCCCCCTGCGCTGCCGGATGAGACGAGGGCCAAGACGGTCGCCGCGCGGCTGGAGCGTCAGAGTGTCCTGTACGACCCCCAGCGGTCTTTCCATTTCCTGATCTGCGAACACGTCCTGCGGTGGCGTATCTGCGAGTCCGCTGTCATGGCGATGCAGTTGGACCGCCTCAAGTCGCTGTCCCGGCTCCCCAACGTGGCTCTGGGCGTGCTGCCACTCAACCGCCGCATGCCCGACTTTCCCATGACCTGCTTCAGCATCCATGACGAACGACTGGTTCTTGTCGAAACATTTCATTCAGAGATCACCACGCGCGATCCGCGCGATATAGAAACGTATCTGCGGACTTTCGACGCCTTCAGCTCCGCAGCCTTGTACGGCACGGAAATGCTGAGACTGGTTTCCGGCGTGCGGGACGAGTTCTTGCGCGAACAGGAAAGATCCTAGAGAATTCACCATTCCGGGATCCATGATGGCCGCATGACTGAACAACACAACTCCAGGACATCCGAGATGTACGACCTCCCCCTCACGGGTGCCGTCTTCTCGAAGGCCTGTGGCGGCAATACCCATCCGGACGGCGAGTCCTGTGTGACGCTCGCCAAGGTCGGTGAGAACGTGTGGGCCCTCGGTGACAGCAAGCGGCCGGAGGCCGAGCCGCTGCGGTTCACCACGGACGAGCTCCTGGCGGCCGGTATCGAGCCGGCGCGCTTCGGGCTCTCCGCGTAGCAGGTCCCGCACGGTCTCCTCGCCGTTCTCCACTGCCCGTGCCGGTCACGCCCGTTCCGCCCGTCGTCGTTGGAGCCCTTCATGGGGCCCGTTCATACGGCGGCTTAGGTGCGGCGTGGCGGGCACGGTGGAGGCCCGGCGAGAGACCCCTCCGGAAAGCGAACTGCCGTGCACTTTCACGGATATCTGTGGGTTGGCGAGAAAGCCGAATTCGACAGGGAGTCCCGGCGGCGGCTGCCCGTCGAGCCGTGGCCCGGCGCCGATCCCGACGCGAGCGCCCAGCGGGTGGCCCTGCACCGCACGTTGACGGAGGAGTTCCTGCGTTCGCCGCTGCCGCCCATCGAGGTGGCGCTCTGGCTGCTCAAGCCGGCCCAACTGGTGGCCGGTTCCTGGGACGGGGCGGAGAGCGCCGCGGCTTGGCTCGGGGCGCGGCTGGAGGAGTACGCGCCGCGCTGCGAACCCCCGGTCGACGGTGGCGCCGCCCGTCTGCGTGGGCTGGTCGGCCGGCTGACCGGCACGCTGCTGCGGGGCGGGGACGTGTCCCTCGGCTACTACCTCGGAGCACCCGCCTTTCTGTCCCTGGCCGTCGTGGCCTGCTCCCCCAATCGCGCCGCGCCGGGGCTGCCCTGCCCGGAACGAGCGGGCGACGGGGCAGACGGCCTGGCGGACGGCCGGGCGGCAGTCCGGGATGGGGGCCCGGGATTCCGTCCGGCTCCGGACTTGGGTGCGCATCCGGCCGCGTAGGCGGTGCGGGGCGGTGTCCGCCCCGGCGTGGCGCGCCTCGCGTCAGCCGCCCACGTCCACGTTGTTGTTCGGGGCGCCGTCGCCCTCCGGCGGGAGGTCTCCCCGCTCCGGCTGCTGTCCGCCGCCGCCCGCGCCGCCCGTGCCCTCGCCGCCCGTGCCTCCCCTGTCCGGGAGCGGCGGGAGCAGGGCGTGCAGTTCCGCGTCGTCCGCCGGGCGTACGTCCCTGGCCCCGCTGCGCAGGATCCCGCGGTCGGCGCTCTCCCGGTCGGCGGTCAGCCGCACCACGTGGCCGTCCTCCGGACGGGCGTACTCGTGCGCGTCGCCCGACGTCCGGTACCAGGCGTCGCCGTCCCGCTCGCACGCCACCTTCCCGCCCCCACCGCCACCGTCCGCGAAGGAGAGAGGCGTTCGCTCGCACTCCTCCCTGTCCCGCAACGTCCCCCGGCCCACCGACAGTTGGACCGTCCCGCCGCCCGACGCGGCGACGTACATCGCCGAGAAGCCATCGCCGCCGTAGACACCGGCCGACTGCTGTGCGCGTCTGAAGCCCGGCACCTCGGCCACGTAGATCAGCTCGATCGCCGAGCCCATCCGCCGTGCCCGCTCCTCGAGTTGGGCCCTCGGCGGCACGGAGGCACCGGCTGATCCGGCTGATCCGGGCGATCCGGCGGTGGCGGGGGCGCCGGCCGCCGTGGGGGGACCTCCGTCCTCACCCGCCGGGCGCTTCGTACCGCAGCCGGTGAGAACGGCGACGGCGGTGACGGCCGTGACGGCGGCCAGGGTCAGCGGTAACAGCGTGGCACCGGTGGCGCGGCGGTCGGATGTCATGCCTCGCATCCTGCCGCACGCGCCGGCGGCGGGGGAGTCCGCTCGCCCCGCCCGAGGGCGGGGAGTCGCCTCGGCCCCGGTGTGACGGGGCGATGGGCGCAGGCCGCGGCGGAGCCGCCGTCAGCCGGCCGGCTCCGCCGCGCCCCCCGTCGTTCAGCCGGGCGCCTCACCGTCCCCCGTTGTTCCCCGGAGGCGCCCCGCTGGGTTCCGTCGTCCTGCTGTCGTGCCTCTGTCCCGTGTGCTCAGTCGGGGATCAGTTCGCCGTCCTCCACATGGAAGCGGTGGACCGGTGAGCAGCCGATGGACGGGGTGATCAGCAGACTGATCTCGATCGACTCCAACTCGGCGTTGGACGTCGAGAATTCGCAGACCGCGCCGTCGCCCGTCAGCGGGAACCAGAACCAGCCGTCCCGCTCTCCGACGATCGCCCGGTCCTCCTCGGCCCAGCGGCCGCGCTCCTTGGTGAAGATGGCCAGCCGGACGGTGGCGGCCAGGCGGTCGACGCGTGAGCGCACCGCCGTCAGCGTGATCAGACGGTCGTCGCCGAGCACGGCGGCCGCGATCCGCTCCGTCCGGTGGGGACGGTAGCGGTCGGCGTCGGCGGCCCCGGTGGCCCCGACCGCCTGCGTCGTCCGCCCGGCCTCGCTCGCCGTGGCGCCGCTCGTCCCGGGCAGCAGGGCCGCGCCGCACAGGGCCGTCACGGCGAGCAGGGTGGCGGCGCGCCTGCGGGGGCCGCGGCGGCCGCGGGCCGGCTCGTCGCCGGCCGCGTGCGGCTCGGGGCGTCCCGGCTGTTCCGACTGTTCCGGCTGTCCCGGGTGGGTTCGATACCTCATGTGTCTCCTTCTCTTCGCGAGGAGCGGGCGCGGCGGTTGGACGGAACGTCCGTACCGCCGGAAAACGCCCCTTTTCACTCCTCTGGGTTGGCAGACACATAACCGACGAATGCGGTTGCACCCGGCCACCCGAACGGAGCATTCCGGGTTTTCCGGGCTGCCTTCGGGCGGGCACGTTGCGCGGGCGGCCGGCTCCGCGCGGTGCGTACGGGCCCGGCCTCGGCGCCCGCTCCCGCCGGGCCCGCGCCGGGTGGCCTCTGCCCGCCGAGCCCCCGTCGTTCCGGCTAGATGGCCGTCTGCTTCGAGGTGGCGTGGAGGGAACCGAGCAGGTTGAGGGCCTGGGCGCTGGGGCTGCCGGGTTCGGCCTGGTAGACGACGAGTTGCTGGCCCGGGGCATCGCGTACGTCGAAGGCCTGGTAGGTGAGGTTCAGGGTGCCGACCTCGGGGTGGAGGAAATGCTTGGCGTCCTGGGTCTTGCCACGCACGGCGTGGGCGGTCCACAGCCGGGTGAAGTCGGCGCTGTGCGCGGTGAGGACGCGGACGAGTTCCCGCAGCCGCGGGTTCTCCGGGTCGAGGCCGGCCGCCTGGCGCAGATGGCCCACGGTGGCCTGTGCCGTGCGGCTCCACCGGGTGTAGAACTGTCGGCCCGCCGGGTCGAGGAAGGTCATGCGGGCCAGGTTGTCCGCCTGCTCGAAGGGTGAGTGCAGGGCCTCGGCCAAGGCGTTGGCGGCCAGGATGTCCAAGGTCCGGTTGATGACGAACGCCGGGGAGCCCGGGTGCCCGTCCAGCAGCCGGCGAAGGGCGGGAGTGACCCGGTCCGTGGTGTGGGCGAACTGGTTGCCCGGCACCGTCCCGGCCAGCTGGTGCAGGTGCGCGTGGGCGTCGGGGTCCAGGCGCAGGGCCCGGCCGAGCGCGTCGAGCACCTGGGCCGAGGGGTGGCGTTCGCGTCCCTGTTCCAGGCGGGTGTAGTAATCCGCGCTCATCCCGGCCAGGACGGCGACCTCTTCACGGCGCAGTCCGGCGACTCTGCGCACGCCGCAGCTCGCCATGCCGACCTCCTGCGGCCGCAGTGCCGCTCTGCGCGCGCGCAGGAACTCTCCCAGGGGGTTGTCGGTCATGTCCTCAGCCTAAGCCGCAGGGACGGCGTGTTGCCTGGGTGCGGTGCACCCGGGCAGGACACGTCCTGGTCGCCCGTCTTTGACCTGTCCAGACTCGGTTGGGCGGACGGATCCGCACCCATCGACGAGGGGAGTTCGTCATGACAGCGAACACGGACGAGGGCCATCACGACGTGGTCGGCATGTGGGTGACCGCGGACGGTCACATCCGCCAGGAGCTGCGGGCGGACGGCCGGTACGACGAGGCCCGCGGCAACCGAAGCAGCGCCTACACGGGCCGCTACACGGTGACCGGCAGCCACATCGATTACGTCGACGACTCCGGGTTCACCGCGACGGGCGACATCCGTGACGGTGTGCTCCATCACGAGCACCTGGTGCTCCATCGAGAGGAAACGCAGGCATGACGGACGCAACCAAGGTCGTGGCGGTCACCGGAGCGAGCAGCGGGATCGGAGAGGCGACCGCCCGCCGGCTCGCCGCCGACGGCCACAGCTTGTTCCTCGGGGCGCGACGCGCCGATCGTCTCGAAGCGCTGGCCGAGGAGATCACCACCGCGGGCGGCATCGCGGCGTTCCGGCGGCTGGATGTCACGGATGCCGCCGATGTCCGGGCCTTCATGTCCGCCGCCCGTGAGCGCTACGACCGAGTGGACGTGGTGGTCAACAACGCCGGCGTGATGCCGCTCTCGCCGCTGGAAGCGCTGAAGACGGATGAATGGGACCGGATGATCGACGTGAACGTGCGGGGAGTCCTGCACGGTATCGCCGCCGCCCTGCCCGCTATGCGCGCTCAGGGCGGCGGGCACTTCGTGAACATCGCCTCCGTCGGCGCGTACGAGGTCTCTCCCACCGCCGCCGTCTACTGCGCGACCAAATTCGCCGTACGCGCCATTTCCGAAGGACTGCGCCAGGAGTCCACCGGGGACATCAGGGTCACTCTCGTCTCCCCGGGCGTGACCGAGTCCGAACTCGCCGAGGGCATCTCCGACCCCGCTGCCAGGGAGGCCATGAAGACCTACCGCGCCGTGGCTCTGCCCGCCTCCGCCATAGCGAAGGCCATCGCCTACGCCATTTCCCAGCCTTCGCAGGTCGATGTCAACGAAATCGTCGTCCGCCCCACCGCAAGCGCCCAATGACCCGCGTTGACGCCCCGCATGGTGGACGCGGCAGTGTCGACCACACCGGCGCCGAGCCGCCCTGAGTGGTCTCCGCCCGCCTCGCGCCACACGGCGCCCCGGAGAGGCGGCGGGCGGCCTCGGCTTCCTCGGTCCGCGGCAGCGCAGGCGGCTCCGGGCCCGGGCCGGCGCCGGGCCGCGTGCGGCCGCCCGTCAGCCCCGGCCGGGCGGGGTCCAGGCGGGGTCGCGGCCGATCAGTGCCAGCAGCCTCTCGAACTCCGGGGCGTCGTCCGCCACCGGTACGGGCTCCCCGAAGGCCCCGTACTGCCGCCCCATCGGCGCCATCTCGGCCACCGGCCCGGCGAGTTCGCGGACGCAGTCCGGGTCCGGGGTGAAGCCCTGGCCGGTGGCCCGGGCCAGATCCCAGGCGTGGACGTTGAGGTCGAGCAGGATCATGTGGCCCACGGTGCGCGCCGGCAGGTCCATCGCCCCGGTACGGCCCTCCTCCGCGCCCGGCGCCGCCCACGCCTCGGCCAGGCGCTCGGTCTCCTCGGCGAAGGCGTCCCGCCAGCCGTCGCCGATCCGGGCGAGGTGGTCGGGGGTGGTGGCGAAGTCCGCCTCCTTCCGGGCGGCCAGCGCCTGGAAGCCGATGACCACGTGGAGGAGGTGGTTGAGCAGGTCGCGCACGGTGTAGTCGGCGCAGGGCGTGGGCGCGCCGAGCCGCTCGTCGCCGATACTCCGGACGACCGGCACGGCCTGCCGCGCCGCCGCTTCGAGCAGTTCGCTGATCTTCGTCGTCATGCGCCCGACGGTACGAGGCACCGGCCGGGGCCGGCTTGAAGAAACGCGACATAGGATCGCCGGCATGGCAGGCGGTCGGTATGGCGGGTCCGCGGCGTGACACCCGGGGCATCGTGGACGCCCCGGAACTCCTCGCGCGCGTACGGTTCCGGCGCCGCCTGCCGTACGCCGAGCCGCTGCGCCGGTACGTGGAGCACTACTGGCTGATCGACTGGGATCTGGCCGAGCCGTACGCCACCCACGTCGTGCCGCACCCCAGCGTCAACCTCGTCTTCCAGCGGTACGGGAACGGGACGGGGCCCGGCTCCGGGGCTGGATCCGGATTCGAATCCGGTTTCGGTGAACTCAGCGGGATCGGGCTGGAGTTGTTCACCCGGAAGCTGGCGGGGACCGGGCGGGTGTGCGGGGTGCAGTTCCGGCCGGGCGGCTTCCGGCCGTTCGCGCCCGGTTGGCCGGTGTCGCACTGGACGGGGCGGCGGCTGCCGCACACCGAGGTCTTCCCCGATCCCGGCGGCTCCGGCGCCGTCGGCGGCTCCGGCCTGCTCGCCGCCCCCGGCTCGGCGGGCGCCCCGGCCGCCGTCCTGGAGCCGGCGGAGGAGGACGAACGCGTCGCCGCCCTCGACTCCTTCCTCCTCGCGGCCGGCCCGGAGCCGGACCCGCGGGCGGACCTGGCGATGGACCTCGTCCACCGCATCCGTACGGACCGCTCCATCCGCCGGGTCGCCGACTTCGCCGCCGCGGAGGGGGTGTCGGTGCGTTCGCTGCAACGGCTGTTCACCGCCTACGTGGGCGTCGGCCCGAAGTGGGTGCTCCTGCGCTACCGGATCCACGAGGCCCTGGAGCGGGCGACCGGGGAGACGGCCGTGGACTGGCCCCGGCTCGCGGCCGACCTCGGCTACAGCGATCAGGCTCATCTCGTACGGGACTTCACGGCGACGGTGGGCGTGCCGCCGACCGCTTACGCACGCTGAGGGGCGGGCCGCGGCCTTGGCGGCCCGGCCCCATCCCCGTCCCCTGGTTCCCGTCCGGTTCCGGCTCGGCGCCAACTCCCCGCAGAACGCAAAGGATTACTTGCAAAGAACCTATTGCAAGGGAGTCTTTGCATGCCTACTCTGAGGGACATGAGCCAGAACGAAGCCGCGGATTCGGAAGACCCCGCCCGCGCCGGGGACACCGGCCACCCCGTGACTGCCGGAGACCCCGGCCACCGGGAAGGCGCCGCAGACCGCCCGACCGCCGAAGACTCGCCGTCGCCCGAGGCCGGCGGCCCGGCCCCGGGCGACGGCATCGCGGAGCACGTACGGTCGCTCGACCCGCGCTCCCTGCGCGGGCTCGCGCACCCGCTGCGGATCCGGCTGCTCGGCGCGCTGCGCGAGTACGGCCCCGCCACCGCCTCCCAACTCGGCGCCCGGCTGAGCGAGTCGAGCGGTGCCACCAGCTACCACCTGCGGCAGCTCGCCGAGCACGGCTTCGTCGTGGACGTACCCGAGCTGGGGACGGCGCGGGAGCGGTGGTGGCGGGCGGCGCAGCGGGGCATCCAGTCCCGGACCGCGGACTTCGCCGGCCACCCGGACCCGGCCGTGCGGGGCGCGCTGAACCTCCTCCTCCACGAGGTGGCGACCATCCACGCCCAGGAGCTGAGCACCTGGCTCGGCACCATGAACGAGTGGTCCGAGGAGTGGCGCGACGCCGGGGAGGTGAGCGACTACAGCATGCGGCTCACGCCCGAGTTGGCCAAGGAGATGAACCAGGAGCTCCAGCAGGTCATCGAGGGCTACCGCGAACGGGCCGTCCGGGCCGGGACGGAGGGCTCGGCTCCGGTCCGGGTCCATGTCCACGCCTTCCCGCGCGCGGAGGAGAAACCGGACGGGCCCGGGGACCGTCGGCCCGGACCCGGTCCCGCGCCCGCGTGACCTCCTGAAACCGGGCTCCGGGGCAGGCCGCGTCCGGCCCGACTCCCGGTTCCGCGAAGGGGGTTCGAGCCGACCGGAGGGGCCGGACCCCGTGAAAAACCCTTAGCCAAAGCACTGGGCGGAACGGCAGGCTGAGTCACCGAACCGCTCCGCGTTTCCGCCGGCTCCGTCCCGGCATGTACCGCATCCGGGCGGCCCTCCGCCATGCCCGCTCCGCCCGTCCGCGGCAGACCGCCCCCGCACCGCCCCTGCACTCGCGTTTCGTCCGCCACCTGCCACAACGCGCCCTACGGAGACCCCTCATGCACTGTGACATCCATCTACGGCTCCACGAGATACGGGCCACCGAACTACGCCGCGACGCCGGCACCGCCCTCCCCTTCCCGGAGCCCCCGCCGGGCCCCCGCTTCCCCACTGGTGCCGACTCCGGCCTGGGGGACCGAGCCGGCCTCCGGCCTCCGCTGCCGCTGCCGCTGCGCAGCCGGGTGGGGTGGACGCTGGTGGAGGTCGGGCTCCGTCTCGTACAGCAGCCGGGGAAGCGGCTGAGGACGGAGTTGCTCCGTGGTTGACACGCCATGCGGGCCACGCCCGAGGCGTCGGGCCGGGGCACGGCCCACCCGAGCGGTACCTCTGCCGAGCCGCTTTCGTCCGGATCACCACGGGGGCGAGCGATGACGGCGGTCCCCGGGCGGCACCCCGGAGCGGCGCGACCCGGAACCGGCGCCGCCGAGAACGGCCTGCGGCAGCTGCTCAACGAGTGGGACCCGATCGGCGTCGCCGACGAGGTGCGGGACGAGTACGACTGCATGCTCGCCCCCTTGCTCCAGCGCCTCCGGAGCGGCGCCGGCCAGGCGGAGATCCGCGAGTTCCTGCGGCGCGAACTGGAGGACCACTTCGGTCTCAACCCCCGGGGACTGCGGCCGGACGCGATGGCCGCCCGAGTGACCGCCTGGTGGACATCCGCCGACGGGGCCGGTGACACCGGCTGCGTGTAGCCACTCCTTCAGATCTTCTGGTCGCCGCCGTCACCAGTGGGACGGTCTCCGCAGGGTTGGGGGAATCCGGGTGGCGGTGTCTCCGCGGGCCGCGTCGAGTTGTGGCTGGGTGAGGAAGACGGCGCCGGTAAGGTCGGCGCCGCGCAGGTCCGCGTCCCGGAAGTCCGCGCCGATGACGTCGGCCGAGCGCAGGTCCGCGCCGCGCAGGTCGGCCGCGATGAGCAGGGCGCCGCGCAGGCCGGCGCCGCGCAGGTCCGCGTTGCGCAGCCGGGCGCCGATGAGGTCCGCTCCGCGGTGGTTGCGCGGACGGCCGCTCCCCCGTCCCGGCGCCTGGGCCCGTACCAGGTCGCCGGCGCGCAGCAGCAGGGAGTTGACCTCGTGCCGGACGGCCGGCACGTCGGTGGCGAGCAGTGCTTCGGCGTCCCGGTGGGTGAGGTCGTCCAGTTCGCGCAGGGCACGGCGGAGGTCGGCGTGGAGGGAGCGGGTGGCCGGCAGGGCGAGCGCCTCGGCCACGTACCGGAGCAGTTCGTGGAGCTGCCGCATCATGGGGAAGACCTCGAACATCTGCCGTGCGCTGCCCGGGTGCCCGCGCCAGTCGCGGCCGCCGAAGGTGACCTGGGAGACCTTCTGGCCGGCGCCGTGGCAGTCGAAGACGGTGCAGCCGGACCAGCCGCGCTCGCGGAGTTCGGTGTGGATACCGCAGCGGAAGTCGTCCCGGCGGAGGTTGGCGCAGGGGCGCCCCGCTTGCTTGTCGGCGGCGAAGTCGGCCGAGGCGGCGAAGGGCAGGGCCACGCAGCAGAGCGCGAAGCAGTTCGCGCAGTCCGCGCGCAGGGCCGGGTCGTCCGGTCCGGGGAGGGCGGCTCCCCGTGATGCCGTGCTCGGAGGGTTGGCGGGGCTGCCGGTGTTGCCGGCGGTCCCCGGCGGGCTTCCCGGGTTCTCCCCGCGCGGGGAGTCACCCGGGTTCACTGCTCCGGGCGTGCTACGAGGCTTGCTGCGGGGCTTGCGGGACACGCTGGTTGTTCTCCTGCGGGAGGGCGGACGCCGACGGGGGCGGCCGTACTCGGACGGGCTCCCCAGTGTCCCCCGGAACACCTGTGAGCAGCGGAAGTTTTTTCCGCGGCCTGCGGCACGGGGTACGGCCGGCGTCCCCCGGACCGCCCCCGGGCCGGCGCCCGCCCACCGGCCCGCGCCCGCCACACGCCGGCCCGCGCCCGGCCCCGCCTACGCCCCGAAGGCCCGGCTCACGGAGTAGATCACCAGGCCCGCCAGGGCGCCGACCACCGTGCCGTTGATGCGGATGAACTGGAGGTCGCGGCCGATGTGGGCCTCGATCTTCTTCGTCGTGTGCTTGGCGTCCCAGCTCGCGATGGTCTCCGTGATCAGCGAGGTGATCTCGTCGCGGTACGTCGTGACGACGTGCACCGCCGCGTCCTCCAGCCAGCCGTCGACCTTCTCCCGCATCCGGGCGTCCGAGGAGATCCGCGTGCCGAGGGACAGCAGCCCGGTGCGGGCCCGGACCCGCAGCTCGCTGCTCTCGTCCTCGGCCGCGGCGACGACCATGCGGCGCACGGCGTTCCAGGTCGAGGCGATGAGGTCCTGCACCTCGTCGCGGTTGAGGAACTCGTTCTTGAACCGCTCGACGCGGGCGCGGGTGTCCGGCTCGTCGCGCAGGTCCGCCGCGAAGTCGGTGAGGAAGCGGTCCACGGCGCCGCGCGCCGGGTGGTCGGGCATGTCGCGCATCTCGCGGAAGAAGCGCAGCAGTTCCTTGTAGACGCGCTCGCCGACCTTGCGGTCCACGAAGCGCGGGGTCCAGTTGGGGGCGCCGCCCGCTACGGCCGTCATCACCGACTCGTTGTGCAGCACCAGCCAGTCGTGGGCCCGTACGCACACCAGGTCGACGACGCGGTGGTGACCGCCGTCCGCGACGACCTTGTCCAGCATGACGCCCAGGCTCGGCGCGATCTCCCGGGCCTCCGCGCGGCGGGTGATCGCCTCGCCGACGACGGCCTGGACGTCGGAGTCGCGCAGCACGGTCAGCGCGCCGCGCAGGGCGGTGGCGAGTTCGGCGGTGACGCGTTCGGCGTTGGCCGGCTCCGTGAGCCAGCCGCCGAGGCGGCTGCTGATGCCGACGGCGCGCAGCCTGGTCCGGACGACCTCGGAGGAGAGGAAGTTCTCCCCGACGAAGTCGCCGAGGCTGCGGCCCAGGACATCCTTCTTGGTGGGGATGATCGCGGTGTGCGGGATGGGGAGGCCCAGCGGGTGACGGAAGAGGGCCGTCACCGCGAACCAGTCGGCGAGCGCGCCCACCATGCCGGCCTCCGCGGCCGCCGCCACATAGCCCGCCCAAGGGCCGGCCCCGGCGGAGTGCGCCCACTCGGCGAGGGCGTAGACCACGGCGACCAGCACCAGCAGGCCCGTCGCGGTCGTCTTCATCCGGCGGACGCCGCGGCGCTTCTCCTCGTCGGCGGCGCTGTAGGTGAGGCCGCCGCCTCCCCGGGGGCGGGGGGCCGCGGGCGCGGCGGCGTCACCGGGCGCGCCCTTGCCGCCGGGCGCGCCGGTTCCGCCGGGGGCGCCCTTCACGCCGACGGCGCCGGCCGCGCCGGTTCCACCGGCCGTACCGGCCCGGCCGGCCGTACTGGACGCTCCGGCGCCGCGCGCCGGCTCGGCCGCGCCGTCCGCACGCCTCGTACTCCGGGCCTGCCGCGCACCTCGCGCACCGCCCGCGCGGCCCGCGCCGCCCGCTTCACCGGATTCATCCGGCTCGTTCCGTTCCATCCGCTCCACCCGTTCGCGCCTGCCCTCCGTCGCATTGTCCCTGTACCGGTCACGAGTGAAACGCGCCACAAGTTCCCCACGTCTACCCCTGCCGAGCCGGTCGAAGCCGCCGGCGGCGCCGAAGGGGGGTTCGTCCGGGCGGCCGGTCCGAGGAACTCACGGACCCGGGCCCCGGCCCGGCCCTCACCTCCGGGGTGCGGAGCCGGGACCCCGGGGACCCCGGACCCCGGACCCCGGGCCCGGAGCCCCGAGCCCGGACGGCGGCCTCAGCCCGTGCCCGGGGGCGTACAACCAGGTCACTCCCCCAGAAGTCTTGATCGTCGGCGGCCTCCCTTCACTCCCGTTTCGCCGCCGACGCACACCCTGAGGGACACATGACTCCAGTCAGACCCACCACGGCCCCGGGCCGCCCCCGCACCGCGGCGGCGTTGGCCGCCGGTGTCGTGCTCGCCACCACCGGGAGCATGCTCACCGCCCCCACGGCCGAGGCCGCCCTGGGCGCCCCGACCACCGCGACCGCCGTGAGGTGCGCCCCGCTCGTCTTCAAGCGGCAGTTCTACGCCAACACCACGTTCTCCGGAACCCCCGCCCGGACGGACTGCGACTCGCGGATCAGCCAGGACTGGGGCACCGGCGCTCCCGCCTCCGGCCTGCCGGGCAACTACTTCGGCGTCCGCTGGACGGTGACCCGCGACTTCGGCTCCGGCGGCCCCTTCTCCTTCCCCGTCGAGTCCCGCGACGGCATCCGCGTGTACCTCGACGGCGTGCGCAAGGTCGACCTCTGGAAGAACGTTTCGACCACGCAGCAGAAGACCGTCAACGTCACCGTCCCGTCCGGCCGGCACACCCTGCGGATCGACTTCGTCAACTGGACCGGTACCGCGAACGTCAAGTTCGACTACCTCCCCCGCACATCGGCCGACGTCGACAAGGTCGCGCCCCTCGCGCCGACGGGCTTCGCCGCCGCCTACGACGACACCGCCGCGCGGACGCAGCTGTCGTGGTCCGCGAACCAGGAGATGGACCTCAAGGACTACCGGGTCTACCGCCGCCGCGACTCCACCACCACCTGGAGCTACCTGGCCACCACCACCGCCACCTCCTACACCGACACCCCGCCCGCGACCGGTGAGACGTACCACTACCGCGTCCGCGCCATCGACAAGGCCGGCAACCGCTCGGCGCCGACGGCGGGCAAGTCCGTCACCACGGCCGACCGCACCGCGCCCGCCGCGCCCACCGGTGTGGAGGACAACTGGAACATCGGCTTGACCACCACGGTCAAGCTCTCCTGGGACTCCAACAGCGAAGCGGACCTGGCCGGTTACCGGGTGTACCGCTCCACCACCAGGTCCGTGGCCCTCACGGAGGCGAACCTGGTGAGCGGCCCGGAGCCGATCAGCGGCTCCTGGTTCACCGAGACGCCGCCGCCCACCGGCGACTGGGCCTACTACGTCGTCACCGCCGTCGACTCCCACGGCAACGAGTCCCCCGCGTCCGGCACGGCCGAGTTCGAGACCTGGGACAAGACCGCGCCCACCTTCGTCCCCGACGACTTCAAGGCGGTGGACGGGGAGCGCGGCGTCAGCCTGACCTGGTCCTGGAACCGGGAGCAGGACCGAGACCTCGCCGACTTCGAGGTCTACCGTGACGGCGCCCATATCGGCAACGCCTCCGGCGTCTTCGAGGACACCACGGTCAAGCGCTCGACGACGTACACCTACTGGGTCCGCGCCACCGACGAGGTCGGCAACCTCGGCCCCGCCTCGGCCGAGATCACCGTCGACCACATCGGCGACTACACGGCCCCCGGCCCCGTCACCGGCCTGACCGCCACCCCCGTCGAGAACGGCGTCCGCCTCGCCTGGGACGACAGCCCGGCCACCGACTTCGACCACTACGAGGTCCACCGCGGCACGTATGCCGACGGGCAGTGGTCGTACACCGAGGTAGACAACAGCGTCCGTGAGGATCTGGAGACCGGTGGCGATTGGTCCCTTCACAAGACCCTGCCCGACGGCGAACACGTCCGCTACGCGGTCGTCGCGGTCGACAAGGACGGCAACGCCCTCGCTCCCGGACGGGACGGCACGGCCGTGACCGAGGTGACCGAACTCGACATGCGGCCGGCGGAAGCCACGCCGGCCGGCGGCCCCGTCGAGTGGCTGGAGGCTCACGACTTCTATCGCTATCTCTCCAGAGTCGACCTCCGGTGGGCGTACTCGCCGGAGACGGACCCCAGCGGAACGGCGGCCACCGGCTTCCACATCTACCGCTGGAACCATTCCGAGGGCGCGTACGTGAGGATCACCGGCACACCGCTGGACGCGGACGCCTGGGACTACTCGGACACCACGGCGCCGGACAACTCCACGCTGTACTACCGGATCACGGTCGTGTACGCGGACGGCACGGAGTCGGCCCCGACGGGGGACTACGTCCTCACCTGACAGCACTCACAGCACTCACAGCACTGACAGCACAGCACGCCCCGGCCAATCGCCGGGCACCCGAGAGCCCGAGAACGGAAGCACGAAGCAAGGAGGCCGGGAAGGGAAGCAAGGGGGCCGGGAGGCCGGGGCCGGGGCGCCCCCGCCTCCCGGCCCCCGGGCTTTCCCGGCACTGGGGCACGGTGTGCCGGGGAACACCTGTCCGCATGCCTGCCAGGTGGAACGCGCCGCGAACTTCCCGCGTCTACCCCTGCGGAGCCGATCGAAGCGGCCCCTTATCAGAAACGTGATCCGCTCGTGGGATCATGGAGCGACCCGGCGGAGAGCCGCCAACTCGCCGCCCCCGACCGGGGAACGCACCAACGGGAGCCACCGCTCCCTCGTTCGAGGAGAAAAACCGCGCGTGACCAAGCGGAACGGTTATGCCCTGCTCGCCGCCCTCGCGGCGGTGGTGGTGCTCATCTCCGTCGCCATCTACGTCGGCGTGGGCGGCGACCGCGCGGCCGGTGACCCGAGCGCCGCCACCCGGCAGCAGCGCAACTCCGCCGCCCCGGCCGTCTCGGGCCGCTGGGTCGGCAGCTGGGCGACGGCCCCGGCCGCGGCCGAGCCGAACTCCTTCCACGGCCACGCGGGCAAGTCCATCCGCAACGTCGTGCACACCAGCATCGGCGGCACCGCCGCCCGCATACAGCTCTCCAACCTCTACGGCACCCGGCCGCTGTCCATCACCGGCGCCACCATCGCCCTGGCCGCGGCGCCCAGCAACCCCACGGCGGCCTCCGGCACCCTGCGCCGGCTGACCTTCGCCGGCCGCCCGTCGGTCTCCATACCCGCCGGGCAGGCCGCGGTCAGCGACCCCGTGCGGCTGAACGTTCCTGCCGCCGCCGACCTGCTCGTCTCCACCTACTCACCGACCCCCTCCGGCCCCGTCACCTACCACCCCTACGCCCGCCAGACCTCCTACCTCGCCGAGGGCGACCGGACGGGCGACCCGCGCGGCACCGCGTACACCGAGCAGAGCCCGTACTGGCGTTACCTCACCGGGGTCGACGTCTACAGCACCGAGGCCGAGGGCACCGTCGTCGCCCTCGGCGACTCCATCACCGACGGCATCACCTCCACCGCGGGCGCCAACCACCGCTGGCCCGACTTCCTCGCCGAGCGGCTCCGCGCGGAGACCGGCGCGCCCCGCTACGGGGTGCTCAACCAGGGCATCAGCGGCAACCGCGTCCTCGTCGACGGCAGCCGCTTCTCCCCCAACAACGGCCCCAGCGGCCTCAGCCGCTTCCAGCGCGACGCCATGGAACGGAGCGGGGTCCGGGCGGTCGTCGTCCAGCTCGGCATCAACGACATCCTCAAGACGCCACGTCAGCTGGATGCCCGTCAGATCGTCGACGGCTTGCGGCAGATGGTGCGGCAGGCGCACGGGCGCGGGCTGCCCGTCGTCGGCGGCACGCTGCTGCCCTTCGGCGGCCACCGCGGCTACGGGCCGCAGACCGAGGCCGTACGACAGCAGGTCAACCAGGCGATCCGCGCGGGCGGCGTCTTCGACGCCGTCGCCGACTTCGACCTGGCCCTGCGCGACCCGTCCCAGCCGAACCGCCTGCTGCCCGCCTACGACTCCGGCGACCATCTCCACCCGAGCGACGACGGCTACCGGGAGATGGCCCGCACGATCGACCTCGACGACCTCAGGGCCACGGCTCCCGCCCGGCTCTGAGTTCCCGGGCCGGAGCCTCCCGTGTCGTGGAGCGCGGCCCCTGCCGTCGTCGCCCGCCCCAGCCGTTCCGGCACCGCGTCACGGCTCATGAGGCGGCCGGTGCGCCGGGATGCCCGGGCGCTGATCGATACCCTGACAGCGTGCTGTCGTACGAGGAACTGACCGCGCCGGAGCGCGAGTTGTGGGACGCCTTCCCCGTGGGCCGCCCGGTGGACCTCCGTCCGCGCCGGCCCGACGGCGACGGCCCGGCCGGAGGCGGAGCCGGACCCCGAGCCGGAGGCGGAGCCGGAGACGAAGCCGGAGACGAAGCCGGGGCCGGAGCCGGTGAGGAGCCATGGGGGCCCGAGCGCACGGTCCGGGCCTCGGTAGTGGCGGCCCTGCTGCTCGCCGGACACCGGGGGCAGCCGGGATCGGTCCCGGCCCTGCGGCTGGCCGGCGCCCGGATCAGCGGCCGTCTCGACCTGGCCGGCGCGGAGATCGCGCACACCCTCCGGTTCGAGGAGTGCCGGTTCGAGGAGGACATCAGCTTCCACGGAGCCTCCACCCGGACCATCACGATCGCCCGCAGCCAGCTGCGCGGCATCGACGCCGCGATGGCCCGTGTCGAAGGCCGCTTCGATCTCAGGCTGTCGGTCCTCCGTGGCCGGCTCTCCCTCATGAACGCACAGGTGACCGGCGAGCTGATCCTCAACGGCGCCCACCTCTCGGCCCCCGGCGACTGGGCGCTGTCGGCCGGCGGCCTCGTCATGGGCGGTGCCGTGTTCTGCCGCGGCGGATTCACCGCCGACGGCGGCCTGCGGCTGCTCGGAGCGCAGCTCTCCGGCGGCCTGTTCATGGAGGGGGCCCAGTGCCTCAACCCCGCAGACGCGGCGCTCCTCGCGGACAACGCGACGATCGCGACCCTCGTCTGCTCGCGGGGCTTCACCGCGCGGGGAGCGGTGCGCCTGCGCGGCGCCGCCATATCCGGCCAGCTGACTCTCGACGGCGCCGTCCTCGACGGCGAGGACACCGCCCTCGACTGCGCACGGATGCGCGCGGACGATCTCGTCCTCACCCCCGCCGTCCCCCGTCGGGCGCGGTGGACCTCCGCGGAGCGCGCGTCACGGCGCTGCACGACCGCCGGGGAGCCTGGCCGGACGTCGTGCGCCTCCAGGGCTTCGTCTACGGCGAGCTGCACGGCGACGACGACGGCGGGCGGGACGCCGTCGGCCACCGCCTGGCGTGGATCCGGCGGGAGCCCGGCTACGCCCCGCAGCCGTACGAGCAACTCGCCGGCTGGTACCGGCAGATCGGCCACGACGACGACGCCCGCCGGGTCCTGCTGGCCAAGCAGCGCCACCGCCGCCGCACCCTGCGCCCGGCCGGACGCGCCTGGGGACACCTGCTCGACGGCACCGTCGGCTACGGCTACCGGCCCTGGCTGGCCGGGGTGTGGCTGCTGGCCCTGGCCCTCCTCGGCACGGGCGTCTTCAGCGCCCACGAGCCCGTGGCGACGCAACCCGGCGAGGGCGCCCCGTTCAGCGCCGTCGTCTACACCCTCGACCTGCTCATCCCCATCGGCGGCCTCGGCCAGCGCAACGCCTGGCACTGGACGGAGGACGCCCCGGCGGGTCTGGCCTACGCCCTGATCGCGGCAGGCTGGCTGCTCACGACGGCCGTCGTCGCGGGCGTGACGCGCACGCTGAACAAGAACTGACCGTCCCCACCCACCGGGTGAGCGACCCCGGCCCCGTCCCCGCAGCGGCCTCCTCCCGGGCTTCGCAGGCCCGCGTCGCTCAGCCCTCCAGCTCCCCGCGCTCCCGCTTCTCCAGACGGCCTTGGTCCCCGTCCGTCCCCCGCTTCTCCTCCAGTTCCCGCCGCTTGCGCTCGGCCTTGAGCCGGCGGCGCTCCTCCTTGGGCAGCCTCCGCTCCGTACCGACCCCGCCCCAGAAGGCGAAGCCGGTGACCACGACCTTCGGCGCGCCCGGGTCGCCCTCGTCCACCTTGCTCTGGTCGAAGCCGCCCATCAGGCCGAAGCCGCGGACGTCCAGGCCCATCCCGGGCGGCACCACGACGTTCACCCCGCCCATGACGGCGAAGCAGCGGATCACGATCTCGCGGTCCTCGAACCGCGCCTCGCGCAGATCGATCTCGCCGCCGCCCATCACCGTCACGGCCGTGAACCGGCGCGGCGCCACCCAGCGGCCCCGGCGCTGGAAGCCGCCCAGGATGCCGACCGCCCACTTCGAACTGGGCGTGCCGCCGATCCGCGACGGCCAGGACACCTCACCGGCCGTCCCGGTGGCGGCCGGCTCCCCCGGGCCGCGCACCGCGAGCGGGCCCGCGCCGCCGCCGACCGGGAGGTCGCGGGTCAGCGGCTCCAACTCGGCGTAGGTGCGCGCCCGGTACGCCGCGTCGAGCCGCTCGTCGAACTCCTCCATCGTCAGGCGCCCTTCGGCGACGGCCTCGCGGAGCACCTCGGCGACGCGCTCACGGTCGGCGTCGGAGGCCCGTAGTTCAGAGGGTTCGCTCATCATGGACCTCACCCTAGGCAATCCCGGGCCCCACGCGAACCGTTGCCCGGCGGGGAGGGCCCCTACGACGCGAAAAGCCGGACCGGAGGGCAGGCCCGGACGACCGCCCTCCGGCCGGCGGCGGCTCAGAACGCCGCCCGCTCCGCGTACATCCGGGCGATGACATCCTCGATCGCCGGCTCGCGCACCGACAGGTCCACCAGCGGGTGGTCCGCGGCCACCGCCGCCACCACCGGCGCGGCGCTCCCGCCCGCCGGGAACGCCAGCCACTGCCGCGGGCCCTCCGTCCGCACCACCCGCACCCCGGGCAGCCCCGCCCCGGACAGATCGATCGGCGGCAGCTCCCGCTCCAGGTCCACGACGAGGACCCGCTCACTGCCGCCCGCCGTGTGCAGGCCGTCCAGATCGCCGTCGAACACCACCCGGCCGTGGTCGATCACCATCACCCGGTGGCACAACTGCTCGATATCGGTGAGGTCGTGGGTCGTGAGGAGCACGGTGGTGCCGCGCTCGGCGTTGACGTCGGCGAGAAAGCGCCGGACCTTTGCCTTGCTCAGCACGTCCAGGCCGATGGTCGGCTCGTCGAGATACAGCACCTCGGGATCGTGCAGCAGGGCGGCGGCGATGTCACCGCGCATCCGCTGGCCCAGCGAGAGCTGCCGCACGGGCACGTCCAACAGCGCGCCCAGACCGAGCAGTTCGACGCAGCGGTCGAGATTCTCCCGGAAGCGGCGGTCCGGGATCCGGTACAGCCGGCGGGCCAGCGCGTACGAGTCGCGCAGCGGCAGATCCCACCACAGCGTGGTCCGCTGCCCGAACACCACCCCGATACGGTGCGCCAGCCGCAGCCGCTCCCGCGCCGGATCGATGCCGGCGACCCGCACCCGGCCGGCGCTGGGCACCAGGATGCCGGTCAGCATCTTGATCGTGGTGGACTTCCCGGCACCGTTGGGACCGATGTAGCCGACCATCTCGCCACGCCGCACCCCGAACGAGATACCGTCCACCGCCCGCACCTCGGACCGCTCCCGGCGCAGCCGCCCCACCCGGCGCCGTACCCGGAAGACCTTCTCCACGCCGTCCAGCTCGATGAGCGGGGCTCCGCCACCGGCCGCGCCACCCGGGCCGGGCGGGCCTTGCCGGCCGGCCTCGCGCCCCTCGCCGGCTCCGCCGCCGGCGTTGTTGCCGCCGCTGCCGCCGATCCCGCCGCCGCCGTTGTTCCCGCCGCCGCCGCTGCCGCCGTCCATCTCCGCCCTCTCAGCTCCCCGTACTCCGGTACGAACGCAGCCCCGCCCGCCACACCAGCCCGGCCGGAACCCAGCACGCCACCGCCACCAGCGGCGACAGGAAATCCACCCAGCCCGGCAGGCC
This sequence comes from Streptomyces albus subsp. albus, assembly GCF_000719865.1. Lineage (GTDB taxonomy): Bacteria > Actinomycetota > Actinomycetes > Streptomycetales > Streptomycetaceae > Streptomyces > Streptomyces albus_E. The sequence continues at coordinate 41,728 of NZ_JOID01000024.1, forward strand.
CAGCGGGTCGTCGCGGCCCAGGATGAACAGCACCGGCAGCCAGTTCACGAAGGCCAGCGGCACCACGAAGACCGCCCCGCCCACCAGCTCCCGCGCGAACACCGTCGGCGGGTACTGGAGCACCGTCGTACCGCCGTAGGTGAAGGAGTTCTGCACCTCCGCCGCGTCCTGCGCCCAGAACTGGAAGGAACCGCCCACCACGAGCAGCGCCGCGAAGATCGCCGCCCCGCTCACCACCGTCACCGGCACCATCAGCACCTTCAGCGGCGTCCAGTCCGCCTCCAGGACGGTCAGCGACCAGCCCAGCACCAGCAGCCCCTGCGCGAGCCGGCCGACACGGCGCAGCTTGAAGCCGTCCGCCGCCACCTGGGCCAGCAGCGGCACCGGGCGCACCAGCATCGCGTCCAGGCTGCCGCTCCGGACCCGGCCGCCGAGCCCGTCCATGCCGCCCAGCAGCAGATGGGCCAGGCCGAAGGCCGTGCCCGAGGTCCCGTACAGCAGGGCGACCTCCGCGAAGCCGAAGCCGCCGAGGGCGTCCACGTGGGAGAACATCAGCAGGATCGCGGCGAAGTCGAGGGCGGTGGTGGCGAAGTTGCCCAGCGCCGTCAGCACGAAGGACGTCCGGTACACCAGCGTCGAGCGCACCCACATCGCCGTGATCAGGACATAGGCGCGCAGCCCGGCGGCCCGGCGCGGGACGGCCGTCCCGGTCTCCGTCTCCGTCCCCGTCCGGATTCGCGCTCCCGCTCCCGCTTCCGGGCCCGCTTCCGCTTCCGGTCCCGCTTCCGCTTCCGGTCCCGTACGGGCCTCCCGCCCGGCCGGAGCCGGCCCCGGGTCCCGTGGGTCCCCGGGCCCGGTCGGCCGCGGGCGCGTCTCAGCCACCCTGGACCACCACCCTCCGCACCGCCACCGACTGCAGCGCCCGCCCCGCCGCGAGCAGCGCCAGCGCCCACCCGGCCTGGAACCCGTACGCCCCCGCCAGCTCCCGCAGGCCGTACTTCCCGAGGAAGACATCCGCGGGAACCTGGAGCATCGACGCCCACGGCAGCATCCGCGCCACCTCCCCCAGCACCCCGGGGAAGACCGTCAGCGGCAGCAGCATCCCGGAGAAGAACATCGCCACCAGCGCCGAGACCTGGACGACGCCCTGGCCGTCCAGCAGCCAGAACGCGGACAGCACCACCAGGAAGCGGATCGCGTAGCTCACCACCACGCCCAGCAGCACCGACAGCAGGAACGCCGCCCACAGCAGCGGCCCGGCGGGGAACGCCAGATCGAAGACGAGCCCGCCCACCAGCAACGGCACCGCGCCCCGCCCCAGCAGATGGAACGCCGCCCGGCCGAGGTCGTGCGCCAGCCACCACCACTGGAGATCGGCGGGACGGAAGAGATCGACGGCGATGTCGCCGGTGCGGATCCGTTCGATCAGCTCGTCCTGGAAGCCGCCGCCCATCGTGGCCATCGGCATCAGCAACGCCTGGCCCACCCAGACATAGGTCAGCGCCTGGGAGAGGTCGTAGCCGCCGAGCCCGTCCCGCTGCTCCCACAGGGCCGTGTACGTGAAGGTGAGGATGAGGCCGAAGACCGTGTTGGTGAAGACACCCGCGGCCGTCGCCATCCGGTACGTCGTGTGGCGCCGGAAGACGCCCGCCGCCACCGCCCCGTACAGCCGCGGCCCGCCGCCCGGGCGCGCTCCGCCGCCCTCTCCCCCACCCCCGCGCACGCGTGCCCCCGCTCGTCGCCGGCCGGCCGCCGATCGCCACCGGCCGCCACCCGCCACCCGCCGATCACCGCCGAAATCGCCCCAAACGGATGAGCCTAGCCGGGCGGACGCAGCGAGTGTGCATGTTTTTCCGCCATCCGGTCAGCCGTAAGGGTGGCCCGGGAGGGCCTTCGGTGTGTCCCGGCATCCCGCCGGGCGCTCCGGCCCCCAGCACGCGGAAATGATGATGCGACAGTCCGCCTCGTGGCGCAGGCCCGCTGATCAGCCCGCCCCGACAGTGACCGCCGCCATACAACCTTTGGTGGCGGCCGAGGAGTCCCCAGACATATGAGTGACGAGCCGCAGCAGCAGAAACCGCCGGGCCCGGGACCGGAACGGGAACCGCGGGAGGGGCCGGAGCCGGAGCCGGCGCCCGAGCCGGAACGGACCCCGGAACCGGGTGCGGCACCGGCGGCGGACGCGACCCTGGCCGGGGAGCCCCGGCCGGCGACGGAACCGGGAACGGCGCGGGAGCCGGGATCAGCACCGGCGGGACCCGGCGAGCCGGCGCCGGCACGGGAGCCCGGGGCGGGGCCCGAAACCCGGCCCACCGCGGCGGCCGCCGCTGCCACCGCGCCGGAAGCGGCCGGCGACGGCGGGAGCCACGCCGGGCACGGGGCAGGGGCGGGGGCAGGGTCCGCAGCAGGGGCCGGGGCCGGGGCCCGCGCGGGCCGCACCGGCTTCCGCCGCTTCCTGCCCACCTGGCGGATGGTGCTGGGCGGCGTCCTGCTGATCGTCCTCCTCCTCAGCGGCGGCTTCGCCACCGCGTACCTGCTCGTCGGCATCCCGGCCGCCAACGAGCACGCCGTCCGGCAGGGCAACGTCTACCTCTACTCCGACGGCACCCAGCTCGCCACCGACGGCGACGTCAACCGCCAGAACGTCAAGCTCGACCGGGTACCCGAACACGTCCAGCGGGCCGTCCTCTCCGCCGAGGACCGCGACTTCTACACCGAGTCCGCCGTCGACCCGCAGGCCATGCTGCGCGGCGCCTGGAACACCGCCACCGGCAAGGGCAAGCAGTCCGGCTCGACGATCACCCAGCAGTACGTCAAGAACTACTACCTGGCCCAGGACCAGACCCTCAGCCGCAAGGCCAAGGAATTCATCATCGCGATCAAGCTCGACCGCGAGACGAGCAAGAACGAGATCCTCGAGGGCTACCTCAACACCAGCTATTTCGGCCGCCGCGCCTACGGCATCCAGGCCGCCGCGCACGCCTACTACCGCAAGAACGCCGAGGATCTGACCACCGCCGAGGGCGCCTACCTCGCCGCCCTGCTCAACGCCCCCGGCTACTACGACATCGCCACCCACCCGGAGAACAAGGCCCGCGCCCTCGCCCGCTGGAACTACGTCCTGGACGGCATGGTCGACGAGGGCTGGCTCAGCCGCTCCGAGCGCTCGCGCATGGAGTTCCCCACCCCGGCCGAGGGACGGCCCTCCTCGGGGATGAGCGGCCAGCGCGGCTATCTCGTCGAAGCCGTCAAGCAGTACCTCTCCGCCCACAACATCATCGGTGAGGACGCCCTCGAAGCGGGCGGCCACCGCATCACCACCACCATCGACCGGAAGCGGCAGGACGCCTTCGTCGACGCCGTCGACGAACAGCTGATGTCCAAGCTCGACAAGAAGGACCGCGAGGTCGACCGCTACGTGCGGGCGGGCGGCGCCTCCATCGACCCCAAGACCGGCGAGGTCGTCGCCCTGTACGGCGGCATCGACTACACCGAGCAGTACGTCAACAACGCCACCCGGCGCGACTACCAGGTCGGCTCCACCTTCAAGCCCTTCGTCCTCGCCGCCGCCGTCGACACCGGCGCGGAGACCCTCGACGGCCGCACCATCACCCCGAACGCCCGCTACGACGGCACCAGCGGCCGCACCGTGCAGGCCCGGTCCGGCAGCACCGGCTACAAGCCGGAGAACGAGGACGAGCGGAGCTACGGGCAGCTCAGCGTCGCCGAGGCCACCGACAAGTCCGTCAACGCCGTCTACGCGCAGATGGCCCAGGACGTCGGCCCGGCCGCCGTCCGCCGCACCGCCGTCGGCCTCGGGCTCCCCGAGGACACCCCCGACCTCACCCCCGACCCCTCCGTGGCCCTCGGCGTCGCCACCGCCAGCGTCCTCGACATGACCGAGGCGTACGCCACCCTGGCCAACCACGGCGAACACCGCGAACCCGTCCTCGTCACCAAGATCATCAAGGGTGAGCGGGAACTCGACCTGCCGGAGAGGGTGACGGAACGGGCCATCAGCCGTGAGGCCGCCGACACCACGACCTCCGTCCTCAAGGGCGTCGTCGAGAAGGGCACCGGCACCGCCGCCCGCTCGGCGGGCCGCCCCGCCGCCGGCAAGACCGGCACCGCCGAGGAGGACCGCGCGGCCTGGTTCGCCGGCTACACCCCCGACCTCGCCACCGTCGTCGCGGTGATGGGCCAGGACTCCGAGACCGGCGAGCAGAAGAAGCTCTACGGAGCCACCGGGATGGCCCGCATCAACGGCGGCGGCTACCCCGCCCAGATCTGGGGCCAGTACACCGCCGCCGCCCTGAAGGGCAGCCCCGCCGAGGGCTTCGACCTCAAACTGATGGACGGCGCGAACGACCCCGACCCGGGAGACCCGGGCGACGCGTTCGAGGAAGCCGGTGAGACCGAGGGGCCCTGGGAGGACACCGGCGACTCCGGCGACACGGAGGACCCCGGGGAGACCGAGGAGACCGGCGGCACGGACGGCCCCGGCGACACGGCACCGCCCACGGGCTCCGAACCGCCGCCCACGGACGACGGCAAGGGCAGCGGCGGCGGTGACACCGGCGGAACGGACGGCGGCACCGACGGGGGCACCGACACCGGAGGCAGCACCGGCGGAGACACCGGCGGATCCGGGGGAACCGGCGGCGACACCGGAGGCACGGTCGGACCCGGCGGAACGGACGGCGGCGCCGACGGCGGAGGCGGCACGGACACGGCCGGCGCGGGCACGGCCGCCACGAGCACGGCCACCGCGGGCGCGGCCGCCTGACGGCCGGCAGACGGAACGGCCCGGAGACGGGAACGGCCCGGAGGCCGCTGCCGAGCCACTCGGCGGACGGCTCCCGGGCCGTTCGGGGTTGATCCCCGGGCTGATCCCGGATCGCTCGGAGGGCTGTCCCCGGACCGCCCGGAGATCACCCGGAGATCACCCGGAGATCACCCGGACTTCATCATCCGGAGACCGGCTCGAAGCCCGCCCGGAGACCGCCACTCAGAGATAGAGCCCCGTGGAATCCTCCGCGCCCTCCAGGCGCTCGGCCGCGACCGCGTGCAGATCCCGCTCCCGCATCAGGACGTACGCCACCCCGCGAACCTCGACCTCGGCCCGGTCCTCCGGGTCGTAGAGCACCCGGTCCCCCGGCTCCACCGTCCGGACGTTCTGCCCCACGGCCACCACCTCGGCCCAGGCCAGGCGGCGCCCGACCGCGGCGGTCGCCGGGATGACGATGCCGCCCGTGGAGCGGCGCTCGCCCTCCGCGATATCGGTGCGGACGAGCACCCGGTCGTGCAGCATCCGGATGGGCAGCTTGTCATCGTGCGTAGCGTTCTGGCTCACGCCACGAAGGTACCTGCCGAGCGGCGCCGGAATGCCACGGGCCCTGTATCACCGGCGCCGACGCGGCCCGCCGGGCGGCCGGCTCAGCGCCGGCGCCCCCGGCCCCCGGTGCGCCCTCCGGCGCCACCGCGCCGGGAGGACACCGTCACCAGCAGGCCCACCACCGCCACCACGGCCACCGCCGCCGGAACGATCCGCTCCAGCCGCGGCTCACCCTTCTCCGACACGAAGGCGCCCCGTACGTCGTTCAGCGCGCGGTTCACCGCCACATAGGCCCGCCCCGCCGTACGGTCCACGGCCGACACGGCCTTCGCCTTCGCGTCCCCGACGATCGTCTTCGGGTGCACCCGCACCGCGATCTCGTCGAGCGTCACGGCGAGCTCCTGGCGCCTGCGGGCGATATCCGCCTCGATCTGCGCCGGGGTCCTGGCTTCCGACACCGCGCTGCCTCCGTCGTCCTGAGTTGATCGGTGTTTCCGTCCGTGCTGGTCGTCCGCGATGGACAGTCTGTCAGCTCCTGCCCGGCGTTGCCCCCCGGCACCCCCGCGGATCCTTCGCACCGCCCGGTTAATCTCGGGGAGAGCCGTCCGTCCGTCACCACCGAGGAGAACCATGAGCGAGCGACTGCAGCCCGGCGACACCGCCCCCGCCTTCACCCTGCCCGACGCGGACGGCAAGCCGGTGTCCCTCGCCGACCACGCGGGCCGCAAGGTCATCGTCTACTTCTACCCGGCGGCCCTCACCCCCGGCTGCACCAAGCAGGCCTGCGACTTCACCGACAACCTGGAGCTGCTGGCCGGTGCCGGCTACGACGTCATCGGCGTCTCCCCGGACAAGCCGGAGAAGCTCGCCAAGTTCCGCGAGAAGGAGAACCTCCGGGTCACCCTCGTCGGGGACCCGGAGAAGTCGGTGCTGGAGGCATACGGCGCCTTCGGCGAGAAGAAGCTCTACGGCAAGACGGTGACCGGCGTCATCCGCTCCACGGTCGTGGTGGACGAGCACGGCAAGGTCGAGCGCGCCCTCTACAACGTCAAGGCCACGGGCCACGTCGCCAAGCTCCTCAAGGACCTCTCCGTCCAGCCGAACGCCTGACCGTCCGGCCCTGTAGGCGACACCAGTCTCGGGAACGTCCGGGGTCCTCGGAACACGATCGACGGCCCCGGACGGCGTAACCCTGTCACGCCCCTCTCGTTGATGAGTTCGAGACCGCAGTGAGCACTCGATTCTCAACGGGGGGTTTGCCATGCCGTCGAGTCCCTACACACGCGACCGACTGAATGAAGCCGCGAGGTCCTCCCGCACCCTCAGCCAGGCTCTTGTGAAGCTCGGTGTGGACCCGAAAAGCGGCAGTCGGCGGTACCTCAGCGCCCGGATGAGAACCCTGGGAATCGACACCTCTCACTTCGAGCGCGAGGGCGCACGCTGGACCAGGGAGATCCTCGAACCGGCGGTGGCAGCCTCTGCGAACATGAACGAAGTCCTGCGCCGTCTCGGCCTGGGCATCGTCGGCGGGCACCACACCCACATCAGCAACCGGGTCCGGGCACTGGGCATCGACACGTCCCACTTCACGGCACGCGCCTCCGGCAACCGGGCCGGACGCCGCCGTCGTACGCCCGAGGACATTCTGGTCGAGCAGAATCCCGAAAGTGCCCGGCGCGTACACGGTGACCGGCTCAGACAGTGCATGCTCGACGCCGGTGTTGCCCACCTCTGTGCCCTCTGCGGAATGGCGCCGATGTGGCGCGGACGGCGTCTGCCGCTCGAAGTGGACCACATCGACGGCAGGTGGTGGAACAACCGGCTGGGGAATCTCCGGCTGCTCTGCCCCAACTGCCATGCGACAACGGATACCTACCGGGGCCGCAACAAAGGGCCCCGGGGCACGCGCGACCGGCACCGTCTCTCGGGGACGGCGTCGTGAGTGGTTCCCGGCGCTACACGAAGGACCTTCTGACGGTTGCGGCGGAATCCTGCTCGGACATCGGCGAAGTGATTGTTTTCGTCGGCGCAAAGCCATACGACGGCCTCGAACGGCACCTGTTCCGCCGCTTCGCCCACTTCGGGATCGATGTATCCCATATGCGCCGCCGTCCCGGCCCGGCCGAGCAGGCACCGGGCAAGGACATTCTGCGGCAGGCCATTCAGAATTCCGTCTCCATCGCTGGTGCGCTGCGGTTGCTGAGCATCCCGGATCACGAGCGGACGCGCCGACGTCTTCGCCGGTGGGCGGCGGAAGCCGGGATCAGCACATCGCACTTCCTTGGACAGGCCCATCAGCGCGGCCGACCCGGTCCCGTGCCGAAGAGGAAGCCGGAAGAGATCTTGGTCAAGCGCAGTGGAGGGCACCGGACCAAGACGGCTCTGCTGAGGCGGGCCCTGCTGGCCATTGGCGTGGCCGAGCAATGCGCGGAGTGCGGAACCGAAGCCCGGTGGCAGGGGAAGCCGATGACGCTGGAGATCGACCACATCAACGGCGACCGGACCGATGACCGTCCGGGCAATCTGCGGCTGCTCTGCCCCAACTGCCATGCGGTGACGAGCACATGGTGCCGTGGATCCCGAGCCCGAGCCGACACCGCAGGGTTGTGACGGTCTTGCCACCATGACCGGGCAGGCCGTGAACCGCTACGATGGTCATGGTCGGCGGCCGTGGCTAAATTGGTTAGAAGCGCAGCGTTTAGGTCGCTGTGGGAGAAATCCCATGTGGGTTCGAGTCCCACCGGCCGCACCGGAGATGCCGGGTACGTCACCTTGGGTCGTCAGGTGGCCGTACCCGGCATCACTGTCCGAGCAGGCTCAGCCCAGCAGTTCGCGTACCAGGGGGGCCAGGGCGCGGAAGGCCTTGCCGCGGTGGCTGATGGCGTTCTTCTGCTCCGGGGTGAGTTCGGCGCAGGTGCGGGTCTCCCCGTCCGGCTGGAGGACGGGGTCGTAGCCGAAGCCGCCGGTGCCGACGGGGGTGTGGCGGAGGGTTCCGGTGAGGCGGCCCTCGACGACGCGTTCGGTGCCGTCGGGCAGGGCCAGGGCCGCCGCGCAGGCGAAGTGGGCGCCGCGGTGTTCGTCGGCGATGTCGGCGAGTTGGGCCAGCAGGAGGTCGAGGTTGGCCTTGTCGTCGCCGTGCCGGCCGGCCCAGCGGGCGGAGAAGATGCCCGGGGCGCCGCCGAGGACGTCGACGCAGAGGCCGGAGTCGTCGGCGACCGCGGGGTGTCCGGTGGCGCGGGCGAGGGTGTGGGCCTTGAGGAGGGCGTTCTCGGCGAAGGTGACGCCGGTCTCCTTGACGTCCGGGATCTCCGGGTAGGCGTCGGCGCCGACGAGTTCGATGGCTTCGGGGCCGAGGCCCGCGTCGGCCAGGATGGCGCGCAGTTCGGTCACTTTATGGGTGTTGCGGGTGGCGAGGATCAGGCGCTTCATGGACGGCGATTATTCCGCCCCGCGCCCCCGCCGGTCCGGGCGGGCGCGGTATCGGTCGCCGTGGCGCGCCGGGTGGGTCGCTTCGCCGGTGGCCCCGGCCGCACCGGCGGTGGCCGGGGCCCGTGCGGCGGGTGGCCCCGGCCGCACCGGCGGGTGGTTCGGCCGGTGCGGGCGGGGTGGGTCCGGTCAGCCCGGGGAGCAGACCTCGGTGATCTCGCCGGCGGCGTCCGTGATGGGGGTGAGGTCCGGTGTGCGGTTGTCGTTGACCGCGTCGCGGGCTTCCTTGACCGCCGTGTCGAGCTTGTCGACGGCCTTGCCCAGGTCGGCGTCGCCGGTCTCCTTGCCGAGGGTGTCGAGGTTCCGTTCGATGCGGTCGAGGGCGTCGATGGACTCGGCCGGGTTCTCGGCGGCGTCGGTGGCGGCTCGCTGCAGGTCGGAGACGGCCTCGGTGATCGTGGCGGCGGTCCGGGCGCAGTCGAAGGCTTTCTCGACGGCACCGCATCCCGTGAGGAGCGGCACGGCGAGCGCCGCGGCGGCGAGAGCGGTGACGGCGGTGGTGGTGCGGCGGCGCGGTGCCATGGACGGCGGTCCTCCCCTGGTGCGGGTGGGCGGACGGGTGGCCCGTACGCCCGTACGTACCCGTATTAACGCACGCCGGGGCGCCGGAGTTGCCCCCGCTGCCGTCATCGGACCGGATCCGGCCAAGGGGCGGCCGGGGCGGTGGCCGGTTCGCGCCCCGGCGGCCCGGGTCGTCCGACTCCGCGCCGGCCGGGCAGGGTTCGGACGGACGCGGTCCGGCGCCGGGCGCGCTGCTCGGCTCCGGCTCCCCTCGGTGCGGGACCGGGGCAGGGCCCTCACCCTTCGGGGCCGGGACCACGCGCGGGCGGGGGCGGCCGGCCCGTTCGGGCCGGGCCCGGCGGGCGCCGCGCGCCCTCCGCGCCCCGGCCCGGTCGGACCACTGAGACCCTGTCAGGCCGTCGCGTCGAGCGCTTCGCGCTGGGCGGTGGCCAGTTCGGTGCAGCCGGTGACGGCGAGGTCGAGGAGGCCGTTGAGCTCCTCGCGGGCGAAGGGCTCCCCCTCGGCGGTGCCCTGGACCTCGACGAAGCGGCCGTCGCCGGTGCAGACGACGTTCATGTCGGTCTCGGCGGTGACGTCCTCCTCGTAGCAGAGGTCGAGGAGCGGCACGCCGCCGACGATGCCGACGCTGACGGCCGAGACGGTGCCGGTGAGGGGCTCGCGGCCCGGCTTGACGAGCTTCTTGCCCCGGGCCCAGCCGATGGCGTCGGCGAGGGCGACGTAGGCGCCGGTGATGGCGGCGGTGCGGGTGCCGCCGTCGGCCTGGAGGACGTCGCAGTCGAGGACGACGGTGTTCTCGCCGAGGGCCTTGTAGTCGATGACGGCGCGGAGCGAGCGGCCGATGAGGCGGGAGATCTCGTGGGTGCGGCCGCCGATCCTGCCGCGGACGGCCTCGCGGTCGCCGCGGGTGTTGGTGGAGCGGGGCAGCATGGAGTACTCGGCGGTGACCCAGCCCTCGCCGCTGCCCTTGCGCCAGCGCGGTACGCCCTCGGTGAAGCTGGCGGTGCAGAACACCTTGGTGTCGCCGAAGGAGATGAGGACGGAGCCCTCGGCGTGCTTGCTCCAGCCGCGTTCGATCGTGACGGGGCGGAGTTGGCCGGGTGCGCGGCCGTCGATGCGGACTCCATCGTTGAGAAGCATGCCCCGACCCTATCGGCTGTCCGGGAGGCGCCGTTCCGGTTCGGCGGCATGCGGGGCGGGGCGGGTGCGGGTCCGGGGGACGGGCGGACTCGGGGCACGGGCCGGGGCCGGGGACCGGGGCGGGCCGCGAACGGAGCCGACGGTCCGCGAAAACCACCGAGGGCTCCGGCCGGCGCGGGGAGGCGGCGGACAGCGGAACCCTCGGGAGTGCTGGGGACGGGCCGCGGCCCGTCCGGTGGCCGTTACATCATGTCCTCGATCTCGGCGGCGATCGGGTCGGCGTCGGTGCCGATGACGACCTGGACGGCGCTGCCCATCTTGACGACGCCGTGGGCGCCGGCGGCCTTGAGCGCGGCCTCGTCGACGAGGGAGGGGTCGGCCACCTCGGTGCGGAGGCGGGTGATGCAGCCCTCGACCTCCTCGATGTTGTCGAGCCCGCCGAGCCCGGCGACGATCTTCTCAGCCTTGCTGGCCATGTCCACTCCTGGTGTTCTCGGCACGCTTGTCTCAGCACGCTCGTCCGGCACTGCGGCGACCTGCCGACCGCTTCCTCACGCTAACCCACGTTTGGCCCACCTTCGCGGGCATGTGTCCGCCATCTGGCGAAGGATGGCGCTCACCGGTGCCGCACCCGGCGGTGCGGCGGAGTCGGACGCACCCGGCGACTGGTCTACACCAGTATGCCGCGCCTGCCAACCCCCGGGAAGCGGGCGGTACGAACCGGGCGCGGGAAGCGGGCGGCGCGAAGTGAGCGGATCGGAGAACCGGATGAGTTCGGAGGCCACCACCGCCGGCAGGCGGCCGCACAAGTCCTGGACGTCCGTGCTCTTCCAGGGACTGCAGAAGATCGGGCGGAGTCTCCAGCTGCCCATCGCCGTCCTGCCCGCGGCCGGTCTGCTGGTCAGCCTGGGCAATCTGATCGAGGCCTACGGCGAGGGCGACTTCTGGGCGAAGACCGCCAAGGTGCTGCTGACGGGCGGCACGGCCATCCTGGACGGGGGGTTCGGGCTGCCGCTGCTGTTCTGCATCGGGGTGGCGATCGGCTTCGCGCGGAAGGCCGACGGCTCCACCGCGCTGGCCGCCGTCGTCGGCTTCCTCGTCTACCACAACGTCCTGACGGCCTTCCCCGTCGAGGGGTCGGTCACCGAGGCGCTGCCGGACGGGGAGCCGCAGAACCCGGGGGTGCTCGGCGGCATCCTCATCGGCCTGCTCACCGCCGTGATGTGGCAGCGTTACCACCGCACCAAGCTGGTCGACTGGCTCGGCTTCTTCAACGGCCGCCGGCTGGTGCCCATCATCATGGCGTTCCTCTGCACGGTGCTGGGCGTGGGGTTCGGGCTGCTGTGGGAGCCGGTGGGCGACGGGCTGACGTGGGTCGCCAAGCAGTTGATCGACATGGGCGAGTGGGGCGCCGGGATCTTCGGGGTCGCCAACCGGCTGCTGATCCCGATCGGTATGCATCAGTTCCTGAACACCTTCTTCTGGTTCCAGGCCGGGGAGTTCGAGGGCGCGGAGGGGGAGACGGTGCAGGGCGATCTGACCCGCTACTTCGCCGGGGACCCGGACGCCGGGCAGTTCATGTCCGGCTTCTTCCCGATCATGATGTTCGGTCTGCCGGCCGCCGCGCTGGCCATCGCGCACTGTGCCCGTCCGGAGCACCGCAAGGCGGTCACGGGCATGATGCTCTCGGTCGGCCTGACCTCGTTCGTCACGGGGGTGACCGAACCGATCGAGTTCTCCTTCCTGTTCGTCGCGCCGGTGCTGTACGGCATCCACGCGCTGCTGACGGGGATCTCGATGGCGGTCACCTGGGCGCTGGGGGTGCACGCCGGCTTCAGCTTCTCGGCGGGGCTGATCGACTACATCGTCAACTGGCATCTGGCGACCAAACCCTGGCTGATCATTCCGATCGGGCTGTGTTTCGCGGTGGTCTACTACGTGGTCTTCCGGTTCGCCATCACGAAGTTCGACCTGGCCACTCCGGGCCGGGAGCCGGAGGACGTGGAGCAGGAGACGGAGAAGGGGGCCACGGCCCCCTGAACCGCCGGCCCGGCCCCGGCCGCACGCCGCCCTCTCAGCCCTCTCCGCGACCTCTCAGCGACCTCCTTCACCAACTCCTTTCCGACAGCGTCCCGTTGCCCCACCGAACGCCCCGAGCCCCGGTTCCGCCGCTGGAACCGGGGCTTCCGTGGGTATGCACAGTTGTGATGGCGAAGCTTTGGCCGGAGGCTTCCTCAGTGTTCCGGAGCGTGGTACAAGAGGTCTAAACCACTTGGTGTAGACCGCGCGGCGTGGTGTCCCGACGGGCCGGGGTCCCGGGTCCGCATCCGCTCCGGAAGGAACCCGATGAGTACGACGACTGACAACGCGGCTCCCGCGAAAAGGCGGGGCTCCGGTTTGTGGCAGGGTCTGCAGAAGGTCGGGCGCAGCCTCCAGCTGCCCATCGCCGTTCTGCCCGCCGCCGGCATCCTGCTCCGTCTCGGCCAGCCCGACGTCTTCGGTGACGACGGCCTGAAGTGGGGCAAGGTCGCGGCCGTGTTCGCCACCGCCGGCGGCGCGATCTTCGACAATCTGCCGCTGCTGTTCTGCATCGGTGTGGCCATCGGCTTCGCCAAGAAGGCGGACGGCTCCACCGCGCTCGCGGCCCTCGTCGGCTTCCTCGTCTACAAGAACGTGCTGACCGCGTTCCCCGTCGCTGAGGCGCAGGTGAAGGAGGGTGCGGATGTCGCGGCGCAATACCACAACCCGGGGGTGCTGGGCGGCATCGTGATGGGTCTGCTGGCCGCGGTGTTCTGGCAGCGCTACCACCGCACCAGGCTGGTCGACTGGCTCGGCTTCTTCAACGGCCGCCGGCTGGTGCCGATCATCATGGCCTTCGTCGGCACGCTGGTGGGTGTGGTGTTCGGGCTGGTGTGGGGCCCGATCGGGGACGGTATCCACGCGGTCGGCGAGTGGCTGACCGGGCTGGGCGCGCTGGGCGCCGGGCTCTTCGGTCTGGTCAACCGGGCCCTGATCCCGGTCGGCATGCACCAGTTCGTGAACACGGTGGCCTGGTTCGAGATCGGTTCGTACAAGGACGGGGCCGAGACCGTCACCGGTGACCTGAACCGGTTCTTCGCCGAGGACCCGAGCGCCGGACTCTTCATGACCGGCTTCTTCCCGATCATGATGTTCGGCCTGCCGGCCGCCGCGCTGGCCATCGCGCACTGCGCCCGCCCGGAGCGCCGCAAGGCCGTGCTCGGCATGATGCTCTCGGTCGGCCTGACCTCGTTCGTGACCGGCATCACCGAGCCGATCGAGTTCTCCTTCATGTTCATCGCGCCGCTGCTGTACGCGCTGCACGCGGTGCTGACGGCGATATCCATGGCGGTCACCTGGGCCCTGGGCGCGCACCACGGGTTCACGTTCTCCGCCGGCTTCATCGACTACACGCTGAACTGGCACCTGGCGACGAAACCCTGGCTGATCATCCCGGTCGGCCTGGTGTTCGCGGCGGTCTACTACGTGGTCTTCCGCTTCGCCATCACCAAGTTCAACCTGCCCACTCCGGGCCGGGAACCGGAGGAGGAGGTCGAGGACCTCACCAAGGCGTGACCGGCCGGAGAGACGGACGGACGGGAGCGACGGCGGAGGCCGTGCCGGAAACCCCCCGGCACGGCCTCCGCCGTTTCCGCGCTGCCCGCGCCGCCCGCGCCGCCCGCGGCGCCGCAGTGCCGGCGGAACGGTTCGGCGGGAGGGGAAACGGGATCCGGGTGGGACCATGGAACCCGGATCCCGTTACCGCTCCCGCCGAACGTTCAGGCGTTACCGCCGCGGCTACAGCTCGTAGACGGCGCCCGGGCGGGCGAGTTCGACAGGGCCGTCGAAGACCTCGCGCGCGTCCCGGAGATTCACGGAGGCGTCCGTCCACGGCGGGATGTGGGTGAGCACCAGCCGCCCCACCCGGGCGCGCTGCGCCTGCTCCCCCGCCTCCCGGCCGTTGAGGTGCAGCTCCGGCAGGTCCTCCTTGCCGTGCGTGAAGGACGCCTCGCACAGGAAGAGGTCCGCGCCCTCGGCGAGGCCCTCCAGCGCCCCGCAGGGGCCGGTGTCGCCGCTGTACGTCAGCACCCGGCCGCCGTGCTCGATGCGGAAGCCGTAGGCCTCCACGGGGTGGCTCACCTCGTCCGTGTGGACGGTGAAGGGGCCGATCTCGAAGGTGCCTGGCTTCAGCGTGCGGAAGTCGAAGACCTCGCTCATGGACTTTTCGGACGGCACGTCGTCATAGGCGGCGGCGAGCCGCTGCTCCGTGCCCTCGGGCCCGTAGACCGGGATCGAGGCGGGCCGGCCGCCCTCGTACCGGTAGTAGCGGGCCACGAAGTAGCCGCACATGTCGATGCAGTGGTCGGCGTGGAGGTGGCTCAGTATCACGGCGTCGAGGTCGTAGAGACCGCAGTGGCGCTGCAGCTCGCCCAGGGCGCCGTTGCCCATGTCGAGGAGCAGCCGGAAGCCGTCGGCTTCGACGAGGTAGCTCGAACAGGCCGAGTCCGCGGACGGAAACGACCCGGAGCAGCCGACGACGGTGAGCTTCATGAAGCGGGAACCTCCGAGTGCTTCAGTCCCCCGGCTGGTCTTGGGCGCGGGGGAGGATCCGGGGGCCGTACGGTTTGTCGAGCGTAAGGCGCGAAAGGGCTGGTCGCCCCTCCGTGGAGGGCTGTTGTGGGGGAACTCACCCGCCGCTTCACCGGTACGGGGGTGGCACCGGCGGGGGGTTCGGTTCCCCGGTGGCGGGCCGGCGCCCTGTTCGAGGGCCCGGCGCGGTCGGTGTGTGCGGCCTGAGGGCGGCCGGTTCGGGAAAGGTGTGGTCATGGACACATGGATGTGGGCGGCGCTGGCCGTGGTGGTGGTGCTGGCGCTGGTGGCGTCGGTCGTGGACGGCTGGGGGCGGGGTGCGCCGCCGGACCGGGCCCGCCGGCGGCCCGGGGGGCGGCTCCGGCCGCCGGGGCGTGCCGGGGAGCGGCCGCGTCCGGGGCCCCGGGGCCGTACGCGGCCGCGTCCCGCCGTGCGCCCGGGGAAGCGGCCGGCCGGGCGGCCCGCCGGGGCGGTGCCGGCGCCGCGGGCGCGGGAGATCTGGTGGGCGGACGTCCCGTTCGAGGACGGGCCGGGGTCGAAGGACCGGCCCTGTTTGGTGCTGTCGGTGCGCGGGGGCTCGGCCCGGGTCGTCAAGATCACCAGCCGGGACCAGGGTGCGCGGCCGGGGGTCGTGGAGTTGCCGCCGGGCTCGGTGGGTGACCGGGCGGGCAGGACGAGCTATCTGACGACGGACGAGCTGCGGGACGTGCCGCTGGCGGAGTTCCGGCGCCGGGTCGGCGAGGTGGACCGCTCGGTGTGGAGTCGGGTCCGGCACCTGGCTCGCTGACGCGCGGCCGGTCTCCCGCGCGGGTGGCGGGGGACCGGCCGTGCGCCATCGGACCGGCCGGGCGCCATCGGACCGGCCGTGCGCCATCGGACCGGCCGTGCGCCATCGGACCGGCCGGGCCGGTCCGTGGCGGGCGGCGCCACGGGCCGGGCCCGGGGGCCGGTGGTTCAGGCCCAGAGCTGGCCCTGCAGGGCCTCGACCGCTTCTTCCGTGGTCTCGGCGGTGTAGATGCCGGTCGAGAGGTACTTCCAGCCGCCGTCGGCGACGATGAAGACGATGTCGGCGGACTCGCCGTCCCGGACCGCCCTGCGGCCGACGCCGATCGCCGCGTGCAGGGCGGCGCCGGTGGAGATGCCCGCGAAGATGCCCTCTTCGCGCAGGAGTTGGCGGGTGCGGATGACCGCGTCCTCGGAGCCGACCGAGTAGCGGGTGGTGAGCACCGACTCGTCGTAGAGCTCGGGGACGAAGCCCTCGTCGAGGTTGCGCAGCCCGTAGACCAGGTCGTCGTAGCGCGGTTCGGCGGCGACGATCTTCACGTCGGGCTTCCGCTCGCGGAGGTAGCGGCCGGCGCCCATGAGGGTGCCGGTGGTGCCGAGGCCCGCGACGAAGTGGGTGATGGAGGGCAGGTCCTCGAAGATCTCCGGGCCGGTGCCGGCGTAGTGGGCACCGGTGTTGGAGGGGTTGCCGTACTGGTAGAGCATCACCCAGTCCGGGTTCTTCTCCGCGATCTCCTTGGCCACGCGGACCGCGGTGTTGGAGCCGCCCGCGGCCGGGGAGGAGATGATCTCCGCGCCCCACATGGCGAGCAGCTGGCGCCGTTCCTCGGAGGTGTTCTCGGGCATGACGCAGACGATGCGGTAGCCCTTGAGCCGGGCGGCCATGGCGAGCGAGATGCCGGTGTTGCCGGAGGTCGGCTCCAGGATGGTGCAGCCGGGCGTGAGCAGGCCCTCCTTCTCGGCCTGCTCGATCATGTGCAGCGCGGGGCGGTCCTTGATGGAGCCGGTGGGGTTGCGGTCCTCCAGCTTGGCCCAGATGCGGACGTCGTCGGACGGCGAGAGCCGCGGCAGGCGCACCAGGGGGGTGTGGCCTACCGCGGCGAGCGGGCTGTCATAGCGCATCAGCGGGTCCGCTTCATGCGGTGCGTCCGGCCGCCGGTCCGGTGCTGCCCGGCGTGCGCCGAGCCGCCCGCGACGGCGGGGAGGATGGTGACGCTGTCGCCGTCGCTGAGCTTGGTGTTGATGCCGTCGAGGAAGCGGACGTCCTCGTCGTTCAGGTACACATTGACGAACCGGCGCAGGTTGCCGTCGTCGACCAGGCGCTCACGGATGCCGGTGTGCCGTGCTTCGAGGTCGGTGAAGAGCTCCTCGATGGTGGCGCCATTGCCCTCGACCGACTTCTGGCCGTCGGTGTAGGTGCGGAGGATGGTCGGGATGCGGACCTGGATGGACATGGGCAGGGTGCTCCTGTCGGGGAGGGGTCGGGATGCGCGCGGGGCGGGACAAGGGCGGGGCGGGTCCCCGGGCCGGTTCGCGGACGGGGACCGTGCCGGGGCGTGTTCGTGGGGCCCCGGAGGCTCAGCGGGGACAGATCGCGCTGGCGAGGCGGCACAGATCGACGTGCAGCCGCGCCACGAGCAGCGGGCCCGGGGTCTTGTCGCTCACGCCGTGGACAACCATGAGGGCATCGTATCGATTCCCCGTCCGAGTGCCGGATACGCGTCTCGCAGCGTGGACGGTGCGCTGGACACCGGAGCCGCCGGTGTCGGTCAGTACGACGGGACGATCTTCACGTCCTCTTCGGTGATCTCGCCCTCGGCGATGCGGAACGACCGGAATTCCGCGGGGCCTTCGCCGTTGCCGCACTCGGCGGTGGAGACCAGGACGTAGTGCGCACCGGGCTCGTTGGCGTAGGTCACGTCCGTGCGGGAGGGGTACGCCTCGGTCGCCGTGTGGGAGTGGTAGATGACCACCGGCTCCTCGTCGCGGTCGTCCATCTCCCGGTAGAGCTTGAGCAGGTCGGTGGAGTCGAACTCGTAGAACGTGGGCGAGCGGGCCGCGTTCAGCATCGGGATGAAGCGCTCGGGGCGGCCGGAGCCGACCGGGCCGGCGATCACTCCGCACGCTTCGTCGGGGTGGTCGGCGCGTGCGTGGGCCACGATCCAGTCGTGGAGATCCTGGGTGATGGTCAGCATGCCTCCTAGGGTATGGCGGCACCCGGTGGCGCCGGAGGGAGGTGTCCTCCTGGTGAGACGGCAGCGGCCCACGGAGTGGGACGGGGGCCGGGAGGGACCGGGACGGAAGCGGCGAAGCCGCAGGACGGGGCGCGCCGTTCCGGTGGGGTGAGATCCCGCTCACGGTGCCGGCCGGGCGCGGCCCGGTTCAGGCCGTCAGTGTCCCGATGAGGGATTCCTGGAGTCCGCCGAGCCAGAGGTAGGCCATCACCATCGGCTTGCGCGGGTCGCTGTCGGGCAGCCGGTAGAGCTCCTGGTCGTCCTCGGTGACCTCCAGCCGGGCCCCGATGGCCAGCCGCAGGTCGTTGAGGGTGGCGAGCCACTGCCGGGATTCCTCCGGGGCGAGTTCGAGGAGGGCCTCGCCGTCCTCGGGGGCGTGCAGCCGGTCGAGGGCGTGGACGACGCCGAGGGCGTCCCGGCGCTTGCGGGCGCGCAGGTCGTTCTCGGTGTAGCGGCGGAACTCGGCGGCGTATTCGCGGATCTTCTCCTCGCCGTCGCCGCCGGGCTCGCGCCCCGGGTCCCCGTAGGCGTCGGGGAAGAGCCGGGCCAGGGCCGGGTCGGACGGGGGGTCGCTGGGGCCGTCGGCGAAGAGGGCGTCCAGCGGGTCGGCCCCGTCGGCGGGCTCGTCGCCCGGGCCGACGAGCTCCAGCAGCTGCACGGCGAGGCTGCGCAGGATGGAGATCTCGACCGGGTCCAGCGCGACGGCGGCCCCGCCGCCCGGTACGGCTTCGAAGGTGCCCGGCATCAGCGGTCCTGGCTCAGGGTGGCCCACAGGCCGTAGCCGTGCATGGCCTGGACGTCGCGTTCCATCTCCTCGCGGCTGCCGCTGGAGACGATGGCGCGGCCCTTGTGGTGTACATCGAGCATCAGTTTGCTCGCCTTGTCCTTCGAGTAGCCGAAGTACGCCTGGAAGACGTAGGTCACGTAGCTCATGAGGTTGACCGGGTCGTTGTGCACGATCGTCACCCAGGGGACATCGGGCTCGGGCACCTCCGAGGGCGCTCCGCCGGTCTCCGTCTGCTCGATCTCGATGGGGGCGACACTCACAGACCCCATGCTGCCATCAGGTGGCGTACATCGCACAAACGGACCGGCCGCAGAAATCGTCAAACTGACGAGATGGGGTTAGCATCGCTGTCATGAACTCAGCGGACCTGGGGCTGCCGGTGGCCGTGCCGTCGACGGCGCTCTTCACCGACCACTACGAACTGACCATGCTGCAGGCCGCGCTGCGGGCGGGTACCGCCGGCCGCCGCTCGGTCTTCGAGGTCTTCGCCCGCCGGCTGCCGGAGGGCCGCCGCTACGGGGTCGTCGCCGGCACCGGCCGGGTACTGGACGCCGTGGAGAACTTCCGCTTCGAGCCGGAGATGCTCGCCTTCCTGCGGGAGCGCCGGGTGGTGGACGAGCCGACCCTGGAGTGGCTGGCCGGCTACCGCTTCCGCGGCGACATCAGCGGCTACCGCGAGGGCGAGGTGTACTTCCCCGGCTCGCCGGTCCTCCGCGTGGAGGGCAGCTTCGCCGAGGCCGTGCTGCTGGAGACCGTGATCCTGTCGATCCTCAACCACGACTCGGCGGTGGCCGCCGCCGCGTCCCGGATGTCGGTGGCGGCCGGTTCCCGCCCGCTGCTGGAGATGGGCGCCCGGCGCACGCACGAGCTGGCGGCCGTGGCCGCCTCGCGCGCCGCGTACGTCGGCGGCTTCTCCGCCACCTCCGAACTGGCGGCCGGCTTCCGGTACGGCATCCCGACCGTGGGCACCAGCGCGCACGCCTTCACCCTGCTCCACGACAGCGAGCGCGACGCCTTCACCGCCCAGGTCGAGTCCCTGGGCCGGGGCACCACGCTGCTGGTCGACACCTACGACGTGGCCGAGGCCGTCCGGCTGGCCGTCGAGATCGCCGGGCCGGAGCTGGGCGCGGTCCGCATCGACTCCGGGGATCTGCTCCTGGTGGCCCACCGGGTGCGGGCGCAGCTCGACGCGCTCGGAGCCCGGGACACGAAGATCGTGGTGACCAGTGACCTCGACGAGTACGCCATCGCCTCACTGGCCGCGGCCCCGGTGGACTCCTACGGGGTCGGCACCCGGCTGGTGACCGGCTCCGGCCACCCCACCGCCTCCATGGTCTACAAGCTCGTCGCCCGCGCGGAGTCGGCCGACCCCGCCGCACCGCTCCTGCCGGTGGCGAAGAAGTCGCTCGGCGGCAAGACCTCGGTGGGCGGCCGTAAGTGGGCCGCGCGCCGCCACGAGGCGGACGGCACCGCCGAGGCCGAGGTCGTCGGGACCGGCCCGGTGCCCCCGGAGTACGAGGACGGGCTGCTGCAGACGGAGCTGGTACGGGCCGGCGAGGTGCTGGCCCGGGAGCCGCTGGACACCGTGCGCGAGCGCCATCTCGCCGTCCGTGCCCGCCTCCCGCTGTCGGCGATGCAGCTCAGCAGCGGCGAGCCGGTGCTCCCCACCGAGTACGTGTAACGAGCGGGTACGTGTAGCGCCGGTGCGGCGCGGGTACGGCGGTAGTGCTCCGGGCACCCGGATCCCACCGCTCCCGCGCCCGCGGGGCGCCCTCGCGCCCGGTACGACCCGGCGGCAACGACGCCGCAGCTCCACCCCGCCCCCACGGCGGGCCGCACCCCCGGGACCTGACCCGCCCGGGCGGCACCGGGCGCCCTCCGCCCCCTGCCCGGCGGGTCCGGGCCGTCCCTTACCCTGGGTTACGGGATGGTTCTCCGGCCTCCCGCGGAGGTCCGTCCCCGCCGCTCGACCAGCCGAAAGGCCCGCGCCATGCACCGTGCACTGATAGTCGTCGATGTGCAGAACGACTTCTGCGAGGGCGGAAGCCTCGCGGTCGCCGGCGGCGCCGACGTCGCCGCCGCGATCACCGATCTGGTGGCGGAGTCGACGGCCGGTTACCGCCACATCGTCGCCACCCGCGACCACCACATCGACCCGGGCGACCACTTCTCCGACGAGCCGGACTTCAAGAACTCCTGGCCGGCCCACTGCGTCGCCGGCACCGAGGGCAGCGGCTTCCACCCCAACTTCGCCCCGGCCATCGCCTCCGGCGCCATCGACACCGTCTTCGACAAGGGCGCGCACGCCGCCGCCTACAGCGGCTTCGAGGGCCGGGACGAGAACGACGTCCCGCTCGCCGACTGGCTGCGCGAGCGGGAGATCGAGGAGGTCGACGTGGTGGGCATCGCCACCGACCACTGCGTCCGCGCCACCGCCCTGGACGCGGCGCGCGAGGGCTTCAGAACGCGGGTGCTGCTGGACCTCACGGCGGGCGTCGCCGCGGAGAGCACCGAGCGGGCGCTGGAGGAGCTGCGCGGAGCGGGCGTGGAGCTCCAGGGGAAGCCGGTCGTGGGCTGAACCCGGTCGTGGGCAGACGGGCGGGGCCGCCGCCCTCCGGCGCGGGCCCGGGCCGGAGCCCTGGCGGGGGCGGGCCGGAGCGCCGGTCGCGCGCGGCTCAGGCCGCGGGCCGGAGGAGGCTCGCTATGGGGTGCCAGAGCTCCGTGGCGTCGTCCGGCACGGAGCGCCAGAGCAGACCGTCGGGATGGTGCAGCACGGCGGTGACCTCGTCCGGGGTGGGCGGCTCGGCGTTGCCCCGCAGATGGACGGCGCGCAGCCCGTGGTTCTTCAGCCGGGTCAGGGCCCGGGGCCGGTTCGCCGCGTGAACCAGCACCCGCACCCGGGACGTCTCCCGCGCGCCCCAGGCCGTGGGCCGGGGCAGGGAGAGGGCGACCACGACGCTGCCGCCCGGGAGTCTGGTGAATCCTCCGCCGGCCATGTCCCTCCCTCCCCCCGCGAGGCGGGGTGTCAATAAGAAGCTCGTCCTCGCATCCTAGACGGCAAACGGCCGCCGCCCGCTCGGGGCGACGGCCGCCACCGTCTTGACCTGCAGTTTTACCGGATTACTTGGCCGAGGGGCCGACCTTCAGGATCATCTTGGAGCCGCTGCGGCTCTCCTTGAGGATCTGGATCCGGGTGTTGGTGTCAGGAACCTTCACACCGGCGGTCGGGTTGGACTCGTACCAGTACGTCCCCTTGTGGTCGTCGAAGACCGGGACGCCCCTCTTGGCCTTCACCTTGGCCGGCTCACCGTTCTTGTGCAGGGTGAAGCCGTCCGTGCGGTACAGGCTGAAGGGGGAGTCGTACGCCTGGATGCGGTTGCGCATCAGGGTGCCGTCGCTCCACTTCTCCGGAGTGGCGTGCGCGTCGACCGGGAGGATCAGGCCCTCGCCGGGGTGGACGCCCACGTTGTTGTCGTGCTGCGAGGTGTCCCAGAGCCAGACCATCAGGCCGTTCTGGTAGGGGAAGTGCTCCACCCAGTTCGGACGGTCCGGGAACCCGAAGTTGTACGGGCCGGTCTTCAGCGTCGTGTCGTACGACACGTACTGCCGGTTCTCGGCGATGTAGTACTGCGGGTACTCGTTGGTGAACGACTCGCCGATGCGCTGGAAGCCGTCGGCGGTCCAGCCGTTGTCGCCGTCCTCGGCGTTGTCCGTGAAGAGCGTCTCGCCGTCGGCCGTGACGGAGATCGCGTCGGCCGCGAAGCCCATCATCGCCAGGCCGCCGTCCGTCTGGTAGCGGAAGCGCAGGTCGATCTTCTGGCCGGCATAGGCGTCCAGCGGGTAGACCAGGTCCTGGTACTCGCCGGAGGCGCCGTGCAGAGCGGGCTCGTCACCGCCGTCGCGCGGGATGGCCTTGCCGTTCGCGGTGCCGTCCAGCGGCTTCCAGTTGGCGCCGCCGTCGGTGGAGACCTCGGTGTAGAGGTAGTCGTAGTCCTGCTCGATGTCCCACCAGCCCTTGAGCTGGAGGGAGGCCGCGGACTTGCCGGTCAGGTCGACCGGGCGGGACAGCGTGTTCTTGAGGTCGTCACCCATGTCGCTCCACCACTGGGTGGCGCCCTCGGCGGGCTTCACCACGGTGGTGGTCTTCGACTTGTCCGGCAGCTCGACCACGAGGGCCTGCGCGTCCTTGGTGTTGTACTCGGCCACGCCCAGCTTGTGGTAGGAGGTCTTCGCCGCCTTGGCCGTGTCGTAGTCCAGCCAGCCGAGTTGGAGCTTGTCCCAGGCGGTCATGTCGCCGGGCAGGTCGCCGATGGCGTCCTTGCCCTCGCCGAGCCAGGAGCCGGAGGACATCAGGGACCAGTAGCCGACCGAGGACTCGCCGGTGCCGGAGGTGTCGTAGAGGTCCGGCAGGCCGAGGTCGTGCGCGTACTCGTGCGCGAAGACGCCGAGGCCGCCGTTCTCGGGCTGCACGGTGTAGTCGCCGACCCAGACGCCGGTGTCGCCGATCTCCGTGCCGCCGGCCTTGTTGTTCTCCGGGCCGGTCTTGCCGGCGTTGACGCCGTACGCGTACCAGCGGTGCGCCCAGATCGCGTCGCCGCCCTGGGCGCCGCCGCCGGCGGACTCGTCCTCACCGGCGTGCACGAACTGGAAGTGGTCGATGTAGCCGTCGGGCTCGTTGAAGTCGCCGTCGGCGTCGAAGTCGTAGCGGTCCCAGGTGTCGTACTCGGCGAGCTGGGCCTTGATCTCCTCGGTGGTCTTGCCGGCCGCCTTCTGGTCCGCGGCCCAGGCGGTCACACCGTCGCGCACCGCGTCCCAGACGTTGGCGCAGTTGCTGCTGCCGCAGTAGTTAGAACCGTAACGGGCCTCGTTCCACTCGACCTTGACCCAGTCCGAGACGGTGCCGTCGACCGAGTAGCGGCCGGACGACTGCTTCTCGTAGTACTTCTTGAGGGACTCCTCGCCCTCCTCCTCCGAGAAGTAGAGGTCCTGGAAGTACTCCTGGTTGAAGTCCTCGCGCCACTCGGTGCTGTTGTCCTCGGCGCGGTCGGGCTCGGCTATCTCGTTGTGGAGCGGGCCGGGCGTGCCGCCGAACTTGGGAAACGGCTCCTCGGGCCCGTCCGGGCCGTCGGGGTCGAACATCGTGGTGTCGTCGACCTTGTCGCCGAACTCGACCAGGATGGTGAAGATCTTGTCGGTCTTCTCGCGGGCCAGCTCGACGTACTTGCCGCTGTCGAGCTTGACGACGCGCGAGGCGCCGCGCTTGGTCGTCTTGGCCTCGCCCGAGAGCACCTGCTGGAGGGCGCTCTCCCGCTGCGCCTTCTGCCGCTCGCTGAACGGGCCCTCGAGGTCGTGCTCCACATGGGTCTTCGCGGGCGCCGGGTCCTGGCGCTCGATCGCGCCGGGCCCGCCGTCCTCCGCCTCGGCCGCGACGGCCGGCAGGGCGGTCGCGCCCATGGCGGCGACCACGGTTGCCAGAGCCGCGGCTCTGGCGACTCTGCGATGGGTTCTCACTTGGCGCTGTCCTCCCGGGTGTTACCCACTGCTGCCTCTTCCGGAGGGCATTGCATCCGACTTGGCGCCGAAAAAACAGATCTTGACTTGAACACGCCATAGGTGTACGCACAGCGGCTTCGCAAGATCGATAATCGGACGCGGGACCGTATCGGACCGGCCCCGATCAGCGGGGCGGGCGCACCCGTCTCAGCCCGTGGAACGGGCGATGAATCCGTGCGCCCCCTGTGCACCTGGAGTGAGGGTCAGGTCACGCTTGCGGGAAGTTCCGCTCGGGCAGACAGCACCGTAGAGTCATGAAACGGCGCGAACGCTGCGTTTTTCCCGGGGAGTTGACGGTACCGGCCCGTCGCCGGACCCGCCATCCCGGGGTACGCGAAGACTCGATCATCCCCCAACACTGTTCCGAGGACGGAATCCGCCATGCCGCGTCCGACTGCCGCACAGCTCGCCTACGGTTCGGCCACCGTCGTCTGCTCGACGATGGTCATGCTGGTGCTCTCCCAGGCCCGTTCCGTGGCCGGCATCGCCTCGATCGCCCTCGCCGGGCTGGCACTCGGCCTCTTCGTCGCCGTGACGGTCTCCAAGCCGCGCGCCGTCCCCGCCGCCGCCCCGCGGACCGGCGAGCCGGCCGCCGTGCCGCGCCGGACGCTCGTCTCCGTCCCGGCCCCCCGCGAGCACACGGACCGGCCCCGGGCCGGCGCCACCGCGTCCTCCTCCTCCGGACGCCGCTGACCACCCCGCCGTGAGCCCCCGGACCGGGTCCGGGGGCCGGGCCGTGACGGGCACGACGCGCGACGGCCGGCACGGCCGGATTCAGCGTGCGGAGACCACCACCGTCTTCGCCGCCTTGTCGTGGAGGCACTGCCGGTACGGCTTGTCCCAGGTGCAGAAGAGCACGTTTACCAGCCAGAAGACGAAGCCGAAGCACGGCACCAGCTGGGGCAGCGAGTAGACCGCAGCGCGCGTCCAGCCCGGGCTGCCGGCCGGGACCGACCCGTCGGCGAGCACCGCCACCCGGATCTTCATCAGCATCTTGCCGACCGTCTGGCCGGACCGGGTCAGCATCAGGCCCTCGTAGACGAAGTAGACGAGCAGGATGGCGAGCTGGACGCCGGTCGACTGCCCCATGTCGTCGTAGTCGTCGCCGTAGTCGAAGCCGCTGATCAGCCCGCCGACGATCAGCCCGACGGGGATACCGATCAGCAGGCCGTCGATGATGCGGGCCAGCAGACGCCGGCCGAGGCCCGCCAGCGGGGGCATCCCGGCCAGCGGATCCGGCCCGCCGTACGGAGCGCCGTACGGACTGCCGTAGGGGGCGCCGCCGTACGGACCGCCGGGCGGGGGTGCCCCGTAACCGCCCGGGGGCGGGGCGCCGTAACCGCCGGGCGGGGGTGGACCGGGGGGCGGTCCGCCCGGGGGTGGCCCGCCGCCCGGCGGTCCGTACGGACCGCCGCCCGGCACGGCGCTGTCCGGGCCGCCGCCCGCCGACGGGCGGTCCGGCGGCAGGTCCCCGCCCTCCGGCGGGCGCTTGCGGAACGGGTCGTGCTCCGGCGGCTCACCGGACGGGGGTCCCGGCTGATCGCTGTTCATACCCGCCAGTCGACCGCGAGGACACGCCGCGCGCAGCCCGGGACGGGCTGTCCGGGGGAGCCGCCGGGCCGGTCAGCCGCCGGACGCCACGAAGGTGCGGGCCGCCTTGTCGTGCCAGCACTGCCGCCAGGGCCGGTCGACGAAGCACCACAGCACATTGACGACGCCGATCACCAGCAGCCCGAGCAGGCTGTAGACCAGCCAGCGGCGGAGCGACTCGGCGAACGACGGGTTCTCGTGCGACTCGATGCCCATGACCCGCACCCCGCACAGCCGCTTGCCGAGCGTCCGGCCCCAGCGGGCGGTGGGCAGCACCTCGTAGACGGTGCCGAGGAGCAGCAGCGCGGCGAGGAACATGCCGAGGTAGCCGGCCGTCGTGCCGTCGAGCAGCCAGACGGTGACGGTCTCGCCCGTGAGCTCGGCGTTCTCGATCTTGGCGTCGATGTGGTCGGCCGTGCGCACCCCGAGCGGCACCGCGGCGGCCGACAGCAGCGCGCCGAGGACGGCCGTGTCGATCAGCCGGGCGAGGAGGCGGCGTCCGAGCCCGGCCGGACGGGCCGCCGCCTGAGCGCGGACGGCGGCCAGGAAGGGATCCTCGACCGGGGGCCGCCAGGGGGTGACCACGCCGTCGTCCGCTCCCCCGGCGCCGCCGCCGGGCTGCGCCAGCTGCTGCACCTGCTGGGGCCAGGAGGCCGCCGGCGGCACCAGACCGGCGGCCGGCGACGGCTGCGGCGACGGCTGCGGTGACGGCTGCGGTGACGCGACGGAGGCCGGCTCCTGGGGGGTGGCGACGGGCGGGACGGGGCGCTGTACCGGGCCCTCGGGCCCGGGAGCCGGGTTCCGGGGCGTCCGGTGCTGCGGGGTCTGGTGCTGCGGGCCCTGGGGATCCTGCGGGCCGCCGCCGTCCGCCGGAGGCCGCGCGGTCGCGGACCCGGCCCCGGGCGGGCGCGGGCCGTCCTCGGCGGCGGGGCGCGGCACGGCGCCCGCGCCGGGACCGGCTCCGGCGGCCGGGGCGTCCGGGGTCCCGGCTCCGCCCTGGTCGGGGACCCGGCCGGGGGCGGGACGGGCGTCACGGTCGCCGGGGGCGGCGGCCGGGGCTCCGTGCGCCGCGCGGGGGTCCCCCGGGCCGGGGGTGCGGGAGCGGCCGGCGGTGCCGGCCGCCCGGAGCGTCATGGTGCCCTCGCGGGCCGCGGTCGCCGGGGAGGATCCGCCGGGCTCCGCGCCGGGGCCGGCCGGGGCTCCGCCGGGTCCGGAACTCCCGGGCCCCAGGCCGAGGGTGGGGCCTCCGGTGGCGGGGCGGCGTGCGTCGGGTCCCTGGCCGGAGCCGAGGCCGAGGGTGGGGCCGCCTCTTCTCTCCGGGTGTCCGGGGCCGGGTGAGTCCGCGGCGGGGCCGGCCGGGGAGGCATCCGCGGTGCGGGGGTCGTCCGCGTCCTCCGGACCACCGGGCCGCCCGGTGCCGGCCGGCGCGGGCCGGTCCGCCGGCCGCGGCTCCGGTTCCGGGGCGGGGCCGGGCGCCGGCTCCTCGCGGGTGCCCGTGGCGGGCCCGGCCTCCCCGCCGCTCCGCGCGGCGACGGCTCCGGCGATCTCGTCGAAGTACATCGGGCCGGTGCGGTCCTGCGCCGGAACGGAGGAGCCGGAGGACGGCGGCGCGGAGGAAGCGGCCGGGGAGGCGGAGGAGGCCGGGGAAGCCGAGGAGGCCGGGGAAGCCGAGGACGGTGGCGCGGAGGACGAAGCGGCGGGGGCGGAGAAGGCCTCCCCCGGCTGTCCCGTGGCGGCGGCGGGCGGGGCCGGCGGCATCGCGTCCCCCTCGCCCGGGGCCGGACGGCTCGTGCCGGGCACCCAGGAGGCGCCGTTCCAGTACCGGATGTAGCCCGGGATGGACGGGTCGGGGTAGTAGCCCGGGGCGGGGCCGCCGTCGGCGGATCCTGGGGTTGGGGCGCTCATGGTCCGTGGTCCCGTATCTGCTCGGCCGTCTGTGCGGTGGCGAACTCTGCGGCAGGCGCGGAGTGGTGTACGTCGCCCCGGGACCGCCCGTTCACGGCTCGGGCCCGGTGCGGTGTCCACATGTACCAGAACCGGAGGCCTGCCGGGCGAGTCCCGGGGTACGCACCACTTTCGCGTAGGTGTGTGCGCAAGAGACCGGCACGACTGGTGAGGATCTCCGAGAGTTTTCCGGGAAGTCGCCTAGTGAACGGTGAGAACGGGCTTCCGCTCCGTGCGGCCCCCGCCCGGCCGCCGCACCGAAGGGAAAGGACGGCAGTTCATGCACACCGTGGTGGAGAGAGAACTGGAGCTGGGCCTGCTGCTCGCGCCGGAGCGCAGCATCCCCGTGCCCGCGCGGCTGGTCTACCGCACGGACGACCCGTACGCGGTCCACATCACCTTCCACATCGGCTCCGAGGCGCCGGTCCACTGGACGTTCGCGCGCGAGCTGCTGGTGGAGGGGGTGTTCCGGCCGGCCGGTGAGGGCGATGTGCGGGTCCGGCCGGCGAAGGCCGACGGGCGTGCGGTGATCCGCATCGCCCTGCGGTCGCCGGACGGGGAGGCGTTGCTGCAGGCCCCGGTGGCGCCGGTGTCCGCCTGGCTGGAGCGGACCCTGCGGCTGGTGGAGCCGGGGAGGGAGCTCGAGCACGTGGCGTTCGACGAGGCGTTGAGCGAGCTGCTGGCGGTGACCCCGTCCGACGAGAGCTCCGACGGAACGGCGTGATCGGCCCCGGCGCCCGCCCGTCCCGCACGAGCCCGTCCGCACTCCCGCGCGCGGGCTCGCCGCCCGCCCGGGGGCTCCCCCGTGCGCTCGCGCCGGCCCGGCCCCGCGGGGGCCGCGCGGGTGCCCTCAGAAGAGCTTGCCGGGGTTGAGCAGACCGAGCGGATCGAACAACTCCTTGATGCCCCGCTGGAGTTCGAGCCCCACGGGGCCGATCTCCCGGGCGAGCCACTCCTTCTTGAGGACGCCGACGCCGTGTTCGCCGGTGATCGTGCCGCCCAGTTCCAGCCCGAGGGCCATGATCTCGTCGAAGGAGGCGCGGGCGCGCCGGGACTCGTCGGCGTCCCGCGGGTCGAAGCAGACGACGGGGTGGGTGTTGCCGTCCCCGGCGTGCGCGCAGACGCCGATGACGAGATCGTGCCGCTCGGCGACGGCCGCGGTGCCCTCCAGCATGTCGGCGAGCCGTGCGCGGGGGACGCAGACGTCGTCGATCATCGTGGCGGAGCGGACGGCCTCCAGCGCGTGGATGGCCAGCCGCCGCGCCTTCAGCAGCAGCTCGGACTCGGCGGGGTCGGAGGCGGGGACGACCTCGGTGGCCCCGGCCGCGGCGCACAGTTCGGCGACGGCCGCGAGGTCGGCCGCCGGGTCGGGGGTGTCGAAGCCGGCCAGCAGCAGGGCCTCGGTGGACTCCGGGAGGCCCATGTTCGCCAGCTCGTTGACCGCCCGGAGCGTGGTGCGGTCCATCAGTTCCAGCAGCGCGGGAGTGTGACCGCCCGCCATGATCCGGCAGACGGCGTCGCCGGCGGCCGCGGCGGAGGGGAACTCGGCGGCGAGGACGAGCTGCCGGGGCGGGTGCGGCTTCAGCGCGAGCACGGCCCGGACGACGACGCCCAGGCTGCCCTCGGAGCCGACGAAGAGCCGGGTCAGGTCGTAGCCGGCCACGCCCTTGGCGGTGGAGCGCCCGGTGCGGAGCAGGCGGCCGTCGGCGAGGACGACGTCCAGGCCGAGGACGTACTCGGCGGTGACGCCGTACTTGACGCAGCACAGGCCGCCGGCGCCGGTGCCGATGTTGCCGCCGATGGTGCACATCTCCCAGCTGGAGGGGTCCGGCGGGTAGTACAGGCCCTGCTCGGCGACGGCGCGGGAGAGCACGGCGTTGATCACGCCGGGTTCGACGACGGCGGTCCGCTCGACGGGGTCGATCTCCAGGATGCGGTCCATCTTGACCAGGGAGAGGACGATGCAGCCGTCCGTGGCGTTGGCGGCGCCGGAGAGCCCGGAGCGGCCGCCCTGGGGGACGACGGGGACGCGCAGTTCGGTCGCGGTGCGCATCACGTGCCGCACCTGGTCGACGGTCCGGGGCAGGACGACCACGGCCGGGGTGCCGGCGGGGCAGAAGCTCGCGTGGTCATGGGCGTATCCGGCGGTGACGTCCGGGTCCGTGACGAGGGCCTCGTCCGGCAGTCCTCCGCGCAGGCGTTCGATCAGGCGGCTCATGGGCACAGAGTGGCACCCGGCCGTCCGCCAGGGAAGATCCGCGGACGGCCGGGTGCGGGCCCGGACCGGGAGCCGGGCGGCGGCGCGGTGCCGCCCGGCCCGGAAGTGGCGCGGCCCCGGTCCGGGCCGGCCGCGCCGCCGGCCTCAGAGGTTGCCGCGCTTGGCCTGCTCGCGCTCGATCGCCTCGAAGAGCGCCTTGAAGTTGCCCTTGCCGAAGCCCATGGAGCCGTGCCGCTCGATCATCTCGAAGAAGACGGTCGGGCGGTCCTGGACCGGCTTGGTGAAGATCTGCAGCAGGTAGCCGTCCTCGTCCCGGTCCACCAGGATCTTCAGCTCGCGCAGCACCTCCACGGGGACGCGGGTCTCGCCGGCCCACTCGCCGAGGGTGTCGTAGTACGAGTCGGGGGTGTCGAGGAACTCCACGCCCGCGGCGCGCATGGCCCGCACGGTGGCGACGATGTCGTTGGTGGCCAGGGCGATGTGCTGGACGCCCGCGCCGCCGTAGAACTCCAGGTACTCGTCGATCTGCGACTTCTTCTTGGCGATCGCCGGCTCGTTGATCGGGAACTTCACCTTGAGGGTGCCGTCGGCGACGACCTTCGACATCAGGGCCGAGTACTCGGTGGCGATGTCGTCGCCCACGAATTCCTTCATATTGGTGAAGCCCATGACGGTGTTGTAGAACGCCACCCAGTCGTTCATCCTGCCGAGTTCGACGTTGCCGACGCAGTGGTCGATGGCCTGGAAGAGGCGCTTGGCCGGGGGCTCGACGATCGGCCCGGCGGCCACGAAGCCGGGGAGGTACGGGCCCGTGTAGTCGACGCGCTGCACGAGGGTGTGCCGGGTCTCGCCGTAGGTGGCGATGGCGGCGAGGACGACGGTGCCGTGCTCGTCGCTCACCTCGTGCGGCTCCTCCAGGCCGGTGGCGCCGTGCCCGGTGGCGTAGGCGTAGGCGGCGCGCACGTCCGGGACCTCCAGGGCGAGGTCGATCACGCCGTCCCCGTGGGCGGCGACGTGCTCCGCCAGGAAGCGGCCGCGCTCGGTGGCGGGCTTGATGACACTGGTGAAGACGAAGCGGGCGCCGCCGGACTCCAGGACGTAACTCGCGGTCTCGCGGCAGCCGTTCTCCGGTCCGGAGTAGGCCACGCGCTTCATGCCGAAGGCGGTGGAGTAGTAGTGGGCGGCCTGCTTGGCGTTGCCGACGGCGAAGACGACGGCGTGCATCCCTTTCACGGGGAAGGGGTCGGCCTGCCGGGCCGTGTCAGGGGTCTGGTTCATCGTCTCAGTCATGCGCTCAGCGTCTCCGCGGCCCACAAGGTGCGCAATAGTTCGCGATTCCTCTGGACAACCCGACCAGTGCCAGGCCGATAATGCCGGACCATCTGTACAGGATGACCATCGAAGACGGCGGCGGAGCGGACGGAGCGGGCGGCCATGGGAATCGACGCGCTGGACGGGCGGCTGCTGGAACTGCTGGCCGAGGAGCCGCGGATCGGCGTCCTGGAGGCCTCGCGCCGGCTGGGCGTCGCGCGGGGCACGGTGCAGGCGCGGCTCGACCGGCTGCGGGCCGGCGGCGTGATCCGCGGCTTCGGACCGGACGTGGACCCGGCGGCGCTCGGTTACCCGGTGACCGCCTTCGCGACCCTGGAGATCAAGCAGGGCGAGGGAGCGCAGGTGCGGGCGCATCTGGCCCGGGTACCGGAGGTGCTGGAGCTGCACACGACCACCGGCGAGGGCGACATGCTCTGCCGGCTGGTGGCCCGCTCCAACGCGGATCTGCAGCGGGTGATCGACCTGGTCGTGGGCTACGAGGGCATCGTGCGGGCCTCCACGGCGATCGTCATGGAGAACCCGGTACCGCTGCGGATCATCCCGCTGGTCCGGCAGGCGGCCTCGGACCGGGGCTGAGGCGGGGCCCGGAACCCGGGCCCCGGCGCGGGGCTCCCGGCCCGGCGGGGGTCAGCAGTGCGGTACGCGGCCGCCGCGTTCCAGGGCCGTGAGCGCCTTCACGGCACCCTCCAGGCTCGTCACGGGGATCAGCCGCAGGCCCTTGGGCAGTTCCGCGCGGGCGTCCCCGCACTCCTCCGCCGGCACCAGGAAGACCGTCGCCCCGTCCCGCTTGGCGGCGCGGGTCTTGAGCGGCACGCCGCCGACCGGGCCGACCCGGCCGTCCGCCGTGATCGTGCCGGTGCCCGCGATGGTGCGGCCACCGGTCAGATCGCCGCCGCGGCCGTCGCCGTCCAGCTTGTCGACGATGCCCAGGGCGAACAGCAGCCCGGCGCTCGGGCCGCCGACGTCCGACAGCCGCAGCGTTACCTTCACGTCCTTCGGGGAGCGGCCGAGGTACCCCAGCGCGGCGGCGGTGGCGGTGTCCTGCGACTCCCGCATCTCGGCCCGGTTGTGCTCCTCGATCTCGTCGGTGTTCTCGCCGACCGGGTAGACGGAGTCGCGCGGCATGACCGCCCGGTCCGCGCGGAACCACCCGTCGACGACGTCGTCGAGGCCGACCGCCGCGTCGGGGCCGGTCGCGGCGATCGTCGTCATCCGCAGCTCCCCGCTGGTCTTCCGGGGCTCGGCGCCGGAGATGGTGATCACCTGCTCGCCCTTCTTCGCGCCGAGCACGTCCGCGGTCAGACCCGGCTCCGCGAGGCTGAACGGCAGCGGGGCGAACGCCGCCACCCCCAGCAGGGCGGCGACGGGCACCGCGCAGGCGGCGAGGACGCGGGAGCGGCGGGTGAGAGCGACGGGCATGGGGTGAATGTAGTGGACGGCCGGTGAGCGGGCCCGCCCGGCCACCGGGTCGCGCCGGACCTCCGGGGCGGGGCCGCACGGCGCACGGACGCGGCACGGCGGACCGCGGACATGCGGCGGGCCCGGGCCTCCGCCCGGACCCGCCGCACACCGTTCACGCGCGAGCGCGCTCGCCGTTCACCCGCTCCGCGCTCGCCGCCCCGCCGCGCTCAGCGCAGGGCGTCGGAGACCTCCCGGGCCGCGTCCGCGACCCGCGGGCCGACCCGCTCCGGCACCGAGTCGGCGAGCATTACGACGCCGACGCTGCCCTCCACGCCCGTCACCCCGAGCAGCGGGGCGGCGACCCCGCTCGCGCCCGCCTGGAGCTCTCCGTGGGTGAGCGAGAAGCCGGGGTCGGTGCCCGGGTTCTGCCGGGCGGCGAGGATGGCCCGCCCCGCCGCGCCCTGCTCCAGGGGATGCCGGAACCCGGCCCGGTAGGCCACGTGGTAATCGGTCCAGGTCGGTTCGACCACCGCCACGGCCAGGGCGTCATTGCCGTCGACCAGGGTCAGATGGGCGGTGGCCCCGATGTCCTCGGCGAGGGAGCGCAGCGCGGGCAGCGCGGCCTCCCGTACCAGGGGATGCACCTGGCGTCCCAGGCGCAGCACGCCGAGACCGACCCGCGCACGGCCGCCGAGGTCCCGGCGGACGAGCGCGTGCTGTTCCAGCGTGGCAAGGAGCCGGTAGACCACGGTCCGGTTCACGCCGAGCTTGTTGGACAGCTCGGTCACGGTGAGTCCGTGGTCCGTATCGGCTAGCAGTTTGAGGACTCTCAGTCCTCGGTCGAGCGTTTGAGACGTCTCCGCGGTCACGACGCCCCCTCCTCGGGTGAGTGGCGGCGGCTTCTCACGGCAGGTGCGATGCCGGTCCCAGCGGCAGCGCGCGGAGAGGCCGCCGGTCGCTTGGCACCGGCTTGCACCATGGCGGGGTTGCCACGGTACGTCTGAGTGAGCGGAACGCTACTGACCTGTCCCGCTCAGCGGAAGAGCCCGTCCAGAATCCGGGCACTCCCGTACCCATTTATCCCCTTCCGGACCGGCCCGGATCGTGAGCCGGGGCATGGCCGGACGGGCGGGAGGCATTCGCCGGCCGTCTTGCGGGAACACGGATCACCGGCCCTCCCGGGGGCCGGCCGGACAGCGCCGCGGTGACCGGACCGCGCGGCCGGCCGGCCGGGTCGCGGAGGCGGAAGACCGGTGAAAGGATGCGGCCATGGGCGTGCTCGCCAGGAACAACGTCACCGTGACCGGGCGCTCCGACGGGCCCGTCGTCATGCTTGCCCACGGCTTCGGCTGCGACCAGAACCTGTGGCGCCTGGTCGCCCCCCGGGTCGCCGAGCACTGCCGGGTGGTCCTCTTCGACTACGTGGGAGCGGGGAAGTCGGATCCGGCCGCGTGGAGCGAGAAGCGCTACTCCTCCCTGGACGGCTACGCGGAGGACGTGCTGGAGATCTGCCGTGAACTGGACCTGCGGCAGGTCGTGTTCGTCGGGCACTCGGTGAGCGCCATGGTGGGCGTGCTGGCCGTGGCGCGGGAGCCGGAGCGGTTCGCGAAGCTGGTGCTGCTGACCCCCTCCCCCCGCTACATCGACGAGGGGGAATACCGCGGCGGCTTCACCCGGGAGGACATCGACGAGCTGCTGGAGTCGCTGGACAGCAACTATCTGGGCTGGTCGGCGCAGATGGCACCGGTGATCATGGGCAATCCGGACCGGCCCGAGCTGGGCGAGGAGCTGACCGACAGCTTCTGCCGCACCGATCCCGAGAAGGCGGGGGTCTTCGCCCGCACCACCTTCCTCTCCGACAACCGGGAGGACCTCGCCCGGGTGAAGGTGCCGGCCCTGGTGATCGAGAGCGCCAGTGACGCCATCGCCCCTCGGGAGGTCGGCGCGTATGTGCACCAGCGGATCTCCGGCAGCCGCCTGGTGACCCTGGACACCCTCGGGCACTGCCCCCAGCTCAGCGCCCCGGAGCCGACCGCCGAGGCGATCATCTCCTTCGCCACCGACAAGAGCTGATGCGCCCGGCGGAGAACACCCCCGGCACGGCCGCCGGCCCCGGCGGGCCGGAGGACGGCGGCGGCACCCGTCCGGACGGCACCGGGTCCGCGGGCACCCGCCCGGCCGGCGCAGCGCCCGGAGCCGCCGGCCCCGGAGCCGCAGCACCCGGAGCCGACGACCCCGCTCTCTCCGCCCTGCTGGACAGCGATACGGCGGACCTGTACGAGCACGCGCCCTGCGGGTTCCTCTCCACGCTCCTCGACGGCACGATCGCCAGGATCAACACGACCCTGCTGGAGTGGCTCGGCCACACCCGAGAACAGCTCGTCGGCCACCGGCGGTTCTCCGACCTGCTCACCGTCGGCGGCCGGCTCTACCACGAGACGCACTTCGCGCCGCTGCTGCGCCTGCACGGCGAGGCCCGCGGCATCGCCCTGGAACTGAAGCGGGCCGACGGCTCCCGGCTCCCCGTCCTGGTGACCTCGGTCGTCAAGACGGGTGACGACGGGCGGCCCCTGCTCATCCGCACCACCGTCTTCGACGCCCGGGACCGCCGCGCCTACGAACGCGAACTGCTGCGCGCCCGGCGGGAGGCCGAACGGGAACACCGGCGGCTGCGGCGCCTCGTCACGACCCTGCAGCGCAGTCTGGTACCGCCCGCGCTGCCGCCGGTGCCGGGCCTGGAGACGGCGGCCCACTACCGCGTCGCCTCCGCCGACGAGGTGGGCGGGGACTTCTACGACCTCTTCCCCCTCACCGCGGACCGCTGGGGCTTCTTCCTCGGGGACGTCTCCGGCAAGGGCCCCGAAGCGGCCGGCGTGACCTCCCTCATCCGCTACACCCTGCGCGCGGCGGCCGCCCACGCCCCGGACGCACGCACCGTGCTGACCACCCTCAACTCCACGCTCTGCCAGGCGGACCAGGGCACGGATCCGCACTTCTGCACGGTGCTCCACGGCGATCTCACCCCGGACGGCGACGGCTTCCGCGTCACCCTCGCCTCCGGCGGGCACCCCCCGGCCCTGTTGCTGCGCGCCGACGGGACGGCCGCGTACCTCCACACCCCGGGCGGACTCCTCGTCGGCGTCCTGCCCACCGCCGAGTTCGCCGTCACCACCGTCCGCCTCGGCCCCGGCGACACGCTGCTGCTCTACACCGACGGGCTGACCGAGGCCCGCACGGACACCTCCGGCGGCCGCTACGGCGAGGACGCCCTGCTGTCCTTCGCCGCCGGCCTCGCCCCCACGGGCCCCGGGGCGGCCGTCACCGCCGTCCGCGCCCTGCTGGACGAGCTCGGCGAAGGGCTGGAGGACGACACCGCCGTGCTGGCCCTCGGCGTGCCCGGCGCCGCGAGCGGCGACGGGGCCGGGAGCGGGCACGGGACCGCGGACGCGAACGGGCGTGCGACGGAACCCGGTTGACGGCAGCGGGCGCGGCCCGGGCCCCGCCCCGCGGCTGACCGCACCGCGACGGCCCGCGCCACGGCCGCCCGCGCCGCCCGGGTCAGCGCATCCGCGTGGCCCACTCCTGGACCTTCTTGATCCGCTCCCGGATCTGCCCCGCCGTGGCCTCCGCGCTCGGCGGCCCCCCGCACACCCGGCGCAGCTCGGTGTGGATCACCCCGTGCGGCTTGCCGCTCTGGTGGACGTACGCGCCGACCAGGCTGTTGAGCTGCTTCCGCAGCTCCATCAGTTCCTTGTGCGTGACCACCGGCCGCCGCTCCGCCGGGAGTTCCAGCAGATCGGCCTCCTCGGCCGGCTTCTTCCGGCTGTGCGCGATCTGCCGCGCCTGCCGCTTCTGCAGCAGCATCTGCACCTGGTCCGGCTCCAGCAGCCCGGGGATGCCGAGGTAGTCCTGCTCCTCCTCGCTGCCGGGGTGAGCCTGCATGCCGAACTCGGCGCCGTCGTACAGCACCCGGTCGAAGACCGCGTCCGACTCCAGGGCCTCGAACGGGAGCGTGTCCTGCTCGCCGGTGTCCTCGTCCTGC
Organism: Streptomyces albus subsp. albus; assembly: GCF_000719865.1. Classification (GTDB taxonomy): domain Bacteria; phylum Actinomycetota; class Actinomycetes; order Streptomycetales; family Streptomycetaceae; genus Streptomyces; species Streptomyces albus_E. Next base: position 78,700 of record NZ_JOID01000024.1, read on the forward strand.
TCCTTCTCCGCCTCCCGGAGGAGCTTCTCCTCCTCGGCGTACGGGTCCTCCTCGCCGTCCTTCTTCGGCCGGTCGAGGACGTGGTCCCGTTCGACCTCCATCTCGTTCGCGAAGCCGAGCAGGTCCGGGATGGTGGGCAGGAAGACCGAGGCGGTCTCGCCGCGCCGCCGCGACCGCACGAAACGGCCCACGGCCTGGGCGAAGAACAGCGGGGTGGAGATCGTCGTGGCGTACACGCCGACGGCGAGCCGGGGCACGTCCACGCCCTCGGAGACCATGCGGACCGCGACCATCCAGCGGTCCTCGGAGTGGCTGAAGTCGTCGATGCGCTGCGAGGCGCCGGTGTCGTCGGAGAGGACGACGGTCGGACTCGTGCCGGTGATCTCGCGGATCAGCTTGGCGTAGGCGCGCGCCGAGTCCTGGTCGGCGGCGATGACCAGGCCGCCCGCGTCCGGGATGGCCTTGCGGACCTCGGTGAGACGGTGGTCGGCGGCCTTCAGGACGTTGGGCATCCAGTCGCCGCGCGGGTCGAGCGCGGTGCGCCAGGCCTGCGAGACGGCGTCCTTCGTCATCGGCTCGCCGAGCCGCGCCTCGATCTCGTCACCGGCCTTGGTGCGCCAGCGCATGTTGCCGCTGTAGGAAAGGAAGATCACGGGGCGGACCACGCCGTCGGCGAGCGCGTTGCCGTAGCCGTAGGTGTAGTCGGCGGAGGAGCGGCGGATCCCGTCGGAGCCCTCCTCGTAGGCCACGAACGGGATCGGGTTGGTGTCCGAGCGGAAGGGCGTGCCGGTGAGGGCCAGCCGCCGAGTGGCCGGCTCGAACGCCTCCTGGCAGGCCTCGCCCCACGACTTGGAGTCGCCGGCGTGGTGGATCTCGTCGAGGATCACCAGGGTCTTGCGCTGCTCGACGCGGTTGCGGTGCAGCATCGGGCGGACACCGACGCCCGCGTAGGTGACGGCCACACCGTGGTACTCGCGGCCCAGCGGGCCGGCCGAGTACTCCGGGTCGAGCTTGATGCCGACCCGGGCCGCCGCCTCGGCCCACTGCTTCTTCAGGTGCTCGGTCGGCGCCACCACCGTCACCTGCTGGACGACGTGGTGGTGCAGCAGCCAGGAGGCGAGGGTCAGCGCGAAGGTCGTCTTGCCGGCGCCGGGGGTCGCGACGGCGAGGAAGTCCCGCGGCTGCTTCTGGATGTACGACTCCAGCGCCCCGTGCTGCCAGGCGCGCAGCTTGTTGGCCGTACCCCACGGGGCGCGGCCCGGGAAGGCGGGGGAGAGGTGATGGGAGGTGGTGGCGGTGGTAGTCACGGTCTCCGGCTCGGGCCCTCGGGTACGTACGACAACCGGGCCACCCTACCGGGGGCGCGGCAGGCCCTCCGGCACTACGCCCCGGCCGCACCTCCCGGTGGGAGGCAGGTCACATTGGCCCGCCGGTGTGACGGTCGACGAGGTCTGCGAGCCCTTGCGCGATGTACTTCACCTCGTCCGCCTCACCGGTCGCGACAGCGATCACCAGCCGCTCCGCTGCGTCGATGTCCGGCTTGAGCTGGATCCCGTTGATCGCCAGGAAAGTGGCGCACGACAGCCAGGCTGTGCGCTTGTTCCCGTCGAAGAAAGGGTGGTTGACCGCCAGTGACTGCAGGAGAGCGGCAGCCTTGTCGAGGATGTCCGGATAGGCCTCCTCCCCGAACATGGCCGCCGAAGGGCGGTGGACCGCGGATTCGAGCAGACCCGCGTCCCGGACGACCACCTCCATGTCATCGCAGGCGCATCCGGCGATGACGAGGACATCTTCCGCCGTCAGATAGATGGGTGTCACTTGAGCCGCTCCATCAGCTCACGCCACTTGGCTGCCTGCTCCAAGGCGGTCTTCCGCACCATGGACTGCTGTGCGGTCCGGGCGAGGTAGTCGTCGATCGCCTTGAGCGCTATGGCGTGCATGCTGACGCCTTCTTCTTCGGCCCGCTGCCTCAGCGCATGGGCCTGCTCGTCGCGGAGTCGCAGATTCATAGCCATACCAGAATGGTACCAGCACATGGGGTCATATTGGGGTCATCAAAGGTCTTGGCCTTCCGCACAGAGCCCCGTTCACAGCCCCTCGCGCCGGGTACGGGCTTCCACGCGAGGGCTCAGCCGGGTGGCGACCCAGGCTCCGGTCAGGGCGACGGCCGCCATGGTGAGGTAGACGGCGGCGAACGCGGTGGCGTGGCTCGTCCCGCCGCTCGCCGCCGCTCCCGCGGCGACCCCGGCCGTGTGCGTCCCGGCCGTCACCGAGCCGCCGCCGAGGCCGACGAAGAGCATGCCGCTCAGCCCGACCAGCGCGATGTTGCCCAGCGCGTCGGAGACCTGAAGGGACGCCGAGTTGGAGCCCGCCTCCTCCGGCTTGGAGAGCCGGAGGAGCAGCACGCTGCCGCTGGAGATCGTCAGCCCCATCCCGAAGCCGCCGACCGCCCAGGAGGCGGCGACCAGCGTCCAGGGCGCCCAGCCCGGCAGCCCGTCGAGCAGCGCCAGGGCCGGGCCCGCGATGGCGACGGCCATCAGCGTCATGCCGAGCTGCATCAGCCGCTCCCGGTACGGCTCCAGCCGCGGCCGGCTCTGGGCATACGAGCCGAGCGCCCAGGTCAGCCCGCCGCCGGTGAGCGCGAGGCCGGCCAGCGTCACCGACAGGCCCCGCTCGGTCACCAGCATCAGGGGAACGAACGTTTCCGCGCCGAGGAAGGACCCGGCCGCGAGCCCGCGCAGCAGCACCACCGAGGGCAGCCCCCGCCCCGCACGGAAGGTCCCGCGCGGCAGCAGCCGCAGCACGGACGGCACCAGCAGCGCCAGACCGGCGACGGCCGGCAGCACGGCCGCCATGCTCCGGTCCTGGCCCGCGTACTGGAGCAGCCCCGCCCCGGCGGCGACGGCCAGGGCGAGCAGCACCCGGCGCCGGTTCACGGCGGCCGTGCGGCCGCCGTCCTCCGGCAGCCGCCGCAGGGCGGGCAGCATCACCGTGAGCGGTAGCAGGACGAGCACGGGGATGGCCAGGAAGACCCAGCGCCAGCCCAGGCTCTCGGTGACCGTGCCGGCCACCAGCGGCCCGACGATCACGGGCAGCACCCAGGCGGCGGAGAACGACGCCATCACCGCCGGGCGCAGCCGCTCCGGGTAGGCCCGGCCCACGACCACGTACAGCGCGACGATCACCAGCCCGCCGCCGAGGCCCTGCACGGCCCGCCCGCCGACGAACGTCCACATGTCCCGCGCCGCCCCGGAGATCACCAGTCCGCCGCCGAACGCGGCCACCCCCGTGAACAGCGGCACCAGCGGACCCTTGCGGTCGCACCACTCGCCGGAGAGGGCCATGGCGAAAAGGCTGGCGGTGAAGTAGCCGGAGAAGGCGTAGGCGTAGAGCGGGATGCCGTCCAGCGCGTGGGCCGCCACGGGCATGGCGGTGTGCACGGCACTGGCCTCGAAGGCGATGAGGGAGACGACGGAGATGATGCCGAGGGTGAGCCCGCGGAAGGGCCGCCGCCAGATCGTCTCCCGCTCCGGCCCGCCCGCCGCCGGGCCGCCACCGGGACCGGCCGGCCCGCCGCGGGCGTGTTCGGTGGACGGGGGCGGGGACGGGGCCGGGGCCGGGGAGGGCGAGTGCTGCCCGGCCGTGCCGCTGGTGCCGGCGATGCGGGCCGCGCCCCTCTCCGTACGCGCGGCGGACGGGGCGGCGAGCCGGGCGGAGGAGGGCCCGGCGGGGTCGGCGGTATCGGGTACGGCATCGAGGGCAGGGGCGGTGTCGGCGCCGGTGTCGACACCGTCTCCCGGCTCGGGAACGGTCATGGCGCCAGCGTAAGGGGCACAACCGACACTGGCTCCTGTCGAAAGTCGGTCACGCCCTCGTCCGTCCGCCCTAGGACGGAGGCACGACAGCCCGCGCCGGGCCGGGCCGCGCGGGCCGAGCCGGGCCGAGCGGGCCGAGCCGGGCCGAGCGGGCCGAGCCGGGCCGAGCCGAGCCGCGCCGCGCCGAGCCAGGCCGGATCGGGCCGAGCCGGGCCGCGCCGGACCGGGCCCAGCCGGGCCGAGCCGGACCGAGCCGGGCCGCGCCGGACCGGGCCGAGCCGCGCCAGGCCGGGGCGAGCCGCGCCAGGCCGGGGCGAGCCTCGCCAGGCCGGCGATCTTGAGCCGGTCAAGCCGACCGAGCCCGTCCAGCCGGTGGAGCCGGACGCGGAGACCGACCCGCCCGGCCATGCCGCGACCGGCCACGCCTCGCCGAGCGGGACCCGCGAGCGGTCGTCCTCCCGGGTGGTCCCGCGCCCCGCCGAGGGGTGTGCGGCCGCCGTCGGGGCATCCGCAAGGCATGCCCCGCTACCGCTCGTACGACGACACCGAGCTCGCCTACCGCGTCCTGGACACCCGCGACGGCGCGGCGACCCCGCCCCTGCTCTGCCTCGCGGGCGGCCCCGCGCGCGACGCCGCGTATCTGGGGGACCTCGGCGGTCTCGACACCCACCGCCCGCTCGTCCTCCCCGACGCGCGCGGCACCGGGGACTCCCCCACCGCGGCCGACCCGTCCGCCTACGCCTTCCCGGCCCTCGCCGAGGACCTGGAGTCGCTGCGCGAGCACCTCGGCCTGGAGCGGTTCGCACTGCTCGCGCACGACGCGGGCACGGCGACCGCCCAGGCGTACGCGGCAGCGCACCCCGACCGGCTGAGCCATCTCGTCCTGCTCTGCCCCGGCGCCCGGCTCCAGGGCGAACTCCCGGACGACGCACGGGAGATCTTCGACTCCCGGCGCGACGAACCGTGGTGGCCGGACGCGGCCGCAGCCATCGACGAACTCGCGAGGGTCGCCGACTTCGAGGAGGTACGGAATCTGCTGCTCCGGGCCGCGCCGATGGCGTACGCGCACTGGGACGAACCGCAGCGGGCCCACGCCGCCACGGAACCGGGACAGCTCAACCCGGTACCCCGCGCGGGTTTCTGGCAGGGGGTGGGCGAACCGGCCCGTAAGGCGATCCTCGAACGGCTCGGCGACACCGACTGCCCGGTGCTGGTGGTCACCGGCGCCCTGGACGCGGTGACGGGCCTGCGATCCGGCGAGCTGGTGGCCGGTTCCTTCCCCCGGGCGCGGTCGCACGTCCTGAAGGATTCCGGTCACTACCCCTGGATCGACGAGCCGAACGCCCTCCACACCCTGATCGAGGACTTCCTGACCGGCGCCCTGCCCGACATCCCGTAACGGCGCGCATCGCCCCGAGCCTCCCGCCACACCCGAGCCCGCCGGCCCGGACAGTGCCGCGCCGGGGCCCGCTGTGCCGGGGCCCGTTGTGCCGGGTGGCACCGCGCCGGGGCCTGCCGCGTCCGATGGCGCCGGGCCCGGTGATGCCGGGCGACCCGATGGTGCCGGGCGGCCCAGTGGTGACGGGCCCGCCGCGTCCGGGGCCGCTGCACTGGGTAGTGCAGCGGCCAGGCAGCGCCGCGCCGAGTCGTGGTGCGCCAGGGCCCGCGGGCACCCGGACCTTCCGGGGAGCCCAGCCAGCCGATCAGGCCGCCGAAGAGACCGTCGTTCGCCATGCCGAGTGCCACGCCGGACCCTGCCCTGCCGGGTGGTTTCGTACGGGCCCGCCCGCAGCACACCGGCCCGCCCCGGACGGGCACGGCTGCCGGCGCGTCAACGACCCGACTGCGGCCCGCCAGCACCGCCGGCCCCGGGCGGATACATCCCACCAGCCGGCGGCGGATACGGCGCACCGGGCGGAGGCGCGGTCGGGGCCCCGGGCGGAGGTGACGCCGCCCCGGACGCCCCAGCCGGGGGCGACGGTGGGGGCGGAGCCCCGTACGGCTGCCCCGGTGCCTGCGACTCCCCCTGCAGCTGCGTGTACGGACCTTGTTGCTGCGCATACGGACGCGCGTCCGGGTACTGCGGCTGATACGGCACCGCCGCCAGCGGCTGGGCCGACCCAGCCGACCCGGCCGCGTCCCGCCGCCGTTGCGCGGCAGCCACCACGACGCCAACAGCCGCACCCATCAACGCGACCGCACCAATCCCCGGCCAGATCCACCACGGAGGGCTGCTCCAACCGTCCGCCGCCTCACCAGCAGCCTGCGGCTCCCCGTCCGTCTGCTTCTCCCCCGACGATCCGGGCCGCGACGAGCCGGACTCCAACTCCCCCGGAATGGGATACACATCAGCCGGCCCGGGATCACCGGGATCCTTGAGCGCGATACGCGGCCGGACAATGCCATAACCGATGTAGTCCGTCCGCTCCTCACCACTCTTGGCACCGCTCGCGGTATTGATCATCACCCGCAGCACCTGATTCGCCGTCCACTCCGGATACTTCGACCAGATCAACGCAGCCGACGCAGAAGCAAGCGCAGTCGCATCACTCGTGCCATGACTGATGCAGCGCCCCGTACCTCCTGGGCACGAGGCAAGAATCTCATCACCGGGCGCTGCGAGATCGACCTGGGGGCCGCGTTGCGACTCCTTGGTCGCCCTGCCGTTCCGGTCGGTTGCGGCCATGCCGACGACCCCGGGAGCGGCGGCAGGGTAAAGCAGTGAGTTGTCCCCGTCGCCATCGTTTCCCACGCCAGCAAAAACCAAAGCCCCCTTGGAAACAGCGTACTTGGCGTCTCGGGACAGTTTCCTCTGATCGGCGGGAAGAAGCGGGGTCCCAAGCGAAATATTAATAATCTTCACACCGGAATCTACGGCATAGCGAATAGCCAACCCCACAGTATGGGTGAATCGGCCGCTCCGCTCCACCTCTGTATTCGTTGATTCGCCATCCGGAACACGAAGTGGGAGGATTTTCACGCCCGGAGCAAGACCGAACGCCCCCAGCCCACCAGACCTGGTACCGGTACCCGAGATGATGGCCGCGATCCCCGTACCGTGGCCATCTAGGTCATCGTGCTCGTCACCCTTGTCCCCCGAGAAATCCTTACCTCTGAGCACCTGGCCCCGCAGGTCGGGAAGGTTCGGGTCCACGCCGCTGTCAATAACCGCCACCGTCAGACCTTCCCCCGTGCTGATCTTCCACATCTCTTCGGCTTTCATGGCATTCAAATGCCACTGCCGGGGAAGCAGAGATTCGGCGTGAGCCGGTGTGCCAATGAATCCGATCAGCAGCAACCCGAGGCAAGTCGCCACTAGTGCAACAAGGCTTGCGCCCCTGGCCTTCGCCATGTTGAATCCGCGCTCTCTCCGGTCTGCGAACCGATGTCAGTCGATGACGGGCGGCACCACACGCCGGCTGCCCCATGTCCAGGTCTCTTCATCTTCAGTCAGGTAACCGCGTTCGGGATCCGCTTCGGGCTTGTCTTCCCGCGATTTGCGCCTCGCGGACCTGGTGGTCCCGGCCCCGGCTCCACCGACTCTCTCTCCAGTTGACTGGGAACTGCGGAGCAACCCTGTGCCGCCTGTCGTGAACACCCGTCCCGGACTGGTTGCGTGTCGCTGTTCCCCACCGCCGACCACTCTGCCGGGTTGTGCGGCCACCCGTCCCCCGGGCACTGCTGGGTTGCCGGACCTGGCATGCGCCGCCGTCCCCCCTTGACTCATCGGTCCCCGACCAACACCGGTCTCGCGCCCGACGACCGCTCCACGTGGTATGGCCCCTGCCGGACGGCCACCGTTGGACGGGACGGGACGGCCTCCGGAGATTCCTTGATCAGTCGGCATTCGCGGCACCATGCGTCCCGCCCCGCCACCGGAGTTGTTCGGACCTGGTGTCTGGCGTCCTGACGCGGGCGTGCCGCCCCTGGCAACTGCCGGGTTTCCGGAAGGACCGCTGCCCATGGGAGACACGACGGGGGGAAGCAAGTTCGTGGACTGTGTGGGAGGACCACCTGCAGAGTGGCTCGGTGGAGCCGTTCCCGGCGTCGAACCGGGCGGAGCCGTGGGAACGAATGCACCCCCCGCAAGGTCAGTGGAGACCTGTCGGTCCGGCTGGTCCAGAGCGAGCGCGGCAACAGACGGACCTGAAGGCGAAGTATGCGTCACTGGAGCACCGGCGTTCCCGCTTACTGCGGTTGCACCAGGGCTCCCTCTGCCAGAGACGCCTGGCATTCCAGCTCCCTGGCCGCTGGAATCGTAATCCGCCCCGTGAATGTAGTCACGATCCGGTCGACGCTCCGGTGGCAGGACCGACGCCGGGGGAGGTGGGAACTTCGGGCGTTCTGCTGCGGTCATGTTCATGGACGACCAGCGGTAGGAGCCCGCCAGCTTCGTCATCAAGCGGGCCGCTTCCGCATGG
>NZ_JOID01000025.1 GCF_000719865.1 Streptomyces albus subsp. albus
ATCGATGAGCACAACGCGCTCCAGTCCGAGGTGACGGCCACGGTCGCGGCGTTCTGGGAGGCGGAGCGCACGGCCGCGAACAAGATCACGGCGTTGGTGGGCGGTACCCAGTACCGGGCGAATGACGGCTCGGACGGCAAGAACATGTACGGCTTCTCGGCCGAGGACATGAAGGACGCCGAGGTGCCGTGGGGGACGGCGGAGAACGAGAAGTACCACTGGTACGAGGTCCACCAGCACATCAAGAGAGGGCCTGGGCATGCTCGTCGTCGGCACCGCCCTCTACACCTCACCCCTCGCCTACGCCGTCCCCGACTCCGCCCTCCCGCAGTGGATGAAGGACTCCAAGCAGGTGGCCAAGGAAGCCGGCAAGGCGATGCTGGCCTGGGACACCTGGAAGGAGAACCCGGCCCGCGCCGCCGGAGCCGTCACCTTCAACGTCCTCACCACCGTCACCGGCGTCGGCAACGTCGCCAAGGGCGGCACGGCGGCCAAGGCCGCCGCGCTCGTCAGCAAGACGGGGAAGTTCATCGACCCGATGACCTATGTCGCGGGGGCGGCCGGCAAGGTCACCAAGATCTCGGACGTGCTCGGCGGGCTCAAGAACATGTTCCCCGAGAAGATGCCCGAACTGCCGGGCACGGCGAACATGCCGGACGGCACGGTCAAGCTCCCGGACGGTTCCCTGCTCTCGCCCGACGGCACCCTTAAGCTGCCCGACGGCACGGTGAACGTCCCCAACCCCTCGGCGCTGCCGAACGGTTCCGTCCTGCCCGACGGCTGGACGATCGACCCGGACACCACCCCGCCCACCGCGCCCGCGCACGCCCCGGCGCCAACCCCCGCCCTGGCTCACGCGGGTGCCCCCGATCCGGGCTTCCCCCGGCGGCCCGACACACTCGACAGCACGCCCCTGTTCCCGGCGGCACACGGTGACGCGCTGCCGCCCGGCGGCGTGATCGACCACACCTTCGGCGGCCAGGGCGGGCCCGCCGACTCCGTCGCGCACCACACGGATGCGGCCACCCACACGGATGCGGCCACCCACACGGACCCGGCGCACCACACCGATCCGGCCCACACCCCCGACCCCGCAGGCCCGGCCCCCGATGCCGGCGGCCCGGGCGGCCCGGGCGGTGGCGGTCCCGTTGACCCGCCGTACACCCATGCCGGCGACCCGCCGGGCACCCCCGCCGGCGCCGGCGATCCGCTGCCGGACCCGGCCAACTGGGACAACCTCACTCCGGAGGAGATGCACCGCCTCGCCTCCTGGGAGGTCTCGCAGGGCACCGTCCCCTTCGTCAACGACGTCGACGCCGCCCGCTACGGTGCGGCCTACTGGAACGACTACGCGGAGAACCTCTCCCCCTCCCAGAAGGAGGCGTTCCTCGACTACACGAAGGAGAGCAACCCGGGCGGCGTCACCTACCACGAGATCAACGGCTTCCTGCGCGGCAACGACGCCTACGGCCTCCCGGCCGTCCGGCACGACATCGCCGAGATCGACGGGGCGATGGCCGCCCGCCCCGTCCCCGAGGACGTCATGGTGGTGCGCGGCACCGGGCTCGGGCACCTCAACCTCTCCTCTCCGCTGGAGATGGAGGGCCGGGTCTTCGACGACGGCGCCTACATGTCCACCTCGCTCGGCGACCAGCCGGTGGCCGCGTTCGCGGACAAGGAGGCGATCCTGCATCTGCGGGTCCCGAAGGGAACCCCGGCGACCTGGGTCGAGAAGGTTTCGGCCTTCGGCGGCGGCGAGCGCGAACTCCTGCTCGCCCGTGGCTCGGCATTCAAGGTGACCAGGGTTTTCTGGGACAATGGCCAGTGGCAGGTCTACGGCGAGATCCTGCCCCGGCCGTAGCCGGTGAGCAGGCGGTACACCGCACCGGAAACGCGGCCGAAGCGGGAGAAGGGGGCACACATGGGAACGGATCCGCGCGCTGTACCGCGGTTCACGGAGGACCTGCGACTGCGGCAGACCGGCGGCCCCGCCGTCTACGGCCACACCACCGGCAAGCCGGTCCGGTATCTGACGGTCGCCAACGACCGCGCCGGCGTGATCGGTTACCTCTGGGCCAATGACGAGGACGGCGCCGCCGGCTGGGAGCCGCGCCCCGCCGCGGGCGGTGACGCCTTCAACGGCGCCCGGCCGTGGCTGGCGAGGCTCCGGGACGCCAAGGCCCGCGAACTGCCGCCCACCGCGGCGCTGCGGGAGATCGCCGAGGAGCCGGCTACCGAGGAGCCGGCCGCCGGTGAGCCCCCCGCCGGGGGCGCGGCCGGTACCGTCGTCCCCGGCCCGCTCGCCGAGGCACCGAGCCTCGCCGCCCTGCGCGACCTCGCCGCGAGCGGCTGAGGGCGCGGCGGCCATGGCCACCAAGGACTACGACAGCCAGCTCCTGGAGTCCGTCTCCGTACGCCGCCGGCGGATGCGGGACGCCCTCCTCTACGGCCCGCAGCGCGCCCGGCGCACGGCGGACGAACGGCTCGGCAAGCTCTTCGCCGGCATCGCCATCGCGGCGGTGATGTGCGCGGGCTGCGTCGGCTGGTCGTTCATCCAGGACAAGCTGGCGGAGCAGAAGGCCAACAAGCCCGGGCAGATCTCCTCGCCCGCGGTCGTCAGCCCGGAACCGAAGCGGTGAACCGGTGATATCCCGATGGTAGGTTCGATCAAGTGGTGAGCATGGGGGCGCGGAGCACGGAACTCAGCAGGGTCACCCTGGTCGGTGAGCGGAGGCGGGTCGATCTCGTCCTGCCCTCCGACGAGCCGGTCGGCCGGCTGCTGCCGGACGTGATCCAGCTGCTCGACGACCGCGTGGCCGCCCGGCCCGAGCTGCGCCGGCTGGTCACGGCCTCCGGCGCCGTACTGCCGCTGGACTCCACCCTCTCCTCCTCCGAGGTGCGCGATGGAGCCGTCCTCCGGCTGGTCCGCGCGCAGGACGCCCCGGCCGCGCCCGTGGTGCACGACGTCACCGACGAGGTCGCCGAGGACCTGGACCTGCGTGCCTGGCGCTGGCGGCCGGTGGCCCGCCGCGCCACCGCCGGAGCCGCGACCGTCGCCTTCGCCGTCACCGCGGCACTGCTCGCCCGGGACTCCTTCGACAAGTCCGCCGTCGCCGGGGCGCTGCTGGCGCTGACCCTGCTGCTCGCGGTCGCCGGAGCGCTCGCCGCCCGGCTCGGCGGCGGCAACCGCGGACTGGCCACCACGCTCCAGCTCGCCGCCGGCACGCTCGGCCTGCTGGCCGCCTGGACGGCCGCCGACGCGGGGTCCTGGCCGGGCGAGGCGCGGCTCGCCGGCGTCACCGCGGCGGTGGTCCTGACGCTGCTGCTGCTCGGGCTGTTCACCCCGGTCGGCCGGGGCGGACTCATCGGCGCGGCCGCCGCGTTCGTCACGACCGGCACCTGGCTGCTGACCGGCGCCCTTCAGGACGAGCCGGCCCGGGTCGGTGCCGTGCTGGGCGTGGTCTCCGTCGTCGTCCTCGGTCTGCTGCCCCGGCTGGCGCTGATGGCCGCCGGGCTGACCGCGCTGGACGACCGCCGCTCCGCGGGGGCCTCCGTCAGCCGCCACCAGGTCGACACGGCGCTGGCCGCCGCGCACCGCGGGCTGGCGCTGGCCACCATCGTCACCGCCGTGTCCGCCACCGCCGCCGGGCTGCTCACCTCCACCCTGTCGAACCCGTGGGCGATCTCACTGACCGCGGTGCTCGCACTGGTGCTCGCCTCGCGCGCGCGGGCCTTTCCGCTCGTGGCCGAGGTCGTGGTGCTGCTGGGCGCCGCCGCCGTGCTGCTGGTGCGGCTGGTGACGCTCTGGATCGACTCGCTGGACGGTGCGCCGTACGGGCCGCTCGGCCTGCTCGCCCTGATCGCGCTGCTGCCGGTGGGCGTGCTCGCCGTGCAGCCGCCGGAGCACGTCCGGGTGCGGCTGCGGCGCTTCGTCGACTTCATCGAGTCGGTCGGCGTCATCGCGCTCTTCCCGCTCGCCGTGGGCGTGTTCGGCGTGTACGGACGACTGCTCAACGCGTTCTGAACCACGGGACGCGGGACAACGCCTCTGAGGGGGGATACGGATGGCCGGGAACGATTGGCAGGGGGACGTCCTCCACCAGCTCAGCGGCGCCGGCGTCGGCCAGGCGCCGCCCGAGGCCGCTGCCGCCGCGGCACCGCGGCAGCAGGCCCAGCCGGGGCAGCCGGCCCCGCGGGACGGGGCTGCCGGCCCCGGCGAGCAGGCGCAACCGCAGCCTGGCATGAGCCCGTTCGCGCAGGCCCCGGCGGCACCGCGGCAGGCCGCCCCGCGCCCCGCGCCCGTCTCCGTCCCCGTGCTCAACCCCGACCTCGCCCGCGCGCAGGGCAAGCCGCGCCACGGCGAACCGGCCGCCGCACGGGCCGGGCGCGGGCTGCGCAAGCTCGTCGGCTCCTCGGCCGCCGCCGAGGTGGAGGCCGTCACCCGCGTCGCGCAGGACCTCCAGCAGCCCATCACCACCGGCCGCCAGATCGTCGTCACCAGCATCCGCGGCGGCGCCGGCAAGACGACCGTGGCCGCCCTCCTCGGCCGGACGTTCGAGCACTACCGGCACGACCCGGTGCTGCTCGTCGAGGCCGACCCCTCCCTCGGCACCCTTCCGATCCGGATGGGCGCCGAGACCGTCCGCTGGACCTGCGGCGACCTCGCACAGATCATCGACCCGTCCATGCAGCTCACCGACATCACCGGCTACCTGGTGCAGCTCCCCGAGGGCGGCTGGCTGCTCCCCGGCAGCCAGGGCACCGTCGGAGCCCGCCTCGAACTCGCGCAATACCGCGAGGTGATGGTGGCGCTCCGCCGCTACTTCGGCCTCACCGTCGTCGACTGCGAGACGCTGCCCAGCGAGCTGTCCCGCACCGCGCTGGTCGCCGCCCAGGCGCGCGTGCTCGTCGCCCCCGCCACCCTCGAAGGCGTCGCGAGCACCCGCGCCATCCTCGACTGGATGGCGGGCGTACCGCGGCCGAAACTGCTGCCGGGCACCGTCGTCGTCCTCGTGGCCTCCGCCCCGCACATGACGATGGACGAGGAGGCCGCCGCCGCCCACCTGCGGCTGGAGGGCGTCGAGGTGGTGCACCTGCCCTACGACCGGCACCTCGCGGCCGGCGGCGTCATCCGCACCGGGATGCTCGGCGAGAACACCCGCGCCGCCGCAACCCGGCTCGCCGCCGAACTCCTCAACCGCGCCGTGGGCGGCCGCCGATGACGACCCGGCTGATCCACCGCCCCGCCCGCACCGAGCGGCCCGCCGCCGCGCCCCCCGCCCGCACCATCGAGGCACCGCCCAACCTGCCGGAGGGCAAGACCGGCAGCGGCGCGATGGCCCTGCTGCCGATGGCCGGCGTGATGAGCTCCGTCGTGATGATGACGGTCGTGCGGAACAGCCAGTTCGCCGCCATCGGCGCCGTCGTGCTGGTCGTCGCCGTCATCGGCGGCGTCGGCATGCTGCTGTCACAGCGCGGCAAGGCCCAGCGCACCCGCCGCCAGCAGCGCGAGCGCTACCTGGAGTACCTGGAGGAGCTGCGCGAGGAACTGGCCGCCGAGGAGCGCGAACTGCGCCAGACGGCCCGGGTCCTCAACCCGCCGCCCGCCGCGCTCTACGACATCGTGCGGGACCCGTCCCGGCTGTGGGAGCGGCGGCGGCTCGACGCCGACTTCCTCAAGGTGCGCGTCGGCACCGGGGAGATGCCGCTGCGTCCCCTGACCGTCGGGCAGCAGAGCGGCAGCGTGCTCACCCCGCCCGACCGGTTCATGCTCAACGAGGCCGGAGCGCTCATCAGCCGCTTCGGCACCACCGGCGATCTGCCGCTGACCGTCCCGCTCGACCGCGCGGGCAACGCCAGCGTCATCGGCGACCGCGAGGGCGTGCTGCGCGTCGCCCGCGCGCTGCTCGTGCAGACCGCCGCCACCCACGCCCCCGACGACGTCCACATCGCCCTGGGCTGCCCCGGCGACCGGATGACCGACTGGGAATGGCTCAAATGGCTCCCGCACCTCCTCGACGGCGACGAGCGCGACGGCCCGGTCAGCGCCCGCCGCATCGCCCCGGACATCCACCAGCTCGCCCGGCTCCTCGGCCGCGACCTGCGGCAGCGCGCGAGCTACGCCGCCGAGCTGCGCCGCGGGCTGTCCAACCGGGAAGCCCTCGCCATGGCCGGCCGGCTGCTGGTCGTCAGCGACGAGTACGGCGCCACCGCCCAGGACCTGCCGCGGCCCGACGAGGCCGTCTCCCTGCGCGACATGGGTGTCACGGTGCTCCATCTGCTCTCCGAGCGCGTGCAGGAGCCCGGACAGGTGTCCCTGCGCATCACCGTGGACGGCGACCGGGTCACCGTCGAGGACCTGCGCGGCGAGCAGCCGCTGGTGGCGCACGGCACCGTCGACGACGTCACCACCGCCGGGGCCGAGGGCCTCGCCCGGATGCTGGCCCCGCTGCGCCTGTCCGCCGAGTCGCTGGTCGACGCGCCGCTGTCCGGGCCGGTCGACTTCGCCGACATGCTCGGCATGGACGACCCGGCCGCCGTCGACATCGGCGCCCTGTGGGCGCCCCGCGGCGAACGCGCGTTTCTGCGCGTGCCGATCGGCATCAACGACTCCCGCGAACCGGTCCTGCTCGACCTGAAGGAGTCCGCGGAGCTCGGCATGGGCCCGCACGGCCTGTGCGTCGGCGCCACCGGCTCCGGCAAGAGCGAACTGCTGCGCACCCTCGTCCTCGCCCTCGTCGCCACCCATCCGCCGGAGGACCTGGCGATGGTGCTCGTCGACTACAAGGGCGGCGCCACCTTCGCGCCCTTCGCGGACCTGCCGCACGTCGCCGGCGTCATCACCAACCTGGAGAACCAGGCCGGGCTGGTCGAACGCGTGCACGCCAGCCTCGCCGGCGAGGTGCAGCGCCGCCAGCGGGTCCTCAAGGACGCCGGGAACGTCGCCGACATCGCGCACTACGCCGCCCTCCGCGAGACCCGGCCCGACCTCGACCCGCTGCCGCACCTGTTCGTCGTCATCGACGAGTTCGGCGAACTCCTCACCGCCAAGCCCGACTTCATCGACCTCTTCCTGTCCATCGGCCGCATCGGACGCTCCATCGGCGTGCATCTGCTGCTCTCCAGCCAGCGCATCGAGGGCGGCAAGCTCAAAGGCCTGGACACCTACCTCTCCTACCGGCTCGGCCTGCGCACCTTCTCCGCCGACGAGAGCCGCACCGTCCTCGACACCACTGACGCCTTCCACCTCCCGCCGCTCCCCGGCTTCGGCTACCTCAAGGTGGACACCTCGGCGTACGAACGCTTCAAGGCCAGCTACGTCTCCGGCCCGTACACCGGGCCGGTGCGCCGGGAGAGCGAGGAGGACAGCGGCCCCGCCGTGCTGCCCTACCCGGCCTACAACACCCTCGACCAGCAGCGTTCCAAGGACAGCGGCTCCGCCTCCGAGCCCTACTCCCGGCACCGCAACCCGGGCCCGACCGTCATGTCCGTCATCGTCGACCAGCTCAAGGCGGCCGCCGCCCCCGTGCGCCGGATCTGGCTGCCGCCGCTGCCCGCCGCGCTGCCGCTCGACACCGCCGCCGGACCGGTCGAGGCCGGCGGACAGGGCATGCGGCTCGCGGTCCGGCCCGGCCCGATGAAGGTGCCGCTGGGCCTGCTGGACGACCCGGCCAAGCAGTGGCAGGGCCAGTGGGTCCTCGATCTGACCCTGGCCGGCGGCCATGTGGCCGTCATCGGCGGCCCGCAGTCCGGCAAGACCACCCTGCTGCGCACCCTCGCGCTCTCGCTCGCCATGACCCACACCCCGAAGGACGTGGGCATCTACGGGCTCGACCTGGTCGGCGGCGGCCTCCAGGCACTCGCCGGGCTGCCGCACGTCGGCGGCATCGCGGGCCGCGCGGACCGCGAGCGCGCCCTGCGCACCGTCGAGGAGGTGCGCGGCATGCTCGCCCTGCGCGAGGACCTCTTCCGCGAACAGAACATCGACTCCGTCGACCGGCTGCGCGAACTGCGCGCCGAGGGCAAGCTGCCGCAACTGCCGTCCACCGACGTCGTCCTGCTCGTCGACGGCTTCGGCGCCCTCCGCGACGACTTCGAGGAACTGGACGACGCCGTGGTCGACCTCCTCAAGCGCGGCGGCGGCTACGGCATCCACGTGGTTGCGGGCATGCTCCGCTGGAACGACGTCCGCATCGCCACCCAGTCCACCTTCGGCACGCGCGTGGAGCTGCGGCTCAACGACCCCAGCGACAGCAGCATCGACCGCAAGCTCGCCGAGACCCTGGCGCCGGACGAGCCCGGCCGCGTCCTCACCGACGGCAAGCTCTTCGCCCAGGTGGCGCTGCCCCGGATCGACTCGCTAACCTCCACCACGGAACTCGGCCCGGCGGTCGAGCAGGCGGCCCGCTCCGTCCGCGCCGCCTGGCCCGGCGACCTGGCGCAGCAGGTGCGGGTCCTGCCGCCGCGCGTCCACCTCTCCTCCCTGCCGTCGGTCACCGCCCAGCCGCAGCGCGTCCCGATCGGCCTCGACCAGACCGCGCTGGCGCCCGTCCTGCTGGACCTCTTCGAACGCGACCAGCATCTGCTGGTGCTCGGCGACAGCGAGTGCGGCAAGAGCAATCTGCTGCGGCTGGTCGCGAACGGGCTCATGGCGCGCCACGGCGAGGACGACCTCGTCTTCGCCGTCATGGACCCGCGGCGCGGGCTGCGCACCCTGGTGCCCGAGGAGTACCGGGGCGGCTACGCCCACAACTCCAAGATCTGCGGGGCGCTCTCGGCGGGCATCGCCAAGGAGCTGGAGAAGCGGATGCCCGACGACCTCGCCGACCAGGACGCCCTGGCCGACGGCGCCTGGTACACCGGCCCGCGGATCGTCATCCTCGTCGACGACTACGACATCCTCACCACCGCCGGGCAGCAGCCGCTCCAGCCGTTCCTGCCGTTCATCCCCTCCTCTGCGGACATCGGGCTGCACTTCGTCGTCACCCGCCGCGTCGCCGGCGCCTCCCGCGCCATGTACGACCCGTTCCTCACCACGCTGCGCGAGAGCGGCACCTCGGCCCTCGTCATGGCCGGTGACCGCTCGGAGGGACAGCTCTTCCCGGGCGTCTACGCGGGCGCCCAGCCGCCCGGCCGCGGACTGCTCGTCCGCCGCGGCGAGCCGAACCGGCTGATCCAGACCGCGCTCGCGGACGGCACCGGGGCATGACGCCGGCCACGCCGGCCGCGCCTTCGGCGGCACCCGCGCCGCCCGCGGCATCCGACCCGAGACCCGAGGATCCCGTATGACGAAGGACATCATCGCGCTCACCGGGAAGATGCCCGACGCCTGGAGCGTCGTCGCCGGCTTGCTCGCGGGCGGACCCGACCTGCGGCTCCGCACGGCCGGCGAGGGGGCGGTGCTCCAGCTCTGCGACGAGAGCGGCCGCCCGCTGGTGTCGGTCGAGTCGCCCGTGCTGGTGCAGGTGCCGGGCGAGACGGCCCGGCTGCTGGGCCCGGAGGCCGCGCCGGGCGGGGACGAGCCGCTCTGGTGGGTCGAGGCCCGGGCGTCCACGGCCGTGCCGGAGGCGGAGCGCCTGGCGGGCGCCTTCGCGGGACGGCTCGCCGGGATGCTCGGCGGCACGGTCTGGCCGCCGGGCGCGGGCGACGCGGCCGGCGACGGCGAACCGGTGCCCCCGGGCGTCACCGCCGCCCCGGCTCCGGTGGCCGCGCAGCCGGCTGTCGACGTCCTGACCGACAAGGTCGCCGTCGTCCTCCAGGACCGGCCCGTGATCGCCATGACCGCCTGGCTGTCCGACGCCCGCCGCGCCACCGTCGCCTCCGACCGCGGACTGCAGATCGTCACCCCGCACACCAGCCGGCTGTCGTTCGCGACCCGCTCCGTACTGTTCGGCCCGCCGTCGCGCTGGGTTGTCCAGGACGGCGAGGGCGGCTACTTCGACGGGCTGTCCGGCGCGGTGCTCCGCTGGCAGGACGGGGCCTTCGGCCCGGCGCCGGGGGAGTCCGGCGAGACCCCGGTCGCCGAGGTCTTCAAGGACACCGCGCCCACCGGGGAGCGCCAGCTCGCCGTGTCCGTGCGCACGGCGCACCCGGCCGACGACCAACTGGTGCTCGGCGGCGCGCTGGAAGCCGTCTGGCAGACGGCCACGGGCGGTCCGCCGGCCGGCTGGGGCACCGCGGAGCCGGTGAACCTGCCGTGGTCGCGGCGGCGCCTCACCGAGCTCGCGTACGAGCGGGCGCCCGAGCCGACCTGGACGGTCGCCGTCGGCACTCCGGAGCGCCCGGCCGTGGCCACCCTGCGCGTGATCCGCACCAAGGAGGGCGTGGAGGAGGACATCACGTTCACCGCCGGGTACGGCGAGGACGAGCAGCCGCCGCTCGACGCCCTCGCGGAACTCGCGGGCGAACTGGTGTCCCGGCACAACCTGGTCAGCATGCTCGTCCAACTGCGCGCCGCCGGCCGGGACCTGAGCGTGCCCGCCCGGCTCCAGGCGCCGCCCGTCCCGGTCGGCTTCGCCATCGGCGCGGAGGAGATCCGGGAGATCGGCGCGGACCACGCCCGCCGGCCGCCGCTGACCGTGCGCCCGGTCCAGCTCGGGGCCGCCGCCCGGCCGGGCTTCTACTACCCGCTCGGTGACGGCTCCTCGGCGGACGGCTGGACGAACCTCGACGTCCTGATGCGGCACCTGCGGCGCACGACGGCTCCGTCCCCGGAACCGCCCGGGGCGTAACGGCGGCCGGCGCGGCCGGCGCGGTCGGCGTTCCACGGCACACGAAGGCGCCGCGGCCCCCGGCGGGAAATCCCGGGGGCCGCGGCGCCGTGTTCGTGCGGGCTGTCCGTTGCGGCTGTCCTTGCGGCGGACGAGACGGCGGGACGGGGAGGCGGGACGGGGAGGCGGGGCGGGGAGGCGGTGGGGTGCCTAGCCGAGGCCGGCCGCCTTGCCGTCCCCGGCGGTCGCCGCCCCCGGCTGCTTCTTCGTCCGGCCGCGGGCCAGTTCGGCCGCGTCACGCCGGAACGCCCAGGTCATCTTCGGTTCCATGGCGAAGCGGAACACCCGCTGCACCGGCGTGGTGCACAGCACGGTCACCACGGCCGCCGCGAGGACCGTGAGCACGGCGGCGCCCCAGACGGTGTTCACCCAGGCCGCGTCGTACCAGTCCCAGAAGCGCGAGCCCTTGGCCAGGAAGCCGTGCAGCAGATAGCCGTAGAGCGTGCCGGCGCCGAGGGCGGTGAACCACATCTCGCGCCGCGGCACCCAGGCGTAGAAACAGGCGGCCAGCACCATGGAGCAGCCGAACAGCGCCGGCGTCATCACCAGACCGGTCCACCAGGGCGCGGTCAGCTCCTGCACGCTGTCGCGGTGGTAGAACCAGCTCGACGCCATCCGCGGCGCGGCCCAATAGGAGAAGAGCAGCGCGGCGGCGAACACCGGCACGGAGAGGATCCGCACCTCGCGGCGGCGTACCAGCTGGAAGTGCTCCGGCTTGAGCATCAGGCCGACCACGAAGAACGGCAGGAACTGCAGGACCCGCTGGAGGTCCAGGTCGTCGCCGATGTCGGGGGAGACCGAGGCCAGGACGGCGATGGCGAGCGCGAGCGGGACGGGCCAGCGCACGATCTTCCACAGCGGGGTGGTGAGCCGCCAGACGAACAGCGCGACCAGGAACCAGGTGAGGTACCAGGGGTCGAGCAGACTGATCGGGTAGCCGGGATCGTCGTTCGCGTACCGCTTGAAGTAGCTGTAGACCGTCTCGAAGATGACGTACGGCACGGCGACGCCGGTGACCAGCCGCTGGAGCCGGTCGGTCCGCATGTCGAAACTGCGGGAGAAATAGCCGGAGATGACGATGAAGGCCGGCATGTGGAAGGCGTAGACGAACATGTACGCCGCTTCGGCGATACGGCTGTCCGCGGTCAGCGGCTGCCAGGCGTGGCCGATGGCCACGAGGACGATCGCCAGGTATTTGGCGTTGTCGAAGAACGGATCGCGCTTCTTGACGGCGCCGTTTCCGCCCGGAGGAGTGGGGGAACCTCCGGGATGCGGCGTCGCGGAGCCGGGGGACGGGGTGAGGGGGGACGCGCGGGTCTCCGGGGGGAGCGGCGTCCGCTGATGGCCGTGGGGGCGCAGCACGTTCGTCACGGGCCCTCCCAGCGGAACTGGGGGAGGGCGGACCGGGACGTCACCGCGCACGAGGGGGACGGGGCAGCGTGCAACATCTGAGGCACCATAGCGTCGGGGGGTGTAGTCCGTAAAACCTTCCCCCTGCTCTCCTTCGTTGACGGCTGCTACCCCGTCCGGCGCAGCTCAAGGGGGGCGATCCGCCCGTTTGATGGGCATCGGTCCCCGTCCGCGAACATGACATGGATCACGCGCCCGGGCCCCCGCGGACCCGGTCGTTTGCTCGAGGGGGAGCCATGGGCATAGGGCTGGCGTGAACAGATGGCCGACGAAATACCAACAGGGAACAACCCCATCCCCCGTTGGTGGCACCATGGTCCCGGCGTGGGGTGCGGGGCCGCACTTCCGGGGCCGGTGACGTCGTTCCGACCGAGGGTGGGATCAGTTGTGGTCATTTCGCTGTCTGCTGTTGTCGTCCTGCTGATCATCATGATCGTGCTGATGAAGTCCGGGTCGCTCAAGGGCGGACCGGCCCTGGTGGCCGTGCTGTTCGGCTTCTTCCTGGCGTCGTCGGGCATGGCCCCGACCATCCAGAGACTGCTGGACTCGCTCGCGGACACGCTCAACCAGATCAGCTTCTGACGGGGGCGCCTCCGCACGGGGACCGCGGGCCGCCCGCAGGGGCGCCCCGCGGGCGCGCACCGGCTCCCCGCTCCCGCTTCCCGGCGCCCCCGGGCGCCTTGTCAGCGTCCCCGCGCGATGGTGTCCCGGACGGTGCCCTCGTCGCGGCCGACGGCGGCGGTGCCGTCGTCGGCGGTGATGATCGGGCGCTGGATCAGCCGCGGATGCGCGGCCAGGGCCCCGATCCAGCGTTCCCGCTCGGCCGGCTCCCTCGGCCAGGTGCCGATCCCCAGTTCCTTCGCCTCCGCCTCCTGGGTCCGCGTGATGTCCCAGGGCTCCAGCCCGAGCCGGTCCAGTACGGCGCGCAGCTCGTCCGTGCTCGGCGGGTCCTCCAGATAGCGGCGGACCGTGTACTCGGCGCCCGCCTCGTCGAGGAGCCGTACGGCGGAGCGGCACTTCGAGCACGCGGGGTTGACCCAGATCTCCATGCGGTCACCCTACTGATCCGGCCGTGAACGACCTCGGGGCCGGCCGGAAGAGAAGATCTTCCGGCCGGCCCCGAGGCCCGTGGAGCGGGCGACGGGAATCGAACCCGCGTAGCCAGTTTGGAAGACTGGGGCTCTACCATTGAGCTACGCCCGCATGCGCCGCGGAGGGAAGCGGAGTGACACCGCCGCGGCACGCTGAGCATCGTAGCGGGTCCCGGCGGCCGCTCGCACACCCGTAACCGGCCTCCCCGGTTACGGACCCCGGCGCACCTGCGGCCATGTACCCTACGTCTCGCACCAGCGGGGTGTGGCGCAGCTTGGTAGCGCGTCCGCTTTGGGAGCGGAAGGCCGTCGGTTCGAATCCGGCCACCCCGACCACCACCACCGTTCCCCGCCTCCCCGGGTGCGACGGTCCGCGTCGGGGCGGGGACGCGGCCCGGAGCGGCCGTCGGCGCGCAGCCGCCGCCGAGGAGCGCGGCCGGGGGCGGGCCGCTCCCGTTAGGGGCGGGATACGGCTTGCGGTTACTATGCAAGCTGCGTGCCCGTGTCCGTCTGTGTCGGTCATCCAAAGCGATCCGCCCAGTCGATCCACCGCATGGGGCGCCATCGGCAGAGAGTCGAGATCCCTCTGCAGAATCCCAGAAGTCAGCCCCAAGGAGACCGAACCGTGAAGAGCGCCGTGGAGACCCTGAACCCGACCCGGGTTCGGCTCACTGTCGAGGTGCCCTTCGAGGAGCTCAAGCCCAGCCTCGACGCGGCGTACAAGAAGATCAACCAGCAGGTCACGGTGCCGGGCTTCCGCAAGGGGAAGATCCCCGCCCGGGTGATCGACCAGCGGTTCGGCCGCGGCGCGGTGCTGGAGGAAGCCGTCAACGACGCGCTGCCGAAGTTCTACACCGAGGCGGTGAACGAGGGCGACCTCAACCCGCTCGGCCAGCCCGAGGTCGACATCACCGAGCTCAAGGACGGTGAGGTCCTGGCCTTCACCGCCGAGGTCGACATCCGCCCGTCCCTGGAGATCCCGGACTACTCCGGCATCGAGGTGACCGTGGACGCCGTCGAGGTCACCGACGAGGACGTGGACAAGGCGGTCGAGCAGCTCCGTGACCGCTTCGCCTCCACCACCCCGGTCGAGCGCGCCGCCGCCGAGGGCGACGTCGTGACGATCGACCTGGAGGCCAAGGTCGACGGCGAGGTCCTGGAGGACGGCGTCGCCAAGGGCGTCAGCTACACCATCGGCTCCGGCGAGCTGCTCGACGGGATCGACGAGGCCGTCACCGGTCTGGAGGCCGGCGGCAGCGCCACCTTCACCTCCGAGCTCAAGGGCGGCTCCGCCCAGGGCAAGGAGGCCGAGGTCAAGGTCGACGTCACCGCCGTCGCCGCCCGCGAACTGCCCGAGCTGGACGACGACTTCGCCCAGCTGGCCAGTGAGTTCGACACCCTTGAGGAGCTGCGCGCGGACAGCCGCAAGCGCCTGGAGCAGTCGAAGGTGTACGAGCAGGCGACCCAGGCGCAGGAGAAGGTGCTGGACGCCCTCCTGGAGCTGGTCGAGGTCCCGATCCCCGAGAAGCTCCTCGAGGACGAGGTGGGGACCCGCAAGCACAACCTGGAGCACCACCAGCTCGGCCAGATGGGCATGGACCTGGACGGCTACCTCAAGATCCAGGGCAAGACCGCCGAGGAGTTCGACGCCGAGCTGCGCGAGCAGGCGGAGAAGGGCATCCGCACCCAGTTCGTCCTGGACGAGCTGGTGAACAAGGAGAAGCTCTCCGTCGGCCAGGAGGAGCTCACCGAGCACCTCATGCGCCGTGCCCAGTCCTCCGGCATGAGCCCCGACCAGTTCGCCCAGGCCGTCGTCGAGGGCGGCCAGGTGCCGATGCTCGTGGGCGAGGTCGCCCGGGGCAAGGCGCTCGCCGTGGTCGTCGAGGCCGCCACGGTCAAGGACACCAACGGCGAGATCGTCGACCTGGAGGACGAGGAGGACGAGGCCGCCGCGGAGACCGCCGAGTCCGCCGAGACGGCCGAGGCCGCGACCGAGGAGTCCGCCCCCGAGTCCGGTGACATCGCCGCCGGCCAGGAGGCGACCGAGAAGGCCGCGAAGACCGGCGAGACCGGCGCCTGATCCTCTCTCCGCGCCCCGGCGCGGAACCCGCGGGACCGCTTGCGGCAGGCCCGGACGCGCCCCGCGTCCGGCCCTGCCGCGTCCCGGCGTGCCCCGTCCGGCCGCCCCGCGCCGCCGGGCCTGCGCTCACAGCGAACAGCTGACAATGCGGGATGGCGCCCGCCGACCAGCGCGTTAGGGTCCGTAGATACGGGGGCAGGGGAGTCTCCGGAAGGCGCCGGGAGCGCCCCGGTCACCACCCGGATCCCCGGCCCGAATGACACGCTGAGACGGCCCGTCGCCGTCCGACTAGAGCAGGTGGACACGTGACGATCCCGATGCCCTCCGCCGCCGCTGAGCCCAATTTCGGCGGTCTCGGCGACCAGGTCTACAACCGGTTGCTCAACGAGCGGATCATCTTCCTCGGCCAGCCCGTGGACGATGACATCGCCAACAAGATCACGGCGCAGCTGCTGCTCCTGGCCGCAGACCCGGACAAGGACATCTACCTCTACATCAACAGTCCCGGCGGCTCGGTGACGGCCGGCATGGCGATCTACGACACCATGCAGTACATCAAGAACGACATCGTGACCATCGGCATGGGCCTGGCCGCCTCCATGGGCCAGTTCCTGCTGAGCGCGGGGACCCGCGGCAAGCGCTTCGCGCTGCCGAACTGCGAGATCCTGATCCACCAGCCCTCCGCGGGCCTGGGCGGTTCCGCCTCGGACATCAAGATCCACGCGGAGCGGCTGCTGCGCAACAAGCGCACGCTGGCGGAGCTCACGGCCTTCCACACCGGCCAGACCGTCGAGCAGATCACCCACGACTCCGACCGCGACCGCTGGTTCACGGCCCAGGAGGCCAAGGACTACGGCCTGATCGACGACGTCATGCCCTCCGCCACCGGCGTTCCGGGCGGGGGCGGAACCGGGGCCTGAGCCCTGACGGCAGCCCCGAGTCCAGACCCCTCAGCCCATAGATCGCCACCAGGACGGTGAACAGTCATATGAACAATCTCTCCGGCAGCGGCCTCCCCGAGGGTCTGCGCGCTCAGTACGACACCGGTCGCCAGGCCGAGTCCCGCTACATCGTGCCGCGCTTCGTCGAGCGCACCTCCCAGGGCGTGCGCGAGTACGACCCGTACGCGAAGCTCTTCGAGGAGCGCGTG
The DNA here is from genome assembly GCF_000719865.1 of Streptomyces albus subsp. albus. Taxonomy (GTDB): domain Bacteria; phylum Actinomycetota; class Actinomycetes; order Streptomycetales; family Streptomycetaceae; genus Streptomyces; species Streptomyces albus_E. The sequence goes on from NZ_JOID01000025.1 coordinate 16,501, forward strand.
ATCTTCCTCGGGGTGCAGATCGACGACGCCTCGGCGAACGACGTCATGGCCCAGCTGCTCTGCCTGGAGTCCATGGACCCGGACCGGGACATCTCGATCTACATCAACAGCCCCGGTGGCTCGTTCACCGCGCTGACCGCGATCTACGACACCATGCAGTTCGTGAAGCCGGACATCCAGACGGTGTGCATGGGCCAGGCGGCGTCCGCCGCGGCCGTGCTGCTCGCCGCCGGCACCCCCGGGAAGCGCATGGCCCTCCCCAACGCCCGGGTCCTCATCCACCAGCCGTACAGTGAGATCGGGCGCGGTCAGGTCTCCGACCTGGAGATCGCGGCGAACGAGGTCATCCGGACCCGCTCGATGCTGGAGGAGCTGCTCGCCAAGCACTCCACCACGCCGATCGAGCAGATCAAGGACGACATCGAGCGCGACAAGATCCTCAACGCGGACGAGTCCCTGGCGTACGGTCTGATCGACCAGATCGTTTCGACCCGGAAGAGTTCCGTTTCCGCATAACTGCGGTATCCCCCTTGGGCCGAGTCGGTCCAAGGGGGGCCCGGACCGGGGGCCCGGCAAGGTACCGTCGGGAGGGGGCGGCGGACCGTGACGACCGACCGCGTCGCGGACTCCGGACAACCCAGACAGGCACCAGGGTCCGATGATCAGGGCGGATCCCAGGCGAAGGGGAAGCACCTCGTGGCACGTATCGGTGACGGCGGCGATCTGCTCAAGTGCTCATTCTGCGGAAAGAGCCAGAAGCAGGTGAAGAAGCTCATCGCAGGCCCGGGTGTCTACATCTGCGACGAGTGCATCGACCTCTGCAACGAGATCATCGAGGAGGAACTCGCCGAGACCTCCGAGGTCCGCTGGGAGGAACTCCCCAAGCCCCGCGAGATCTACGAGTTCCTCGAGGGGTACGTCGTCGGGCAGGAGGCCGCGAAGAAGGCCCTGTCCGTCGCCGTCTACAACCACTACAAGCGGGTCCAGGCCGGCGAGAACAGCCGCGACAGCCGGGACGACGGGATCGAACTGGCCAAGTCCAACATCCTGTTGCTCGGCCCCACCGGTTCCGGCAAGACCCTGCTGGCGCAGACCCTGGCCCGGATGCTCAACGTCCCGTTCGCCATCGCCGACGCCACCGCGCTGACGGAGGCCGGCTATGTCGGCGAGGACGTCGAGAACATCCTGCTGAAGCTGATCCAGGCGGCCGACTACGACGTCAAGAAGGCCGAGACCGGGATCATCTACATCGACGAGATCGACAAGGTCGCGCGGAAGAGCGAGAACCCGTCGATCACCCGTGACGTCTCCGGCGAGGGCGTGCAGCAGGCCCTGCTGAAGATCCTGGAGGGCACCACCGCCTCGGTGCCGCCGCAGGGCGGGCGGAAGCACCCGCACCAGGAGTTCATCCAGATCGACACCACCAACGTGCTGTTCATCGTGGGCGGTGCCTTCGCCGGTCTGGAGAAGATCATCGAGTCCCGGGCCGGCGCCAAGGGCATCGGCTTCGGTGCGACCATCCGCTCCAAGCGGGAGATCGAGGCGAGCGACCAGTTCCAGGAGGTCATGCCGGAGGACCTGGTGAAGTTCGGCATGATCCCCGAGTTCATCGGGCGGCTTCCGGTCATCACCTCCGTGCACAACCTCGACCGCGAGGCGCTGCTGCAGATCCTGGTGGAGCCGCGCAACGCGCTCGTCAAGCAGTACCAGCGCCTCTTCGAACTGGACAACGTCGAGCTGGACTTCGACCGCCCGTCCCTGGAGGCCATCGCCGACCAGGCGATCCTGCGCGGCACCGGGGCGCGGGGCCTGCGCGCCATCATGGAGGAAGTGCTGATGTCCGTGATGTACGAGGTGCCGTCCCGCAAGGACGTCGCCCGCGTCGTCATCACCGCCGATGTCGTGCACTCCAATGTGAACCCGACGCTCGTGCCGCGCAGCCGCGGCGGCGAGCCGGGGGAGCGGCACGAGAAGAGCGCCTGAGCACCACGGCGTCGGCACAACGGCCTGCACAGCACAACGCCGAAGGGGCGGACCGGAGTTCACCGGTTCCGCCCCTTCGGCGTCTGTCCCGCGTCATGCCGTCACACTGTCACGCCGTCACTTCGGCTTGACGGTTTCCGCTTTGACCTTCCCGACCGTCTCGGAGAACTCCTTGAGGTCCACGGAGCCCTCGGAGGTGTAGTCGGCGGAGACGACGGCGACCACGGCCATGGTGGAGTTGTCCGCCCAGGCGCAGGCGGGCATGTAGATGTTCGCCAGGCCCTGGCCGGTCTTCACCAGCTGGCAGCTGAGGGTGTCGCCGTTGATCTCGTAGTCCGTCTGCTTCTGGACGACCTGGGAGCCCGGCTGGCCCTGCACCATGCCGTCCAGCGCGTCCTTGCGCATGTCCTCCGGGTCGGAGTCGATGTCGCCCCAGGCGCCCGAGAGGATCAGCGCGCCCTTCTCGATGCTGCCGCCCTTCAGATACTGGCCGACCACCGCGGTGCCGTCGGACGGCAGTTCGTCCTGGAGGATCTTGCGCTGCTGCTCCAGCTGCGCGCTGTCCTCGGCGCGTTCGTAGTCGCCGCCGAGCAGGGTCTGGGGCGTGGTGAGCTTCTCGGTGCCCTCCGGACCGCCGAGGAGCGCGGCGACCCCGATCCCGACCACGGTCAGCAGCGCCACCGAGCCGGCGACGATGCCGATGACGGCGCCCTTGCCGAGCCCGCGCGACGGGGGCGGCGGCGGGGTTTGCGGCCAGGGCTGCCCGGCGGGGCCGCCCTGCGGCGGGTACCCCGGGCCGCCCTGGGGCGGGTAGCCGTAACCGGGCTGGGGCTGCTGCGGGACGTGCGGCTGGCCCTGCTGGGGGTAGCCGTAACCCGGCTGCTGCGGGGCGCCGTACGGGTTGGGCGGCTGTCCACCGCCGTACGGACCGGGTGACGGCGGAGGCTGGTTGTGGCTCATGAGGTCCCCCCTCGGGACGCGCTCTGCTGGTGGTTCTCGCTCCCGGTGCTCTGGTGCGCCGAGGGCTGTGGACATGCGTGGTGCTGTCGCGCGCGGTGCGCGCGCTGTTCCGGGGTCACTTCTCGACGCGGGTTTCGTTCCGGGCCGTGTTCGTCATCTCCGCGACCTCGTCGGTGGACTTCAGTTCGCTGGAGTCGTCCATCGACGTGATCTGGAACTGGACCACGCCGAGAGCACTGGTGTCACCCCAGGCGCAGAACGTCGCCCCGGAGGTGACCTCGGCGGCGCCCGAACCGGCCGTCGCCTTCTGGGTCTTGCATTTCATGACCGTCCCGTCGAAGCCGTCCGGGGAGTACTCCCCGACCGGGGTGACCTCTTCGATCCGCACGGTCGCGGAGACCGCTTCCTGGTTCTTCTCCATCTGCGCGAAGAGGTTGTCGACAGCGGCCACGGGGTCGTCGATCTCGCCGTACACACCGGCGACGACCACATTGTCACTCGCGGCGTTGGTGTAACTGCCGGAGACGGAGGTGCCGTTCCTGACGCCCAGCTTCGCGGCCTCCTTCTCGCCGGCCAGCCCGCCGCCCTGCGCGTCACTGCCCTCGGCCTTGGTGTACTCGCCGTTGATCAGCTTCTTCGGCAGCTTCATGGTGTACGGGGCGGTGTCACCGCCGCCGCCCGGGCCTCCACCGCTCAGGAGGACGACACCACCGGCGACCGCGGCCACCGCCACCACCGCACCCGCCACGATGCCGATCGTCCTCCCCCTGCCGCGGCCCGCCGGGGGCGGGGGCGGGGGCACCTGGCCGTACGGCTGCGGCTGCCCCTGGGGCTGCCCGCCGTACGCGCCGGGGTACGGGCCGGGCTGCCCGGCGTACGGGCCGGGCTGCGCGCCGTACGGCCCCGGCTGCGGCGGCGGGTAACCATGGCCCGGCTGCCCCGCGGGCTGCTGCGGGAAGCCGTACCCCGGTCCGCCCTGCGGCGGCTGGTGCGGCGGGCCGCCGTACGGGCCCGGCTGGTGGTGGCTCATGCGCGGACTGTCCTCTCCCCGTGACGGATCACTCGCCGAGCTTGACCCGGGCGTCTCCGCGCACCTTGGCCGCGGTCTCCGCGACGGCGTCCAGATCCGCCTTGCCGGCGAGCACGGCCAGCGGATCGATGACCATGACGCCGCCCACGGTGCTGGAGTCCGCCCAGATGCACACGGGCAGCTCGGCCTCCTTCACCGGGGCGTTCGGGTCGTCATTGGTCGTCTTGAACTTCTGGCACTTCATCACGGCGCTGCCCAGACCGTCGGGCTCGGCCTCCTCGGGGCTGCCGAGGACCTCGACGGTCCCCTCGTCCTCGGCCATCGTCCGCAACACGGTGAACATGGCGTCGATGACCTGCTCCGGATTGTCGACCGTGCCCCAGACGCCGGTCAGCAGCATCTGCTTCTTCGAGGCCGTCGCGTACTCGGCCTGGACGGGGTGGGGGTCCTTGACGCCGGGGAGCTGGTCGAGCGATTCGCGGTCCTTGCCGGAGAACCCGGAGTCGTCCTTGCCCTCGCCCTTGCGTTCGAACTCCCCGGCCACCGTCTGCGGGGTGGTCAGCTTGTGCGGGCCGTCGTCGTCGGATCCACCGGTGAGGAAGACCAGCGTGCCCGCGATCGCGGCCACCGCCACCGCGGCGCCCACGATGAGACCGGTCCGCTTGCCCTTGCCGCCGCCCGGCGGGGGCGGGGGCACCTGGCCGTAGGGCTGGGGCTGCCCGTAGGGCGGCTGCGGGCCGCCGGGCTGCGGGCCGTACGGGCCGGGCGCGCCGCCGTAGGGACCCGGCTGCGGCGGCTGACCGTACGGGCCGGGCTGCGCTCCGCCCTGCTGCGGATACCCGTAGCCCTGCGGGGGCACCTGGCCCGGCGCCTGCGGCGGGAAGCCGGGGCCGGGGGCTCCGGCCGCACCGCCCGGGCCGTACGGGCCGGGCGCGCCGCCCCCGTACCCGCCCGGCTGCGGCGGCGGCTGGTGGTGACTCATGGATCCCCCTCGGTGCACAGAACAGTTGGGCCCATCCTCCCCGACGGCTTATGCGGGCTTTACCCCGGGGCGGCAACGGGTTCGTAACAGCGCGGGCACCGCCCTTAGACTGACGGTCGTGACCGACAATTCCCAGCGCCCCGGGACCGGGGCCCACAGCAGCGACCCCGCCCACCTGCCGACCCAGTACGCACCGGCCGACGCGGAGGGGCCGCTCTACGAGCGCTGGGTAGAGCGCGGTTACTTCGAGGCGGACGCGAAGAGCGGCAAAGAGCCCTACACCATCGTCATCCCCCCGCCCAACGTCACCGGCTCCCTCCACCTCGGCCACGCCTTCGAGCACACGCTGATCGACGCCCTCACCCGCCGCAAGCGGATGCAGGGTTACGAGACGCTGTGGCAGCCCGGCATGGACCACGCCGGCATCGCCACGCAGAACGTCGTCGAGCGCGAGCTGGCCAAGGAGGGCAAGTCCCGGCACGACCTGGGCCGCGAGGCGTTCACCGAGCGGGTCTGGAAGTGGAAGGCCGAGTCCGGCGGGCAGATCTCCGGCCAGATGAGGCGCCTGGGCGACGGCGTCGCCTGGTCCCGCGAGCGCTTCACGATGGACGAGGGCCTCTCGCGCGCCGTCCAGACCATTTTCAAGCGGCTCTACGACGACGAGCTGATCTACCGCGCCGAACGCATCATCAACTGGTGCCCGCGCTGCCTCACCGCCATCTCGGACATCGAGGTCGAGTACCAGGACGACGAGGGCGAGCTGGTCTCCATCCGCTACGGCGAGGGGGAGAGCTCCATCGTCGTCGCCACCACCCGCGCCGAGACGATGCTCGGCGACACCGCCGTCGCCGTCCACCCGGACGACGACCGGTACCGCCACCTGGTCGGCACCGAGATCGAACTGCCGCTCACCGGCCGCCGCATCCCGGTCGTCGCCGACGAGCACGTCGACCCGGAGTTCGGCACCGGTGCCGTCAAGGTGACGCCCGCCCATGACCCGAACGACTTCGAGATCGGCCGCCGGCACGACCTCCCCAGCCTCACGGTCATGGACGAGCACGCGGTCATCACCGCGCACGGCCCGTTCCAGGGCCTGGACCGGCTGGAGGCGCGCAGCGCCATCGTCGCCGCGCTCCGCGCCGAGGGCCGGATCACCGCCGAGAAGCGCCCGTACACGCACTCCGTCGGCCACTGCTCGCGCTGCAAGACGACCATCGAGCCGCGGCTGTCGATGCAGTGGTGGGTGAAGGTCGGCCCGCTGGCGAAGGCCGCGGGCGACGCCGTCCGCGACGGCCGGGTCGCCATCCACCCGAAGGAGATGGAGTCCCGCTACTTCGGCTGGGTCGACAACCTCCACGACTGGTGCATCTCGCGGCAGCTCTGGTGGGGCCACCGGATCCCGGTCTGGTACGGCCCGAACGGCGAGACGGTCTGCGTCGGCCCGGACGAGCAGCCGCCGTCCGGCGAGGGCTGGCAGCAGGACAGCGACGTCCTGGACACCTGGTTCTCCTCCGGCCTCTGGCCGTTCTCGACCCTCGGCTGGCCCGAACGGACCGAGAGCCTCGAGAAGTTCTATCCCAACTCCGTCCTGGTCACCGGCTACGACATCCTCTTCTTCTGGGTCGCCCGGATGATGATGTTCGGTCTGTACGCGATGGACGGCACCCCGCCGTTCCACACCATCGCCCTGCACGGCATGGTCCGCGACCAGTTCGGCAAGAAGATGTCGAAGTCCTTCGGCAACGCGGTCAACCCGCTGGACTGGATGGACAAGTACGGCTCCGACGCCGTCCGCTTCACCCTGGCCCGCGGCGCCAACCCCGGGGTCGACGTGCCGATCGGCGAGGACTGGGTCCAGGCGTCCCGCAACTTCGCCAACAAGATCTGGAACGCCACCCGCTTCGCCCTGATGAACGGCGCCACGGTCGAGGGTGAACTCCCCGCGGCGGAAGGGCTGTCGGCGGCCGACCGCTGGATCCTCTCCCGGCTGAACGCGGTCGTCGCCGAGGTCGACGCGTACTACGACGACTACCAGTTCGCCAAGCTCAGCGACACCCTCTTCCACTTCGCCTGGGACGAGGTGTTCGACTGGTACGTCGAGCTGACCAAGACCGTCTTCCAGGCCGGCGGCCCCGCCGCCGAGGCCTCGCGCCGGGTCCTCGGCGAGGTCCTCGACGTCACGCTGCGCCTGCTGCACCCGGTGATCCCGTTCGTCACCGAGACGCTGTGGACGGCGCTCACCGGCCGCGAATCGGTCGTCATCGCCGACTGGCCCGCCGACAGCGGCTTCCGTGACGCCGCCGCCGAGCGGGAGATCGGGGCGGTCCAGCAGGTGGTCACCGAGGTCCGCCGGTTCCGCGCCGACCAGGGCCTCCAGCCCGGCCAGAAGGTCCCGGCCCGGCTGGATCTGACGGGCACGGGCCTCGCCGGCCACGAGCCCGCCATCCGGCAGCTGCTCCGCCTCCAGCCGGAGGGCGAGGGCTTCACGCCCACCGCCACCCTGCCGGTCGCGGGCGCCACGGTCGCGCTGGACCTCTCCGGCACCATCGACGTGGCGGCCGAGCGCAAGCGGCTCACCAAGGACCTGGCCGCCGCCGAGAAGGAGAAGGCCCAGGCCACGGCCAAGCTCGGCAACGGAGCGTTCCTGGCCAAGGCCCCGGACCACGTCGTGGACAAGATCCGTACCCGGCTGAGCACCGCCGAGGCGGACATCGAGCGCATCACCGCGCAGCTCGCGAACCTGCCGCAGGGCTGACCGGCGGTCCCGCCGCACCGTCCCCCGCGCCCGGCCTTCCGCCGGACGCGGGGGACGCGGCGGTCCGTGACGTTCCCTCCGTACGCCCGTTCCCCTCGTCGGCCGGGCGGGCCGGCCCGCCGGGCCCACCGCGGCGGGGGTGACCGGGAGCACGGCCCGGTCGGGCCGCGGCACCCGTACGGCTCCGTAGACTGACCCCCGTGAGTGAGCGCGCCCCGCACGGGAATCCCGAGCCCGACGAACCCGAGGACCCCTTCGACAGGATCGTCGAGGCGGAGACCGACCGCGATCCGGACCTGGCGGTGATCGAGGCGGGCAGCCGCACCCTGCGCACCCAGGCCGGTCCGCTCGGGGCCGACGAGGTCCCCGGCCGCCCGGAGGACCCGGAGACCGACCGACTGCTCCGGGAGGTCGAAACCGAACTGGCGGGCCGCTGGCCGGAGACGAAGCTGGAGCCGTCCCTCACCCGCATCAGCGCGCTGATGGACGTCCTCGGCGAGCCGCAGCACTCCTACCCGTCGATCCACATCACCGGCACCAACGGCAAGACCAGCACCGCCCGCATGATCGAGGCCCTGCTGACCGCCTTCGAGCTGCGCACCGGGCGCTACACCAGCCCGCACGTCCAGTCGGTGACCGAGCGCATCAGCATCGACGGCGCGCCCGTCCCCGCCGCGAAGTTCATCGAGACATACCGCGACATCGCGCCGTACGTCGAGATGACCGACACCGCGCAGGAGCACCGGCTCTCCTTCTTCGAGGTGCTCACGGGCATGGCGTTCGCCGCCTTCGCCGACGCGCCCGTGGACGTCGCGGTCGTCGAGGTCGGCATGGGCGGCAGCTGGGACGCCACCAACGTGATCGAGGCCGGCGTCGCCGTCGTCACGCCCATCGACCTCGACCACACCGACCGGCTCGGCGGCTCGACCGGCGAGATCGCCGTGGAGAAGGCCGGGATCATCAAGCCGGGCGCCACGGTCGTCCTCGCCCAGCAGCCGGTGGACGCCGCGCAGGCCATGCTCAAGAAGGCCGTCGAGGTGGACGCCACGGTGGCCCGCGAGGGCATGGAGTTCGGCGTGATCAGCCGCGAGATCGCGGTCGGCGGGCAGCTCCTGGCGCTGCGCGGCCTCGGCGGTGAGTACCCGGAGATCTTCCTGCCGCTGCACGGCGCGCACCAGGCGCACAACGCGGCGGTCGCGCTGGCGGCCGTGGAGGCGTTCTTCGGCATCGGCTCCGAGCACGCCCGGCTGCTGGACGCCGACACGGTCCGCACGGCCTTCGCCTCGGTGGTCTCACCGGGCCGGATGGAGATCGTGCGGAAGAGCCCGACGGTCGTCCTGGACGCGGCGCACAATCCGGCGGGGGCCCGCGCGGCGGCCGCGACGGTCACCGAGGCGTTCGGCTTCAGCCGGCTGGTCGGCGTGGTCGGCCCGAGTGCGGAGAAGGACGTCAAGGGGCTGCTGGAGGCCTTCGAGCCGGTGTTCCACGAGATCGTGGTGACCCGCAACTCCACCCACCGGGCCATGGACGTGGACGAGTTGGCGGCGCTCGCCGTCGAGGTGTTCGGCGAGGACCGGGTGCAGGTGGAACCCCGGCTGGACGACGCCCTGGAGGCGGCGATCACCCTGGCCGAGGAGGAGGGCGAGTTCGCCGCCGCGGGAGTGCTGGTGACGGGCTCGGTGATCACGGTGGGCGAGGCCCGGCTGCTGCTGGGGAAGGGCAGGGGCTGAGCGATGCGGACGCTGTGTGCGAGCACGCTGATCGGTGAGTTCTTCGTGATCGGATTCGCCGGGCTGGTCGTGATGCGGACCTCCGACCTCTCCACCGGCCTGATCTGGGCCGTGAGCGGCACGGCGATGGTGCTCTGTCTGGCCCTGGCCGGCGTGCTGTCCCGGCCGGGGGCGGTGGGGATCGGCTGGGCGCTCCAGGTGGCGCTGATCGCCGGCGGTCTGGTGGTGCCCGTGATGTTCTTCCTCGGGGCCGTCTTCGCCGGCCTGTGGTGGGCCTCGGTGCACTACGGCCGCAAGATCGACGAGGCGAAGGCCCGGCACGCCTCGGGCGCCGCGGCCTGACCCGGCCCCGCCGTCCGGCGGCGGGGTCCGGGAAACCGGCGGCGGCGTGCCGCCCGTACCGGCCGCCCCTGTAGCCTCGTGCCACCCCGCACCCGCAGAAACGAAGGAGCTCATGCCGTGAGCCAGCGCACGCTCGTCATCCTCAAGCCGGACGCGGTCAGGAGGAATCTGATCGGCGAGATCATCGGCCGTATCGAGCGGAAGGCGGGCTGGCGGATCAGCGCGCTGGAGCTGCGCGAGCTGAGCCGCGAAGTGCTGGAGCAGCACTACGGCGAGCACGTCGGCAAGCCGTTCTACGAGCCGCTGGTGGAGTTCATGTCCTCCGGCCCGGTCGTGGTGCTGGCCGTCGAGGGGGAACGGGTCATCGAGGGCGTCCGCGCGCTGGCCGGCCCGACCGACCCGATCGCCGCCGGTCCCGGCAGCATTCGCGGCGATTTCGGCACCATCGTGCGCGAGAATCTCATCCACGCCTCGGACTCCGAGGAGTCCGCCGAACGGGAGTTCAAGCTGTTCTTCCCCGGGGTGGTCTGAGTCTCCCGGAGGACCGTCGTGCCCGGCGCCAATATCTGACGTCCTGTCAGTCGTAACCCCCGTGTGACCTGGGGCGGCCGAGGAAACCGGCCGCCCCTTGGCATATGCGCGGCCCCGGAGGGGAACCCATCCCTCCGACACGACGTCAGCATGACAGAGGCAGGCATTCCTTCCCCCGACAATGGGAGGGCCGTCGCGCGAAGCCGCCGCGGTCGTGACTACGATGGAAGCTTCACACCCACCGTGCTCACCCCGCCTGACCTCAAAAGTCATCATTTCCAGCTGGGAAGGCCAGACATATCCTCATGGGGAACAACATGTCGTTCATCGGCCGTGACATGGCTGTCGACCTCGGCACCGCGAACACCCTGGTGTATGTCCGAGGCCGCGGCATCGTCCTCAATGAGCCCTCGGTCGTCGCCATCAATACGAATACCGGCGGAATTCTGGCGGTCGGCGCCGAGGCGAAGAAGATGATCGGCCGCACCCCCGGCAACATCGTCGCCGTCCGCCCGCTCAAGGACGGCGTCATCGCCGACTTCGAGATCACCGAGCGGATGCTCCGCTACTTCATCCTCAAGATCCACAAGCGGCGTTATCTGGCCCGTCCGCGGGTGGTCGTCTGCGTGCCGTCCGGCATCACCGGGGTCGAGCGCCGCGCCGTGATCGAGGCGTCCACGCAGGCCGGTGCCCGGCAGGTGCACATCATCGAGGAGCCGATGGCCGCCGCGATCGGCTCCGGCCTCCCGGTCCACGAGGCCACCGGCAACATGGTCGTGGACATCGGCGGCGGCACCACCGAGGTCGCCGTGATCTCCCTCGGCGGCATCGTCACCGCCCAGTCGATCCGGGTCGCCGGGGACGAGCTGGACAACGCGGTCATCCAGCACATCAAGAAGGAGTACAGCCTCCTCCTCGGTGAGCGTTCCGCCGAGAACATCAAGATCACGATCGGCTCCGCCTTCGACTCCGGCGAGGACGAGCACACCGAGATCCGGGGCCGTGACCTCGTCAGCGGCCTGCCGAAGACCGTGGTGATCTCCTCCGCCGAGGTCCGCAAGGCCATGGAGGAGCCCGTCCACTCCATCGTCGACGCCGTCAAGACCACCCTCGACAAGTGCCCGCCCGAGCTGTCCGGCGACATCATGGACCGCGGCATCGTTCTGACCGGCGGCGGCGCCCTGCTCCGCGGCCTCGACGAGCGGCTGCGCCAGGAGACGGGCATGCCGATCCACATCGCCGAGAACCCCCTCGATTCCGTCGCGCTCGGCTCCGGCAAGTGCGTGGAGGAGTTCGAGGCGCTCCAGCAGGTGCTGGACTCCCAGCCCCGCCGCTAGACCCCGGGTGCGCGCCGCGCCGGCACCGTCCGGCCGGCGCGTCACCCGCCGCCCCCGCGGGGGACCGCGCACACCAAGGACGTCACCCCGTTCCGCCGTCGGAACCGCTGGTGGCCCCGGATCCTTCCGGGACCACGGCCCCCGATGATGACCGGCCCCGGCGCACCGCCGACCGGTCCGATGAGGAAGGCACGCCGCCGCACGTGAGGGACACACGAGAGAGCCGGCTGCTCCTGGTGCTGCTGATCGCCATCGCGTTCGCACTGATCACGGTGGACATCCGCGGCGGTGAGGAGTCGCCGCTGGACGGCGCCCGGGAGGTCGCCGCATCGGCCTTCGGGCCGGTGGAGAACGGCGTCGCGTCCGCCGTCGACCCGATCGGCAACGCCATCGGCGCCGTCCGCGACTCGGGCGAGCGGCACAGCCGCATCGCGGCCCTGGAACGGGAGAACGCCGCCCTGAAGCTCAAACTCGGCAGCGACGACCGCACCCGCAGCCGCGCTGGCGAACTCGACAAGATGCTCAGAACCGCCGGCGCCGGCCAGTACGGCATCAAGGGCGCCCAGGTCATCGCCATAGGAGCGGCCCAGGGCTTCTCCTGGACGGTCACCATCGACGTCGGCAGCGAGGACGGCATCGCCCGCGACATGACCGTGCTCAACGGCGACGGCCTCGTCGGACGCGTCACCACCGTCGGCCCCTCGACCGCCACCGTGCTGCTCGCCAACGACCCCGACTTCACCGTCGGCACCCGGCTGGAGGGCAGCGGCGAACTCGGCTTCGCCACCGGCCAGGGCGGCCGCGACCTCCGCGTCCAGCTGCTCAACGGCAAGACCGTGGTCAAGAAGGGCGACCGGATGGTCACCTTCGGCTCCCAGGGCGGCAAGCCCTTCGTCGCCGGCGTGCCCGTCGGCGAGGTCACCCGCGTCGACCCCTCCCGGGGAGAACTCACCCGCACGGTGCAGGTCCGGCCCTTCGTCGGCTTCACCAAGCTCGACATCGTCGGCGTCGTCGTCCAGCCGCCCCGCAAGAACCCACGCGATGCCGTGCTGCCGCCGAAGCCGAAGCAGCCGAAGCCGACGCCCACGGTGACGGTCACCGCCACGCCCACCGCCTCCATCCCCGCCCCCGACGGGAACTGACCGATGCGCCTCAACCGGATCCTGCTCTCCGCGGCCCTCGTCGTCGTCGCCCTCGTCATCCAGGTGAGCGTGCTCGCCCGGCTGCAGCTGCCCGGCGCCGTCCCCGACCTGACCCTCCTGGTCGTCCTCGGACTGGCCCTCGTCTACGGCCATGTCAGCGGCGCCCTGATCGGCTTCAGCGCCGGCCTGCTCGCCGACCTCGCGCCCCCGGCCGACCACGCCGTCGGCCGCTACGCCCTCGTCCTCTGCCTGATCGGTTACCTGACCGGCCTGGCCAAGCCGGAGAGCGGCCGGCTCCGCTCGGCCACCGCCCCCCTGCTGGCCGTCGTCATCGCGGCCATCGGCACCACCCTGCTCTACGCGGGCGTCGGCGCCCTCGTCGGCGACACCTCCGCCCGCCAGGTCGGCCTGCCCGGCCTGCTCGCCACGGCCGCCCTCTACGACCTGCTGCTGGCGCCCTTCGTCGTCCCCGGGGTGATGGCGCTGGCCCGCCGCACCGAGAGCGACCCGCTGGCGGAGTCCGCGGGCGGCACCGGCAGCGGCAAGGGCGCCTACGGCAACTGGCTGAGCAGCGGCACCGGGCAGCGGCTCGGCCTCGGGCGCGGCGGCCGGGGCGGAGGCCGCATCGGCGGCCAGCGCGGCGGGCTGCTGGGCGGCGGCCGGCCCGCCAGGGTCCGCGCGTCCCGCATCAAGGGGGTCAAGCGGCTGTGAGGACGCGCCCGGGCACCCCCGTACGACCCGACGACCGAGCCGGCCGGGCCGCGCGCACGGCACCGCCGGCGGCAGCACCCCAGGGGGCAGCGCAGTGAGCAACATCCCGGAGACCGGGCGGACCTCCCGGGTCACCATCCGGCTCATCGCCATCCAGATCCTGGTCTTCTCCCTCCTCGCCACCCTCGCCGGGCGGCTCTGGTACATCCAGATCCGCAACGGCGACGAGTACACGGCCGAGGCCGCGGGCAACCACGTCCAGCAGGTCGTCAAACCGGCCGTCCGCGGCTCCATCCTCGACGCCCGCGGCGTGCCGCTCGCCGACAACGAGACCCGTCTCGTCGTCTCCGCCAGCCGCACCGAACTGCTGAAGATGCGGGACGACGGCGAGGCCGTGCTGACCCGGCTCGCCGGTGTGCTCGGCATGGAGCCCAAGGAGGTCCTGGAGAAGGTCCGCCTGTGCGACGCCGAGACCAAGCAGCCCTGCTGGAACGGCTCCCCCTACCAGCCCATCCCGATCACCGACGAGGCGACGGCGCAGCAGGCGCTGACCATCCGCGAGCGCGCCGAGGACTTCCCCGGCATCACCGCCGAGCCCACCGCCGTACGCCGCTACGCCGCGCCCGGCGGCGCGGACACCGCCCAGGTCCTCGGCTATCTGTCGCCCGTCACCGACGAGGAGATCAAGGAGGCCGAGGACACCGACTCGCCCTTCCTCCGCTCGGACCAGGTCGGCCGCTCCGGCCTGGAGCGGTCCTACGACAAGTGGCTGCGCGGCAAGGCCGGCGTCACCCGGTACGAGGTGGACAAGCTCGGCCGCGTGATGGGCATGACCGAGAGCGACCCGGCCGTGGCCGGACACAACGTGATCACGAGCATCGACGCCCGGGTGCAGGCGCTCGCCGAGAAGGAACTGCACCTGGCGATGAAGGAAGCCCGCAAGCAGCACGACCGCAACACCAACCGCAACTACGAGGCCGACGCCGGCGCCATCGTCGTGATGGAGGCCAAGACCGGCCGGGTCGTCGCCATGGCCTCCAACCCGGACTACGACCCGAACGCCTGGGTCGGCGGCATCTCCGGCAAGGACTACGCCAAGATGACCAACAAGAAGTCCAACTACCCGCTGCTCAACCGGGCGATCCAGGGCCAGGCCGCCCCCGGCTCCATCTTCAAGGTCATCCCGACCGCCGCCGCCGTCAACGCCGGCTACGACTTCAACGGCAACTACGCCTGCACCAGCTCATACAGCATCGGCAACCAGGTCTTCAAGAACTTCGAGTCACAGGACCACGGCCTGATCGACCTCGGCCGGGCGCTGGAGGTCTCCTGCGACACCGTCTTCTACCGCCTCTCGCACCAGGAGTGGCGCAAGGACGGCGGCCTCAAGCCGAAGAAGAACGCCAAGAACTGGTTCTACGAGACCGCCCACCAGTTCGGCCTCGGCGAGAAGACCGGCATCGACCTCCCCAACGAGGTCACCGGCCGCGTCCCCGACCGCCAGTGGAAGCAGGACTTCTGGAAGGCCAACAAGGAGAACTGGTGCGAGCGCGCCAAGCAGTGGCCCAAGAAGAAGGACTACGTCACCGTCCTCTCCCGGGAGAACTGCCTGGCCGGCATGAAACTGCACGCCTATGACTCGGTGAACTACTCCATCGGCCAGGGCGACACCCTCGTCACCCCCATACAGATGGCGTCGGTCTACGCCGCCATCAGCAACGGCGGCACCCTCCACACCCCGACCGTCGGCAAGGCGATCGTAAGCCCCGACGGCAAGGAGGTCGAGGAGATCGAGCCGAAGGCACACGGCAAACTGCCCGTCGACAAGAAGACGATGCGGCAGATGGACAAGGCCCTGGAGGGCGTCGCCACCCGCGGCACCGCCGCCTGGCGCTTCGGCGGCTGGCCGCAGGACAAGATTCCGATGCACGCCAAGACCGGCACCGCCGAGGTCTACGGCAAGCAGACGACCTCCTGGTTCGCCACGTACACCGAGGACTACGCGATCGTCATGACGATCTCCCAGGGCGGCACCGGCTCCGGCGCCTCCGCCCCCGCCGTGCGCAACATCTACAACGCGCTCTACGGCATCGACGAGAAGGGCGGCATCAACAAGAAGAAGGCGCTGCTGCCCAAGCCGCAGAAGAACCTGCCGGAGATCCGCGAGGACGGCTCGATCAAGGCGGCCGCGATGCCCAAGGCCGGACGGAGGGGCGGCGAGTGACCGCGCCCGGCTTCGGCTTCTCCGTCAGCCGCTACACCCCCCGGCAGGGCGCCTGGGGCCGGCTCACCGCGCGCGACTCGATACTCCGCCGCCTCGACTGGCCCATGCTGCTGGCCGCGCTGGCGCTCTCCGGCCTCGGCTCTCTGCTGGTCTGGTCGGCCACCCGCAACCGCACCGAGCTCAACAACGGCGACCCGTACGACTTCCTGGTGCGCCACACCCTGAACGTCGGCATCGGCCTGGCGCTCATGGTGGGCACCGTCTGGCTCGGCCACCGCACCCTGCGCGGCGCGGTGCCGATCCTCTACGGGCTCTCCCTGGTCCTGGTCGCCCTCGTGCTGACACCGCTGGGCACCACCATCAACGGCGCGCACGCCTGGCTCGACATCGGCGGCTTCTCCCTCCAGCCGTCCGAGTTCACCAAGGTCACCATCATCCTCGGCATGGCGATGCTGCTGGCCGCGCGGGTGGACGCGGGCGACCGGGTCCACCCCGACCACCGGACCGTGGTGCAGGCCCTGGCCCTCGCGGCCGTGCCGATGGCCATCATCATGCTGATGCCCGACCTCGGCTCCGTGATGGTCATGGCGGTGATAGTGCTGGGCGTGCTGCTGGCCTCCGGCGCCTCCAACCGCTGGGTCTTCGGGCTGATGGGCACCGGCGCCGCCGGCGCCGTCCTCGTCTGGCAGCTCGGTGTGCTCGACGAATACCAGATCAACCGGTTCGCCGCCTTCGCCAACCCCGAGCTCGACCCGGCCGGCGTCGGCTACAACACCAACCAGGCCCGGATCGCCATCGGCTCCGGCGGCCTCTACGGCACCGGGCTCTTCAACGGCACCCAGACCACCGGCCAGTTCGTACCGGAGCAGCAGACCGACTTCATCTTCACCGTGGCCGGCGAGGAGCTCGGCTTCCTCGGCGCCGGCCTCATCATCCTGCTGCTCGGCGTCGTCCTCTGGCGCGCCTGCCGCATCGCCCGGGACACCACCGAGCTGTACGGCACGATCGTCGCCGCCGGCATCATCGCCTGGTTCGCCTTCCAGTCCTTCGAGAACATCGGGATGACCCTCGGCATCATGCCCGTCGCCGGCCTGCCGCTGCCCTTCGTCTCCTACGGCGGCACCTCGATGTTCGCCGTCTGGATCGCGGTCGGCCTGCTCCAGTCCATCAAGGTGCAGCGGCCCCTCTCGGCCTGAGCCCGGCCGCGCCGCCGCCCTCGGTCCGTCCCCGTGCCGCCCCCGTTCCGTCCGCGTCCGCCCGGTCCCGAACGGGCGGTACGCTGGATGGTCCCCCTATCCGCTCATGAGAGACACCGCGATGCCTGTCGAGTCGGTCTTCCCACGCCTGGAAGCGCTTCTCCCGCATGTTCAGAAGCCCATCCAGTACGTCGGCGGAGAACTCAACTCCACCGTCAAGGACTGGGACGCCTGTGACGTCCGCTGGGCGCTCATGTACCCGGACGCCTACGAGATCGGACTGCCCAACCAGGGCGTCATGATCCTTTACGAGGTGCTCAACGAGCGCGAGGGCGTCCTCGCCGAGCGCACGTACAGCGTCTGGCCCGACCTCGAGAAGCTGATGCGGGAGCACGGGGTCCCGCAGTTCACCGTGGACGCGCACCGCCCGGTCAAGGCGTTCGACGTCTTCGGCCTGAGCTTCTCCACGGAGCTCGGCTACACCAACATGCTCACCGCCCTCGACCTGGCCGGCATCCCGCTGTCGGCCGCCGAGCGGACCGAGGACGACCCCATCGTCCTGGCCGGCGGCCACGCCGCCTTCAACCCCGAGCCGATCGCGGAGTTCATCGACTGCGCGGTCATCGGCGACGGCGAGCAGGCCGTGCTCACCATCACCGAGACCATCCGGGCCTGGAAGGCGGAGGGCCGGCCCGGCGGCCGCGAGGAGCTGCTGCTCCGGCTGGCGAAGACCGGCGGGGTGTACGTCCCCCGCTTCTACGACGTCGAGTACCTGCCGGACGGCCGGATCGCCCGTGTCGTGCCCAACGCCTCCGGAGTGCCGTGGCGGGTGTCCAAGCACACTGTCATGGACCTCGACGAGTGGCCGTACCCCAAGCAGCCGCTGGTCCCGCTGGCCGAGACCGTGCACGAACGGATGTCCGTGGAGATCTTCCGCGGCTGCACCCGCGGCTGCCGCTTCTGCCAGGCCGGCATGATCACCCGCCCGGTGCGGGAGCGGAGCATCACCGGCATCGGCGAGATGGTGGAGAAGGGCCTGAAGAACACCGGCTTCGAGGAGGTCGGCCTGCTCTCGCTCTCCTCGGCCGACCACAGCGAGATCGGCGACGTCGCCAAGGGCCTCGCCGACCGCTACGAAGCGGACAAGATCGGCCTCTCCCTGCCCTCCACCCGGGTCGACGCCTTCAACATCGACCTGGCCAACGAGCTCACCCGCAACGGCCGCCGGTCCGGCCTCACCTTCGCCCCCGAGGGCGGCTCCGAGCGCATCCGCAAGGTCATCAACAAGATGGTCTCGGAGGAGGACCTGATCCGCACGGTCGCCACCGCCTACGGCAACGGCTGGCGGCAGGTGAAGCTGTACTTCATGTGCGGCCTGCCCACCGAGACCGACGAGGACGTCCTCCAGATCGGCGACATGGCGGTCAACGTCATCGCCAAGGGCCGCGAGGTCTCCGGCAGCAACGACATCCGCTGCACCGTTTCCATCGGCGGCTTCGTCCCCAAGCCGCACACCCCCTTCCAGTGGGCCCCGCAGCTCTCCGCGGAGGAGACCGACGCCCGGCTGGCCAAGCTCCGCGACAAGATCCGCGGCGACAAGAAGTACGGCCGCTCCATCGGCTTCCGCTACCACGACGGCAAGCCCGGCATCGTCGAGGGCCTGCTCTCCCGCGGCGACCGGCGGATCGGCGCCGTCATCCGCGCCGTCTACGAGGACGGCGGCCGCTTCGACGGCTGGCGTGAGTACTTCTCCTACGACCGCTGGATGGAGTGCGCCGCGAAGGTGCTCCCGCCGCAGGGCGTGGACGTCGACTGGTACACCACGCGCGAGCGGTCCTACGAGGAGGTCCTGCCCTGGGACCACCTGGACTCCGGCCTGGACAAGGATTGGCTCTGGGAGGACTGGCAGGACGCCCTCGACGAGACCGAGGTCGAGGACTGCCGCTGGACTCCCTGCTTCGATTGCGGGGTCTGTCCACAGTTCGACACATGGCCGCAACTGAGCCCTACGGCAGGTAAGAGCCTGCTCCCACTCACTCCCATCAACACAGGCAGGGAGGGGAAGTGAGCAGGTCAGGGAGGCCGTTACCTCTCCCTGAGCGCGCCCGTGAGGCGGTAGTCGAGGCGCTGGCCAAACTGTCCGAGAATGAGCGGGAGCAGGCCGTACAGGCGCTCTCTCGGATGGGTGCTCGACGTATGGAGCGAACCCCTGCCCCCGCTCCTCGTGCGCCGATACCGACAGATACAGAAGCGTCCCGAGTGTCCGTCTCCGCCTCAATCGAGTGGGTGTAGCCGGACCCCTGCCCACACGCAGAAAAGGGCCCCGACCTTCCCGAGTCGTTCATGACCAGGAAGAGCCGGGGCTCTGTGTGTTGTCGCTGCTGTGTGACTGTGTGATGGCCGTTGAGTGAGCGGCTGAGGAAGTTGGGCCCGAGGCTGCGTGATCTCTTGCGAGCGTGGTGCGTGGCGAGTCCCTGGCCGGTCGGGTGGCTGTCGACGTGCGCCGACTCGGACCGGAGGGGCGGGGGATGACCCGCGAGTACGGGACCCCCACCGCCGTGTCTTACCGGCCAAGATCGCGCCACGGTTTCAGGGTCGATCAAACCCGCACGATCCGGTCCGAGAACTCGCGGTGAAGGCGGTGCAAGTGAGAGGCCAGTGCCTCGTGAGTGGGCCAATCGTTCAGGTGGCGGACGGTGCGCGGCCGCATGGCTTCGCCCGTGAACGTTGTACTTGCCGCGTTCAGCATGCTCAAGCTTCAGATCCGGCTCGTTGCCACCGTCAAGGAGGGTGACAAACGTCGGCAACGGCGGCAGCCAGGGAGAGCCCAATGCGGCGCTGGGCCTGCCAGGCGTCAAGCTTGCGATGGCAGGACTTCGCCAACGGCGCGTAGTGCTCAGGGTCGGCGGAGCTCATAGCATCACGACCGTCTCATGGGACTTGAAATCTTCTGGTGCGAGTGGCAGGCCAAGCCCCTCGACGGACGGTGCGGCGGTCGACGTCGAGTGCATGAGCCGCACCGGCCGCACAGGTCACCAGGGGTTCCGGCGCCTCTGCACATCGTTCGCTGTCGTCGAGCGAGCCGAGGAGTGTCGGTTCAGGCCCCCTGTCGGTCGTTCCCCCGTGGTTGACAGGGGCTCTGTGCTGTACGCAAAGACCCCGCCTGCCGGTGGTGACAGACGGGGTCTCGAAGGTGAGCCGGTTACGGAGGGTCGAAGCTGGCCGGCGCGGAGAGTGATCGGCGCCAGAGCCTCACAGCTCGACGGCGAACGCGTCCTCCTTGATGACCAGCCGGTCTTGCGCATCCTTGGGGAGGAGGACTCGAAGGCTCACGTTCGGGGCGCGCTGCCCCTTCACCTTCGTGCGGGTCACCTCGCACTTGATGCCGACTCGACGGGCGTCCTCCTCCAGCGCTTCGAGCCCTCCCGACTCCCAGCGTTCGCACCACGTCTCGCCGTTGTGGACGTTCTCCCATCTGTCCTGAAGGGTCGCAGGGTCGACGGCATCCAAGTCCTTCAAGAGCTTGTCGAGCGTCGCCTGAGCCTGCTCCCGAGCGAACGCTGAAGAGGCGTACCGTCCTCCCGCTTCGAGCTCCCTCATGTAGTACGCCGCAGACTCCTTCAGCCGCTTCACTTCCGACCGCATCTCCGACGCCTCGGCGTACTCGCGCACTTGCACGGGGAAGCCGCCGAGAGCCTTCAGGAGGCGCTGCGAGAGAGCGAGGTAGAGGGCATCGGGGGCAGGGATGCCGAGCCCTCCGCTCTTACAGTCGGTGCACCGCATGTAGGAGTAGGAGCGCCCTTTGTTCGAGGTTTTCTTGACGAGCATGTGTCCCTTGCAGTCCGCGCACACGATGACCCCCAGGAAGCGGGTCGCCCCTCCCGGCTGCCGAGGCGGCTGTTTCCTCGACCGGCCGTCGAGCACCGCCTGAAGAGAGTCGAACTCCTCCTGAGTGAAGATCTCCGGAGCGACCCGTATCGGCTTGCCCTGCCTGTCGAGCACGAACCGAGAGCGGCGCACTCCTCCGTGCTTGTGCTCCTCGGTGCGGTAGCCGAGCGTGGCAGGGTTGCGGAGACGGCGGAGGAGAGTCGTCGTCGTGAGCCCTTCGCTCATGAGTCCCGAACGAACCATGCACCGGACCATGAACCGAGCCGACCGACCGCGCAGAGCCATGCGCCGAGCCCAGTGCAGAGCCGTGCGCGCATCGGGGTCGACGGCCAGCCGGGGGCGTCCATCCCTTCCCTCTTCCGTGACGTATCCGTACGCCGGCTTGCCGACGAGCCACGCATCCTGAGTCTTGGCGTACTCCCACAGGGACGTGACGCGGGTCGACGTGTTGCCCGCTTCGATCTCCGCGATACCGCCGATGACCGTAACGAGAACTTTGCCGATGGTCGTAGACAGGTCGATCGGGTCGTTCTTCGATACGAGGTTCTTCCCGTATCGCTCCGCCCACTGGACCATGACCGATAGGTCCGACAGGTTGCGGATGAAGCGGTCCAGCTTCCAGAAGAGCAGAGCATCAAACTCGGGTGCTCGGTCGTTCAGCCACTCGCCGAGGCTCTTGCGCTTCCACGGCGGAACCTTCGTTGCCGAGACGTTCAGGTCCGATGCGACGCCGACGACCCGATACCCCTTCTCCCTGGCGAGTAGGCGTAGGTCGAGTTCCTGCCGGACGGGGGACGTCGTGTCGTCGGTGAACACGGACAGGCGGACCGAGAGCAGGGCTCGGGGGGAGTCCTCGGGGAGCAGGGCCTCGACCTGCTTCAGCTCCTCCAGTAGCGCCAGGTCTGCCGGTGTCCACTCGGCCTCGACGTCGTATGCAGCCCGCTCGGCCGCCGTTGCTCGCTTGCTCTTCGTTGCCACGACCAGCAGGTTACCGGTTGTGGTGGCGTTTCACTCTATGGCAGATGGGCACCACCATCCAGATCCGGGGGAGAAGCTGCTGGCCACTCACGGTCGTCGAGCAGCCGGTACGCCGACCGCCACGGCGGGGCTCCGGTCCCGGCGGCCGTGTCCGTGTCGGCGCACCCGTTTCCGCTCCCCTGCGGGAACCTTCGGTGTCCGTCACACGTACCCTGGGAAGCAGGACGACCGTGACTCACGAAGGACTGAGCGACCCTGGGCAAGCGACAGCCCGAAGGCCCCCCGCCCGCACCGGTGGCGCAGCGCATCCGTCTGCGCTACACCAAGCGGGGCCGCCTCCGGTTCACCAGCCACCGCGACTTCCAGCGCGCTTTCGAACGAGCACTGCGGCGTGCCGGAGTACCGATGGCGTACTCGGCCGGCTTCACCCCGCACCCCAAGGTGTCCTACGCCAATGCCGCACCCACCGGCACGGGCAGTGAGGCCGAGTTCCTGGAGATCGCGCTCACCGAGCCCCGCGACCCGGAGAAGCTCGGGGCGCTCCTCGACGCGTCCCTCCCCGCCGGCCTGGACATCACCGACGCGGTCGAGGCCCGGACCTCCGGCCTGGCCGACCGGCTGCAGGCCTCCCTGTGGGAGCTGCGGCTTCCCGGGGTGAGCCCCGAGGAGGCCCGCCGGGCCGCCGCCGCGTTCCTCGCCGCCGAGTCGGTGGAGGTCGAACGGCGCACCAAGAACGGGATGCGCACCTTCGACGCGCGCGCCGCCGTCGTACGGCTGGAAGCCGGGGAATCACCGGCTGATGGGCCGGGCGACACGGCCTGTGCGATACTGCGCCTGGTAGTACGGCATGCCACACCCGCCGTACGACCCGACGACGTCCTGTCCGGCCTCCGAGCTACGGCCGACCTGGCGCCGCCGGTCCCCGCAGCGGTGACCAGGCTGGCGCAGGGGCTGCTCGATGAGGAGTCCGGCACGGTGACCGACCCGCTCGTGCCCGACCGCGAGGCTGTCACGGCCGCCCCACCCACGGCCGCCGTACCGACCGCCACGACGGAGGCACCGCCGTTCGGCGGAGCAGCGCCGGTGGGTTCCGCGTAAGGACGGTCGTCGAAGCGCCGCCGACGCACCAGGGAGCCACCCGGGTCCGGCGACGCGTTGACACAGAAGCTTTCGCCGGGCCGTCCCCACGGACCGGCGAGTGAGACGACAGCTCCCGTGCGGCGCCCAGGCCCCGGACCGCGGAACCGCGCACATCACGCGGGCCGCGACCGGACACCGGCCCGGCGCCCGGGAGCGTGACGGGAGAAACGCCCGCATGCCCCAGTCCATGGATCCCCATGAGGCGGCGCGCGACAGCGCCGCCGGGGACACCCCCGAGAACAACAGCCCCAGCGACACCCTGCCTCCGCGGCGGCGCCGTGCGGCCTCCCGCCCGGCGGGTCCGCCCTCCGCGCCGGTCGCCGACGCGCAGGCCCAGGAGGAGACCGGGGCCACGACGGTGATCGCGGACTCCGCGCCCGCCGCTCCGGCGGCCCTCTCCGCGCTGTCGGAGGGGGAGACCGCCGCCGAGGCGGCTCCCGAGCCCGCGGCCCCGCGGCGCCGGCGGGCGGTCCGCAAGGCCACGGCACCGGCCGGCGCGCCCAGAGCGGCCGAGGAGCCGGAGACCGTGGCACCGGAGGCCGCCGAGGAGCCGGAGGAGGCCGGGCCGGCCGAGGAGATCGCCGCCGCCCAGGAGGAGGCCGCCGCCGAGGCGGTCGCCGAGGAGGACGACGAGCTCTCCGGCGGCACTCCGGCGGCGGAGGCCGCCGAAGCGGCTCCCCCCGAGCCCGAGCCCGTGGCCGCCCCCGCCGCAGAGGCGGAGGCCGCTCCCCGTGCCCGTACCCGCCGCCGTGCCGTGCGCAAGGCGACCGCTCCGGCCGGTGCGCCCACCGTCACCGGTGACGGTGACCTGGCCGAGCCCACGGTCGTCGGCGACCAGACCCCGGCGGTGGCCCCGGCCGACGAGGCCGCGGCCGCCCCGTCCGGCGAGGAGGCCCCGCGCCGTACCCGTCGCCGCGCCGTCCGCAAGGCCACGGCTCCGGCCGGTGCCCCGGCCGAGGCGGCCGCCGCGGCCGGGGGAATCGAGGCCGCGCAGGGCGGCGCCCCCGAGGCCGGGGCTCCGTCGGAGAGCCCCGCGCAGCCGCTGACCGAGGGCACCGTGACCGTCGCCGACGCCGTGGAGGCGCCGAGAGGCCGCACCCGCCGTCGTTCCGCGCGCCGCGGCGAGACCGGTCTGGCCACTCCGGAGCTCGCTCCGGTGGCCGATGACGCCGCCGTGCCCGCCCGTGGCGAAGCCGGGGCGGCCGCGGAGACGGAGCGTGCGGAGGGCTCCGCCGAGGAGCGGCCGGCCCGTTCGCGCCGCCGGGCCGAGCGCCGGCAGCCCGCGGCCGAGGCCGGGACGGAGGCAGCGGCGGGAGCCGGCGCCCCCGGGAATGCCCCGTTCGCGGCGCCCGAGGCACCTGCGGCGGAGCCCGAGCCGGAGCCGGGCGGCCGTACGCGCCGCCGCGCCGTCCGGCCGCCGACGGCCGTGTTCCAGGCACCGGTCTTCACCGAGCCCATGTTCCAGACGCCGGAGCGTGCCGCCGCCGAGGCCGCCGCGGAGGCGGCGGAGGAAGAGCCCGAGGCCGGGGAGGCGGCCGAGCGGCAGCCCGCCGCGGCCACCGGCGGCACACGCCGTCGCCGCCGCCGGGCCGGCGCCGCGGAGGACACCGGTCCCGAGGCCGGCACCGCCGCCGAGGCCGCCGAGGAGGAACAGCCGGAGGCGGCCGCCGAGCCGCAGGCCGGTGAGGAGGAGTACGGCGAGCGCCCGTCCCGCCGTCGCCGCCGGGGTGGCCGTCGCCGCCGCCGGGGCGAGGGCGAGGGGAACGGCGAGGCCGGCGAGGAGGGCCCCGAGGACGCCGGGACCGAGGGCGAGGACGCCGGGGAGCCCACTGCCGAGGGTGACCGCGAGGGCGCCGGTACCGGGCAGCGGGAGGAGCGCGAGGAGCGGGACGAGCAGGAGGAGGACCACGGCGGCGCGGGCGGCACCAGCAGCAGCCGCCGCCGTCGCCGCCGGCGTCGGCGCAGCGGGGACGCGGGCGACCACCCGGTCGACGCCTCGCAGGACGACCCGGAGCGCACGGTCGTCAAGATCCGCGAGCCGCGCAAGAAGGAGGAGCCCGGCACGGGCTTCGACGAGGTGCAGTCCATCAAGGGTTCGACCCGGATGGAGGCGAAGAAGCAGCGCCGCCGCGAGGGCCGCGAGCAGGGCCGTCGCCGCGTGCCGATCATCACCGAGGCCGAGTTCCTGGCCCGGCGCGAGGCCGTCGAGCGGGTGATGGTCGTCCGCCAGAGCGGTGAGCGCACCCAGATCGGCGTGCTGGAGGACGGCGTCCTCGTTGAGCACTTCGTCAACAAGGAGCAGGCCACCAGTTACGTCGGCAACGTCTACCTGGGCAAGGTCCAGAACGTGCTGCCGTCGATGGAGGCCGCGTTCGTCGACATCGGCAAGGGCCGCAACGCCGTGCTGTACGCCGGTGAGGTCAACTTCGACGCGCTCGGCATGTCCGGCGGTCCGCGCCGGATCGAGACCGCGCTCAAGTCGGGCCAGTCGGTTCTGGTGCAGGTCACCAAGGACCCGATCGGCCACAAGGGTGCCCGGCTCACCAGCCAGGTGTCGCTGCCCGGCCGCTACCTGGTCTACGTGCCCGAGGGCTCGATGACGGGGATCAGCCGCAAGCTGCCGGACACCGAGCGCTCCCGGCTGAAGCAGATCCTCAAGAAGATCGTCCCCGAGGACGCGGGCGTCATCGTGCGCACCGCCGCCGAGGGCGCGTCCGAGGACGAGCTGGCCCGGGACGTCGAGCGGCTGCAGCAGCAGTGGGCCGACATCCAGAAGAAGGCCAAGGGCGGCGGCGCCCCCACCCTCCTCTACGGCGAGCCGGACATGACCGTCCGCGTCGTCCGCGACATCTTCAACGAGGACTTCTCCAAGGTCATCGTCAGCGGTGACGGTGCCTGGGAGACCATCCAGGGATATGTCTCGCACGTCGCCCCGGATCTCACCGACCGGCTGCAGAAGTGGACGTCGGACGTCGACGTCTTCGCCACGTACCGGATCGACGAGCAGCTGATGAAGGCGCTGGACCGCAAGGTCTGGCTGCCCAGCGGCGGTTCGCTGGTGATCGACCGGACCGAGGCGATGGTCGTCGTCGACGTCAACACCGGCAAGTTCACCGGCCAGGGCGGCAACCTGGAGGAGACGGTCACCAGGAACAACCTGGAGGCGGCCGAGGAGATCGTGCGCCAGCTGCGGCTGCGCGACCTCGGCGGCATCATCGTGATCGACTTCATCGACATGGTGCTGGAGTCCAACCGGGACCTGGTGCTGCGCCGGCTGCTGGAGTGCCTGGGCCGTGACCGTACGAAGCACCAGGTGGCCGAGGTCACCTCGCTGGGTCTGGTGCAGATGACCCGCAAGCGGGTCGGCCAGGGACTCCTGGAGTCGTTCTCGGAGACCTGCGTCCACTGCAACGGACGCGGCGTCATCGTGCACATGGAGCAGCCGTCGGCGCCCGGCGGTGGCGGTGGCAAGCGGAAGAAGAAGGGCAAGGGCGGCGCGGCCGCGGCGGAGCCGCACATCCACGCCCCGGAGCCGTCGGACATCGGCGCCGGGGGCGAGGCCGCGGTGGCCGCGATGGCGTCCCCGGAGACGCCGGCCGAGGTGGCGGCGGAGGCCGCCGAGCCGGTGGCGCTGCCGGAGCCCGCGTTCAGCCCGGACGAGGAGCTGTTCAGCAGCGCGGCCGAGGCGGAGGCGGCGGCCTCCCGGGTCGGCCGCGGCCGGCGCCGGGCGGTCCGCAAGGCGTCCGCGCCGGCGGGCCCGCCCAAGGCGGCCGCCGGGGAGGCGGTCGTGGTCGTCGCCCCGGCCGAGCCCGGGACGCGGCCCGAAGAGGTGCGGGAGCCCGTGACGGAGACGGTGGCGGAGCCGGCGGCCGAGGCCGCTCCGGAGCCCGCGCCGGCCGCCGAGGCGGCGCCTGTGGCCCGTACCCGCCGCCGTGCCGTGCGCAAGGCCTCGGCCCCCGCGGGTCCGCCGAAGGGCACCGAGGAGCCGGAGGAGACGGCCGTGGTGGTCGTTCCCGCAGGTGAGCCGGCCGCGGAGCCGGAGCCCGTCATGGCCGGGGCGCAGCCGTCCGCGGGGCCCGAGACGGAGCCCGCGGAGGGCCAGGAGCCCGCGGCCGCCCCGGCGAAGAAGGCGGCGAAGCGCGCCGCGGCCAAGAAGGCGACGGCGAAGAAGGCCGCCACCAAGAAGACGGCGGCCAAGAAGGAGCCGGGCACGGTGAAGAAGGCGGCCGCCAAGAAGACCACGGCGAAGAAGGCCGCCGCCAGGAAGACGGCGAAGAAGGCCGTGGCGCCGGAGCAGTCCTCCGCCCCGGCCGCGGCCTCGGCCGACGAGTCGTAGCCACGGCGGGCCGCACGGCCCGTGTGTGCGCCGGGCCGGTGCGCCCCCTCCCTTCCCGGGAGGGCGGGGCACCGGCCCGGCGCCGTGCGGGGTCGTCCCGTCGGCCGCGCGGGAACGCGTCCGGGCGGCCGCGCGGGAACGCGTCCGGGCGGGGCCTCCCGGCGCGGGGCCGGAGCGCGGTATGCGAGCGGTGGCCGGGCGGGTGGCGCCCTCCGCCCCGGGCGCCCCGGGCGACGTGCGCGCCGTGAACGTCAGCGGGGAGCCGTCCCGGAACGCCCCCGGAACGCCCCCGGACCGTAGGGGACCGGTGGCCGTGAGGGCCGGTTTGACCGGCGTGTCAAGGCCCCGTAATCTTGACCGTCGGCGTGTGTACGCCAACCCCTTGAGCACATCCCTCCCGGTCCGCCGGGGGAGGCCGCTCGTCCTTCCGGAAACCGCGGTACGGATCCTTCGGAGATCCGGCTTCCGCGTGAGCGGCTGGCATCAGGGGTCCCGTTCGAGCAGAGAGTGAGATCCGCGTGTACGCCATCGTGCGCAGCGGTGGTCGCCAGCACAAGGTTGCTGTCGGCGACATCGTTGAGGTTGACAAGATTTCCACCGGCAAGGTCGGCGACACGGTCGAGCTCTCGACCCTGCTCGTGGTCGACGGCGACGCGGTCACCAGCGACCCGTGGGTCCTCGCGGGCATCAAGGTCCAGGGCGAGATCGTGGACCACCACAAGGGCGCCAAGATCGACATCCTGCGGTACAAGAACAAGACCGGTTACCGCCGGCGCCAGGGCCACCGCCAGCAGTACACGGCGCTGAAGATCACCGACATCCCCGCGGCTGCGAAGTAAGGGACTGAGAACACATGGCACACAAGAAGGGCGCATCGTCCACCCGGAACGGGCGCGACTCCAATGCCCAGCGGCTCGGCGTGAAGCGCTTCGGCGGTCAGGTCGTCAACGCCGGTGAGATCCTGGTCCGCCAGCGCGGCACCCACTTCCACCCGGGCAACGGCGTCGGCCGCGGCGGCGACGACACGCTGTTCGCCCTCGCCGCCGGTGCGGTGCAGTTCGGCACCAGCCGCGGCCGCAAGGTCGTGAACATCGTTCCGGTCGCCGAGTAATCAGCCCGGACGCGAAGACACAGCACCGAGGGCGGGCCGCCCTTCCCGTCGCGCAGCGCACGCTCGCGGCGGGAAGCCGGTCCGCCCTCGGCGCGTTGACCAGGCAGTACCGCAGAGCAGTACCGCAGAACAACCCCGTCACCAGGCCGGAAGGCCGGTACGCACAGCAGGAGGCACCCGTATGACCACCTTCGTGGACCGCGTCGAACTGCATGTCGCCGCGGGTAACGGAGGCCACGGCTGTGCCTCCGTTCACCGTGAGAAGTTCAAGCCGCTCGGCGGCCCCGACGGCGGCAACGGCGGCCGGGGCGGCGATGTGACCCTGGTCGTCGACCAGTCCGTCACCACGCTCCTCGACTACCACCACAGCCCGCACCGCAAGGCCGGCAACGGCAGGCCCGGCGAGGGCGGGAACCGTTCCGGCAAGGACGGCCAGGACCTGGTGCTGCCGGTCCCGGACGGCACCGTCGTCCTCGACAAGCAGGGCCGGGTGCTCGCCGACCTCGTCGGCCAGGGCACCACCTACGTCGCCGCGCAGGGCGGCCGCGGCGGTCTCGGCAACGCCGCGCTGGCCTCGGCCCGCCGCAAGGCTCCCGGGTTCGCGCTGCTGGGCGAGCCGGGGCACACCGGGGACATCGTCCTGGAGCTCAAGACGGTCGCCGATGTGGCGCTGGTCGGGTACCCGAGCGCCGGCAAGTCCTCGCTGATCTCGGTGCTCTCCGCCGCCAAGCCGAAGATCGCCGACTATCCGTTCACGACCCTGGTGCCCAACCTGGGCGTGGTGACGGCCGGTTCGACCGTCTACACCGTCGCGGACGTTCCCGGGCTGATCCCGGGCGCCAGCCAGGGCAGGGGCCTGGGCCTGGAGTTCCTGCGCCATGTCGAGCGCTGCTCGGTGCTGGTGCACGTCCTGGACACCGCCACCCTGGAGTCCGACCGCGACCCGCTCTCCGACCTCGACACCATCGAGGAGGAGCTGCGGAGCTACGGCGGCCTGGGCGACCGGCCGCGGATCGTCGTCCTCAACAAGATCGATGTGCCGGACGGCAAGGACCTCGCCGAGATGGTCCGTCCCGATCTGGAGGCCCGCGGTTACCGGGTCTTCGAGGTGTCGGCCGTCGCCCACACCGGTCTGAGGGAGCTGTCCTTCGCGCTGGCCGAGATCGTGGCGAGGGCGCGCGCCGCCAAGCCCGAGCAGGAGGCGACCCGGATCGTCATCCGCCCGAAGGCGGTGGACGACGCGGGCTTCACCGTCACCCGCGAGGGCGAGGACCTGTACCGGGTGCGGGGGGAGAAGCCCGAACGCTGGGTGCGGCAGACGGACTTCAGCAACGACGAGGCCGTCGGCTATCTCGCGGACCGGCTCAACCGCCTCGGCGTGGAGGACGCCCTGGTCAAGGCGGGTGCCCGGGCGGGCGACGGCGTCGCGATCGGCCCGGAGGACGACGCGGTCGTCTTCGACTGGGAGCCGAGCATGGCCGCGGGCGCCGAGATGCTCGGCCGCCGCGGCGAGGACCACCGCCTGGAGGCGCCGCGCCCGGCCGCCGTACGCCGCCGCGACCGGGACGCGGAGCGGGACGAGGCCGAGGCGGAGTACCGGGGCTTCGACCCCTTCTCCTGACCGGCCCGGCCGGGCGTTCCGGACCTGCCGGCCGCGCCCGCCGGCCCCTCGTCCGGTCCCGTCCGGCCTCCCGTACGGAAGGGGACCGCGGACCACGGGCCCCGCCCGCCCCGTACGCCGGGGGCGTGCGGGGCCCTCCGCGCACCGGGAACCGTCCTGCCCCCGTCCGCACACGGCATAGGGTGGCGCCATGACGTGGTTGATCACAGGCGGTGCCGGCTACATCGGCTCCCATGTAGTGAAGGCACTGACCGGCAGCGGTGAACGCGCCGTCGTGCTCGACGATCTGAGCACCGGGGAAGCCGGGCGGCTGCCCTCCGGCGTCCCCCTGGAACGGGGGTCCGTCCTCGACCGGGAGCTGCTGGACCGCGTCCTGCGCGAGCACGCCGTGACGGGTGTCGTGCACATCGCCGCCAAGAAGCAAGTCGGCGAGTCGGTGGAGAAGCCGCTGCTCTACTACCGGGAGAACGTCGAAGGGCTGCGGACGGTGCTCCAGGCGGCCGCCGACGCCGGGGTGCGCCGCTTCCTCTTCTCCTCCTCGGCCGCCGTCTACGGCATGCCGGAGACCGATCTCGTCACCGAGGCCACCCCCTGCGCGCCGATGAGCCCGTACGGCGAGACGAAGCTCGCCGGCGAGTGGCTGGTGGCCGCGACCGGGCGGGCGCACGGCATGGCGACGGTCTCCCTGCGCTACTTCAACGTGGCCGGTGCCGCCTCGCCCGAGCTGAGCGACGCGGGCGTCTTCAACCTCGTCCCCATGGTCTTCGAGCGGCTCTCCGCGGGGCGGCCGCCGCTCGTCTTCGGGGACGACTACCCCACGCCGGACGGCACGTGCGTCCGGGACTACATCCACGTCGAGGACGTCGCCGACGCGCATGTGGCGGCCGTCCGCCGGCTCACCGCCGACCCGGAGACCGCCCTGGTGCTCAACATCGGCCGCGGGGAAGGGGTGTCGGTGACCGAGATGATCGGGATCATCGGCGAGGTCACCGGCCTGGACGCGCGGCCCGAGGTGCGGGAGCGGCGGCCCGGCGACCCGGCGCGGGTGGTCGCCTCGGCGGAAATGATCGGCAAGGAGCTCGGCTGGACGGCCCGGTACGGGGTGCGGGAGATGGTGGAGTCGGCCTGGGCCGGCTGGTGCGCCCGGCACCCGGAGACCGGCACGGGCTGAGCCCGTACGGACGCCCGGCCGGCGTCCCGGGGCCGGGACCACCGGCAGGGCCGGGGCGGCCGGGACCACGGACAGGGGCGGGGCCCCCGGGGGCTCCTCCTCCGGCCCGCCCCCGTCCTTTGTTCCCGGCCCCCCCCCCCCGCCCCCGGGGCCGGCGACCGCGGCCTCGTTGAAGCGGACCAGGGACGGCGGGTCCGACGGGCCGAGCAGATAGGTCTTCAGCTCGGCGCGGGCCGCCGCGAGGGTGTCCTTCTCCGGATTGCGCACGGCCTCCAGCAGTTCCGGGAGACCGTCGGCCTCCGGGGTGAGGATGGCCGCCGCCCGTACGGTCGGGAAGCCGGCCCGGAACTCCTTCTCGTCGAGCCCGCTCGTGTTGGCCACCGCGTAGGGCTTCTCACTGGTCAGGTAGTCGGAGACGACGCTCGACACATCGCTGATCAGCAGATCGGCCTGGTTGAAGCAGGTGTAGATGGCGGGCCGGGGGCCGGTGATGATCTGGTGCTCCCACTCGGGGAAGGACGCCCAGTACGCGCGTTCCCAGGCGGCCGTCGCCGCCACCACGGCCGCGGCGCGGTCGGTGTCGGGCGTCGACTGGATCATCATCCGCTCGGCCTCGTCGGCGTCGGGACGGAAGTGCGTACTGGTCAGCCGGTCCAGTTCGACGGCGCGGCGGCGCAGCTCGGCGGCGGCCTCCGGGCCCGGCCGCGGTCCGCCGCGGCGGGCGTTGGCCTCGGAGATCATGGCCTGGATGCGCTCGTTGGCACGGGCCGCGCGCGGGTCGACGGAGCCGGTCATGGGGTGGGGCTTGTAGAGCAGCCGCACGCCCGGGTCGGCGAGCAGCCGGCGGACGATGTTCTCACCGGCGAGGATCACCGAGGTGTTGCCCGGGTCGTTGGTCCAGCCCTCCCAGGTGGGGGCGTAGAGGACGGTGGTGAGGCCGTCGTCGGCCGGCGGCCCGGCGTAGGGGCGGATCGGCGACAGCTGCGGGCGGCCGACCTCCACCACGTCCCGGTCGTCGACGCCGATGTCGGCGAGCTGGTAGCGCTCGCGCGCGGCCGGACCGGCCACCCACACCTCGTCGTACGCCTTGGCGTAGGGGTTGCAGCTGGAGAGCTTGTCGCTCTCGCCGTGGTTGATGAACGCGTGCTTGATCGAGGGGATGCGCAGAACCTGCGAGGTCTTACCGGAGTTGGCCGGGTGCAGCATCATCTTGAGCGTCGAGTGCTCCAGATGCATCAGATGCGCGACCTTCGGGATGCAGAGGATCGGCACGTCCGTGGCGTCGATCTTCTGCACCATGAAGCGCTCGCGGAGCACGATGACCGGCCTGCCGTCGAGCTGCGGCAGCGTGGAGAGCCACATGTTGGCCTGGTACGCCGAGGTGGTGCCGCCGGAGAAGTACATGCCGACCGTGGGCCGGTACTCGGCGAGCCAGGTGTCCAGCCACTTCAGCACCTGCGCCTCGGTCGCCGAGCGCTTGGCCGGCAGCAGCCAGCCCGCGAGGTACAGGGTGCCGGCGATGGAGACGGCCAGCGCGAGGGCCAGCCCGATGCCGCCCCAGAAGGCGTCCCGGGTGACCACGGTGGCCAGCAGGCCTGCGGTGACCGGCATCGAGAAGGTCAGCAGCCGGTGGCCCGGACGGCGGGACAGGATGCGCGGCGGCGCGGGGGAGAGCCGCAGGGCCGAGGTGTCGATGTTCCGGGTGACGATCGGCAGCGTCCGGCTGCGGCGCACCAGCACCGCGGTGGCCTGGCACGCGAAGTGCGTCATGTAGAAGGCCAGCAGCCCGATGGTCAGCGGAGAGTGCTCCGCGATCGGGTTGATGTCCTCCACCCGGAGGAGCCCCAGCACGATCAGCATGTCCCGCAGCAGTTGCCGGACGGTGACGTCGAAGCGGACCTTGCCCAGCAGCGACAGCAGCCCCGGCTGCTTCAGCTGGAGATACAGATCGAGGGCGAGCCCCCCCGCCGAGGCGATGACGAAGGTCGGCACATGGGGCAGCAGGGCACCCGCGAGCTGGCCCGTATAGGCCGCGAACATCGCGAAGAGTGCTGTGAGCTGCACAACACGGCGGGTGGCTGGTCCGGCAGAGGGCACGAGCTGAGCTCCTGGCGGGGGGAGTGGACGGGAGATGACCGCGTGGGTCCGGTGCGCGCGCCGCGGGCTGAACGCGGGCTGCCACGGAGAACAACCACTGACCGTATGACGTGCGCCGCCGCTATGACAATTTCACGTGACGGGTGTCACCGGGGTGACCGGCGGCCTGATCCGTCATGACCGTTTCATAACGTTCCGGGAGCCGGGGCCGGGGCCGGGGGCCGTCCCGGCCGCGGCCCGCGGATCTCCCGGCCGGGCCGTTCCGCCGTCCGCCCCCCGGGGCCGTCCTCCTGGTCCGTCCCGCGAGGCGGACGGCCCGGCGGACGGCCCGTGACCTGGCGTAGATTCTCCGGGAGACAGCGGTTCGATCATCCGGCCGGCCGCGGTCCGGCGGACGGCGAGAGAGAAGGAAGCGGCGCGGTGTCAGGGGCAGCGGGATCGGCAGTGGACAGGGACGACGTCACCTCGGCCCGGAGGATCGTGGTGAAGGTCGGCTCCTCCTCCCTGACGACCTCGGCGGGCGGGCTCGACGCCGACCGCGTGGACGCCCTCGTCGACACCCTGGTCACCGCGCGCGGCGACGGCGCGAAGGAGCTCGTGCTCGTCTCGTCCGGAGCGATCGCCGCCGGCCTGTCACCGCTCGGGCTCCGCCGCCGCCCCCGGGACCTGGCCCGCCAGCAGGCCGCCGCGAGCGTCGGCCAGGGGCTGCTGATGGCCCGGTACACCGCCTCCTTCGCCCGCTACGGCATCCGCGTCGGCCAGGTGCTGCTCACCTCCGACGACACCAGCCGCCGGGCCCACTACCGCAACGCCTACCGCACCCTGGACCAATTGCTGGCCATGGGCGCCTTCCCGGTCGTCAACGAGAACGACACGGTGGCCACGGACGAGATCCGCTTCGGCGACAACGACCGGCTCGCCGCCCTCGTGGCCCATCTCGTCCGCGCCGATCTGCTGCTGCTGCTCTCGGATGTCGACGCCCTCTACGACGGCGACCCCGGCACTCCGGGCACCAGCCGGATCCCCGAGGTCAGGGGCGTGAAGGACCTGGACGGGGTCTCCATCGGCAGTGCCGGCAAGGCCGGGGTCGGCACCGGCGGCATGGTCACCAAGGTCGAGGCCGCCAGGATCGCCGCCGCCGCGGGCATCCCCGTGGTGCTCACCTCCGCCAGCCGTGCGGCCGACGCGCTCGCGGGCCGGCCCATCGGCACCCACTTCCACCGCACCGGGCGGCGCTCCGCCGGCCGGCTGCTGTGGCTCGCCCACGCCTCGACCCCGCTCGGCGCGCTGACCTTGGACGACGGAGCCGTACAGGCCGTCGTGGAACGGCACAGCTCCCTGCTGCCGGCCGGCATCGCCGCCGTGGAGGGCGACTTCAGCGCGGGGGACCCGGTCGAGCTCCGCGACACCGCCGGGACCCCCGTCGCCCGCGGGCTGGTCAGCTTCGACGCCAAGGAGATCCCCCGGCTCATCGGCCGCTCCACCCGCGACCTCGCGCGGGAGCTGGGGCCGGCCTACGAGCGGGAGGTCGTCCACCGCGACGATCTCGTCGTGCTCGGCTAGGTCCTGTCGGGCACATAGCGCTGTCCGCCCCGAAGGGCGGGCTCCGCGGCGTCTGGTGCGTGCGATCGCAAGGCGGAGGAGGAGAGCGCAGCGTGCTGCGCCGACGATCGACAACGCGGCGAGCGTGCGTGAGGACCGGCCGGCGCCCTCACCCCGCCGCCGCCGAACGGCCGGACTCCGCTCTTTTCACCGGTGACCTTTTCCGAAAACCCCGCACGGCCGCCCGCGGGCTGGTCAACTCTTGGTACGGGCGCCGGGACGGCGGCCGGGGCCGCGCTCCGCGGAGGGGGAGCGGGCCCGTCAGCAGCACACGGCCCGCCCGCGGGGACGCGGAGCGCCGCATCGGAACAGGAGGCCGCCGGTGAGACGAGGGCGCCTGGAGGCGCTGCGCCGGGTGACGGCGGAGCGGAGGGCTCCGGCCGGCACCGGCGGGGGCCGCGACCGCACTTCACGCCCGCCCGTCTCCGTCGTCCCGGCCGCACCCGCCGCCGGGACCGGGCCGCGCGAGGGCGGCCCCGGGAAGGGGGAGCGCGAGCCGTCCCGGCTGTGGCACATCACCCTCAGCGTCTCCGGCGTGCGGACCCCGCCGGCCGAGGTCCGCAGGGGGCTGGAGCAGCTCGCCCACGACCATCCCTTCCTGCTGACCGGCCGCTACGCCGCCGACCACGCCGAGATCCGGTACTGGGAGGAGGCGCGGGACCTGCACGACGCGGCGGCGGTCGCGCTGCGGCTCTGGGGCGAGCACCGCTCGACGGCGGGGCTGCCGCCCTGGGAGATCGTCGGCCTGGAGGTCGTGGACCGGGAGACGTACCACCAGCGCGTCACCGAGGGCTACGGTCCGCCACCCGTCTCACCGGTCGGCGTCCATCCGTTCTGACGCGGTCCGGCGCCGTCCGCCGCCGCTCCCGGACCGGGGCCGGCCGTCTCGCGCAGCGGAACAGGCGCTGATCCGCGGGCGCGGCTCAGTACCCTGGGCCCCATGAGCGTCTTCCCTTCGCCCCTCGCCGATCCCATGCCGCAGTCCCCGGTCATCCGGGCCGCCTACCGCGCCCGTGCCGCGGCCACCGAGATCGCCCCGCTGCCGCGGTCGGTCAAGGACGACGTGCTGCGCGCGATCGCCGACGCCCTGGAAGTGCGCATCAAGGAGATCGTCGAGGCCAACGCGGAGGACGTGGAGCGCGCGCGGGCCGCCGGCACCAGCGAGGCGATCATCGACCGGCTCACCCTGACCCCCGAGCGGATCCGCGCGATCGCCGCCGACGTCCGGGCCACGATGGCCCTGCCCGACCCGGTCGGCGAGGTCGTCCGCGGCTCGACCCTCCCCAACGGGCTCGACCTGCGCCAGGTGCGGGTCCCGCTCGGCGTGATCGGCATCATCTACGAGGCCCGGCCGAACGTCACCGTGGACGCCGCGGCGCTCTGCCTGAAGTCGGGCAACGCGGTGCTGCTGCGCGGCTCCTCCTCCGCCTCCTCCTCGAACAAGGCCCTGGTCACCGTGTTGCGGGACGCCGTCGGCGGGGCCGGACTGCCGGCCGACGCCGTGCAGCTCGTCCCCGGCGACAGCCGCGAGTCGGTACGGGAGCTGATGCGCGCCCGGGGCATGGTCGACGTGCTGATCCCGCGCGGCGGCGCCTCGCTGATCCAGACGGTCGTCGAGGAGTCCACCGTGCCCGTCATCGAGACCGGCACCGGCAACTGCCACGTCTACATCGACGCCGAGACCGACCTCGACATGGCCGTGGAGATCCTGGTCAACTCCAAGGCGCAGCGGCCCAGCGTCTGCAACGCCGCCGAGACCGTCCTCGTCCACCGGGACATCGCCGAGGCGTTCCTGCCGCGGGCCCTGGCGGCGCTGGCGGAGGCCGGGGTGACCGTGCACGCCGACGAGCGGGTGCGGGAGATCGCCGGGCGCGCGGAGACCGGGGCGACCGTCGTCGAGGCCACCACCGAGGACTGGGAGACCGAATACCTCTCCTACGACATCGCCGCCGGGGTCGTGGACTCGCTGGACGCGGCCGTGGCCCACATCCGGCTCTGGTCCTCCGGCCACACCGAGGCGATCGTCACCACCTCGCAGGCCGCCGCCCGGCGGTTCACCCAGTTGGTGGACTCCACCACGGTCGCCGTGAACGCCTCCACCCGCTTCACCGACGGCAGCCAGTTCGGCTTCGGCGCGGAGATCGGCATCTCCACCCAGAAGCTGCACGCCCGGGGCCCGATGGGCCTGCCGGAGCTGACCTCCACGAAGTACATCGTGACCGGTGACGGCCACGTCCGCGGCGGTGGCCGCCCGGCCTGCTGACCCGCGCGACGGCCCGGCGCACCACCGGTGCGCCGGGCTGATTTTCAGCTCGCCCTGCCCAAAGCGGCCGGACCGGGGCTAACCTGGACGGGTGCCGGAGGATGTGGGGGGCAGGCCGTTCCCGGACGGTGACGAGCCCGACAGCCACCACCACGGGGCGGCGGACGACGAGTTCGCCACCGTGGCGTTCGACGAGGACTTCATCCGGGCGGCGCCCGTCCATGAACCCAGCGCCGTCGAGCGGATGCTGGCCGCGGCCCAGGCGCGGGCGGAGGCCGAGGCGGCCCGCCGCTCGCGGCCCGGAGTCCCCACGACCGACGAGGAGCTGTACGAGCTCTACGGCGTCGGCCGCGCGGAGCCCGAGAGCGGAGACTCCTGGTACGAGGCCGCCGGCGGGGAGCACGATCCGCACGACCCGTACGGTCCCTACGGCGGCACCCTGCGCCCGTACCGCGGCCGGGTCCGCTGGCACCGGCCGGTGGCCTGGATCCTCGCCGTGGTGATGGGGGTCGGCATGGTGGCGCTCGCCTTCGCGGCGGTCTACCGCGGGGAGTCCGGTGCCCGGCAGGACCCCGCGCCGCCGCCCGCCACCACCGGGGTGGACGGGGACCGGATCGGCGGACTCGGCGGCTCGCCGGGAGGAGTGCCGCCCGTCTCCGCGGACGCCCCGCGGCCCACCGCCTCGGCGGCCGGGCGCTGAGGGCCGGCGTCACCCGGACAGCCGAAACGGGGGCCGCGGAATTTGCCCGGATCCCCGCGTTTACCAGGGGCCCTTCCGACCTACTCTGTTGGTATGGCCGGTCCTGGAGACCCACCTGAGGGGACACCCGAGGGCGTCCCGGGCGGTGGCGACGACGACTACCGATCCGTCGTCTTCGACGAATCGTTCGTGCGCGCTGCCCGGCTCCAGGAGTTCTCCGCGCAGGAGCGGCTCGGCGACCGCGCTCCGGCGGTCCGCGACCGCACTCCCTGGGACCGCGGCCGGGGGCACCGGCAAGTGATCCTGCTGGTCGTCCTGATCACCCTGGCCTTCAGCACCGCCGTCTATCTCGGGGTGCGCAGCCCTTACCAGGCGGCCGCGGAGCACGACCCCGGGCCGCTGCGGAGCTCGGTGCTTCCGCTGGCCCCGCGCGGCAGTGTGCCCGGGGCGGCACCGGACACGCTCTTCGAGCACAGCCCGGCAGCGGAATTCCGGGTGGGCGCCGACGGCGTCTCGCTGCCCGCGGCCCGGCGCACCGGGAGCTTCACGGACAGCCAGGTGCTCGCCGCGCTCGACGCCGCGAAGGAGTACATCGTCCGGTCCTCCCTCGATCCGGAGGTGCTCACCGGCGGCACGGTGCGCCCGGTGCGGGTCCTGGTGGATCCGCAGCAGCAGGAACAGTTCGACCGCAGCATGGAGGACCCGGCCGACGACGGGCGGCACGCCGCCTCCGGGTGGCTCGTCCGCTTCGACCCCGACGAGGTGGCGCTGGCCGACCCGGGGATACGGGTGCGCGGCAGCCTCGCCATCGCCGAGGCGGGCCCGGACCAGCTGGAGGTCACCGGCGACCACACCTTCGTCTACGCGCTCAGCCCGGCGGACGCCGCCGAGCGGGCGGAGAAGGGGGACGGCGGAAACAACGGGAACGCCTCGCTCTTCACCGTGCGCCGCGAGACGCGGTTCCGCTTCGACCGCGGCGATCTGCGCGACCACCGCGTCGAAGTGGTGCAGAGCCAGGTGCACGCGGGCCCGATGAGCTGCGCCGCGGACACGGCCCGGTATCTGAGGCCGCTGCTCGCCGGGGAGCGCGCGGACCGGAGCGGCCCGGCCGAGACCGACCCGTTCGCACCGGGCCGGTCCACCCCGGCGCTCTGCGGTGAACTCGCGGACGAGGCCCAGCCGGACCCGCCCCGCGGCTCCCGCCGGACCTCCTAGCCGGCCCCGGCCTCCTAGCTGCTCCCGGAGGGCTTGGAACCACTGCCGCCGGAACCGCCCGCACCGCCGCCGTTGGCCGCCCCGGTGAACTTCTCCCGGAGCTTGCCGCCCAGGTCGCCCGCGCCCCCGGCGATGTCCCGCACCAGGCCCATGAGCGGGTCCTTGCTGGTGCGCACCGTGTCGGCGTAGTGGCTCGCGGACTCCTTGATGGAGTCGGTCACCGAGGTGTCCTTGTCCTCCTCCCGGCGCGGGTAGTGGCCGTCCATGAGCCGCTGGTAGTCGCGGCTCGCCGCCCACTTCTTCAGCTCGGCGGCGCGGACCGTGGTGAAGGGGTGGCTGCGCGGCAGCACGTTCATGATCTTCAGCACGGAATCCCGCAGATCGCCGCCGGCCTCGTACTCCTCGGCCTGGGCCAGGAAGGCGTCCACGTTCATCTCGTGCAGATGGTTGCCACCGGCTATCTTCATCAGGCCGCGCATCGACGCCTCCAGGTCCTGCCCGACGAGCAGCCCGGCCCGGTCCGCCGAGAGCTCCGACTTGCGGAACCACTCGCGCAGTGCCGTCACGATCGCCATGATCGCCACATTGCCCAGCGGGATCCAGGCGACCTTGAGGGCGAGCCCGGTGAGGAAGAGCAGGATGGTCCGGTAGACCGAGTGCCCGGACAGCGCGTGGCCCACCTCGTGGCCGACGACCGCCCGCATCTCCTGCTCGTCGAGCAGTTCGACGAGGCCCGTGCTCACGACGATGATGGGCTCGTCGAGACCGATGCACATGGCGTTGGGCTGCGGATTCTGCTGCACGTACATCGCCGGGACCTTCTCCAGGTCCAGGATGTGGCAGGCGTCCAGCAGCATGGTGTGCAGATGCGCGAACTGCTGGTCGCTCACCCGCACCGAATCGGACAGGAAGAGCAGCCGCAGCGAGCGCTCGGGCAGCAGCCCGCTGAGCGCCTTGAAGACGGTGTCGAAACCGCTCAGCTTGCGCAGCGCGACCAGCGCGGAGCGGTCGGCGGGATGCTCGTAGGCACGCGAGGAGATCCCCGGGAACCGCCTGCGGTTGCGGTCCGGCACGCGCTCATGGCTTGCTTCGGTCATCGTGACCCCCCTTGTCGGCCCGGATGTGTGGCCTCAGCCCCCGTGCGGTCCCCACCCTAGTTCGCGGCGGTGACAGCGGGATGACGCCGGTCGGACTCCGTAGGACGCCAGGAGTCGGCGTGAGGTTGCGCCGGGGCCCCGCTTACGATGAGGGCGCTACGAAGCGTCCCTGCCCGACGAACACCTGGATAGGTCTGCGAGATGAGTCTTCCCAGCTCCGCCCACGCCCTGATCGTGCTCGCCTCCGAGGGCGGTGAGCACGGCGGGAACCACGAGAGCCTCAACCCCTATCTCACCGGTGGGGGCGCGCTGTTCGCGCTGCTCCTGCTCCTCTGGATCACCACACGGCTCAACCGCGACCGCTGAGGGCCGGGACGCTGCCCCGGACCGGGAAGTAGGCTCTGCACGCATGGGAGAGCAGGACATGCCTGTGACCGGTCCGGCGAAGCGCCGGCTGGGAGTGATGGGCGGGACGTTCGATCCGGTCCACCACGGCCACCTGGTCGCGGCCAGCGAGGTCGCCGCCAAGTACCACCTGGACGAGGTGGTGTTCGTACCCACCGGGCAGCCGTGGCAGAAGAGCCACCAGAACGTCTCCCCGGCCGAGGACCGCTATCTGATGACGGTCATCGCCACGGCGTCCAACCCGCAGTTCTCGGTCAGCCGGATCGACATCGACCGCGGCGGCAAGACCTACACCATCGACACCCTCCGGGACCTGCGGGAACGAAACCCCGAGGCGGACCTCTTCTTCATCACCGGAGCGGACGCCCTCTCCCAGATCCTGGGCTGGCGCGACGCCCCCGAACTGTTCTCCCTGGCGCACTTCATCGGCGTCACCCGGCCGGGTCACGTGCTCTCCGACCCCGGTCTGCCCGACGGCGGCGTCTCACTGATCGAGGTACCGGCGCTCGCGATCTCGTCGACGGACTGCCGGGCGAGGGTGGCGGCGGGCGCACCCGTCTGGTATCTGGTGCCGGACGGGGTGGTGCGCTACATCGACAAGCGCGGGCTGTACCGGGACGCCGGTTGAGCGATCCGGTCCGGCAAGGGAAGGGGCACTGGTGAACGACGCACACTCCGGGCGGTACGGGAGGCCCGAGGACGGCCGGGACCCCTACGTCTACGACCCGTACACCCAGCAGTACTACGACCCCTCCCAGGGCGGCGGCGACCCGGCGCAGGCCGGCCGGGCGCGCCGGCCGGACCAGCCGGAACAGCCGTACGACCCGTACGGTGCCCCCTACGGTGAGCAGGGCTCCTACGGTGAGCAGGGCTCCTACGGCGAGGGCACCTACGACCCGTACGGGTACCAGCAGCAGCCGCAAGGGCAGCAGCCCCAAGCCCAGCCCCAGTCCCAGCCCCAGCAGTTCGACGCCTACGGCCGCCCCCACCAGCCGTACCCGGACCAGCGGCAGCAGGGCTACGGCTACGACCCGGCCGCCTACGGCG
Source organism: Streptomyces albus subsp. albus (assembly GCF_000719865.1). GTDB lineage: Bacteria > Actinomycetota > Actinomycetes > Streptomycetales > Streptomycetaceae > Streptomyces > Streptomyces albus_E. The sequence continues at coordinate 58,095 of NZ_JOID01000025.1, forward strand.
CGGCGGGTCCCGCCACCACCGGACAGCAGCCGCAGCCGGGGACGTACGAGAGCCCGCACCCGTACCCGGGGCAGCAGACCGGGGACGAGACCTGGGTCCCCCGGCAGCAGGCCCGTACCGCGGAGTCCCCCGCGGGGCCGGCGCCCCGGCGCGCACCCGCCGCCGGCGGACGGGGTGACGGCCCGGGCGGCGGCGCGGACGGCGGGGGAGACCCCGGCTACCGCACCGAACAGTTCTCGTTCATCGAGGAGCCCGACGAGGACGCCGAGGACGTCATCGACTGGCTGAAGTTCGCCGAGACCCGCACCGAGCGGCGCGACGAACGCAAACGGAAGGGCCGCAACCGGCTGGTCGCCCTGGTCGTGGTGCTCGTCCTCTCCCTGGTCGGCGGCGCCGGATACCTCTGGTACGCGGGCAAACTGCCCGGCCTGTCCGGTACCGGCGAGGGAACGCCGGCGGCCGGCGGCCCCCAGAAGCGCGACGTGATCATCGTGCATCTGCGGCACACCAAGGACGGCGGCAGCTCCACCGCGCTCCTGGTCGACAACGAGACGACCGGCAAGGGCACCACCCTGCTGCTGCCGAACGCCCTCGCGGTCTCCGCCGAGGGCGGCGGTTCCACGACGCTCGGCAGCTCCGTCGAGGAGGACGGCAACGGCCCGACCCGCGACGCCCTGAACACGCTGCTCGGCTCCGAGATCAAGCACAGCTGGCGGCTCGACACCCCGTATCTGGAGAATCTCGTCGAACTGGTGGGCGGCGTCACCGTCGACACCGACGCCGACGTCCCGGGCGAGAAGAAGGGTGAGGAGCCGCTCGCGCGGAAGGGCGAGGACGTGAGCCTCGGCGGTCGGGCGGCCGTCGGCTACGCCACCCTGCTGCGCAAGGGCGAGGAGCAGACCGACCAGCTCCAGCGCTTCGGCCAGGTGATGCGGGCCGTGCTGCGGAAGATGCCCGGCGAGGCGGAGATGGCCACCGAGACGGTCCGCTCCCTCAACCAGATCGCCGACCCCTCGCTCACCGAGGCGCAGCTCGGCGCCTCCCTGGCCGAGCTGGGGGAGCAGGCCAAGGGCGGCGAGTACGCCACCGAACTGCTGCCCGTGCGGGCGGACGGCACCCTCGCCCCGGAGACCGCCGAGACCGTGGTCAAGGACGTCCTCGGCGGCAAGGTCACCAACGCCGACCCGGACGCCGCCCCGAGGATCAGCGTGCGCAACGCCACCGGCGACGACGCGGCCGCCGAGAAGGCGCGGGTCGCCCTGGTCAACGGCGGCTACACCGTGGTGAACGGCGGCAGCGCCGATGCCGCCCGGGAGCTCTCCCAGGTGACGTACACCGGTGCGGACCAGGCGGCGAAGGCCAAGGAGATCGCCATCACACTGGGCCTGCCGGAGAGCGCGGTGAAGAAGGGCAAGGGAGCCTCGAACGCCGATGTGACGGTGGTCCTGGGCCGGGACTACCGGGCCGGGACGGGCTCCCCCTAGCCGGGGCCGCACCCCGGCCGCGGCCCCGGCGGACAAAGCCGTACGGCGCTGTCCGCCGGGCGTGCGATCCTGGATACCGGTCGTGGCGCCCACCGGGCACCGCGGCCGGTACTGACGTTCCCCGACCGAAAGCCTGCCTGTGACCGCCACGGACCGCTCCATCGAGCTGATCAACGCCGCCGCCCAGGCGGCCGCGGACAAGCTCGCGCACGACATCATCGCGTACGACGTCAGCGACGTGCTGTCGATCACCGACGCCTTTCTGCTCGCCTCGGCTCCCAACGACCGCCAGGTCAAGGCCATCGTCGACGAGATCGAGGAGCGGCTGAACAAGAAACTGGGCGTCAAGCCCGTGCGCCGCGAGGGCGACCGGGAGGCCCGCTGGGTGCTGCTCGACTACGTCGACATCGTCGTGCACGTCCAGCACAGCGAGGAGCGTGTCTTCTACGCGCTGGAGCGGCTCTGGAAGGACTGCCCGGAGCTGGAGCTGCCCGCCGACGCCGCCGCCACCCGGGGCCGGTCCGAGGAGTACGCCAGGAGCGCGGCCTCCGAGGCCGGGCAGGACGGTGAGCTGAACTGAACGGCAGCAGCAACGGCCGCGGCCGCCGCATCATCCTCTGGCGCCACGGCCAGACCGCCTGGAACGTGGAACGCCGCTTCCAGGGGACGACCGACATCGAGCTGACCGGCACCGGCGTCGCCCAGGCGCGCCGGGCCGCCCGGCTGCTGACCGCGCTGGAGCCGCAGGCGATCGTGGCCTCCGACCTCCGGCGCGCCGCCGACACGGCGGCCGAGCTGGCCGTTCTGTGCGGTCTGGAGGTCACCCACGACGCGGGCCTGCGGGAAACCTTCGCCGGCAGCTGGCAGGGGCTGACCCACGAGGAGATCGTCGAGCGCTACGGCGAGCAGTACGCCCGCTGGAAGCGCGGCGAGGCGGTGCGCCGCGGCGGGGGCGAGCTGGAGACCGAGGTGGCCGACCGGGCGGCGCCCGTGGTCATGAGCCACGCCGACAAGCTCGCCGACGGCGGCACGCTCGTCGTCGTCAGCCACGGCGGCACGATCCGCACCACCATCGGCCGGCTGCTCGGCCTGGACTCCCACCACTGGGAGGCGCTCGGCGGCCTCTCCAACTGCTGCTGGTCCGTGCTGAGCGAGGGCGTGCGCGGCTGGCGGCTCACCGAGCACAACGCCGGGACGCTGCCCGAGCCGGTGCTCGGCGACGACACCTGAGAGCTGGCCCGTCCCGGCCGTTCGCCGGGCGTCCGGGGGTGCCCGGGGGCGGATTTCTCATTCCGGCTGGTCACCGGTTAAGCTTCTGCTCGTTCACAACGCGGCGGCGGAAACCCGGTCGGCGCGCGGCGAGCGCGGGGCTATAGCTCAGTTGGTAGAGCGCCTGCATGGCATGCAGGAGGTCAGGAGTTCAATTCTCCTTAGCTCCACCCCCATTCGATCCCGTCTCCCTCCGGGGAGGCGGGATCGTCGCGTTGCGGGAGAAACCGGAACGACAGCGGCCGCGACCGGCGACTCCTGCGGGCGGGGCGCTGACCGGGCCGGTCCTCCCATGGCAGAATCGGACGCCGGAAGGGGAGGAGTCAGATGCCGACGAGCGCGATCGAGGCGGCCGCCCGTCCTCCGGCCGGCACCGTGACCCTTCTCCACTGCCCCTCCTGCGGATCGGCCCTGGTCGCCCAGGTGCTCGGGGACAACGGCGGAGTCTCCTACGTCTGCACGGCCTGCGGCCACAGCTGGAGTGACTGATGGGTGCCCACAGCCGGAAATGCGACTGGTGCGGCAGCGGTACGCCCGTCGTGCGGGACATGGAGCCGCTCGACTCCGACTACCAGTACTGGTGCGAGGAGTGCGCGCGGGCCCTGATCATCGTCGGGGACCCGATCGAGACCTACCGCGAGCTCGACGGCGAGCCCATCTACGGCCGTCTGCTCGACGAGTACTGCACGCTGAAACGCTTCTACTCCTTCGCCACGGCCTGACGCGCCCCCGCCCCGGCCGGCACCGCCGCGGCCCCCGCCCCGGCTCCCGCCGCCTCGGCCGCCGTCGCGGCACGGCGCCGCAGAGCCCGTACGGCTACCACCGCGGTGAGACCTATGAAGGCCGCCCCGCACAGCGGATAGCCGGCCGAGAGCAGCATCTGCCCGCCGTGCTGGCGCAGTTCCGCCCGCTCACCCGGGGTGTGCGGCACCCACCACAGGGCGTACGAGCAGAAGAGCAGCGCGGACGCGGCCGTGGCCGCCTTCCACACCCGCCGGCCGGATCGGTGCAGCGTCTCGGAGACCAGCAGCACCAGCAGGGGTATGCACCACACCCAGTGGTGCGACCAGGAGACCGGGCTCACCAGCAGGGCCGTCATGGCGCAGGCCACGGTGGCCCAGGCGTCCAGCCCGGCCAGCAGCGCGGCCGTCCCGGCGGCCAGCCCGGCGACGGCCACCACCGCGGCGGCCCCGGCCCACCACAGCCCCGGGTCCGGGGTGTGCAGCAGCCGGGCGAGTGCCCCGCGCAGCGACTGGTTGGCGGTCTGCTCGACGAGGCCGGGACGGTCCGTGCTGAACACCACCTCGGTCCAGAAGCGCCGCGAGTCGCGCGGCAGTGCCACCGCGGCCAGCAGGGCGGTCCCGAGGAACGCGGCGCACGCCGTCAGCGACTGCCGCAGCAACGGGTTCCAGAAGCCGGTACGGTCCCCGGCCCGGCCCGCCGGGCCCACGTGGCCCGCCGGCGCCGAACGCCGTCCGCGCAGCCGCTGCCAGCCCTTGACGGTGCCCGCCACCGCCAGCAGGACCGCGAACAGCGCGGGCGTCAGCTTGAGCCCCGCCGCGACCCCGATGCCGATACCGGCCCAGCGGTAGCCGGCGTCCCCGGGACGCCGGGAGAGGTCCCAGAGCACCAGTACCGCCAGCAGCAGATTTATCTGGCCGTAGCGCAGCGTCGTCCAGACCGGCTCGCACCAGACCGCGGCGGCGGCCAGGGCGAGCGCCACCGCCGGGCGGGGCCACCACAGCGGGCGGCCCACCAGCCGCAGCGCGAGGTGGACGAGCACCACCAGCAGCGTCAGGTTCCCCGCGGTCGCCAGGGTCCGCATCTCGCCCACCCCGAGCAGGGTGAGCGGCATGAACAGGAGCGCGGCGAACGGCGGATACGTATTGGGCAGCCGCGCCTCGGTGGCCCGCATCGCGTACAGGTCCGCGCCGGCGCGCGCGGCCCAGCCCTCGGCGCGGTAGACCATGAGGTCGATCATCGTGACGTCCGCCAGGCGCTGGGCGCACCAGAACACCGCGAAGGAGAGGAGGCAGAGCGTCAGGGCGGTGGACAGCGGCCGGCCCCGGATCAGTTCACGCGTCGCCGGGGAGAGGGAGGGGGCGAGGGCCTTGTCGGCCGACTCCGTGGCGCTCACGCTGCGGGGCTCCAGTCGGGTTCGGGGACGGACCCGGCTGTACTCCGGGCGCGGGGACCGATGCTAACCACCCGGGTACCCCGGTGGCGCCGGGCGATGATCCCGGCCGCGGGCAATGATTTGGCGCTGAGCGGTGGAGTCCGTGTAATGTTGGCGCAGCCGCCACGGGGAACCGGGGCAGAAGCACGGGGCTATAGCTCAGTTGGTAGAGCGCCTGCATGGCATGCAGGAGGTCAGGAGTTCAATTCTCCTTAGCTCCACAGTGAACACAGTGAGCCGCGCTTCACAGTGAACAGAGCGGGCCGTCCGATCGGACGGCCCGCTCTGTCGTTCCTGTCGTTCCTGTCGTCCCCCGCCACCCCCGCCGTCAGCCCTCGGCGCGCCCGGCGGGGAGCGTACGGACGCCCGACGCGCGGTGCCCCGCCCGCGTCACCGGGACGCGGACGGGGCACCGGCAGCGGCCGTGCGCGGCCCGGCTCAGCCGCCGCCGCGCGGCAGCGCCTTGCGGCCGCCGGAGGGCGGCAGGGAGTTGCGCGGGGCCGGCGCCTCCTCCAGCCGCAGCGCCAGCTCGGGACAGCGGCGGACGGCCCGCTGCGCCTCGCCCTGGAGGTGCAGCGGCACGGGGGTGTCGGCCAGCACCGGATAGCCGTCCGGACCCTGCCGGACCAGCTCGGGGAGCACCCCCACGCAGATCAGCTGGCCCTTGCACAGGGTCCAGTCCACCATCAGCTTCTGCCCGCTGGGGATGCCCTCCTCCTGGTAGCCGGGCGACGGGAGCGGCAGCACACCGTGCGTGGGCCGGCCGCAGCCGCCCTGGAGCGCGTGCGCCGCCAGGTCGTCGGTGAAGGCGCTCAGCGAGGAGGTGAGGAACCGTACGGAGCCGTCCGGGTGCGCGCAGGCACCGCGGCCCTTCACCGACTGGGTGACCTGCCGGAGCGCCTCCAGCGCCGTACGGCCGCCGCCCCCCAGCACCTCGGCGAGCCCGGCCGCCGCCGCGGGCAGACCGAGCTTGCAGGGGCCGCACTGGCCCGCCGTCTCGGCGGCCAGCCAGTTGGCGACCCGCAGGCACTCGCCCAGCGGGCAGGTGTCCGGGCTCAGGGGCAGCAGCGCGCCGGCGCCGAGCGCGCCGCCCGCCGCGTCCATCGAGGCCCGCGAGATGGTGGCGCCGTGCGCCGACATCCCGTCCATCCACTTGCCGTGGTAGCCGCCGGACAGTACGCCCTGCGGCATCGGCGGGGCACCGGCCAGCTCCAGCACGTACCGCAGCGGCACCCCGCTGGGCACCTCCATGACCAGCGGCCGCGGCACGGAACCGGAGACCGTGAGCATGACGGTTCCGGGCTCGGTGCTCAGGCCGATGCTGCCGTAGCGGTCGGCGCCGAGCCGGGCGGCCACGGCGAGCTGGGCGAACGTCTCGCAGTTGGACAGCAGCGTGGGCGCGTTGGCCACGCCCGAGTCGGAGGCGCGGACCTTGCGGCCCGGCGGCAGCGACGGCCCTCCGTTCGCCGCCCGGATCACCGCCGACGACTCACCGGAGACCATCCGCTCGGGCGTGCGGATGATCCGCGCGCGCAGCGGCTGCCCGCGGCGGTCCGAAAGCCCCCGTTCGGCCAGGGCCTGCCGCATCGACGCCTCGGTCGAGTCACGCGTGACGGCGATGACGAGAGTGCGGGCGCCCAGTGCCTCGGCCGCCAGCAGGGCCCCGTCCAGCGGCAGATGCGGGGCCCGGTTCATGAGCAGGGTGTCCTTGCGGCAATTGGGTTCCCCCTCGCTGCCGTTGATGACGACGACGGGGCGGACCCCGCGGCGTATCGCGGACTTGGCGACCGCCCGCAGCTTCTTGCCGAAGGGGAAACCGGCACCGCCCTTCCCCTTCAGCGAGATGAGCTCGGCCAGTTCGGCCAGGCGCTCCCCGGGCATGGGCTGGAGTGGCCCGTGCACCTTCAGGTGCATGTCGAGGTCGAGGCGGTGGGTGAGGTCCAAGCCGGCGGTCAGCTGGGGGACTCCGACGACCCGGAGATCGAGTACGTCGGGCAGCTCGGCGTTTATGGTCGGCCTCCTGCGGTTTCTTGCCAGGGTTCACCGGGCGGGGGCGGATACGAGAATCCGGTCGAGGTGTCGGTCAGCGGGTCGGGCTGGGGCGCGGGCCTGAGGTTCTCGGCCGGTGCGGGCGGCGGCGGGGACGGCGTCGGCCAGCGCTCGGATGATGCCAGATGCGTCACGCCGGGGAACGGCTCGGTCAGCGGATCGCGCAGCGGGTCCGGGCCGCGGCCGGCCAGGGGGTCTCCCGCCTGCCGGGGGAAGGCCTCCGCGGACGGGTCCCCCTGGCCCGTCACCGAGCCCGTCACCGAACCGGTCAGCGGCTGGCCCGCCGGGCCGCCCGGCCCGCCCCAGCCGCCGCCGTAACCGTCCGGTCCGCCGTATCCCGCCGCCCCGCCGTATCCGCCCGTACCGCCGCCGGAGTCCGGGTAGGCCGGCATCTGCCGGGTGGGAGCCTCCGCGAAGCCCTGGCTGCCCGCCGCGGGCGCCATCAGAGGGTCTCCCCGTCCGCCGGACGTCTGGTCGGACGCCATCGCGCGGTACCCCGCCGACAGGCCGGAGCCCAGGCCACTGCCGATCGGCACCGCGCGGGTCGAGTCGAGTGGCGGCCGCATCTCGTCGCGGCCCCCGGCCGAGGCGGGCGCGGACGCCGCCGCACCGCGGGGCCGGGCCCCCGCGCCCGGCAAGGGGGAGACCGAGGTGTCGCGGCGGGCGCCCTCCCCGTCCGCCGCGGGGGAGCGGCGTCCGGTGTCGGCGTCCGGCTGCATCACCGACAGCACCAGCCGGGCGATCCGCCGCCGCTGCGGCTGGGGCAGCAGCCGCGCGGCCACCGCCAGGCCCACGGCCAGCAGGGATATCCCGTACATGGCGGTCACCCAGCCGGCCGCCGGGCGGCCTGCGTAGAGGCCGTGCAGCACGGCGAAGCACCACGACGGATAGGCCACGGCGTGGATGGCGCGCCAGCGGCCCGCGACCTCTCGGTTGGGCACGAAGGTGCTGCGCAGCGCGCCGGTGGAACCCGCGATCACCATGAGATAAGCGGCCATCGAACCCATGCCGATCAGCCCGCCCGCGCCGGTGATGCCCAGGCTGAAGGGGATGAGGGCGGCGATCAGGGGAGCGTGGTCCAGCGAGACCTTGACCGCGACGTGCACCACCAGGAAGCCGAGCGAGGCGACGGCGACGGCGCGGTGGACCCCCTGCGCCAGCAGCCGGTCCCGCGGGTTCAGCAGCAGCCGGTGGGCCGCGATCAGACCCCAGACCACGGACGCGGTGAGCGTGAGGAGCGAGAGGACGCCGGCGCCGAAGTCCAGGAAGGCGCGGAAACGGTCGCCCGTGGCCAGGGCCAGGACGAGCGGGACAACGAGCAGGAGCGCGACCGACGCGGCGAAGACCTTGGTCTGCGACGCGGCCGGTTTGGGGAGGGAGGGCATGTTCCGTGGAACCTTGCGATGAGGTTTCATGCGAGGCGACTCCTGTGACGCGAGGAAGGGGTCCCGGCTCCGCATGCTGAGTGGCCTGTCGGGCAACGTCCGGGCGTATGGATATTTGCTCGAACGACCAATACGGACCGGGAGCGCCCGGTGTTCAATCGGCGGCTCGGTGCGTCGGCCGGGACCGCTGCGGTACCCTGACACGCATGCGTGCCGTACGCCTTCTGCTTAGCGAGCCGCGCTGATCAGTCCCGGCCGGTGGAAGAACCACCGGGCCGGAATCGGCGCGGCGTCCCCTCCTGTGCGAGGGGTTTTTCCATTTCCGGGACATGCCTCGCAGAGGGCAGAGACGATCGATGGAGCTTTGAGACGATGAGCGACACCCATTCCGCCCCCGGGCCGGCCGCGGCGCCCTTCCGGTACGAGGCGGCCCTGGCAGCCGACATCGAGGCACGCTGGCAGGACTTCTGGGACGCCGAGGGCGTCTACGAGGCACCCAACCCCACCGGCGACCTGGCCGCCGACGGCGGCGCCGGTACGGCGGACCGGCCGAAGAAATACATCATGGACATGTTCCCGTACCCCTCGGGCGCGGGACTCCACGTGGGCCATCCGCTGGGCTACATCGCCACCGACGTCTACGCCCGCTTCAGCCGGATGACCGGTCACAACGTCCTGCACACCCTGGGCTTCGACGCCTTCGGCCTGCCCGCCGAGCAGTACGCCGTGCAGACCGGCACGCACCCGCGGACCAGCACCGAGGCGAACATCGGGAACATGCAGGCCCAGCTGCGCCGGCTGGGCCTGGGCCACGACAAGCGCCGGTCGTTCGCCACGATCGACCCGGACTACTACAAGTGGACCCAGTGGATCTTCCTGCAGATCTTCAACTCCTGGTATGACGAGGCGGCGGACAAGGCACGGCCCATCGCCACCCTGATCGAGCAGTTCGAGAGCGGGGAGCGCGAGACCCCGGCCGGATGGCGCCCCTGGAGCGAGCTGGACGCGGCCGGACGGGCCGGTCTGCTGGGCGAGTACCGGCTGGCCTACGCCTCCGACGCGCCGGTCAACTGGTGCCCCGGCCTGGGCACCGTGCTGGCCAACGAGGAGGTCACCGCCGAGGGCCGCTCCGAGCGCGGCAACTTCCCCGTCTTCAAGGCCAAGCTGCGCCAGTGGAACATGCGCATCACCGCCTACGCCGACCGGCTGCTGAACGACCTGGACGCGCTGGACTGGCCCGAGGCCATCAAGCTGCAGCAGCGCAACTGGATCGGCCGCAGTGAGGGCGCCCGCGTCGGCTTCCCGGTGCGCACGGCCGCCGGAGCCGAGCGCGCGGTCACCGTCTTCACCACCCGCCAGGACACCCTGTTCGGCGCCACGTACATGGTGCTGGCCCCGGAGCACGAGCTGGTCTCGGGCGAGGACTCGATCGTTCCGGCCGCCTGGCCCGAGGACACCCACGCCGTCTGGACCGGCGGGCACGCGACCCCATCCGAGGCCGTCGCCGCGTACCGCAAGCAGGCCGCGTCGAAGTCCGACGTCGAGCGGCAGGCCGACGCCAAGGAGAAGACCGGCGTCTTCACCGGCGCTTACGCCGTCAACCCGGTCAGCGGCGAGCGCGTTCCCGTCTTCATCGCCGACTACGTGCTGATGGGGTACGGCACCGGCGCCATCATGGCCGTACCGGCGCACGACAGCCGTGACTTCGCGTTCGCGCGCGCTTTCGAGCTGCCGATGCGCTGCGTCGTCGAACCGTCCGACGGCCGCGGCACCGACCCGGCCGGCTGGGACGACGCCTTCGCCTCGTACGACGCGCGGATCGTCAACTCGGCGGGCGACGGCCTGTCGCTGGACGGGCTGACCGTCACCGAGGCCAAGGCACGGATCACCGACTGGCTGACCGAGCGCGGCATTGGCGAGGGCACCGTCAACTTCCGCCTGCGCGACTGGCTGTTCAGCCGCCAGCGCTACTGGGGTGAGCCCTTCCCCATCGTCTACGACGAGGACGGCGTCGCCCACCCGCTGCCCGAGTCGATGCTGCCGCTGGAACTGCCGGAGGTCGACGACTACTCCCCGCGCACCTTCGACCCGGACGACCCCGACACCTCCCCGGAGACCCCGCTCTCCCGGAACGAGGAATGGGTGAACGTGCGTCTGGACCTGGGTGACGGGCGCGGCCCGCGGATGTACCGCCGCGAGACCAACACCATGCCCAACTGGGCCGGTTCCTGCTGGTACGAGCTGCGCTACCTGGACCCGCACAACAGCGAGAAACTGGTCGATCCCGGGATCGAGCGCTATTGGATGGGCCCGCGCGAGGGGCAGCCGCACGGCGGTGTCGACCTGTACGTCGGCGGCGCGGAGCACGCCGTGCTGCATCTGCTGTACGCCCGTTTCTGGTCCAAGGTGCTGTACGACCTGGGGCACGTGTCCTCCGCCGAGCCGTTCCACAAGCTGTACAACCAGGGCATGATCCAGGCCTACGTCTACCGGGACAGCCGCGGCATCGCCGTCCCGGCCGCCGAGGTCGAGGAACGCGACGGTGCCTTCTGGTACGAGGGCGAGAAGGTCACCCGGCTGCTGGGCAAGATGGGCAAGTCGCTGAAGAACGCCGTCACGCCCGACGAGATCTGCGCCGAGTACGGTGCGGACACGCTGCGCCTGTACGAGATGGCAATGGGCCCGCTGGACGTCTCCCGGCCCTGGGACACCCGCGCGGTCGTCGGCCAGTACCGGCTGCTGCAGCGGCTGTGGCGCAACGTCGTCGACGAGAACACCGGCGAGGTGACCGTCACCGACGCCGAACCCGGCGAGGCCGCCCTGCGGGCCCTGCACAAGGCGATCGACGGCGTCACCCAGGACATGGCCGCGCTGCGCTTCAACACGGCCATCGCCAAGGTCACCGAGCTGAACAACCATCTGACCAAGGCGGGCGGCCCGGTGCCCCGGACGGTGGCCGAGCGGCTGGTGCTGCTGGTCGCGCCGCTGGCTCCGCACATCGCCGAGGAGCTGTGGCACCGGCTGGGCCACACGACCTCGGTGGTCCACGAGCCCTTCCCGGTCGCCGACCCGGCCTATGTCCAGGACGAGACCGTCACCTGCGTGGTGCAGGTCAAGGGCAAGGTGAAGGCGCGGCTGGAGGTGGCGCCTTCCATCACCGAGGGCGAACTGGAGGCGCTGGCCCTGGCGCAGGAACCGGTGCGTGCCGCGCTGGGCGGTGCGGACATCCGCAAGGTGATCGTGCGAGCGCCGAAGCTGGTCAACATCGTCCCGGCGTGACCCCGGCCCGTAGGGGTTTCTCAGGGTTTTTCCCGGGCGGGCCGGGGGTTCGGACGGAACCCCCGGCCCGCCCCGGGCGTTTACCGTGGAGGGGTGGGGCGCGCGGTGCCCCACTGCGCGGCCACCGGTCCGGACGCCGCGCACCGGTGCACGAAGACTGCAGGGAGCGTTCATGGAAGCCGCGATTCTGGTGGTGGTCCTCTTCTTCGTGCTCTTCGTCGCAGCCGGGGTCTACGCGACGGCCAAGGCCGTGGGTGCCGCCAAGCGCGGTGTCGACCGCACGGTCGCCCAGGCCCGCCGAACGGTCGAGGACACCACGCTCAAAGCCCGGCAGCTGGCCCTGCCCGGGGCGGCGGGCGAGGTGGCCCAACTGCGGCTCTCCCTCCGCACCTCCCTGCGGGCCACCCAGGAGACCCTGCGGGCGGCCGCGCCGGACGACGCGTCGCTCGGCGAGGCGCTGAGCCTGTTCGACCGGCTCAGCACGCACGGCCGGGAACTGGACGCCGAGCTGAAGCGGCTGGAGAGCGAGCCCGACAAGAGCCGGGTGACCGCACGCCTTCCCGAACTGCGGGAACGCACCGAGCGAATCGTGCACTCGGCCGACTCCCTGCGCTGGGCCGCACAGGACCGCGCCCACCGGTTCGCCGACGACGACCTGGGCGACCTGACCGGCCAGATCCAGATGGAGGCGGGCGCGCTGCGGCACTGGACGCCGACCGGGACGGCGGCTGGTACACCGGCCGGCGGCGACGCCGGCCCGGCGGAGGCCGCGGACGCCGCAGGGCCGGACCCGGCCCGCGCGAAGCCCGCAGGACCGGACGCCTCACGGCCGGACGCCGGGGAGGCCGGAGCGCAGGAGGCCCCGCGCACACCGCCTGCCCTCACGGCCCGCGAGCCCCGGCTGCGCACCGGCTTCCCCTGGGAGAAGACCCGGCGCCCCGAGAGCACCACATGAGTCGTCCGCGCGGCGGTGCGTTTCCCGCAGTTGCGGTCGCAGTCGCAGTCGCAGCCGCGGCTGTCCGGCGGGTGACGGCCGTGGGGCCGTGGGCCGAACCGGCGTCGCCGGACCGGTGCGTGCCGGTCCCGCGCATCCCGGCGCCCGGCCTGCCGGCGCGGTGTCCGTCTGTTCCGGCCGGGACCGGCGGCCCACAGGCCTCCCCCGCGCTGTCCGCGCCTGTCATCCCCGGATAACCTCCCCTTCATGTCCCGCCATGTCGCGATCGTCACCGATTCCACGGCCTATCTGCCGCCGCAGGCGATGGAACGGCACGCCATCCGGGCCGTACCACTGACCGTGGTGCTCGGTGACCGGGCCCTGGAGGAGGGCACCGAGGTCTCCGCGCGGTCCGTCGCCCAGGCGCTGAGGCACCGGACACCGGTGACCACGTCCCGGCCGAGCCCGGAGATGTTCGCCGCCACCTACCGTGAGGTGGCCGCGGCCGGGGCGTCGGGCATCGTGTCCCTCCATCTGTCGGCGGAGATGTCCGGCACGTATGACGCGGCCGTGCTCGCCGCACGCGAGGCGCCGGTCCCGGTGCGGGTCGTGGACACCGGCATGGTCGCGATGGCCCTCGGTTTCTGCGCACTGACCGCCGCGGAGACGGCCGAGGCGGGAGGCACTCTGGACGAGGCGGTGGCCGCGGCCGAGAAGCGCGCGGAGGGCACCACGGCCTACTTTTATGTGGACACCCTCGACTATCTGCGGCGCGGCGGCCGGATCGGTGCCGCGCAGGCGCTGCTTGGTTCGGCACTGGCGGTGAAGCCGCTGCTGAGACTGGGCGGCGGGCGGATCGAGCCGCTGGAGAAGGTGCGCACGGCGTCGAAGGCCATCGCCCGGCTGGAGGAGATCGTGGTGGAGCGGGCCGCTGCGGGCCCGGTGGACATCGCGGTGCACCATCTCGCCGCCGGGGACCGGGCGGAGGCCCTGGCGGACCGGCTGCGGAGGCGGGTGCCCGGGCTGGCCGAACTCCTGGTCAGCGAGGTTGGCGCGGTGATCGGCGCCCACACCGGGCCGGGGCTGCTCGGCGTGGTGGTGTCGCCGCGGATCTGACCGCGGCCCGGCAAGGCCGCGGCCGGACGCCTCCGGGCGACGGCGGAGTGGTGACGCGGTCGCGGGAACACTTCCCTGCTCCGCCGGCGGAAGCCGCGCGCCGTTGAGAACGGCGGGAACCCCGACCGGATCACCGGGCGGCCGGATGCGGAGGAGCCGGGAGGAGCGCGCCAGAAGGGCGCGGAGACGCGGGAGCGACACGGCGGGAAGACAAAAACGGTTCATGCCCCGCAGTGAAGCGGCATCGGGGCCGAATCGGCGGGCTGGGGCCGGACATTCATCCGAAGCGGGCACGGAGTTTTCCACAACCGGCGAGTTATCCACGGCATTTCCGGCTTTTCCGCCGAGCACGGCCACGCGTCCTACCGTCGCCGCATGGACATCCGATCACACACCGTGACGACCGCGTCGGGACCGGGCCGTGGTGCCACACGTGGGCCCGGAAGGCCCGGGGCGGACCGCCGCGCCCGGCGCAGGCACCGCTCCCCCCGGACAACGCCTGTGTACGGCCGGGACACACCGGACGGGACGAGGGCGCGCGCGACGGCTCTCTTCGGCGGTCTCCCGGCCCGCGCGCCGGTGATCCCGGAACCGGCGGCCCCGCCGGAGCCCGCGCCCGCGCCGGTGAGCGACCCGGATTCGCGGGGGCGGAGGAGCGGGGAAGCGCGTCCGCTGCCGTGGTACTCCCGATGGCGGCTCGCCCTCGGCGAACGGCTGCCCTTGTGGGTGAGTCTGCGCTGCGGGGCGGAGCCGAGGACGCTTGCCGCGCTCGCCGTCCTGCTCGTGGTCGCGGTCGGATTCGCGGGCCACCACTTCTGGTCCGGACGGCCCGAGGCGGTGCGGGTGCCCGCGGCCGAACCGGCCGGCGCGGCCGGTCCCGTGGCCCTCCCCGGGGCCGCGGAACCGGCTCCGCCTCCGTCTCCCGGGCCCGTCCGTCCGGCCGGAGACCGCGCCGTCGTGGTGGATGTGGCGGGCAAGGTCCGCAAGCCGGGGATTCGCCGGCTCCCCGCGGGATCGCGGGTCGCGGACGCGCTCGAAGCGGCCGGTGGCGTCCGTCCGGGCACGGACACCACCGGGCTCAACCGGGCCCGCGTCCTGACTGACGGTGAACAGATCGTGGTGGGCGGCCCCGCGGCTCCGCCCGTCTCCGGCGGGGGAGCGGCGGGCGTACCCGGTCCGGCGGCCAGGGGCGCGGCCGCCGGACCCGTCAGTCTCAGCACCGCCACACTCGAGCAGCTGGACGGCCTCCCCGGTGTCGGGCCGGTCCTGGCCCAGCGCATCCTCGAACACCGCGACCGTCAGGGGGGTTTCACCTCCGTCGACCAGCTTCGCGAGGTGAACGGCATCGGCGACCGCAGGTTCGCCGACATCCAGCCCCTGGTGCGGCCATGAGCGGGGTGACCGCACCCGCCGACGCTCCCGTCCGGAGCGCTGACTCCCCGCGCCCGCGCCCAGAGGGTCTGGATCTGCGGTTGCTGCCCTGCGCTCTGGCCGCTTGGGCGGCTGCCGCCGCGGCGGTCGGAGTCCGGCCCGTCGTGGCGGTGGTCGGCGCGGGCTGCTGCGCGGTGACGGGGCTGGCGGTGCTGCTCGTGGCTCTCACCCGAGGCCGGACTGCGAACCCCGGCCGGGACCGTACCGCCGTCCGGACGGCCGCCGGGGAACCGTCCGGTGCGGGCCCGGTGGCGGGGCCGGCCGTGACACGGCGCCGGGGCAGCACAGGGGTCGCACTGGCGGCGGTCCTCTTCTGCGCGGCGGCCGCGGCCGGCTCGGGAGCTCTGCGCGCCGCCGATCTGCACCGGGGTCCGCTGCCCGGCCTGGCACGGCAGTCGGCGGGGGTCACGGCCGAGGTGACCGTCACCGGTGATCCGAGGCTCACCCGTCCGCGGGTGAACGGTCCGCGGAGCACCCCACCCGCCGTGGTGCTGACGGCCGAGGCCCGGCGGGTCACGGCCGGGGACGGCACGGTCACCGAGGTCCGCACACCGGTACTCGTCTTCGTTCCGCTCCGGGCCGTCGCCGGGCGGTCCGAGGACGAGCGGCGCACGGGGGTGCGAGAGCGGGCGGCGTGGCTGCGGCTGCTGCCGTCCACGCGGCTGCGGCTGCAGGCGCGGGCCGTGCCGTCGCAGGGCGGGGGCGACCGGGTGGCCGCCGTGCTGCGGGTCACCGGTAAGGGACCGCCGGTGGTGGTGCGGGGACCGACCGCCGTGCAGCGGGGGGCCGGTGAGCTGCGGGCGGGTCTGCGGAAAGCGTCCGACGGACTGTCGGCCGACGCGCGGGCGCTCCTCCCCGGACTGGTGGTGGGCGACACCTCGCGGGTACCGGCCGATCTCGACCGGGCCTTCCACGCAACCGACTTGGTGCATCTGCTCTCCGTGAGCGGCGCCAACCTCACGATCGTGCTGGCTCTGCTGATCGGCCCCCCGCATCTGGCCATCCGGGCCGAACGGCGCGGACTGGCGCCCCGGTTCGGGATCCCGCTGCGCGGCACGGCCCTGCTCGGCGGACTGCTCACCCTGGGCTTCGTCATCGTGTGCCGGCCGGAGCCGAGTGTCCTGCGGGCCGCCGCCTGCGGTGGGATCGCCCTGCTGGCCATCGCCACCGGCCGGCGGAGATCGCTGCTGCCCGCGCTGGCCGCCGCGGTCCTGCTGCTCGTCCTGTACGACCCGTGGCTCGCCCGCTCCTACGGCTTTCTGCTCTCGGTGCTGGCGACCGGGGCGCTGCTGACCGTCGCCCCGCGCTGGAGCGCGGCCCTGCAGCGACGCCGGGTCCCCGGCCGGCTGGCCGAGGTGCTGGCCGCCGCCGCGGCGGCACAGGCCGTGTGCGCGCCGGTGGTCGCGGTCCTGGCGGCACGGGTGAGCCTGGTCGCGGTTCCCTGCAATCTGTTCGCCGAACTCGCCGTGGCCCCGGCCACGGTGCTGGGTTTCGCCGCGCTCGCGACGGCCCCGCTCGCGATGCCGGCCGCCGAGGCGCTGGCCTGGCTCGCCGGGTGGCCGGTGGAGTGGATCGCGGCCGTGGCCCGCGCCGGCGCGGCGCTGCCGGGCGCGGAGCTGGACTGGCCGGGCGGCTGGACCGGCGGGCTGCTGCTCGCCGCCGTGACGGCGGCGCTGGTGCCGTTGGGTCCGCGGCTGGCGCGCCACCCATGGCTCTGCGCGGGCTGTGCCCTGGTCCTGCTGGTGGCCGTGGTCCGCCCGGGGCCGCTGCCGCGGTTCGTCACCGGCTGGCCCCCGCCGGGGTGGCGGCTCACCGTGTGCGACGTGTTCCCTGTTGAATCGACGTGTTGAAGCCGAAGCAGGAGGGGACATTATGACTGGCTGGCGCGTCTTCTGGGTGCCGAAGAGCCGTGCGGTTGATCCGCAGAGGGTGCCCGCTTTGGCAGGTTTGGGCGATCTGGCGGAGAGGGAGGACCACACGGGAATCCACGCAGGGGACCCGATCTTCTTGTCGCCTGACTACCGAATTGATGAACTGCTGAGTCTGTATCTGTGCCGGTCTTCCTTCGCCCGTCTCGCGGTGGAGACCAAGCGGAATTACACCGATGACTACGCGATCTTCTTTGACTTCCTCTGGGTCAGGGGCAAGGCGTGGAACGAGGCCACGGCCGATGATCTCTGGGACTTCGAGGACTGGCGTACGCGCTCGCCCCGGAACCCGGAGAAGGTCGGCGCCGCACGTTGGAACCGTGGTCTTGCTGCGCTGACTCGCCTGTACAAGTGGGCTGTTGCCACGGAGAACATGGCGAGCAACCCGATCCTGATGCATGCCGTGGCCGGCTATCAGGGCGACGTGGTGCAGACGCCGGAAGCCCGGGCGAAGGAGGCCAAGTCCAGTGATGTGCACTGGCTGACACCGCGGATGTTCCGGCTCTGGGTGGACGTAGGTCTCCGCGGCTATACGGTGGAGGGTCTGCCGTCGCCGGACTGGCGGGGACGTCTGGAAGTTCGCAATGTCGCCTTCGCTGATCTGCTCTTTTCCTCGGGGATGCGGCTGACCGAGGGAGCGTCGCTGCTGACGATCGAGGTGCCGAGGCTGCGACTTGGAGGCCCGCGCTACTACACAGGGCGGCTTGCGAAGCGGGTGACGAAGTCCAAGCGAGCTCGCACCTACTACGTGGCATCGCCTGTGGTCGGCGAGGTGGAGAGTTACATGGAGTCGCTGCGGGCCCGGGTGATCCGACGTGCGCAGGCGAGGGGCCGATATGACGCCCTGGAGGAGATGCGCCTGCTCACGAAGGTCACCGGGCGTCGCAAGAAGATCCTGCACTGGGTCGACCGAGACGGCATGGTGGGGAGGACGCCGCTGACGGAGGCGCCGGTGGAGGAGCGGATGACGTACTTCACCGAGGGCCCCACGGGCCCGGAACCGGTGTGGTTGTGGCTGAACGAGCAGGGACTGCCGTTCCATCCGGCATCGTGGGAGAACGTCTTCTGTACGGCTTCGGACCGGTGCGACGACGTTCTGGGACCGGTGATGGCGGAGCCGCCGTTTTGCACTCCGCACATGTGCCGGCACTCCTTCGCCCTCTACATGCTCGTGGTGCTACACCACGTCATGGACGTGCGTATGGGCCTCACCCCTGAGGAGAGGCGGGACTTCCGGCTTCTCTACGGCGATCCGTGGCGCATGGTGCAGGATCTGCTGGGTCACCGGGACATCGAGCTGACCCGCAAGATCTACCTGGCGCCCGTCTCGGACCTGCAGATCCGGGCGCTGATGGCCGACCCGGCACCGCGGGACACCGAGGCCGGCGGCCTGAGCGTGTCCGATGCACGGGTCACGTCGCTGCTGGCCCGCATCGCGGAGGAGAGCGACGGCATCCAGGACATCGACACGCTGCTGGAGACGGCGTGAGCCGGAGGGGCCGCAAGGCGGCTCTTCCTGAGGCCGGGCATCGGCGGCCGGCGGTTCTGGATACATCCGGGCTGGTGGTGCGTCACCGCAACAAGCTGGGCACCGTCAAGGAGTTCGACTTCGCCGAGTTGTCGTTCACCCCGGCGATGCGGCGGTCCTTGGCCGGACTGTTCGCGGCCAAGTGCGCTCCCGGCGGCGGCTGGGACAGCCACGACACCTCCGTCCACATCTGGCGGCTGCTGAGAGCCTTCGGCGAGTACCTGACCGAGACCGACCAACAGCCGGACGACATAGCGGACTTGACGGCCGGGACCTGGATGGCCTGGCGGCTGAGCCGCCCACAGACCCAGATGGGGTACGTCCAGATCACCTCGGTAGCGGGCTTCCTACAGCTGGACTCGCGCCTGGCACAGCCGGTACGGGTGGCCATGGCCAAGCGGGTGCCGCGGGTGAAGGTCGAGGAACACGCCTTCACCCCTGACGAGTTCGAGGAGGTCCGCCGCTCGGCCCGGCAGATGTTCCGCTCTGCGCTGCTGCGGATCCGGGAGAACGTCCAGTTGCTGGAGGCCTGGCGCTCAGGCGGCATCGAGCCCCAGGACCTGCAGAACTGGCTGATCGGTGAGGGGCTGGACTGCCTCGCCCGCACCGGCCACATACCCCGCTACCCGAGAGGTGACGGCCGAATGCGTCCGGTCTTCCGCTACTCGAAGGCCATGGGCGGCGACGGCGCCATTTACACCTGGAGGCGCCTGTACCTCTCCCGCCGGGAGGCCACGGCACTCGGGGTCTTGCTCGCCGCGGAGCACGGCCTGAACGCCACCACGGTCGGCGAGATGCGCACGCCCAGGGCGACGCCTGACTCGGGCGAGGGCCGCTTCCCGGTCTACCGGATGGAACTGGAGAAGCGGCGCAAGGGCGAAGCCGATCACTTCGAGACCCGCAACCTTGCCGACTTCGGCGCCGATTCGCCCGGACGTCTGATCACCGAGGCATTGGAGGCCACCGCCCCGGCCCGCGCCTACCTGGCATCCGTGGGCTGTACCGCCGACAGGTTTCTGATCTGGCACGAAACCCGCCCACGTCACTGGCAGGACACCAACGAGGCACTGATCCGGGAGGGCCCCTTCGGCCTGGGCCTGACCAAGCCGGATTTCGACGACTACGGAACCCACTTCGGCCCGGACGGGGGCGGCGTCATGCGCCGGACTCGCAAGACGGCGAACGTGGTGCACCGGCGTGAGCCGGGGCAGAACAGCCAGGACACCCACGACAGCGTCTACGTCATCCCCGAACCGCAGGCCCAGCAGGCCGCCATCCCGGTCATCGCGGCAGGAGTCGAGGACGCCCTGGAGTCCGCCCGCCGCACCGTGTTCACGGCCAAGCTCACCGACGCTCCCGAGGACGGCGAGGTGGAGGCCGCCACCAACGGCTGTGCGGACTACGAGAACAGCCCCATCACCGGGCCCGGCGCCAGCTGCGGGGCATCGTTTCTGCTCTGCACCGCATGCCCCAACGCCCGCGTCCACCCCGGCCATCACTCCCGTCTGGCCCACCTGCACCGTGCCATTGGGGAGCTGGAGGCCGTGCTGCCCAAGGCGGTCTGGGACGCGGAGTGGTCCGAGCCCCACGACCGGCTGTCCGACCTCAAAAGACGCCTGGGACCTGCTCTTTGGCGCCGGGCCCTTGCCAATGTCACCGCCGAGGACCGCCAGGTCGTCGGCGACCTGCTGAACGGACTCTACGACCTGTGACCGTCGCTCTCCTGGAAGACCTTCCCGACCGCCCGGGCCCCGATACGCCCGTCATCGCCGCTGACCTGATCGTCAACCCGAACGCCCCCAACGCCCGCTACAGCGACATGATCTGGCCGCTGTCTCCCCTCAACGCGAACCCGAGCGCTTCGCGGAACGCACTGCACCTGGACGCCTTCCCCGCGCCGCTTCGGGAGGAGTTCACCTACCTGGCCTGGTCGATGATCAACCGGGCCCTGCCGGACGACTTCCTGGTCGGCCGTGTCCCTACCTGGCGGACCCGACAGAGCCCCGGCAAGCTCTACTCCACCGTGCAGCGCTGGCGAGCCCTGGCCGAGTGGCTGGTCAAACGGGACATCACCACCCTCGCGCAGTGCACGACGGAGGACGTGCGGGCGTTCGCGCTCGACAACCTGCGCACCCCGAAGTCACGCGAGTACGCGGCATCGTTCCTGACGTCGATCTCGCGGCTGTGGGCCTTCGACTTCTACGACGCCCAGCCGCTGGGGATCGGTGAACCGCCGTGGCACTGGGAGGGGATCGACGACTTCCTGCCGGCGGCAACCGCGCGCGGTGAGAACGCGACCGAGCCGATCACGGCGGCCACGATGGGACCGTTGCTGATCTGGGCTTTGCGGGTCGTCGACGACTTCGCCGAGGACATCATGCGGGCCTGGGAGAAGGCCACGGACATGACCGCCCGGGCCGAGGCCACGGTAACCAACAAGCTGGGCCTGGCCCGCATCAAGGACTACGTCGACGCCCGCCGCGACCGCGGCGAGCCCATCCCCAGCTGGGTCCAATCGCATGGGCGTACGGAGTGCATCCCCTACATCTCCGCCCTGACCGGCGCCTCCATGGGCCAGGTCGACAGGGTGCTCAGACGGGGCTACCGGAGCGAGTACGCCCGCGCGAATCTCGGCCCCAGCCCCCTGAAACTCAAGATCAAAGGCCGTATCGACGGCACCCCGTGGACTAAGGCGATCGACTTCGGCGACGTCGATTCGCTGATGCGGCACCTGGGCACGGCCTGCTTCATCGTGCTGGCCTACCTGACCGGCATGCGGCCGGGCGAGGTGCTGAGCCTGCGCAGCGGAAGCTGCCCCGAACCCGACTCAGGACCGCACCTGATCTACGGAAACGTCTACAAGACCGCCCGCGACGAGGACGGCAACTACCTGTCCGAGGGGATGCTGCGCGAGATGCCGTGGGTCGCCATCGCCCCCGCGGTCAACGCCATCCGGGTCCTGGAGCAGATCGTCCCCGAAGGCGACCTGCTGTTCGACGCACACGCCCACGACTTCCGCTTGCGGCGCAAGTTCACCGGGTCCATCACCTACGCGACGATGAGCGATCGCATCGAGCACTTCGCCACCTGGGCCTCCGACCAGGCCATCCGCCTGGAGCGTCCGCATGAGACCGTCCCCGCCGACCCGCACGGAGCGATCGGCACCGAACGGTTCAGACGGACCCTGGCCTGGCACATCGCCCGCCGCCCCGGCGGCCTGGTAGCCCTGGCGATCCAGTACGGCCACATGCGCACGGTGGTCAGCGCCGGCTATGCCTCGCGCAGCCGCGACGGCATTCACGACCTCCTCGACATCGAAACCGCCCGGGCGACCGTCGACACCCTCGCCACACTCAACGCCGACCTGAGCGAAGGAGTCGGCATCTCCGGACCGGCAGCCCGCCGCGCGATCAACGCAGCTGCCCACGCCCCGGAGTTCCTCGGCACCGTGATCAGCGTACGGACCGCCCAAGACATTCTGGACAACGCGCAACTGTCTGTCTACGACAATCCCGGCAGCTACCTGATGTGTGTCTACAACCGTGACAAAGCCCTGTGCCACCGTCTGGAGGGCCAACAGGATGCCCCCAGTCTGGACCGATGCCAGCCGTCCTGTGCGAACATCACCCGCACCGATCGCCACGCCGAACAACTCATCGCCTTGGCGCGGAAGTTGGAGAAGCAAGCCGGGTCCGAACTCGTCCCCGTCCCGCTGGCTGACCGGTTCCGCCGCCGCGCCAGCCGCCTCCGATCTTTTGCCGACGAGCACTACCGCAACCGCGTCACCGTCCAGGAGGACCTGTCATGAGCCCCGCTCCCGATGAACGCGACCGCATCCGGGCCGCCATGGATCGGATCTTGGCCGACAGCCCTGAACACTCCAACGGCGCCTTGACCATCGTGGCCCTGGCCCAGGAGGCTCAGGTCCCGCGCAACGCACTCACTCAGCGCCACCTGGACCTGAAGAACGAGTTCTACGAAAAGGTCCGGGCCCGCGGCGCCATGCCGGACAGTGAGAAGCGGCTGCGGCGGCAAGTGACCAAGCTCAAGGAACTTCGGGCGGCGGACGCCAAGGAGCTTGCGGCCCTGCGGTCCGACGTCGAAGCTCTGGTCGGCGCCCTGCACCAGGTACAGATGGAGAACCGGCAACTGCGTCAGCGACTCGCCGCCCCCGACCCCACCGTACGTTCGCTGCCCACGCAGCCCCGGCCGCGAGCCGCCCGCAGGCGTTCTTGAGCGGCAACACCAGAAAGCCGGCGCCCGCATACAAGCCCGCGGTGCCCACGCTCAGGCGGACGCCACTGCCAGTAGCGCGTGAGCCCAGGCTCGCAACGCCGACCAGAACTGGACGGCGTCCGCTCCGGCGCACACGTACGCCGATCTGATCACCAGCGCCCTCGCCCTCGAAGGGAAGATCATATTCGTGGAGGCGGACTTCAACCGCAGCGGGCGTCGCCCCGCTGTGATGGTGGCCAGAGCGGCAGCGATACGCCCCCTGTGCCGGGCTGTCGTACGAGTGGTCAGAAAGACATTCGGAAAGCTAAGACGCCCGGCGTCATCAGCGCCGCTGATGCCACACGCCTCTCGCGGGATTCGGGAACGCTGACGGCATCGCCGCAGGCCAGAGCGGTCACGTGTGGCGACCGATACGTACGCCCTCACCGGATGTGCGCACCGCGCCAACACGCCAGACCGGTACGCGAGTTCAGTATCTGCAACGCACCTCAGGTTCGGGTCAGTTGCCGGGCGGCGGTTTCAAGCCGTTCATCGGAGAGGGCGGGGTTGGCGACGGCCCTGGCGATCAGCGTGGCGCCGACGAGTGCGCTGAGGGTGAGCATGGCCTCGGCGCGCGCTTCCTCGGGGTTGTTGCCGCCGAAGCGGTCGAAGTAGCCCCGAATCCGCTTCTCGTAGGCCTCCTTCAAAACCTGGTCGCTGCGCCCGGCGGCAGCGCTGATGACGCGCGGCCGGGAACACCTGAGCGAGCGCGTCTCGCAGGCCCATGGCACCGTCACCGACGACGAGTTCGAGGTCCGTCATGCCGCGCCGGCGGCAGTCGCGCAGCAGGTCGGCCCACGACTCGGTGGACTCCTGCAAACCCTCGGCCACGCGATGAGCCCCTTGGAGTCGTCCACACGCACCCCCATCAGGACCAGGACGCAGGAGTGGGCCTTGGCCCAGGCGGACCTGGGGGTGCACGCCGTCCGCCCATACGTGCACGTAGTCGCTGCCCGACAGGTCACGCTCCTGGAACGCGGTGTGGGCCTGCTGCCACTGCTTCGTCAGCCGGGTCACGGTGGTCGGCAACAGCCCGGCCGTCGAGCCGAGGAACTGCTCCAGCGCGGGCACGAAGTCGCCACTGGACAGGCCGTGCAGGGAGAGCAGCGGCAACACCTCGGAAACGTTTGGGGACTTGCGGCACCGCGGAGGCAGGATCCTCGAGGAGAACCGTCGGCGCTCACCGGTCTCCTCGTCCACACGGCGGTCGTTCGCCCGCGGCGCACTGACCTCGACCGAGCCCGCGGCGGTGGTCACCGCCCGCTCGCGGTGGTGGCCGTTGCGGACCACCAGGCGGCGGCCCCGCTCGTCGCGCTGGTCGGCCAACTCGGCTATGTGAGCGTCGACTTCGACCTCCAGCGCGGCGGCCAGCACCCGGTTGGCGCTCTCGCGGACGATGTCGTCGATCAGTGAGCCGGTGGCGGTCGATCCGTCTTCGTTGACTACACCAAGCACGGGCGTGGCTTTCCGACCCGCGCAGCCACGCAGGCCTACTCGATGACCATCAATCGATCACTCGGGAAGGTACGCCCTTCGCGTTCAGCCCGAGGCCGATCCACAGGCCTTGAGCATGGCTCTGGCAGCTGAGCCGTAGCGGAGTGAACTGATGGCTACCTACTTCTGGCCGGGCCCGGAGATCGATGCCGCGCAGGTGAGCAGGCGTCACCGGGCACGCAGATCGCGGTGGCGAGAAAGCCGGACTCGGCGCCCCAGCGCCCGGTGAAGCCGTCCAGAGGGGTGCCACCGATCATAGGAGGCGGCACCAGCAGCTTTGCCGAGATGGTCCTGGCCCGGGGATCGATGTCTATTAGTGCTTCGTCGAAGCCGAGTTCCCGGCGTGTCAACGGGTACCAGGCCTTGAACACGGATTCCTTGGCGCTGAACAGCAGCCTGTCCCAGCGCACGTCCGGAAGCATGAGGAGCAGGCGCCGGACCAGCTCGCGTTCCGCAGGAAGCGCAATGTTGTCCAGAACCCCTTCCGGGAGGGACGAGTTGGGCTCGGCGTCGATACCGATTGAGGCGACGTGCGGAGTGACGGCGACCGCTGCCGCTCGGTAGGAGTGGCAGTGCGTCAGGCTACCGCTGACACCTTCAGGCCACTGGGGCGCGCCCCGCCGGTCGGCCAAGAGCGGGGCGGGGAGGTGTCCCAGCGTGCTGAGGGCTTTGCGAGCACAACTACGGGTCGTGGCGAACTCGCGTTTGCGTTTGTTGACCGCGCTTTCCACCATGGCCCGTTCCTCGGCGAACATATAGGTGTCCGGCGGATCTGCGGGGTCATGGAAGGTCTCGACCGTGACCACCTCGGGGGGCACCAGCTCGGCCATCAAGCGAGGGGCCGGATCTGTCGAATCGGCCCGGGGGAGGATCTGCCGCAGCAGGGGGCGGGTCGGCCGTGGCTTCCATTCGCGCGGATAGCCCAGGGACACTTCCTCGAACCGGACTCCGTCGTAGTGGGTCACCCGGGGGATGTGCAGATGCCCATAGACCACCGCGACGGCATCGAAGCGCCGGTGCCAGTCGGCGGTCAGTTCGGTGCCGCACCACTGGGC
This sequence comes from Streptomyces albus subsp. albus, assembly GCF_000719865.1. Classification (GTDB taxonomy): domain Bacteria; phylum Actinomycetota; class Actinomycetes; order Streptomycetales; family Streptomycetaceae; genus Streptomyces; species Streptomyces albus_E. The sequence continues at coordinate 83,498 of NZ_JOID01000025.1, forward strand.
GAACTCCGGATGATGCAGGACCTCGGTCGGATGCCGGACCAGCGGATAGTGGTTGACGAGTACGGTACGGGAGCCCGGCGGCAGTTCCGACAGCCGCTGCTCGGTCACCCGTACCCGCTCGCGGCACCAGGCGTCCCTGCTTCCGTGGGGATCGGGATGGAGGAATCGCTCGTCCGCGCAGACGATGCCCGCGTCGTACGCGGCCTGCAGTGACTCCTCCTTCGTACGGGTACCGGGAGCGCGGAACGAGTAGTCGTACAGCACGAAGAGCGGTGCGACCGTGACGGGCCCGCCTTCGCCCTCCCAGACCGGGTAGGGATCCTCCGGAGTGCTGATGCCCAGGTCGCGGCAGAGTTCCACCAGGGCCCGATAGCGCTGCTCGCCCCGCAGCTTGACCGGATCGCTCGGGTGCGTCCATAGTTCGTGGTTGCCCGGTGCCCAGACAACCTTCGCGAAGCGGTCGCGCAGGAGTCTCAACGCCCCCTCGATGTCGGCGTATCGCTCTGCGATGTCGCCCGCCACCAGGAGCCAGTCCTCGCCGTGCGCGGGGCGGAGCGACTCCACGATCTGCCGGTTCTCGGCATGGCCGATGTGGAGGTCGCTGAGGGCGAGCAGCCTGCCGCGGCGCATGGGCAACTCCTGTGAACTGGAAGAGGGGACGGCTGATCCGGCGCAGCACCTTCGGACCGTTCGGCGCTCAGTGGTGGAACAGCCGCAGACCGGTGTGCGCGAGCGCGATCCCGTGCTCGCGGCAGGCGGTTTCGACCTCGCCGGACCGGACGGAGCCACCCGGTTCGGCGATGGCCGAGACGCCGTGTCGCTGCGCGTGGTCGACGTTGTCGCGGAAGGGCAGGGCGCCGTCGGAGACGAATGACACCCCGGTCAGCGTGCCCAGCCAATGGGCGCGCTCCTGCGGGGTCAGTGAGGTCGCCGGCGCGCGCAGCACCTGTGCGAAACGGCTCTCCTCGTCCGGGGTCAGATCGCCTTCGATGAACCGGACCTGCCAGTTGATGCGCTCCTGGCGTCGGATGTCCGGCTTGAAGTCCAGACCCCTGACGGCCGGATGGCGCCGCAACCACCACGTGTCCGTCTTCGTTCCGGCCAGTCTGGTGCAGTCGACCCTGGACTGCTGTCCGGCGCCGATCCCCAGGGCCATCCCGTCGCGCAGGTAGCAGACGGAGTTGGACTGGGTGTAGCGCAGCACCGCGAGTCCGAGCAGCAGGTCGTCCTGCTGCGCGGCCGTGATGTCTCCGTGCCGCGGAGTGAACAGGCCCCGGGTGAGCGGGAGTTGATCCCGGTCCTGTGTCAGCCGGAGCCCGAACACCTCGCGGGTCTCCCGCGGGGGCGGTGCGGCGGCGCCGTCCACCTCGAGGACGAGGAAACGGCCGTTCTTCTTCCTGCTGAGTCTTTCGACGGTGCCCGGGGCGTAGCCGGGCGCGACGATCCCGTCGCAGATCACCCGGCTCAGCAGATCGGCAAGTTCGTCGTCGACCGGGTGGGAGACGGCGGCGAAGTCACCGTACGAGGATTTGGGGTCGGCGTCCCGGGCCCGCAGGTAGGCGCTCGCGAGTGTGCCGACAGCGGAGTCACCCAGGCCGTAGAGGTCCTCGATGACCGCGTCCAGCGGCCCGGACACGGCGGCGCCCGCTGGTGAGACGTGCTTGAAGGAAGCCGCCGCGGGCTTGCCGAGTGCTGCGCTCGCTTCGCTGACGAGCTGCCAGGCGTTGAGCGCGTCCAGCAGATTGATGAAGGACGGTTCGCCGTTCAGAAGCCGGACGGGCCACTGCCCGGAACGTGTCGGAGACACCTCGGCGCGGCGTTGTTGAGGGTTGGTTCCATAGCGAAGCTCCACGTCATGACTCCTTGTGAGGACATCGTTGACGGGAGCACCCAGGCGGGCGGCACTCACATCGGAGTGGATGGCCGCTCCCCGGTGGTTGTCCACCCGCGCCAGTCGCGACCGTCGGCAACGATACAACGCCGACAGGGAAGTTGATCAAGGGTTGGGCAGGGATTGTGACGAGGGCAACGCGCTCGGTGGCCGATCTCCATCCCCAAGAGATTCCCAAATCCCCTGGTGGTGGGCGAGTTGATGCGTGTAGATATTGCGGCCGTCACCTTCTCCTGCCAACAGCCGGTTTGAAGACTGCACTTGACAACTGCTTAGCGATCCCGTTGGGATCAACGGGCGCGGCGGCTCCGTCCGATGGTCGCCAGCCGTGATGTATGAACAACGCGGACTCGTTTTGTACGTGCTGACTACGGGGTGATTTAAGAATGGGAGACCTCGTCGGCGATGTGGCCGATGAGGGTGATCCGAGCCGAGTTCGTAGTCTGTTCAGATGCTGGTTACTCCGGTGTCATGCCGTCATGGCTCCTAACTCCTCATGCCGTCGATGCGGACGGCGGTTCGCCCCTGCATTCTTCGGCGACTGGACATGGTGATTCGGTCGCTGCTCAAATCGGTTTCGTATTGGTCCGGGAAGGCAGGACAGGAGTGAAATGAGCACGTATGTTTTTCCGGGGCAGGGATCGCAGCGCAAGGGCATGGGGCGTGCCCTCTTCGATGAGTTTCCTGGACTGACGGAGCGAGCTGACGAGATTTTGGGATACTCGGTCAAGAAGTTGTGCACCGAGAATCCGAATCAGCTCCTGAACGAAACGCAGTACACTCAACCAGCCGTCTATATTGTCAATGCCCTGACGTACCTGAAGCGGACGAAGGAAACGGGGCAGGTGCCGGAGTATGTGGCCGGGCACAGTCTCGGGGAATACAACGCCCTGCTAGCCGCCGGTGTGGTGGATTTCGAAACCGGCCTGAAACTGGTACGGAAGCGAGGCGCCGCCATGGGGCGTATCGAAGGCGGCGGTATGGCGGCGGTGACAGGACTCAGCCGTGAACGCGTTTCCCGTCTGCTGGACCAACACGAGCTCACCGAAATCGAGGTGGCGAACGACAATGCTCCGACACAAGTGGTGGTGTCCGGCCTGAAGTCGGGGATCGCCGCGGCGCGTGAGGTCTTCGAGTCGCTCCCCGGGGGCGTGGGATTCACCGAACTCAAAACGAGTGGCGCCTTCCACAGCCGACACATGGTGCCGGCCCAGAATGAGTTCGCACAATATCTCGCCGACGAGTCACCACGTTTCAACGCGCCCACCATCACTGTCATCGCGAATGTGGATGCCAAGGCGTACGACGTCTCACGGGTCGAGGCGTGCCTGACCGAACAGATAACCCAGCCCGTGCGCTGGACCGAGACGATTCGCCATCTGCTCTCCATCGGGCAGGAGCAATTCGTGGAGATAGGGACGGGGCGTGTGTTGACCTCCTTGATCGAACGCATCCGCACGGCGGAGGAAAGCGGCTGAGCCGGCTGCGGCCGGGAGCGGGGTGAGTGGCTTGGACACGAGGGGAAACCGATGAGGTCTGCTGGTATCGAGGCGATGAACGTCTTCGGCGGCACGGCGTATCTGGACGTCATGCAGCTGGTCGACCATCGCGGACTGGACAGGGCGCGCTTCGAGAACCTGCTGATGAAGCAGAAGGTGGTGGCTCTGCCCTGCGAGGATCCGGTCACGTTCGGTGTCAATGCCGCGAAGCCGATCGTCGACGCGCTGTCCGACGAGGAGCGGTCACGGATCGAAATGGTCATCACCTGCACCGAATCGGGCATCGATTTCGGTAAGTCGCTGAGCACCTATATGCACCATTACCTGGGGCTGAGTCGCAACTGTCGACTGTTCGAAATCAAGAACGCCTGCTACTCCGGAACCGCTGGATTCCAGACGGCAGTCAACTTCGTACTCTCGCAGGCATCACCCGGTGCCAAGGTGTTGGTCATCACCACCGACATCTCCCGGTTCACGGTGGTGGACGGCGGTGACGCTCTGACCGAAGACTGGTCGTTCGCGGAACCCAGTTCGGGTGCCGGTGCGGTGGCCATGCTGGTGGGCGACGAGCCGAAGATCTTCGAGGTGGACGCCGGCGCCAACGGCTATTACGGGCATGAAGTGATGGACACCTGCCGCCCGACAGCCGACAGCGAAGCCGGTGATGCCGACCTGTCACTTCTGTCGTATCTGGACTGCTGCGAGCAGACCTTCCTGGAGTATCAGCGCCGGGTGGCCGACGCTGATTACCGGGAAACATTCCACCACCTGGCCTTCCACACGCCGTTCGGCGGCATGGTCAAGGGCGCGCACCGCACCATGATGCGGAAGATGTCAAAGTCCTCCCGAGCAGAAATCGAGACGGACTTCCAACAGCGGGTGGAGCCGGGGATCCGCTACTGTCAGCGCACCGGGAACATCATGGGAGGAACCGTATTCCTCTCGCTGGCGAGCACGATCGACAACTGCTCCATCGATGCTCCGCGGCGCGTCGGGGTTTTTTCCTACGGCTCCGGATGCTGCTCGGAGTTCTACAGCGGAGTCATCACTCCGGAAGGCCAGGAGAAACTGCATGGAATGCAGATCGCCCGGCATCTCGACGAGCGTCACGCGCTCACCATGGCGGAGTACGAGGGCCTGCTGACCGGTGGCGGCGCGGTGGCTTTCGGAACCCGTAACTGGAAGCTGGACCCTGCCACGCTGCCCGTCGGCATGGCGGCCGACCGGATGGCCGGGCAGTTGGTGCTGCAGGAGATCAACGAATTCCACCGAGAGTACGTCTGGGCCTGACCGTTCGGCAGTCGGCGCAGCAGGAAGAACCCGGCAGCCAGAACCGCAGGAAGAAGAGGAGCAGCGATATGCAGCGGGACGAGATCTTCGAAATGGTGAAGGGGCACATCTACGAAGTGCTTCCCGATCTGGAGGGGCAGCCGATCAACTGGGAGGACCGGCTGACGGACCTCGGGGCGAACTCTGTCGACCGGGCCGAGGTGGCCATGCTTGCCATGGAATCCTTGTCCCTTCAGATGGCCCGAGTCGAACTCGCCGGCGTGCAGAACATAAGCGACCTGGTCGATGCACTGCATTCGAAGTCGAATGCCTGAAGACCTCGTCATAACCGGCTGCGGTGTGGTCACCGCGGTCGGTACGGGAAAGCAGGAGTTCACGACCGCTCTGTTCTCCGGTGCCGGGAACTTCGGCGTCATGGCCCGCCCCGGCAGAAGCGGAGAACACGACTTCCTGGGCGCCGAGATCGCTGAACCGGCCCTCCCCGAACGGTTCCCCAAGAAGCTCCTGCGTACGGTCTCACTCTCCGGGAAGGCGGCGCTGCTCGCCCTGCACGAGGCATGGGAGGAGGCGCGCCTGGAGCGGGCCGACCCCGAGCGTGTGGGCCTGGTCGTCGGAGGATCCAACATCCAGCAGCGCGAGTTGGTGCTCAAGCAGGAGGCGTACCGAGGCAGATCCGCCTATCTGCCGCCCACGTACGCGTTCTCCTACCTGGACAGCGACCTGTGCGGGCTCTGCAGCGAGCAGTTCGGCATCCAAGGCATGGCGCACACCGTCGGAGGTGCCTCGGCGAGTGGTCAGATGGCCGTCATCCAGGCGGCGCAGGCCGTGCGTTCGGGAGCGGTCGACGTGTGTGTCGCGATCGGTGCCCTGGCCGATCTGTCCGCCTGGGAATGCCAGGCACTGCGCTCGATCGGCGCCATGGGCTCCGACCGTTTCGCGGACCAACCCGAGCTGGCCTGCCGGCCGTTCGACGCATCGAGCGACGGATTCATCTACGGGGAGGCCTGCGGTGCGGTCGTCGTCGAGCGTGCCTCGGCGGGCGCCGGGCGAGGAGCGCGACCGTACGCGGCGCTGACGGGATGGGGCGTCGCGCTCGACGCCAACCGGAACCCGGATCCGTCCGTCGGCGGTGAGAGCCGGGCCATCCGGCAGGCGCTCGCCCAGGCCGGTCGGCGACCGGGGGACATCGACTACGTGAACCCGCACGGCACGGGATCCGGTGTCGGTGACCCGGTGGAGCTGACGGCCCTGCGCTCCTGCGGACTTGACGGGGCGTATCTGAACGCGACCAAGTCGATCACCGGCCACGGACTGAGCGCGGCGGGAACGGTGGAGATCATCGCCACGCTGCTGCAGATGGAGGCGGCGACTCTGCATCCGACGCGGAATCTGGAAACCCCGATCGACCCGGCATGGAACTGGGTGCGGGAGCGGTCCGTGCTCCAACCGGTCACCCACGCGCTGACGTTGAGCATGGGGTTCGGCGGCGTGAACACCGCACTGTGTCTGCAGAACGCGAACGGCTGAGGGAGAGAGGCGGCAAGGCGATGGACACAGTTCCCGTCGGCATAGAAGCGATGAACATCTATGGGGGCAGCACCTGCATCGACGTTCCCGGGCTGATGGCACACCGAGGCTTGGACACGTCGAAGTCCGCAGAGCTGATGGTGCATCAGAAGACGGTCGCGCTGCCCTTCGAGGACCCGGTGACATTCGGAGTCAACGCCGCGAAACCGTTGGTGGACGCGCTCAGCGAGGCCGAACGGGACCGCATCGAGATGCTCGTCACCTGCACGGAATCGGGGCTCGACTTCGGGAAGTCCCTCAGCAGCTATCTCCACCACTACCTGGGGCTCAACCGGAACTGCCGCCTGTTCGAGGTCAAGAACGCCTGCTACGCCGGGACCGCGGGCCTGCAGACGGCCGTCGACTTCATCCGGTCCCGTACTTCGCCCGGGGCGAAGGCATTGGTGATCGCCACCGACGTGTCGCGGCACGCCGTCCCCGACGACGCCGAGGCGATCACCATGGACTGGGCCTTCATGGAACCGACGTCCGGGGCCGGGGCCGCCGCCGTCCTGGTGGGCGAGGACGCCCGGGTCCTCCACCTCGATGCCGGCGCCTACGGATCGTACGGCTATGAGGTGATGGACACCTGCCGGCCGACACCCGCCGGAGAGGTCGGCGACGCCGATCTCGGCCTGATGTCCTACCTGGACTGCTGCGAGCAGACCTTTCTCGCGTACCGGCGCCGGGTCCCGCAGGCCCACTACCGGGACACGTTCGGCTATCTGACCTTCCACACCCCCTTCGGGGGCATGGTGAAGGGCGCCCACCGCACCATGATGCGGAAGTTCGCCAAGGCCCCGCGCGCCCAGATCGAGGCCGACTTCCAGGAACGGGTCGCACCAGGTCTTCGCTACGCCCGGTACACCGGGAACATGATGGGCGGCAGCGTCTTCGCCTCGCTCGCCGCGACCATCGCGCACGGCTCCTTCGACGAACCCCGCAGGATCGGCTGCTTCTCCTACGGATCCGGCTGCTGCGCCGAGTTCTACAGCGGCGTCGCGACGGCTCAGGGGAGCGAGCTGCTGCGCGAACTGGACATCGAGCAGGCCCTGCGCGAGCGGAACGTGCTGACGACGGAGGCGTACGACCAGGTACTGCGGGACAGCTCCGCCGTGGCGTTCGGCACCCGCAACGTCGAGCTGGACCCCGTGGGGTACGCCAAGGAACTCGGGGCCGTGCACGGCGCACCCGGACTGGTCCTGGAACGGATCAGTGAGTTCCACCGCGAGTACGGGTGGGCGGCATGACCTACCGAACCATCAAGGTCGACACGGCCGGTACCGTCTGCCGCATTCGGCTGGACCGGCCGGAGGCGAAGAACTCCCTCAACGAACTCCTCGTCGCGGAACTCCTCGACGCGCTCGACCGGCACCAGGCATCCGTCACCGTGGTGGTGCTCGAAGGGCTGCCGGACTACTTCTGCTTCGGCGCGGACTTCCAGGAGCTCACCACCACCGCGGCCGCCGCGGGCGAGCGGACGGAGCACGGTCCCGAGCGGCTCTACGAGCTGTTCCTGCGGCTGGCCATCGGCCCCTTCGTCACGGTCGCGCACGTGCGCGGAGTCGCCAATGCCGGCGGCGTCGGGCTGGTGGCGGCCAGCGACATCGTCATCGCCGACGACACCGCGCGGTTCAGCCTCTCGGAGCTGCTCTTCGGCCTGTACCCGGCCTGCGTGCTGCCTTTCCTCATCCGGCGCTGCGGATCACAGAAGGCGCACTACATGACGCTGATGACGATGCCGTTCGACGCCGCGACGGCCGCCTCCTACGGACTCGTGGACGCGACCGGCCCGAACGGTGAGGCCCTGCTGCGCAGGCACCTCACCCGGCTGAAGTGCCTGCCGGCATCGGGGATCGCCCGGTACAAGCGCTTCCTCCACGCGCTGGACGACGGCCTGACCGCGGCGCGGCCGTCCGCCCTGGCGGGAAACCGGGAGGTCTTCTCCGACGAGCGGAACCTGACCCTGATCCGCCGCTACACCGAGGAAGGAATACTGCCTTGGGAAGCGTGAGCGAACCGGTCGTCGACCTTCGTGAAGTCGAGCCGGGGATCGTCCTGTTGACCATGCAGGACCGGGTGCACAAGAACGCCTTCACCCCGGAACTGGTGGACGGACTGCTGAACGCCTTCGAGACGGTCCGCCGCGATGACACGTGCAAGGTCGTCGTCATGACCGGCTACAGCAGCTACTTCTCGTCCGGCGGAACGCAGGACGGCTTGCTCGCCATCTACGAGGGCCGAAGCAGGTTCACCGATCTGAACCTGTACAGCCTGGCGCTCGAATGCGACGTGCCCGTCATCTCCGCGATGCAGGGGCACGGCATCGGCGGTGGCTTCGTCATGGGCCTGTACGCCGACTTCGTCGTACTGAGCCGGGAGAGCGTCTACACCGCGAACTTCATGCGGTACGGCTTCACCCCCGGCATGGGCGCCACGTGCATCCTCCCCAGGAAACTGGGGCTCCCGCTGGCGCAGGAGATGCTGCTCAACGGCGCCAACCACCGGGGTGCCGAACTCGCCGCCCGGGGCGTGCCGTTCCCCGTGCTGCCGCGCAAGGACGTCCTGCCCGAGGCGCTGCGGCTGGCCAGAGAACTGGCCGACAAGCCGGCCGTGTCCTTGAAAGCCCTCAAACAGCATCTGGTGGCGCCGATCCGCCAGGCGCTGCCGGACGTCATCCAGGCCGAACTCGCCATGCACGAGCTGACGTTCCACCGCGAGGAAGTCCGGCAGCGGGTCACCGCTCTGTTCGGAGAGTGAGAGAGATGCAGACCAAAGACCTTCTGCTGGCTCTGCGGTCCGGCAGGATCGGACTCGACGACGCCCGCAGCATGCTGACCGCCGAGTCGGCCGCCCGTCGCACCCAGGAGCCCACGACACCGCCCCCGACCGGTACGAGAGCCACGGCACAGCACGCCGTCGCGGTCATCGGCATGTCCGGCCGCTACCCCGAAGCCGAGGACCTCGGCCGGTACTGGGAGAACCTGCGCGCCGCACGCTCCTCGGTCACGGAGGTGCCCGCCGACCGCTGGGACATCGACACGCACTACGACCCCCGTCCCCGTCGGCCCGGCAGGACCGACTGCAAATGGCTGGGCGCGCTGTCCGACGTGGATGCCTTCGACCCGGCATTCTTCGGAATACCGCCGAACGAAGCCCACGCGATGGACCCCCAGCACAGGCTCTTCCTCCAAGAGGCCTTCCGGGCCTTCGAGGACGCCGGATACGGGCGGGAGCGGCTCGACGGCCGCGACTGCGGCGTCTACCTGGGCCTCGCCAGCCACGAGTACGAGACCCTGCTCGCCCGGTACGCCCCGGGCACCGGTAACGCGACCGGAACCAACGGGGCCATCGCGGCGGCCAGGATCGCCTACCACCTCAACCTCACCGGCCCCGCCATGGCGGTGGACGCGGCCTGCACCTCCTCCCTGGTCGCCGTGCACCTGGCCTGCCAGGCGCTGCGCGCCGGCGAGACCGACCTGGCCCTGGCCGGCGGCGTCAGCCTCTATCTGGAGGCCGACCGGTACACGAGCATGAGCGCCGCCGGCATGCTCTCCACGACCGGGCAGTGCCGCCCCTTCGACAAGCGGGCCGACGGATTCGTGCCGGGCGAGGGCGTCGGGACGCTCGTGCTCAAGCGCCTCGCCGACGCGGAGCGGGACGGCGACTCCATCCACGGCGTCATCACCGCGACCGCCGTCAACCAGAACGGCAGCACCAACGGAATCACGGCGCCGGGCAAGCGCAGCCAGGTCAAGCTGATCCAGCAGGTGTACGCGGCGCGCGGCATCGATCCCGCCGGCATCGGCTACGTCGAGGCGCACGCCACCGGCACCACCCTGGGCGACTTCATCGAACTCGACGCACTGGCAACGGTGTTCGGCCAGTACACCGAGGAGCGCCAGTTCTGCGCCGTGGGCTCGGTCAAGGGCAACATCGGCCATGGGACCGCGGCCGCGGGAGTGGCGGGGCTGCACAAAGTGCTGCTCTCTCTGCGGCATCGCACCCTCGTGCCCACATTGCACGTGGAAGAGCCCAACCCACACTTCGATTTCGCGTCCTCGCCCTTCTACCTGAACACCCGGACCCGCCCGTGGGACGCCCGCGAGGGCCACCCCCGCCGCGCCTGCGTCAGCGCCTTCGGCTTCAGCGGCAGCAACGCCCACATCGTGCTGGAGGAGTACGTTCCCGCCGCCGCACCACGGCCGGGCGTCGCGCGGGGCGGCCGGTACCTGTTCGTGCTGTCCGCGAAGACCTCCGACGCGCTGGCCCGACAGGCCGACCGACTGCGCCGCCACCTGGCCGACGAGCCCGGGACCGATCTCGCGGCCACGGCCCACACGCTGCAGACCGGGCGCGAGGCGATGGACGTGCGCGCGGCCTTCATCGCCGCCTCGCGCGAGGAACTGCTCGGCGCGTTGGACCGCCACGTACGCGACCACGAGGCCGGGCACGCCGTCACGGACCCGCAGCGCACCACCGCGGCCCCCGGGCGCGCTCCGGAGCGGGAGCGCCGCCGGTGGCTGCAGGAGGCGGCGCTGCCGGAGCTCGCCGACGCCTGGCTGCGCGGTGCGGACTTCACCTGCGACGAGTGGGCCCTCCTCTACGACGGCACGCCGCGCCGAGCGCACCTCCCCGGCTACCCCTTCGCACAGGACCGCTACTGGTTCACCGCCCTCGACCCGGTCGAGCCGACCGCACCGGCCGCCGAGCCCGCCGCGCGCGCAGAGCCCGATCCGCAGGCTCCGGCCGACGACACCGTCCGCTTCCACGCCGACGACCCCTACGTCCGCGACCACACCGTGGCAGGCGTGCCGACCCTCATCGGCATGACCCATGCCGGGCTGGCGCTCGACTGGTTCTTCGACCGCTTCCCGCAGCACGACGCGGCCCAGCTGAGCAAACTCACGTTCCTGCGCGCCGTCGAGGTGCCCGCCGGGACCCGCGCCGAACTCCGGGCGGCACCGGACACGTCCGCGACCGGACCGGACCTGCGCCTGCGGGTCGTGCACCGCAGCGACGCGGGCGAGCTGTGGGCCCCGGTCGCCGAGACCCGGGTGCGCGCCGCCACCTACGAGCCGGAGACGCTCGACCGCACGGTGGTCCGGACCGGGCTGTCACCGGTGGACCCGGAGCGGCTGTACGGACGCAATCCGGCGATCGAGATCGGGGACACCTTCAAGACCTTCGCCGAGCTGTACGCGGACGACGCAACGGTGCTGGCGGCCGTGGACGCCACGGGCGACGGGGCGCGGGGCCGCACTCTCGACCCACTGCTGCTCTACAGCGCCTTCCAGGCGGCCCTGCTGTTCCTCGACAGGGACGACGCACCGGCGGACTCCGCCGGGTACCTGCCCTTCGGCATCGAGGGCGTGCGGGCCCGGCGCACCCCGGTCACCGGACGGGTGTGGCTGACGGTGCGGCTGCGCCGTGACTCGGGCGAACTCGTGGTGTTCGACGCGGACTTGACCGACGAGGCCGGTGCGGTGGTGGCCCGGCTGACCGGCTGCTCCATGAAACGCATCCGTACGGCACCGGACCCGGTGGCCGCGGGCGACGAGCTGCCCGCCGCCATCCGGGGCTACCTCACCGACAAGCTGGCGGCACTGCTCGACGTCCCGGCACACGACATCGACCCGCGGGCCAATCTGATGGACCTGGGCGCCACCTCGGACCAACTGGTCGCCCTGGCCGGGGAGATCGAGCGGGACAACGGGCTCGACCTGAGCCCCGCCCTCTTCTTCGAGTACCCGAGCCTGGCCCAACTGGCGGACCACTTCCACCAGGACCACCCGAAGGCCTTCGCGGCCCGTTCCACAGGTGCGCGGCCCGCGGCCCCGACACGGACGGCGCCCGCCCCCGCGAGCGCCGGTCCCCACGACCGTGCCGGACACGACGCCGGGCAGGAGGACATCGCGGTCATCGGGATGCACGGAATGCTGCCCGGTGCACAGGACCTCGACGAGTTCTGGCGCAACCTCGTCGACCGCAAGGACGTCATCACCGAGATCCCGCGGGACCACTGGGACTACCGCCCGTGGTTCGACGCGTCCCCGGGCGCCCACGACAAGACGTACTGCAAGTGGGGCGGGTTCCTCGACGACGTCGACGCCTTCGACGCGGAGTTCTTCCGTGTCTCGCCCCGCGAGGCCGAGTGGATGGACCCCCAGCTGCGGCTGCTGCTGCAGAGCGTCTATGCGACGGCCGAGGACGCGGGCGCCGCCGCACGGCTGCGCGGCAGCGACACGGGCGTGTTCATCGGGGTCTGCTGTCACGACTACCTGGACGTGATCAACGAGCGGCAACTGCCCGTCGAGCCGTACGCGGGGCTGGGCAACCACCACACGGTCCTTGCCAACCGGGTCTCCTTCGCCCTGGACCTGCACGGCCCGAGCGTGGCGGTGGACACCGCGTGCTCCTCCTCCCTGGTGGCGCTGCACCAGGCGTGCCAGGCGCTGCGCAGCGGGGAGTGCACCACGGCGTTCGTCGGCGGGGTGAACCTGCTGCTGTCCTCGTACCACTACCGGTTCTTCAGCAGCGTGGGCGCTCTGTCGCCCACGGGCCGCTGCCACACCTTCGCCGCGGAGGCCGACGGATACGTACCGGGCGAATGCATCGGCACCGTGCTGCTCAAGCCGCTGAGCCAGGCGGTCGCGGACGGGGACCGGATCCACGCGGTGATCAAGGGCTCGGCGGCCCGGCACGGCGGATACACCCCGTCCTTCACCGCGCCGAGCGTCGCAGGCGAGGAGAACGTCGTCGTCAAGGCGTGGCAGGACGCCGGGATCGCGCCGGAGACGATCAGCTACGTCGAGGCGCACGGCACCGGCACCAAGCTGGGCGACCCCATCGAGATCACCGCGCTGAACCAGGCGTTCAAGCGGTACACGGAGCGCGAGGCGTTCTGCTCGGTGGGCTCGGTCAAGGCGAACATCGGGCACACCGAAGGCGCGGCGGGCCTCGCCGGGCTGCTGAAGGTGATCCTTCAGATGCGCCACCGGCAGATCCCGCCGCTGCCCCGGCTGCGCGAGCACAACCCGCTGATCAAGTGGGACGGTGGAGCGCTGCGGGTCAACACCGATACCCAGGAGTGGCTCGCCCCGGAAGGGGCCCCGCTGCGCGCCGGGATCAGCTCGTTCGGCATCTCGGGCGCCTACGCGCACGTGGTCGTCGAGGAGTACCTGCCCGCTGCCGAGGACCGGCCGCACACCGGTACGCCCGACGCCGCGGTCCGTCCGGTGGCGGTCGTGCTCTCCGCGCGGGACGAGGAGCGACTCCGGGACCGGGCGCGGCTGTTGGCGCGAGCACTGCGTGACGGGCACCTGACCGACACCGAGCTGCCCGACATCGCGTACACCCTCCAGACCGGCCGCGAACCGATGCGCGAACGCATGGGCTGCGTCGTGTCCTCCGTCGGTGAACTGGCCGACATCCTGGAGGAGTTCGCCGCGGGCCGCACCCACGACCGAGTCCACCGCGGCCGCGCCGGCTTCGGGGACGCCGACGCGCCGACCGTGCCGCGGAACGCCGCGCCGACCCCGCAGGAGTACGCGGAGCTGCTCGACGCGTGGGTGCACGGCGCCCCGTACGACTGGGAGTCGCTCCACGAGGCGGCCCGGCCCCGGCTCATCGGCCTGCCGACGTATCCGTTCGCACGCGACCGCTACTGGCTGCCCGCCACGGGAACGGAGGCGGCAGACCCGGCGCCGTCCGTCGCCCCCGCACCCTCGGACGGTGGCGGTCCGGCCGGTCATCCGCTGCTGCCGACCGCGGGGCCGGACAGCGAACACACCAGGTTCCGGCCGGAGTTCTCCGGCACGGAGTTCTTCCTCGCCGACCACCGGGTGCTCGGCCGCAGCATCCTGCCGGGAGCCGCCCACCTGGAGCTGGCTAGGGCGGCGGTGCAGGCGCAGCACAGGTCCCGCGGGCTCGCGGACCGCGCCCTGCGCCTCGCCGACGTCGCCTGGACGGCACCGGCCGAGATGGCGGAGGACCCCCTGCGCCTCGACGTCACCCTGACGCCCGGACCCGACGGCGCGACCGGCTTCACCGTGCACGGGACCCCGGACCGGCCCGGCACGGAACCCGTCCTGCACTCTCGCGGCCGTGTGCTGCCCGTGCCGGACGAGCAGGCGGAGCGGGCGTCACTCGACGTGGCCGCGATCCGCGCCGCCTGCACCGAACGCCGGCTGACGGCGCAGCAATGCTACGAGGCGTTCCGCCGGGCCGGGATGGAGTACGGACCCGCGTTTCGCGGCATCGAGTACATCGGCGTCGGCACCGGCCAGGCCCTGGCCCGGCTCTCGCTGCCGGACGCCGTGCGCGACACCGCCGACGCGTACGTACTGCACCCGAGCCTGCTCGACTCGGCGCTGCAGGCGGTCGTCGGACTGATGCTGCCGCCCGCGGGCATGCCCCAGGACCTCGACGGTCCCGCTCTGCCGTTCTGCGTCGACACGGTCGACGTGCTCGCCCCGTGCCGCACTTCAGGGTGGGCCCGGGTGCGGGAACGAACCGGCACGAAGGCGCTGCGCCTGTTCGACCTGGACATCTGCGACGAGGACGGGACGGTCTGCGTCCGGATCCGCGGCGCGGCCTGCCGCACCCTGCGGGCGGCGCCGTCCGCCGCCCCCGGGCAGCCCGCGGCCGAGGCGCCCATGGAGACCGTCCTCGCCACCCCGGTGTGGGACGCGCTGCCGCTCGACGCCGGTACCGGGACGGTGACCACCGAGGGCCGCACGGTCCTCGCGGGCGTCGCCTCCCGCACCCGGCGGGGGCTCACGGACGAATTCCCCGACGCGACCTTGCTCGACCTGGCGCCGGACGCATCCGTGGCCGAGCTGCGCGACCTGCTCGACGGATGCGGGCCCATCGGACACCTCGTGTGGGCGGCGCCCAGCGGGACGGTCGAAGAAGGCGGCTGGGAGTCCGTGCCACAGGCTCAGCACGACGGCACGCTCCAGCTGTTCCGCACGGTCAAGGCGCTGCTGGAACTGGACTACGGACAGCGCGAGCTGACCTTGACCGTGGCCACCCGGCAGAGCGAGCCGTGCGGACCGTGCGACACCGTCGATCCGACACACGCGGGCGTCCACGGGCTGGCCGGTTCGCTCGCCAACGAACACCCCGGGTGGCAGGTACGCGGTGTCGACCTCCCGGCCGACGGCCCCTGGCCCGCGGGCGCGCTGCGCCGCCTGCCCCAGCAGACCGGTACGGACGTGCTGGCCCTGCGGTCCGGTGCCTGGTACCGGCGACGGCTGATCCCGGTCGAAGGCGCCGCACCGGGCCGACGCACCGGCTACCGGCACGGCGGCGTGTACCTGGTGATCGGTGGGGCCGGGGGACTCGGCGAGACGTGGTCCGAGTACCTGATCAAGACCTACCGCGCCCGCATCGTATGGGTCGGACGGCGGGCCCAGGACGCGGCCATCACCCGCAGCATCGAACGCCTCGCCCGCTTCGGACCCGCACCGGTGTACGTCCAGGCGGACGCCACCGACGAGACCCAGCTGCGCCGAGCGTGCCGGGTCACGCTCGACCGTTTCGGCGCGCTGCACGGAGTCGTGCACGCGGCGATCTCGCTCCTAGACCGGAGCCTCGCGCAGATGACCGAGGAGCGTTTCCGGGCCGGCTACGCGGCCAAGCTGGACGTCGGTGTGCGCATGGCGCAGGTCTTCTCCGACGTGCCGCTCGACTTCGTCCTGTTCTTCTCGTCGGTGGTCTCGTTCGTCAAGGGCGCAGGACAGGCCAACTACGCGGCCGGCTGCGCCTTCAAGGACGCCCTCGCCCACCGGCTCGCACAGGAGTGGCCGTGCGCGGTGAAGGTCATGAACTGGGGCTACTGGGGGAGCGTCGGGGTCGTGGCGTCCGCCGCGTACCGCGAGCGGATGGCGCGCGAGGGCATCGGGTCCATCGAGCCGGCCGAGGGCATGGCAGCCCTGGAGTTCCTGCTGTCGTCCCCCTTCGAGCGACTCGCCCTGATGAAGGTGGCGGATCCCGGCCGCATCGCCGCCCTGGACATGACGCAGAGCCTGACCGCGACGGCAGGTGCGGCCGGGCCCGCCGAACCGGTCAGTGACGCGACCGTGCTCGGACAGCTGCGCGATCTGGCCGGTGCCCGGATCGGCGGGCGGATCCAGGCGTCCGACGACGGACGCGAACTGACCGCGTACGGCTTCGCGCCCGCGCAGCTGACCGAGCTGGCCGAGCGGATCGGCGAGCACTACCGGGTGCACCTGACGCAGGCGGCATTCATCGACCACCCGACGCTTCCCGAGCTGGCACGGTTCATCGCCGACCGGGTGCCGCGGCACGCCGCGGCCCAGACGGTGGGCGCATCCAACGGAGGGGACAAGCAGTGAGGTTGACGCAGGCGGCGCAGCAGCGGATGGAGCGGCTGCTGCAGCAATTGCTGCGGGCTCAGCTGGCGGAGCTCGGCGCCCCGGACGGGGCAGAGCTCGACGACGTCATGGCCGGCGCGGCCATCGACCCGGCCTACCGGGAGTGGACGCGCGAGACCCTCCGGGTGATCCGGGAGGGCGCCGCGGCCGACGGCACCGGGCCGGGAGCCACCGCCGGGCTGTGGCAGGAGTGGGACCGGACACTGCCCGAGTGGCAGAGCCTGCCGACGCTGCGCGGGCGGGCCGCCCTGCTCGACCGTACGGTGCGCCGGATCCCCGACATCCTGACCGGACGGGTGCCGGCCACCGAAGTGCTCTTCCCCGACTCGTCGCTGCACCTGGTGGAGGCGGTGTACAAGGACGATCCGGCCGCTGACGCCGGGCGGGAGGCGCTGGCCGCACAGGCCGCTGCCCGCGTGGCCCGGCTGGTGGACCGGCAGCCCGGCACGAAGGTGCGCATCCTGGAGATCGGCGCCGGGACCGGAGCGACGAGCGAAGCCGTACTGGACCGGCTCGCGCCCTTCGCCGACAGCATCGAGCAGTACACGTACACCGATGTCTCCGCGGCCTTCCTGACCCACGCGGAACGCACGTACGGTGCGCGGCACGCCTTCATCGAGTGCCGGACCTTCGACGTGGAGCGGCCGCCGCAGGAGCAGGGCCTGGCCGTCGGTGCGCACGACCTGGTGATCGCGGCCAACGTGCTGCACGCGACCACATCGGTGCGCGAGGCGCTGCGGCACGCCAAGGGACTCCTCAAGCCCGGCGGACTGCTGTTGGTCAACGAACTGGTCGGCAACACCCTGTTCGCCCATCTCACCTTCGGGCTGCTGGCGGGCTGGTGGCGCCATACGGATCCGGAACTGCGGCTGCGCGGCTGCCCGGGCCTGAGCGTGGACACATGGAAGCGGGTGCTGACGGAGGAGGGGCTGACGCCCGTGCTCTGCCCCGACGTCCCCGGCGCCGAGCCGGGGCAGCAGCTCCTGGGCGCCGAGAGCGACGGCTTCGTACGACGCGGGCAGCCGCGGCGGGAGCACCGCGGACAGCCGGACACGGCGGCGCCCGTGCCGGGGCCCGCCACGGCGCGGGACGGCCACACGGCCGCCACCGCGGACAACGGGCCCGGCACGGAGTACGCGGCGGACGACACCGACGCGCTCACGGCACGGGTGACGCCGTATCTGACGACGCTGATCGCCACCGCCCTCAAGTACCCGACCCACAAGATCGATCCGACCGAGCCGCTCCAGAGCTACGGCCTGGACTCCCTGGTCGTCACCCAGCTCAGCTCCGAACTACGCGACAAACTCGGCAAGTTGAGCAGCACGGTGTTCTTCGAGCACCAGACGGTCGCGGAACTGGCCGCTCACCTCGTCACCACGCACGGCGCCCGGCTCCCCGCGCTGCTGGGCCTGACCGAGGACGCCGCCGCCCCGGACCAGCCGCGGCGGCGGCCGACGTCGGCCGGGGAGCCCGCGGAGCGCTCTGCCGTCACCCCGGCGGCTTCCGACGCGCAGGACATCGCCGTCGTCGGATTCGCGGGCCGCTACCCCGGCGCCGAGGACGTCCACGCGTTCTGGCGCAACCTGCGCGACGGCCGCAGCGGCATATCGGAGATCCCTCCGCAACGCTGGGACTGGCGACGGTACTTCGACGCCGAGCGCGGCGCCGTCGGCACCATGTACTCCCGGTGGGGCGGATTCCTCACCGACGTCGACGCGTTCGATCCGCTCTTCTTCCGTATCTCGCCCGCTGAGGCGGAGCGGATGGACCCGCAGGAGAGGCTGTTCCTCGAAACGGCGTACGCGGCCGTCGAGGACGCCGGATACACGCCCGCCGCGCTGTCCGGCACCCGCCAGGTCGGTGTCTTCGTCGGCGTGATGAACGGCAACTACCCCACAGGGGCGCACTACTGGTCCGTGGCGAACCGGGTCTCCCACGCCCTGGACTTCCACGGTCCGAGCCTGGCCGTGGACACCGCGTGCTCCGCCTCGCTCACCGCCCTCCACCTCGCCGTGGAGAGCCTGCGCAGCGGCGCTTGCGAGTGCGCCGTCGTCGGCGGTGTCAACGTGATCGCCGATCCCGTCCACTACCTGCGTCTGAGCTCCCTGACCATGCTCTCCTCGGACGACCGGTGCAAGGCGTTCGGGGCGGGGGCCGACGGCTTCGTCGACGGGGAAGGCGTCGGAGCGCTCGTCCTGAAGCCGCTCGGCGCGGCACTGGCCGCGGGCGACACCGTCCACGGTGTCATCAAGGCCAGCCACCTCAACGCCGGAGGGCGCACCAACGGCTACACGGTGCCCAACCCCCGGGCCCAGTCCGCCCTCGTCACCGCATGCCTGGAGCGAGCCGGCCGCGACGCCCGGTCCATCAGCTACGTGGAGGCCCACGGCACCGGCACGGCGCTCGGCGACCCCATCGAAGTCGCCGGTCTCACCAGGGCGTTCGAGCGGCACACCACGGATCGCCAGTTCTGCGCGCTCGGCTCGGTCAAGAGCAACATCGGACACCTGGAGAGCGCGGCCGGAATCGCCGGGGTCACCAAGGTGCTGCTGCAGCTGCGGCACGGGCAGATCGCGCCGTCGCTGCACGCGCAGTCCCCGAACCCCGAGATCGATTTCACCGCCACGCCCTTCATCCTCCAGCAGGAGGCCGGTCCCTGGCGGCGTCCCGTCCTGGAGGACGGCGAGCATCCGCGGCTCGCGGGTGTCTCGTCGTTCGGCGCGGGCGGCGCCAACGCACACGTCCTGATCGAGGAGTTCGTCCCGGCGGGCGCCTCCGGCTCGCACAGCGCCGAGGCGTCCGTCGCCGCCACCCGGTTCCCCGTCGTCCTCTCCGCCATGGACGAGGACCGGCTGCGCGAGCGGGCCCGGCTGCTGCTTGCGGCGCTGCGCGACCCCGACCGCGGCTATCGCGAGGCCGACCTCGCGCGCATCGCGTACACCCTGCAGACCGGCCGGGAGGCCATGGCGGCACGGCTCGCCTTCATGACCGGTTCGCTCGACGAACTCGCCCGTACGCTCCGGAAGTTCCTCGAAGGCGACGAGACGGCCGGGCTCCACCAGGGCTTCCGTCCCCCGTACGAGGAGCAGGAGCGCGACAGGGAACGCACGGGCGGCAGCAGCGTGGCGGAACTGCTCGCGGACGGGCAGTACGACGCGGCACTGCGGAAGTGGGCGGACGGCGCCGACGCCGACTGGGAGAGCTGCTTCCCGCAGCCCCGGCCCCGCCGGATCTCACTGCCGACCTATCCGTTCGCCCGGGGCAGGTACTGGATCACGCGACAGGAGACGCCCGCACCGGCCACCGCGACGGCCACCACACCCGAGCCCGCAGGTGACCCCGCACTGCTGCTCGTCCCGGACTGGACCGCGTCCGAGGCGGCCGCATCCGGTACCGGCCCCGTGGAACGGTTCGCCCACCACGACGTCATCCTCTGCGGAGCCGGCCTGCCCGACGGCCTGCCGGACCATCCGCAGGGGCGGGACGGACGGCCACAGGTCACCGTGCTGCGCACCGCCGAGCAGCGGGCCGACCGCCGCTTCGAGGACCTCACCGTGCAGCTGACACAGGTCCTGCGGGACGTGCTGCGCCGTGCCGTGGGCGGCCGCTCGCTCCTCCAGCTCGTCGTCGCCGGTGAGGGCCCGGACGCCGCCCTGTCCGAACTCTCCGGGATGCTGCGGTCCGTGACGCTGGAGAACCCCAGGGTGGTCACCCAGCTGATCGAGGCGGGCGACCGGGCGGACCGGCTGACTCGGGTGGTCATGGAGAACGCCGCCCACGCCCGCGACCGGCACATCCGCCACGCGGGCGGGGAGCGTCTGGTGGCCGGGCACCGCACAGCCGTCGAACCGGCGGCCGCCCCGGTGCCCTGGAAGGACCGCGGCGTCTACGTGATCACCGGTGGTGCGGGGGCGATCGGCTTGCACCTGGCCAGGGACATTGCGCGACGCACGACCGGGACCACGATCGTGCTCACCGGGCGGTCGGACCCGGACCGGCCGGAGTGCCGGGCCGCGCTCCGAGAGCTCGGATCCCTTGGAGCACACGCCGAGTACCGAACCGTCGACATCACCGACCCGGCGCGGACCGACCGTCTGATGGCCGACATCCGCAGCAGGTTCGGCGGCCCGAACGGTGTGATCCACTGCGCGGGCGTGCTCGACGACGGCTTTCTCATCGGGCGGACCGCTGCCGACGTGCGCCGGGTCCTGGCCCCCAAGGTGACGGGTCTGGTGAATCTCGACGAGAGCACCAAGGACGAGGCACTCGACGTCTTCCTGGCGTTCTCGTCGGCTGCCGCCGTCGTCGGCAACGCCGGGCAGGCGGACTACGCCGCCGCCAACGGCTTCATGGGGCACTACACCGCTCGTCGCAACGAGTTGACCGCCGCTGGGGAGCGGCACGGGCATGCGTTGTGTGTCGACTGGCCGTTGTGGCGGGACGGCGGCATGTCCATGGACGCGGAGACACAGGAGCGGCTCCGCGTATCGACCGGGGTGACCGCGCTGGAGACCGAAAGCGCACTCAAGGCGCTGTATCGAGGGCTGGCCGCCGGAGCTGAGCGGCTGGCCGTGTTCGCGGGAGCCGGGGACAGGATCATGAACTACGTGAACGACACCGCCGTTCCGCGCAGCCCGCGGGCGGAACGGGCCGCCGTCGGCGAGGACACGCTGCGCGAAGCGGTGGTGCGCCGCCTCAAGCAACAGTTCGGCAGCGTCGTGAAGATGAGCGAGGAGAGCCTCGACGTGCGGGCTCCGCTGGAGACGTACGGGATCGACTCCGTGATGATCACCCGGTGGAACCGGATGCTCGAGGACGACTTCCCCGACCTGCCCCGCACCCTGTTCTTCGAGCGGCGCACCATTGCGCACGCCGCGGAGTACCTGCTCTCGGAGTTTCCCGCCGAGTGCGCCGCCTGGACGGGCGCGGCACCGGCACCGCTGACCCCCGGATCCGGCGCACCGGCCGAGCCGGCTCCCGCCGTCGCCGCACCGGCTGTCCGGAGCGCGGCGACGACGATGCAGCGGGAGCCGATCGCCATCGTCGGCATCTCCGGGCGGTATCCGCAGGCGGACAACGTGCAGGAGTTCTGGGAACGCCTCGCGGCGGGCAGCGACTGCATCACCGAAATCCCCTCCGACCGCTGGGAGTTGGACGGCTTCTACGATCCGGACCCGCAGGACGCGGCCGCACACGGCAGGAGCTACAGCAAGTGGGGCGGCTTCCTCGACGGATTCGCCGCCTTCGATCCGCTGTTCTTCCAGGTGTCCCCGCGCGAGGCACGTCTGATGGACCCGCAGGAGCGCCTGTTCATCACGGCGGTGTGGGAGGCCATGGAGGACGCCGGGTGCACGCGGGAACAGATGGCCAAGGCCTACGGGGGCGATGTCGGGGTGTTCGCCGGCATCACCAAGACCGGCTACAACCTGTACGGTGCCGAGCCCCGCGCCGCCGGATGGCGCGGGGAACTGCACAGTTCCTTCGCCTCGGTGGCCAACCGTGTCTCGTATCTGCTGGACGTCCACGGGCCGAGCATGCCGGTGGACACCATGTGCTCGTCGTCCCTGACGGCCCTGCACGAGGCGTGTGAGCACATCCTCAGGGACGACTGCCGCATGGCGGTCGCAGGCGGTGTCAACCTGTACCTGCACCCGTCCAACTACGTCGGCATGTGCGCCCATCGCATGCTGGCGGCCGACGGCCGCTGCAAGAGTTTCGGCGCGGGCGCCGATGGCTTCGTACCGGGGGAGGGCGTCGGCGTCGTCATCCTGAAGCGGCTGTCCGACGCCCTCGCCGACCATGACCACATCCATGCCCTGATCCCGGCCACGGGCATCAACCACGGTGGCCACACGCTCGGTTACACCGTGCCCAACCCCACGGCGCAGAGCGTGCTCATCCGCAAGACGCTCGACAAGGCAGGCATCGACGCCCGGTCCGTCAGCTATGTCGAGGCGCACGGCACCGGCACGGAACTCGGCGACCCCATCGAACTGGCTGGGCTCACCGAGGCGTTCCGGAAGGACACCCAGGACGACGGGTTCTGTGCCATCGGGTCGGTGAAGTCCGGTATCGGCCACCTGGAGGCCGCGGCCGGGATGGCAGGCCTGACCAAGGTCGTCCTGCAGATGCGGCACGGTGCCCTGGCGCCCAGCCTGCACGCCGAGCGGATCAACCCCAACCTCCGCTTCGAGGGAACTCCGTTCACGCTCCAGCGGGAACTCGGCGAGTGGAAGCGGCCCGCGGTGGTGCGCGACGGCGAGGTGACGACAGCACCCCGCATCGCAGGGGTCTCCTCGTTCGGTGCGGGCGGCGCGAACGCCCATGTCCTGATCGAGGAGTACATCCCGTCGGCCGACGCGGACGGCCGGACCCGTCCGGCCCGCCCCGTCACCCGCGAACACCCCGCCCTCATCGTTCTGTCCGCCCGCACCCCTGAACAACTCGAGGCCAGAGCAGCCCAGTTGGCGCAGGCGATCCGTGACGGGGCGGTGACGGACGAGCGGCTGCTCGATGCCGCGTTCACGCTGCAGACGGGGCGCGAGGAGATGGCGGAGCGGCTCGCCGTGACCGCGGTGAGCACGGCCGAACTGCACAGTCGGCTGACCGCCTATCTGGCGGACGGCCCGGACGCGGTGGCCGGTGTGTACCGGGGGCGTACGCGCCAGCACAAGGAAGTCCTCGACCTGCTGCTCGACGACGACGGCATCGGTGCGGCCGTCGCGGCGCTGGCCACCAACGGCGCCTACGGAAAGCTGCTGTCGCTGTGGACCATGGGGATGAAGGTGCGGTGGGAGCAGCTGTACGGGGACGTCCTGCCGTACCGGATGAGTCTGCCGACCTATCCGTTCGCGAACGAGCGGTTCTGGATCAGGGACGAACTCGCGGCAACGCAGCAGACTTCCTCCCCCGCTTCTGCGGCTTCCCCGACTTCCCCGACTTCCTCGTCTTCCTCGTCTTCCCTGTCTTCCCCGCAGCCCCGGCCCGTCCCCCTGGCGCGACGCGAGCACGCCCCTGCCCCCGCACCGGCGCAGGCCGCCGCGGTCGACCGGCGCGGCGAACCGTCGCACCGCATCCGGCTGTCGGTGCTGCCGGAGAGAGCGCGCCCGGCGACCGTGGAACCGGCGCCGACCGTGGAACCGGCAGCGACCATGGAACCAGCGGCGGCCGCGCACGAGGTGCCCGCCCCGTCGCCCCGCCCCGTCGCGATCGCCCGGCCGGAGCCCGAACAGCCGGGCCCGGTTCCGGCCGCGATCTCCGATGAGCGGTTGGAGGAGGAACTCGCGGCAGGGCTGTCCGAGATCCTGGCGGTCCCGCGTGACGAGATCGACGCGGACCGGAGCTTCGCCGACCTCGGGCTCGACTCGATCGTGGGTGTGGAATGGGTGCAGTGGGTGAACGCCAAGTACAGCCTGTCCGTGACGGCGTCGAAGATCTACGACTACCCGACCGTCCGTGAGTTCCGCCAGTTCCTCATGCCGAAGCTGGGCCGGACGGCGCCCGCGCAGGGGCTGTCCGTCCTCGTCCAGGGCGTGCAGCGCGGCGAACTCGACGTCGACGCGGCGCAGCAGCTGTTCCAGCACCTCGACAAGGAGCCCCGCCGGTGAACCCCCAGGACGTGTTCGCCGCGCTGCGAAGCGGCGACCTCACCGCCGAGGAGGCCGAGAGCCGACTGCGCGCGCTGCTGGCTCCCGCCACGGCCCCGGAGCCACACGACCGCGGTGTGCCCGAACCGAGCGGCGACGAGGACGGCGACGAGGACGTCGTGCGATGGCTGCACGCGGAGCCGGGGATCGCGCTGGTGGTGATGGAGGACCGCGCGCACAAGAACACCTTCTCGTCGGCCCTGGTCTCCGGTCTCACCCGTGCCTTCGCCCAGATCGAGGCGGACGAGTCCGTCCGGGTCGTCGTACTCACCGGCTACGACAGCTACTTCGCGTCCGGCGGGACGAAGGACGGGCTGCTCGCCATCCAGGAGGGCCGGGTCAAATTCACCGACCTGGGGGTCTACCACCTGCCGCTCGACTGCCGGCTGCCCGTCATCGCCGCGATGCAGGGGCACGGCATCGGCGCGGGTTGGTCCATGGGGATGTTCTGCGACTTCGCGGTGTTCAGCAGCGAGAGCTACTACACCAGCAACTACATGAAGTACGGGTTCACGCCGGGTGCGGGAGCCACGCTGATCTTCCCCGAGCGGTTCGGCGGCGCGCTGGCCCGGGAGATCCTCTTCGCGGGCCGCACATACCGGGGCTCGGAACTGGCCGAGCGTGGCGTGCCGTTCCCGGTGGTCCCGCGGTCCCAGGTCCGCGACACCGCGCTGGAGTTCGCGCGGGAGCTCGCGCAGGCGCCGCGTGAGTCCCTCATCGGCCTCAAAAGCCTGCTCGCAGAGTCCGTACGCGGCCGAGTGGCGGGCTCCCTGGAACGCGAACTGGACATGCACGAGCGGACGTTCGTGAACAAGCGCGAGGTCCGCGACCGCATCCAGGCACTGTTCGGAGGCGGCGCGTCCGACGCCCCGAAGCCCGTCGACCGCACCCGGCCGACCGAGCAGAAGCCGCAGACGCCGCAGACAGCGGAGATGCCGCAGACGGCGCAGTCGGCAGAGCGGAGGAAGCGCGGGGAGCGCGGGGAGGGGGACTCCCGTCGGGCGATCGCCGTCATCGGCATGGCCGGCCAGTTCCCGATGGCGCCGGACCTCGGCGCGTTCTGGGACAACCTGGTCGCCGGGCGCGACTGCGTGTCCGAAGTTCCCCCCTCGCGCTGGCCGTTGGAGGCGTACGTCGATCCCGACCCGAAGGCGCTCGGCAAGACGTACAGCAAGTGGATGGGCACGCTGGAGACCGCGGACGCCTTCGACCCCCTGTTCTTCAACATCTCGCCGGTCGAGGCCGAGCACATGGACCCCCAGCAGCGGATCTTTCTGACCAGCAGCTGGCACTGCGTCGAGAACGCCGGGATCGCGCCATCGGCCCTGTCCGGCACCAGGTGCGGTGTGTTCGTCGGATGCGGGCCCAGCGAATACGGGCAGTACCTGATGCGGAAGGGCGACAACCCGCAGGGCTTCACCGGTGCGGCGTCCTCGATCCTGAGCGCCCGTATCGCCTACCTGCTCAACCTCAAGGGCCCGAACCTGGCCATCGACACGGCGTGCTCCTCCTCGCTCGTCGCCATCGCCGAGGCATGCGACAGCCTGCTCCTCGGCAACAGCGACCTGGCACTCGCGGGCGGTGTCTCGGTGCTCTCCGGCCCGTCGATGCACGTCATGACGAGCAAGGCCGGAATGCTGTCCAGGGACGGCCGGTGCAAGACGTTCGACGCCGGCGCCGACGGCTTCGTACCGGGGGAGGGGGTCGGCGTCGTCCTGCTGAAGCGGCTGGACGACGCCGTGCGCGACGGTGACCCGATCCGCGGTGTGATTCGTGGCTGGGGCGTCAACCAGGACGGCCGGACGAACGGCATGACGGCCCCGAGCGCGGCTTCCCAGGCGCGGCTGGAGCGGGACGTGTACGAGCGCTTCGGCATCGACCCCGAGACGATCACCATGGTCGAGGCGCACGGCACCGGCACGAAACTCGGCGACCCCATCGAGGTCGAGGCGCTGACCGAGGCGTTCCGCACCTTCACGGATCGCACGGGGTACTGCTCGCTGGGCTCCGTGAAGAGCAACATCGGTCATCTGCTCACGGCGGCGGGCATCGCCGGCGTGCTGAAGGTCCTGCTCAGCCTGCATCACGGCACGCGGGCGCCGACACTGCACCTGGAGACGGTGAACGAGCACATCGCTTTGGAGGAGGGCCCGTTCTACCTGAACACCGAAGCGGAGCCCTGGGACGCCACCGACGGCGTCCCACGGCGGGCGGCGGTGAGTTCCTTCGGATTCAGCGGCACCAACGCCCACCTCGTCATCGAGGAGTACGTGCCCGAGCCCGCGCCCCCGCGGCGGCCCGCCCTTGAGGAGCGACAGCGTCCCGTCCTGCTGGTCCTGTCCGCGAAGACGGAGCGTCAACTGCGTTCCTACGCCGCCAGGTTCCGCGACGCGGTGACGGCGGCCGACACGCTCGACCTGGCCGACTGGGCCCACACGACCCAGGTGGCCAGGGACCCGCTGAAGCACCGGATGGCGGTGGTGGCGGCCTCTCGCGCCGAACTCCTCACGGCCCTCACCGGATTCGTCGACGGAGGCGCCCCCGGGGCGTGGGCCACGCAGCCGGGCGAACTGTCCGCCACCGGGGCGCTCGCTCGCGCCGCCGACGAATGGCTGTCCGGCGGCCGCCCCGACTGGGACCAGCTGTGGGGGGACCAGCGCCCCCGCCGGATCCCCCTGCCGGGATACCCCTTCGCCGACGAGCGCTACTGGCTGGCGGAGTTCCGGGACTCCTTCGGCTGCACCGCTCCCGAGCCCGCCGCGGACCGGCCCGCCGTGCCGGACGGCGACGCCGCCTCGCCACCCCCGGACGATGCCACCGAGGTGCTCACCGAGGAACTGTCGCGCCTTCTGAACATCGACCGGCAGCGGCTGTCCCCCGAGACCGCCTTCCACGAGATCGGCGTCGACTCGCTCGCCGTGCAAAGGCTGCTGGACCGCCTGGAGGACGTATTCGGCGAGATTCCCGCCGAGGCGTTCTTCACGCACAAGACCATCGGCGCGCTGGCCGGGTTCCTGGCCGACCGCGGGCCCGCGCGGCCGACGGCCCCCCAGGCGGCGCCCGGCCCGGCTCGTCCGGACACCGGAACGCGGACCGCTCCCGCCACGGTCGGCGAGGCCTCTGCCCGTGGGGACATCGCCGTCGTCGGGGTGAGCGGCCGGTACCCCAAGGCGCCCACGCTGCAGGACTTCTGGACCAATCTGGAGTTCGCCCGCGACTGCGTCGTCGAGATCCCGAAGGAGCGATGGGACCCCCGCGACTACGGCTCGCGACCCGGCGCCCGGCGCGGCAAGGGCGAGGGCATGTACTGCACCTGGGGCGGTTTCCTGCCCGACGTGGACCGCTTCGACGCGGACTTCTTCGGCATCTCGCCGCTGGAGGCCAAACACATGGACCCACAGGAGCGGCTGTTCCTGGAGACGGCCGCCGCCTGCCTGGAGGACGCCGGGTATGCGCGCGAGCGGCTGCACGACGCCACCGCGGCGGACGGCCGCGCCAGCGTGGGCGTGTTCGTCGGAGCCACGTTCAACAACTACCAACTGCACCAGGCGGAGTCGTACCGGGACGGGCACTTCACCCCCGTCAACTCTCAGCTGTACTCGATCGCCAACCGGGTCTCCTACCTCTACAACCTGCGCGGACCGAGCATGTCCGTGGACACCGCCTGCTCGTCCTCGCTGCTCGCCGTGCACCTCGCCTGCGAAAGCATCCGCAGTGGTGAGTCCGAGATGGCCCTGGCCGGCGGGGTGAACCTCTCGCTGCACCCGAGCAAGTACGTCTCGCTGTGCGCCGGGCAGTTCGCCGCCAGCGACGGTCGGTGCCGGTCGTTCGGCAAGGACGGCGACGGCTACGTACCGGGCGAGGGCGTCGGCGCGGTGCTGCTGAAGCCGCTGGCGGCGGCGGAGCGGGACGGCGACCACATCTACGGCGTCATCAGGGCGACAGCGGTCAACAACGACGGCAGGACCTTCGGCTACAGCGTGCCGAACCCCACGGCGCAGGCCGAGGTGATCGGCCGGGCACTGGAGAAGGCCGGGGTCGACGCCCGGACCATCAGCTATGTGGAGGCGCACGGCACCGGCACCAAACTCGGCGACCCCGTGGAGGTCGCCGGGCTGACGCAGGCGTACGCCAAGGACACCGAGGACACCCAGTTCTGCGCCATCGGTTCCGTCAAGTCCGGCATCGGACACCTGGAGGCGGCGGCCGGCATCGCCCAACTCACGAAGGTGCTGCTGCAGTTGAAGCACCGGCGGCTGGCGGCATCGCTCACCCACTCAGACGAGCTGAACCCGCACATCGACTTCGAGGCCACCCCCTTCCGTGTGCAGCGGGTCACGGGCGAGTGGCGGCGGCCCGTCATCACTTCCGGCGACGGCTCGGTGCGCGAGGTGCCCCGGCGAGCCGGGATCAGCTCCTTCGGCGCCGGGGGCGTCAACGTGCACGCCATCGTCGAGGAGTACACGCCCGCCGCGGCACCCGGCGCGCCGGCGACCCCCGTGATCATGCCGCTCTCGGCGCGGAGCGCGTCCGCGCTGCAGGCCCGTGCCGCGTCGCTGCGCGCCCACCTCGCCTCGGCGCGGGAACAGCCGGGCGGACTCGGCGCAGTGGCCCACACCCTGCAAACGGGGCGGGACGCCCACGAGCACCGGCTCGCCTTCGTGGCGACGGACGCGGAGGACGCGGTGCACACCCTGGACGCCTACCTCCAGGGAACCGGCAGCGGGGCGCGCTGGTACACCGGCCAGGTCGCCGTGGACGGTACGCGGACCTCGCTCGGGGCCCCGGCCCCCGCTCGGCTTGAGGAGACCGCGCGGGCCTGGACGCGGGGTGCGGTCGTCGACTGGTCCGCGTACCAGGGCGGAACCCGTCCGACGCGGGTCCCGTTGCCGACGTATCCCTTCGAGGGGGACCGCTTCTGGACCGGGCGCACGGGATCCGGCACCGGTGCCCTGACCCGGCCACCGCGACAGCGGGAAGAGACGGCGGCGAGCGGGCACCCGGTGCCTTTGCGGCCGCACGCGTCGGCCGGCTCGGCGCCGGACGCGCCGACCGGGCCCGAAGAACCGGCCGCTGTGCCCCCGCCGGGCACGTCTGCGGTACTGGCCGCACTGGCGGAGGCGATGGAGTTCGAGCGGGACGACATCCTGACGGCCTTTCTGCGGGAGCGGCTCGCCGAACTGCTCGACTATCCGCCCTCGGAGCTGCCCGACTCGGACCGGGGCTTCTTCGACCTGGGGATGGAGTCCGTCATGGTCGAGAAGTTCCGGCTGTCCATCGAGGCCGAACTCGGCGTCTGTGTACCGGACACGGCGATCTTCGAACACCCCTCGGTCGCGGCGCTCACCGCGCATCTGCGGGAGCTGATCGCCTGGGACGACATCGAGCGGATCGAGCAGCCGGCCGCCCCCGCGTCAGCGGCGGCCGCGGACGACAGCGCGGAACTCGCGGACGTGGCCGCGCAGTTGCGGCAGGAACTGGTCGAACTCGGCGCGATCGCAAAGCAGTAGGAGGGGGCGGCATGACCGTGGAAGTGAAGCCGGACGACTACCAGGCACTCCTGTCGGAGTCGCTGCGCGTCATCAGGAAACTCAGGCAGGAAGGACAGCAGGGCGCGAGGACGCGCGAGCCCGTGGCCATCGTCGGCATGGGCTGCCGGTTCCCCGGCGGCAGCAGTACGCCCGAGGCGTACTGGGAGTTCCTCAGCGGCGGCGGTGACGGTGTCGTCGAGGTGCCCGCCGACCGGTGGGACATCGACGAGTTGTACGACCCCGAGCCGGGCAAGCCGGGCAAGGTCTACCTCCGCGAGGGCGGATTCCTTCAGGAGGACATCCGCGGATTCGACGCGCACTTCTTCGGGATCTCGCCCGTCGAGGCAGCCGAGATGGACCCCCAGCAGCGGCTGCTCCTGGAGGTGACCTGGGAGGCGCTGGAACGGGCGGGGATTCCCGCCGACGGTCTCAGGGGCACCAGGACCGGGGTGTTCGTCGGTGTGATCGGCTCCGAGTACGCCGGCCTGCCGCGGGCCGAGCAGTACGGCAACCCCTACACGCTGACCGGCGCGATGTCCTCCATCATGTCCGGCCGCGTCTCCTACGTCCTCGGTACCCAGGGACCGTCGCTCTCGGTCGACACCGCCTGTTCGTCCTCGCTCGTCGCCGTCCATCTCGCCTGCGAGAGCCTGCTCAGGGGAGAGTCGGACACGGCTCTCGCCGGTGGCGTCAACCTGCTTGTGTCGCCCACCGGCTTCGCTTCGCTGTGCGACCTGGGCGCCCTGTCCAAGGACGGGCGGTGCAAGTCCTTCGACGCGAGCGGGGACGGCTACGGCCGGGGTGAGGGCTGCGGCGTCGTCGTGCTCAAGCGCCTGTCCGACGCCCAGCGGGACGGCGACCCGGTCCTGGCCGTCATCAGGGCCAGCGGTGTCAACCAGGACGGCCCCGGCAGCGGCCTGACGGTGCCCAACGGTTCGGCACAGCGCGACCTGATCCGCCGGACGCTCACCGAGGCCGCCGTGTCCCCGGCCGAGATCGGCTACTTCGAGGCGCACGGCACCGGGACGGCACTGGGTGACCCGATCGAGTTCCAGGCGATCAAGGACGTGTTCGCGGGCGACCCGTCGCGCCGACAGCCACTGCGCATCGGCTCGGTGAAGAGCAACATCGGGCATCTGGAGGCCGCGGCCGGTGTGGCGGGCCTCATCAAGCTCGTGCTGTGTCTGCAGCACGGCAGGATCCCGCCCAATCTGCACCTGAACACGGTCAACCCCAAGATCCGGCTGGCCGACGTGCCCGCGGTGGTGCCCCACGACTGCGAGGAGTGGCCCGTGGGCGGGGGCCCCCGCACCGCCGCCATCAGCTCCTACGGCTTCAGCGGCACCAACGCCCACGCGATCGTCGCCGAGGCACCGCGACCGGAACGGGCCGCGCCCGGTGCGGAGCACGGTGAACGCCCCGTGCACGTCCTGGCGCTCTCGGCACGGAGCAAGGGCGCACTGCGGGACCTCGCCGACGCGTACGTGAACCACCTCGCCGGTGGCGACCTCCCGGCGCTCGGCGATCTCTGCCACACCGCGAACACGGGACGCAGCCACTGGACGCACCGCCTCGCCGTGGCCGCCGCCGACCCCGCCCAGTTGCGGCGGCAGTTGAGGGAGTGGACCCCTCCTCCCGCGTCCGGCGCACGCTCCGGTACCGGCCCCCGAGTGGCCTTCGTGTACGAGGGACGCTACGACGACCGGCTCGCCAGGGAGCTGTACGCGACGCAGCCGGTGTTCCGGGACGCGATGCGGGCCTGCGACGAGGCGGTCCGCGCCCGGGGCGGAGCGGGGATCGTCGACGGCCTCTCCGGCACGGCCGAGCGGACCCCGCCCGCGGCCGACCCGCGCCACCACGCCGTCGCGGCGTTCTGCCTGGAGTACGCGCTGGACCGGATGTGGGCGTCCTGGGGCGTGCGCCCGCAGGCGGTCGTGGGCCGAGGCAGCGGTCAGTACGCCGCCGCCTGCGGAGCCGGGGTCATGGACCTGCACACGGCGCTGGCGTTCCTGCTGCCGGGGAAGGCACCGGCTGCCCCCGACGCCGTGCGGCTGCGCCCGCCCACGGCCCGGGTGTTCTCCGCGGCGACGGGCGGCGCGGTGGGCCGCGCGGACCTGCTCGACTCCGCCTACTGGGCGGACGTCGACATGGCCCCGGCCGAGCCGCTCGGGCCCGTCGTGCAACGGCTCGCGGCCGATTACGACCCTTGCGTGAGGGTGGCGCCGCTCGCCGACGACGCCCGGGCGGATGCGTCTGCGGCAGCCGGTCCGCGGCAGCCGGACGCCGCCTCGCAGGCGGGCGCCTGGCCTCGACTCGCGCGGACGCTCGGCGCGCTCTACGAGGCCGGGGTGTCCGTCGACTGGGCCGGTTTCGACAGCGGCCGCGACCACCGGAAGGTGCTGCTGCCGACCTACCCCTTCCAGCGCAAACCCTTCTGGACGCGGGAAGCACCGCCCGGGGCGGTCGCGCCGCGGCCGACCGCGGCGCGCGCAGAACTGACGGGACAGGTTCTCGACACGCCGCTGAGCCTCGACGCCGACCAGGTCGGCTTCGACGTGCCGCTGTCCGCGGTGCCCGACGTGCGCGCCACGCAGGGAGTGCTGCACGTCGGCCACTACCTGGAGCTGGTGACGCGCGCACTGCGGCTGACCGGTGACCACGGGCCCCTCACCGTCCGGTCCCTCCGCTTCCTCAGCGCCCTGATGCTGCGCGAGGACCGGGACAACCGCCTGGTGGTCACGGTGACGGACGGGCCGGACGACGGACCGGGCTTCACCGTCCACAGCCGAGGCGACCACCGCAGGGAGTGGACGCGGCACGCCGAGGGCACGCTGGCCCCCGCCGCGGACCGGCCCGAGCGCGCGGCACAAACCCCCGCACCGCAGGACGGGCCGCTCACCCACGGCTTCCACGGGCCGACGGCGGGAGCCGACTTCTACCGTCGGGCCGCGGCCGAGCGACGCCTCGACCTGGGCCAGGACGTGCGGTGGCTGTCCGAGGTATGGACGCGGGAGGGAGCGGCACTGGCCCAGCTCGCCCCGCCGGAAGGCCTGGACACCTCGGGCACCCCCCTGCTGGGCTGCCATCCCGGCGTCTTCGATGCGTGCGCCCAGCTCTTCCACGCCGCGCTGCCCGCGTCCGTCCCCACCGGCCTGAAGTTCATGGTCACCGAGTGGCGCGAGATCCTCCTCGGAGGGGACGCCCCGAGCAGCGGTGACCTCTGGTGCCGGGTCACGGTCGAGACGTACGACCCGGACACCGCCGAACTGCACGGTTCACTCGCCCTCTTCGACGGGCGGGGCAAGATCGTGGCGAGCGTGCGCGACGTCACGATGAAGGGCATCGGAGCCGAGCACGACCAGCTCTTCCGGGAGCTGGCCGACCGTGGTGCAAACGAGGGCCGGGAGGCCGAACCCACCGAGATCCTGCTGGAGTTGGCGGGGACGGCCACCGATCGGCGCGCGGCCGTCCTGGAGGAACACCTGCGCGGCCGGTTCGCCGAGCTGCTGCACATGGACCGTGCGGAACTGGACCCGCAGGAGCGCCTCTCCGACCTGGGGATGGACTCCTTGGTCGGAGTCAAGGCGAAAGCGTGCATCGAGCAGGACCTGCGGACGCGACTGCCGATCGAGACCTTGATCGAGGGGCCTTCCGTGCGGGAACTCACCGCCGTCGTACTGCCCGGAGTGGAGCTCGCGACGATCCGGCCGACCCCGGCCGGCCCGCGCGGCGGCCTCCCGGCGGCCCGCTGGATCGAGCACCGCACCCCCAACCCCCGGGCGCGGCTGAAGTTGTTCTGCCTGCCGTACGGCAGCGGCGGTGGAGCCTCGGTCTACCGGGGCTGGCAGGCGCTGCTCCCGGACGACGTGGAGGTCTGCCCCGTTCAGCTGCCGGGCAAGGAGAGCCGGATCAAGGAGCGAGCCTTCGAGGACGCCGAGTCCGCGGTCGACGCCCTGTACGAGGCGCTGCTGCCCGAACTCGACCGTCCCTACGCCTTCTACGGGCACAGCATGGGCGCACTCCTGGCCTACCGGCTCGCCCACCGGCTGTGGCGGAGGCACGAGACCAAGCCGGAGCACCTCGTCGTGGGCGCGTACTCGGCGCCCAGCGTGCAGCCGAACCCCTTGGTGGCCTTCACCCGCGAGAAGTTCGCCGCGATCGGGTACGACGACATCCCCTGCCCGGCCGACCTGGCCACCGCGACATCCGACGAACGCGCGGCCATTCAGGGCGTGCTCACCTCCGAGGCCGACCTCAGCGAAGAGTTGGCGCGGGCCCTGCTGCCGACCCGGCTCGCGGAACTGAAGCTGGTGCGCGACTACCGGGAGCCCGACGAGCCCGGCTTCGACATTCCGGTCACCGCGGTGCACGGGTTGCGCGACGACAAAGTGACCGAGGCCGACATGGCCGCATGGCAGAAGGTGACCAGCGGCGCCTTCGCCCTGCACGTGGTCTCCGGCGACCACCTCTTCCTGCGCGCCGACCGGGACCAGCACCTGCTGCTCCGGCACATCGCGGGCGCCCTGACCGCCTGAGCGGTCCTCCGTCCGATCCATGAGCCACGGCACCACAAGGAGAAGCAAATGAAGCGACGGCATCTGTTCGAGTTCGAGGACCTCAAGTGGTTTCCCGACGTGTTCCGGCGGGGCACCACGGACTTTCTCTCGTTCGTCTTTTCCAAGACCAACAGGTACGCGCCCGTCGTGCCGTTGATCGCGGAAGCGGTGGACGACCAGGACCCGGTGCGGATCGTGGACCTGTGCTCCGGCGGCAGCGGCGGCATAGCCAACCTGCAACGGGACCTGTCCGCACTGCTCGACAAGAAGGTGACGGTCACCCTCAGCGACAAGTACCCGAACCTGGAGGCATTTCAGAAGATCAAGGAGATGTGCGAGGGCATCGAGTACGAGACCGAGTCGGTCGATGCCACGGACGTGCCCGAACGGCTCGAAGGTTTCCGCACCATCTTCACGGCGTTCCACCATTTCAAGCCGGACATGGCACAGGCGATCCTGCAGGACGCGGTGGACAAGAAGGTGCCCATCGGTGTCTTCGAACTCGGCAACAAGGGCCCCAAGGCCATTGCCAAACTCATCGTCACCGTGCCGATCGGCCTGCTCCTCGTGACGCCTTTCCTGAGGCCCCGGAGGGCTTCCCGGTTCCTTTTCACGTATCTGCTTCCGGTGATTCCCCTCGCCACGATCTGGGACGGGGTCGTGTCCATTCTCCGGGTGTACACGCCGGACCAGTTGCGCGAACTCACGGCGAACATCGACGCGGTGGACTACGAGTGGAAGATCGGCACCGCGGTGCACGCGGAAGGCGTCGGCAAGGGCGAGGTCCTCTATCTCATCGGCGCACCGGTCAAGTAGCCCATGGACTTCTTCGAGGAACTGCACCGGCACGGGGACCGGACGGCGGTGGTCGACGACGACGACCGCCGGTTCTCGTTCCGTGAACTGCACGAGTTGGCGCACGAGTTCGGCGACAGACTGCCCCGGGGCGAACGGGCGCTGATCCTGTTGCGGACGCGGAACAGCATCGAGTCGCTGATCGGATACCTGGGCGGTGTCGCGAGCGGCCACGTGGTGCTGCCGGTCGATCACAGCCTCGACCCGGCCCTGGTCACCCGGCTCATGGACGCCTACCGGCCCGAGTATGTGTGGGGAGCGGGGCAGGCGGCGGATCCCGCGCTGTTCTCCATCGGCGACTACACCCTGGCGCCGACCCGCTACGGGCCGGGGGGGCCGCTCCACCCAGACCTGAGCGCCGTGCTGCTCACATCGGGCTCGACCGGCTCCCCCAAGGGGGTGCGGCTGACCCGCGCGAACATCACGGCCAACGCCCGCTCCATCGCCGAGTACCTCGAACTCGACGCCACGGAACGGCCCGTGACCAGCCTTCCCATGAGCTATTCCTACGGCCTGTCGGTCATCACCAGTCATCTGCACGTCGGCGCCACCCTGCTGCTCACCGGCGAGTCCCTGGTGCGCGGCGAGTTCTGGAACTACTGCCGCAGGCACGAAGCGACGTCGTTCTCCGGGGTCCCCTACACGTACGAGATGCTGGACACGCTGCGCTTCCCGTCCGTCGAACTGCCCAGCCTGCGGTACTTCACACAAGCCGGCGGCCGACTGCCCACCGAGCGGGTCGAACGGTACGCCGCGGAGGCGGACCGCAGAGGCGTCCGCTTCTACGTGATGTACGGGCAGACGGAGGCGACGGCCCGCATGGCCTATCTGCCGCCCGAACTGCTGTCGGCCAAGCCCGGCAGCATCGGGCGGGCCGTGCCCGGCGGCACGCTGTACCTCAAGGACGAGCAGGGAGCGAGGATCGCTGCCGCGGGACGGACCGGCCGGCTCCACTACGAAGGCCCGAACGTGATGCAGGGTCACGCGAACGGACGGGGCGACCTGGCCCACGGGGACCAGCTCGGCGGCGTGCTCGACACCGGCGACCTCGCCTACGTCGACGAGGACGGCTGCTACTACATCGCCGGCCGGAGCGGCCGCTTCGTGAAGCTGTCCGGCGTCCGCTACGACCTCGACGAACTGGAGCAGGGCCTCACACGCAGCGGTATCACCTGCGCCTGCGGCGGCAGCGACGAAGAACTGGCGGTCGCCGTCGAGGACGCCGCGCTGGCGCGGCTGGCGAAGCAGACGCTGCGCCGGACCTTCCGGGTGGACCCCACGCAGGTACGGATCGTGGTGGTGCCGCGGATCAGCCGGACGGCCAGCGGAAAGATCGCCTACGCCAAGACATTCGAGAACGGGGAGTGAAGACGGTGAGCACCCATCGTGCGGTCATCGAGCAGTTCAACGAAGGAGCGGAGCATTTCGACAGCTGGTCGGTGACCAAGGACGAGCGCATGCTCCGCGGGCTCGCCGAGTTCTGTGAACTGTCCGCGGGCGACGATCTGTTGGACCTGGCCTGCGGCACCGGAGCCCTGGCCCTGTACGGCGCGCGACGGGTCCGCTCCGTCACCGGCGTGGACATCTCGGAGGGGATGATCACGGTCGCCCGCCGCAACGCGGCCGAACGCGGCCTGGCGAACACCTCGTTCGTGTGCCGCAACGTGGAGCGGCTCGACCTGGAGGCCGACCGGTTCTCGGTCGTCGTGTCCCGGTCGGCCTTCCACCACATGGCGCGCCACCGGGAGGTCTTCGCCGGGATGGTGCGCTGCTGCCGCCCCGGCGGACGACTGTGCATCCAGGACGTCATGGCGTACGGAGACGAGAAGAAGGACCGCTATTTCGAAGAGATGGAGCGGCTCATCGACCGCAGCCACCACCTCACGTACGGGAAGCGGGAGTTCTTCGAACTCTTCAAGGGCAACGGCGTCAAGGTGACCGGTCTCTTCGAGTCCGAGTCCCTGCTCGACTTCCACGACTACGTGGAACACGTCGCACAGACCGAGGACAGTCGCATGGCGATCGGCCGCCTCCTCACCGCCGGTCTCGCGGACTCGGACATCGCCACCGAATTCACCGAGCACGACGGCCGGTTGATGTGGCGCCGCAAGGTCTGCACCATTCGGGGACGCAAGGCGGACCGGACCTGATCCGCTTCCGTACACCGCACACAAGAATCAACTTTCACACGTAAGGACGCCGACGCGATGGACGCAGTACGGAAGCAGATCAAGCAGTTCATGGAGGAATCCCTTCTGGTGACGTTCGACGCGGAGATCACCGAGGACACCGACCTGTTCAAGGCGGGCGTGGTCGAATCACGGGACTACCTCAACATTCTCCGCTTCCTCCAGGAGGACTTGAAGGTCGAGATGACGGACGAAGACCTCTTCATGAACGTGCTCGTGTCCCTTTCGGGGATCACCGAATTCGTTCACCAGAAGCAGGGCGGCAACCAGCCGGTCTGAGGGAACGGGGACAGTGGATATGACACACATGGGTGACAGCGTCGAGGGAAGCGGAAACGCTCGGGCCGAGGGGATCGCCATCGTCGGCGTGAGCCTGCGCCTCCCCGGCGCCGAGTCGATGGACGAGTTCTGGCAGTTGCTGGACGAGGGCCGCTGCGTCATAGGTGACCCTCCGCCAGAGCGCCGAGAGTCCGCCGGGCGCGCGGCGCGCGGCGGCTTCCTCGCCGACGCGGACGCGTTCGACGCCGCGTTCTTCAACATCTCGCCGCGCGAGGCCATGTTCATGGATCCGCAGCAGCGGTTCGCCATGGAACTGGCCTGGCAGGCCATCGAGGACGCCGGGTACCGGGCCGCCGCGCTCCAGGGGTCGCGGACCGGTGTCTTCATGGGGGTTGCCAACTCCGACTACACCGAGCTGGCCGAGACGCGGCACGGGGAAGTCGACGCGTACCTGCCGACCGGCACCTCGGCTGCGATCATCGCCAACCGGGTCTCGTACTGGTTCGATCTGCACGGGCCCAGCATGACCATCGACACGGCGTGCGCCAGTTCGTTGGTGGCTGTGCAGCAGGCAGTGCGCGCGCTGGAGCACGGTGACTGCGAGTACGCACTGGCCGGTGGCGTGAACCTGTGCTGGTCCAGCCGTAGGTTCGAGGCGCTCAGCCGCAACGGCATGCTCTCCGACGACGGCCTGTGCCGGGCCTTCGACAGCCGGGCGGACGGATACGTACGGGCCGAGGGCGGGGCGGTCGTACTGCTCAAGCCGCTGGCCACCGCGGTCGCCGACGGCGACGCGATCCACGCGGTCGTCCGAGGCATCGGATCAAACCACGGCGGACGGACGAACTCGCTAACGATCACCAACCCCCAGGCCCACGCCGACCTGGTCAGCGACGTCTACACACGGGCCGGGGTCGGCCCGGACACGGTCGGCTACATCGAGGCCCATGGCCCCGGCACGCCGCTCGGCGACCCCATCGAGGTGCACGGTCTCAAGAGCGCCTTCGGGCGGTTGGCCGAGCGTGCGGGTGTGGAACTGCGGCCCGGTGCCTGCGGGCTCGGCTCGGTGAAAACGAACATCGGCCACCTGGAGTCAGCGGCCGGCCTAGCCGGAATGCTGAAGGTCGTGGCAGCGATCAGACACCGGACCCTGCCGGCCACGCTGCACTTCGACAAGCCCAACCCGCTCATCAAGCTGGACGGCAGCCCCTTCCGCGTCGTGGACCGGGCACAGCCGTGGGAACCCGTCAAGGGGGCCGACGGCGAGGCGCTCCCGCGCCGCGCTGGCGTCAGTTCGTTCGGCTTCGGTGGCAGCAACGCTCACGTTCTGCTGGAGGAGTACCTGCCCGCGCAGTCCGCTCGTGACGATGACGCAGGGGCCGCCCCGCAGGCTCGGCAACTGATACCCATGTCTGCCACGACCGGTGAACAACTGCGTTCCATGGCACGGAACCTGCTGCGTGCCATCGAGGTCGCGGCCACCGACCCCGGCTCCCTCGACGCTCCGGGCCTGCGGGACATCGCGTACACCCTGCAGACCGGGCGTACGGAGTGGCCCCACCGGGTGGCCTTCGTCGTCACTGATTTCGACGAACTCGCCGCGGAACTGCGGTCGTTCACCCGTGACGAAGGCAGCGCCCGGTGCTGGCAGGGCACGGTGGAGAACCAGCCGCGGTTGACGGTGCTGGAGAACGACGAGGACGCCGCCGCGATGCTGCGGAGCTGGGGCGCCAAGGACAAGCTGGACAAGGTCGCCGAGCTATGGACGCTCGGCGGCCCCATCGAGTGGGACGCGCTGCGCGTCGGCGGCCCCGCGCGCAGGACCCACCTGCCGACCTACCCCTTCCAGCGACGCCGCTACTGGTTGCCGACGGCACCGGACGAGGCGGCCACCGCCGACCGCGCCGATGTGCCGGTGCACAGGGCGGACACCGAGGCGGAGCCGGCGCCGGCCGCACCGGCGGGCATCCAGCTCGCCGCACCCGCGGCGTACGCCTCGCCGAGGATCCAGCCACAGCCCGGTGTGCCCAAGCCGAGCGGGATCGGTCTGCGTGAACTGCCCGAACCGTCCGCGAGCACGGCATCGCCCGTCTCACCGGGGCACCCTGCGCAACGCGCCCCGCAGGAGGCGGACCGTGCGCTGCTGGAGCGGCGGTTGGCGAGCAGTCTCGCCGAGGTGCTGTATCTGGAGCCGCACGAGGTGAGCATCGACGGCAAGTTCATCGACATCGGACTCGATTCCATCGTCGCAGTGGAGTGGATCCGCGTCGTCAACACCTGCTTCGGCGCCTCCTTGGAGACGGCCGACGTGTACGAGTTCCCGACGATCCGCGAGCTCGCCGCCGAACTGGCCAGGGCCACGCGGCCGGCCGCCCCCGCCGGTGGCGCCGCGACGGCGACCGAGCCCGGCGCGGCGCGGGTGACCGAGGACATCCCGCGGAGCGTGTCGGTGGACCCGTCCTCGTTGGTGGGCGAGTTGATACAGACCCTTGCCGAGGTGCTCTACGTCCCCACCGAGGAGCTGGGCGCCGAGGACAAGTTCATCGACGTCGGACTGGACTCCATCATCGCCGTCGAGTGGATGGGCGTGGTCAACGCCCGGTACGGCACTGATCTGCCGGTGGCCGACATCTACGAGTACCCCACCCTCCGCGAGTTCGCCGTCCATCTGGCAGGGCGGATGACGTCATCCGCGGACGACTCGGGGATCGAGGAGGTGCTCCGCCAGGTGGTGGCCGGGAGCCTGGAAGTCGAGGAGGCCGAGCGGATGCTGGAGTCACAGACACATGTCGCGTGAGGTGGCCGCCCCGCTGATCCTGCCTGATGTCGCCGATACGCGGCGTCAGGCGGGGCTGCCCGCAGTCTTCATGTTCTCGGGGCAGGGCTCGCAGTACCACCACATGGGGCGCGAACTGTTCGAGACGGACGCCGTCTTCCGGGCGGCCCTGTTTCGCCATGACGCCGTGCTCGCCGAGGAGTTGGGCGAGTCCGTGCTGGACCGGGTTTTCGACCCGGCCAGGAGGAAGACGGATCCGTTCACCGACACCCGGCTCACCCACCCCGCGATCGTCATGTTCCAACTGGCGCTCGCGGAAGCCGTGCAGGCGGCCGGCGTCGAGGCACGGTACGTGCTCGGTTCGAGCCTCGGCGAGTACACGGCCGCGGCGGTGGCCGGGACCGTTGAACCGGCGGAGTGCCTGCGCCTGCTGGCGCGCCAGGGCGCGCTGCTGCACACCCGAGTGCCCGGCGGGATGCTCGCCGTCCTCGCCGATACGACGGTCTTCGACGATGCGCCGGCGCTGTACGGCACCGACGTAGCGGCGCGGAACTACCCGGGCCATCTAGTCGTCGCCGGCGCGACGGACGTGCTCGAACGCGCGGCCGCGCAGCTGCGCGCGGCGGGCGTGGTGCATCAGCGTGTGCCGGTGGAGCACGGGTTCCACTCGTACCTGATGGATGATGTGCGTGATCCGTTCCGTGGCTCCTTCGAAGGGGTGGTACTGAGGGCGCCTGGCATTCCCTGGGTGTCGTGCGTGGACGGCCGTCTGGTCGAGAGTCCGACGGCCGGCCACTTCTGGCGTGTGGCTCGCGGCCCGATCGAGTTCGAGGAGACGATGCGGATCATGCAGGACCGCGGAGACTTCCTGTATCTCGATCTCGGCCTGTCCGGAACACTCCAGGGCTTCGCGCGCAACAACCTCGCTGAAGGCACCCGTTCACGGGCCGTCAGCCTCCTCAGCCCCTTCGACGGCGGCCGGAACGCGGTGGCGAAGGCCCTCGCGGCCGTCGCCGACAGGTCATGATGCGGGAGAGAGGGTGATCGAGGAACTGTTGCCGCCGTGGGTCCGGTCCGCAGAGGCGTTCGATGACGCGGTGGAGGCACCGCTCTGTCCGGGGGAGAGCGAGGCCGTCTCAGGCACGACACAGAGGCGTCGTCTTGAGTTCGCCACGGTGCGACGCTGCGCACGAACGGCCCTGGCGGAATTGGACGTACGGCCGGGGGCGCTGCTGCCGGACGAGCACGGCGCCCCGCTCTGGCCCCCGGCGATCGTAGGGAGCATGACGCACTGCCCCGGCTACCGGGCGGCGGCTGTCGCGCGTACGGACCGTGTGCGTGCAGTGGGCATCGACGCCGAGCCCAACGAGCCCTTGCTCGGCGGGATCCATCAGATCGCCGATGCCGCGGAGCGGCGACACCTCGACGATCTTTCGGCCAGTGGGTACCCGGTCCAGTGGGACCGGTTGCTGTTCTGCTGCAAGGAGGCGGTCTACAAGTCCTGGTTCCCGCTCGCCCGGCGCTGGCTGGGCTTCCACGATGCTGTGATCACGATCGAACCTGACCGGAACACGTTCCACGCGCAACTCCGACCGCCGCGTCGGGGCGGTCTGACACGGGCGGGCCAGGAGCCGACGGGGTTCACCGGACGGTGGCTGGCGCGTGATGGTCTGCTGCTGGCGACGATAGCGGACCCGCGCCCACCCGGCAGTCCATGACAGCAGCGCTCTGGACCGCGCATCCGCGGGGTAGACCGTGAGCAGGGCGTACAACTCCTGCTCGATGCCGGGAACGGTCCTCGACCGCAGGATCCGACCGTCCAGGATGGTCGACTTCAGCGAGAGGCAGCAGGTCTCAGTTGGCCATCCGCCGTGCGACGGTCACCACACTTCCGGTCAAAATCGGCCGCGACCGATAGGGGGTGCCATTATCTGGCACCCCCGGGTCGGGCAGGGCGGCTCGGCAGGCTTGCGGGAAGTCGGGCGGGATCTGCCCGAGGAGCTTGGACGTGCTGTGTGCCGCGAGGAACAGGTCGGCCAGCCGTGCCGCAGGAGGAAGTTTCTTGACCGGCTTGGCGGACAAGGCTCGCGTGGTCCATCCAGACACCCGTGAGCGTACGTTCTTCCCGAAGGGAAGCGGTTGATCATCTGTGCGGGTCAGGTCGGGGACCGTGATCGGGACCGGAGTTGCGGGATCTTCGTCGAAGAGAGCGTCGCCGATCTGCCAGCCCAGGCTGCGAAGGGCGTCGACGGCTTCGCGTGCATCGCTGAGCCGCAGAGCGGACAGGTCTGCCCCGGTGAGGTTGCCGACACCACCACGTGCGGCCCGGATGGCCACCACCACGGCGACGAGCTGAGCGTCAGGACCAGGCAGCGCGAGGGCGGACGCGTAACTCAGCAGCGTTCGCGCGGCTTCCCCTTGTGTGGAACTCAGCAGGAACGGCTGCAGCGTATTGGCCGGGACGGCGCTGATATTGCTGGCGGCGGATGCATTCTTCGGCACGACGGCGCCAACGCGTATGGAGGAGGCTGGTCACTATCCCTGCTCCATCTGGAGCAGACCAGAAAGAGAGTGCCCTGTTCCTGCCTGTGTGAGTGGTCCGAACCCTCGATGCAGGCTGGACGGCACCACCCGGACGGGCAGCCTCCGCCAGAGTCCGCGCAGACTGCAAGACTTCAACACGCTGAACTTGACAGAGAAGACGTGGGCCAGGGGGAAGCCCTGGTCCTCACGGCGGGCGGGGACCGGGCCCTGGTCGTCGACGCGGGGCCGGAGCCGGAGGCGGTGGACCGCTGTCTGCGGAGTCTCGGCGTCCGGCGCATCCCGCTGCTGGTCCTGACCC
Organism: Streptomyces albus subsp. albus; assembly: GCF_000719865.1. GTDB lineage: Bacteria > Actinomycetota > Actinomycetes > Streptomycetales > Streptomycetaceae > Streptomyces > Streptomyces albus_E. The sequence goes on from NZ_JOID01000025.1 coordinate 126,821, forward strand.
ACTTTCACGCGGACCATGTGGCCGGCCTGCCCGGTCTGCTGCGGGGCCGCTCGGTCGGCGCCATCGAGACGACGACACTCGACGAACCGCCGGACCAGGCGGCCTTCGTGCGGCGGACCGCGGCGGCCGCGGGGGTCCGGGTGCTGCGGACCGCGCCGGGGCCGCGGCGGCTGGGCGCGATCGCCTGGGAGGTGCTGTGGCCGTTGCCGGGTCCGGTCGCCGGGGGTGGTGCCAACGACGCGAGTGTCACGATGCTGGTGCGCACCGGAGGGCTCACCGTGCTGCTGCTCGGTGATCTGGAACCGCCGGCCCAGCAGCGTCTGGCGATGTCCGCCGAACTGCCGCCCGTCGACATCCTGAAGGTCGCCCACCACGGCTCCGCCTACCAGGACCCGGGCCTGCTGGCCCGCCTGCGGCCCCGGATCGCTCTCATCTCCTGTGGCGCGGACAACGATTACGGGCACCCGGCCCCGCGGACGCTGGCCGCTCTCCGCGCGGGGGGCGCGGTCGTGCTGCGGACCGATACGGACGGGACGATCGCGGTGACGGGCCCGCCCTCCCGGCCCGGCGCCGCCGTCACGGCCGGCAGAGCGAGTCCGGCAGGGAGCGGTGGTCGACGCAGGGCACATGGCCGTGGGAACGCATCAGGTTCTTGGCGGTGTCGCTGTTGAGATAGGCCAGGAATTCGGCGGTGAGACCGTCGTCTTGGGGGCTGCCGTAGGTATAGGCGTACTCGACGGTCCAGTACGGGTAGCGGTCCCGCTTCACCGGTTCGATGTCCGGCTCGTAGCCGTCGAGCTGGACCCGTTCCACGCCGGGGTGCCGGGTGGCGGCCGACATCTCCGTGTAGCCGATCGCGCCCTCGACCGTGCCGACCTCGGCGAGCAACTGAGCCGTCCCGCCGCGTTCGCAGCGGATGACCCGGGCCTTCCGGTCGCGGTCCCTGCTGGTGCAGTCGTCGGAGGAGACCGCCGGTTCGGAGCCGCCCAGCACGCTGTCCTCGAAGGCCTGCCGGGTGCCGGAGTCCGCGCTGCGGCTGACCAGGCTGACCGGCACGTCGTTGCCGCCCAGCTGCCGCCAGTTGGTGATCCGGCCGGAGTAGAGGTCGCGGAGTTCGGCGCGGGTGAGGTTGTGCACCCCCGCCTCCTTGTTGACGACCACGCTGAAGATCACCACGCCGAGCGGACGGCCCCGCAGTTCCCGGTACCGGGAGGGCGCGGGTCCGTCGGACACGGTGATCCGGGGTACGTCGCCGCCGTCCGGCGCTGCCTGGCCCGCGCTCCGCAGCTCCCGTATCCCGGACAGGCTGCCGCCGGCCCGCACCTCGATCGCGGCGCCGGGGCACTCGGCCTCGTAGGCCTCGGCGATCTCCTCCATCAGCGGCTGGAAGGCCGTGGAGCCGTCCACGGTCAGCTCGCCGGAAGCGCACCGGCTCTTCGCCGGCGCGGTGCCGCCGTTGAGCCACAGGCCGCCGAGCACACCGAGGAGCGTGACGAGGAAGGCGCCGAGGCCCAGATAGATCTTGCGCGGGCCGCGCCGCTGCTGGTTGCGGCGGATACGGCCACCGCTCAGGAAGCCGTCCACGGTCACCTCGCCGCGCGGCTCGCCGGTGAGCAGGACGAGCAGCTTGAAGTGGTCCTTCCGGTTCAGCGGCACCCTGGGCAGGACGAGCCGGCCGCCGTCGTGGCGCAGCCCTCCGTTGCGCGTCAGCATGGCCGCGAGATTGGGCGGATTGGCGTCGGGTACGTCGGCCCCGACGATGGTCCGGTCGCTGAACTCGACCGACAGCGGCTCCTGGTAGTCCTGCCGGACGATGTCCTTGCTGCCGTCGTTCTCCACCCGCAGCAGCGCCAGGGTGGCGTTGCTGACCTCCTGCCCCTCCCGTATCAGCCGCAGCTGGACCAGGGTGTGGGCATCCTGCGGGTTCATGCCGATCGCGGTGTCCATCTGCACCCGGTAGCCGATCCTCTTGCGGCCGGGCATGAAGCGGTCGAAGGACCAGACCGCGAAGGTGGCGGCGATGCCGACGGCGGCGAGAACGATCTCGATCTCGGGCATTCTCACAGCGGAACCTCGCAAGGACGGTCGGACCGGTGCGAGCACTGTATGGACGGCCACCATGGCCGGAAACGGATTCCCCGACCCGTCACGCACCGTTCATCGCGGGGCTGTTCGGGATTGTCCGTTCCTCCGCGCAGGCTCCGTTCCGGCCCTGTCCGGCCTCCCGTCTGCCGGGCGTCACTCGGACTCGAGCCAGCCGTCGTACTCCGCCGCGAGCTCCTCCAGCGCCTTCAGAGCCGCCGGGTCCCGGCCGTCGGCCGGCTCCTCGATCACGACCAGCCACTGGGCGTCCTCGGCGTCGTCCTCACCGGCGAGCGCCTCGCGTACGACCTCCGGTTCCCCGCCGAGGCCGAAGCGCTCCACCGCCTCGGCGGCCGCTTCCTCGGCCGCGTCCCGGTCGGGCAGCACCAGCAGGCGGTGGACGATGCCCGTCCCGGCCGGTGCGGGCTCCTCGGAGAGGGGATGTGCTCCGTTCATCCGCACATTGTGCGGCACCGGCGCCAGCCGTCCGGACCGCCGGAGGCCGCACCAGGCGCCGCCCGGGCGGTCCCGCCCGGTGAGTGCTGTCGGTGCCCCGTGGGATGCTGGACCGCGATGGCCAGAAAGACGACGACCGACGACCCGCTCACCCCCGTCACGCTCGCCGTGGGCCAGGAGGAACTGCTCCTGGAACGCGCCGTGCGGGAGGTGATCGCGGCGGCGCGTGCCGCCGACGCCGACACCGATGTGCGCGACCTCACCCCCGACGTGCTGCAGCCGGGCACTCTCGCCGAGCTGACCAGCCCGTCGCTCTTCGCCGAGCGCAAGGTCGTGGTGGTACGGAACGCCCAGGACCTCTCGGCCGACACGGTGAAGGACGTCAAGGCCTATCTGGGCTCGCCCGCCGAGGAGATCACCCTCGTCCTGGTCCATGCCGGCGGCGCCAAGGGCAAGGGACTGCTGGACGCGGCGCGCAAGGCGGGCGCCCGGGAGGTCTCCTGCCCGAAGATGACGAAGCCGGCCGACCGGCTGTCCTTTGTCCGCGGCGAGTTCCGCGCCGCGGGGCGGTCGGCCACCCCGGAGGCGTGCCAGGCGCTGATCGACGCCCTGGGCAGCGATCTCCGCGAGCTGGCGAGCGCCTGTTCGCAGCTCGCCGCAGATGTGCACGGCCCGATCGACGACGCCGTCGTGGCGCGCTATTACACCGGCCGCGCCGAGGCCTCCAGCTTCACGGTCGCCGACCGGGCGGTCGAGGGCCGGACGGCCGAGGCGCTGGAGGCGCTCCGCTGGTCCCTGTCCACCGGCGTCGCCCCCGTGTTGATCACCAGCGCGCTGGCACAGGCGGTGCGGGCCATCGGCAAGCTGGCGTCCGCCCCGCGCGGGGCACGGCCCGGTGATCTCGCCCGTGATCTGGGCATGCCGCCCTGGAAGATCGACCGGGTACGACAGCAGATGCGCGGCTGGTCGGCCGACGGGGTGTCCGCCGCGCTGCGCGCCGTCGCGGAGGCGGACGGCGCCGTCAAGGGCGGCGGCGCCGACCCCGGTTACGCCCTGGAGAAGGCCGTGGTGGCGGTGGCCGGCGCGGCCCGCCCGGCCACCCGCCGGAACTGACACGGCGCGCCTGACCCGATGCACCTGCCTCGGCCCACCCGGCGAGGCGGCCTCCCCGAGCGCGGCCATCCAGCCCGCCCGGCGCGGATCCCGTTCCCCGCAAAGCCCAAGGTCCCGTAACGCCGAAGGCCCCGTACCACCCCGGGGAAGGGCGGTACGGGGCCTCGCGGTCCGAGCTGGGTGCGCCGTACCCGCGTGGCGAACGCAGGCCGCGTACGGCGCCGGTCCCGCGGCGGGGCCGCGGGAGAGTGGTGCCGGTTCGGAGCGGTTGAGAGGGCCCGCTGGGTCCGGACCGGCGGAAACCGGGAACAGGATTCCCGGGTCGAGCGAGTGCCGTACGGCCTCCCGCGGCGTCCAGCCGGCGGAGCGGTTCCGTACCGCGAGTGAAGCGGAGGGGGGCCGAAGCCGGCCCCTGGGGGGGGCAGCCCCGGAGGTCAGCCCTTGAGGGAGGCGACCCGGTGAGCCAGCGCCGACTTCTTGTTGGCGGCGGCGTTCTTGTGGATCACGCCCTTGCTGGCGGCCTTGTCCAGCTTCTTGGCGGCCTCGCGGGCGGCGGTGGTGGCCTTCTCCAGGTCACCGGCCTCCACGGCCTCGCGGGTCTTGCGGATCGCGGTCTTCAGCGAGGACTTGACGGCCTTGTTGCGCTGGCGCGCCTTCTCGTTGGTCTTGTTCCGCTTGATCTGGGACTTGATGTTCGCCACGTAAAGAGCCTTTGCAGCTTCGTCGGATTCTCGGGTGCGCCGTGCTCGGTGCTCCGTGCGAACGATGCGAACGAAGAGGGCACGAGACGCGATGGACCAGGCTACCAGCAGGGCCGAGGCCTCCCAAACCGGACCGGGCGCCGCGGTCATGGGACGATGGGGGGGACTGTCACAGACCCGACCAAGCTGCGTCTCATCACCGAATGGACCCTGCGTGCCCGCGACCCCTACCCCTGTGCCGGAGCCGAGCCGTACCGATCCGGCGCTGATCCGCAACTTCTGCATCATCGCGCACATCGACCACGGCAAGTCGACGCTCGCCGACCGGATGCTCCAGCTGACCGGTGTGGTCGAGCAGCGTCAGATGCGCGCCCAGTACCTCGACCGCATGGACATCGAGCGTGAGCGCGGTATCACGATCAAGTCCCAGGCGGTGCGGCTGCCCTGGGCGCCCGGAGAGGGCGAGAACCAGGGCACCACCCATGTGCTCAACATGATCGACACCCCCGGCCACGTCGACTTCACCTATGAGGTCTCCCGTTCCCTGGCCGCCTGCGAGGGCTGCATCCTGCTGGTGGACGCGGCCCAGGGCATCGAGGCCCAGACCCTCGCCAACCTGTATCTGGCGATGGAGAACGACCTCACGATCATCCCGGTGCTGAACAAGATCGACCTGCCGGCCGCCCAGCCCGAGAAGTTCGCCGCCGAGCTCGCGCATCTCATCGGCTGCGACCCGTCCGACGTGCTCAAGGTCTCCGCGAAGACCGGCGAGGGCGTCGAGGCGCTGCTCGACAAGGTCGTCGCCGAGGTCCCGGCACCGGTCGGCGACGCGGAGGCGCCCGCCCGCGCGATGATCTTCGACTCCGTGTACGACGCCTACCGCGGCGTGGTGACCTATGTGAAGGTCGTCGACGGCCATCTCGCCAAGCGCGAGCGGATCCGGATGATGTCCACCGGCGCCACCCACGAGCTGCTGGAGATCGGCGTCTCCTCTCCCGAGATGACGCCCTCCGACGGCCTGGGCGTCGGCGAGGTCGGCTATCTCATCACCGGAGTGAAGGACGTCCGCCAGTCCAAGGTCGGCGACACCGTCACGCTGCTCAACAAGGGCGCCACCGAGGCCCTGGGCGGCTACAAGGACCCCAAGCCGATGGTGTTCTCCGGTCTCTACCCGCTGGACGGCTCGGACTACCCGGAGTTGCGCGACGCCCTGGACAAGCTCCAGCTCAACGACGCCGCCCTGGTCTACGAGCCGGAGACGTCCGCGGCGCTCGGCTTCGGCTTCCGCGTCGGCTTCCTCGGCCTGCTCCACCTGGACGTGATCCGCGAGCGGCTGGAGCGCGAGTTCGGTCTCGACCTGATCGCCACCGCGCCCAACGTGATCTACCGCGTGATCATGGAGGACGGCACCGAGCACACCGTCACCAACCCCAGCGAGTTCCCCACCGGCAAGATCGACGAGGTGCACGAGCCGGTCGTCCGGGCCACCCTCCTCGCGCCCAGCGAGTTCATCGGGGCGATCATGGAGCTCTGCCAGACCCGCCGCGGCACGCTGCTGGGTATGGACTACCTCTCCGAGGACCGTGTCGAGCTCCGCTACACCCTGCCCCTGGCCGAGATCGTCTTCGACTTCTTCGACGCCCTGAAGTCCAAGACCCGCGGCTACGCCTCGCTCGACTACGAGCCCACCGGCGAGCAGACCGCCGACCTCGTCAAGGTCGACATCCTGCTGCACGGCGACAAGGTGGACGCCTTCTCGGCGATCACGCACAAGGAGAAGGCGTACGCGTACGGGGTGCGGCTCGTCGCCAAGCTGCGCGAGCTCATCCCGCGGCAGAACTTCGAGGTGCCGATCCAGGCGGCCATCGGCAGCCGGGTCATCGCCCGCGAGACCGTCCGCGCCATCCGCAAGGACGTCCTCGCCAAGTGCTACGGCGGTGATATCTCCCGTAAGCGGAAGCTGCTGGAGAAGCAGAAGGAGGGCAAGAAGCGGATGAAGATGGTCGGCAGCGTGGAGGTGCCCCAGGAGGCGTTCATCGCGGTGCTGTCCTCCGACTCCGCCGCCGGCGAGAGCAAGGGCAAGAAGTAGCCCGGGTCCCCGGCTGCCCCAGCGGCGCAGCGCGAAGGCGCCCGTCCCCACCGGGGACGGGCGCCTTCGCGCTGGCCACGCCTGCGGCGGAGGGGGAAATTCCGCTCTGCGAACGAGTGGCTCTCAGACCCTTACAAACGAGCCGGTCGCACTCTACTCTGGGCCTGCCTGAAGGTTACTCGCCGGTTAAACAAGTTCCGTTACAGCACCTCAGCGGGGCACGGAGGATTGTCGTGAGCGACACGCAGACGTTGATTGAGAACAGGCCGCCCTCCGTGGCGACGCTTTTCCTCGACCGGGTCGAGTCGACCCCGGACCGGGAGGCATACCGCTATCCGGTCCCGCCTGCCTCGGGCAAGGGCCCCGACGAGTGGCGCTCCTACACCTGGGGACAGGCGGCGGAGCGGGTCTTCGCCGCGGCCGCCGGCCTGATCGAGCTGGGCGTGGAGGCCGAACAGCGGGTCGCCATCGCCTCCAGCACCCGGGTCGAGTGGATCCTCGCCGACCTGGGCATCCTCTGCGCGGGCGCCGCGACCACCACGGTCTACCCCAGCACGAACGCCGAGGAGACGGCGTACATCCTCTCCGACTCCAGCAGCCGCGTGCTGATCGCCGAGGACGCGACGCAGCTGGCCAAGGCCCGCGAGCGGCGCGCCGAACTCCCCGAGCTGGCGCACGTCGTGGTGCTCGACGAGGCCGCCGCCGCACCGGCCGAGGGCGACCCGGAGGGCTGGGTCCTCTCCCTCGCCGAGCTGGAGCGGCGCGGCGCGGCCCGGCTGGAGAAGGAGCCGGACCTGATCCGCAAGCGGGTCGCCGCGATCACCTCCGACCAGCTCGCCACCCTCATCTACACCTCCGGCACCACGGGCAAGCCCAAGGGCGTGCGGCTCCAGCACGACTGCTGGTCGTATATGGCCCGGGCCATCGAGGCCAGCGGGCTGGTCACCGGTGAGGACGTGCAGTACCTCTGGCTGCCGCTCGCGCACGTCTTCGGCAAGGTCCTCACGGCCGGCCAGATCGGCGTCGGGCACGTCACCGCGGTCGACGGCCGCATCGACAAGATCATCGAGAATCTGCCGGTCGTGAAGCCGACCTACATGGCCGCCGTGCCGCGGATCTTCGAGAAGGTCTACAACGGGGTGGCGTCCAAGGCCCGGGCCGGCGGCGGCGCCAAGTACAAGATCTTCCAGTGGGCGGCCGGCGTCGCCCGCGAGTACGCCCGGGTGTCCCAGGACAACTTCCGCCGCACCGGCAAGGCGGACGCCCCGGCCGGCCTGACGATCAAGCACGCGATCGCCGACAAGCTCGTCTACGCCAAGCTGCGCGAGGCCTTCGGCGGCAACCTCCGGGCGGCCGTCTCCGGTTCCGCGGCCCTGGCCCCGGACATCGGCTTCTTCTTCTCCGGCGCGGGCATCCACATCCTGGAGGGCTACGGCCTCACGGAGTCCAGCGCCGCCAGCTTCGTCAACCCCGGCGAGGCCTACCGCACCGGCACGGTCGGCAAGCCCATGCCCGGCACCGAGGTGCGCATCGCGGACGACGGCGAGATCCTGCTCCGCGGCCCCGGCATCATGGAGGGCTACCACGGGCTGCCGGAGAAGACCGCCGAGGTCCTGGAAGCCGACGGCTGGTTCCACACCGGTGACATCGGTGAGCTGTCCGCCGACGGCTACCTGCGGATCACCGACCGCAAGAAGGACCTGATCAAGACCTCGGGCGGCAAGTACATCGCCCCGGCCGAGGTCGAGGGCCAGTTCAAGGCGGTCTGCCCGTTCGTCTCCAACATCCTCGTGCACGGCGCCGACCGGAACTTCTGCACCGCCCTGATCGCGCTCGACGAGCCGACGGTCATGAACTGGGCCGAGGAGAACGGCATGGCCGGCAAGCCGTACGCCGAGATCGTCGCCTCCCCGGAGATGCACCAGCTCATCGAGGGCTATGTGCAGCGGCTCAACGAAGGGCTGCAGCGCTGGCAGACGATCAAGAAGTTCCGCATCCTGCCGCGGGACCTCGACGTCGAACACGGCGAGCTCACCCCGAGCCTCAAGCTCAAGCGCCCTGTGGTGGAGCGGGAGTACAAGCACCTCATCGATGAGATGTACGCGGGTGCGCGCGAGGCGTGACCCCGGAACGGGGCCCGGGCCCGGCACGGACGTGATCCGTGCCGGGCCCGGGCCGCGCCCGGCCTCCCGCGCCCGGCCTCCCGCGCCCGGCCTCCCGCGCCCGGCGTCCGTCCGCGCTCCGCGCCCGTCCGCGCCCGGCGTCCGTCCGGCCCGGCCCCCATCCGGTCGGGGAACCCGTGGCCATGACGGACAATGGCCGGTATGCCCTCCGTACTGCCCGACGGCGAACCCGTGCCCGACGACGGGGCGCTGCCCGCCCACGCCCTCGACGGCGCCGCGGAGCGGCCCCTCGGCTTCTACCTCCACGTGCCCTACTGCGCCACGCGCTGCGGCTACTGCGACTTCAACACCTACACCGCCAGTGAGCTGCGCGGATCCGGCGGCGCCCTCGCCTCCCGCGAGAACTACGCCGAGACGCTGGCCGAGGAGGTGCGGCTGGCGCGCAAGGTGCTGGGCGACGACCCGCGCCCGGTCGAGACCGTCTTCATCGGCGGCGGTACGCCGACCCTGCTCCCCGCCGCCGGCCTGTCCCGGATGCTGAGGGCGATCCGGGACGAGTTCGGGCTCGCGGAGGGCGCGGAGATCACCACCGAGGCCAATCCGGAGTCGGTGGACCCCCGCTATCTCGACGGGCTGCTGGAGGGCGGTTTCAACCGGATCTCCTTCGGGATGCAGAGCGCGCGGCAGCACGTCCTGCGGGTGCTGGACCGCACCCACACCCCCGGGCGCCCCGAGGCCTGCGTCGCCGAGGCGCGCGCGGCCGGCTTCGAGCACGTCAACCTCGACCTCATCTACGGCACGCCGGGGGAGAGCGACGACGACTGGCGGGCCTCCCTGGACGCGGCGGTCGGCGCGGGCCCGGACCACATCTCCGCCTACGCCCTGATCGTCGAGGAGGGCACGCAGCTCGCCCGCCGCATCCGGCGCGGCGAGGTGCCGATGACCGACGACGACGTGCACGCGGACCGCTACCTGATCGCCGAGGAGCGGCTGTCGGCGGCCGGTTTCCACTGGTACGAGGTGTCGAACTGGGCGACCGACGGGGCCGCCCGCTGCCGCCACAACGAGCTGTACTGGCGCGGCGCCGACTGGTGGGGCGCGGGCCCCGGCGCGCACAGCCACGTCGGCGGGGTGCGCTGGTGGAACGTGAAGCACCCCGGGGCGTACGCCCAGGCGCTCGCCGAGGGCCGCGCCCCCGGAGCCGGACGCGAGGTGCTGTCCGCCGAGGACCGGCGCGTCGAGCGGATCCTCCTCGAACTGCGGCTCTCCGACGGCTGCCCGCTGGAGCTGCTGGCCCCGGCGGGCCTGAGCGCGGCGGCCCGCGCCGTGGCGGACGGCCTGCTGCGGCCGGAGCCCTACGAGGAGGGGCGGGCGGTGCTGACGCTGCGCGGACGGCTGCTCGCCGACGCGGTGGTCCGCGACCTGGTGGACTGACAGTGAGGATGTGACGTGGCTTCTCCGACGGGTCTGACTCACGGACTGACCGACGTCTCGACTGTCTTGTTTGGGATTTGTCGATCCGCTCG
>NZ_JOID01000026.1 GCF_000719865.1 Streptomyces albus subsp. albus
GGCCCGGGGGGCCCGGGGGGCCCGGGGGGCCCGGGGGGCCCGGGGGCCGGGGTCGGTGGCTGCTGCCGGGGCTCGCGAGCCTTGACTCGGGCGCCAGGACTCAGGCCCCCGGGAAAGCGCCCGTCCCGCCCCGGTTCGCAGCCCGCACCGTTCCGCCCCGTTCCCGCTGCCGCGGCCGGGACCGGCGGTCGTGGCGACGGGGTTACGGCCGCCGGTCCCTGCCGGAGCGGGGCCGTTCGCGTCTCGCGGCCGGCCGGCCGCCCGCGAGGCGCAAGATCTCCGCCTCGGCGCCCCGGCCCCGGCTCCGGACCAGGGCCGCGGCCAGGTCGGAGAGCTTCTGGTTGGTGCGCTGGGAGGTGCTGCGGAGCAGCCCGAAGGCTGTGCCGGCGTCGCAGCCCAGGACGTGCATGATGATCCCGCAGGCCTGGTCCACCACAGGGCGGGCCCGCAGCGCGGTGCCGAGCTGGTCGATCTCGGCGTGCAGCCGGCGCTGCTCCATGCCGCGGACGATCTCGCTGGTGGCCAGATCGCCGAGGAGCGCGGTCACCCCGTGGGCCGGGTCCACGAGCAGGCCCGGCCGGAAACCGTAGACGGTGAGCGTGACGAGCAGGTCCTCGCGGCGGAACGGCAGCGTGGTGCTGGAGCGGACCCCCGCCTCCAGGGCCCGGGCCCGGTAGCGGGGCCAGCGTTCGTCGTACAGCAGGTCCTCCGAGACGGCCGGGCGGCCGGTTTCCAGGACGGCGGGCACGGGGCCCTCGCCGGTCTCCCGCTGCACGGTCACCAGCGGCGTGAGGTCGGGATGGGTCACGGCCGTACGGAGCGGTGCGACGGCGAACGCCGCGGCGGCCTCCCGCGCTCCGGAGAGGCGGGAGACGGGGAAGGCCGTCGCGCCGGCGCCGCAGCACCAGGGGTGGCAGGCGGCCGCCCGTTCGGCGAGCCGCGCCAGGCCGGCCTCCGAGGCGTCGGTCACCGCGTCCGCCGTCGCCTCCGGCGCCGCGTCCGTCACCGTGTCCGGCGCCGGGTCCGGCCCGGCTCCCCTGTACTCGGCCATACCTGCGGACGGCCCTCCTCACGCTCCGCGGTTCCACGCAGCCGCCGGTGCACACGCACACCGGCCATGACGACGTCACGTCCCCCGGTGTCCCCCTCAGGGCCGCCTGCCCGGGCCGGAGCCGGCGAAACGGGCAGGGTGTCCGTCTCCCCGCCGGACCCCCGGGCCTCTGCTGCCCCGTGGTCACGGGCGGCACAACTCCCCCGGGGCCGAGTGCGGTTACGGTGGGCACATGGGCGAGTCGATCGATTTCGGTGCCGAGTTGGCCGATTTCCGAAGCCGGGTCGCGGAGCTGCAGTCCGCGCGGTCGCTTCCGTCCGAGGAGCGCGGGACCGCACTGGACGCCGCGCTGTTCGAACTCCAGCATGTGGTGGACGTCCTGTGGCCGCGCTTCGAGGAACTCGCGGCGGAGCCCGGACACGAAGGCGTCCCGCGGGAGGACCCCGAACTGCGGCTGCTGCGCGGTCTCTTCCAGCGGCTGCCGCTGCCGGTGGTGCTCATGGACCGCGCCACCGTCGTCCGGCGGCTCAACGCCGCCGCCGGCGACCTCTTCGCCCTGCGCGCCGGCTACGCCACCGGCCGCGCGCTGACCGGCGTCCTCGCCCACGACACCCGAGCGGCGTTCCGCTCCCAGACGGCCGCCGTGGCACGCGCTGAGGGCGGCCGCAGCCTGCTGGTCCGGCGGCTGCGGGAGCCCGGCTCGGACGACGGGGCGCGAACCGCCCTGCGCGCCACCCTCACGGCGCTGCGCCCACCGGACGAGCGGCAGCCGACCGTCCTCGCCGTCTTCCAGACCGTGCCGGCCGCGGAGGCTGAGCGGGAGCCGCGCCGGGCCCCCGGACGTGCGGCGGACGGTGCCGGGGCGACCGGGCTCCCCGCGCCACCGCGCCTCCCCCGCCCGGACCTCGCCGAGGTGTCCCGGCAGGCCGAACTGCTGGACCTGGTCGACGACATGGCCACCGCACTGCTGACCGTCTCCCCCGGCGCGCCCGCGGACGTCCTCGGCCGGGCGGCACGGCTGCTGCACGGCCGGTTCGCCGACTGGGTGATCGCCGATCTCGCCCCCGCCCCGGAGGCCGGCGGCGCGCCCGGCCCGCTGCGCCGGCTGGTGGTGCTCGGTCCCGAGCCGCTGCCGGAGCCGGGCAGCGGACCGGCCGGCCAGGACCCGGCGGACTGCCCGCTGGTGACGGAGGCCGTGCGCGACCGGGTGCCGGCCCTGCGGGTGCGCCCGGAGGACCCGGAGGCCTTCGGGCGGGACGCGTCGGGGGCCGCGGTGCTGGTGTCCGCCCGGGTCACCTCGCTGCTCTGCGTACCGCTGTGCCCGCCGCCCCGCGAGGAGCCGGCGCCGCCGGGCGCGGGCACCGCCGCCCCGGCGTTCGGGGCGCTGACGCTCTTCCGTACGGGCGGGCGGCGCACCTTCGGGACGGCGGAGGCGGGAGCGGTGCACCGGATGGCCCGGCATCTGTCGCTGGCCCTGGGCCGCACGGCAGGTCGGGACGCGGCCGCGCCCGGCGGCCCGCCCTCCCCCGCCGGCCCGTCGTCCCCCGCGGCCCCGGTGCCGCTCACCCCGACGACTCCCGCCGCCCCGATGTGAGCGGGAACGGAGCGCGGGACGGCCCGGGTGCGCGAGGCTGCCCGGAACGTACGCCCCGGACGTCGGCCCCCCAGCGTGAGGGGCCTGGTTGCGTGAGGCCGCCGGGCGCGTGCGGCTGGTCGGAACGCGCGGCCGCCCGCGCGTGAGAGGCCCGGGTGCGCGGGGGCTGCTCGGAACATGAGACGCCCCGGCGCGCGAAGCCGCCCGGAGCGCCGGACCGCACAGCGCGCGAAGCCGGCCCGGGCACCGGACCGTCCTCACGTGGGAGGCCCGGGTGCGCGAGGCTGCCCGGACCGCGGTCCCGGCAACGGCGGTCGCCCCGCCGTCCGGGCGGACCGGAGGCGGGGCGCCGGGTGGATCGGGGCCGTCGGGCCGACCGGTCGGGCCCTTGCGGGCGGCCGCTCCGCTCCTCCGGACGGCCCGGCTTCCACCGGACGGCCACCGGCTCCCGGTGGACGGCCCCGCGCAGCCGCCGCGGCCCCGCGCACGCCGGGCCGCGGCGGCTCAGTTCGCGTCGGCCATCACCTGGTCGCAGAGCGTGGCGCAGGTCCGGCTGATCAGCCGGGAGACGTGCATCTGGGAGATGCCGAGCTGCTCGGCGATCCGGCTCTGCGTCATGTCGCAGAAGAACCGCATGTAGAGGATCTGCCGCTCGCGTTCCGGAAGCCGGCTGAGCTTGGGCTTGATCGCCTCCCGGTCCACGATCAGGTCGAAGCCCGGCTCGGCCTTGCCCAGCGTGTCGACGAGCGCGTAGCCGTCCTCGGAACCGGGGAGTTCCGCGTCGAGCGACAGCGGGGTGAAGCTGTCGAGCGCCTCCATGCCGAGCAGCACGTCCTCCTCGGACATCCCGGTGTGCTCGGCGACCTCGCGGATGCTGGGGCCGCGTCCGTCGAGGGTGGTGGACAGTTCGCGGTACGCCACGCGGACCCGGTTGCGCAGTTCCTGCACCCGACGAGGTACGTGCAGGCCCCACATGTGGTCGCGGAAGTGCCGCTTGACCTCGCCGACGACCGTGGGCACGGCGAAGCTCTCGAAGGCGGTGCCCCGGTCCGGGTCATACCGCATCACGGCCTTGACCAGTCCGAGCGCGGCGACCTGCTGGAGATCCTCGATGGACTCGCCCCGGTTGCGGAACTGCCGGGCGAGCCGTTCGGCCATGGGTATCCAGGCGCTGACCACCCGCTGGCGCAGGGCGTCCTTCTCCGGGCCGTCGGGCATCCGGGAGAGCCTGCGGAAGTCCTCGGCGGTGTCGGGTGCGTCGTCGTGCGGGTGCCTCGAGCGAGGCCGCTTGGTGTGAGCGTGAGCGCGTACGGTCGTCATGAGGAAAATCGCTCCCAGGACGGTCGGACTTGGTTCACCGCGGGAGCAGGCACGACGTACGGGGCCGAGGCGCGCTCGGGGCCGCAGACAGAGCTGGTCCCACGGGCGTGCCTACGGTCCGAAGCACGGTTGTCGCTTGCCCCCGGACCCGGGCCGCAAACACACGGCCTTCGAGCCCTTCCGGCAGCGGCGGGAGCCCGCTGGAACAGGTTCACTTCCATGCTCCACCAGGTCCGCCGGGTCCGCGACCGGAGGCAGCGGCGACCGCCCCCGGTGGCCTCGCGCGCACGGCTTCCGCCCTGGAGGAATCGCTGGTGGGAGGGGTGCCGGCCGGGCCGGGAGCCCGCCCGGGCCGAGGTGCGGGACGCGTCTTTCCGGAACCTCCGCTGCGCCCGCGGCCGGTTCCGTGACGACCGGGCGGACGGCCGGGCCTCGGGGCCGCCGCACGGCCCGCTTCCCGCGACCGGGAGCCGCGTCACCCGCGACCGCCCGCCGGGGCCTCCCCGGGGAACGGAAACGCCCCGGCCGGGTGGGCCGGGGCGCCTGCGGGACGGTCCGGAAGGGGCGGCCCGGAGACCGCGGCGGCTGCCGCACGGCCGCCGCGCCGCCCTCCGCCGGGCCCGCCGTCCGGAGGGCGCGGTCAGTCGTTCGTCGGCCAGCTCCCGGTGACCCGGCGGACGCCGTTGGCGCCGCTCCGTTCCACCACGGCGCGGACCCCGCCCACGATGGCGCCCTTGACGATGGCGGGTGGCAGGATCTGCGCCCAGGTGTAGTCCGGGTCGGTGGGCTCGGGGGCCTCGTCCTTGTCCGAGACCCGCTTCCACAGCTGCTTGAAGAGAGCACCGGCGATGACACCGCCGAGGATGCCGAAGAGCGCGCTCAGAATCTTGTACACCGTGCTCACGTTCAGCCCTTGCCCTTCTCGGCGCGCTTGCCGCGTATCACCATCAGCACGAGGAGCAGGGCGACGCCGCCCGCCACCGCGGCGAGCGGCGGTCCGCCCAGCCGTTCCCGGGCCTCCCCGGCCTGCTCCCGGACCTCCTCCCGGATCTCGGCGGCCCGGGCCCTGGCGCGGGACTTCACATCCGCGCGGGCCGCCAGCTGTTCCACCGTGTCACCGAGCCGCTCCCGCGCCTGGATCACCTCACGGCGCAGTTCCTCGGGAGTGCTCGTCATCGGTGCGCCCTCTCCTTGATCCGTTCGACATCGGTCTTCATCCCGCTGATCGCCTCCTCGGGCACCAGCGGTGCCGCCCGGCGGGTCTGCTTGCGGCCGAGCGCCGCCAGGATCCCGGCGCAGGCGAACAGCGCCGCCGCCCCGATCAGGGCGGAGGCCCATACGGGCAGGACCAGGGCGAGAGCGGCGATCCCCGCCGCCACCAGCGCCTGGAACGCCACGAAGGCTACGACGCCCGCCCCGCCGAACAGCCCGCCCCCGAGGCCGGCCCGCTTGCCCTTGCGGGCCAGCTCGGCCTGGGCGAGCCTCATCTCACCGCGTACCAGGTCGGACAGTTGCTCGGCGGCCTGCTTGACGAGGTCGCCTGCCGACGGTTCGCCGGTGTCGCCGGCGGTCGGCCGCCGGTTCACGGTCGTGGTCACTGGTGTCTTCCTCCCTCACGAACATGAGTTCCTCGTAGCGGCCCAGTGCCAGAACGAGGCCGAGCATGGCCATCGGTATGAGTACGGCGAATACCGCCATGGCCCTGGTCCTTCCCTGGGGAACTGTCACGCTCTGTGACGAACGTCACGGGCCTTGAAGGCGAGTGACCGCTCCCAATCGGGTTAAACCGGACTTTCTGCTGGCCAGTCCGTTCCCGGGCCGGCTCGTTCCGCCATCGGGCGGGGCTCGGACCCGGGATCCCTGAATTCCCGGGTCCGAGCCCTTTCCTGCTCCCCACTCACGGCCACTCCGGCCGTGCACCGGGTCCCCCCGCCCGTATCCGCCAAACACCGCGCGAACCCCGCGCGCAGGCCGCGCGCGGGCCATGGCGGGCCGGTGGGGTCCGGTGCCGTCCCCCGGCCCGGCGCCGTACCGGGCCGGGGGAAGCTCAGGACGCGCGCGCCCGCGCCCCTTCCCGGGTCCGGGACGCCGCCACCTGCCGGCGCGGGTGCCGCCGCAGGTACTCGCCCTCCAGTTCGGCCATCCGCGTGTTGTGCGCGTCCAGCGCGTCCGGCGCGCCGTGCAGCAGCGTCTCGTGCCGGGTCCGGTGGACCGACTCCAGTTCCTTCAGCAGCTGCCGCTCGTCCAGGTCACCGGGGTCGACCCCGGCTCTCCGCCGCTCCGCGTCCGCCATGGCTCCACCTCTCTCGTCGTCTCTCGCCGCGCGGCCCCGCCCGTGGCCGGGCGGGTCCCGGTCCGGCTGGGGTCCCGCTCGTCCCTGCCGAGGCGTCTTCCCCTCGTCTACTCCGTCACCGGCCGCGCAACCGTCCCGCGGCCCGCTTCACCCCGGGCCCCGGGTTCCCCGCCCCGGCGGGTTTCCCCCGGGACCGGTGCCGGTCGTGTTGCCGTGGATCCATCGGGTACCCGGATCGGACCACCGATACAGACAGTTCGGAGGAAGCAATGGAACTCGCATTCCTCAACCCGGTCGTGGAGCGGCCCGGCCCCTGGGCGTCGGTCTACTTCGACACCTCCCGCGCGTCCCAGTACGCCTTCAAGGAGCAGGAGCTGGCGGCCCGCGAGGCCTGTGACGAACTGGCCGCGCAGGGCGCCGACGAGCGCACCTGCCGCACGCTGCGCGAGGTGCTGAGCGAGCTGCCCCGCACCGGCGCTCCCGGACGGGCCCTCTTCGCCACCGGTGGGGAAGTCGTGCTGGACGTGCCGCTCGGCGAGGCCCCGCAGGGCCGCTCGGAGGTCAGCTGGTCGCCGGTGCCGCATCTCGGGCCGCTGCTGGAGCACCGCAGCGAGAACCCGCGGTGCCTGATCGCGTACATCGACCGCAAGGGCGCGGACTTCCAGATCCGCGACGACTACGGACGGGAGAACGCCGGGCACCACGAGGGCCGCCCGTGGCCGATTCACCGCACCAAGTCCGGCGCGGACTGGTCCGTCCGGCACTGGGAGTTCTCCGTGGAGGACACCTGGGAGCACAACGCCGGGGAGATCGCCCGGGCCCTCGCCGAGACCTGGGAGGAGACCGGCGCCCGGATGCTCGTCCTCGCGGGGGACGTGCGCGAGCGCCGCGCCGTGCACGACCGGCTCCCCGAACCGCTGAAGTCCGCCTGCACCGAGACCGAGTACGGCGGCCGCGCCGCCGGCGCCCGCAGGGAACGGCTGGACGAGGCGGTGGACGAGGCCCGCGAGGCCTACGTCCGGCGGCACACGGCGGAGATGCTCGACCGGTTCCGCTCCCGCCGCGCCCAGGTGCCCAGCGATGTGCCGCACGACGCGGCGGAGGGCGTGCCCGCGCTGGTCGAGGCGGCCCGCGAGCACCGCATCGGCTCGCTCGTCATCCGGCCCGACGGCCCTGACGTCCACCGCGAGGTGTGGGTGGGCCGGGAACCGGACCAGATCGCCGTACGGCACACCGACATCCCGTACCTCGGCGACACCGAGCCGGTGGCCGTCCGGGCCGACGACGCGCTGCTGCGCGCCGCGGCCGCGAGCGGCGCCGAGGCACTCATCGTGCACCGCCCGGAGGACGTCGACGGCGATCTGCCGTCCGGCGGGCTGGGCGCCCTGCTCCGCTGGCCCAGCGCCCGCGGCGAACGTCTGGAGGAATCGCTGTGACCCTCAAGAACTCCCTCCTCCGCAACCCCTTCCGCCGGAACCACCACACGGGCCGCCCGCCCGACCCGGCGGCGGCCCAACAGCAGCGCGGAACGCAACAGCAGCGGGAGGACGACATGCAGCGAGGCAGCGACCGGCTCAACGTGCACCACGACGACGAGATGAAGCACCAGCTCCAGGGCATGCTGCGCTCCGGGCACTCCACCCGGGCGGAGGAGTGGCACGACCCCGAGCCCGCCGCCGAGGACGACCCCGCGACCGGCCTGCGCCCGGCCCCGTCCGCCGACGCGGGCGACGAGGCCGAGGCGGAGGCCCTCCGCTCCGAACTGGCCCGGTACCTCGGCCGCACCCCGTTCCCCGGCCGGCGCGACCAGCTGCTGACCACACTGCGCGAACGCAACGCCCCCGACCGCCTGGTGGGCCTGATCGGCGATCTCCCGGGCGACCAGGACTACCGCAATGTGCAGGACGTGATGGTGGCCCTCGGCCGCAAGCCCCGGTCCTGACCCGGCCGGAGACAGGGAAGAGCCGCGGCCGCGCCCCGGGCGCCCCTGGCCGGCGGCCCGGCCCTGTGGGCCCGGACCCGGGGAACGCCGCACCGGCGCGGCGCCGCGCCCTCCCGGCCCCCCGCATACGCCGCGCCCCCGCGGGTACTCCGGGGCGGAGGACGAACCCGCTCCCCGCCCGGAACCCGCGGGGACGGCGTGGGGACGGGGCCGACGGAGCGCCCCGCGGGCCCCGCGCCCCGAGGAGGCGACGCAGCCATGGCACACGGAAACGGACACCGGACCGGACACGGACACGGACAGGCGGAACACGTACGCGACATCATGACCCCCGCGGTGACCGCCGTGCGTCCCGACGCGTCGCTGGTCGAGGCCGCGGAGCTGATGCGGACTCATGACATCGGCGACGTGGCGGTCGTGGAGGACAGCCGGCTCGTCGGCATCCTCACCGACCGGGACATCACGCTGCGCGCGGTGGCCGAGGGCGTCGACCCGCTGACGATCAGCGTGCTGTCCGTCTGCACCCCGCGTCCCGTCACGGTCGGGCCGGACGAATCCGTGGACGCCGCCGTGATGCTGATGCGGACCAACGCGGTCCGGCGGCTGCCCGTCGTCGAGGACGGCAGGCCGCTCGGCATGGTCAGCATCGGCGACCTCGCCCTGGCCCGGGACCCGGGCTCGGCCCTCGCCGACATCAGCCGCGCCACCCCGGACACCTGGCCGGTCCAGGCGGTCTGACCCCGGCCGGCCTCGCACGCCGCCTCGCCCCCGAGCCACACGGCACCGCGCGCCCCCGCTGGCCCACGCCGCCCTCAGCCCCAACGGACCGCGTGCGCCCTCGGCCCGAACGGACGGCGTGCGCCCCCGAACTCACGCCCGGCTGCGCACGTGAGCCGAGCGAGCGCAGCGTCCCCACCGGCTCGCCACCTCCCGCCGCCGCCCTGGCCCCACCGGGCCCGGGTCCATACGTGCAGGTGCGCACGTGCGCCCAGTGGGCACCGCGTCCACACCGGCCCGCCGCCCCGGGGCCCCTTGACCCCACGCGCCCGCTCGCCTCGACCGCGCAGGGCCCCCTGGCGCGCTCGGCCCGAACACCCTTCACGTTTAGCGAGCCCCGCGTCCACACCGGCCCGCCGCCCCGGGGCCCCTTGACCCCACGCGCCCGCTCGCCTCGACCGCGCAGGGCCCCCTGGCGCGCTCGGCCCGAACGCCCCTCACGCCCAGTAGGCGCCGCGCCCACCGGCCCGCCGCCCCCATGCCCCCCTGATCCCACGCGTCGGCTCACCTCGGCCGCGCAGGGCCCGTGCCCCCTCGGCCCCGCGTCCCCCCGTCAGCCCCGCTCGCCCGCCGCCGGGGGCGGTGCCCCGCCCGGCAGCGGGTATGCGTGTGTCCATGACGGAAGACACGAGGGGCCGCTGGCACCGATGGCTCAGCGAAGGGGACCGGGCCGTGTTCGCCCGGGTGGCGGCACACCACTGGCCGGCCGGGGACCGTTTCCTGCCGCGCCTCACCCACAGCGCCAACCACGGCCGGCTGTGGTTCGGCCTGGCCGCCGGCCTGTGGGCGTTCGGCGGCGCCCGGGGCCGGCGCGCGGCCACCCGGGGCATGGCCTCACTGGCACTCGCCTCGGCCACCGTGAACACCCTGGGCAAGCGGTCGGTGCGCCGCGACCGCCCGATCATCGACGCCGTGCCGCACCTCCGCCGCGCCAAGCGGCAGCCGACCACCACGTCCTTCCCGTCCGGGCACTCGGCCTCCGCCGCGGCCTTCGCCGTGGGCGTCGCCCTGGAGTCCCGGCCCTTGGGCACGCTGCTGGCGCCGGTCGCCGCCGCCGTCGCCTTCTCCCGGGTCTACACCGGCGTGCACTACCCGAGCGACGTCGTCGCGGGCGCGGCCCTCGGCGCGGGCGCGGCCTACGCCGTCCGGGGCCTCGTGCCGTCGCGGCACCAACTGCCGCCTCCCGCCCGCCCGCGCGGCGACGCTCCCGCCCTGCCCGCGGGCGAGGGTCTGTTCGTCGTCGTCAACCCGCTCTCCGGCGCCCTGCCTCACCGGGCCGACCCGGTGCGGCTGTTGCGGGCGACGCTGCCGAAGGCGGAGATCGTGCGGCACGCCCCGGACCGGGCCCCGCTGACGACCGTGCTGGAGACCGCCGCGCGGGACGCCGCCGAACGGGGCGGCGCGCTCGGCGTCATCGGCGGTGACGGCACGGTCAGCGCGGCCGCGACGGTCGCCCTCCAGTACGGGGTGCCGCTCGCCGTCCTTCCCGGCGGCACCTTCAACCACTTCGCGTCCGACCTCGGAGTGGAGGACATCCAGGACGCCTGCGCCGCCGTGGAGCGCGGCGACGCCGTCCGGGTGGACGTGGGCCGGCTGACCCCGAGCGACGGCCCCGGAGCCCTGCGCGAACCGACCTACTTCCTCAACACCTTCAGCCTCGGCTCCTATCCGGAGCTGGTGCGGCTGCGCGGGCACTGGTCGCCGCGGATCGGCGGCCCGGCCGCGACCCTGCTGGGCGTGGCGCACGTCCTGCGCACCTCCCGTCCGGTGAAGGCCGTGGTCAATGGCGTGCCGCGCTCCATGTGGCTGCTGTTCGCGGGCAACGGCGCCTACCGCAGCGTGGGGCTGGCCCCGGTCCGCCGCTACGACCTGGCGGACGGCCTGCTCGACGTCCGGGTGGCGCACGGCGGCCGGTTCGCCCGCACCCGCCTCGTCACCGCGGCGCTCACGGGCGCGCTCGCCCGCTCCCCCTTCTACACCGCCGCGCGTCCGCGCCGGCTGCGCGTCTCGGGGCTGCCGACCGGTACCCACATGGCGTACGACGGCGAAGTCGCCCCCGCTCCCCCGGCCTTCGTCATCGACAAGGCCGAGGAGGCGCTGACCGTCTACCGGGCGGTCCCGGACTGAGCGTTCGGCCCGGGGGCGCGGGCTGACGGACCGGCGGCCGGCCACCCTCCGGCTCACCTGGCCCCGGACTCGCCCGGTCCTTCGGGCCCACCGGCCCACCGGCCCAGGCTCTCAGGCTCGCTCCGGCGGCCCCCGGCGCCTCGCGGGCGGACGCGCGTCCCGGCCCGGCGCCTGCGGCGGGAAGAGGTCGTCGGTGGCCGTCTCCACCCGGGGCGGCCGGTGGGTACCGCACGGCACCCTCCGGCACCAGTGCGGCACCGGTGGTGGGTCCCGGGCCCGCGACGCGTCAACCACATAGTGAGACATAGTTCTCGCCATGCGAGACTCCGTTCTACACTGCGGCTCCCCGCACGCCTCGACCGGAAGGGGCCGCCGTGCCCGACCGCACCGACGTACGAGACGAGCCGGCCGCGCGGGCCGGAGCAGCCGAGGAGACCGGCGGGCCCGCCGAGCCCGGCGGAACCCACGACACCGGAGAGCAGGAACAGCACGGAGGAGCCGACAGGCCACCGCAGGACGGACAAGACACGCAGACCCGGCAACACGTGCCGGCCGATCAGCCCGGGCAGGCCGAACAGCCCTCCGGGGCCCCGGCCGCCGTCTACACCCACGGCCACCACGAGTCCGTGCTCCGCTCGCACACCTGGCGGACCGCGGCCAACTCCGCCGCCTATCTGCTGGGCGAGCTGCGCCCCGGCATGACCGTCCTGGACGTCGGCTGCGGCCCCGGAACCATCACCGCCGACCTCGCCCGGCTCGTCGCCCCCGGCCGGGTCACCGGGATCGACGCCGCCCCGGGCATCCTCGACCGGGCCCGGTCGGTGGCAGCCGAACGCGGCCTGAAAACCGTCGACTTCATCGTGGCCGACATCTCGGATCTGCCCTTCCCCGACGACTCCTTCGACGTCGTCCACGCCCACCAGGTCCTCCAGCACGTCGGCGACCCGGTCGGCGCGCTGCGCGAGATGCGCCGCGTCTGCCGCCCCGGCGGCGTGGTCGCCGCCCGAGACTCCGACTACGCGGCCATGACCTGGTATCCGGGCTCCCCCGCCCTCGACGCCTGGCTGGACCTCTACCGCCGGGTCGCCCGCGGCAACGGCGGCGAACCGGACGCCGGAAGGAGACTGCTGTCCTGGGCCCGGCAGGCCGGTTTCACCGACATCACGGCCTCCGCGTCCACCTGGTGTTACGCCACCGAGGAGGACCGCGCCTGGTGGAGCGGCCTGTGGGCGGACCGCACCGTGGACTCGTCGTACGCGCGCCTCGCGGTGGACGGCGGTCACGCCCGCGAAGAGGAGCTGCGCCGGATCGCCCGTGCCTGGCGGGAGTGGAGCACGAGCCCGGACGGCTGGTTCGCCGTCCTGCACGGCGAGATCCTCTGCCGCACCGCCGGCTGAGTGCCCCGGCGGGCGACGTTCACCCGTTCCGGGAGCGCCGTCCGGCGCGTGACCCGGGCAGCGCGTTCCCCGGGCCCGGAGAACCCGGGGGCTGCCGGGCCGCCCCGGCGGGGCGAACGCCGCCGGTCGGGGCACTAGGCTCAAGCGGCATGGAAATCCTGGGTACTTCACTCCGTGTCTGCGTGGACGACCTGGACGCCGCCGTCGGCGTCTATGAGCGCCTGACCGGCGAACGGGCGGTGCGCTCCCGGCGCGGCGGCGTCACGGTCGCGGCGGTGGGCGCGTTCCTGCTGATGAGCGGGGACGAGGCCGAGCTCGAACTGCTGCGGAAGGTCACCGCCACCATCGCGGTGAAGGACGTGGACGAGGCGCACCGGACGCTCACCGAGGTGGGCGCGCGGATCCTCGCGGGCCCGCTGCCCACCCCGGGACGGAATCTGCTGGCCCTCCACCCGGACGGCTCGATCTTCGAGTACGTCGACGGCGGTGCGCCGGACGCCCGGTGACGCCCGTCCGCGGCGGCCCGGCCGCGGCGGACGCTCCGTACCGGCCGGTCCGCTCGGGCTGCCGGGGCTCCGGGCCTCGGGGGCTCCGGACGGCCGGACCGTCAGCCCGCGGGGCGTCGCGGCGGCAGCCGGTCATCAGCCGTCAGCCCGGCCGCCCGTCACGCCATCAGGCCGTCGCCCGCAGCGCGTCAGACCATCAGACCGTCAGACCGTCAGACCGTCAGACCGTCAGGACGATCTTGCCGCGGGTGCGCCCCTCCTGGCTGAGCCGGAACGCCTCCGCCACCTGCTCCAGCGGGAGTTCCCTGTCGACGTTGACGGTGAGCTTCCCGGCATCGGCCAGCTCGCCGAGTGCGGTGAGGTCGGCCGTGTCGGGCCGTACGAAGACGTAGCGGCCGCCGGACCCGGCGACCGACGGGTCCACGACCGACACGACGCGCGCGGCCGACTTGGCCAGCTCCAGCGATGCCGCGATCGCGTCACCGCCCACGAAGTCGAGCGCCACGTCGACACCCTCGGGCGCCAGCTTCCGCACCCGCTCCGCCAGTCCGGCGCCATAGGTGACGGGCTCGGCCCCGAGCGACCTCAGATAGTCGTGATTGCGCTCACTGGCGGTGCCGATGACCCGCGCGCCCTGCGCCACCGCGATCTGCACCGCGAACGATCCGACACCGCCGGCCGCCGCGTGCACCAGCACGGTGTCGCCCTTGCCCGCCTCCGCGGCGCGCAGCGACTGGTGGGCCGTGAGCCCGGCCAGCGGCAGCCCGGCCGCCTGCTGCCAGCTGAGGGAGGCGGGCTTGCGGGCCAGGGTGCGGAAGGGGGCGGCGACGAGTTCGGCGTAGGTCCCGAACTGCGCCACGTCCTGCCGGTTGTAGCCGATCACCTCGTCGCCCGGGGCGAACTCGGTGATCGCCGGACCGACGCGTTCCACCACTCCGGCCACGTCCCAGCCGGGGATCAGCGGGAAGTTGGCCTGCAGGACCTGGTCCAGATAGCCGGCGGTGACCTTCCAGTCCACGGGGTTGACCCCGGCGGCCTTGACCCGGATGAGCACGCTGTCCGGGCCGACCTTGGGCTCGGGGGCTTCGGTGAGCTTCGGCGTTTCGCCGTATGAGTTGATCGTCACTGCCTTCATATGGGACTCCAACAAGGCTCGGGGAAGGGGGCATTCCCGGTCGTGGACATGATCGCCGCAATCGGCCCCGTCTCCCGGTGACGGCCGGGGCGCGTTCCGGTGACGGCCGGTGTGACGGCGGGGGTGACGGCGGGGGCGGCAAGGCTGCGGGGCGGTCAGGGTTGGGACAGCACAGACTCCAGCAGGTCGGCGAGGAGCACCGCGCCCTCCCCCTCGGGGTCGAGGTCCGGGTCGTAGATGGTGACGTTGAGCCCGGCGCAGCGTGGCGAACGCACCAGGGGCCGCAGGAGGTCGTGCGCTTCCTCGACGGTGAGCCCGTCCGGGTCGGGGCTGTCCACGGCGGGCATCACGGACGGGTCGAGCACGTCCGCGTCGAAGTGCACCCAGAAGCCGTTCAGCGTATGGGCCTCCAGGCTCTCCAGGCAGCGGTGCGCCACCTGGCCGGCGCCCCGGCTCCGGACCTCCCCGACGCTGTAGGCGGGGATCCTCAGCTCGCCCAGTTCCGGGCGGGCCTCGTCGTAGTCGCGGATGCCGATGACCCGCACGTCCTCGTCCCGCACGTAGGGGCGCAGCCCTTCCAGGTCGGTCAGGTCCGGCTGGCCGCGCCCGGTGGACAGGGCCAGCTCCTCACCGCCGGCGGCCCCGACACGGGTGGAGTTGCCGGGATGACGGAAGTCGGAGCTGCCGTCGAGCACCACCACGCCGTAGCGGCCGATGCGGCGCAGGGCGAGCGCGGCGCCGAGCTGGATGCTGCAGTCGCCGCCGAGGACCACGGGGAAGTCTCCGGCCCGCACGTGCTGCTCGACGCGGTCCGCCAGCTTCGGGGTGTACGCGGCGATGGCGGCGGCGTTGAACACGCCGTCCCCGTCCCGCCACGGGCCCCGGTCGTAGCGGGGCGGCACCACCACCCCGCCCTCGTGGGCGCCGAGCCGCTCCAGCAGCCGCTGCTCGCGCAGCGCGCCCGCGAGCTTGTAGCAGCCGGGAACCGTGCCGGGGACCGGCGGGCGCAGGCCGAGGTTGGACGGGGCATCGATCAGCACAGTGCGGCGCATGTTTTCACTCTGGCACGACATCCGCCGGGGCATGAGGTCATGCTCGGCGGATCGGAGCATCGGGCCGCCCGGCCGGGGGCCACGGTTCCCGGTCTCCGGGTCACCGCTGCCCGGGTCACCGCTGCCCGGATCAGCGCTGTCCGGATCAGCGCTGTCCGGGTCCCCGCCGTCCGGGTCACGGGCGCGGCACGCCGGTACGGAGCCTCACCGGCGCGGCCCGCCCCTGCCGATACGCCGGCGGCCCCCGCGCCCCCGCGCCCCCGCCCCCGGAGCACCGGCGCCGGGTCAGCCCGGCCCGGCGCTCCGCGTCATCTCGGTGGTGACGGCCCAGCGCTCGTGGTCACGCCAGGCGCCGTTGATGAAGAGGAAGTCCGGGGAGAGCCCTTCCCGGCGGAAGCCGAGCCGCCGTACGAGCCGCAGCGACGGTTCGTTGCCCGGCTGCACATTCGCCTCGATCCGGTGCAGCCCCAGCTCGCCAAAGGCGTGGCGCAGCAGGAGACGCAGCCCTTCGGCCATCAGTCCGCGCCCGGCCGCGTGGACGAAGGCCCCGTAGCCCAGCGCACCGCACTGGAAGGCGCCGCGGACGATGTTGTTGACGGCGGCGCCGCCCGCGATGTCGCCGCTCTCCAGCTCGCAGATGACGAAGCCCTCACGGTCCGGCTCGTCGAAGCGCTGCCGGTAGGCGGTGAAGTCCTCGGGGCGGGCGGGCAGGGCGACCCAGGGGTGGTGGAACTCCGCGCTCTGCCGCGCTCGTTCCGTGAACTCCGCCATGTCCTCCTCGTGGAGGTGCCGCAGCCCCACCCGGGCTCCGGTCAGGAGATACGCGTCGTCGGACACCCCGCCATCGTAGATCGGCGACGTCCGGCCCGGCCGGGCGGGAGACGCCGGGACGCCGGAGACGGGGACCCGGGAGCCGTCGAAGACACCGGGGCCGCCGCCAGCCGCAGCCAACCGCTGTCAACCGCCGGGCGGCTTCTCCCCGCGGACCGCGCAGGCGGCGGCGTATCCGGGGACGGCGGGTATGTCGGCCAGTACCCAGCCGGTGAGCCGCGCCGGTGCCGGGCCCGCGCCGACGTAGGTCGCCGCCAGGTCCTCCGACAGCCCGGAACCGGTGCCCTTGAGGTACGCCTCCTTCCGCGTCCAGCAGCGGGCGAAGGCGGCGGGACGCCGGGCAGCGGGCAGCGCGGCCAGTTCGGCGCGTTCGTCCGGGTGCAGGGCCGGGGAGACCTGCGCCACCGTCCGCTGTGCCGGGAGCTCCTCCACATCGGCGCCCACCGGCACCGGGGCGAACGCCAGCAGCACCAGGTCTCCGGCGTGCGAGAGCGAGAAGTGCAGCGGGGAGCCCGGCACGGCGGGACGCCCGTGCGGGCCGCCGCAGCCGGGACAGGGTTCTCTCGCCAGCTCCACCGATGCCGCCTCCGTGGCCAGATAGCCGCCGAGGAGCCGGCGCAGCGCCAGATGCGCCACCTGGTAGCGGTCGCGGTCGGCGGGCCGCAGGAAGGCGTCGGCGCGCCGGCGCTCCTCCTCGTCGAGCACGGCGCGCTCCGCTTCCGCGTAAGCGGCCTGCTCCGGCACCCGCACGAACCACAACACCGTCCCCCCGTCCGCGGTCTCCCCGTCGGCGGACCCGCCGCCGCCCGCGGACCACGGGCGGCCGGGCGTCCATCCGGCGAGGTCCAGCCACCGGGCGACGGCCGGCCCCGGACCGCCGGCGGGCCCTGGCTCCCGCACGGTGTCCCGCGCGGCCGGGCCGCCACGGTGCCATCCGGAAGCCTCATCCGGCACGGTGCGCTGTGGCATGCGGTTCCCCCTCGTCTCTGTGCGGTGGCCGGCTGCCGTGCCGCGCCCCCTGTCCCCTGCCTGCGTCTGGCCTGCCGCGGCCGGCCGCCGAACCCTTGGCCAGGCCCGCCGCTCACTCCGTGCGCAGCTCCAGCTCCTTCACGCCCGGCGCCGCGATACCGAACACATGGTTGTACAAGGACAGTTCGGCCTCCAGCGCGCGGGTCACGGTCTCGCTGCGGCGGAAGCCGTGGCCTTCGCCCTCGAAGGTGATGCAGGCGTGCGGAACACCGTGGCCCGCGACCGCCCGCCGAAATCTCTCGCACTGGGCCGGCGGGCAGATGACGTCGTCCAGGCCCTGCAGGATCAGAAAGGGCGCGGTGATCCGGCCGGCATGGCGGAGCGGGGACCGGCTGCGGTAGCGGTCGGGGTGCTCGGCGAGCGTGCCGACGAGTCCGTCGAGGTAGTGGGACTCGAAGTCGTGGGTACCGCCTTCGGCCCAGCTCTCCAGGTCGAGCACGGGGTAGATGAGCGTGCCGCAGGCGTAGAGGCGGGTGGCGGCGAGCGAGGCCGCGGCCGTCCAGCCGCCGGCGCTGCCGCCGCGGATCGCGAGCCGGGCCCGGTCGGCGGTGCCCTCGGCCGCGAGGGTCTCGGCGACCGCGGCGCAGTCCTCCACGTCGACGACGCCCCACTGTCCGCGCAGCCGGTCCCGGTACGCCCGGCCGTATCCGGTGGAGCCGCCGTAGTTGACCTCGGCCACGCCGAAGCCGCGGGAGGTGAAATAGGCGATGTCCAGGTCGAGGACAAGGGGGGCGTGGCCGGTGGGCCCGCCGTGCGCCCACACCACGAAGGGCGGGAGCTCGTCCCCCGGCACGGTGTAGTCGGGGTTGTAGGGCGGATAGATGTGCGCGTGGATCTCCCGGCCCTCGGGGCCGGTGAAGGTGCGGATCTGCGGCTCGGGGTAGTAGGCGGGATCGACCGGGTCGCGGTGTTCCGCGCCGACCACCCGGGCGTGACCGGTGGCGGTGTCCAGCTCCACCACCTCGTAGGCGCTGCGCGGGCTGGCGGCCACCCCGACGACCCGGGTGTCCTGCACGGCCAGGGCCGGGTCCCACTCCGACCACGGGCCGGGGGCGTCGTAGAGGTCGCCGCTCTCCGGGTCGAGGACGCCGAGGGAGGTGGCGCCGAAGCCGTGCACCACGGCGATCAGACCGGTGGGCAGCGGGGCGAACCAGCGGCTGCCGATCTTCCACAGCGGGCCGCCGAACTCCTCCTCGCGCGGGCACAGGGAGGTGACCGTCACCTCGCCGGCGGGCGACCCGGCGTGCGAACCGGCGGCGCTGTCCCCGAGGCCCGCGGCGGACGCGGGGCCGTCCGCGGCCGGCGGGCCGATCCCCGGCCCGGTGAGCCGGTAGAGGTTCCACCAGCCGCTGCGGTCGGAGACGGCGAGCAGAGCGCCGTCGGGCGCCCACTCGGCCTGCGGAACGGACTCCGCGGGACCGCCGAGCACGGTGCGCGCCCGTGCGAAGACGCCCTCGGGCGCCAGCTCCGCGACCCGCAGTTCGGTGCCGTCCCACGGCATGCCGGGGTGGTTCCAGGCGATCCAGGCCACGCGGCAGCCGTCCGGGGACAACTGCGGCCCGGTGACGAACCGGTGGCCGGCGTCGCTGAGTTCGCGGACCGCCGCGCGGTCCTCCGCGGCCGAACCGTCCAGCGGCACGGCGGCGATGACGCGCCGTACGTCGCCGGGGGCCTCACCGGTGTACTCCTCCAGGACGCACCACACCTCGCCGCGGTCCGGGTGCAGCCGGAGGTCGGCCCAGCGCAGCCCGCCGCCGATCGCCGAGAGCGGCGTCAGCGGACGCGGCGCGGGAGCGCCGGGGGCGTCCGGCTCAAAGGCGTAGAGCCGCTGATCGGCGAAGTGCACGAAGACGATCAGCGGGCCGCGCCGCCCCCGGCCGGTTCCGGCCCAGGGCGTGCCGCCGTACTCCATGACACGGCTGCGGACGTTCCACGGGGCGGGGAGGACGGCTTCCTCGGTGCCGTCGGACCGGCGGCGCACCAGAGTGCGGCGGCCGCCCTCGGCCGGACGGGGCGCGGTCCACCACACCTCCTCGCCCACGGTGCCGGGATACTCCGGCCGCCCGTCGTGGGCCGCCGCGAGCCCGGCATCGATCGGTGACTGCCATGCGCCGTACGGGGCCGTGGACACCATTTCCGAACGCCTCCTGCGTGCTGCCCTTGCTCAACTCCGCCGGGATGGTCACGCCCGGCGCCGTGCCGCGTCCCTGAGCCCCGGCCCTTCTGCCCGGGCGCACCTCTCGGTGCGCCCGCCCTGCCGGCCGTCCGGCCGGGGCCCCCGCAAGGGCCCTTCAGCCGCTTCGCTCCTTCCGGCCGCTTCTCCCGCCCGGCCTTCCGCCCGTTCCTCCGTTCACCGTCTGTTGTCCCCACCCCTTCACCACAGCGCGGTCGTTCAACCCATCCGGCCGCGGATTCCGCGGCCGGTCCGCGGCACGGCCCTCCGGCGGCCGGGGCCGCCGCTCACCCCGGTACCCCGGCGGGCCCGGAGGATGCCGCCGCCCCGCTGTCCGGGGCCGCCCGGCCCGGTGTGCGCAGCAGGAACCGGTCCAGGACGCGGACGCCGAAGTGGAGGGCGTCGACGGGGACGCGCTCGTCGACGCCGTGGAACAGGGCCGCGTAGTCGAGCCCTTCCGGCAGCTTCAGCGGCGAGAAGCCGTAGCCGGTGATCCCGAGCCGGGAGAACTGCTTGGCGTCCGTGCCGCCCGACATGCAGTACGGCACGGCCCGGCCGCCCGGGTCGAACAGCTCGACGGCCTCTCTCATGGCGTGGAAGGCCGGTGAGTCCACCGGTGCCCCGAGCGGGATCTCCCGGTGGTGGAACTCCCAGTCGACGCCGGGGCCGGTGAGCCGGTCGAGGGTCTCCCGGAACTCCTCCTCGCCGCCGGGCACGATCCGGCCGTCCACGAAGGCGGTGGCGCTGCCCGGGATGACGTTGACCTTGTAACCGGCGCTCAGCATGGTCGGGTTGGCGCTGTTGCGGAGCGTCGCCTCGACCAGGGCGGCGGCCCGCCCCAGCCGCTCCAGCAGGGGGCCGGGGTCGAATCCGGGGGCGTCCAGGCCGAGTTCGGGCGCGTCCGCCGGGATGCCGTGCAGCGCGGCGAGTTCGGTGAGGGCGGCCCGCACCGTCGGGGTGATGCGGAGCGGCCAGGAGTGCTCACCGATGCGGCTGACGGCGGCGGCCAGGCGGGTGACGGCGTTGTCGTGGTTGACCTTGGAGCCGTGCCCGGCCCTGCCGCGCGCGGTGAGTTCGAGCCAGGCGGTGCCGCGCTCGCCCGCAGCGATCGGGTAGAGCCGCAGGCCGGAATCGGCGTGGAAGGTGTAGGCCCCCGATTCGCTGATGCCCTCGGTGCAGCCCTCGAACAGCTCCGGATGGGCGCCGGTGAGGAAGCCGGAACCGTACTCGGCGCTGTCCTCCTCGTCGGCGGTGAAGGCCAGGACGAGATCGCGGCGCGGGCGGTGCCCGGTCCGCGCCCAGGAGCGCGCGAGCGCGAGGATCATCGCGTCGGTGTTCTTCATGTCGATGGCGCCCCGTCCCCAGACGACGCCGTCCCGGATCTCGCCGGAGAAGGGGTGCACGGTCCAGTCGGCGGGCTCCGCGGGCACGACGTCCAGATGGCCGTGGACCAGCAGGGCCTCCGCGTCCCGGTCGCTGCCCGCGATCCGGGCGACCACGTTCGTCCGGCCCGGCGCCTTCTCCAGCAGCACGGGTTCCAGCCCCGCCTCGGCGAGCCGCTCGGCCACGTACTCGGCGGCGGGCCGCTCGCAGCCGTCGCCGCGGCCGCGGTTGGTGGTGTCGATGCGGATCAGCTCGGAGGTGAAGGCCACCACCTCCTCCAGCGCCCGCTCGTCCACCCCGCCGGCCGGAGGTCCCGCATCCGCCCCCGGCCCGCCCAACGCGCCGCCGGGGAACGCCTGTCCGGACACCGCCCCGCCGGACACCACTTCGCCGGACGCCCCCGCGCCGGGGGCCCGCGCCGCCGTGCCGGGAACCGCTGTGTCAGCCATACTGCTCCTCCACCGCTGCCGACACGACGGTCGTGACCGCCTTGAAGCAGCGGATTCCCTCGTACATGGTGTCGCTGGTGTAGGCGGCCCGGCGCTCACCGGTGCGCTCCACTCCGGGCACGACGGTCGCCGCGCCCACCAGATGCTCCGCGTCGAATTCCAGCTCGACGGTGAACGGACCGGCGTCCCGCGCCGGCTGATGCCGTATCGCGAGCACGACCGCCTCTTTCGCGGCGGCTCTGATGTCCTCGGCCGTACGGGCGGGCGGGCGGCAGACCGCGGCGTAGCGCGAGACGCAGTCCTTGACGGCCACGGTGCGGGCGCCGGGGGCGTACCCCCGGGCGTCCTCGCAGGTGCGGTCGTCGCCGGTGACCAGCACCACGGGGGTGCCGAACTCCGCGACGACACGGGAGTTGAGCAGGCCCTCGCTCGCCCGGACGCCGTTGAGCCAGACCCCGGTGATGGAGTTGGCGAGGTAGGTGTGCGCGAGGACGCCCTCCGCGCCCGCGCCGGTGTGGTACCCGACGAAGGCGACTCCGTCCACATCTCCCCGCTGCACGCCCTCCACCATGCTGAGTTCCTTGTGCCGGCCGGTGAGCATCACCGCGCGCTCGTCGAGCCGCTCCAGCAGGAGGTTCCGCATGGTCCAGTGCGCCTCGTTGACGACGACCTCGTCCGCTCCGCCCTCGAAGAACCCGGCCACGGCGGCGTTGACGTCCGAGGTGAACATCCGGCGGCAGCGCTGCCACTGCTCATGGCCCGGCAGGACGTCGGCGGGCCAGGTGACGCCCGTCGCGCCTTCCATATCGGCGGAGATGAGGATCTTCATGCCCGAAACCGTACGCGGTGCCGAGAGGCCCTGCCAGACCTGTGGATAACCTTCCGTCACCCCGCCGCCACACCCCGACATCGCACCCCCGCCATCGCACCGCGCGGCACGGCGCGGTGACCTCGGAGCGCCGCCGGGGAGAAGCCGCCCGCCGCCCCCGCGCCCCCGCCGGTCTCACCCGGCCGGGCGAAACCGACGGGGCGGCCTCTCCCCTTCCGGCCTTCTCCCCGCAGCCGCTCCTCCGCTTCCCGGCTTCTCTACTTCTCGACTTCGGCCGCGAGCCGCGCCAGCACGGCGTCGTAGATCCTGCCGAGACCCTTCGGCGCGAAGGTCCGCTCGAAGAAGCCGCCGACTCCGCCCGCCCCGTTCCAGACGGTGGTGACCCGAACGGTGGACTTCCCCTCACCGGCCGGGGTCACCGTCCAGGTGGTCACCATCGAGGAGTTGCGGTCCTTCTCGGCGAGCTGCCCGGCGGTCGGCTCGGAGACCTCCAGCAGGCAGTCCCGGACGCACTTGCTGGTGGCCTGCAGCCGCCAGTGCACCAGCGTGCCCGCGCCCCGGCCGCCCTCGCGCACCTCGTACTCGCTGAACTGCTCGGGCAGCAGCCGGGCGCGGGTGCCGGAGTAGTCCGCGAGCGCCTCGAACACCGCCTCGGGTGCCGCCGCGATGATCCGCTCCGTCGTGGCCTCGACCTGCGCCATGTCCGTCCTCCAGTCGGTCGCCGGCCCACTCGGCCGGTCGTCTTCCGCACAGCCAATCACCGGCGGCGGACACGCCCAAATCGGACCCGGCTGGCGCTATTCGAATAGGTGTTCTAACTTGTGGGAACAGGCACGGACGGAAGGAGCGTGGACACATGCGCTGGGACGGCCTGAGCCATGACGACTCCTCCGGAGCCCCCGCCCTCTTCGGCACCGACGCGGTCACCCGCACCTTCGACACCCCGGAGTTCCAGGGCATCACGTTTCACGAGATCCGCGCCCGCTCGGTCCTCAACCGCGTGCCCGGCGCCTCCCGGATGCCGTTCGAATGGACGCTCAACCCGTACCGCGGCTGCACCCACGCCTGCGTCTACTGCTTCGCCCGCAAGACGCACAGTTATCTCGACCTCGACACCGGCCTCGGCTTCGACTCCCAGATCGTCGTCAAGGTCAACGCGCCCGAGCTGCTCCGCCGTCAGCTGGCGTCCCGCCGCTGGCAGGGCGAGCACATCGCGATGGGCACCAATGTCGACTGCTACCAGCGCGCGGAGGGCCGATACCAGCTCATGCCCGGCATCCTCGCCGCGCTCCGCGACCACGCCAACCCGTTCTCGATCCTCACCAAGGGCACCCTCATCCTCCGCGACCTCGACCTGCTGCGGCAGGCGGCCGAGGTGACGGACGTCGGCACCTCCGTCTCCGTCGGCTTCACCGACCGCGAGCTGTGGCGGACCGTCGAGCCCGGCACCCCCTCCCCCGAACGCCGGCTGGAGGTGTGCCGCACGCTCACCGCGAACGGCATCCCCTGCTCCGTGCTGATGGCCCCGGTTCTCCCCTATCTCAGCGACTCGCCGGAGCAGTTGCGGGACACCGTGCGCGCCATCGCCGCGGCGGGCGCCGGCTCCGTGACCCC
Organism: Streptomyces albus subsp. albus; assembly: GCF_000719865.1. Lineage (GTDB taxonomy): Bacteria > Actinomycetota > Actinomycetes > Streptomycetales > Streptomycetaceae > Streptomyces > Streptomyces albus_E. The sequence goes on from NZ_JOID01000026.1 coordinate 23,503, forward strand.
GCTGGTGCTCCATCTGCGGCCCGGCGCCCGCGAGTGGTTCATGGAGTGGCTCGCCCGGCACCACCCCCGCCTGGTGCGGCGCTACGAAGTGCTGTACGCCAACGGCGCCTACGCGCCCACCTGGTACCAGCGCCGGATCACCCGGCGGGTGCACGAGCTGGCGGACGAGTACGGCATCGGTCCCTCACACCCCGGCGCCGCACGCCGCGTCCGCGCACCGGAGCCCGTACCGCCCCCTGCGCCCGGGCCCACCCAGCTGACCTTCCTCTGAGCGGCCCGTCCTCCCGGGCAACCGGCCATCCTCCGAGCACTCCGGGCCGCTCCCATCCGCCCGGTTCCTCTCCCCCTCTCCCCCACGCACCGCCCGGGCGCGGCCGCGGATGAGTCTCCCGGGCGCCGCGTCCGTACCCCAGTGCGACGACACGGCGGGTGCCGGCTCGACAGGCGCCGGCCGGCGGAGCGAGGGAGGTCGACGTGGACAGCGGTGACGAGTTCGGGCAGCCGCGGCGACGCCGGGTGGTCGAGCCGACCAGGGTCATCAGTCCGCGCCGGAGCAGCCGGCTGGAAGACCTGGAGCTCTTCCGCCCGGAGCCGGCGGCCGAAGCGCCCTCCGGCGCCCCGGCGGAGGACCCACCGACCGAGCAACTGCCCGGGACCCCCTTGCCCGGGACCGGCAGCGGGTCCCCGCGGCCCGGGGACTCCGCGCGCTCCGGGGACTCCGCCCGGCCTGGGGACTCCGCGCCCCCCGGTGCCAGGACGGACACCACAGCCACCTCTGAGCACCCCCCTCCCCGCCTCCTGCCCGGCCTGTTCCCTCCGGTGGCCGGCGCGGCACGGGGGACGCGGGGGATCCGCACCGGACGGCGCCTTCCCTCCCGTACGGCCGGCTTCCTCGCGGTCGGCGCCGGAGCGGCCGTCCTCGCGGTGCTGCTGTTCCTGCAGGCCGGGTCGGGAACGGAGCCCGGAACGGCGGCTCCCGCGGCCCCCGCCCCCTCGGGCCCGCCCGCCGAACCCACGGCGATACCGCAGCCCGGCGAGGCGGAGCCGGAGGGTGGCGGCGTGCTCCAGCCGGGGGACAGCGGACCGGCGGTCTCCGAACTCCAGGACCGGCTCTCGCGGATCCCGGACGTCTACACCGAGCGCGGGGCCGACGGCCAGTACGACGACGTGCTCGCCGAGGCCGTCGCCCGTTTCCAGCACTGGTACGGCATCCGCGGCGACGAGGAGGGGGTCTACGGCGACGACACCCGCCGCGACCTGGAGTCCCGCACCTGAGCCCGGCGCCTCGCCCCCGCACCGGAACCCCGCACCCGAAACCCGCGCCCGAACCCGCCCCCGCCGCACCGGGCCTCAGGGCTTCCCCGCCGGCCCCGTCCCGGTCAGCCGCCCCAGCGCCGCGGAGGCCGCGGGCGCGAGCCGGGGATGCTCCCGGGCCGCGTTCAGCACCGGGATCGCCCGCCGGTCACCGAGCACCGCCAGCCCTTCGACGCAGGCCATGGCGATCTGCCCGTACCCCGCGGGCCCGCCGCGCCGCGAGGAACCCACCAGCCGTTCCAGGGTGGTGATCAGGGCCGGTACGGACTCGGGGGCCCGAAGCGCCGTCAGCAGCCGCACCGGGTGCAGGGCGTAGGCGGTGCGCAGCGGGTTGGTGGCCAGGGCCGCGGCGGCGCGCGCGGTCCGGGGATCGCCGAGGCGGGCGAGGGCGTGGGCGGCGGTGGCGCAACGGCCCGGGTCGCGGTGGTTGAGGAGCAGGACGAGGGTCTCGAAGGCGCGGCGGTCGCCGCGGCAGCCGAGGGTGAAGGCGGCCAGTTCGCGGGCCCACAGGGGCTGTCCGGTGCGGGTGAGGACGGCGGCCAGTTCGTCCAGCGCGGCGGTCCCTCCTCCGCCGGACAGGGTGGTGCGGGCGAGCGCGGCCAGGGTGCCGCAGTCCGCGGTCTCCCCGGCTCCGGCCGCTTCGCGGCCCACCCGTTCCAGCAGCGTGCCGAGCGCGGCCCGGTCCTCGCGTCCCGCCGTATGGCCTCCGGCCGACATGTCCTTTCCCCCTCCCCACCGCGGTGCCGGACGCCCCGGCACCGGACCGCCCCGCGCGGGCGCGGCTCCCGGCACCGGCGGGTTTAACGTCTCTACCCGGCCCGGGCCCCGGGGTCACTTCCGGGCGGGGTCCGGCTTCCGCGCATGGCCGTCCGGACCGCCGGCCATCGGACCAACTGCCCCGAGGGCCCCACCCGCCTCCCCTGCCCGGGTCCTCGCCCGCCCGGTCCCCGCCTCCCGGCGCCCGCCTTCCCGGGTCCCTGCCTTCTCAGCTTCCGCCGTCCCGTCCCTCCCCGCCGCACCGCTCCCACCGCAGAGCCGTCCCCCGTCAACGCCGGAGGCCGGCTGCCACCGCCACCCCGGCGCTCTCCACAGGCGGCCGCCCGGCTCACCGCCCGGTCCACCCCACCGGCGCCGGGCCCCCGGCCACCCCGCCACCTCAGCTACCCGCCGCCCCGACCCACCACCGCCCCGACCCACCGCCGTCTCAACTCCCCGCCCCACCCCGCCTCATGACCCGACCGCTCACTTGTGAGCGGCGCAGATCACATGGGCGCAGGGGTGGCGCGGAACGGATCGCCCGCCTACCCTCGTCGCAGGAGTTCGTACGCCGCCACAGCGGACGGTACGGACCCGCTTCCAGCGGCCTGGTGACGCAGCCGCCGGAGGCACCGCCGGCCCGGTTTCCCACCGGTCCGGCCGCACGGCGCGGTCCCGGGGACAGGGCCCGCCGATGCCCCGCCGGGCGCCCGCGCCCGCCCGGGGCGTGATCCGCAGAGCCCGAACAGCGGTGCCCGTCTCGGGCGCACCGCCCGATTCCCCGGTCGCGCGCGCCCGTTCGGCGCCCGCAGGCCCCGTCCTCCTCAGTCGTCACTCTCCCCGTCCGTGTCCGGGGATTACCTTCTGGAGTCCGCGATGGACCGCAATTCCACTCCCGACCCCGCTTCCTCCGCCGTCACCCTCCCGGTCGTCGCCGTCGTCGGCCTGGGCACCATGGGGACCGGCATCGCCGAGGTGCTGGCCCGCGCCGGCCGCGAGGTCATCGGCATCGACATCAGCGAGGCCGCCGCCCGTGACGCCGTGGCGGCCCTGGAGCGCTCGACCGCGCACGCCGTGGCCCGCGAGCGGATCACCGAGCAGGAGCGGCAGGACATGCTCGCCCGCTTCCGCACCTTCTCCGACCTCCAGGCCGCGGCCGAGGCCGACCTCGTCATCGAGGTGGTGCCGGAGGAGTACGAGACGAAGCGCCAGGTCTTCACCGCGCTCGACGGCATCGTCCGCCCGGATACCGTCCTGGCCACCGGCACCAACGCGCTCTCCGTGACCCGGCTGGCCGCCGACTCGGCCCGCCCCGAGCGCGTCCTGGGCCTGCACTTCTTCAACCCGGCCCCGGCCATGAAGCTCGTCGAGGTGGTCTCCACGGTCCTGACCGCCCCGGCCGCCACGGCCGCGGTGACCGCGCTCGCCCGCGAGCTGGGCAAGGAGCCGGTGGCGGTCGGCGACCGTCCCGGGTTCCTCGCCGACGGCCTGCTGTTCGGCTACCTCAACCAGGCCGCGGCGATGTACGAGGCCAAGTACGCCACCCGCGAGGACATCGACGCCGCCATGCGGCTGGGCTGCGGCCTGCCGATGGGCCCGCTGGCCCTGCTGGACCTGATCGGCATCGACACCGCCCGCACCGTCCTGGACGCCATGTACGCGGAGTCCGGCGACCGGCTGCACGCCCCGTCCCCGATCCTCAAGCAGCTGAGCGCCGCCGGGCTGACCGGCCGCAAGGCCGGGCGCGGCTTCTACAGCTACGAGGCGCCGGGCAGCGGCACCGTCGTCCCCGACGAGCTGACCCCGGCCGCGGACGCGGCGGCCGTCGCGGGCCGCCCCGTGAGCAGTGTGGGCGTGGCCGGCTCCGGCACCATGGCGAGCGGTATCGCCGAGGTGTTCGCCAAGGCCGGTTACGACGTGGTGCTCGCCGCCCGCAGCCAGGAGAAGGCCGACACGGCCAAGGCCCGGATCGCCAAGTCCCTGGGCCGGTCCGTGGACAAGGGCCGGATGACGGCCGAGGCGCGGGACGAGACGCTGGCCCGGATCACCGCGGCCGGCTCGCTCGACGCCTTCGCGGACGTCGACCTGGCCGTGGAGGCCGTGGCCGAGGACCTGGCCGTCAAGCAGCAGCTCTTCGGCACCCTGGACAAGGTCTGCAAGCCGGGCGCGGTGCTCGCCACCACCACGTCCAGCCTGCCGGTCGTGGCCTGCGCCCGGGCGACCTCCCGCCCGCAGGACGTCATCGGGATGCACTTCTTCAACCCCGCCCCGGCCATGAAGCTGGTCGAGGTGGTCCGCACGGTGCTCACCGCGGACGACGTCCACGCGACGGTCCGCGAGGTCTGCGCCAAGGTCCGCAAGCACCCGGTGGACTGCGGCGACCGTGCCGGGTTCATCGTCAACGCGCTGCTGTTCCCGTATCTCAACAACGCGGTCAAGATGGTCCAGGAGCACTACGCGACGCTGGACGACATCGACGCGGCGATGAAGCTCGGCGGCGGCTACCCGATGGGCCCGTTCCAGCTGCTCGACGTGGTCGGCCTGGACGTCTCCCTGGCGATCCAGAAGGTGCTGCACAACGAGTTCCGGGAGCCGGGCCTGGCGCCGGCGCCGCTTCTGGAGCACCTGGTCGCGGCGGGCTGCCTGGGCCGCAAGACGGGGCGCGGCTTCCGCGAGTATGCGAGGGCCTGACCGGTTCCGGGGCTGGGGCGGACTGCTGGAGCCCGGTGGCGGTCCGTCCCGGCACGGCCCCGAAGAGCCGTGTTACGTTCCCCACATGTCCCATCCCGTGAAGTCCGCCCGACCCCCGCGTACGGCCGTGAAAGGCCCGTCAAAGCAGGACAGTTCGGACACGACGGCCGGCAGCCGCCGGGCCGCCGCGCAGCGGCTCACCATGCGGCGGAAGCTGGCGGCCGCGGCGATGGAGCTCTTCGCGACGAAGGGCTACGAGGCCACGACGGTGGACGAGATCGCCGCCGCGGCCGGGGTCGCCCGGCGCACCTTCTTCCGGCACTTCCGCTCCAAGGAAGAGGCGATCTTCCCGGACCACGACGACACCCTGGTCCGGGCGGAGGCCGTGCTGGCCGCGGCCCCGGCGGAGGAGCATCCGCTGGACACGGTCTGCCGGGGCATCAAGGAGGTCATGCGGATGTACGCGGCCTCCCCGGCCGTGTCCGTGGAGCGCTACCGGCTCACCCGCGAGGTGCCCACACTGAGGGAGCGGGAGATCGCCTCGGTGGCCCGGTACGAGCGGCTGTTCACGCGGTATCTGCTGGGGCACTTCGACGAGCGGGCCCACCGGGACGGCGACGACGACCCGCTGCTCGCCGAGGTCGCCGCCTCGGCGGTGGTGACGGCGCACAACCACGTGCTGCGGCGCTGGCTGCGGGCCGGCGGGGAGGGTGACGTGGAGGCGCAGTTGGACCGCGCGTTCGCGATCGTCCGGGAGACCTTCGGCAGCGGCATCGGCCGGGCGGTCCGGCCCGCGGCCGAAGCCGAGGAGGACGCGGAGGCCGAGCCGGCGCAGCCTCCGGCCGTGACCGCCTCGGCGACCGACGAGGTGCTGGTCACCGTGGCCCGGACGGACGCCCCGCTCAGCGAGGTCATACGCACCATCGAGCGGGCCCTCAAGCACAGACAGGACTGAGCCGCCCGCCCCGCCACGGACGAGAGGGCACCCCGGCAACCCGGCACCCCGGCAACCCGGCACCCCGGCACCCCGGCAACCCGGCACTCCGGAACCCAGGCCCCGGAACCCCGGAACCGGAGCGCCGGCACGTGAGACCCGGGACCCGCGCCGGGACGGGACACCGGAGCCCGCCGGCCCCGGCCGGACGGCCGCCCGGCACCGCACCCGCACCGAACGGCCGCCTCCCCGGCGGCCGTTCGGCCGTTCCCGCTCCGCCCGCCCACCCCCTCCCCGCTCATGTGCGCATGCTCCACGACGGGTGAGAGAAATTCTTGGCACGCAGTGTCTTGTCGAGTGGCACGCCGTGCCATACGGTGGTGCTCGTCCAGGGCGCTGTCCCCGCGGCTCCCCGCCGTGCGCCCTGACGCCTGCGTCACAGGCACCCCGGACCCGTCCGGGGACAACAAAGAGCGCTCACCAGCGCCGCCACACAGCACCACCCGTGCGGACCGCATGGCGAGCCGCACACCCGTGCCGCCCCGGCGGCACAGTGACCCGACAAGACCCCAGCGTTCCCTCAAGCGTCCCCGAACGCTTCGCCGGAGGCCCCACCGTGAATGAGATCCTGGACGCCATCGTCGCGGACGGCACGACGTCCGCCGACTTCGCCGCCCTGCAGCTGCCCGAGTCCTACCGGGCCGTGACCGTCCACAAGGACGAGCAGGACATGTTCGCCGGCGTCGAGAGCCGCGACAAGGACCCCCGCAAGTCCCTGCACCTGGACGACGTCCCGGTGCCCGAGCTCGGCCCGGGCGAGGCCCTCGTCGCCGTGATGGCCAGCTCCGTCAACTACAACTCGGTCTGGACCTCGATCTTCGAGCCCGTCTCGACCTTCGGCTTCCTGGAGCGCTACGGCCGGCTCTCCCCGCTCACCAAGCGGCACGACCTGCCGTACCACATCATCGGCTCCGACCTCGCCGGCGTCGTGCTCCGCACCGGCCCCGGCGTCAACGCCTGGCAGCCCGGTGACGAGGTCGTCGCGCACTGCCTCTCCGTGGAGCTGGAGTCGGCCGACGGCCACAACGACACCATGCTCGACCCGGAGCAGCGCATCTGGGGCTTCGAGACCAACTTCGGCGGCCTCGCCGAGATCGCCCTCGTCAAGTCCAACCAGCTGATGCCGAAGCCCGGCCACCTCAGCTGGGAGGAGGCGGCGGCCCCCGGCCTGGTGAACTCCACCGCCTACCGCCAGCTCGTCTCCCGCAACGGCGCCGGCATGAAGCAGGGCGACAACGTCCTCATCTGGGGCGCCAGCGGCGGCCTCGGCTCCTACGCCACCCAGTTCGCGCTGGCCGGCGGCGCCAACCCGATCTGCGTCGTCTCCAGCGACCAGAAGGCGGACATCTGCCGCTCGATGGGCGCCGAGGCGATCATCGACCGCAACGCCGAGGGCTACAAGTTCTGGAAGGACGAGCACAACCAGGACCCGCGCGAGTGGAAGCGCTTCGGCAAGCGCATCCGCGAGCTCACCGGCGGCGAGGACGTGGACATCGTCTTCGAGCACCCCGGCCGCGAGACCTTCGGCGCCTCGGTGTACGTCACCCGCAAGGGCGGCACCATCGTCACCTGCGCCTCGACCTCCGGCTACAACCACGAGTACGACAACCGCTACCTGTGGATGTCGCTGAAGAAGATCGTGGGCTCGCACTTCGCCAACTACCGCGAGGCGTGGGAGGCCAACCGCCTGATCGCCAAGGGCAAGATCCACCCCACGCTGTCGAAGACGTACAGCCTGGAGGAGACCGGCCAGGCCGCGTACGACGTGCACCGCAACCTCCACCAGGGCAAGGTCGGCGTGCTCGCCCTCGCCCCCGAGGAGGGCATGGGCGTCCGCGACCACGAGATGCGCGCCAAGCACCTCGACGCCATCAACCGCTTCCGGAACGTCTGAGACGGGTCTTTCACCGATGACTGAGCGTCGCAAGGATCGTCCGTGGCTGATGCGGACCTACGCGGGGCATTCCACCGCGGAAGCCTCCAATGAGCTCTACCGGCGGAACCTCGCCAAGGGCCAGACCGGCCTGTCGGTCGCGTTCGACCTGCCGACGCAGACCGGCTACGACCCCGACCACGTCCTCGCCAAGGGCGAGGTCGGCCGGGTCGGGGTCCCGGTCTCCCACCTCGGCGACATGCGCCGGCTGTTCCAGGACATCCCCCTGGACCAGATGAACACCTCGATGACCATCAACGCCACGGCCATGTGGCTGCTGGCGCTGTACCAGGTGGTCGCCGAGGAGCAGGGCGCCGACATCACCAAGCTGTCCGGCACCACGCAGAACGACATCGTCAAGGAGTACCTCTCCCGGGGGACGCACGTCTTCCCGCCCGGGCCGAGCCTCCGGCTGACCACCGACATGATCACGTACACGGTGGCCAACATCCCCAAGTGGAACCCGATCAACATCTGCAGCTACCACCTGCAGGAGGCCGGCGCCACCCCGGTCCAGGAGATCTCGTACGCGATGTCCACGGCGATCGCCGTGCTCGACGCCGTGCGCGACTCCGGCCAGGTGCCGCCGGAGAAGTTCGGGGACGTCGTCGCCCGCATCTCCTTCTTCGTCAACGCGGGCGTCCGGTTCGTCGAGGAGATGTGCAAGATGCGCGCCTTCGGCCGCATCTGGGACCAGGTCACCCGCGAGCGGTACGGCGTCGAGAACGCCAAGCAGCGCCGCTTCCGCTACGGCGTCCAGGTCAACTCCCTCGGCCTCACCGAGGCCCAGCCGGAGAACAACGTCCAGCGCATCGTGCTGGAGATGCTGGCCGTCACCCTCTCCAAGGACGCCCGCGCCCGCGCCGTCCAGCTCCCCGCCTGGAACGAGGCGCTGGGCCTGCCCCGGCCCTGGGACCAGCAGTGGTCGCTGCGCATCCAGCAGGTCCTCGCCCATGAGTCGGACCTGCTGGAGTACGAGGACATCTTCGCCGGCTCGCACGTCATCGAGGCCAAGGTCGACTCCCTCGTGGAGGAGTGCCTGGCCGAGATCGAGCGGATCCAGGAGATGGGCGGCGCCATGGCCGCCGTCGAGTCCGGCTACCTCAAGTCCCAGCTCGTCGCCTCGCACGCCGAACGCCGCGCGAAGATCGAATCCGGCGAGGAGAAGATCGTCGGCGTCAACTGCTACGAGTCGACGGAGCCGAACCCGCTCACCGCGGACCTCGACACCGCGATCATGACGGTCGACCCGGAGAACGAGGCCCGGGTCGTGGAGGCCCTGCACCGCTGGCGCGACGAGCGCGACGAGGCCCGCGCGCAGGACGCCCTGTCCGCCCTCAAGGCGGCCGCCGCGGGCGACGCCAACCTCATGCCCGCCACCCTGGAGTGCGCCCGCGCGGGCGTCACCACCGGCGAGTGGGCCTGGGCGCTGCGGGACGTCTTCGGCGAGTTCCGCGCCCCCACCGGCGTCAGCAGCGCCCCGCTGGCCGTCGCGGCCGAGCAGGGCACCCCGCTCGCCGCCGTCCGGCAGAAGGTGGCCCGCACCGCCGAGGAGCTCGGCAGCGGCAAGCTCCGGCTGCTGGTGGGCAAGCCCGGCCTCGACGGGCACAGCAACGGCGCCGAGCAGATCGCCGTACGGGCCCGGGACGCGGGCTTCGAGGTGGTCTACCAGGGCATCCGGCTGACCCCCGAGCAGATCGTCTCCGCGGCCGTGGCCGAGGATGTGCACTGCGTCGGTCTGTCGATCCTGTCGGGCTCGCACGCCGAGCTCGTGCCGGACGTCGTGGAACGGCTCCGCCGGGCCGGCGCCGCGGACCTGCCGGTGATCGTCGGCGGGATCATCCCGAGCGCCGACGCACGGGCGCTCCGGGAAGCCGGGGTCGCCGCCGTCTTCACCCCGAAGGACTTCGGGATCACGGAGATCATCGGCCGCATCGCCGACGAGATCCGGATCGCGAACAAGCTCGACCCTCTCGACCTCCAGGAGGACTCCGCATGACCGCCCCCGCCCCCGCCGCCGGCGAGAACCGTCTCCGCCCGCGCCGCTCCTGCCTGGCCGTGCCCGGCAGCAACCCGCGCTTCCTGGAGAAGGCCCAGGGTCTCCCCGCCGACCAGGTCTTCCTCGACCTGGAGGACGCCTGCGCCCCGCTGGCGAAGGAAGGCGCCCGGCACACCATCGTCGACGCCCTGAACAACGGCGACTGGACGGGCAAGACCCGGGTCGTGCGGGTCAACGACTGGACCACCCACTGGACGTACCGCGACGTCGTCACGGTCGTCGAGGGCGCCGGCCCCAACCTCGACTGCATCATGCTGCCCAAGGTGCAGAACGCCGAGCAGGTGGTCGCCCTCGACCTGCTGCTCACCCAGATCGAGAAGACCATGGGCTTCGAGGTCGGCAAGATCGGCATCGAGGCGCAGATCGAGAACGCCGCGGGCCTGGTCAACGTGGACGCGATCGCCGCCTCCTCGCCGCGCATCGAGACCATCATCTTCGGCCCGGCCGACTTCATGGCGTCCATCAACATGAAGACCCTGGTCGTCGGCCAGCAGCCGCCCGGCTACCCGGCGGACGCCTACCACTACATCCTGATGCGCATCCTGATGGCCGCCCGCATGCACAACCTGCAGGCCATCGACGGACCGTTCCTGCAGATCCGCGACGTGGACGCGTTCCGCGAGGTCGCCGGCCGCTCCGCGGGCCTCGGTTTCGACGGCAAGTGGGTGCTGCACCCCGGCCAGGTCGAGGCGGCCAACGAGATCTACTCCCCCTCGCAGGAGGACTACGACCACGCCGAGATGATCCTCGACGCGTACGACTGGTGCACCTCCGAGGCGGGCGGCAAGAAGGGCTCCGCCATGCTCGGCGACGAGATGATCGACGAGGCCAGCCGCAAGATGGCGCTCGTGATCTCCGGCAAGGGCCGCGCCGCCGGCATGACCCGTACCACCAAGTTCACCCCGCCGGAGGCCTGAGCCATGCAGTTCGGACGCACCTACGAAGAGTTCGAGGTCGGCGCGGTCTACAAGCACTGGCCCGGGAAGACGGTCACCGAGTACGACGACCACCTCTTCTGTCTGCTCACCATGAACCACCACCCGCTCCACATGGACGTCAACTACGCCGAGAAGACGACGGACTTCGGCAAGAACGTCGTGGTGGGCAACTACATCTACTCGCTGCTGCTCGGCATGTCCGTGCCGGACGTCTCCGGCAAGGCCATCGCCAACCTGGAGATCGAGTCGCTGAAGCACGTGGCGCCGACCTTCCACGGCGACACCATCTACGGCGAGACCACGGTCCTCGACAAGACCCCGTCCCGGTCCAAGGACGACCGCGGCATCGTCTACGTCGAGACCAAGGGCTACAAGCAGGACGGCACCCTGGTCTGCGTCTTCCGGCGCAAGGTGATGGTCCCGACGGCGAAGTACACCGAGGCGCGCGGCGGCGAGCAGCCCGGCCGCCCCCAGCTCAAGTCCCAGGAGAAGTGATGAGCCGTCTCGCGCAGACCCACGGCCTGACCGACATCCAGCAGGAGATCCTCTCCACCGTCCGGGACTTCGTCGACAAGGAGATCATCCCGGTCGCCACCGAGCTGGAGCACCGCGACGAGTACCCCACCCAGATCGTCGAGGGCCTCAAGGAACTCGGCATCTTCGGCCTGATGATCCCCGAGGAGTACGGCGGCCTCGGTGAGTCGCTGCTCACCTACGCGCTGTGCGTGGAGGAGATCGCCCGCGGCTGGATGAGCGTCTCGGGCATCATCAACACCCACTTCATCGTGGCGTACATGCTCAAGCAGCACGGCACCCAGGAGCAGAAGGACCACTTCCTTCCGCGGATGGCGGCCGGCGAGGTGCGCGGCGCCTTCTCGATGTCCGAGCCGGCGCTCGGCTCCGACGTCTCGGCGATCTCCTCCAAGGGCGTCCGGGACGGCGACGAGTACGTCCTCAACGGGCAGAAGATGTGGCTGACCAACGGCGGCACGTCCACGCTCGTCGCGGTGCTCTGCCGCACGGACGAGGGCCACCCCGAGGGCACCGCCCCGCACAAGTCGATGACGACCTTCCTCGTCGAGAAGGAGCCGGGCTTCGGCGAGGTCCGCCCGGGCCTCACCATCCCCGGCAAGATCGACAAGATGGGGTACAAGGGCGTCGACACGACCGAACTCATCATGGACGGACTGCGGATCCCCGCCGACCGCGTGCTCGGCGGCGTCACCGGACGTGGCTTCTATCACATGATGGACGGGGTCGAGGTCGGCCGCGTCAACGTCGCCGCCCGCGGCTGCGGAGTCGCCCAGCGCGCCTTCGAGCTGGGCGTTTCCTACGCGCAGCAGCGCACGACCTTCGGCAAGCCGATCGCCCAGCACCAGGCGATCCAGTTCAAACTGGCCGAGATGGCCACCAAGGTCGAGGCCGCTCATGCGATGATGGTGAACGCAGCACGCAAAAAGGACTCCGGGGAACGGAACGACCTCGAAGCGGGCATGGCGAAGTATCTCGCCTCCGAGTACTGCAAAGAGGTCGTCGAGGACGCTTTCCGGATCCACGGCGGCTACGGCTTCTCCAAGGAGTACGAGATCGAGCGTCTCTACCGCGAGGCGCCGATGCTTCTCATCGGAGAAGGCACCGCCGAGATTCAGAAAATGATCATTGGCCGCCGTCTGCTGGAGGAATACCGGTTCCAGGGGTGATCGCAGTGGATCGCTCCGCTTCGGTACCGATTCCTCCCTGCGGGAAGATCACGGAAGCTCACCCGGGGTGATCACTGTTCGGACATCGACTGAGCTTCTGGCTTGCCCAGTTGCCGCTCGTAACCGATACCATCCCGGAAAGCCGCCGTCCCCAGTCGAAGCGCGGCATCATCCGCTACGAAGGTCATCCATGCCCCACAGCCAACCCTCTGCACCACGCGGCCGGGTCCGCCTCGCGCGCGGCGCGTCGCCGTGGCTCCTCCCGACCGTGGCCACCGCGGCCATCAGCCTGTCCCGCGCCCGGCGTTCCGGGCGCGCGGCAGCGGTCGCCGTGCCCGCCACCGCTCTGGCGGCGGGCATGCTGTGGTTCTTCCGCGACCCCGAGCGCGAGATCACCCAGGGCAGAGTGATCTCGCCGGCCGACGGTGTGGTGCAGAGCATCATGCCGTGGAAGGACGGACGCACCCGCGTCGCGATCTTCATGAGCCCGCTGAACGTCCACGTCAACCGTGCCCCGCTCGCCGGCACGGTGACCTCCGTCGAGCACGTCCCCGGCGGATTCGTCCCGGCGTTCAACAAGGAGAGCGAGAACAACGAGCGGGTGGTCTGGCACTTCGACACCGAGCTCGGCGACATCGAGATGGTGCAGATCGCCGGCGCCGTGGCGCGCCGCATCGTCCCGTACGTCACGCAGGGCACGAAGGTCGAGCAGGGTGAGCGCATCGGCCTGATCCGCTTCGGCTCACGCGTCGACATCTACCTCCCGGAAGGGGTCGAGGTGGACGTCGAGGTGGGCCAGGCCACACAGGCAGGGGTGACTCGTCTTGACCGTGATTGATTCCCGGGCCAGCGGCTCGTGGGTCCCCGACACCGAGGCCGACGAGGACGACGACATGCCGCTGTCGACACGCCTGTCGATAGCGGACGCCCTCACGCTCGGTAACGCCACCTGCGGCTTCCTGGCGGTGTACTTCACCACCACCGGGGTGCTCATCCCGCACATCACGGGCAGCGAGGTCAGCGGCATGGCGCGGCACAGCGCCGCGACCGCCGTCATGCTGATGCTGCTCGCCTCGGTCTTCGACCTCTTCGACGGGCTCGTGGCGCGCAAGCTCCGCAGCTCGGCGATGGGCGCGGAGCTGGACAACCTCTCCGACCTGGTCAGCTTCGGTCTGGCGCCGGCGTACTTCGTCGTGGTGTGGGGCATGGTCACCGACGGCGCCCACCAGCTGATGTCCGCGGTGGCCGCCATCGTGGTGCTGCTGGCGGTGGTGCTGCGGCTGGCGCGGTTCTCCTGCGTCACGCTGCGGGACGGCATCTTCCAGGGGATGCCCTCGCCGTTCGGAGCCCTGACGGTCGTGTCGATCGTGCTGCTGGAACTGCCGTTCTTCCCGACGCTGCTGGCGATCATCGGGGTGGCGTGGCTGATGGTGAGCCGGGTCGAGTACCCGAAGCCGCGGGGGCCGCTTGCGGTCGCCATGCTCGCCTGGATCGCCGCGAGCATGGGCATGCTCGCGGCCTGGGCCTTCGACTCCCCCGGCGGGCAGCTCCTGCTCCAGACGGGCTGCGCGCTCCAGGTGGTGCTGGGCGCGGTGATCCCGCTCTTCGCCACGGCGCGGCGGGTGAACACCTTCCGCGACAACCGCCGCGAGGCCCGGGCGGCCCAGCTGCCGTAGCACTCCCTTGCCCGTCGTACGCGCCCGTGGGCCCGAGCACTCCGCTCGGGCCCACGGGCGTTTCCGGTTCGCGACCGGGGGTCCGGGTCGCCCGCTCCGGGTCTCCGGCCCCCGTCCGGGCGTTTCCGGGCTTCCGTGCCCGGGGCCGTCGCCCCCTGCCGAGTACCGGACCGGGCCTCTGCCGCCGGCTCCGGAGAACTGCCGCCCCGCTTTGCCACGGGTGCGCCAGGAGGCCCGCGAGCCGGCCCCGGGCGCGGACGGCCGGGGCCGCCGAGGCCGGCTGACGGAGGCAGGCCGGACTAAGGCAGACGAGGGCCGGATGGGAGCCGGGCCGTGGCTAGACGGCCCCCAGCCGGTCGGCGGCCAGCCGCTCTCCCACCCGCACCAGCAGCGGCCCCGCGCGGTCGATGCAGACCGCCGGGTCGGGCTCCAAGTCGGTGAGGGCGTAGGCGTGCCCGATCCCGGCCCCGGCGAGCTGCCCGGCGGAGAGGGCCAGCCGTCCGCAGACGGCCACCACGGGCTTCCCCGCCGCCCGTGCCGCGGCGGCCACGCCCGCCGGGGCCTTGCCGCGCAGCGTCTGCTCGTCGAGCGAGCCCTCACCCGTGACGACCAGACCGGCCCGCCGCAGGGCGGCGTCGAAGCCCAGCACCTCCAGCAGCACCTCGATCCCCGGCCGGAAACGGGCCCCGAGCACGGCCAGGGCTCCGTACCCGACGCCGCCCGCCGCACCGGCGCCCGGCGCGGCGGCGCACTCGGACGCGCGCGCCCCGAGGACCCGGTGCAGCACGGTGGCGTAGTGGACGAGGGCGTGGTCCAGGATCCGCACGTCCGCCTCGGTCGCGCCCTTCTGCGGCCCGTAGACGGCGGCGGCACCGTGCGGGCCGGTCAGCGGGTTGTCGACGTCACTGGCCAGGACCAGGTCCGTCGCGGCGAGGCGGGGGTCGAGGCCGGACAGATCGGCGGTCGCCAGCTCCCGGAGCCCGCCGCCCCCGGGCGGGACCGGCTCACCGGCGGGCGTCAGGAAGCGGGCGCCGAGCGCGGTGAGCATCCCGGCGCCGCCGTCGGTGGTGGCGGAGCCGCCGACGCCGAGGACGATCTCCCGCGCCCCGGCGTCCAGTGCGGCCCGCAGCAGCTCCCCGGTCCCGTAGGTGGTGGCCGTGCGCGGGGCGAACCGCCCGGCGGGGAGGTGGCGGAGCCCGGACGCCTCGGCCATCTCGACGACGGCGGTGGAACCGCGGAGCGCGTAGCGGGCCGTGTGCGAGGCGCCGAGCGGCCCGGTGACGACGGCCTCGCGGCGCTCGAACCCGGCGGCGTGGGCGGCGTCGACCGTGCCGTCCCCGCCGTCGGCCACGGGCACGGCCTCGATCCGCGCCCCGGGAGCGGCCCGGCGGATGCCCTCGGTGAGGTACCGGTCGACCTCGGCGGCCGTGAGCGAGCCCTTGAACTTGTCGGTGGCGATCAGCACCGCCGCCCCGGCCCCCGCTCCCGCCTGCGTCCCCGTCTCTGCCCCTGCGGTGTCGGGCACCGTGCACCCCTCGCTTCCGTACGGACGGTGATGACGCCGTGACCCTACCCGCGCCGCACCCGGCCGCCCACACCCCCGGACCGCGGGAACCGCGCGTCAACCGGGCGCGGTAGCCGATTCACCCCATGGCCGGACGGGCCGGACCGACCGCGGGCGGGGGCGGCGATGCCCTGGAAGCGGTGGCGGTGTTGGACGCCGCGAACGTGGACGCGGCCGCGGAGGCCGCTGGGGACGCGGCCGGGGACGGACCCCGCGGCGCTGCCGTCGGGTCCGGGGCCCGGAGTACGGAGCCGGGGAGCCGGGGAGCCGGGGAGCCGGCTCCCGCGTCTACCCGGGTTGACGGGCCGAGCCTCGGGTTCCGGCGGGGCACTACGCTCGGAGGGATGACCACCACCGAGACTCACGACACGGAGACGGCCGGAAACACCGGGACCGCTGGGACCACCGGCGCCGAGACCGCCGCTACCGGGGCCGACGCCGACTACGCCGCCTACATCGCCGGACTGCCCAAGATTCTCGCCGGTGCCGCGGCCCTCTTCCAGGACGCCCGGGGCCACGTCCTCGTCGTCGAGCCCAACTACCGCGACGACGGCCGGTGGATCTTCCCCGGCGGCACCGTGGAATCCGACCTCGGCGAGACCCCCCGGCAGGGCGCCCGCCGCGAGACGGCGGAGGAGATCGGCCTCGACGTGGATCTCGGCCCGCTGCTCGCCGTCGACTGGGTGCCGGGCCCGGGCCGCCCGCCGATCGTCTCGTACCTCTACGACGGCGGAGTCCTGGACGAACGGCAGCTCGCGGCCATCCGGCTCCAGGAGGAGGAGCTCACCGCCTGGCGCCTGGTGCACCCGGACGAGCTCGGCAGCTACCTCAGCCCCGACATGGACCGCCGCGTCCGCGCCGCCCTCGCCGCCCGTGCGGCGGGCAGGTCCCCGGTGGAACTGGAACACGGCCGGGAGCCGGGCGGCACGCTCGCCGGCTGAGCCGGGTTCTCCGGCCGGGACGCGCCGCCCGCCGCCAGGGCGGCCCGGCCCCGGCTGCGCCCCCAGACCCGTGACCCGGGCCGCCGGGACGCGCTGCCCGCCAGCGAGCCGGCCGGTACGGCGCAACAGGGCCGGCGCCGTACCGGCTCCCGGCCGGGACGGGGGGACCGCCCGGCCGCTGTCCGGCCACGCGGGGGTCCCGTCCCGCCGCCGGGCGGCATGACCGGCCGGCGCGGGCGGCCCGGCGGCACGGACCGGCGGAGCACGCGCAAACGGCTCGCGGGGCCGTGTTCCGCCGCTTACTCTCGGGCGCATGAGCAGCGGCAATGGACATGGCAGCGGCACGGAGGGGAAGCCGCCGCTGGTGGCGGTTCTCAGCGGGGCCGGGATCTCGACCGACTCGGGCATTCCCGACTACCGGGGCCCGGCGGGACTGTGGCGGCGGGACCCGGAGGCGCAGAAGCTCGTCACGTACGAGTACTACATGGGCGATCCGGAGATCCGGCGTCGCTCCTGGCGGATGCGCCGGGACAGCACCGCGCTGCGCGCCCGCCCGAACGCCGCCCACCGGGCCGTCGCGGAGCTGGAGCGGTCGGGGGTGCCGGTGCGGGTGATCACCCAGAACGTGGACGGGCTGCACCAGATGGCCGGGATGCCCGACCGCAAGGTGCTGGAGCTGCACGGCACGGCGCGGGCCGTGCGCTGTACGCGGTGCCACGCGCGCTCGTCGATGGAGGAGGCGCTGGAGCGGGTGGCGGCGGGCGAGGAGGACCCGCCGTGCCGGGTCTGCGGCGGGATCCTCAAGTCGGCCACGGTGATGTTCGGCGAGCGTCTGGACCCGGAGGTGCTGGGGCAGGCGACGGCGATCGCGAAGGCGTGCCAGGTCATGGTCACGGTCGGGACGAGTCTTCAGGTGCAGCCCGCCGCCTCGCTGGCCGGGACGGCGGCGCGGCACGGCGCCCGGCTCGTCATCGTCAACGCCGAGCCCACGCCGTACGACGACCACGCCGACGAGGTCGTGCGGGAACCGATCGGCACCGCGCTCCCGGAGCTGCTGGACCGGATCGCGAAGGAGGGCGCGTAGCCCCGGCCGAGCGCGGGCGGCTCCAGGTTGCCCGGTGCCCGGGGCCCGGGGCCCGGGGCCCGGGCCGGAGCTGCGCGCCCGGAGCGCCGGCGCGGCACCGGGAGCGCGGCAGGTGGCCGGAAGGGCGGTGGATGGCGCAGGACCGGCCTGCCCGCACCGTCCTGTGTATCCGGCGCCCCTGGGGTGCCCGCGCCGTGGGCCGGCCCGGAGAAGGGGCCGAGTGCGCGGGCCGGCGAGGCGCTCCCGGCCGGACCGCGCGGGGGCCCGGCGTCAGCAGAGCGACCGGAGGGCGGCAGATGGCCGGGAAACGGGGGAACGGCGGCGCGAGGCCGCCTCCCCGCGCGCCCTCCGGTGTCCCGCCGCGCTCCGGGCCCGGGTCTCAGAAGAGGACCGCGTGGGCGGAGCCCGCTCCGGCCGGGGTGGACACCGCGGGCGAGCCGGGCGCGGGGATCGGAGTCAGGGCCGGGGCCGGGATCGCGCCCTCCAGGGCCAGGAGTTGGCGCTTGCGGTCGAGGCCGCCGCCGTAGCCGGTGAGACCGCCGCCCGCACCGATCACGCGGTGGCAGGGGACGATGATGCCGATCGGATTCCTGCCGTTGGCCATGCCGACGGCACGGGAGGCCGTCGGCCTGCCGAGCGCGGTGGCGAGTTCGCCGTAGCTGAGCGTCTCGCCGTACGGGATGTCGCGCAGCGCGGCCCAGACCTTCCGCTGGAACGGCGTTCCCGCCATGTGCAGCGGCAGGTCGAAGTCCGGGCGCTCCCCGGCGAAGTAGGCGTCGAGGAAGCGGACGACGTCACCGAACGGTGCGCCGCCGGGGCCGGTGGGGCTGCCGAAGGTCTCCTCGGCGGGGCGGTGGCGCTGACCGGTCATGTACAGGCCGGAGAGGACGCCGTCGGTGGCGACCAGCGTCAGCGGGCCTACCGGGCTGTCGACGACGGTGTGGGTGGTGGTGGGCTGGGACATCTCGCTGCGTTCCTCCGTGAGGGGCCGGTTCGTACAGTACGGGGCACCGGCGGTGCGGTGCGCGGGGCGGCGGTGCGATGCGGGTGCGTGTGCGGTCCGCGGACGGTCCGCGGGTGCGGGTTTCTCCCGCGCCCCGGGGGGTGCGGGAGCCGTGCGCGGCCGAGCGGTGCGGATGCGCTCCGCGGCCGATCGGGGGGTGCGGCACGGCCGGGCCGGGTGCGGACGCAGTGCGGCCGAGCTGGGTGCGGACTCACGTGCGGCCGGGCGGATGGCCGGGCCGGTGGTGCCGCCGGGCGGTGGCGCGGGTCCGAACTCCTCACCCACCCGGCGGGCATGTGGTCGGCGGATGGCCGGGTGGTGGCGCGGGTCCGGGGTCCTCACCCGGCGGGCATGTGGTTGATGGGGTGGTCGTCGGTCGCCCACAGGTACTGGACGGCGTAGGCGCGCCAGGGGCGCCAGGCCGCGGCGCGGGCGGTGAGCGCGGCCGGGGTCGCGGGCAGTTCGCACGCGGCGGCGGCGCGGCGCAGGCCGAGGTCGGTGGGGAGGAAGGCGTCGGGGTCGCCGAGGGCGCGCATCGCGATGGTCTCGACGGTCCAGGGCCCGAACCCGGGCAGCGCGGCGAGGCGTTCGCGGGTCGAGCGCCAGTCACTGCCGGGGTCCAGCGCGAGATCGCCGGACGCGAGCGCGGCGACGAGCGTGGTGAGCGTGGTCCGGCGGCTGCGGGGCAGGGCGAGTTTCTCCGGGTCGAGGCCGGCGAGCGCCTCGGGGGACGGAAAGAGGTGGGTGAGGCCGCCGCCCTCGGGGTCGTCCACCGGATCGCCGTGTGCGCGGACGAGCCGTCCCGCGTGGGTGCGGGCGGCCGCGGTGGACACCTGCTGGCCGAGGACGGCCCGTACGGCGAACTCGGCGGCGTCCACGGTGCGCGGCACCCGGCGTCCGGGCGCCTTGTCCACGAGCGGCGCGAGGACCGGGTCGGCGCGCAGCAGCTCGTCCACGGCGACGGGGTCGGCGTCGAGGTCGAGCAGGCGGCGGCAGCGGCTGATGGCCCCGGTCAGGTCGCGCGGGTCGGTGAGGGAGAGGCGGCAGCCGATGTGTCCGGGCCCGGGGTGCAGGCTGACGACCCCGTGTCCGTAGGGAAGGCGGAGGGTGCGCCGGTAGGCGCCGTCCCGCCACTCCTCGACGCCGGGCACGGCCGTGGCGGCGAGATGGCCGAAGAGGTTGTCGGGGTGCAGCGGTGCCCGGTACGGCAGCCGGAGGGTGAGGGTGGCGGGAGCGGGAACGGAACCGGGGAGGCCGGCGCCGGGGTGCGGGGCCTGGCGCTCCCGGTACGGAGCGCCGCCCGGGCCGGCGCCGGCACGGCCGCGCCCGGCCCGGGTGCGCAGCTGGGTCGGCGCGAGCGCGAAGACCTCCCGCACCGTCTCGTTGAACGCCCGGACGCTGGCGAAGCCGGCCGCGAACGCGATGTCGGTCATGGGGAGTTCGCTGGTCTCGATGAGCAGCCGGGCGGTCTGGGCGCGCTGGGCGCGGGCGAGCGCGAGCGGTCCGGCGCCCAGTTCGGCGTGGAGCTGGCGCTCGATCTGCCGGGTGCTGTAGCCGAGGCGGGCGGCGAGCCCGGGAACGCCTTCGCGGTCGACGACGCCGTCGGCGATGAGCCGCATGGCGCGGGCGGTGAGATCGGCGCGCTCGTTCCACTGCGGTGAGCCGGGGGTGGCGTCGGGGCGGCAGCGCTTGCAGGCCCGGTAGCCGGCCTGCTGGGCGGCGGCGGCACTGGGGTGGAAGGTCATGTTCTCGGGCTTGGGGGGCACGGCCGGGCAGCTCGGACGGCAGTAGATGCCGGTGGTGCGGACGGCGGTGAAGAACCAGCCGTCGAACCGCGCGTCCTTCGACCGCACGGCCCGCACGCAGCTCTCGGTGTCGGTGTGCATGCCTCCAGCATCGGGGACGGCGCGGCGTGGTACTGGCGGATTTCCGACATGAGCCTCCCCGGGGCAGTGCCCGGCTCCCGGCCCCGGCCCGCCCGTCTCCCCCGGCCGCGCTGCGGCCGACGGCCGTGCGTCCGCCCGCGGGTGCGGGAGTTCCCCCCTGCGCCGCACCGGAACCGGCGGCGCTCCCGTACGCGGCGGCCCTCCCGTACGCGGCGGCGTTCTGGCCTGCCGTGCTCGGCACCCCCCATCCCGTCAACCACGGTTGACAGGAATCCCTCGTCAACCTAGATTGACGAGCATGGCAGGAACAGAGGCGAGAGAAACCCGCGACACGGCCGAGGCCGCCATGGACCGCGACCCCGCGGTCGGGCTGCGCGCGGTGGCGGCGCTGCGGCGGCTCGTGGAGCGGCTGGAGGCACTCCAGGTCGACAGCGCGCGCCGCCAGGGCTGGTCCTGGGAAGAGATCGGCACCGCGCTCGGCGTGAGCAGGCAGGCCGTCCACAAGAAGCACGCGAGGAGGTAACGGGATGTTCGAGCGGTTCACCGACCAGGCACGGCAGATCGTTGTTCAGGCGCAGCGGGAGACGCGGGACCTCGGACACCCGGAGATCGGTTCGGAGCATCTGCTGCTCGCCGCGCTGTCCCGGCGGGACGACCCGGCCGCCGCGGCACTGTCCCGGCTCGGCGTCACGTCCGGGTCCTTACGGACCGAGGTCGAGCGGCTGACGGACCGGGGAGGCAGCGGACTGGGCCCGGACGACGCCGAGTCCCTGCGCTCCCTGGGCATCGACCTGGACGAGATCCGCAGCCGCGCGGAGGCGGCCTTCGGACCCGGGGCACTCGACCCCGCCCCGGAGAGGACGGCACCCGGCCGGGGTCTCCGGCGGCTGTTCCCGTTCCGGCGCGACCCGCGCGGCGGTTCCCGCCCCGGCGGGCATCTGCCCTTCACGCCGCGCGCCAAGAAGGCACTGGAGCGTTCCCTGCGCGAGGCGCTCTCCCTCAAGGACCGTCATATCGGTACGGAACACGTGCTGTTGGGGCTGCTCAACCCGGAGGACAAGGTCACCACCTCCGTACTGCGCCGGATGGGCGTCGAGCCGGGCACGGCGCGCGCCGCGATCCTGTCCGGCCTCCGCCGGGCGGCCTGACGCGGCCGCGGCGGAGCGGCCGCCCGCCGGACGGAACGGCCCGGCGGGCGGCCGGTGCGCGTGCCCCGGGCCCGCCACGGGCCCCGGCCCGGCCGCCGGCGAACGGCGCCCACAGGGACCGCCGTCTCAGCGGGCCATCCCCCGCAGCCGGCGCCAGACCTGGCGGGCGGCGTGGTGGCCGCACATGCCGTGGACGCCGCCGCCGGGCGGGGTCGCGGAGGAGCAGAGGAAGACCGCGGGGTGCGCGGTGCTGTACGGCACCCGGGCGAGCTTCGGCCGGATCGCCGACTGGAGGCCGTCGAAGGCCCCGCACCCGATGTCGCCGCCCACGTAGTTGGCGTTCTTCGCGGCCATCTCGGGCGGTCCGGCGGTGGCACGGGCCAGGACCAGATCGCGGAATCCGGGGGCGAACCGTTCGAGCTGCCGCTCGATCACCTCGGTGGCGTCGCCCGTCCAGCCGTTCGGCACATGGCCGTACGCCCAGAAGGTGTGCTTGCCCTCCGGCGCGCGGCTCGGGTCGATCAGGGTGGGCTGGGCGGTGAGCAGCAGCGGCGTCTTCGGGTCCCGTCCGCCGACCGCCCGCCGCAGCGCGTCGTCGATCTCCCCGTACGTGGGGCCGATGTGGACCGTGCCGGCCCGCCGCGCCTCCGGGGCCGTCCACGGCACCGGGCCCGACAGCGCGTAGTCGATCTTGAAGACGCCCGGTCCGTGCCGGAAGCCGCGGTAGGCGTTGCCCAGTCCGGCGATCCTCGCGAGGGCGCCCGGCGCGGTGTCGAAGACGTACGCGCGCGCGGGCGGCAGCTCGTCCAGCCGTTTGACGGTGACGCCGGTGTGGACCGTGCCGCCCAGCTCCCGCAAGTAGCCGGTGAGGGCGTCGGAGATTCCCTGCGAGCCGCCGCGCGCGATGGGCCAGCCCCGCTCGTGCGCGGCGAGGGCGAACATCAGCGCGACCCCGCCGGAGGCGATGCTCGTCGGCGTGGCGATCACGTGCCCGGCCAGTCCGGCCAGCAGGGCGCGCGCCTTCCCCCCGCGGAACAGGCGGGACAGCACGGCCACCGGCAGACCGGCGAGGCTCATGAAACGGGCCCAGCGCAGCGGATCACGGGGCATGCCGAGCCACTGGGTGCGCAGGAAGTCGGCGGAGAGGGTCTCCCAGTGCCCGGTGAACGGCTCCAGCAGCCGCCGGTACGCGCCCGCGTCGCGGGCACCGAGCGAGGCGGCGGTCTCCGCCACCGACGGGGCCAGCACGGCGGCGGTGCCGTCCTCCCAGGGGTGGGCCAGCGGCAGGTCGTGATGGAGCCACTCCAGCCCGAAGCGGCCGAGCGGCATGGTGTCGAACGCGGGCGAGCCGACGCCGAGCGGGTGGACGGCGGAGCACGTGTCGTGGCGGAAGCCGGGGAGCGTCAGCTCCTCGGTGCGGGCCCCGCCGCCGACCTCGTCCCGGGCCTCGTAGGCGGCCACGGCGTATCCGCGGCGGGCCAGTTCGACGGCGGCGGTCAGGCCGTTGGGCCCCGTTCCCACCACCACCGCATCGAGCATCGACGGCACCGTACGACTCCCCTTCGGCTGCTGGTCCCCCGGGCCCGCCCGCCGGTCCGGTCCGCCGCGCGCGGTGTTCCCGGGCGGCCCTTGACGGCTTCCGCTCGGTTCCCGGTCTGCGGTGGGTCGGCCGGCGGCGTTCCCGGTGGTGCGGTCTCCGGCCGGCACCGCGCGTCCGCCCGTTCCGCTGAACGTCCGTCAGCGGGCCGGGCGGGCGGCTCGGTTACCGGCCGGTGGCCAGGATAGGCCCGCCCGGCGGCGGAGCACCGGATACGGTGCGGGCCCGGCCCCGGCCCCACTGCCCGCCCCGGGCACTGGGCCCGGCCTCGCCCCGGCACCGTCTCCCCGGCCACGCCCGGGCCCGGCGCCGGCCCCGGCTTCTCGCTCCGGCCCGGGCCTCCGGCCGGGCGCCGGGCAACGAGCAGCCGTCTGCGTTCGGCGGCCCTGCGCGCTCTCTTCCGCGATCAGGCCCGGCAGCTCCGGGAGCGCAGGCCGGCCCCGGTGCCGGCCCTCGCCCCGGCCCCGGCCCCCGGCGCGGGACCGGCTCAGTGACCGCTCTGGTCCTTGCGCTTCGGCAGGTCCGAGCCGCGCATCAGTTCCAGGATCCGCCGGGCCGTGCGCCCGTCTCGGGCGGCCGTGAAGGGCAGGGCGTTGCCGCCGGCGAGGTGGAACGGCTCGCCCGACATGGTGGCGCTCGCCCCGCCCGCTTCGGCCACGAGCAGCAGGCCCGCCGCGTGGTCCCAGGCGTTCTCCCAGCCGAACGCGACCGCGTCCAGCGTTCCCTGGGCGACGTGCAGATACTCCAGCCCCGCCGAGCCGCACGGCCGGGGCGCCACCCCGTCGACCACGAGCCGGGCGAAGGCCTCGTCCTCCTCCAGCGAGGTGAAGTCGGGGTGCGAGGTGGCGATCTCCAGCAGTTCGCCGGGCTGCGCGGCACCGCAGCGCAGCAACTCCCCGTTGAGGCGGGCGCCGCCGCCCTTCACCGCGACCGCCATCCGGTCGGTGGCCGGCGCGTACGTCCAGGAGGCCAGCACCTCCCCCTCGCGGGCGAGCGCGACGAGGGTCGAGAAGCCCGGGTCGCCGTGGACGAACTGGCGGGTGCCGTCCACCGGGTCGACGATCCAGACCGGCGCGGGGCCCTCCAGCGCCTCCAGCACCCGCCGGTCCGCGGACACGGCCTCCTCACCGACCACGACGGAGCCCGGCAGCAGCGCGGGCAGTGCCGCGGTCAGCCGTTCCTCCGCCAGCCGGTCCGCGACCGTGACCAGGTCGTGCGGCCCGGTCTTCACGTCGATCTCGTGCGAGGCGAGCTGCCGGAAACGCGGCATCACCTCGGCGGCCACGGCTTCGCGCACGGCCTGCTCGGCGGCGTCCAGCAGCTTGGCCCACTCCTCCGCGGACAAGTCATCGATCATGTGGTCCATCGAATCACGACCGTCGGACACCCCGCCCCTGCCGGGACATCCGGCACCAAGCACCACACGCACGAGACCCCCGTGCCGGTCACGGCACCACCGCGCCAGCCGGACCGGCCGGACCACGACCGGTGCCACTGACCGCTCAGCCACGTCCACGGCCGGCCCGGCGCCGTCACACCGTGTCGGGGACGCCCGGCAGGCCGGCGCCGCGCAGCACATGCGCGAGGTTCCGGTACCGCTGGGGCGAGCCGGCCGCCGCTTCCAGCAACGGCGGCACCAGCTCACCCGGAGCGGTCTCCGCCACCCGGACCGCCTGCTCGTCCGTACGGGCCCGGAGCATCCCGCCCAGCAGAACCGCGGTCTCGTCGTGGCGGCCCGCGGCGCGCAGGGCGAGCGCGGTGTCCGCCACCTCGGCCGCCGGGCGGCCCGCGCACTGGGCCAGCAGCGCCCGGCAGTCGTCGCCGCGCCCCGCGTCGGCGAGGGCTCCGGCCACCGCGGCGAGCGCGGGCGGGGGCAGCGCGGCGGCCTCCCACACCAGCGTGGCGACCTCGGCGGCCAGCCCTTCCCGCTCCAGTGCCCCGGCGAGGAGCGGCAACCGGTGCGGCGCTCCGGAGACGGCCTCGCACAGCAGCGCGTAGGCCTCGCCGCCGCGGCCCGCGGCCCGCAGAACCCGCAGCCGGGCCGCCGTTTCCCGCGCCTCGTCGCGCGCCGCGGCCAGGAGTTCCCGGTTCCGGGCGGAGGCGCGTTCGCGCCGCTCGCCGTCCTCGTCCCGTTCACCGGTCTCGTACGCGCCGGCGAACCGCGCCCCGCGCGGTGCGGCCGGGGCGGCCGCCGGAGGACCGGGGACGGAACCGGGGCCGGGATCCGGGCCGGGGCCGGTGGCCGCCGGCGGTTCGGCGCGCGCGGTGTTCTCGTCCACCTCCTCGGTCTCCAGTCCTGCGAAGCGCGCCCCGCGCGGCCGGACCGCCCGCTTCGGTGCGGCCCGACGAGGGGACTCCGGCTCACCGGCACGCCCGGCGGCCGGCCCGGGGCTCCGGGGCCGGCGTCCGGTACCCGGTTCGGTGGGGAGTTCCGAGGACGCCGGGGGAACTGACGACGGCGCAGGTCCGAGCGAGCCCTCAGGTCCGAGCGGTGCCCGGGGTCCGGACGGTGCCCCCGCACCGAACGATGCCCCGGCCGCGGGACCGGTCAGTCCGGCTGGGAACGCGGACGGGGCGATGGGACCGGTGGCCGAACCAGGACCGGCGGGGGCTGCCTCCCCGGTCCGGGAACGCCCGGGGCCGACGCCGCCCGCCCCCGGGCGCCGGGGAACGGCCCCGGCCGATCCCGTCGCCCGGGCAGCCGCTTCCGCGGCGTTCCGGGACTCCCGGCCCTCCCCGGCCTCCCGGACGTCCAGGGCCTCCAGCCGCCTGCGCAGCTCCGCGCAACGGGCCGAGGCCCGGTTCACATCGTCCTCCGCCCAGGCCAGTTCGGTACCGTTCCGGGCGCTCACGCCCACAGCGGACCCGGCGCCCGGGGCGGAGCCGGCCAGCCTCCGGAGCCGGACCGCCGCGTACCGGCGTTCCCGGATCATCACGTCGAGCCGGCCCAGGAGTGCCTGCCGCCCGCCCGGACGGGCGTCGTACGCGGCGGCGGCCACCCGGTACGCCTCCCGCACTCTCTCGTACACCTGCTCGGTGGCGGGGATGCCGTACAACGCCGCGAAGTCCTGGAGCAGGGCCTCGGCCACATCCCAGGGGAGCATCTCCCGCCCCTGGGAGCAGGCGTCCATACCCTCCGGGTCGCGCCTCAGAAAGACCGCGTACCAGCCGTCGGCCGGCTCCAGCGCGGCGGTCAGCTCCCCCAGCGCCTGCGTGAACTGCCCCATCGCAGCAAGGTGTTGTCCGTCCGTCACTCTCGCGTCTCTCTCCCCGCCGCGCGGTACGTGCCACTCCGTGGCATTGGACACCGCGCGTGTTCGGTGGGAGTGACGGCGACGCTACGGACGCTTTTCCTCCGGATGTGACGGCGCGGTGCGCGCGCCGACAGCGGAGCGCGCGCCGCCCCGCGAGAGCGGAGGCCGGGCGGGCAGGGACCCGGTCAGAAGGTGACGGCGATCCCCGTGTGCGGCCGCTTGCCCAGCCGCGCCAGCGCTCCGGCCAGGTCGACGACCCGGAAGCGCCAGCCGTACTTGCGGGTCAGGGCCCGCCGGACGAGGACGAGCCCCGCCGGGTCCAGCAGCCGCGCCTCGCCCGGGACGGACCGTGCGCCCTCCTCCACGTGACCCCGCACGTCGCACGGCGTCACGGTCACCCGGCCGCTGTTGCGGATCCGCTTGACCTTCCCCGTGTCGCTCTTCGTCCAGATGTAGAGCCGCTCACCGTCGGAGGCCGCCCAGACGGGGGTGGGCACGGGGGTGCCGTCCCGCCGGTGGGTCACCAGCCGGACGTACGGAGCGCGAGCGAGTTCGTCGGGGACCATGCGCCAACCCTACGGGCCGGACCCGCACGGCCATGCCCGGCCCCGGGGGCCCGGCCCCTCCGCCTCGGCTCCTCCTCGCCCCTCCCGGCTCCCATGCCGGAGCCGGACGGGCAGACGGCCGGAGAGACCAAGAAGGCCAGGACAGCCGAGAGGGCCAGGACGGCCCCGGACAGCCGAGCCGGGAGGCCGAGAGGCCGAGAGCCGGGACGACCGTGACGCCTTCGACTCGACGCGCCCGAGACCCGCCGCTTCTGTCAGCCCTCCTCCCCGTCCTCCGCCTCCGCCTCCGCCACCACCATCGCCGAACCGCCGCCCCGCCGCTCCTTCTCCGCCGCGGCCAGCCAGCGGCCGTCGGGGAGCAGCCGGACACCCGTCACCGCGCCGATCTCCGGGTTGCGCGCGAAGCGGTGGCCCACGGCCTCCAGCCGCTGCCGCACCGGGTCGTCCCACAGGCCCGGCTCCATCTGCGTGGTGGCCGTGTTGCGCTGGCTGACGCGCGGGGCGGCGATGGCCTCGGCGAGCGGCATACCGCGGTCCAGGTGGTTCGTGAGCGTCTGCAGCACGGTGGTGATGATCGTCGAGCCGCCCGGCGACCCGAGGGCCACGACCGGCCGGCGGTCCGCGTCGAGCACGATCGTCGGGGCCATGGACGACCGCGGCCGCTTGCCCGGGCCGGGGAGGTTCGGGTCGGGGACGCCGGGGCCGGCGGGCGTGAAGGAGAAGTCGGTCAGTTCGTTGTTCAGCAGGAAGCCGCGGCCGGGCACGGTGATGCCGCTGCCGCCGGTCTGCTCGATGGTGAGGGTGTACGCGACGACGTTGCCCCAGCGGTCGGCCGTGGTGAGATGCGTGGTGCTCTCGCCCTCGTACGTCGTCGGCGCCGCCGCGCCGCCCGCGCGGCAGGCGGCCGGGTCCCGCGGATCGCCGGGCGCCACCGGGCTGCTCAGCACCGCGTCGTCCCGGATCAGGCACTCCCGGGAGTCGGCGAAGCGCTGCGACAGCAGCTCCCGCGCCGGGACGTCCTCGAACGCCGGGTCGCCGACCCACCGGCCCCGGTCGGCGAACGCCAGCCGGCTCGCCTCGATCAGCCGGTGCAGATGACGTCGCTCGTCCGCCGCCGCGAGGTCGGTGTTCTCCAGGATGTTGAGCGCCTCGCCGACGGTCGTACCACCGGACGAGGACGGCGCCATGCCGTACACGTCCAGGCCTCGGTACTCGGTGTGGGACGGCGCCTGGCGCTTCGTCCGGTACTCCCGCAGATCGGCGGTGGTCAGGTCACCGGGCCGCGGCTCGCGGCCGGCGCCGGGGCGGACCGGGGGGCGGCGGACGGTGTCCGTGATGTCGCGGGCCAGCTCGCCCCGGTACAGTGCCCGGCCGCCGCCGCGGGCCAACTCGCCGTAGGTGCGGGCGAGATCGGGGTTGCGGAGGGTCGAGCCGACGGCGGGCGGCTCGCCGCCGGGCAGGAACAGCTCGGCGGAGGCGGGGAAGTCCCGGAAGCGCTCCTCGTTGTCGGCGGTCTGCTGCCGGAACGTCTCGTCGACGGTGAAGCCGTGCCGGGCGATCCGCTGGGCGGGCCGCAGCACGTACCGGAGGGACTTGGTGCCCCAGGCGCCGAGAGCGGTGTCCCAGGTGGCGGCCGTGCCGGGGGTGCCGACGGAGAGGCCGCTGGTGACGGCCTCGCCGAAGGGGACCGGTTCGCCGTCCTCGCCGAGAAAGAGGGTCTCGTCGGCGGTGCGCGGGGCGGTCTCGCGGCCGTCGATGGTGCGCACGGTGCGCCGCTTCGCGTCGTAGTACACGAAGTAGCCCCCGCCGCCGATCCCGGCGGAGTAGGGCTCGGTGACGCCGAGCGCGGCCGCGGTCGCGACGGCCGCGTCCACGGCGTTGCCGCCGCGCCGCAGGATCTCGATGCCGGCCGCCGAGGCGTCCGCGTCGACGCTGGCGACGGCACCGCCGTATCCGGTGGCCACCGGTGCCTTGGCGGGCGGGGCCGCGGCGGGAAACCCGCCGGCCCGGGCGCTGTCCGCCGGCACCGCCCCCGTCCCCGCCCCCGTCGGTGGCGCGGCCGCCGCCGTGGACAGGACGGCGGCCATGGCCGCGAGCAGCGACAGACTCCGTACGGCGGCGGGACGGGTCATGCGAACCTCCATCGGCACGGGCTCGGGTAGGACGCGGGGGCACGGAAGTACGGGGGGAGGGAACGGGAGGCGGGGCGACACGGACACGGACAGGGAACCCGGCGCACACGGCGCACACGGCGCGCGGGCCGCGCACCACCGGACCGAACAGCTCCAACCAGGCCTCCGGCAGCGGTCGTTCGCGGCAGCCTAACCGCGCCGCCCGCTGCCCGTCAGCAGCGCCACGCGCCCGCCGCCCGGCCCGCCGTCACGGCACATCCCTGTGTCGGCCGGGTCAGCCCGTGCCGTGTGCCGCGTCGTCGTCCCGGCTCTGTGAGGGCGTCGCGGGGCAGCTCCGCCGGAACGGTACGCCGGGCAGGTGAACACGCCATTCGAAGGGCGCGAAACCACCGTCGGCGACGCGGCACGCCATGCCGAGGGGGTCGGCCGCGATGGCCGGGCCGTCGCCGAGGTCCCACAGGCGGACGCTGCCTTCGCTCGTGGTGAGCACGGTCCGGCCGTCGGGGGCGAACACCACGTCCCACACCGACCCGGGATGCGGGAGGGTCCCCGCCACGTGGGCCCGGGCCGGTTCGGTGACGCTCCAGAGCGTGACGGTACTGCCCCATACTCCGGGGGCCGTGGCCACCAGGGTTCCGTCGGGGTGGATCGCCTGTGCGCGCCCGTCGATGGTGCCGAGCAGTTCGGGGCCGTCGCGGCCGCGGACGTCCCACAGTTGGGTACCGGTCACCGCGATGTGGCCGTCCGCGCTGAACACCTCACTGCTGCGGACGTCGGCCAGGGCATCGCGGGACAGGGGCACCAAGCCGTCGTGGCCCGCCCCGGCCTCCCACAGGCTGACGCCCCCGTCCCGCTCGGGGACGACGAGCCGGCGCCCGTCGGGGCTGAAGGCGAGGTCGCCGAGCGCGCTGTGGCCGGCGACCTCGGAGACCACCGAGGGGTCGGCCGGGCGGGAGACGTCCCACAGGCGCAGTCCGTCTCCCAGAACGGCCAGGTGCGGGGCGTCGGGGGCGAAGGCGAGGGAGGGCCCGAGATCGTCGTCCGGCGCCCCGCGGAGCTTGCCGGCGAGGCGTGCGCGTCCGGGGTCGGTGACGTCCCACAGTTCGACGGCGTCGGCGTACGCACAGGCCAGCAGGGTGCCGTCGGCGCTGAGGGCGAGGTCGGAGGTGCCTCCCCCACGGGCCGGGAGCGTGGCGGTGCGCCGGGGCGCGGCGCGGTCGGAGAGGTCCCACAGCTCGATCCGGCCACGCCGGACGAAGGCCAAGGTCGAGCCGTCCGGGGCGAGTTCGATGTCCATCGTGTCGCTGTCACCGGGAATGGCCGCCGCGACACGGGCGGATGCGAACTCCCAGCGCACGGCCTCCTGGCGGCCCACCGACACCATCGAACGGCCGTCGGGGCCGAAAGCCAGGGTGTCGACGGGGCCGCGGCCGTGGCCCGCCAGGCCGGCCTCCCGGCGCGGTGTGCCGCGGTCGCCGAGCCTCCAGACGGCCGCGGTGCCGTCGAGGTGCCCGGTTGACAGCCGCGTCCCGTCCGGGGTGAAGGCGAGCCCTTCGACGTAGCTGGTGGTCGCGCTCCACCGGGCGACGGGCTCGGTCTCGTCGGGGGAGGTGACGTCGATGAGTCCGACGTCCTTCCATGAGGCGACCGCCACCAGGCGGCCGTCCGGGCTGAACGCGGCGGGGCCGGATCCCGGCAGCCGGTCGCCGGGCTCGGGGCGCCGGGGGTCGGCGACGTCCCACAGGCGGGCCTCCCGTGCGCCGGTCTCCTCCGAGACGGTGAGGAGTGTGCGGCCGTCCGGGGCGAACGTCACCGCGTCCGTCCCGGTGACGTCCCCGGTGACCGAGGTCCGGCGCGGGGACCGGGGGCCGGAGAGGTCCCACAGGGTGAGCGCGCCGGCGGTGGCGTCCTCGCCGCGCCGTCCCACCGCGGCCAGCCTGGTTCCGTCCCGGTCCAGGGCGACGGCCCCGGCCCGGCCGGGCATGTCGCGGACGTGCGGCGACGCGAGGCGCCGGGGGGCGGTGCCCTCGTGGAATCCGGTGATGTCCCACAGCGTCACCCGGCCGCCGCAGACGGCGGCGAGGAGGTGACCGTCCCGACCGCCGAGGGCGGCGCGTCCGAGGGTGTCCGAGGCGCACGGCAGCCTGACCGGCGGGGTGTCGGGGGCGGGGATCCGGCCGACGTCCCACAGGTGCAGTTCGTCGGCCGACGAGGAGACCAGCGTCCGACCGTCGGGGCTGAGCGCGGTGTCGAAGAAACCGCCGCGGCGCGAGAAGCTGCCGCGGTACGGGCCGGACAGCGTCTCGGACAGGCTCTGGCGGGCGTCGGCGGAGGGCTTGAGGGCGTACGCGGCGAGGGCCAGATCGAGGGCGTGGTCCGGGTCGGCCGTTCGCGCCGCTCCGGCCTGTGCCAGCAGGGCCCGCTGGGTGGCCAGCTCGTGCGCTTCGTCCGCGGCCTGCCACTGGCGCAGGGCGATCACCGTCGAGGCGATCGTCACGCACAGTGCCAGCGCCAGAGCCAGGGCCACGCGCTGCAGCACCTTGCGGCGCCGTGCCTCGCGGTGCCGTTCGTGGTCGGCGGCCCGCACGCCGGCGTCCAGGAACTCCTTTTCGCGTGCGGGCAGTTCGTCCAGTTCGAGGGCCGCCCGGAGTCTGCTGCCCCGGTAGAGGAACTCGGGTCTGCGGCCGCCGTCGTCCCACTCCGCGGCGGCCGCGCGCAGCCGCTGGCGCAGGAGCAGGCCGGCGGCGTCCTCCCGGATCCAGTCGCGGAGCGTGGGCCAGGCGCGCAGCAGCGACTCGTGGGCGATCTGCACGGTGTCGTGGTCCACGGTCAGCAGCCGGTGGCGGGCCAGCCGGTCGCGGATCTCCCGGGTGCCGTCGGGCAGGTCGCTGAGCGGGACCCGGTGGCGCACGACGGCCGTGCCCCCGTCCGGAGGCAGGTGCACCAGGAGGAGGAGCAGGGTGCGGAGTGTCCGCTGCCCCTGCTTGTCCAGGGATCCATGGAGATCCCTGCCCGTGGTGGCCACCGACTCCCAGATGCCGCCGGTGGCCTGGTAGGCGGCGAGGGTGAGCCGCGTGCCGCTGCGGCGCCGCCACGTCTCGCGCAGCGCGTGGGCCAGGAAGGGGAGTGCGGCTGCCGTGTCGGTGTCCTGGCCCTGGGTCAGGTCGCGCAGCAGCCGGTCCGTCAGTCCGTCTTCCAGGGTCAGGCCCACGGCGGCGGCCGGCTCCTCGATGGCGGCGCGAAGTTCCGGCTCCCCCATCGGGGACAGTGTGAGGGCGCGGGGGAGAACACGTTGCAGCCCGGGGTGGGCCAGGCAGTTGCCGTAGTGGTCGGCGCGCAGTCCCAGCACCACCTTCGGACGGGGGCCGGGTCCGTCACCGGTGAGGAGGTCGAGGAACGCGGCGCGTTCCCCGGGGTCGTCGCACCGGGTGAAGACTTCCTCGAACTGGTCGACCACCAGGAGCCGGCAGGCCGGCCGGCCCGGGCGTGGGTCGGGGAAGCGGCCCTTTCCGAGGCCCGCGGCCGCCTCGTCCGGTGTCAGGCCGGCCGCGGCGGCCCAGGCCCGGGCCAACGTGCGCATCGGGTTCCTGCCGGGGGCCGCGAGGAGCAGTGCGGGGGTGCGGGCCGGTGTCCCGCCCGGCCCGCGGGCCTCCAGCCGGGCGAGCAGGCCGGCGCGCAGCAGGGAGGACTTGCCCGCGCCCGATGCCCCGATCAGGACCACCGGCCCCCTGTCCGTGTCGTCCGTGGCGGCGTCGAGGAGGCGGGCGGAGAGGTCTCCGCGGCCGAAGAAGTACGGGCTGTCCTCGGCCCGGAACGGTTCCAGGCCGGGGTAGGGGCAGGGCACGTCCGCCGGCGGCTCCGCTCCGCCGGCGGCAGCGGCCGGGGCGGCGGGGTAGGCGCGGTTGCGGGCCAGGACGAGTGAGCCCAGCATGCCCTCGCTGTGGCGGGCGGGCCGCACTCGCGGGTCCTCCGCGAAGGCCCGGTCCAGCGCGGCGTGGAGGGAGTCGGCCGTCAGCCACGGTGGTCCGGCCGGATCGCCCTCGCGCAGCAGCCGCAGCAGCCGCCCGGTGAACAAGGTGTGGCGTTCGCCCTCGGGGGCGAAGGAGAGCGCGAAGTGCGAGGCCGAGCTGAGGAGGAAACTGCCCCGCGGCCGGGCGGTGGCGAACGGCCTGCGGGCTCCGCCGTCGGACGGTGGCGGGGTGCCGCGTCCGGAGAAGCAGCAGTCGAGGACGACCAGGCTGCCGTGGGGAGCCTCACCGAGCAGATCGCGCAGGGTGCGGTAGGGGACCGCCTGGGCAACGCGGTCGGCGCCCCTGCTGGCGCGGGTGGCGAGGTACAACGCGTCACGGGGGCCGAGCAGACCGTGGCCGACGTAGTACACCAGCACGGGTCCGCCGGCGCGGCCGGTGGTCTCCTCCACCGCGGCGATCACCTGGGCCGGGCCCGCGTCGGCGGGAACACGGGTGACCTGCGCCGGGTCCATCCCGCAGATGTCGGCCAGCGTTCGCTGCACCTCGTCGAGTGTGGTGTCGACCGACGGCAGAGGGGCGAGCCGTGATCCCGGGGCATGGGCCCCGGTGCCGAAGAGGACCGCGCGGACCTCCCCGTCCGCGAGGCTGCCCGTCATGACGGTGAGGAGGAGGAGTCACCTTCTTGCGCCGGGGCGTTTCCTCCTGGTCGTGCCAGGCGTTCGGCGAGGGCCGCGGCTTCCTCGGGGGTCATCGAACGTGCCTGGCGGGAGGAGATGGTGATCTCGGTGCCGTCGGGGCGGGTCACGGTGATGGTGTGGCTCGCACGGCGGGTCTGAGCCCAGGCGACGACCGCTCCGGCGAACACCGCGGCGACACCGCCGGGTTCCAGCACCGCGACCAGCGCGTCGGTGGCCGCGCCCATGGCGCCCGCCGGGGCCGTTTCCGGCTCCCCCGCGTCGACGCGGTCCACGCGGCCGCGGAGCTCCGGCAGGCCGGTCAGCCAGCTCCGCAACTCCGCGGCGCCGCTTCCCTCCTCCGCGTCGTCGCGCACCGTCACCACCAGACGCATGGTCCCCCCGTCCGCACGGAATCCTCTCCGCGAGAGCGTAACGCCCCGGGCCGCTAGGGGTGGGAGGGTTGCCCTTCGGCCGCCGGTCGCCCCGCAGCCGTGCCGACGGCACCGTGCACACGGGACAGCCGCCGCACCCGCCGGTGCCGTGCGGTTCGATCACGGCGGCTCGGAGACGGCGGCGGCCGGCCCCGGCACCTCCGGTCCCCCACTGCTCACCGGTACCGGCCACCTCACCGGCCACCCGGGCGGGAAGCCGGAGACGGTACCGAAGGAGCCCACACCCCGCCGCCGGTGCCCCGCCCCCGCCTCCTCGCCGCCCTCTCCCACGGCTCGCCGGGGAAGGCACCATCGGTGCGGACTACCCGCCCGCGCTCGAACACGGATGCGCCGCAGCGCTACGATCCCCGGCCATGAACGACGACGTGCGCAACCTCGTCCTCGGCGTGATCGGCACCGGACTCAGCGCGTCCATCGGCTGGTTCGCCCGGACCTACCTCTGGCGCCGCAAACTCCGCCGCAAGCAGCGCTTCTTCGGGCTGCCGACCAACTCCGAGTGCCTGCTGGTGGTCAACCGGTCGGCGGGGGCGAGCGACTGGACCGTCGCCCGGCGCGACGTGTTCGCGCTGCTGGAGCTCTCCGCGCTCATCAAGGACTGCGAGTCGCACGCGCAGATCGTCGCCCACGACACGGCGCAGCAGGGCTTCGGCGACCGCACGGAGTTCTGCATCGGCGGCCCGGTGTCGAATCAGCGGATGGCCGCCCACCTGTACTCGATGCTGCCGGGGATCTCGGTGAACACCGACCCGGAGCCGGGCCCGGACCGCGGCTCGTTCAAGATCGGCACCGAGCGGTACCGCTGGGAGCCGGGCAGGGTCGAGCACGTCATCGTGGCGCGGCTCACCGCCGAGGAGAAGAAGCGGCCGGTGTTCCTGGCCAGCGGACAGCACTCGATCGCCAACCAGGCGGCGGTGCGCTATCTGGCGCGGCATCACGCCAAACTGGCCCGTAAGCACGGTGACGGCACGTTCGTCCTGCTGCTGAAGGTGGTCAACTCGGCCGCGTACGGGCCGGACATGGTCGAGCTGGTGGCCGATGTGACGGAGGCGGCCACCACGCCGGCCCCGGTCCCGGGTCCCCGCGCCTCCCGCCGGGCGGCGAGCAGCGGCTGAGCTGCGGGACGATCACCGTTCCGGACCGGGCATGGAGCCGCACGCGCCCGGCGCCCCTCGGTCGTCGGACGGCCACCGGTGCCCAGCCGCATCCCACTTCCGCGACCGGGGCCGCCGCATTGTTACCGTCGCGTAACATCCCGGCCTATTACCCCCGGTAAACCCAGAGGTTACCGTCGAGTCACTTCCGCGTGTTCGCGTGCCGGGCCTCACCCACCCGGCACCGATGTCAGGAGCTGACCCCCATGGGACACCCTCGTCGCAAGCCCCTGCGTGCCTCCACCGCCGGCGTGGCCTCGGCCGCCCTGCTCGCCGGCACCGCCCTCTCCCTCGCCCCCGCCGCGCCCGCCCAGGCGGCCGAACCCGTCCCCTCCGCCTCCTCCATCACGGCCGACACGACCCTCGCCTCCCCCACCGTCCGGTTCGTCGAGATCGCCGGCCACGGCGGGACGAAGCTCGCCGCGAACGTCGTCACGCCCGCCGGCAGCGACGGCTCCCGGCGCTACCCCCTCGTCGTCCTGCCGACCAGCTGGTCCATGCCGCAGATCGAGTACCTCGCTCAGGCCCAGCAGCTCGCCGACGACGGCTACGTCGTGCTCAGTTACAACTCCCGCGGCTTCTGGCAGTCGGGCGGCGAGATCGAGGTGGCCGGCCCCGAGGACATCGGGGACGCGTCCAAGGTCATCGACTGGGCCCTCGCCAACACCCCCGCCGACCCCGGCGCCATCGGCATGGCCGGCGTCTCGTACGGGGCGGGGATTGGGCTGCTGGCCGCCGGGTTCGACCACCGCGTCAAGGCCGTCGTCGCGCTGAGCGGCTGGGCCGATCTGATCGACTCCATCTACAGCGGCCGGACCCAGCACCTCCAGTCCGCCGCGCTGCTCACCGGCGCCGGCTACCTCACGGGCCGCCCGAGCGACGAGCTGGAGACGGTGCTGAAGGGCTTCTTCGCCTCCGACCTCTCCCAGGAGGAGTCCATGCTCGCCTGGGGGAAGAAGCGCTCCCCCGTCACCTACATCGACCGGATCAACGCGGGCGGCGCGGCCGTCATGCTCGGCAACGCCTGGGGCGACTCGATCTTCCCGCCCAACCAGTACGCCGACTTCTTCGAGAAGCTGACCGTCCCGAAGCGGCTGGAGTTCCGCCCCGGCGACCACGCCACCGCGGAGGCGACCGGCCTGCTCGGACTGCCCAACGACGCCTGGACCAGCGCCCACCGCTGGCTCGACCACCACCTCAAGGGCGAGGACAACGGCGTCGACCGCGAGCTGCCGGTCCGGCTCAAGTCCCGCTCCACCGGCGCCTACGAGAGCTACGCCGACTGGAAGTCCGTCCCGTCCAAGACGGAGCGGATCGCGCTGGGCACCACCCAGCACATCAACACCAACCTCGACTCCGGGGCCAACGGCGGCACCCTCATGCTCTCCAGCATCCTGGACCAGTTCTTCCGGCTCCCGCCCATGGCCTCGATCCCGCTGCTGCCCCGCTCCCTGGCCGCCGTCTGGCAGTCGGAGCGCTACCCGACCGAACAGCGCGTCCGGGGCACCGTGAAGCTGCACACCACCGTCACCAGCGACAAGTCCAGCGGTACGGCCGTCGCCTACCTCTACTCCGTGGGCCCGCTGGGCCTCGGCAAGCTCGTCACCCACGCGCCCGTCACCTTCCACGACCGCACCCCCGGCAAGCCGTTCACGGTGGACCTGGAGCTGTACTCCACCGCGTACGACGTGCCCGCCGGGCACCGGCTGGCCGTGGTCGTCGACTCCGTCGACCCGCTCTACATCGAGCACAACCCGAGCGGAGCGGACCTCGTCTTCTCCTCACCCGCCGGCGACCCCTCGTACGTCTCCGTGCCCCTGCGGGACTGACGCCGGCCGCACGGCAGGGCACAGCCCGCTTGCCGACGGCGGCGGCACCCTCCGCGGACTCCCGTCCGGCCGGGCCCTCATCCGGCCGGGCGGGGCCCCGGGGTGCGGAACACCGGTTCGGCGGAACCGGTGCGCCGCACCCCGGCGGCGCGGAACACGGCCCGGGACGGCACCGTTCCGCGCCAGGGCCCGCGCGCCGGCAGCGGCCCCAGCGGCCGCACGGCAGCGGCACGGCTCAGGCCTCGGCCGCCTCCGCGTACACCTGCGACAGCTCCGGCGCCCCGCTGACCGCCCAGTCGACGCCGTCACCCACCGCGTCCAGGTCCCGCCCCGACGGGAGCCGCACCACCGGCCCCACGCCCGGCCACAGCTGCCACTGGGCACCGGGCACCGTGCGCACCACGACCGTGCCCAGATAGAGACCCGCGTCGTTCCCCAGCCGGGACAGCTCCTCCGGGTCGTCGCGCCAGCGCGGCAGCAGCTGGTCCAGGGCCGCCAACGAGGCGGGACTGCCGTCGAGTTCGATCCCCGCGGACTCCGCCCGGGCCCGCAACAGCTCGCATTCCGCGAGCAGTTCCGCCGGTCCCTCGCCCTCCTCGCCCCACAGCTCTCCCGCCCGGCTCCGTAATGCCACTCCGCGTCCCGGCCCCCGCCGCCTGCGCCATGTGCCCAGAAAAGGGATGTCCATACCGGTCAGCGTGGCACCCGCGGCCACCCGGATGCCACAAGGCGCGCGGTCCCCATCTGGCCGATTGTTCGCACCGATGTCATCCTGGACTCTCCGGGGCTTCATCCGGCACCTGTCGTATCGCTGCTGCGCGTTCGCCCGCCCGCGTCCCGCCCGCGGCCGTGCGAGCGCCGTCGCCGTCGTTGTCGCCACTGATGGGGTTGGTCGCCGATGCCGAGGTCCAGGGCACGCCGGGAAGCACGGCTCGGACGGGCGCGCCGGAAAGCACCTCCCGGACGCTGGGGCACGGTGCTCCTCACCAGCCTCTCCCTCGTCCTCACGGGCACCCCCGCCCTGGCCGGCCCCGCCGAACGCGCGCCCGCCCAGCACCGCCCGCTCCCTCTCCACCGGCTGTTCGACAACACCGCGATCAGCGACGACACCCGGCCGGACGACGCCGACTTCGACGGGGACGGCCGCTCCCTCTCCGCCGGCGACCTCCGAGCGGCCGGCTGGACCCCGGGCCGCTCCCTGGCCCTGCACGCGGCCCGGCTGACCTGGCCGCGCTCGGCACCCGGGGAGCCCGACAACGTCCGGGCCGACGGCCAGACCGTGGCCCTCAGGGGCCGCGGCGGCTCCGTCACCTTCCTCGTCGCCGGCACCGGCGGCACCGCGAGCGGCAGCGGCACCATCCGCTACCGGGACGGCACGCGCGGCACCTACACCCTGACCGCCCCCGACTGGCGCTCCGGACCGGCCGCCACCAAGGCCGTCACCCTCCCCCACGTCAACACCCCGGACGGGCAACTCACCGAGAAGGCCCGGCTGTACGCGGTGACGGTGCCCGCGGAGCGCGGCCGGGCCATCGCCTCCGTGACGCTGCCCCGCGACCCCGGGCCGGAGACCGATCTGCACGTCTTCGCGGCCTCGGTCCGCGAGGCGGACGCCGGCTGGTCCGGCAGCTGGTCCCGGGCCGTCGGCGGCTACGCGAAGGTCGGGCCGTGGGAGGACCGGACGCTGCGGCTCGTCGTGCACACCACCACCGGCGGGCGCGGGCTCCGGATCCGGCTCGACAACACCTTCGCGGACGCACCCGTGCGGATCGGCGGCGCCACCGTAGCCGTCCAGCGGGACGGCGCGGAGGCCCGGGGCGAGCCGGCGCGGCTGACCTTCGGCGGCCGGTCCGGCACCGAGATCCCCGCCGGTGCCCAGGCGTGGAGCGACCCGCTCGGCTTCTCCGTGCCGTCCGACACGAACCTGCTGGTCAGCTTTCATCTGCCGGAGACGGTGACGGCCGTACCGGTGCACACCAAGGCCATCCAGCGCTCCTACCTCAGCGAGCAGCACAGCGGCGACCGCACCGGGGACGCGAGCGGCACGGCGTTCACCGGCTCCCTCACCACCTACCCCTTCCTGACCGGGGTGGACGTGCGCGGCGGCCCCGGGTCCGTGGTGGTGCTCGGCGACTCCATCACCGACGGCAACTACTCGGAGGAGGGCGGCAACCGGCGCTGGCCGGACGTGCTGGCGCGGCGCCTCCTGGCCCAGGACGACGTGCCCCGGTACGGGGTGCTCAACCAGGGCATCTCGGCCAACCGCGTCGTGACCGACCGCTACCCGGGAGAGGGCACAGACCGGGACACCGCCGGCGTCAGTGCACAGCACCGCCTGGAGCGGGACGCGTTCGCGCAGACCTCCGCCCGCACGGTCGTCGTCTTCGAGGGGATCAACGACGTGCGCTGGGACACCCCGCCGGAGCAGGTGATCGACGGGCTGCGCGCCATCGGGGAGCGGCTGCGGGCCCGCGGGCTGCGCGCCGTCGCGGCGACCCTGACGCCCTGCGAGGGCTACCCGGACTGCACGCCCGAGGTGGACGCCCGCCGGACGGCCGTTAACACGTATCTGCGCGAGCGGGGGACGCGGGAGGACGGCGGGCCGTTCGACGCCCTGCTCGACTTCGACGAGGTGCTCCGCGACCCCGGGCAGCCCACCCGGATGCTGCCCGCGTACGACAGCGGCGACGGGCTCCACCCCGGCCACGCGGGGCTCCGGGCGCTGGCCGACTCGATCGACCTGCGGGAGCTGGCGCCGCGCGGGCGGTGAGCCGGGCGGGCGCTGAGCCCGGCAAGCGCGGATCCGCGCAGGCACTGACCGGGCAAGTGGTGAGCCGGGCAGGCGCTGAGCCGCGCAAGCGGTGAGCCCGGCAGGGGGCCGGCCGCAGCGCGGGGCCGGTCCACGGCCCCGATCCGGCCCCGACCCCGCCCCTCGGCCTCCGCTCCCGGAACCCGGCCGACGGGACCGCCCGCCGGAAGCGCGACCCGGTGTCACCCGGTCTCCCGGAACGGGCCGTCACCGCCCCCGGACTCCGCGGATTCCCGGACC
Source organism: Streptomyces albus subsp. albus (assembly GCF_000719865.1). GTDB lineage: Bacteria > Actinomycetota > Actinomycetes > Streptomycetales > Streptomycetaceae > Streptomyces > Streptomyces albus_E. The sequence continues at coordinate 63,868 of NZ_JOID01000026.1, forward strand.
GGCCGGCCGGGCGTCCGAACGGCCGGGGCTCGCACGCCCGGGTGCCCGGCTGCCCGGCCGTCCGGGCCTCAGACGTCCAGGTCGACGACCACCGGGGCGTGGTCCGAGGCGCCCTTGCCCTTGCGCTCCTCGCGGTCGACGTACGCGTCCTTGACGGCGCCCGCCAGGGCCGCGTTGCCGTAGACCAGGTCGATCCGCATGCCGCGGTTCTTGGGGAAGCAGAGCTGGCGGTAGTCCCAGTAGGTGTACGGGTGTGCGTACTTCAGCGGGCGCGGCACGACGTCGGACAGGCCCGTGTCGCGGAGGGCGGCCAGCGCCGCCCGCTCCGGCTCGGTGACGTGCGTGGAGCCCTCGAAGAGCGAGCGGTCGTAGACGTCCTCATCGGTGGGCGCCACGTTGTAGTCGCCGAGGACCGCGAAGGGGCGCTCACCGGCGGCGTCCGCCGCGACCGCCGCGCGCAGCGCCTCCAGCCAGCGCAGCTTGTAGGCGTAGTGGTCGTGGCCCACCTCACGGCCGTTGGGGACGTAGACCGACCAGAGGCGCACCGGGCCACACGTGGCCGCTATGGCGCGGGGCTCCGTCTTGCCGTCGTAGCCCGGGTCGCCGGGGAGGCCGGAGGTGACGTCCTCCAGGCCCACCCGGGAGACCAGGGCCACGCCGTTCCACCGCCCGTCGGCGTTGACCGCGGACTCGTAGCCCAGCTCCCGCAGCTGCTCGCGGGGGAACTGCTCGTCGGTGCACTTGGTCTCCTGGACGCACAGCACGTCGGTGCCGCTGCTCTCCAGCCAGGCCAGCAGCCGGGGCAGCCGGGCAGTGATCGAATTGACGTTCCAGGTCGCGATGCGCATGGCACCGAATCTACCCGGGACCGCCGACAGTCATGACCCGCCGTGACCGACCGCACGGACCCGCCGCCCGGAGCCGCCGCCAGGGCCCGGGCGGATCCCCTCTCAGAGCCCGATGCTGCCGCCCGGCTCCAGCCGGCTGTGCTCCGCCCCGGCCACACCGGGCCCGCCCGGGCCGAGCATCCGGTCGTAGATGGGCCGGGCCTGTGCGGAGAGCAGGCCGTCGTGGACGTCGATCGCCTGCCGCGGCCGCACCTCGCGGACGTAGTCGATGATCTCGGCGACCTTGTTCCACGGCGCGTGCACCGGCAGCATCAGCGTGTCCACCGGGCGGCCCGGCACGGTCAGCGCGTCCCCGGGGTGGAACACCGAACCGTCCAGCAGATAGCCGACGTTGGTGACGCGCGGGATGTCCGGGTGGATCACGGCGTGCAGTTCGCCGTGCACCTCGACCTCGAACCCGGCCGCCGTGAAGGTGTCCCCGTGGCCGACGGTGTGCACCCGGCCGGGGAACGCCGCGGTGAGCTGCCGGGCCACGCTGTCGAGCGTCCAGATCCGTGCCTCCGGGCTGGCCTCCAGGGCGGCCCGCAGCCGGTCCTCGGCGAAGTGGTCCGGATGCTCGTGCGTGACGAGCACGGCCTCCGCGCCGACCGCCGCGTCGGGCTCGCTGAAGCCGCCCGGGTCGATGACGAGCGTCCGGCCCTCCTTCTCCAGCCGGATGCAGGCGTGGCCCTTCTTGGTGAGCTGCACTGATCGCTCCTCCTGTCCGTACGGTGCCGCGGTGCTGCCGGGCGCCCGGCGGGGGCGGCGGCCCCGCACCGCCGGCCCTCCGCCGTCCCACCGGCCGCCTTGCCGCCGGCCATCCTGCTACACCGGCGGGGTGGTCTCCTGCAGGATCACCTCGCGCGCCACCTTGAACGCGGAGTTGGCCGCCGGCACCCCGCAGTAGACCGCCGTCTGCAGCAGAACTTCCTTGATTTCCGCGGGAGTCAGCCCGTTGCGGAGCGCGGCCCGGGTGTGGAAGGCCAGCTCGTCGAGGTGGCCGCCGGCGACGAGCGCGGTGAGGGTGATGACGCTGCGGGTGCGCCGGTCGATGCCGGGGCGGGTCCACACCTCGCCCCAGGCGTAGCGGGTGATGAACTCCTGGAAGTCGGCCGTGAAGTCGTCGGTGGTCTCGATCGCCCGGTCCACGTGGGCGTCGCCCAGCACCTCGCGGCGCACCTTCATCCCCGGCTCGTACGGGTCGGGCCGGCCGGCCGCCGTCTCCGCGGGGATCTCCGCCGGGGCGATCTCCCCGATGGGGCCGCCGCGGGCCCCGGGCGGCGGGGTGGCGATGGCCCGCCGGTCGGCGGACACGGCGGCCGGCACGGCACCGGGCGTACGGTCGGCGGCGCCCGGCCAGGAGCCGGCGAAGTGCCGTACCAGCAGGTCGGTGACGGCGGACGGCTGCTCCACGGGCACCAGGTGCGAGGTGCCGGGCACCAGGGCGAGACGCGAGTCGGGGATCCCGGCGACCAGGACGCGGGCGTCGGCGGGCGAGGTCACCCGGTCCTCGGACCCGGCGAGCACGAGCGTCGGCACGCCGATGCGGCCGAGTTCCTCGCGCACGTCGAAGATGGCGAGCGCCTCGCAGGCGGCGATGTAGCAGCCCGGGTCGGTGGTGCGCACCATCTGCACGGACCACTCGACGATCGCGGGCTGCGCGGCCGCGAAGGCCGGAGTGAACCAGCGCTCGGGCGCCGAACGGGCGATCGGGTCCAGCCCGTTGGTGCGGACGATGACCCCGCGCTGCCGGTGCTCGTCGGCCGTGCCGAAGCGGGCCGCCGCGGAGACCAGGGCGAGCGAGGCGACGCGGTGCGGGTGACGCAGCGCCAGCTCGGCACCGACGGCGCCGCCGAGCGCGCAGCCCGCGTAACCGAAGCGGTCGACGCCCAGGGAGTCGAGGGCGGCCAAGAGCCGGTCGGCGAGGTCGGAGACGGAGCCGGCGGGGTGCGCGGGGGCACCGCCGTGTCCGGGCAGATCGAAGCGGACGACGCGCCAGTGCCCGCTCAGTTCCGGTATCTGCCGGTCCCACATGTGCCAGGTGGTGCCGAGGGCCGGGCCGAGAACCAGTACGGGGGCGTCTTCCGGGCCGTCACAGCGGTAGTGCAGGGGGTTCGGTGCTGACTCGCTCACGCCCCAGAGCCTCTCACGTGTCACGAAATCTCACGCAGCCCGGGGAAGCCGGCGGCCCGACGCACCCACGGCTCGACTCGTCGGGCACTGCCGACGGCCTCAGGGCAAGTCTCTGTCGGAGTCTGAGAAAGCCGCCGATTCTCAAGGGGGCCGATTTCAGCCGCCCGGGTGGGGCCGCCCGGACGACGTCGCAGTCAATGACATGTGCGCGAGTGAGGGCCGGTTGGGCCCGGGCTGAGGGCCTTCTCCCACCGCGAGCCGACGGGGATCATGACCGCGTGCGGCACCAAGAGAAACTCCACGAACTACTCGAACACGCCGGACTCACGGTCGTCGAGGACGTGCGCCCGGGCAGCCTGTTTCCGCCGGAGGCCGGCTGGCGGATCGCGCGGGGGATCGCGGCGCCGGACGGCGTGGCCCGGGAAGCGCTCGATGCCGTGTGGTGGCGCCGTCTTCGCGACATCGACGGCGAGTTTCTGGTGGCCGTCCTCAAGCACCGGATCGGCGGCAACGACTCCTGGTGGACCCGGGTCCGGCACGCTGGGAGCGGCGTGCCGGAGTTGACCGGCGACCCCGGGTTCGTGGCGCTCTCCTTCGACGGGCAGGTGCTGCTGGCCGAGGTGCCCGGCGAGGGCGGGCCTCGGGTGACGGCCCTCGACCGACTGCCGGAGCGGCTGGAGGAGGCCGCCGCGGCCGCCGGGCGCGAGACGGAGGTCGAGCGCGCCAAGGTGTGGGCGGCGGTGCCCGGCCGACGTGCGTGGCCTCTGCACTGGGCGGAGGGGATCGGGTTCAATCGGGCTGCGACGGACGACCTGCTGATCCGGCTGCTGGATGTGGAGGAGGGCTTCCTGCATGGATGCGACCGGCCCGCCGTCCTCGACGCCGCCGTGACGCACCCCGATCCGCGGGTGCGGTCAAGGCCCGCCGACACCTTCCGGCCCAAGCTCACGTCCGATCAGTGGGTACGTCTGGTCCGCGCCGAGCCGTCCCCCCATCGACGCGTGCTCTGGGCGGAGCACGCCTGCGTCTGGGGCGCCGAACTCCCCGAGGACCTGTACGACGACCTCCTCACCGGCCCGTCCCGCGCGCGAGCCGCCGAGCTCCCGGGGCTCCCCGCACAACACCTCCCTGGCCTCGCGGCCGACGCCGATCCCCGGGTGCGGGCGGCCGCTTGTGCCCGGTGGGAGGACCTTGCTGCGCAGCTGCGGGAGCGGCTGCTGGCCGACACCGACTACGCGGTGCGCACGGCTGCGCTGCTCGCCCACCACACCGGCGTACCCATGCCTCGCGAGGTTTTCGCCGACCTGGCCGACCCGCGGCAGGCGCTCGAACGGTGCCGCCTCGCGCCCGACCTGGAGGCGGAGCTGGTCCGGGACGGGGACGCGGAGGTGCGTCGGGCTCTCGCCGCCAACCCCGGCCTGGGCGCGCACGGCGTCGCCGTGTTGGCGGAGGACCCGCGGGACGACATCCGCTCCGCGGTGGCGCTGCGCCCCGACCTCACCGAGGAGCAACGTGCCGCAGTCCGCCACGACTTCGACCCGACGTCGATGTCGCACACCCTGCCCTGGGTCGAGGACCTGCACGGCGACGCCGACGCGATGCGCCGTCTCGCCGCGTCGTCCCACCCGCTGGTCCGCCGAAGTGTGGCTCGAGCCCGGCACCTCCCGCCGGATGTCGTGGCGCGCCTGGCGCGCGACGGAGACCGGGTGGTCCGCCTGTTCCTCGCCGAATCCTGCGAGGACGCGCCGGCCGACATGCTGCTGGAGGTCTGGCGCTGGTGGGACGGCAGCTTCAGCCACCCCGGCCGGCCCCGCAGCCACCCCAACTTCCCCAGTGCGGGCCTGTTGCGCTACGCCGCCGACCCCAGCGGGCGAATGCGCCGCCTTGCCCTGGACGATCCAGAGTCGACACCGGCCGACGTCGCACGCCTGGCCCGGGATCCCGAAGCCGAGGTGCGCCGCCGCGCGGCTGAGGACCCTCGGCTGTCCCCGGCCGACGCGGTGCGGCTACTGAACGACCCGGAGGCCCACGTCCGCGACACCGCGGTGCGCAGTCCGCGGCTGCCGGCCCGCGTCCTGGGCGGGCTGTTGCACGACCGCGAGACAGCATGCGCAGCGGTCACCAACCCGGCCATCCCGGTCTCCGTCCTGCACCGCATCCTTACCGCGGCTACGGCAGCCCCGCGCTGAACACCGACACCCTGCACGGCGGCCGTGATGGTCCGACGCCGAACTCCGTTACGCCTAGCCGGCGGATCATGGGCGGGGTGGCGACGGCTCGGGAGTTCTTGAGCCGGTTGATGGTCCGCTCGACCTCGTTGCGTCGCCGGTAGCGCTCGCGGTCGAAGCCGGTGGGTCTGCCCCTGCGCTGCCTCTGCGCCGGCGGTTGGCCCGCTGGTGGTCCCTGGCCTCGGGGATGGTGCGCTCGATGTCGCGTCGTCGCCGGTAGCGGCGGTTTCGGCGGGAGCTGTAGGCCTTGTCGCCGCTGACCACGCCGTGGCCGCCGCGGATCATGTCGCCTGCGGCGGAGTCCGGGCCGAGTCCGGGGCAGCGGACGGCTGCGCGGTCGTGTACGGGCCGGCGGGTCCTGCACGACGCGGTGGGCGGCGCGGCGCTGTCAGTGGCGGGTGCCAGCATCGGGCGCATGACGGACACCACGGCTTCGGGATTCGACTGGCGTTCCTTCCTGCGCCGGTGGAGCGGGGAGTGGGCGGATGCCCTGCCGGCCGGCGAGACGCGGAGCGAGGCCGACGAAGCGGCGCGGCAGGCACGGTGGCTGGGGTTCCCGCCCGCGTCCGAGGAGCGGATCGCGGCCATGGAGGAGCGCCTCGGCCGCCGGATGCCCCCGTCCTACCGGGAGTTCCTCGGAGTCAGCGACGGGTGGCGGCACGCGGGCGGGTTCGTGTGGCTGCTGGCCGGAACCGGTGACGCGCGCCGGCACGAGAACGAGTCGGGGCTGGCGGAGATGTTCGAGCAGTACCTGGACGAGGACGCCGGGCCCGAGGCGCGGCGGGAGGCGGACATCTGGCGGCGCGGTCTGCAGCTCGACGTGGAGTCCGACATCACCCACGTCCTGATGGACCCGGAGGACGTGGACGAAGACGGCGAGTGGGCCGTGTACACCTGGGCGAGCTGGCGGGCCGAGCCACCCGAGCGGCATGCGAACTTCAGGGCGTTCATGGAGCAGATGTACCGGGAGTTCCACCGCTTACGGGCGCGCCCGGGCGGCAGGAGGCCGGCGTTCGTCAACGACACGACGCGGAAGCTGGACGCGCTGGTGGAGGAGGCCCGGCTGGAGGCCCTGCGCGGCAGGTGGGAACGGGCCGTCGAGGCGCTGGACGAGGCCGGGAAGTACGGCAGGCCGCGGGCGAGAGGGTTGGGCGATCAGATACGCCGCCTGCTCGGACGGACCTACACGGTGTCCTTCGGCGACTTGGTGACGGACCCGCGGTACGCGAGCGAGTTGCTGCCACCGCTGGTGGCCGAGCACGCGGCCCACTCGTACCGGGGCGAGTCCGCGCTGACGTCCCAACTGGGCGGCGCCGGTGACGACGTCAGGGCACTGACTCACGCGCTGCTCGAGCGGATGCGGAACGGCAGCTACCGCTACACGGCCGCCGGACCGTTCGGGGAGGCGGTCGAGCGGGCGCGGGAGCCGGCGCGGTGGGGGGACACCGACGGGGCGTGGCGGACACTGGTGGACGCCGTGCCCCGGTGGGAGCCGCTGGGACCGGACCACTTGGCGCCGCTGGGGTGGGTGGCCGACCCGGTGCTCGGGCCGCTGCTGACCCCGGAGCGGGGCCGCGAGTTGCTGTCCACGCCGCGGGGCGGGCAGGCGGGTGAGACGCCGGAGCCGACGGCCGGGCTCGACCCGGGCGGCCTGGCGTGGCTGGCGGAGCCGGACCCGCTCAGCAGCCGCACGTCCTACCGGTTCGTCCTGGTGGAGGGGGTGCAACCGGCGGAGCTGCCCGGACGTCTCGCGGACGGGGACGGCACCGCGCTCAACCCGCCCATGAGTTCGTGGGAGGCACACCGCGGGCTGCTGGACGGCCGGGGGGAGGTCTCGTCATACGAGGACCGGGCTCTCCTGGCGGTCGGCCGCGCCGGACCCGGCTGGAGCTTCGCCTTCGACGGCCATCCGGCCTCGTTCGACCGGCAGCGGTTCGTCTCCCCGGCCGCGGCCGCCAGTGCGGGTACCCGCGTGGTGGTGGTGTGGAGCGACTTGAGGACGCGGCACGGGGAACCGTTCTTCCACCTGTCGGTGGCGCGGGACGGCGCCGAGCAGTACGCCTTCACCTGTGTGGACGGACAGGTCCGGCGGAGCGGGGAGATACCGCCGGTGCTGGACCCGAGCCGCTTCTTCGGTGGCCCGGAGGGCGGCGCCGAGGCGGAACGGCCGCTGCTGGAGGCGGTGGCCGGGGAGTTCGGTGTCCACCTGCCGCGCCACGCGATCGTTCACGGGCGGCTGCACACGTTCACCAGCCGTTCCTGGACACGGCCGCCCCGTGACGGCGAGTGGTACTGGTCCGCATGGACAGAAGGGCCCCACGGCGAGCGGGCGGCGGGCAGAGGGGAGACGAGCGGAGAGGAGACCGCGGGCCGGTGAGTACGCCGCCGGGACCCGGGCTGCCGACGGCGCCGGAACCCGGACGTGTCCGATGCCCATCGTCATCCGGGCGAGTGCCGAGCCCCGCCGGGCCGAGGTGGGCCGTGGTGCCTGCGAGGGCCGGCCCCGGTGCCGGCCCACCTCACGGGGTCACACGTCGCAGGCTCACACGTCACAGCTCACGCGTCGCGACCCGCGGCTCACACGGTCACAGCGTCACAGTGGAGACGACGTACACCATCGGATGCTCCGGGTTGCTGCGGTCGACGGTCACCTCAAGCCGCGGGCGCGGACCCGGCAGGTTGCGTACCAGGCCGGACCAGTCCTCCTTGTCGGTGGGCACGGTGCTCACGGCCCGGGAGGACGCGGAGGGATGGCCGGCGCCGAGGTGCCAGCCGACCTCGGCGGCCTCCTTGCCGCTGATGGTGACCCTGCCCGGGTCCAGCTCTCCGGGGGCGGAGCCGATCCGGTCCAGGAACAGGTTCAGCCCGTTCTCGGACGTGGTGAACTGCACATACAGCTTGCTGGTGTTCCAGCTGTTGGTCTCGTAGAAGGCGACATCGGCGGAGTAGCCGGTGATCGGCACCTCGTAGATGCGGCGGGTCACCCGGGGCGGCCACTCCGCCGTCAGACCCTCCGCGGCCGCCCGCGCCTGCTTGTCCTGTCCGCTGTCCCGGCTCTGGCCCGCCGAGATCACGATGTAGCCGGCCGGGACGCCGATGAGCAGGACGACGACGAACAGGATGAACCAGCGGCGGCGGTTGCTGGGGTGCTTCCACGACGAGTGCCGCCGGGGTCCCGGGCCGTCCCCGGGCGGGCCGTCACCAGCCATGCCGTCACCCGCGCCGGGGCTGCCTCCCGCGCCGGGGCCACCGCCGTGCCCCTCGCGTCCGGTGCGCTCGTCGCGGCCGGCTGGCTCGCCGCGTCCGGCTCGCTCCTCGCGTCCCGTTCGCTCGCCATGCCCGGTGCGCTCGCCGCGCTCGCCGTCCCGCCCGCCGGCCCCGGGGCCGCCCGTGCCCTTCTCGCCGGCGCCCGTCCGGACGCGGGGCCCGATCTCGTCCGTGGTCATGCCCGGCCTCCTCGTACCACCTGTGCGTACCGTTCGTAGCGCTCCTGCCGCTCCACCCGGCGCCGGTTGGCGCGGCGGAAGCGGCGGGCCACCAGCCGCGCCAGGTCGGCGGCCCCCACCAGACCGGCCTCGTTGCCGAGCTGCGCCTTGCTGATCGTGGCCTCAGGCCGGTAGCCGCGCCCCGTGAGCTGGCGGCGGAAGGCGTCGCGGGCGGGGCCGATCAGCAGGTCGTCGGCCGCGCTGACCCCGCCGCCGACGACGAAGCAGGCCGGGTCCAGGGCCGCCGCCAGATTCGCGATGCCGACGCCCAGCCACTGGCCGATGTCCTGGAGCAGCTCAACGCACATGGCGTCGCCCTCGCGGGCCAGCTCGGTGATGAGCGGGCCGGTGATGTCGGCGATGTTGCCACCGACCCGGTCGATGATGTTGTACGCCACCGGGGAGTCCGCGGCGGCCAGTTCACGGGCCTCCCGGACCAGGGCGTTGCCCGAGCTGTACTGCTCCCAGCAGCCCCGGTTGCCGCACGGGCAGCGGTGGCCGCCGGGCACGACCTGCATATGGCCGAACTCCCCCGCGACCCCGTACGCGCCCCGTTTGACCTGGCCCTCCTCCAGGATGGCGCCGCCGATCCCGGTCCCGAGGGTGATCATGACGAGGTGGTCCGTGCCGCGCCCGGCGCCGAAGCGCCATTCGCCCCAGGCGGCGGTGTTGGCGTCGTTGTCGATCATGACGGGGACGGCGAGCCGGGCGGTCAGCGCGTCCCGGATGGGTTCGTTCCGCCAGGCCAGGTGGGGGGCGAAGAGCACCCGGGAGCGGTCGGCGTCGACCCAGCCGGCCGCGCCGATGCCCACGGCGTGGACATCGTGCCGGTCGGAGAGGTCCAGGACCAGCTCGACGATGGTGTTCTCGACGACCTTGGGGCTCTTGGACTTGTCCGGCGTCTCGGTGCGGATCTTCTCCAGGATGTTGCCGTCCGCGTCCACGACCCCGGCGGCGACCTTGGTGCCGCCGATGTCGATGCCGACGGTGGGGACGCGCGGGGCGGTGAGGTGCGAGCGCCGCTCGCGGGTTCCCACGGTCCGCAGGACGGTGGCCCGGGCCGATCCCCGGTGGGTCAACTCGCGGTAGGTGCTCATCGGCTCACAAGGTCGTCGGGGATGGTCGGCGGGCCCGGTGCGCGGACGGCACGGGCGCCGCCGGTCGGCGATGGTCGGTCGCCCGAGGGACGATTGTGCCTCAGACGGGGCGGACGGCGCACAACGGCGGACCGGGGCCCCTGCCCGGCGCGGGGCGCGGGCACGGCCCCGGCCCGGGCCGCGGCCGGGAGCGGGCCCGCGCCCCGGCGCCGTCACGCCGTCGCGGTGCGGTGCGCCTCCGGCGGGGCCAGGTCCGGTGCCGGTGCGCGCTCCAGTTCGTGGCTGAGCTGCTCCAGCTCCGAGCCGCCCGCCATCTGCCGGGTGAGCTCGTCGAGCCCGATCGCGTCCCGTGCGTGGCTGCCGGCCATCGCTCCCCGCTTGAGGAGGACGAACCGGTCACCGACGAGGTAGGCGTGGTGCGGGTTGTGCGTGATCAGGACGACGCCGAGACCGGCGTCCCGGGCCGCCGCGACGTACTTCAGCACCACCCCCGACTGCTTGACGCCGAGGGCCGCCGTGGGCTCGTCCAGGACGAGGACCTTGGCCCCGAAGTGGATGGCACGGGCGATCGCCACGCACTGCCGCTCACCACCGGAGAGGGTCCCGATCGGCTGGTCGACGTCGCGCAGGTCGATGCCCATCCGCAGCAGCTCCCGGCGGGTGGTCGCGCGCATCGTGGCCACGTCGAGCCGCCTGAACGGGCCGCGGCCGACGGTCGGTTCCGAGCCGAGGAAGAAGTTCCGCCAGACCGGCATCAGCGGAACCACGGCCAGATCCTGGTAGACCGTGGCGATCCCCAGGCCGAGAGCCTCCCGGGGGGAGGACAGCCGGCGCTCCTCGCCCTCGACGGCGAAGGTCCCGCCGTCGTGCTGGTGCAGCCCCGAGATGATCTTGATCAGGGTGGACTTGCCCGCGCCGTTGTCGCCCAGGACGCAGGTGATCCCGCCCGCGTGGACGTCCAGGCTGACGTCCTGGAGCGCCCTGATGTTGCCGTAGAACTTGCTGACGCCGCGCAGGGCGACGAGAGGCGTGCCGTGGCCCGGCGACTCCGCCGTTGCCGCCGCCTCCGGCGCGCCGTCCGCTCCCGAGGTGTTCTCCGCCGTACCGGCCGTGTCGGTCACTTGGTCGCCTCCGCCCGCTTGCGGACCCATGCGTTGAGGAGCGTGGCCAGCAGCAGCATCGCCCCGAGGAAGAACTTGAACCAGTCGGCCTCCCACTGCGCGTACACGATGCCCCGGCTGGTCATGCCGAAGATCAGCGCGCCGATCGCCGAACCGATCGCCGAACCGTAGCCGCCGGTCATCAGGCAGCCGCCGATGACGGCCGCGATGATGTACAGGAACTCGTTGCCGACGCCCTCGCCGGACTGCACCGCGTCATAGCGGAACAGCAGATGCTGCCCGGAGATCCAGGCGGCGAAGGCCACTCCCGTGTAGAGGCCGATCTTGGTGCGGTTGACGGGGACGCCGACCGCGCGGGCCGCGTCCGCGCCGCCGCCCGCCGCGAAGATCCAGTTGCCGGCGCGGGTGCGCAGCAGGATCCAGGTGGCGAGCGCCACCAGGCCGAGCCACCACAGGACGGTGGCCTCCAGCCGCACGCCGCCGAGCTGGAGGTGCGAGGCGAAGAGGGTGCGGGCCGACTCGAAGCCCTCCATGTCACCGATGGTGTCGGTGGAGACGCCGCCGCTGATCAGCTTGGTGAAGCCGAGGTTCAGACCGGTCAGCATCAGGAAGGTGCCGAGCGTGATGATGAAGCTCGGCAGCTTCGTCCGCACCAGCATGACGCCGTTGAAGAAGCCGATGGCCAGGGTCGTCAGCAGGGACACCCCGACGCCCACCCAGACGTTCGCCGACATCTGGTAGCTGAGCATCGAGGAGACCAGCGCGGAGGACGTCACCATGACGCCCGTCGACAGGTCGAACTCGCCGCCGATCATCAGCAGCGCCACCGGGACGGCCATGATGCCGATGACCGACGAGGCGTAGAGCACCGTGCCGAGGCCGGCGGGCGTCAGGAAGCTGTCGGCCGCGAACGCGAAGAACACGAAGACCGCGACCGCGCCGACCACGGCGCCGAGCTCGGGCCGCCCGAGCAGCCTGCGCGGCAGGGACCGGCGCACCAGGCGCTCGTCCGCCTTCGCCGGGGGCGGCGACGCGGGGGGCGCGGTCGTGGCCGGCGCGCTCACCGCGTCTTCCGTTCGATGTAGGACTTGAGCTTGCCGGCGTCCTCCCGGTGGATGATCTGCGGGCCGGTGAGCACGGGCTTGCCGCCGCCGAGGACGTCGGCGTTGTACCGGTACAGCCAGAGCAGGTCCACGGCCTGGTAGCCCTGGAGGTAGGGCTGCTGGTCGACGGCGAAGCCGAGGTCCTTCTTCTCCAGGCCCTTGAGGACCGCGGGGTTGAGGTCGAAGGTGTTGACCTCCGCCTCGCTGCCCGCGCTCTCCTTGGCCTTGACGGCGGTGGCGGCGAAGGGCGCTCCGAGGGTGAGGACCGTGTCCACGGACTTGTCCGACTGGAGCTCGGCCTCGATGGCGGACTGCACCTCGGGCATGTTGGTGCCCTCGACGTAGAGGTTCTCCATCTTTCCGTCGAAGGTGGAGCGGGCGCCGTCGCAGCGCTCCTCGTGGCCGACGTTGCCCTGCTCGTGCAGGACGCAGATGGCCTTCTTCTTCCCGCGCTTGTTGAGCTCCTCGCCGACGGCCTCGCCCGCGATGGTCTCGTCCTGGCCGATGTGGGTGATGGCGCCGAACTTCTCGGATTCGGCGGAGCCGGAGTTCACGGTGATCACGGGGATCCCGGCCTTCACGGCCTTGGCGACGACGTCCTTCATGGCCTGCGGCTTGGCGAGGGTGACGATCAGCCCGTCGACCTTCTGGTCGATCATGGACTGGACGAGTTCGGCCTGCTGCTGGCCCTCGTCATGACGCGCGTAGAGGAACTTGACGTTGTCCTTGGCCGCGGCCTTCTCGGCGCCGGTCTTCACGATGTCCCAGAAGGTGTCACCGTCACCGGAGTGGGTCACCATGGCGAAGGTCCACTGCGGGGTGCCCGCGGCGGAGCGCCCGCCGGCCCCGTCCCCGGACCGCTCCTCGGCCTGCTTCCCGCCCGTGCTGCTGCACGCCGCCAGGGTCATGCCCAGCGCTGCCGCCAGCACCACGCCCGTTGTCCGTACGCCTCTGTGAGCCCTTGCCACCGTGTCATACCTTTCTCGCTGTCCGTATCCGGCGGTACGCGGTCGCCGGTGCGGTGCCCGCCGCTCCGGGAGCGGGCCGGTCCGGCCGTCCGGTCCGTCCCGTCCGGCCCGGTCCGCCCGTGTCCGGCCGGTCCTTCCCGTCCCGCCCGTCCCGTCGCGCTCTGCTGCCCGTCCCGGCAGGCCGGTCAAGTATCCGTCACCGCCGGCCGTGCTGTTCCCCGCAGGTCCTTCCCCGGGTTCGGCTGGCACAGCCCGGAGTCCGGGACACGGTTCGGCCACAGCCCAACGGCCCGGAGCGCGCGAGAAGTTGCCGGAGCCACCCGGGGGCCGCGTCAGGCGCGGTGACACCCGCCACCCGCGCCCGCCGCCCATCCGCCCCCGGTCGACGCTCTGTTCACACCCCGGCCACGCAGCGCGACGGAACCCTCAGGGCCGGGCGAGCAGCTGGAACTCGAAGGAGTAACGGGAGGCCCGGTAGACATGGGAGCCGAACTCGACCGCCCGCCCCGTGTCGTCGTAGGTGGTCCGCTCCATCGTCAGCAGCGGGGCCCCCGCCGGCTCCGTCAGCTCCGCCCCCTCGGCGGCGGTGGCGGCCCGGGCGCCCACGCACTGGCGGGCGCTGTGCAGGGCGATCCCGGCCTCCCGCATCAGCCGGTAGAGGCCGGTGGCCTCCAGCCGTTCGGTGCCCAGTTCCAGCAGGCCCGGCGGCAGGTGGTTGCGGAGCCTTGCCACCGGTTCGCCGTGCGCCAGCCGCAGCCGTTCGACGAGGCGCACCTCCGCCCCCTCGGGCACCCCGAGCGCCGCGGCGACCGCGGCACCGGCCGGTTCGACGGTGTTGCGCAGCACCCGGGTGGCGGGGCGCTGCCCGGCCGCCTCCAAGTCGTCGTAGAGGCTGCTCAGCTCCAGCGGGCGCCTGACCTTGCTGTGCACCACCTGGGTGCCGACCCCGCGGCGGCGCACCAGCAGCCCCTTGTCCACCAGTGACTGGATCGCCTGCCGGACGGTGGGACGGGACAGGCCCAGCCGCGCGGCCAGCTCGATCTCGTTGCCGAGCAGACTGCCGGGTGCGAGGCGGCCCCGCTCGATCAACTCCTCCAACTGCCGGGCGAGCTGGAAATAGAGCGGTACGGGGCTGCCCCGGTCGACGCCGAGCGGGAGCGAGGACGCCGCCCCGGCCCGTTCCCCGGCGCGACCCCCGGCCCGTTCCCCGGTCCGCCCCCCGTCACGCTTCACCACGAGGGGGAGGGTAGCCCTCCGGGGTGGGCCGGGGACAGCGATCCGGTCGGATTGTCCGGACAATGCGGCGCGCTCGCGTCCGCCGTAGAGCTCCGGGACGTCCGCCGCCGACGCCCCGCGCGCCCGCCGTGCGGCTCCGGACGCCCGTCAGGAGGCCGTCGTCACGGACGTCGCGGCCCCACCCGCCCGCGGGCCGCCTCAGCGGACCCGCACGGGCAGCCGGCGGAGGCCGCGGATCAGCAGCCCCGGGATCCAGGGGAGGTCCGAGGCCGGCAGGTCCGGGGCCAGGTCCGGGAAGCGTTCCAGCAGCCGGCGGATCGCGATCTGCCCCTCCATCCGGGCCAGCGGCGCGCCCAGGCAGTAGTGGATGCCGTGCCCGAAGGCGAGATGCCCGCCCGCCCGGCGGCCGGGGTCGAACCGGTCCGCGTCCGGGAACCGGGCCGGGTCGCGGTCCGCCGAGGCGAGGGAGATGACGACTCCCTCACCGGCCGGAATGGTCACACCGCCGATCCCGACCGCCTCCCGGGCGAAGCGGAAGGTGGAATTCTCCACCGGTCCGTCCCAGCGGAGCGTCTCCTCCACCACCTGCTCCGTCAGCGAGAGTTCGGCCCGCAGCTCGGCCAGGCGGTCGGGGTGGCGGAACAGCGCGTGCACGGCGTTCGTGATCAGGTTGACGGTCGTCTCGTGACCGGCGACGAGCAGGAGGAACGCCATGCCGACGAGTTCGTCCGGGGCCAGCCGGTCGCCGTCCTCGTCGGTGGTGCGGATCAGACCGCTGAGGAGGTCGTCCCCGGGATGGCGCCGCTTCTCCTCGATCAGACCCGCGAGGTACTCGGCCACCGCGTGCACCGCCGCGTTCTCCGCGTCCGGGCTGGTGCGGGAGACGAGTTCATTGCTCCAGGCGCGGAACGCCGCGCGGTCGAGGGACGGAACCCCGAGCAGTTCGCAGATGACCGACATCGGCAGCGGGAAGGCCAGCGCCTCGACGAGATCCGCCCGCCCGCCGGGGGCCGCCGCCATCGCGTCGAGCAGTTCAGCGGTGATCTCCTCCACCCGCGGGCGCAGCGCCTCCACCCGGCGCGCGGTGAACTCCCGGGCCACGAGCCGCCGCAGCCTCGTGTGGTCCGGCGGGTCGGAGTCCAGCATGTTGGCGTTGATCGGGGAGTCCGTGAACTCCATGTGCGGCGCCTTGCGCCAGTCCTTGCTGAACCGGGGGTCGGCCAGCGCGGCACGGGCCTCGTCATGCCCGACGATCAGCCAGACCGTGCTCCGCTCGTCGAGGCGCACCCTGTGCGCGGCGCCCCGGGCGCGCAACTCCGCGTAGACGGAATAGGGATCGGAGGTGAAGCGGTCGCCGTAGGCGGTGAGATCGACGATCTGAGGGTCCGGCGTGCCCGACGCCTCCGGCCGCCCGTGGGGGGCGTCCGGCATCCCCGGCCTGTCCTGTGTGTCCTGTGTGCCCGGCACGTCCGGCGCCTCTCGCCCTTCGGGAGCCGGCTGGACGGGAAGGTCCGGCGCGCCGGCCCCCGGGTGGTGCGGTCCGGTCCCGGATGTCCCCTCTCGCGCCGGCTCCGCTAACCGCGTATCGGTCTGCTCCGCCATCTACCGCTCCTCTGGATGCTGTTGTCCGGCTCCGGCCCCGGCCCGGTGTCCGTGGACGGGTGTGACGGCCCGGCCCCCTTCGTGACGTGACCGTGTTCGCGACCTGCCCACGGTGGTGGCATGGCCCCGTTCGTGACCGTGCCCCCGCATGTGACCGCCTACGCGTCTGGCACAACCGCGGGCACGGACACGGACACGGACCCGCCGGCGTACCGGCGTACCGGGAGCCTACGAGCCGCACCGCCGACGGGGCGTCGACCCAGCGAGGGAGGCATCCTTCCACCGGTCCTTCGCCGGCAGTACGGCCCCGTACAGCGGATGCGGTAGGCGCTCAGGCGGGCTGCGGCCTGGAGGACGCCTGCCACGACGGCGCGACGCCGGGCAGCGGGGGCGCGAAAACCGCGCCCGGGGCTGCGCCGGACGGGGGGTGGGAGGAGACGGGCGCACCGGCCGCGCGATCCCTCCCGTTCAGCCGCGGGCCCGCTCGTTCAGCAGCACACCCGCTCGTTCAGCCCCCGGCCCCCGACCTGCGGTCCGCGGTTCGCGGTGACCGCCGCCGCGGCATCCGCTCGTCGACGGAGGGGGGATGACGAGCAGACGGCGGCGGACGGGCCGCGATCGGCGTGAATCCGATCTGTGGTGCGGCGGCCGCCCGTGGGGGAGGACGGCCGCCACCAGGTGGGGGGCACCATGGGGGGATCCGCGCTTTCCCAGCATGACGCGCGTAGAGATCCCGTCTCAAGCACACCTGGCAGATGTTCGCACGGCATTCACAGGACCCGCACGAAGATCACTTCACGGCACCATCCGATGCCCCTCCCCGGCCACCAGTCCCTGCCGTCCCCCGCGCACCGCCTGCCCACCGCCTGCCCACCACCCGACGCCTCCGCCCGAGGCCCACCGGCCTCCACCGGCCCCGACAACCGCTCCCCATGGGGTCGGTGAGGCGGCCCGGTAGGCTTCTTGGCACCCGGTCCGCCGCCCCCGCCCGCACCTGTAACCACCCGTAACGGCGACCGGCCCGACCGCCCCGAAAGGATGCGACGTGCCGCCGTCCAGCGACAGGACCACCGCAGCCGCCAGGCCAGCCAACGGCTCCAGTGGCGTGCAGTCCCTCGAACGGGCCTTTGACCTGCTCGAACGGATGGCGGACGCAGGCGGCGCCGTCGGGCTCAGCGAACTCTCCGGCACCAGCGGCCTGCCCCTCCCCACCATCCACCGGCTGATGCGGACCCTGGTGGCCTGCGGTTACGTCCGCCAGCAGCCGAACCGCCGCTACGCCCTCGGCCCCCGCCTCATCCGGCTCGGCGAGAGCTCGGCCCGCCTGCTCGGCACCTGGGCGCGGCCGCATCTGGCCCGGCTCGTGGAGGAGACCGGGGAGACGGCGAACATGGCCCTGCTCGACGGTGACGAGGTGGTCTACGTCGCCCAGGTGCCCTCCCGCCACTCCATGCGGATGTTCACGGAGGTCGGCCGCCGCGTGCTGCCGCACTCCACCGGGGTCGGCAAGGCCCTGCTGGCCCACCTGCCGGCCGACGAGGTGCGCGCGCTGCTGTCCCGCACGGGCATGCCCGCCGCCACCGAGAAGACCATCACCAGGCCGGACGACTTCCTCACGGCCCTGGAGGAGGTGCGGGCCTCCGGCTACGCCATGGACGACAACGAGCAGGAGATCGGGGTCCGCTGCCTCGCCGTCTCCGTACCGGACTCACCGACCGCGGCGGCCATCTCCGTCTCCGGGCCGGCGGGACGACTCACGGAAGAGGCCACCGAGAAGATCGTTCCGCTGCTGCGGGAGGTCGCGGCCGAGCTGTCGGAGACGCTGACCGGGGCCGAGACGCCCGCCTAGCGTTCCACCCCGCCTGCCCGCCGGGGCGCCGGCGCCACCGGCCCCTCGGACACGGCCGCCCCTCCCTCCCCGCCGAGCCCGGGCACAGCCGGGGAGGCGCGGCCTCTACACGGCCCGGCCGGCCTCTCTACACGGCCCGGCCGCCCGACCTCTGCTCCGGTCTGCTGCCGAACAGTTCGATCGCCTGGCGCACCCGCGCCAGCGCCAGCGCCAGCGCGCTGACCGAGCCCACGGCTCCCGCGACCAGGAGCAAGGAGCGCCGCATCCGCGGGATTTCCGGCACTCCCGCGCTCACCATGGCGGAGAGGGCGGCGAGTTCGTCCTCGGCTATGCCCCGGTCCCGCAGGTCGGCCGGATGGGCCGCCAGCTCCCGGCGGAGCCGCGACACCGCGGTGCACAGTTCCTCCACGCGCGGGTCCGGGCCACCGCTTCCGTCCACGGGCCGGTGCCCCCGGCCGCCCGCCGTGGTCCCCGCCTTCGCGACGATGGCCGTCCGCTTGCCGCAGTCCGTCCGATCACTTCGCAACGCGCTTCCCCTCGCTCCTCGACATGGCGCTACGGGCCCTACCGGCCCCGGGCTCACGAGTCAGTCGCACCGGGCTGCGGACAGTTAACGCCACTCTCCGCTGCGGGCGCTACACAGAGGGCGAAATTCAGCCGTACGATTCCGTCCGTACCGGACAACCTCGCCGATGACCGGCCGGGACTGCGCACGGGGAAGGGCCGCAAGCGTCCGCCCCGCCCGCCACGGGCGGACAGCATCACGGCCACCGGTGCGGTATGCAGGGGACATGACGGAGCCGGCAGGGACAGCACCCGGGACGGACGCGACCGACGCCCGGAGGGGCCTCCCCGAACCCCGGGTCGCCGGTCTGCTGCTGGCCGCCGGCGGCGGCCGGCGACTGGGCGGCCGGCCCAAGGCGCTTCTGCCCCACCGGAGACGGCCGCTCGTCGAACACGCGGCCCGCGCGCTCCGCGACGGCGGCTGCGAGCCGGTGCACGTGGTGCTGGGCGCGGCGGAGGAGGAGGTACGGGCGCGTGCGGAACTCCCCGGCTGCGTCTTGGTCGGCAACCCCCAGTGGGAGGCGGGCATGGGCTCCTCACTGCGCGCGGGGCTCGCCTCCCTCTCCCCGATCGCGCTCGGGTCGCCGGCTCCTCCCCGTCCCGGCGCTTCACCGGCGCCGCCCGGCTCACCCCGCGCCACCCCGTACGGGATCACCACCGGGGTGACAGCGGCGGGAGCGACGGCAGGGGAGGTGACGGCGGTGCTCGTCGCCCTGGTGGACCAGCCCGGGGTGGGCGCGGAGGCTGTCGCACGGGTACGGGCGGCCTGCCACTCCCGGACGAGCCTGGCCGCGGCCGCCTACGACGGCAGGCGCGGCCATCCGGTGCTGTTCGGCGCCGCCCACTGGGCCGCCGTCGCCGAGCGGGCCGCGGGCGACCAGGGCGCCCGGGCCTACCTGGCGGAGCACCGTGACGCGCTGGACCTGGTCGACTGCTCCGACATCGCGGCCCCCGACGACATCGACACCCCCGGAGACCTGCGACTGCTGGACGGCGGCGGTTGACCCGCCGCACGGGACGCCAAGGACGGCCGGTACGAGCCTTTTACGCCTGCCCTCCCCGCGCCCCTGCCACCACTCGCCGCCATCACCCCTCGGCCCTGCACGGCCCTGACCCCTGCGCGCCGTCCGGACCCGGGGTCCCGTTCGCCGTCATCCCACCCGGTGCCCCTGCCCCGGCGTCCCCGCCCCGGCGCCCCCGCCACCCGGCACCCGGCACCCGGCATTGAACTTCCACAATGAGGAAACTACTCTCCATTAACAGAGGTTCATCCGCCTGCGCACCCCCACGCACCCCGGAGCCCGCCACCCGGGCCCCGGCACAGCCTCCGCGCCACCCCGCACACACGAGCCCCGGCCCTCTTCCCTCCCCCCTCACACCGCCCACCGCCCACCGCCCCAGAAGGAGTGACCGCAATGTCCGCACCGGTGCCGACCGCGCCGACCGTCGTCAACGCCGAGCCAGTGGAACGGCAGGAGGAGGTCCTGACCCCGGAAGCGCTCGTCTTCCTGGGCGAGCTGCACCACCGCTTCACCCGGCGCCGCGACGAACTCCTCGCCCTCCGCAAGGAGCGGCGTGAGGAGATCGCCCGCACCGGCACCCTGGACTTCCTGCCCGCGACCTCCGACATCCGCGAGGGCGACTGGCGCGTCGCCCCGGCTCCCGCGGCGCTCAACGACCGCCGTGTGGAGATCACCGG
Organism: Streptomyces albus subsp. albus; assembly: GCF_000719865.1. GTDB lineage: Bacteria > Actinomycetota > Actinomycetes > Streptomycetales > Streptomycetaceae > Streptomyces > Streptomyces albus_E. The sequence goes on from NZ_JOID01000026.1 coordinate 83,840, forward strand.
CCCCACCGACCGCAAGATGACGATCAACGCGCTCAACTCCGGCGCCAGGGTCTGGCTCGCCGACTTCGAGGACGCCACCGCCCCCACCTGGGAGAACGTCATCCTCGGCCAGCTCAACCTGATCGACGCCTACGAGCGCCGCATCGACTTCACCGACCCGCGCGGCAAGACCTACGCGCTGCGCCCCGCCGAGGAGCTGGCCACCGTCGTCACCCGCCCCCGCGGCTGGCACCTGGACGAGCGCCACCTCCGGGGCGAGGACGGCCGCGCCCTCCCCGGCGCCCTCGTCGACTTCGGCCTGTACTTCTTCCACAACGCCCAGCGCCTCATCGACCTCGGCAAGGGACCGTACTTCTACCTTCCGAAACTGGAGTCCCATCTGGAGGCCCGGCTCTGGAACGACGTCTTCGTCTTCGCCCAGGACCGGCTCGGCATCCCGCAGGGCACCGTCCGCGCCACCGTCCTCATCGAGACGATCACCGCCGCGTACGAGATGGAGGAGATCCTCTACGAACTGCGTGACCACGCCTCCGGGCTCAACGCCGGCCGCTGGGACTACCTCTTCTCCATCGTCAAGAACTTCCGCGACGCCGGAGCGGCGTTCGTCCTCCCGGACCGCAACGCGATCACCATGACCGCCCCGTTCATGCGCGCGTACACCGAACTGCTCGTCCGCACCTGCCACAAGCGCGGCGCGCACGCCATCGGCGGCATGGCGGCCTTCATCCCCTCCCGCCGCGACTCCGAGATCAACAAGGCCGCCTTCGCCAAGGTGAAGGCGGACAAGGACCGGGAGGCGAACGACGGGTTCGACGGCTCCTGGGTCGCCCACCCCGACCTGGTGCCCGTGGCCCGCGAGTCCTTCGACGCCGTGCTCGGCGACCGGCCCCACCAGAAGGACCGGCTCCGCGAGGACGTCCACGTCTCCGCCGCCGACCTGCTCGCCGTCGGCTCCCTGACGGCCGAGCCCACCTACGACGGCCTGGTCAACGCCGTCCAGGTGGGCCTCCGTTACATCGAAGCCTGGCTGCGCGGCACAGGCGCCGTCGCCATCTTCAACCTCATGGAGGACGCCGCCACCGCCGAGATCTCCCGCTCCCAGATCTGGCAGTGGGTCAACGCCGGAGTGGAGTTCGAGAACGGCGAGAAGGCCACGGCCGGACTGGTCCGCCGCATCGCCGCGGACGAACTGGCCGCGATCCGCCGGGAACTGGGCGAAGACGCCTTCGCGGCGGGTAAGTGGCAGCGCGCCCACGACCTGCTGCTCCGCGTCTCCCTCGACGAGAAGTACGAGGACTTCCTCACCGTGCCGGCCTACGAACTGCTGGAGTCAACTTCTCGGTCGTGAACGGACCGAGCTTGTTGGCTCAGTCGGTCACACCGGTTCATGCTCTCCTGCGCGGCCGGCTTCCACGCCCGGAGTCACATCCACCGCGGAGCCGCGGTGCGGGACCGTTGACGGGGCCCCACGCCGGGACAGGCCCGGCGACATCCACCCGGTCAGCGCCATCGGAGCCGTATCCCCGGCAAACCGGTTCGTGCCTTGCAGGCTCGCGAACGGATACGAAGAGGCTACCGGACCGCCGCGCGGCCCGGGGCCGGAAAATGCGATTCCTCCCGGGTGTGAACGACTCCGTTGGGAAACTCGTGATTCGAGCAGGGTTGTGTCGTTCGTCTTGCTGATGGCTATGGTCGTTGGCGGGATGGGGAGCGTGGGATGTC
>NZ_JOID01000027.1 GCF_000719865.1 Streptomyces albus subsp. albus
CGGACACCGAAAGATGTCGAGCTCGCCGCATAACCTCAGCACCCCGAACCATCCCAAACCCGACAGGGTGTCTTGACGGAAGACATAGAGGCACCCCCCGCCCACGCGTACGCGGGCGGGGGGGCGGAGACGCGGCGGGCGCGCGGCCGGGCGGGCGCGGTTACGACCAGGCGGTGCCGGTCAGCCGCTCGTACGCCTCGGTGTACTTCGCCGCCGTGCGCTCGACGACCTCGGCGGGGAGTTCCGGCGGCGGCTGCTCGCCGTGCCGGTCCCAGCCGGAGGCCGGGGAGGTCAGCCAGTCCCGGACGAACTGCTTGTCGAAGGACGGCTGGGCGTGTCCCGGCTCCCACTGGTCCGCGGGCCAGAAACGGGAGGAGTCCGGGGTGAGCACCTCGTCCGCGAGCACCAGGTCCCGGTCGCCGACGAGGTCGTTGCCGCCCTCGCCGCCGCCGGAGGCGCCCTCGCCGCCCGACTCCAGGAAGCCGAACTCGAACTTGGTGTCGGCGAGGATGATGCCGCGCTCGCGGGCGACCTCGCGGGCCCGGCTGTAGACGGCGAGCGTGGTCTGCCGGAGCCGGGCGGCGGTGTCGGCGCCGACCTGGCGGGCGGCCTCCTCGTAGCTGACGTTCTCGTCGTGGTCGCCGACGGCGGCCTTGGTCGCCGGGGTGAAGATGGGCGCGGGCAGCTCGGAGCCGTCGACGAGTCCCTCGGGGAGGGCGAGGCCGCAGACCGTGCGGTCGCGCTCGTACTCGGCGAGGCCGGAGCCGGTCAGGTAGCCGCGGGCGACGCACTCGACCGGGACCATCCGCAGCGAGCGGCAGATGGTGGTGCGGCCCTCCCAGTCGGCGGGGGCGCCCTCGGGGAGTTCGGTGCTCAGCACGTGGTGGGGGACGAGATCGGCGAGGAGGTCGAACCACCACAGGGAGAGCTGAGTGAGCACGCGGCCCTTGCCGGGGATCTCGGTGGGCAGCACCCAGTCGTAGGCCGAGATGCGGTCGCTGGCCACCATCACCAGGTCGCCGGCCTCGTTCCGGTACAGATCGCGCACCTTGCCGGTGTGCAGATGCACCAGACCGGGTACCTGCACCGGCTCGGGTTTCTCTACGAATCCGGACACACTGCCCTCCATCGGTCGGTCCTGGACAGCTTCCGATTCTTCCGCATGGGCAGCGGCACGGCCCGTCCAGGGTGCCCCGTCCGCGCCTCAGTCCCGTTTGCAGATGCGGTCCAGGAGGTTGGCCGTGGCCCGCTGGACGCGCGGGTCCGTGTGGCCCGGCCGGTCGAGCGCCGGGGACCAGGCGAAGGTGCCGGAGGCGAAGACCAGGGCGCCGCTGGGCGCGCGGTAGATCGAGGTCTCCTGGTGGCGGAGGGCGCCCGCCCGGTCCTCGTACGGGGAGTGGGCGAGGAGCATGCGGTGGGTGTGCTCGGGCAGGGCGGTGCGCGGGAAGTAGCGGTCGGCCTCGCCCGCGACGAGCCCCGGCAGTTCGTCGCCCTCGCCCGCGCCGCTGGCCTCCCACAGCCAGTGCTTGGCGTTGCGCACGATCAGCGGACGGGGCTCGGGGACGTGGCCGAGGTACTGGATGCCGAGCACCTGCTGTTCGGGGGCGCCCTGGTCGCGCCAGAGGGCGGAGCGGCCGGGGCCGCGGCGCTTGCGGCAGGTCAGCAGGCGGTCGGGGACGCCGGAGGCCGACGGGGAGAGCTCCACCTGCCAGTACATGGTGTTGGCGGAGAGGAAGACGAGGGAGGTGCCGCCGTCCCGGGCCTGCTCGACGGCGCGGCGCATGGGGACGGTCCAGTACTCGTCGTGGCCGGGGAAGACCAGGCCCCGGTAGCGGCTGGGGTCGACGCGGCCGGCGTGCAGATCGCGGGTGTCGGCGTAGGCGATGTCGTAGCCGTAGCGCTCGGCCCAGCGGATGAAGTCGTAGGCGTGGCCGACGTGCAGGGGGAGGCCGGCGCCCGCGTAGGGGCGGTCGAAGGAGACGGTGACCGCCGCGTCCTCCTCGCCCAGCAGACGGCCCTGCTCGTCCCAGGCGTGGTAGAGGCTGGCGCCGGTGTGCCCGTCCTCCGGGTAGAGGTTGTACGCCTGCCAGGTGACCTCGGGAAGCACCAGCAGCAGGTCCGCGGGATGGTCGTCGCGGACGGTGAAGGGAACGTGGCTGCGGTAGCCGTCGGCGGTGGTGAGGACGGCGACGTAGGCGCCGGTGTTCCAGTAGCTGGGGACGTGGAGCCGCCAGGAGAGCCACCAGTGGTGGCAGGAGACGGTGCGGTCGGCGGTGAGCGGAGCGGGCTGGGCGATCCCGGAGAGCCGCGGGCTGGTGGTGATCTTCGCCGCGCCGTCACCGGCGTAGTGGCCGATGCGGTAGATGTCCACACTGAACTGCTGGGGCGGGTTGACCTCGATGTGGAAGTCCAGGGCCTCGCCGGGGGCCACGGCCCCGGTGGAGACGAAGCCCTTGATCTGCCGGCGGACGTCGTCGGCCGTGCGCGGTGAGGAGCTGCCGGAGCCTCGGCGGGGCCGGGGGATGCCGGGCTCGTCGAGGGCGACGGCCGGGTCGACATACCAGGGGACGATGCGGCCCGTGTCGTCGAAGTAGTTCTCGCTGCCGCGGAGCCAGGGCAGCGGGCCCTGGCCGAACGGATCCGTGACGGCGTGCGCGAGGGCCCCCGACTCCCAGCGCCGGATGTGATCGGTACCCATCGAACGTTCCCCTCCCCGCACCGCGTCTTCCGACCGTGCCGTTCCGCGCGCCCTTGTTCACAAGTGCTCACATGCTTCCCGGAGTGGCGGGAGACACGGCCATACGTGACAGCACATCACATTCCGCGCGCATTCCGTCACCGTCGTCGCGAATTGCTGTGTTCGATTCCGTGCGCCGGTTCGGCGGCGCGCCGCAGCGCCGGTGGATCACACGAGGCGCACCGGTTTCTCCGGGCGCACCCCCGCCTCGCTCAGCCAGCCGCGCAGTGCGGTGTCGTCCCCCTCTTCGACGAGGCGCAGCACGGGGCCTCCGAGGTCGGTCCCCCGGCTGTCGCCGAACAACAGCACGGGGCCGTCGAGCCAGTCAAGACCCGGTGCCGCCCCGGCGGTGTCCACGGCGGCGCAGCAGACCATGGCCGTCACATGGTCGACCAGCAGTTCCTTTCCGGAGCGGGGAACCTGGAGCGGGAAGAGCGGCACGGCGTCCGCTCCGCGGGGGTCCGGCCCTCCGGTGCCGCCATCAGGTGGCAGCGCCGGGCCGCCGTCCGTCACCGGGCCGCCGTGCGCGCCGAGTTGCTCGCGCTCGTTCTCCCGTTCCCGTTCTCTCTCCAGCTCCTCGCGATGGATCTCCGCGTCGAGGCGGGCGGCGAGCCGCTCGGCCAACTCCCGGTCACCGGCGGCCCGTCCGGCGGTGAACCGGTCCAGGACGCGGGCGAGGGTGGGGGCGAACGGCGGTCCGGCGGCGACCGCGCCGGGCGGCGCCGCGGCCGCCTTTCCGGGGCTCACCCCGGGCGTCGCCCCGGCCGCCACCGCGGGCACCACGTCGGCGGGCACCGCGCCCCCGTCTCCGCCCTCGTCCCCGTCCGGCTCGCCGGCCCGCACCGCGCGCGGGGCCGCGCCGGGCGGGAGTTCGCCGGGCGGGAGGTCGTCGAGGACCCGCTGGAGGCGGGCGGCGTCCAGCCGCCACTTGCGGTCCACGATTTCCTCCGGATACGTCTCCCAGTCGACCGGCGCCCAGCCCGGGCCCCGCTCCGCCGGGCCGCCGTGGAACAGCCGGGCGGCCAGCAGCGACGCCGCCTCGTCGACGACCCCGGGCTCCTCCAGCAGATCGCAGGCCGGGCGCTCGCCCAGCCGGGAGGCGAAGCCCTCGGCGAGCCGGTCGCGCCGGGACAGCTCGGTCAGCGCGGAAACCACCCCGGCGTCGAGCCGGGACGGCCAGCGGCCCATCCGCCAGGCCGGGAGCGCCACCCGGGTCAGCAGCCGGTCCCAGCCCGCGTAGGCGAGGCCGACCTGCTCCTGGGCGACGATCCGCAGGCCGTAGTCGACCGCCTGGGCGCGGACCGAGGCGGCGGCGGCCACCCCGCGCTCCATCTCGGCCGCGTGGGTGCGGCAGGCGCGCAGCAGGGTCCGGGCCGCCCAGCCGGTGACGGCGAGCGCACGGTGGCGGGCGGCGACGGCCACGGCCGCGTCCAGACCGCGGACGAAGCGCCGTGCGGCCGCTATGTCGGGCTGCGCCGAGGGGCCCGTTCCGGCGACCACCGGCGCGAGCAGCGCCCGCAGTTCGGCCACCCGCATCCACCACAGGAAGGGCGAGCCGATGACGAGCTCCGGCGGTTCGGGGGCGGGACGGCGGAAGAGCCGGTCCGCCCGCCCCGGCCCCGCCGGACGCGGCGGACTTCCCTGCCCGCGGCGGCCGGTGAGGCCGCGAAGGGGCGCCCGGCGCGCGAGGTGCGCCCGGTCCTCCAGCCAGCTGTCGCAGTCGGGGGTGGTCGCTATGGCCGAGGGGGCGGGTACGCCGAGCCGGTCGGCGAGTTCGCGGACGAGCCGGTAGAGGTCGGGGGCGGTCTCCTCCCGGATCGCCACGGTCGGGCTGACCGCGGGCCGGGCCCGCGCCACGACGGCCGCCGTGACCGCCGCGGGGAGCAGAACGGCCAGCGCCAGGCCGGTGACCGCCCAGCGGGCGGTGTCCCAGCCCGCGCCGGTCGCCCGGCCGGAGGCCGTCGCCGCGAACAGCACGACCGCGACGGCGGCCGGGAGCAGCACGGCGGCCACCGCCATACCCCGGACGTGGAGGACCGCCAGGGCCCGGGTGCGCGCCACCCGCATTCCGGGCTCCGCACCGGCCGGTTCGGACGCCAACGAAACTCACTCCCTGCTGGTCTGGACTGGTCCCCACCCCCACTGTGGCACCGGGCACGGCCACCGCAACGCCGGTGGTCCGGTTGCCGCAACGGGCTCCCGTCCGGTCGGGAACCGGTACGGGGCCGTCTGCGGGCACCCTAAGCGGCCGGGCGGGTGTACGTCAGCAGTACCTCCGGGCGGTCACTCGATGGAATGGCTTTGGTCAGAGCTCATTCCCTCGGGCTTGGTTTCCGGGACACTTGCGCGACACCGCGTACCGCACACCGCGACACCGCGTTCCGCATACCGCGAAGCCCCGGGCCCCGCCGCGCGTGGTGCGGGCGGGGCCCGGGGCCCGTGAGTCCGGCCGGGCCGGACGCGTGTGCGTCAGGCTCCGGCGGCCTCCGCCGCCGCCTTCGCCGCGATGTCCGTCCGGTGGTGCGAGCCGTCGAGGCCGACGCGGGACACGGCGCGGTACGCCCGGTCGCGCGCCGCGGACAGGTCCGGCCCGGTGGCCGTCACCGACAGGACGCGTCCGCCCGCGCTGAGCACCCGCCCGGCGTCGTCGCGCCGGGTGCCCGCGTGGAGCACGTACGCGTGCTCGTCCTCGGCGGCCACCGCGTCCAGGCCCGTGACCGGGTCGCCGGTGCGGGGCGTGCCGGGGTAGTTGTGGGAGGCGACGACGACGGTGACGGCGGCCCCGCCGTCCCAGGTGAGCGGCGGGAAGTCGGCGAGGTCGCCGGTGGCCGCCGCCAGCAGCAGCCCGGCGAGCGGGGTGCGCAGCCGGGCCAGCACGACCTGCGTCTCCGGGTCGCCGAAACGGGCGTTGAACTCGATCACGCGGACGCCGCGCGAGGTGATCGCCAGCCCTGCGTAGAGGAGCCCGGAGAACGGCGTGCCGCGGCGGCGGAGTTCGTCCACGGTGGGCTGCAGGACGGTGGCCAGCACCTCGTCGACGAGCTTCGGGTCTGCCCACGGCAGGGGCGAATAGGCGCCCATGCCGCCGGTGTTGGGGCCCTCGTCGCCGTCCAGGGCCCGCTTGAAGTCCTGGGCGGGCTGGAGCGGGACGACCGTGCTGCCGTCGGTGACCGCGAAGAGGGAGACCTCGGGGCCGTCCAGGAACTCCTCGATGACCACGCGGTCGCAGCTCAGCGCGTGCGCGCGGGCCGTCTCCAGGTCGTGCGTGACGACGACGCCCTTGCCGGCTGCGAGGCCGTCGTCCTTGACGACGTAGGGGGCGCCGAAGGCGTCCAGCGCGTCGTCGATCTCCTCGGGGGTGGTGCAGACGTGGCTGCGGGCGGTGGGCACGCCCGCGGCGGCCATGACGTCCTTGGCGAACGCCTTGGAGCCCTCCAGCCGCGCCGCCTCCGCGGACGGGCCGAAGGCGGGGATGCCCCGGGCGCGCACGGCGTCGGCGACCCCGGCGACCAGGGGCGCCTCGGGGCCGACGACGACCAGGCCGGCGCCGAGGTCCGCGGCGAGATCCGCCACGGCGGCGCCGTCGAGGGCGTCGACCGCGTGCAGCTCGGCGACCTCCGCGATGCCGGCGTTGCCGGGGGCACAGTGGAGCGCGGTGACGTCGGGATCGAGGGAGAGAGAGCGGCACAGGGCGTGTTCGCGGGCGCCGCCGCCGATGACGAGGACCTTCACGCGGCTCAGGGTAGCCGCCGCCGGTGCGCGCCCGCCGGGCCGTCTCACGGCCGGACGCCCCGGCCGCCCCGGTGCGCGGCGGTACGCGGGCCCGCCGGGGGCCGCCGTGCGGGCTCCCGGAGGTCTCCCGACGGTCTCCTGGACGCCTCCCGGGCGTCTCCGGATGCGCCACGGCGCTTTCAGCACAGGGGAGTTGGGAAACCGGGAACCTCTCGGCCCCCTCCCGGCGCATGTGCCGCACCCGCGGCAAGCATCGCGGTGACACGCGGGGCGTATCCCTTCTTCGAGCGGCCACCACCCTTTCGAGTGATCGAATCGGGCTCTATACCTGATCACAGGCCTCATCTGTGGGTAAATCGAGCCGTATCGCAGGTGAGCCCCACCATTCGGCGGTATGAAAGGTGGCGCGCAGCAGCCGTCACGCGGTTCTCGCACGTCCCTCGTGTCCAGCCGGGCGCAAGGTGACGGCATCCTTGCGGGCAGCACCGCCGACAACAGAGCGACCACAGAGGGAGCACACGGGTGAGCCAGCCGGAAATGCAGCCCGAGGGGCCTCCTCCGAAGAGCGGTGGGCGGCAGGGCGATCTGCTCGGCCGCCCTCTGCCGCTGGGTGACTGGGGAGAGCCCGCGGAACGGCTCGACGAGCTGTACCGCTGGGTGGAGGAGCGCGCGCTGCGCACCTCCGAGTGGTATCTCGCCGACCGCGGCTGGAAGCGCCGCGGCGCCAGGCTCTTGCGCACCGGCAGCGCGCTGCTGGCCACGGCCGGCTTCTCGCTGCCGCTGCTGGAGCTGACCGGCACGGTCGGCCACGGCGCGGCCTGGGGCTGCGCCGCCCTGGTCGGCGCCGCCGCGTGTGTGGCCTGCGACCGCTTCTTCGGGCTGACGTCCGGCTGGATGCGGAACGTCGCCACGGCGCAGGCCGTGCAGCGCCGGCTGGAGGCCCTGCAGTTCGACTGGGCGTCGGAGAGCGTCCGCGAGGTGCTCGGCCCGACGGAGGGCACGGCGAGCGAGGCCGCCGAGCGCTGTCTGTCGGTGCTGCGGCGCTTCTCTGAGGACGTCTCGGAGCTGGTGCGGTTCGAGACGGCGGACTGGATGGTGGAGTTCCGGTCCGGTTCGGCGCCGCTGCTCACCCAGTCGCTGGTGCCCTGGGGCCGGCAGGAGGGCCGCACGGTCACCCGCTTCCAGCTGCCGCCGGGCACGCGGCCCAACATGCCGCGGCAGCGGCCCCCCGAGCCACCGCGGTAGCGGCGGGGGGCGCGTGCCGCGCGTCTGCCGGTCAGCTGAAGACGATCATCGATCCCTGGCTGAGGCTGCGGGTCGCCGCCGCGTTCAGGCCGAGCCACACATGCCGTTCGCGGGCGTACGGGCCGGCGTCCTCGTACGGGACGGTGAGCGCCGGCTCCTCCAGGCTGGTGGGGCGGCCCGGCGGCGCGGGCGCCAGCGGCGGGTTGACCGGGTCGATGCCGATCGCCGGGGCGACCGCCTCCAGTTCGCGGAGCAGGCCGTGCGCGGAGCCCAGCGGGCCGCCGCCGCCCAGGAGTTCGTCGTTCGACAGCGGCTGGGTGAAGTCGACGGGGACGTAGGCGCCGGCGTGGTCGTAGTGCCAGACCAGGTGCGACTGCTGCGCGGTGGTCTCGAACATCTCCAGCAACTGTTCGTAGTCGCCGCCGAGTTCGTCCACCGGGGTGACCGGCAGTCCGCAGATCTGGAGCAGATAGGCGCGGCGCAGGAAGTGCAGCGCGTCGTAGTCGAACCCGGCGACGGGGGCGACGTCCCCGCTCAGGCCGGGCATGTAGCCGAACACGGGGACGGGTGGCAGCCCCGCCTCGCGCAGGGCCTTGTCGTAGACCGCGATCTCTTCGGCGAAGGGGTTGTCGGGGCTCTGGCACAGCACATCGACGAGCGGGACGAGCCACAGATCACACGCCACGAGCACTCGCTCTCTGTCCGGGTCGGCACGATGGTCGGATCAGCGTAGTGGGCCGCGCCGTCGCGCGGGCGGCGGCACGGGGCGGAGCGGGGCGGAACGGAGACGGAACGGGCCGGGGAGCGTCCGGAGGCGCCGCTTCCGGCGCCCCCGTTGCCCGTTCTGCCCGCTCACGGGACGTCCCAGACCCAGGCGTCGCCGACGAGCCGCCCCGGCACGCCGAGCAGCCGGTCGAGCGTGGCCCGCAGGGCCATGTCGTTCGGCTGCCGCTGGAGCACCAGCGCGCCCGCCCGCCAGTGGGCGAGGTCCTCGCGGGCGGCCCGGCGCTCCTCCGGTCCGATGGCGGGCACCCGGCCGCTCCAGCGCACGTCCCAGAGCATCTCGCCGGTCGGGCGCGGCACGGCACCGTAGATGCCGGGCGGGCTGTCCTGCCCCGGGAGCCGGGGGCCGGCCGGGCCCATGAAGTAGCCGCCGGGCAGCGGGAAGGCGAAGTCCGCCTCGATCTGCCAGCGCAGCGCGCTCGCCTCACCGGGCGAGGGCAGCGGCACCGGCACCAGCGACTCGCCGGGCTTCACAAACGTCCGCCACGCACCGCTCGCCACCACCTGCGGCACGGGCGGCCGTTCGCCGGTCTCCAGCGGCGTGGGCACGATGGGCAGCAGCGCGGCGCAGAGCGCCAGGGCGCCCCCGACCCGGATGAGGACGGCCCGGTCGCGGCGGGCCCGGTCGTCGGGCGCGGAGGGCGACGTACGGGCGGCCGCGGCGGCGTCCGAGACGGCGGCCCAGCCGAGCGCCAGCAGCATGCCGAGGGCCGGTGCGCACACCATCGCGTACCGGGACTCGATCACCGATTCGAAGAGCGGCAGTTCGTCGAAGAGCCGCCAGGGGCCGGGCACGGTGGCCGCGCCCTGCGCGCCGCTGAGAGAGACGTCCGAGCCGAGGGACAGGGCGGCCGCGACCAGCACGGTGGCGGCCAGGGCCCGCACGGCGGGACGGCGCCACAGGGCGGCGGTGACGGCGAGGAAGAGAAGCAGCAGCGGCCAGCCGTAGAAAGCGTTGCGCTCGGTGGGGTTGAGGGAGAGCGCGTCGGCGGTGGCCCGGTCACCGGCGAGGGAGCGCTCGGAGAACGCGACGAGCGCGCGCAGGGAGTTGCCCGTGGGGCCGTGCGCGATGCTCCCGTAGCTCTGGTCGCCGAAGAACTGCCAGTACAGCGGGTAGGCGACCAGCGGCACGGAGACCGCCGCGCCGGTGAGCAGGCCGCGCAGCAGCGGTCCCGCGGCGGCCCGGGCGGCGCGCGGGCGGACGCAGGCGTGGGTCAGGGCGAAGACCGCCATGCCGGTGACGGCGAGCAGCAGCGCCTCCTCACCGAGGAAGATCTGCCAGGTCATGAGGAGACCGAGCACCACGCCGTCGCGGAGCACCCGGCGGCCGCCGCACAGCCGGAGGGCGCGGTCGATGATCAGCGGGATGACGAAGAACACCACGAGATTGGGATGCGCGTTCGCGTGCGAGATCAGCGGGGGCGCGAATGCGGCCACGGCTCCGCCGAGCACCGCCGCCGTGCGGTTGCCGGTGAGATGGCGGCGGATCAGCCAGTACCAGGCCGTGGCGGTGGCGGCCAGCCCGCCGGTGAGGACGGTGGCGAAGGTGACGGTCGGGCCGAGCGCGGCGGTCAGCGGGGTGAGCGGGACGGACAGCCCGAACATGGCCGTGTTGGCCATGAGGTTCACGCCCAGCGGGACGTTCTGCAGGGTGGTGAAGAGAAGGTTCTCGCCGTGGAGGACGTGGTGCGCGGTGACCGCGACGAACCACTCCCACTGGTCCTGGTCGCGCATGCTGTCGACGAGGTACCGGCGGTCGGTGTCCGCCCAGAGCCCGGCGTAGAGCAGGAGCGAGACGAGGAGATAGCCGGCCGGGACGGCGAGCGCGTACCGGCCGGCGCGCGGGAGGCGCCGCAGCAGCGGTGGACGCCTGCGCGGCGGGCGGTCGGCGGAGGGCGGGGGCGCCCCGTGGGGCGCGGGCTCCCCCGCCTCGCTCGGCCTGGACGGCTCGGAGAGTGCGGGCGGCTGGGGACCGCCGGCGGCACAGGGTTCTTTCCCGGTGCCGGTCCCGGTCCCGGTCCCGGTCCCGGTGCCGGTGCCGGTGCCGGTGCCGGTGCCGGTGCCGGTGGCGGTGCCGGTGGCGGCTGTGGTGCGGGGGACGCCGGTGGGCTTCCTCTCCGGGCCCCTCCCCGTCTCCGGGTCCGTCTCCGGGTCCGTCTCCGGGTCCGTCTCCGGGTCCGTCTCCGGGTCCGTGCCGGTGGCCGTGCGCACCGGTTCCGTCCCCGCCGTCCGCTCCGGGCCAGGCCGTGCGTCCGTCCCCGGCCGTGCGTCCGCCGCCGGGCCCGGCTGTGAACCCGGGCCCGGCTCCGGCTCCGGGTGCCGCTCCGCGCGGCGTACCGGGTGTGCCGTCTCGCCCATCAGCCGCTCTCCCCCTTCGTCCGTTCCCGTTCCGCCGGTGCCCCGGCCGCGCCCGGCGTCCACGGAGTGCCGGTGGGGCCCGGCCTCCTGCCGGTGGTCCGCAGCCGGACCGCGACGACCTCCGCGAGGACGCGGACGTAGTCGCGGGGGCCGACTTTGGAGCCGGGCTGGTGGGCCCACCGCACCGGCACCTCCGCCATCGGCCAGCCGTGCGCGTGGAAGTGGCGGAGGATCTCCACGTCGAAGCCCCAGCCGTCCGTCCTGGCACGGGCGAAGGCGGAGCGCGCCTTGTCCCCGTCGAACAGTTTGAAGCCGCACTGGGTGTCGCGGATGCCCGGCACGGCCAGTGCCCGGATCAGCCGGTTGCCCGCCTTGCCCAGCAGCTCGCGCAGCGGATGCTGGCGCACCTCGATGCGCGCACCGGGATGCGCGCGCGAGCCGATCGCCGCGGCGTAGCCGGCGTCCAGCCGTGCGGCGAGCCGGGCCAGCTCCTCGATCGGGGTGGCGGCGTCGGCGTCGCAGTAGAGCACCCGGCGGCCGCGCGAGGCGAGCACGCCCCTGCGCACCGCGTGGCCCTTGCCCCGGTTGACGGGCGTACGGATCAGCCGGACGCGCGGCTCCCCGGCCGCGGCCTCCGCGGCCACGGCCGCGGTGCCGTCGGTGGAGCCGTCGTCCACGACGATCACTTCCCAGCGCCCGCCGCCCGCGCGGAGATAGCGGCACACCTCGTCCACCCCGCGGCGCAGCCGGTGCTCCTCGTTGTAGGCGGGGATCACCACCGTGAGGTCGACGAGCGGCCGGCTCCCGGGCCGGGGCCCCGGTACGGCGGCGCGATGGGGAATCGTCACTGGAGGAAGACCTTCTCGGCCGGGAGGAGGTTCCACTCGCACCCGTCCGTGTGGCGCTGGTCACGCGCCCGCCGGGCCGCCGGCGGCCCGAACCTGCGGCCGCGGGGCGCCGCGCCGCCTCCGCGAACGGCACGGACGGCACGGACGGCACTGGCACGCACGGCACGGAAAGCACGCACGCCACGAACCGCGCGGCGGCCGGGCGCGGTGCGGGCGGCAGCTCCCCGTCCGGCGGTGGTCCCGGCCGTCATGGCCCGTCGCATCGGGTCGTGAAGCGGTCGAGCAGTGCCAGCGAGTGGTCGTTGTGGTCCGCGATGATGCGCCGGGCGGCCTGCTCGTCGCGGGCGGCGACGGCGTCCGCCAGCTCGCCGTGGCCGCTCCACAGCCGTCCCGCGAGATCCGTCTCGCGCCGCAGGTACGGCACCGCGAAGACCCAGCTCTGCACGCGGACCCGGCCGAGCATGTCGCGGATGTACGGGTTGCCGACGAGTTGGCCGAGCTCCCGCCAGAAACGCAGGTCGTGCCCGATGAGCACATCCAGGTCACCCGCGCGGGAAGCGCGCACGGCCTCGTCGGCCCGGCGTCGCAGGGAGCGGAGAGCGGCCGGGGTGAGGGCCTCGAGTATCCGCTGCACCGCGTGCCGGAAGATGCCGTCGACGATCAGGGTGCGCGCCTCCACCATGTCGCGGAAGTCCTCCGGGGTGAACCGGTGCACCTGGAAGCCGCGGTGGTGCTCCAGGTCGACCAGGCCCTGCGCCGAGAGGTCGACCAGCGCTTCGCGCACGGGGGTGGCGGAGACGCCGTACTGCTCGGCGATCTCCTTGACGGCGACGTGCTGCCCGGCGGGCAGCCGGCCGGCGAGCACCTCGTCGCGGAGCGCCTCGGCGATCTGCTGCCGCAGGGTGTTGCGGGTGACTGCCGAGCCGCGGGGGTGGCTGCCGCTGCCGGGCATGGGGTCGGTCTCCTTCGCCGTCACGGGTGCGCTGGTCGCGCGGCCTCCGGGTCACCATAGGCGACGGCGGGGCCTCCGTCTCCGGCGGATTCACCCCGTTCTCGCACGTGGGACGGCACGGCGGGCGGAGCCGGACGAACGGGGCCCGGCCGTGCGGACACGGCGGGCCCCGTTCGCACCGTATGCGCGGAGGCGACCGGCGGCTCCTCGTCGAGAGCCGCCCGCCCTTCCTCGGCCTCCGCGGCGGTTGCACCCATGGATACGGGGCGGGGGCGGCTTCCGTTCACCGGGGCGGCGGGGAAATCTCCGGGCGCGCTCCGGGGCGGCTCCCGGCTCCCCGCCCCCGTCCTCCCACCGGCCGGGCCCGGCCCGGCCTCGCGGCGGAGACCCGTACGCCCTTCTCCGATGGACAGCGCGGGGCCGGATTGACAGCGTGCTGTCGAGGGCGGCCGGGATACCGCACGCCCCGCGCGCCCACCGCCCGCCACCGCCGCCCGGGAACGCCGGGTCCGGACACGGGAGAAGAGATGAGCAGCACCACCGTGCACCTCGCCGTCTACGACGCCCTCGCCGACTGGGAGTTCGGCTACGCCACCGCCGTCCTCCGCGAGACCGGCTACCACCGCGCCCCCCGCCGCCCGGTCGAGGTCCGGACCGTCTCGCCCGGCGGGCCCGGCCGGCCCGTCACCACCATCGGCGGTGTGCGGCTCCTGCCCGACATGGCCCTGGACGCGCTGCGCCCCGGGGACAGCTCGCTGCTGATCCTGCCGGGGGCGCGACCCTGGGACGCGGGCGAGGAGCTGGCCCCGTTCGCCGCCGCGGCCGGCGCCTTCCTCGACGCGGGCGTCCCGGTGGCCGCCATCTGCGGCGGCACGGCCGGACTCGCCCGCGCGGGCCTGCTCGACGACCGCGACCACACCAGCGCCGTGGCCGAGTACCTGGCCCACCAGCCCGGCTACCGGGGCCACGAGCGTTACCGCGACGCGGACGCCGTCCGGGACCGCGGCCTGATCACCGCCGGACCAACCGAGCCGGTGGCCTTCGCCCGCGAGATCGCCGCCGAGCTGGACCTCATGGAACCGCACGTCCTGGACGCCTGGTTCCGGCTGTACGCGTCCTCGGACCCGACCGCCTTCCCCGTCCTGATGAGCGCGGCGGAACGGGCGGCCGCGGACCACGACGGGGACGGCGACGACGGCACGGGGGGAGCCGTGAACGGCACGGCGGAGACGCCGCATCCCGGCGCGGAGTCCGGCCCGGCTCCGGCTCCGGGAGCCGGCCGGGGCTGAGGGCCGCTGCCGGGAGCCGCCCGGGGGAGACGGAACCGCGTGCGGCGACGAAGCCCGGTCCGGGGAGGCGGCAGGACGTCCGCGAGGCCCCGGTGACCGGAGGAAACGGTACGGGTTCCGGAACGGCTCGTGGACGGGATGGACACAATCGGGGGTCGCTGAGCGCGCAGTCGTCCCGCCATCGGACGTCTCGCCCTATTCTCCCCCTGTGTCGGCGGAGCACCAGGGGGGAAGGGCGCGGGGCTTATGGATGAGCTGAGGGAGGGCGACCCGCAGCGGATCGGCGCGTACCGGCTGCTGGGCCGCCTCGGCGCGGGGGGCATGGGCCGGGTCTACCTCGCCCGCTCCGACCGGGGGCGCACCGTCGCGGTCAAGCTCGTACGGCAGGAGCTGGCGGCGCAGGGGGAGTTCCGGGACCGCTTCCGGCAGGAGGTGCGGGCCGCGCGCCGGGTGGGCGGCCGGTGGACGGCGCCCGTGCTGGACGCGGACACGGAGGCGGCGCTGCCGTGGGTGGCGACCGGCTACATCGCCGGGCCGTCGCTGCAACGGCTGATCGGTGAGCACGGTCCGCTGCCGGAGCGGTCCGTGCGCATCCTGGCGGCGTCGCTGGCCGCCGCCCTGGAGGACATCCACGCGGCCGGGCTGGTGCACCGCGACCTCAAGCCGTCGAACGTCCTGGTGACCATCGACGGCCCGCGCGTCATCGACTTCGGCATCGCCCGCGCCCTGGAGACCGTCGCGGACGGCGGCCTGACCCGCACCGGCGCGATGATCGGCTCCCCCGGCTTCATGGCGCCCGAACAGGTGCACGGCGAACGCATCACGCCCGCCTGTGACGTCTTCTGTCTCGGCTCGGTGCTGGTGCACGCGGCGACGGGGCGCCAGCCGTTCGGCGGTGCGGAGAGCGGGGTCCCGGCGATGCTGTACCGGATCGCGCGGGAGGAGCCGGATCTGGACGGACTCCCGGACGGCTTGCGGGAGTTGGTGACGGACTGCCTGCGCAAGGACCCGGCCGGACGGCCCGCCCCCGCCGAGCTCCGGGAGCGCTCGGGCGCGGACGCGACGCTGGGCGACGGCCGCGCGCTGGAGCCGTGGCTCCCGGGCCGGGTGGTCGCCCAGCTCGGACGGCACGCCGTACGGCTGCTGGACGCGGAGGACCCGGCGTCGTCCGACGGCGGCCCGGCCCCGGCACCCGCAGCGGATCCGGCGGCTGCTCCCGCGGCGGACCGCCCCGCGGCCGGAACCGGACACGCGTACGGGAACGGTCACGGCCTGCTGCACGGAGCGGAACCGGCAGGGGACCAGGCACGGGAACGGCCGTACGAGCCGACGCCGGAGCACACCCCGGCCGGCGGCCCGAACGGCAGTCCGGGCGACGGCCCGTACGGCGGCCCGGGCAATACTCCGGGCAACGGCCCGTACGGCAACGGTCCGTACGGCAACGGCCGTGAGAACAGCACGGTCGGCCCGAACGGCAGGGTCGGCCCGAACGGACACGGTGCCCCCGGCGGTTACGACGCACACGGCGCGTACGGCCACCACGCCGCCCAGGCCGAACAGGAAAGCCCCCGCCGGCACACCACGCCCACCGCGCCCACGGCGCCCACCGCGAGCTCGCACTCCCCGGACTCCCCGGGCTCCCCGAAGTTCCCGCCCCCGCCGCCTCCCCCGACCGCAAGCTCCGCGCCGCCCGCCTCCACGCCGTACTACGGCCCGCCGCCCCCCGGTTCCGGCTACGGCTACGGCACCCGGCAGTACAACACCACGCCGGGCTACCTCCCCCCGTACCGGCCGGACCACGTGCCGCACGACGGCTCCGGCCGGGCCGGCCGCCACTGGCGCATAAGCGCACTGGTCACGGCGGTGGCCCTGGCGGTGGCGGTCATCGGCGGCACGACCGTCTACACCCTGCTCAAGGACGACGGCGCCGCCGGCCAGAACCGGGACCACGCGTCGGGCCGCCAGGCCGGCGCCCCGGAGGACCCGAACAGCCCGGACCCGGACACGGACCCCGACGCCGGCTCCGGCTCACCCTCGCCGCGACCCACGCCCGGCGCCGTACCGCAGGAGTACCTGGGCACCTGGGAGGCGGCCTTCGGCACGGCCGAGCAGGACGTCCGCCGCTTCACCCTCGTGCAGGGCGACGCCGGCGACCCGGTCTTCCGGCTGGACGCCGACGGCCCCGGCTACCACTGCGAGTTCAGTGCCCGGCTGCGGGACGGCGGCCCTCCGGTCGAACTGTCGGCGTCCACCGTGGAGGTCGCCCAGCCGGACACGGCCTGCCGGCCGGGCCCGGTCACCACCCTGGAACTGGAGCCCGACGGCAGCATCCGCCGCGTCTTCTCGGAGGGCACCGAGAAGCCCTTGGTCTACACGCGGATCGACTGACACGGGAAGCCGATCCGGTGGTCCGGGAGACCACCGGCGTCAGTCGGCTCGCACCGTGACGTCGACATCACCGAACCAGGCATCGGCACACCGGGCGGTGACGGCCTCGGCATGCTCCCGGGAGACCTCGGCGAAGTACAGATCCAGGGCTTCCGTGATCATCGCCTTGGCTCCCGCGAGGTCCCTGCCCCAACTCGTGGTGCCTGTTACCGGCTCCAGGGCGGTGTAACCGCCGTCATCGGACGTGTAGTGGACGCGGAAGGCAACGCGCTGATCGGCCATGCGGGCTCTCCCGGAGCAACGTGGGTGTGCTCCTCGACTGTAGGGGCCGCCCTGTCCGGACGCCGGTCCGTGCCCGAGACCGGGACCCGTCTCGACCGCCGCCCCGGCCGGCCGCGCGTTGAGGACCTGTCCTGTCCGCAAGGGCCCCTAGCGTGGCTGTACGGGCGCGAGCGGAGGGTCTCGCGGTGACGGAAGGATCAACGATCATGCTGCGAGGTCTGGCAACCGTCAGTTTCTGGGCGGACGACGTCGAGGCGGCGAAGAGCTGGTACAGCGAACTGCTCGGCATCAGACCGTACTTCGAGCGCTCGGGCCCGGACGGCAAGCTCGCCTACGCCGAGTTCCGTCTCGGCGACTTCCAGGCCGAACTCGGCCTGATCGACCGCCGCTACGCGCCTCCCGCTGCAGCGGCCGAAGGCCCGGGCGGCGCCATCGTCCACTGGCACGTGGACGACGTGACGGCCGCCGTGGAGCGCCTGCTGGCGATGGGCGCCAAGGAGTACCAGCCCGTCACCCCCCGCGGGGAGGGCTTCGTGACGGCATCCGTGACCGACCCCTTCGGCAACGTCCTGGGCGTCATGTACAACGCGCACTACCTGGACGTCCTGGCGCGCATCCCGGACTTCGCGCTCCCGACGCCGGAGTGAACCGTGCCTGCCGCACCGGGGCCAGGGCTCCCACGCGGCGGGTACGGCCGCGGGGCGGTCCGGGCAGGGCATGGACGGCGCCTGCCCGGACCACCACCGTTCGCGGGGCCGTCTACGGACGGCGCACCGCCGCGTCCTCCCGCTCGCGGCTCCGGCAGTACGGCGTGCCGTCCGGCGGGGTCGTCACGGGCTCGTCGGCGAGGGCGTAGCAGAGCTGCGCGTGCAGCATCTCCGCCTCGGCGACGGAGAGCCGCAGGGCGAGGTCGGAGTCGAACCGGCCGTCCTGCCGCAGCCACAGCGGGACGGCGATCCGGCCGTCCGCCTCCCACACCACCGGCTTGCCGGGCACGCGGCTGACGCACAGTCCCTGCGCGGGGCTGGAGTTGTCCGAGGTCCCGGTGCTCATCAGGCCGCCACCCCCGCGCCGGGAGCCGACCGGCCGTCCGACCCGCCGCCCGGGCCTCCGGCAGCCCGTGCGAGGAGCGCCGCCCCGAGGTCGTAGGCCCGAACGGTCTCGGATCCGGCGATGATCCCGTCCATCGCGTACGCGAGCGCGGCCCGGCGCCGCGCCTGGTGTCGCTCGTGGACGGAGGGACCGGACCCTACGGACCCTGCGGACGCGCCGGTCCGCCGGCCACCGCCGCCCCGAACCGGCAGTTCCACGGGCCGGTGGTACGGCCGAGCCTCCGGCCAGGGGTGCGGCCGCAGCCGCCCCAACCGGTACGGAGGATCGACGGCCCGGACGACAAGCCGCAGGCCGGCGGCAGTACGTGTTTCCCGGGCCGGCGCCGGGGCGGACACGGCAGGCGGGACGGGCGCCGCCCCGGTCGCGCGCCGCCGCCCCGTGGCGGGGGCGAGCGGCGCGCGGAACCGGGCGAGTGTCCGCCGGAGGGCATGCCGGATACGGTGGTTCATGCTGACGCTCCTGTTAAGCGTTGGCCACGCCCCGGGGCGCTGCAACGCCGCCGGGGCACCTTGCGTCTGCGCGGCAACCAGCTTGCACGTTCCGCGAGTCGTGAAAACGCTAGCGACAAACAATCGCCATTTACAACGTGTTGTAAGAGCGAACTCGATATGGCATATGTCTCGCCACACCACGGGGTGAAAGAACGTCCACCAGGGCGAACGCAGGTCCGGAAATCGACAGCGCGAGTCAGAGAAGCGCGTCGAACTCGCCGGCTTTGACTCCGGCGACGAACGCGCGAAGCCGCTCCGGTGTCGTCACGATGACGCCCTCCGGGGCATCGCTCTCTCGCATCAGGACCACAGCTTCGCCTGCCGCGAGCTCCAGGCAGTTACCTTCCGGCTGCTCCGAGAACGACGACTTTTGCCACCGTATATCCACTCTTTCCACGCTTTCATAGTTGCTGCACCACATCGCGGATGAAGTCTCGCGACCGGCTCGGGCTGAGGGCGCGCTCTTCCATACGGTCCAACACCGCGCGGTAGTTGGCCAGATGGGTCTCCGCGTCCAGGAACGACGACCCGACCGGGGTGTCGGTCTGCACCGTGTCGAGCTCCGCGACCGGCCCATGCGCGTAAAGAGTCGAACTCGCCGCAGCGGGGAACCCGCCGGCCGCGAACGGCAGAACACGAACCGTCACGTTCTCCCGCTCGGATTCCTCCAGCAAGTGCCGCAACTGAGTCCCGACCGTCTTCCGGCCACCGAACTCCATCCGCAGAGCCGCTTCGTGAATGATGAAGCGGCACTCGGGAGGTTGCGGCTTGCCGAGCACACCGGAACGCCTGAGCCGGAAGGTGAGCTTGCGCTCGAAGTCGTCCGGTGCCATCGGCGGGACCGCCTCGCCGAAGACGGCCCGCACGTACTCCTCGTGCTGCAGCAGCCCGGGCATGTGCGTGATCTGTGCCGCGCGAAGAGCCACGGCGCAGTCCTCCAACTCCGCGAGGTCGAGCAGTGTCGAGACGAGCACGTCTCGGTACTCGTCCCACCACTTGGTGGCTCCGGCACGACGTTCTCTGGCCATCTCGGCGAGCGCGTCAATGTACGGGGTCTCGTGACACGAGTAGTTGGCCGCCCAGACACGTACACGGTCGGCACTCACCCCGAAGCGGCCGGACTCGACGTTGCTCACGGTGGTCCGGTCCGTGCGGTGCATGGCGGCGGCCTCGTTGATGGTCAGCCCGGCCCGCTCGCGCATCTTGCGCAACTCCGCCCCGAGCCGCCGCTGCCGCTCCGTCGCCGGCTTTCTGACCGGCATCAGCCGCTCCCCTCCGTCATGGCGCCCCAGCGTAGGACAGCGGGACCGGCGCCATGCCGAGGGACGGGGAGTCCACCGTCAGCCGGGCCGTGGAACCGGACAGCCGGAAGCCGGACGACCGGGAACGGGGCAGCCGGAAGCACACGGACTGCCGTGCCCGGCGGAGCGGTGGACATCCCCCGGGCACGGCGCTCCGGGGATCAGAGGAAGGAGTTGATCTCGATCGTCTCCGTGCGGCCCGGGCCGACGCCGATGGCGGAGATCGGGGCGCCCGACATCTCCTCCAGGGCCTTGACGTACCGCTGGGCGTTCTTCGGCAGGTCGGAGAACGTCTTGGCCTTGCTGATGTCCTCGGACCAGCCCGGCAGCATCTCGTAGACCGGCTTCGCGTGGTGGAAGTCGGTCTGGTTGTACGGGAGTTCCTCGACGCGCTTGCCGTCGATCTCGTACGCCACGCAGACCGGGATCTGCTCCCAGCCGGTGAGGACGTCGAGCTTGGTGAGGAAGAAGTCGGTGAGGCCGTTGACGCGGGTGGCGTAGCGGGCGATCACCGCGTCGAACCAGCCGCAGCGGCGGTCGCGGCCCGTCGTCACACCCCGCTCGCCGCCGATGCGGCGCAGCGCCTCGCCGTCCTCGTCGAACAGCTCGGTCGGGAACGGGCCGGCGCCGACGCGGGTCGTGTACGCCTTGAGGATGCCGATGACCCGGCTGATCTTCGTCGGGCCGACGCCGGCGCCGGTGCAGGCTCCGCCCGCGGTCGGGTTGGAGGAGGTGACGAAGGGGTACGTGCCGTGGTCCACGTCGAGCAGGGTGCCCTGGCCGCCCTCGAAGAGGACGACCTTGCCCTCGTCGATGGCGTTGTTGAGGATCAGGGTGGTGTCGGCGACGAAGCCGCGCAGCTCGTCCGCGTAGCCGAGCAGTTCCTCCAGCACCTGGTCGGCGGCGATGGCGCGCCGGTTGTAGAGCTTGACCAGCATCTGGTTCTTGAAGTCGAGGGCCGCCTCGACCTTCTGCCGCAGGATCGACTCGTCGAAGAGGTCCTGCACGCGGATGCCGACCCGGTTGATCTTGTCGGCGTAGGTCGGGCCGATGCCGCGGCCGGTGGTGCCGATCTTCCGCTTCCCGAGGAAACGTTCGGTCACCTTGTCCACGGTCGTGTGGTACGGCGTGATCAGGTGCGCGTTACCGCTGAGCAGCAGCTTCGACGTGTCGACGCCGCGCTCCTGGAGTCCGCTCAGCTCGGAGAGCAGGACCGCCGGGTCGACCACGACGCCGTTGCCGATGACCGGGGTGCACCCCGGCGAGAGGATGCCGGAGGGGAGGAGATGCAGCGCGTACTTCTGGTCGCCGACGACGACGGTGTGGCCGGCGTTGTTGCCGCCCTGGTAGCGCACCACATAGTCCACGGAGCCGCCGAGCAGGTCGGTGGCCTTCCCTTTGCCCTCGTCACCCCACTGAGCACCGAGCAGCACAAGTGCGGGCACAGGCGTACACCCCTTCCGGGCGGGGCATGTCCAACGTGCACGGCGGCGGTCGCGCGGCGTTTTCGGCGCGCGTCGTCCGCTGAGCGTCGAACCGGTGCCCCGGATTGGACGAAGCCCCTGGCGCAAGACAGCGACAGGGGCTCTTGCACCGAGAGATTACCTGAGGAAGGACCGAGGTGTCGGCTCCAGCACCCGGCGAACGCCCCCTGCTCATCGTCATCGACCCCGTGGCCCGCCGCGACGACGCCGAATCGGTCCGCATCGTGCGGGACGTGCTGTGTGCGGGAGCGTCCGCCAAGGTCTGCCTCCCGGACGGCCCGGAGGACGTGGCCCGGCATCTGGCGCACCGGGGGCGGCGGCGTCCGGTGGTGGTCGGCGACGACCTGGCGCTGCGCCGGATCGTGGGGCTGCTGCACCGCGAACGGGAGCTGGCGGACGCGGCGCTGGCCTTCGTGCCCGTCGGGGCCTCGGCCCGGTCGACCGCGCTGGCGCGGGAGCTGGGGGTGCCGCTGGGCGCGGTGCCGGCGGCCCGGGTGGTGCTGGAGGGCACGGAGCGGCGGCTCGATCTACTGGTCGACGACAGCGACGGGGTGGTGATCGGCGGGCTGAGCATCCCGTGCACGGACGGCGGGGTCGCGGCCCGTACGCCCTGGTGGCAGCCGGCGCTGCGGGGCTGCCGCGAGCTGGTGCGCGGCCACCGCCGGGCGAACGGCACCGCGGGTGACGAGGGGCGGAACGGCGACGGGGCGGGCCGGCACCGGCTGCGCGTGGAGGCGGACGGGGTGGTGCTCGTGGACCTCGACCGGCCGGTGCGGGACGTGTCGGTGTCGGTGTTCGGCGGAATGGCGCGGGTCGTCATCCGGCCGGCGGACGACGACCGGGACGGGGCGCCGGTCTCGGCGCGCGCCCGGACGGTGACCGTCTCCGGGCCCGACTTCCGCTACCGGGCCGACGCGGTGGTCGGCGGCCCGGTCCGCACCCGCACCTGGACGGTGCGCCCCGGAGCCCTGCGGCTGACCCTTCCGCACCCGGCCCCGGCCTCGGGCCGGTCCTGAGCCCGGGTCCGCCGCGGTCACGCCGCGGTCCCGCCGCGCTGCGGACGGGCAGTCGGGGCAGACCGGGCAGTCGGGGCGGACACGGCCGGCGTGGCCCGCACGGACGGGCCGGCTGGAGCGGCCGGGTCGGACAGGACGGCTGGAACGGCCCGGACTGACAAACGGACGGAGCGGACGGGACGGGCGGAGGGCACGGGATGGCCAGAGCACGCTAGGGGGGACCGCAGCGGACGGCCGGAGCGGGCGAGGCGAGGCGGCGGGAGCGGACGGGGCGGACGGGGCGGCCGGAACGGTGCGGAGAACCGCTCAGCCGGCGTCCCCGTCCCCGTCCCCGTCCCCGTGCGGCCGCTCCCCGTGCCGCTGCCCACGGTGCCGCTTGTCACGGTGCTCGATCCAGCGGTCCAGCATCGCCGCCATCTCCCGGCGGAGGAACTCGAAGAAGTCCAGCGTCTCTTCGAGCCGCTGCCCCGCCGCGCTGCCGGGGCCGAGCGCCACGACGCCCGTGCGCAAGGTGTTCTCCCAGCGGAGCAGGACCTCGTTCCGGCGGCTGAAGGAGAGGTACCACTGGTCGTCGTGGAGCCGGTAGCGCTCGCGCCGCGAGCCCGGTTCGCGCTCCCGGCTGATCAGTTGGACCTGGCTGAGGTACCGGATCGCGCCGGAGACCGCGGCCGGGCTGACCTGAAGCTGCTCCCCCAGTTCGGCGGCGGTGAGATGGCCGTGCTCGGAGGCCATCAGCGCCGCGAAGACCCGGGCCGGCATCCGCGGCACCCCGGCCTCGACGAGTTCCGAGGCGAAGCGCTCCACGAAACGGGACAGCCCTTCCGGATCCGGGCCGGCCGGCCCCTGCGGCTGGGCCTGCGTCCGCGCCGGCTCCGCCTGCGCCGGTTGCGCCTGCACCGGTTGCGACTGCGCCGGTGCCGGCGTCGGCGTCGGCGTCGGCGATTGCGGCGGCCACCTGGTCGGCTCGTCGGTCACGTCCGCTCCATCTCCCTCGATCAGTTGATCAGCGTCCTGGAGGTGAGGGCCGAGTTTATATGGTTCCTTAACTTCACAAGTTTGTGAAGTGCGCGTAGCTTCAGAACCATGACGAAGGCAATCTCCGTAGCCGGCCTCCACAAGTCGTTCGGCCGGACCCACGCACTGGACGGCCTCGACCTGGCCGTCGAGACCGGTGAAGTGCACGGCTTCCTCGGCCCCAACGGCGCCGGAAAGTCCACCGCGATCCGTGTGCTTCTCGGACTGCTCCGCGCCGACAGCGGCGCCGCGCGGCTGCTGGGGAAAGATCCCTGGCACGACGCCGTCGAGCTGCACCGCCGGCTCGCCTACGTCCCGGGGGATGTCGAGCTGTGGCCGAACCTCACCGGCGGCGAGGCCATCGATCTGCTCTCCCGGCTCCGCGGCGGCCTCGACAAGAAGCGCCGCGACGAGCTCGTCGAACGCTTCGACCTCGACCCGACCAAGAAGGGCCGCGCCTACTCCAAGGGCAACCGGCAGAAGGTCGCGATCGTCGCCGCGCTCGCCTCGGACGCCGAACTGCTGCTGCTCGACGAGCCGACCGCCGGGCTCGACCCGCTGATGGAGGTGGTCTTCCAGGACGTGATCTTCCAGGCGAAGGCCGCGGGCAAGACCGTGCTCCTCTCCAGCCACATCCTGGCCCAGGTCGAGAAGCTGTGCGACCGCGTGAGCATCATCCGCAAGGGGCAGACCGTCCAGTCCGGCACGCTCAGCGAGATGCGCCACCTCACGCGGACGACCGTCGAGGCCGAGACCGAGCGGCCCGTGACCGGACTCGCCGAACTGCCGGGCATCCACACGCCGGTGATCGACGGCACCCGGGTCCGCTTCGCCGTCGACGGCACCCACCTGGACGGCGCCGTCCGCAAGCTGAGCGAGTTCGGCATCCACATCCTGACCAGCCACCCGCCGACCCTCGAAGAGCTGATGCTGCGCCACTACGGCGACGAACTCGCCGCCAACGGCCACCCCGTGGGCGACGGCGACAGCGGCACCGGCCAGGGGACCGGCACCGGCGGCACCGCGGGCGACGGAGGCAACCGATGACCGGCACCGCCACCGCAGCCGCACCGCGGACCCCGGCGCCGCACCCGCCCGCCACCGCGCGCTCCGCCGCCCTGGCCGGCACCGGCGTCCTGTTCCGCTTCGGGCTGCGCCGGGACCGGATCCGGCTCCCCGTGTGGCTGCTCTCGCTGACCCTCGGGACGATGCTCACGGCGAACAGCCTGAGCGGCCTCTACACCACCGAGGCCGAGCGCGCCTCGACCGCCGAGACCATGGGCAGCGCCGCCGGTATCGCCACCTCGGGTCCGCGCCACTACCTCACCGACTACACCTTCGGCTCGATGATGGGCCACCAGATGCTCGGCTTCACCGCCGTCCTGGTCGGCATCATGAGCGTGCTCGTCATCTCCCGGCACACCCGCGCCGAGGAGGAGACCGGCCGGGCCGAGCTCATCCGCTCCACGGTCGTCGGCCGCCACGCCCAACTGGCCGCCGCGCTGGGCGTGGCCGTCGTCGCCAACGTCGCCCTGGCCCTCCTGTTCGGCGCGGGCCTGGCCGTCATGGGCGTCGAGTCGATCGGCTGGGGCGGCTCGCTGCTCTACGGCTTCGCGCACGCGGCGGCCGGCATCGTCTTCGCCGCCGTCGCCGCCATCACCGTCCAGATCACCGCGCACTCCCGGGGCGCCTCCGGGATGGCGCTCGCCGTGATCGGCCTCGCCTACGCCCTGCGCGCCACCGGCGACGTCGGCACGGAGGCGCTGTCCTGGATGTCGCCGATCGGCTGGGCCCAGCGCACCTACCCCTACGTCGACGACCGCTGGTGGCCGCTGCTGGTGGCCCTCGCCTTCGCCGCCCTGCTCGCCGCCGTGGCGTTCCCGCTGAGCACCCGGCGCGACGTGGGCGCCGGGCTGCGGCCCACCCGGCTCGGCCGCCCGGCCGCCTCGGACCTGCTGACCCGGCCCGTGGGCTTCGCGCTCCGGCTGCACCGCGGGATGCTGACCGGCTTCGGCGCGGGCGTCTTCGCGCTGGGCGTCATGTACGGATCGGTCCTCGGGGACGCCGAGGACATGCTCAAGGACCTGCAGGAGATCCAGGAGGCCATCGAGGCCCTGGGCGGGGCGACGATCACCGAGTCCTTCGCCTCGATGATCGCTCTCATCCTCGCCATCGTCGTCTCCGTCTACGTGGTGATGGCCGCCCTGCGGCCGCGCGCCGAGGAGAGCGCGGGGCGCGCCGAACCCCTGCTCGCCACGGGGCTGTCGCGGACCCGCTGGGTGCTGAGCCACCTCGCCGTGGCGGCGGTCGGCGGTGTCGTCCTGCTGGCCGTGGCCGGTCTCGGCTTCGGCATCATGGGGGCCGCGGCGACCGGGGACGGCGACCTGGTGTGGAAACTGACGGGAGCCGCGATCGCCTACGCGCCGGCGCTCTGGTTCACCATCGGGTTCGCGGTCGCGCTCTTCGGCTGGGTGCCGCGGTACGGCACGCTGGCCTGGCTCATCCCGGTGTACTCGTTCGTCGTCGGCTACCTGGGGCAGATGCTCCAGTTCGCCGACTGGCTGAACAACCTCTCGCCGTTCGGCCATGTGCCGCAACTGCCCGCCGCCGACCTGGAGTGGCCACCGCTGCTGATCCTGACCGCGCTCGCGGCGGGGCTGGTGTGGCTGGGGCTGCTGGGCTTCCGGCGGCGGGACCTGGAGACCAAGTAGACGGCGTGCTCCGACGTGTTGTGACGACGGCCCCGGCGGCTTCCCCGCGCCGGGGCCGTTCGCCGTGCCGGAGCCGTCGCCGTGCCGGGGCCGTGCCGGGTGATGGTCACCGGGCGCTGACGTCGAGGGCGTTGCTGACGTTTTATCCTGGTTTGCCCACCGGAGGCAGCGACGCCCTCGCACCCAAGAGGCCAGGGTTTCCACCGGGCACGTCTTGTCCACAGCCTGTGGACAAGAGTTCCGGCCACCGCGAACAGATCGGCGCAAGCCGGCGTATACGACGACGGGTCGGAGGCCCGGCCGCCACCGCCCGTGCCGCCTTCCGCCCCTTCCCGCCGTCTCCCGACGCTTCCCGCCGTCTCCCGACGCTTCCCGCCGCCTCCCGCCGCCTCCCGCCGGCGGCCGGACCCGCCCCGGCTCACACGCTGCCGCCGCCCGGGGTGACCAGGCCGATCTCGTACGCGAAGACGGCGGCCTGGGTGCGGTCCCGCAGGCCGAGCTTGACCAGGACGCGGCTCACGTGGGTCTTCACCGTCGCCTCCGAGACCGTCAGCCGGGCCGCGATCTCCCCGTTGGAGAGCCCCTGCGCGATGAGCGCCAGCACCTCCGTTTCCCGCTCGGTGAGATCCCGGATGCGGTCCATGCGCGGGGCGCGGGGGGCGCCGAGGCGGGTGAACTCGGCGAGCAGCCGTTTGGTGACGGTGGGCGCCAGCAGGGCCTCGCCCGCCGCCACGATGCGTACGGCGTCGGCGAGTTGGCGGGCCGAGGCGTCCTTGAGCAGGAAGCCGCTGGCACCGGCGCGCAGCGCCTCGTAGACGTACTCGTCGAGGTCGAAGGTGGTGAGGATCAGCACGCGCGGGCGGCCGCCCTCCTCGCGCTCGGCCGCGATCCGCCGGGTGGCCTCCAGACCGTTGGTGCCGGGCATCCGGACGTCCATCAGCACGACGTCGGGCCGCAGGCGCGCCGCCCGCACGGCCGCCTGCTCGCCGTCCACCGCCTCGCCGACCACCTCGATGCCCGGCTGGGCGCCGAGGAGGACGGAGAAGCCCTCCCGCACCATCGCCTGGTCGTCGGCGATCAGGACGCGGATGGGGGCGGAGGGGTCCCGGACGGGGACGGGGGCCGGGCTGGAGTCCGGGCCGGGGGCGGGTGTGCCGTGGTCCGGGGCGGAGGCGGGGCCGTGGCCGCCGGCGGCGGCGTCGGCGTGCGTCACGAGCGGCCCTCCGAACGGTCGGTGCGGTCGGTGCGGTCGGTGCGGTCGGCGCGGTCCGCGCTCTCCGGGCCGTCCGGGTCCGTCTTGGTCAGGGCCACCGGGGTGTGCGGGCGCAGCGGCGCCGGTTCCCGCCCGGGCCGGGGCTCGCCCGCGCCCTCGCCCGGGGCCGTACTCGTGCCCGGGACCGTGCCCGCGCCCGTGCCGCGCCCGCCGGGCGTCCCGCGCTCCTCGTTCTCGGCCGGTCCGGCGGGCAGGAAGGCCGTGACCTCGAATCCGCCCTCGACCGTCGGTTCGGCCCTCAGTTCGCCGCCCAGCATCACGGCCCGCTCCCGCATGCCCGTCACGCCGTGCCCCATCCCGGGCGACGGGGACACCGGCCCGGTCGGCGCCGTGTTGACGATGCGCAGCCCGATGCCCGTCAGGACGTAGGACAGTTCGACCCGCACCCGCGAACCCGGGGCGTGCCGCAGCGCGTTGCTCAGCGCCTCCTGGACGATCCGGTACGCCGACAGTTCCACACCCTGCGGCAGCGGCCGCTCCGCGCCCGTGCGGGCGATCTCCACGTCCAGGCCCACGTCCCGGACGCCCTGGACGAGTTCGTCGAGGCGGGACAGGTCCGGCTGCGGCGCGTCCGGCACACCCAGGGACCCGGCGCCCTCGAACCGCAGCACGCCCAGCACGCGGCGCAGCTCGGACAGGGCTTCGACGGCGCTCTCCCGGATGGTGCCGAAGCTGCGGGTCAGTTCCTCCGGGGGGTTCTCGACGCGGTACGGGGCCGCCTCGGCCTGGATCGCGATCACCGACATGTGGTGGGCCACCACGTCGTGCAGCTCACGCGCGATCCGGGCCCGCTCCTCCAGCGCGGTGTGCTTGCCGCGCACGTCCGCGACCAGCGTCTCCTGCTCCTCCACCCGGTTCCGCGCCAGCCACCAGCCGCGCAGCGCGACCACCGTGCCGAGGACACAGCCGGAGAAGATCGCCACCGGGAAGACCACATAGGCGTTCCCGGGGTGGAAGACGAGGGCGGCCAAACCCACGGACAGCACGGCGATCGCCCACATCTCCAGGGCGACCCGGGGCCGGGACCGCAGCGCGACCACGACCATCACGCCCAGCAGCGCCAGAACCCCCGGCCCCTGCCATCCGGACGTCACCGTCATGAAGAGGAAGACACCGAGCGACACCCACCAGGCGCCCAGCGGCCGGAACAGAGCGAGCATCAGCGGCACCGTCTGGGCCAGCCCGAGGATCACCACCAGGAAAGTGGGCCGCTCCCAGGGCGCCGCGGTCATGTCCAGCAGCAGCAGGAACAGCGCCAGGGACCCGACGAGCCAGTGCGTCAGCCAGCGGCCGCCCAGCCGCCGCAGCAGCGGGCGCTGCCGCAGACGCGCCGCGCTGACCGGGGGGAGGGGCCGGAACGCCCAGATGTCCCGGAGGAGGTCCTGCCGCAAGGTGTCCCAGACCGTCCGGGCTATCCGTGACTCGGTCCAGGCCGGAGTCGGCGTCGTCTCGTTCATACGGTGAACGCTACGCACGCGGGCCCCCGGCGTCGTCACCGTGAATGCGGACTTCCCGGCATACGACTTGAGGATGACCCGGGGCCGGAGACGTCATCCCTGCTCATGCCCGGTCCGGGCCGGTCCCGCGCTTGCGCGGTTCTCGCCTGCCCGGCCCCGGCCCCGTCTTCCCGTCCCCCGGCAGCTCACGGTTCACCCTGCGGCGGTCTCCGGTGGGAAACCCCGCAGCGCGTCCAGCAGTTCGCCGAAGGCGGCGGTGCCCGGGGTGAGCGGTGCGTAGTGCCCGCTGCCGGGCCGCTCCCGGAGCTCCACCCGCGCACCGGCCCGGCGCGCGGCGGCGGCGTATGCACGGGAGAGTGCGAGGGGTACGTCCGGGTCGGCGGTGCCGTGCAGGATCGTCACCGGCGCGGCCGGGGGAGGCAGCAGCAACGGGTCGGTCAGCGGCAGGAGTTCCGCCACCGCGCCGGCCCCGCCGAGCAGCCCGGCGACCGCTCCCCGGCTCAGCCCCAGTTCATGGGCCCGCCCCAGCGCGGCGACCGGCGCGACGGCCACGACGCAGTCGGGGGCGGCGGATACCGCCGGGGTCCGGCGCGCGGACTGCGCGGGTCCGTCCGTTCCCGCCTCGGCCGCGCGCCCGGCCCCCACGCCCGTACACACGGCCGCCGCCCAGAGGGCGAGATGGCCACCGGCGGAGTGCCCGAGCAGCACGTGCCGACCGCGGTCGCTCGCTCCGGTGGACGGACGGCCGGTGCGCGGGGCGCCGTCGGGGCCGCCGTTCCGGGTGTCCTGGTCCTCCCAGGCCGTGGCGACGATCCGGGAGACGTCCTCGAAGGTCGCGGGCCAGCCGCCGCCGCCCCCGGCCCGGCGGTACTCGGCCAGTGCCACCGCGAAGCCGTGCCGGGCCAACGCGGCGGCGAACGGCGACAGATGGGTGCGGTCGTACGCCTCGCGCCAGAAGCCGCCGTGCAGGACCGTCACCCGGAGTCCCGGTTCCCGGGCGCCGTCCGTGCCGTCTGTGTCGTCCGTGTCGTCCGGCAGGTAGTAGTCGATCAGCTGGGACGGGTGCGGGCCGTAGCTCACGGTGCGCCGCGGCGCTTCCGGCGCCAGACCGAGCAGCGCGGTCTCCTCCGCCTCGGCGGCGGCACGGACGGCCTCATCCGTGGCGTCGGGAACCGCCCCGGCGGGCACCTGGTGGCGCCCGCCGGGGCTGTCGTCCGGTGCGGTCATGCCCCGGATCCGGGGTCCCGTGCCGCGTCCGCTGCGGTGTCCGCTGCGGCGTCCCGGCCTTCCGGAGCCGGGGCGCCGGAAGGTCCGGAGGTTCCTGGCAAGCCCCCGCCCGGGTGGCGTTCGGCCAGGACGTCCGCCAGCACCCGCGCCGCCCGTTCCGCGTCGGCGTAGCCCACGTAGAGCGGGGTGAAGCCGAAGCGGAGGACGTCCGGGCGGCGGAAGTCGCCGACGACCCCGCGCGCGATGAGCTCCCGCATGACCTCGTCCGCGTCCTCGCAGCGCAGCGCGACCTGGCTGCCCCGCTCGGCGTGCGCGGCGGGCGTCACGCACTCCACCCGCCCCGGCGGCACGTACGCTGCCACGCACTCCAGGAAGAAGTCCGTGAGCGCCAGGCTCTTGGCCCGGACGTCCTCCACCGCGATCCCGTCCCACACCTCCAGCGCCGTTTCCAGCGCCAGCATCGACAGGATGTCCGGGGTGCCGACGCGGCCGCGCAGGGCACCGCCGGCGGGCGCGTACGAGGGCGCCATCCCGAACGGGTCGGCGTGCGAGTTCCAGCCCGGCAGCGGGGAGTCGAAGCGGGACTGGAGCTCGCGCCGCACGTAGAGGAAGGCCGGTGAACCCGGCCCGCCGTTGAGGTACTTGTACGTGCAGCCGACGGCCAGGTCCACGCCGTGCGCGTCGAGCCCGACGGGCAGGGCGCCCGCGCTGTGGCAGAGGTCCCACACCACCAGGGCGCCCGCCGCGTGCGCGGCCGCGGTCGTGCCGGGCAGGTCGTGCAGCCGCCCGGTGCGGTAGTCGACGTGGTTGACCAGCGCCACGGCCGTGCGCGGCCCGCAGGCCGCGCCGATCTCCCCGGCGGGGACGGCGCGGATGCGGCAGCCGGTCATGCGCGCGGCCGACTCGGCGATGTAGCCGTCCGTGGGGAAGGTCTCCGCGTCGACGAGGATCTCGTCGCGCACCGGCCCGGAACCCGCACCGCCGGGCTGACCTCCCGGCTCCCCGCCGCCAGCTCCGGCCCCCGCCGCCTGCGGCAGCGAACCGGCCCGCGCCAGCGGTCCGTCGGCGGCCGGCGCGGACGGCAGGCCGCCGTGCCCGCCGGCGACTCCAGCGGATCCCGGGGCACCAGCCGTGCCGGGGGCGCCTCCGGCTCCCGCCGCACCGGAGCCGCCGAGGGTGCCCGGGGCACCTTCCTGCGCGATCCGTACGGCCGCGACGACGGCCTTGAAGAGGTTGACGCTGGTGGAGTCGCCGACCACGATCTGGCCGGGCGCGGCGCCGACGAGCGGCGCGATCCGGTCGCCGATCCGCTCCGGCGCCTCCCACCAGCCGCTCTCCGTCCAGGAGCGGATGCGCATCCGCCCCCACTCGTGCTCGACCACCTCGGCGACGCGGCCGGGCACACCGGCGGGCAGCGCCCCGAGAGAGTTGCCGTCGAGGTAGACGGCGGCGTTCCCGTCGGAGGGCCGCTCCAGCAGGAAGCGGGCGCGGAGCCCCGCCAGCGGGTCACCGGCGTCCAGCCGTGCGGCCCGGCCGGCGAGCGCGGTCGCGTCGTCCGCCGCCCCGGGGTCATCCGCGGCCCCGGCGGTGCCCGCCGCCCCGGCGGAACCCGCGGAGCGCTGGTCCGTGGTCTCAGACATGGCTGCGCGCCGTCCACAGCTCGGGGAAGACGTTCCGCCGGGCCCGCTTCTCCAGCCAGGAGACGCCCGGGGAGCCGCCCGTGCCGGTCTTGGCGCCCATGGCCCGCCGGGTCGCCACCAGATGGTCGTTCTTCCAGCGCCACACCAGCTCGGCGACCTCGGTCAGCGCCTCGCCGAGCTGCACCAGTTCGTCCTCCTGGGAGCCGGAGTAGATCCGCGCCCAGATCTCCTCGACGGCCGGGTGCGGGTCATAGCGCAGGGTGAGGTCGCGTTCGAGCACCTCGGCCGGGACGGCGTGGCCGCGCCGGGCGAGCAGCCGCAGCACCTCGTCGTAGAGGCCGGGCTCGCCGAGCGCCTTCTCCAGCTCGGCGTGCACGCGGGGCGCCCCCCGGTGCGGTACGAGCATGGACGCCGACTTGTCGCCCAGCAGGAACTCCATCCGCCGGTACATCGCGGACTGGAAACCGGAGCCCTCGCCGAGCGCGCCCCGGTAGGCGTTGAACTGGGCGGGGGTGATGTGCGCGAGCGGCTCCCAGGAGGCGTTGAGCGCGCGCAGCTCGTACTCGGACCGCTTGAGCGCCGCCATGGCCACCGGCAGGTCGTCCCGGCGGAGGGCCTGCGCGGCCGTCTCCCATTCGTGGACGATCACGGTGAACCACAGCTCCATCACCTGGGTGGTCACCAGGAAGACCATCTCGCCCGGCTCGTCGGAGAGCGGGTGCTGCAGGTGGGTGAGGACGTCCGCCTTGACGTAGTCCTCGTAGGGGGTGGTGCCCCGGAAGTCGAGGTTCGGGGTCTCCGAACCGGCTTCGGGCAGGTCGTGCTGTGCCGTCGACATCGCTGTCTCCTCGTACTGCGTGCTCCCGGGTAGCGGTCCGCCCCTTCCTCTCGGCATCGGAGCCCCGGTCCCCTCTCGGATCCCGCCCGCACGGTCGGCGCGGAGCGGAACCCTCCGCGCATCATCCGTGGCCGCGGGCGCCACGGCAAGGGCCGGCCGTGTGAGCACGGCCGGCCCGGACGGGAGACGTCGTCGCGCCGCTCAGCCGAGGGTCTCGGCGGCGGTCGGCGAGGACTCGCGCAGGAAGGTGCTGCAGCGCTCGTACTCCTCCTGCTCCCCGATCGCCTGGGCGGCGCGCGCGAGGGCGTGCAGGGAGCGCAGGAAGCCCCTGTTCGGCTCGTGCTCGAACGGGACCGGTCCGTGGCCCTTCCAGCCGTTGCGGCGCAGGGAGTCCAGGCCCCGGTGGTAGCCGGTGCGGGCGTAGGCGTACGACTCGACCACGCGGCCGTTCTCGTACGCCTCGTCGGCGAGCTGGGCCCAGGCCAGCGAGGAGGACGGGTACTTGGCGGCGACCTCGGCGGGGGCCGAGCCGGAGGCGAGCAGTTCGCGGGGCTCCGGGTCGTCGGGCAGGCGGGTCGGGGGCGGTCCCCCGAGCAGGTTCTCGTGTGTGGCCATGCGCCCAGTCTGCCTGCCGGGCGCGCGGAACGGACGGGCGCGGTGGGGTGCGGCCCGTGGCGCGGCCCGTGGCGCGGCCCGTAACGCGGCCCGTGGTACGGGCTCCGCCGCGGGGAGCCCGGACGCACGGAAGCCCGGCGGCCGGGACCTCTACGGTCGCGGCCACCGGGCTTCCGGTGCGCACTGCGCGGCGCGGCGCCGCCGCCGGTGAGGCCGCCGCCGGTGAGCCGGTACGGCACCGCGGCGGGTCGCTTCAGGCGGTTACTTCAGCTTGGTGCCGGTGGAGCGGAGGTGGGAGCAGGCCTGCGCGACGCGCTGCGCCATGCCCTCCTCGGCCTTCTTGCCCCAGCTGCGCGGGTCGTAGGTCTTCTTGTCGCCGACCTCGCCGTCGACCTTCAGCACACCGTCGTAGTTGCGGAACATGTGGTCCGCGACCGGGCGCGTGAAGGCGTACTGGGTGTCCGTGTCGAGGTTCATCTTGACGACACCGTTCTCCAGCGCGGTCAGGATCTCCTGCTCGGTGGAGCCGGAGCCGCCGTGGAAGACGAAGTCGAACGGGTCGGCCTTGCCGGCCTTCGCGGCCACGCCGTCCTGGAGCTCGCGCAGCAGGTCGGGGCGGAGGACGACGTTGCCCGGCTTGTAGACGCCGTGCACGTTGCCGAAGGAGGCGGCCAGCAGATAGCGGCCGTTCTCGCCGAAGCCCAGCGCCTCGGCGGTCCGCTCCACGTCGGAGACGGTGGTGTAGAGCTCGTCGTTGATCTCGTGCGAGACGCCGTCCTCCTCGCCGCCGGTCGGGGTGATCTCGACCTCAAGGATGATCTTGGCCTTGACGGCCTCGGCGAGCAGCTCGCGCGCGATGGCGAGGTTGTCGTCCAGGATCTCGGCGGAGCCGTCCCACATGTGGGACTGGAACAGCGGGTTGCGGCCGGCGGCGACGCGCTCCTGCGAGAGCTTGAGCAGCGGCCGTACGTAGCCGTCGAGCTTGCCCTTGGGGCAGTGGTCGGTGTGCAGCGCGATGTTGACCGGGTACTTCTCGGCGACGATGTGCGCGAACTCGGCCAGCGCGACCGCGCCGGTGACCATGTCCTTGCTGTACTGGCCGCCGAGGAACTCGGCACCGCCGGTGGAGATCTGGACGATGCCGTCGCTCTCGGCCTCGGCGAAACCGCGGAGGGCCGCGTGCAGGGTCTGGGACGAGGTCACGTTGATGGCCGGGTAGGCGAACTTGCCTGCCTTCGCCCGGTCGAGCATCTCGTTGTAGACCTCGGGGGTTGCGATAGGCATCTGTCGGCTCCTTGTGAATGTGCCGGTTATTCGAGTAGGCCCTGACCTAGGGGCGACATCATCGTCTGGGGGTCATCCTCCCAGATACGGCGTTCCGCTCCACACCACCCAAGCGGACGAACCGGACGCGGCGGTGAGGGTTTCACGTGAAACCCCCCGACCGTGGCTGAACTCCCGTTCGCGGGGCGGATTCTGGCCCCTTCGACCCCGGGCCCGGAAGGGCCGAACGGGACGGCGACGACCGCCGGACGGGCCGCAAGCGGGGCGGGCCGGACGGGTGACCGGAACGGGCCGGGCACGACCGAGGCCCGGGCGCTCCGGACGGTCCGGGCGCTCCGGGCGGTCCGGGCGGTCCGGGCGGTCCGGGCGGTCCGGGCCCGAGGGTCCGTACGGCCCGGCAGCCCGGAGATCACCATGTGCCCGGCAGTCCGGCAGTCCGGCAGTCCAACGGCTCGGCAGCCCGGACGGGGTGGCCCGGCCACCCGGCTCCGGACGCCCCCCGGCCGCCGCGCTGCCCAGCCGCCCCACCTGGCCGGCGGTCCGGCCTTCGGTGGCTCGGTGGTCCGGTGGCTCGGTGGTCTGCGGCTCGGTGGTCTGCGGCTCGGTGGTCCGGCGGCCCCGCCGGTGTCTCAGAGCCCCAGGTCGTCCAGCCCGTACGCCTGGTAGTACGGCAGTCCGGCCTCCGCGATCGCGGCCGCCGCGCCGCGCTCCACGATCACCGCGACCGCCACCACCTCGGCCCCCGCCTCACGCGCCGCCTCGACGGCCGTGAGCGGGGAACCGCCCGTGGTGGAGGTGTCCTCGACGATCAGCACCCGGCGGCCCTTGATGTCCGGGCCCTCGATGCGCCGCTGCAGCCCGTGCGCCTTGTGCGCCTTCCGCACGACGAAGGCGTCGAGCCGGCGCCCGCGCGCCGCGGCGGCGTGCATCATCGACGTCGCCACCGGGTCGGCGCCCAGCGTCAGCCCGCCCACCGCGTCGTACTCCAGATCGGCGGTGAGGTCGAGCATCACCTGCCCGGCGAGCGGGGCGGCCTCGCCGTCCAGGGTGATCCGGCGGAGGTCGATGTAGAAGTCGGCCTCCCGGCCCGAGGAGAGGGTCACCTTGCCGTGCACCACGGCCTTGTCCTTGATCTGCCGCAGCAGGGCATCACGCACGTCGGTCATGGCCACGAGACTATCCGGGGCCCCGGCACCCGCCCCCGGCACCGGTGGCACCGGGCCGCGCACCGGCCGTCCCCGGGCCGCGCGGGAACCGATGGCAGCGGGACGGGCGGCGGCGCGACCGGCAACAGCGGTACGGGCGGGGCCGGGCCGGAGCAACGGCAGCCGGAGCAGTGCGGGTCGGAGCAGCACGCGGGCCGGAGCAGCGCGGGCGAAGCGGCCCGGCTCAGAGCCGGCGCCAGCGCCACGTGGTGGAGATCTCCAGCGGGTCGATCGGGGTGACCAGGCGCGGGGCCGTGTTGAGACCGTTGGGCGGCCCCGACTGCGGCTCGACGCACACGGCCTCGTCCTGCTCGTCGTAGACCACGACCCACTCGGCCCGGCTGGTGATCCGCAGTTCCAGCCGCCCCGGCCAGGTCAGGGTGACGTCCACGCCGTCGGGCATGCCGAAGCAGTCGTCCCACGGTCCGGGGCGCGGTTCGGTCCGACGGCCGGTCGGGAGGTGGTCCTCGCCGCGCTCCTCCTGCCAGGCGGCGTCGAAGGAGATCCGGACGCTCTCGCCCTCACCCGCGCCGCCGCTGCCCCCGCTCCCGCCGGCGAGGTGCCGCAGGAACCAGGGGTGCCAGCCGGCCTGCGCCGGGAAGGAGTTGCCGTAGGTCTCGACGCCCATCTTCAGCGTCAGAGCGTCCTCGGCGAGCTCCACGAGCTGGGTGACGCGGCCGGTGTACGGCCAGGGGTCGCCCAGGTCGTAGGTGAGGACGGCGGCCGTGCCGTCCGCGCGGACGGTCCGCCACACCTGGTCGCGGCCGGTGCCGTGGATGGCGTGGGGCGGGGAGTTGAGCGGGAGTTCATGCCGCTCGGCGCCGTCGCGGAACACGCCGTTCGCGGTCCGGCCGCACCACGGCACCATGGGGAAGGAACCGTATCGAGGGCCCTGTCTCAGCAGTTCGGTGCCGTCGATCCGCAGCGAACCGAGCCGCCCGCCCAGCTCGGGCCGTACGGTCACCTCGGCGTTGCCCGCCGCCAGCAGGACTCCGGCCTCCGGGGCCGCTTCGGTCGTCTCGTGAGTGCTCACACACCGACCCTATGCGAGTCCGGGCACCCGGCGCGGCCCCGCCTTTTCCGCCACGGCCGCCTCCAGGGACGCGGGTTGACGCCACGGCGCCCCGCGATCCGGGGCCCCGGCTCCGGCGCCGCCACCGGACCCGGCACACGCCCCGCCTGCTGACGTCCAGCCTTTCCCTCCGGCCACTCCGGCCGGCACCCTGACGCGGCGGCGGCCCAACACGGTCGTCGGGGCCCGGCGCGAGGCGCCGGAGACGGTTGCCCGAGACGGTGTGCCGATGGACGGCTGCGGTGGCGTCCGCGCGGCCCTTCGGCCGGGCGGGGCGGGACCCTCTGGCACCGCCCGCACCGCCCGGGCCGCCGGGGCCGCCGGCACCTGCCCGGGCCGCCGGCTCTCCGCCCGGGCCGTCAGCGCCTGCGGCGGAGGACGCGGCTGACGATCACCGCCGAGGCGACGAGGGCAGCGGCCACCGGGGCCGCCCAGCGCAGGGTGTCACCGGCCGAGGCGGGCTGGGGCGCCGGTACGGGGGCGTAGCGGCCCCGGGGCGGCGCGTGGTCCACCTCCTCGGCGCTGCGGCCGATCATGGTGCGGCGGGCGTGGGCCGCTTCGGCGGGCGGGGTGTCGTCGTCCGCTTCAACGAGGTCGTCGGCGAGGGGGTCGAGGGAGGAGGGCGGCACCTCGGTCTCGTGGACGGACGCCGCCTCGGGCGCGGTGCCGCCCCCGGCTTCGGCGGCGGCGCCCGCCGCTTCGGGCGTGCCGGGCAGCCGGGGCTCCTTGTCCCGGGGCTCCTCGCCGCGGGGCTTGTCACCGGCTTCCCGCCCGGCTCCGGACTTCCCACGCGGCCCGGAGTCCTCGCCCGGCCCCGGCTCGCCGGTTCCCGGCTTC
Organism: Streptomyces albus subsp. albus; assembly: GCF_000719865.1. GTDB lineage: Bacteria > Actinomycetota > Actinomycetes > Streptomycetales > Streptomycetaceae > Streptomyces > Streptomyces albus_E. Next base: position 37,193 of record NZ_JOID01000027.1, read on the forward strand.
TCCCCGGGCCCGGCCTTCTTGTCCGGCGCCGGCGTCGCCGCGTCGGGGCCCGGCTCGGGGGAGGGGATGCCGGGGATGACGGGTTCGTTGTCGTCGGCCCGGCCGAGGCCGCCGCCCTCTCCACCGGCCGCACCGCCGGCGTCCTCGCCGCCACCGGCCGGTCCGGTCTCCTTCCCGGAGCCGTCGCCGCCGGCGTCCCGGCCGTCCGGTGCCGCACCGTCGCTGCCGCTGCCGCCGCCGTTCGCACCGCCGCGGCCGGCGCCGCCTGGACGCTGCCCGCCGGGGGCCGGGACGTCACCGTCGCCGTGTCCGGCGCGCCGGCCCGTGCCGGCGCCGTTCTCGCCGGAGGCCGCGGGAGCCGAGGGGGGTGCCGGACGGACCGGGGTCTCCTCCAGGTCGGCGGCCAGCGCCGCGGCGAACCGGTCGAGCAGGCGCTGTCCGGCGGAGGCCGCGGCCTTGTCGTCCACCTCGGCGAGCCGCCCCCGGCTCCGCACGGTGCCGCCGCACGCCAGGGACGTGCCGCCGTCGGCGGCGTTCAGCCGCAGGACGAGAGCGAGTTCGACGGAACCGTCGCCGCGCGCCTCCGTTCCCTCCGCGTCGAGGGCCAGCTCGCCGCCGTCCCGCTCGGCGAGACGGATCGTGCCGTGATACGTGATGGTCGAGCCGCCGGCGCGGAGCCGCAGCCGGCCCGCCAGCGTGCTCGGACCCGACGCGGCGTCCCACTGGAATCCGGGGACGCAGCGGGCGACGCGCTCGGGGTCGCCGAGCGCCTGCCGTACGGTCCCGGGCGGAAACGGAACGAACACCTCATGCTCCATGGCAGCCGAGCCTACCCAGCGGACGCGTTCCGGCACCCGTGTCCGCGCCATTTCCGGTGGCGCGCCCGGCCCCGCCCCCGGTCGTGCCCAGCCCGCCCGCCGCCCTTACTCGTCTCGTCCCGTCCGGAGCCGCTCCACGACTGGAGCGACGCGCCCGGGGCCGCGCCGCCCGCCGGGCCGCCTCCTCCGGGTCACGGCGGCACCGCGCCCCCGGACCGGGAACACGGGGCCCCGGAGGAGCCCCCCGGCACCCCACCGCGGCGAATCGTTCCAGCGCAAACGGCGGCCGGCGGGCCTCAATACCGCGGATGCGTCAGCGTCGAGGCCCGCGCGCCCGCCACCCGCAGGTCCTCCGCCGTGCGCTCCGCCGTGCGCAGTGTCCGCGGGGTCAGCGAGAGCCGTACGGGCGCGCCGGGTGCCAGGCGCGGGCGCTCCGGTGCGCGGGCGGCGAGTAGGAACCCCCAGGTGCGGGACGGGTGTTCGGCCTCCGTCGAGCGGTCCGGCCCGGCGGCGTAGGCGGACCGCCGGCCGCCCACCGCGTACGGCGCGGTGCGCAGCCCGGCCGCCCGCAGGGTCGCGTCGACGGTCCAGTACGTCCGGGGGTGGGTGTCCGGCGCGCCCGCGTGGACGACCAGCCGCCCGCCGGGCGCGAGGGCGCGCCGCGCGAGCCCGTAGAACTCCCGGGAGTAGAGCTTGGCGCCGGCCGTGATGCCGGGGTCGGGCAGATCCGAGACGATCACGTCGTACGGCCCCCCGCCGCCCCCGTCCGCACCGTCCTCCCGCAGCCGGCCGAAGACGTCTCCGGTGACCGTCCGCACCCGGGGGTCGGCGAGGGAGTCCCGGTTCAGCCGGGAGAGTCCCGGGTCGCTGCGGCCCAGTCGCAGCAGCCCGGGGTCGGGCGCGAACACGGTGACCGAGCGGACGTCCGGGTACCGCAGCACCTCGCGCAGCGCGAGGCCGTCCCCGCCGCCCAGCACCAGTACCCGCGCGCGCGGGCCGTCCATCGCCGGGTGGACGAGGGCCTCGTGATAACGGCAGGCGTCGCGTCCGCTGAATCTCAGCCGTCCGTCGACGAAGAGCGAGAGCGGAGCACCACCGCCGGCCCCGCCCGGCCCCCCTGTGAGCACGACCTCCTGGTAGTCCGTCCGTACGGCGACCCGTACGTCGTCCCCGTAGACGGCCTGCCGCGCGGCCCGTTCGAAGGACGGCACCAGGAACGTTCCGGCGGCGAGGACCGCGAGCACCAGGCCGTTCGCCGTGATCAGGACCAGCCGGGCCCGGGCGGTCAGATCGCGGCCGAACAGCCACAGCACCAGCGCACCGCCGGCCAGGGCGTTCACCGCCCCGGTCAGCAGGGCGCCGCTCAGCTGGCCCAGCAGCGGCAGCAGCAGGAAGGGAAAGGCCAGACCGCCGGCCAGCGCGCCGGTGTAGTCGGCCGCGAAGAGGTCGGCGACCGCCCCGCCCGCGTCCTGCCGGCGGACGCGCTGGATGAGCGTCATCAGCAGCGGCACCTCGGCGCCGATCAGTACCCCGATGACGAGCGAGAACCCGACCAGCACGGCGTGGGACGCGCCGAACCAGACGAAGGAGGCGTAGAGCGCCGTGGCCGAGCAGCCGCCGGCCAGCGCGAGCGCCGCCTCCACCAGCCCGAAGGCCACCGCGGCCCGGCACCGCAGCCGCTTGGCCAGCAGCGAGCCGGCACCCATGGCGGAGACCATCACGGACAGCACGACGGACGCCTGGGTGACCGAGTCCCCGAAGAGATACGAGGCCAGCGCCACCAGTTCCAGTTCGTACACCAGCCCGCAGGCGGCGCAGACGAAGACCGCGGCCAATACCAGAAGTCGTCCCAGCCCGGCCGGTACGGGCAGCCGCACCGGGCTCTCCGGCTCGTCCGGCGCGACCGCGCGGGACAGGAGCCGTGGCTCAGGCGAATCGATCATGCGGGGAACGCTACGTGAGCCGTCTGCACGGCCCTGTCACCCACAAGGGTTGTCTCGGAGGGCGCCGGGGGCGCACTACAGGGGGGCCATCCTCCGGGCGCCGACCTGGGTGCGCGTCGTGACGAGCGCCCCCTCCTGCGGATAGGCGTGCCAGGTGCGCCATCGCACCCGGCCCTCGCAGCGCTGGACCAGCATGGCCGTGAAGGCGTGCGGATCGCCGGGGAAGGTCCCGGCCAGACCGTTGGGGTGGTCGGCCACCAGGGCGAGCAGCTCCTGCGCCCGGCCGGCGAACGACCCGCGGGACAGCGTCTCGACGCGCGCCGCGAACTCGTACTCCCAGCCGCCGATGCTCTCGGCGGCCCCGAGGGGCAGCGGGGTGCTGCTGCCGGGTATGCAGGCCACCGTCTCCGAGCAATGGCTGTCCCCTTCCTTGATGATCACTTGATGGGAGGCGCCGAGCAGGCGCAACTGCACCTCCGCCGGCCCCAGCCGCAGATCGAGAACGGCCAGCGCGGGCAGGGGTTCCTTGCCGAGACACCAGGCGAGATCGGCTGCGCGGGTGTCGGAATAAGCGGTTTCGAGAGTGGTGAGCATGGGTCGGCTCCGCAGCACGCAGTGGATGGTGGGCCGGCCCGCCTCGGAGAGAGGACCCAGGAAAGATCACTCGCCGGCTCGTGCCCACGTGGGGTGTTCCGATGAATACGGAATCATGAAGTGCACGGTGCCCACAGCGTTTTTACCCATCTTCGACGGGTTTCCATGCCCCAGGGGGTGCGGGTGTTCACCTGTTCAAAAACCATCAGATAAAACGATGTTGAAGAAGGTCCATGGCATATGCGAGACGGCATGGGCCGGACGCATGACCCGGCCGTGGCCGCGAAAGTGACGCCGACCGCCCCGTGCCGGTCGGCGTCACTCCCCCCGTGTGCCCGGCAGCGCCGGGCGCCCCCGCGGTCAGCCGCCCCCGCGGCCGGCCCCCGCGGTCAGCTGCCCCCGCCGCAGCCGCCGCCCCCGCCGCAGGACGAGGAACCGCCCCCGCAGGACGAACCGCCGCTGTCGGACGAACCACTGTCCGACGAAGCGCCGTCCCCGGCCCACCAGCTGGAGTTGCCGGAGCCACCGGAGTCTCCCCCGCCGCTCCGCCCCCGCGCCCGGCTGCGCTTCCGGTTGCGCGCGGACTGACCGCGCGCCCCCGCAACCGCCGCCAGCACCACGGCCAGCAGCACCGCGAACACCACGAATCCCATCACTCCACTCCCCTTCTCGTCCCCCGAAGCGAGCCCCCCGCTCCGCAGTGTGCGGGGGAGATGCCCGTCGCGTCAGGAGGTGAAAGCAGAGTTGAGCAAATCCAGAGGTTCGAGCGCCGAAAGGCCGCTCGGGCCCCGCCCCGGGTCCTCTCCGCGAGAAACCCTGCCCCGCATCCCGGAGTTGCGGACCGCCGTCGCCGGCCACCAGCGCGAACGAACGGCCACCATCGGCTCGGCGGGCAGAACCACCTCGTCACCGGCTGGAAGGCCGGCTGGGTCAAGGCTTGCCGGCCCACCTGTTCTGCTCACAAGGTGAGCATCCGACCGCGCCTCTTCACGGACCTGCGCCCATCGATCCCAAACGACGTGCACGGCCTCCCAGGGTGGAACCTTCGAGCACGCGCCCCGGAAATTCCCAAACAGCGTGCACCCAGCGCCGTCCGGCCCGCGGCTTCTACTGTCCTTCCTGACGCCGGGGGATCACGCGACACCCTCGCCATGGAGCGATCCCCCTCGACCCAGGAAGGAACCACGTGCAGCTGAGGCTGATGTACGTCATCATCGCGGTCCTCGCGGCGCTTGTCGTCGCTGTGGCCGGCAGCTTCGTCACCGTCATCGAGGGAGGGCGTCCCACCGCGGCCCTCAAGACCGGGGCGGTCGCCTTCGCCGGCGCCCTGACGCTTCTCATCGTGGTCATGGGGGCCGTGGGCGTGGTGGGCTCGTGAGCGACACGGAGGCCCTGCGAGGGCACACGCAGGACCGGCATCCCGCCTCACTCGACCAGGTGCTCGTGAAGGTGCGACAACACCTCACGCAGCTCTCACGGCTCATGAACACCACCGACGCGACTCGGCTCGTCCTCGGCCTGCTGTACCTGAGCCGGACCGCGCGCGCCGCCTCCGGGCCCGGCGTACCGACATGGTCGTGGCTGCTGAGTCAGCCGGCAGGGCGCGGCCTCCGCGCCGCCGTCACCAAGTGCCTGGTCCACTGCCTCCCCGCGATCGAGGACCAGGACGCCGAAACGGGCACGGTGAGCCTGTTACCCGTTCCGCCTCCTGGCTCCGAAGGACCTCTGCACGCTCTCGTGCACGCCATCGGATCCACTCAACAGGTCGGGCCCCTGCTCGACCAGTGCCTACGGGACCTCTCGTCGGCCCGGGCCGACGGCGGCAACTACTTCACGCCCGGCGACATGGCACGCCTCATGGTCGGCGCGGCCGTCCCCCTCGACGGACACAGGGTGCTGGACCCGGTTTGCGGTTCGGGCGGGCTGCTGGTGGAAAGCCACCGCTACGTCCGCGAGCGCGTCGGGCTGAACCCGGCCATGTCGCTGCGGGGAAGGGACCAGCACGCCCCCACCTCGCAGGTGGCCCGGATGAATCTCTCGGTGCGGGCGATCGCGGCCGACATCCTTCCGCCCGGGGACAGCCTGGCGGAGCCCGAAACCGAGCCCCACGACATCGTCCTGGCCAATCTTCCCTTCAACCAGCGGGACTGGATGCCGGGGGAGAGGGCAGAGGAGAACGCCCGCCGGCCGGGCCCTCCCCTCCCCGCCGATCCCCGGTGGCCGGAGGAACCGCCGCCCCGGGGATCCGCCAACGCCGCGTGGATCCAGCACATCTCGCACGCGCTGGCCCCGGCGGGACGCGCCGTCTTCCTGATGGCCGACACCGTGGCCACCAGCCGGCAGGACACGCCACGGCGGCTCCGCGAGCGACTGCTGCGTGACGACCTCGTCGAGTGCGTGATCGCCCTGCCGCTCCGCGTGTTCGGGCACTCCAAGGCCTCCGCTTGTCTGTGGGTGTTCAACAAGGACAAGAGCGCCCGGACCGGCTGGGGCGTCCTGGACCGTCGCGGGCAGGTGCTCTTCATCAACGCGCGCCGGGCCTTCGAACCGGTGCCGGACTCGAGAGCACGGAAGCTGGGCGACAAGAACACGGCTCTCATCCTGGACACGCTCGCAGCCTGGCGTGGTCTCCCCGGGAACAGCGCGGCAGCGGCGCCGTACAGCGACACAGCCGGCTGGTGCCGGAGTTGTTCAGCCGAAGAGATCGCCGACCGCGCGTACAGCCTGATGCCGACTTCGTACGCCGCGGAGCCGCCCGGCCCCGAACGGGACACGCGGCACCGGATCGAACGGCTCAAGCTCGAACTGGCCGATGGGTTCGACCAGATGCGCGATCTGGAACTGCGGCTGCTGGATGCCTTGGAGGAGATCTGATGACGGATGCCGAGTCCGAGCGGGCCGGCTCGGGGACGGCGGCTTGGCGGACGACTTCCCTCAAGGCCGAGGAAGTCCGCAGAAACATCCGCACCACCTGCGGTTTCCTGGACGACGCGACCGCGGATCAGGCTCTCGGAGTCGTCAGCTCGGCGTTCGTCAGGGATGGCAGGATCCTCGCTCCCCGGGCCACTGAGCGCGCGCCGGGCCGCCCCCTACCCAACCGGGCGACCCTCGGGGAGGGCGACCTGGCCGTCGTACTCGTCCGGCGGGTGGGCGAATCCGCGCTGGTCACCTCGGAGCACGCGGGATGGACAGCGACCAGGTCGATCGGCATCGTCCGCGCTGAGCCGCTCATCGTGCGGTGGCTGCGCATCTGGCTGCAGACCCCCACGGCCAAGGCCCGGATCGACGAGGACGTAACGGCACACGTCGAGCCCACCATCAGCCTCGACACCCTCCGCCACATGCCGTTGCCGCTGCCCCCGCCGGACGTCGTCACCGCCTACCACCGGGTCTTCGGCCTCATCGAGGAGATGACCTCGCTGTACCGGGAGACAGCGCGCAAGGCGGTGGAGCTGGCGGACGCGCTTCACGACGACTGGGTCTCTTCCGGTCCGTCGCGGGAAACACGAGCGCTCGCGGAGGTCGCCCAGCCGAAGTCGGGCAAGGGTTCCGAACGCTCGCTCCCCCCGTCGCCTCCGGGACCCGTCATCGATGTGATCGCCCCCAGGGACCTGTACGACCTCCCCGTGCCTCACGTCCAGAGGTTCCGGCTGAGCGGCCCGGCCGACGGCGGCGGAATCCATCCGCCGGGAACCCTCGTGCTGAGCACCCGTTCCGACGGCGCGCATATCGCTGTGCTGGGCCGGCCGGCGACACCGCTCAGAAGCGTCGTTGCCGTACGGCCCGTCGAGAACGAGGACGGTTGGTGGCTGCTCCACGAACTCAGAAGCCGGAGCGGTGCCATCGCCGAGCTGGCGCAAGGCCAGAACGGCCGGGAGATCTCCGCCCGCGCCCTCAAGGGGCTGGAGATCGCCTGGCCGGACTGGTCCACCCGCGCCGGCTTCCACAAGGCGGCCGGACCGCTGCACGCCGCGGCGCGGCTCCTGGTCTCCAAGATCGCAACGCTGCACGACCTGCGGGACGCGCTCCTGCGTGACATCTCGGCGAAGGCCGGTGTCCTCCGGGAGCCGATCGCCGAGCGGGAAGAGCGGAGCGCCGGCGTCCCTCGTCCCCGAGCTCCCCGTACCACCCCGCGGGGACAGGACCGGTGAGGTGATGAGTCAGGATGACCCTCAGGCCGCTCGCAGGGGATCCGAGTGAGGGACGGTGGAGAGATGAGTATGGGTAACAGGCCGCTGCTGAACCGAAGGCTGGACGGGCTCGGGACGACGATCTTCGCGGAGATGTCGGCACTCGCGACCGCGACGGGCGCCATCAACCTGGGCCAGGGCTTCCCCGACACCGACGGCCCCGAGGAGATCCGCGAGGCCGCCGTCCGCGCCCTGCGGGAGGGGAAGGGCAACCAGTACCCGCCCGGCCCGGGCGTCCCGGAGCTCCGTTCCGCGGTCTCCGACCACCAGCGGCGCTTTTACGGCCTCTCCTTCGACCCCGACACCGAGGTCCTGGTCACCGCCGGCGCCACCGAGGCCATCGCCGCCGCTCTGCTGGCGCTGCTGGAGCCGGGCGACGAGGTCATCGCCTTTGAACCCTTCTACGACTCCTACGCCGCCTGCATCGCGATGGCCGGCGCGCGGCGGGTGCCGCTCACGCTGCGCGCACCGTCATTCCGTCCGGACCTGGACGAGCTGCGGGCCAAGATCACCCAGCGGACCCGCCTCCTTCTCCTGAACACCCCGCACAACCCGACCGGGACGGTCCTCACCGCTCAAGAGCAGAGCGCCATCGCCGCACTCGCCGTCGAACACGACCTGCTGGTCGTCACGGACGAGGTCTACGAGCACCTGGTCTTCGACGGGGAGCACCTGCCGCTGGCGTCGTTCCCCGGGATGCGCGAGCGCACGGTCACCATCAGCTCGGCGGGAAAAACCTTCTCGTTCACCGGCTGGAAGGTCGGCTGGGTCACGGCGAGCGGCCCGCTCGTCGCCGCCGTCCGGACGGCCAAGCAGTATCTGACCTATGTCAGCGCGGGCCCTTTCCAGTACGCGATCGCCGAGGCACTGCGCCTGCCGGACGCGTACTTCGACGGCTTCCGCGCCGACCTCCGCCGCAAGCGCGACCTGCTCGGCGACGGCCTGCGCGCGGCCGGGTTCGAGGTTCACCAGCCCCAGGGCACGTACTTCATCACCACCGACATCACGCCCTTCGGCGAGAAGGACGCCTACGCCTTCTGCCGCGCGCTCCCCGAACGCTGCGGCGTCGTGGCCATCCCCAACTCCGTCTTCTACGACGACCCGGACGCCGGACGCAGCCAGGTCCGGTTCACCTTCTGCAAGAAGGACGACGTCCTCGCCGAAGCCGCGGACCGCCTGCGGCGCCTTGCGGGCTGAACCCGCGCCGGCCGTCTTGCCGCAGCGCGTTCCCGGGAGACCTGGTGGCCCGAGAGGAGCCGCGGGAGCGATGCCGCCCCCAGCGGCTCCCCAGCCGGGACGGGCACCGGGGTCCTTCGTCAGCGGGCGTCCGTTTCGGGCTCCGGGCGCGGGAGCTCGTCGAGGTCGAGGGTGAAGGTGCGGCCGTCGGCCAGCGGGATGGGGAGCTTGCCCGTGCCGTACTTGTGGGTGTGTGCCGCGATGTACCCCTCGGCGGTCGGCCGGGTGTGGAGAACGACTTCCTGGGCGTAGGGGTCCACGACCAGATAGATCGGAATGCCGTAGCGGCCGTACTTCCTGGTGCAGTCGTCGTAGTCCTTGCGCGCGGAAGAGGTCGAGACGACCTCGGAGATCAGCAGGACGTCTTCGAAGCTGTAGCGCTTGCCGTCCCGGCGGGCGTCCTCGCGAAGGATCGCCAGATCGGGGGCGGAGTTCTCGTCCGCGGGGAAGTCGATGTAGACGTCGGAGGTGACCTTCGCGTGACGGCCGAGAGCGAGAGCGGAGTCGATCTGCATCGACCTGATGGTGCTGGAGTGCTCTTCGCTCTGCGGAGTCATGATCACCTTTCCGTCGGCCCCGAACAGGAGCGTGTACCCCTTGGGGAACTCGGTGTGCACGATCGCGTCGACGCTCATGGACGGCTCCTTCCCGTATGAGGTCAGGATACGGCGGGCAGCACCGGGTGACCGAGCCCAGCGGTGTGGCTGTGAGAACGGTCCCGGCCGTTTCCGGGTCCGTCGCGGTTCCGGCGCCCGGGGGGCGATCCGGCCTCACGGGGACGGCCGGAACGCGCGCGAGCCCGGCCGGGAGGCCGGGCTCGCGTGGTGCTGTGGAGCGTGGTGCTGTGGGGCCGGGGCGGCTCGGCTCGGTCAGGCCTCGCCGTCGTCCTTCTTGTCCTCCGGCTCGGCCGACTCGACCTCGGCCTCCAGGCCGAGTTGCTCGACGAGCCACTTGTCGAACTCGATCGAGGCCCGCACCCAGCTGACCGTGCTGGAGACGAAGTGCTCCAGGCTGACCCCGACGCCGATCAGCATCTGCGCCTCACCGATCAGACGGACGGTGCCGTCGTCGTTGGTGTGGGTGTAGACCTTCGGCCACAGGGTGCGCCGGTTCCAGTCGTCGATCGCCTCCAGCAGCTGGGGCTTGCTGTCGATCTCGTGCGCCCGGTCGTAGAACGTCCGGACGGAGAAGACCTGCTGCTCCTCCTCGCCGCGGAACATGAAGTACGTGCGGAACTGCTCCCACGGCGCGGCGAGGTCACCCTCGTCGTCGACGACGTACTTCAGCTCCATCTGCTCCAGGAGCTGCTTGACCAGGTCCTGATCGGGGACGACGGGACCGGGCGGCGGCCCCGACGGCTGCTGTTCGGGCTGCTGGCCCCCGAAATTCGGAATCGAGGACGGGTCGATGCTCACCGTGGTTTTCCCTTCAGACGGTTCCTGCCATCCTCCCCCACCGCGGGCGGGGGCTGGCAAGTGCGGGCCGCCGAATCCGGCGCGCGGCGTGTCAGCCCGTCCCGGCCCCCGCGGCTGCCCGTCCTCGCGCGCGGGCTCCGGTGAGCCTCCGCCCGGCCTCCGGACGGACATCCGGAGGCCGGGCGGGGACCGTACGGGGACGACGGGGCCGGAGCCGGGCGGGGCTCCGCCTCAGTCGTCCGTGCCGGTCCGGTCGGCCGCGCCGACGGCCAGGCCGCGGCCGTCCGCCGCCACGTCGACCCGCACGGTGTCGCCGTCCCGGACGGTGCCGGCCAGGATCTCCCGGGCGAGCTGGTCGCCGATCGCCGTCTGGACCAGCCGGCGCAGCGGCCGGGCGCCGTACGACAGATCCGGTCCGGCCTCCGCCGCCCCGGCCCCGTCGGCCGCGGCCCCGGTCCCGGCCTCCGCCTTCGGCGCGTGGCCCAGCCGGGACAGCCACTCCAGGGCGTCCTCGCTGACGTCCAGGGTGAGCCGGCGGTCGGTCAGCCGCCGCTGGAGCTGGTCGATCTGGAGCTGGGCGATCCGCTTGAGCTGGCCGGTGCCCAGGGCGTGGAACACCACCAGATCGTCGAGGCGGTTGAGGAACTCGGGCCGGAAGGAGGACCGCACGGTCTCCAGCACCCGCTCCTTCTTCTCCTCCTCGCTGATCGCCGGGTCGACCAGATAGTGCGAGCCGAGGTTGGAGGTGAGGATGAGGATGGTGTTGCGGAAGTCGACCGTCCGCCCCTGTCCGTCGGTGAGCCGGCCGTCGTCCAGCACCTGCAGCAGGATGTCGAAGACCTCGTGGTGGGCCTTCTCCACCTCGTCCAGCAGGATCACGCTGTACGGGCGGCGGCGCACCGCCTCCGTCAGCTGGCCGCCCTCCTCGTAGCCGACGTAGCCGGGGGGCGCCCCGACGAGCCGGGCCACCGAGTGCTTCTCGCTGTACTCGCTCATGTCGATCCGGACCATGGCGCGCTCGTCGTCGAAGAGGAAGTCGGCGAGCGTCTTGGCCAGCTCGGTCTTGCCGACACCGGTCGGGCCGAGGAAGAGGAACGATCCGGTGGGCCGGTCCGGGTCGGAGATCCCGGCCCGGGTGCGGCGCACGGCGTCCGAGACCGCGCGGACGGCCTCCCGCTGCCCGATGAGGCGCTTGCCGAGCTCGTCCTCCATCCGCAGCAGCTTCTGCGTCTCGCCCTCCAGCAGCCGGCCGGCGGGGATACCGGTCCAGGCGGCGACGACGCCGGCGATGTCGTCCGGGCCGACCTCCTCGCCGACCATGCCGCCGCCCTGCAGATCCTTCTGCGCGGCGGTGGCCTCCTCCAGCTCCTTGCGGGTCTGCGGGATCACCTCGGAGCGCAGCCGCCCGGGGGTGACCCAGTCGCCCGTCTCGGGCGCCTTGCGCTCGGCCAGCTCCAGCTCCGTCTCCAGCTCGTCGAGGCGCTTCTTCAGCTCGCCGACCCGGGTGTGGATGGCCTTCTCGCTGTCCCAGCGGGCCTTCAGGGCGCGCAGCTTCTCCTCCTTCTCCGCGCGCTCCCTGCGCAGCTTCTCCAGCCGCTCGCGGGCGTCCGGGGAGAGGTCCTTCTCGCGGTCCTGCTTCTTGAGGAACCTGCGCTTCTCGTCGCCCACTTCGATGGCGAGCAGGGACTCCTCCTCCATCATCTGCCGGTCGACGGCGCGCTGGAGTTCGTCGATCTCGACGGGCGAGGAGTCGATCTCCATCTGGAGGCGGGACGCGGCCTCGTCGACGAGGTCGATGGCCTTGTCCGGGAGGAAGCGGGAGGTGATGTAGCGGTCGGAGAGGGTGGCGGCGGCGACCAGCGCGGAGTCCGCGATCTGCACGCCGTGGTGCGCCTCGTAGCGCCCCTTGAGGCCGCGGAGGATCGCGATGGAGTCCTGCACGGAGGGCTCGGCGACCAGCACCTGCTGGAAGCGGCGCTCCAGGGCCGGGTCCTTCTCGATCCGCTCCCGGTACTCGTCGAGCGTCGTGGCGCCGACCATGCGCAGCTCGCCGCGGGCCAGCATCGGCTTGAGCATGTTGCCCGCGTCCATCGCCGAGTCGCCGCCGGCGCCCGCGCCGACGACGGTGTGCAGCTCGTCGATGAAGGTGATGATGCGGCCCTCGCTCTCCTTGATCTCGGAGAGCACGGTCTTCAGCCGCTCCTCGAACTCGCCGCGGTACTTGGCGCCGGCGAGCATCGCGCCGATGTCGAGCGCGACCAGGCGCTTGTCCTTGAGCGACTCGGGCACGTCGCCCTTCACGATGCGCTGGGCGAGCCCCTCGACGACGGCCGTCTTGCCGACGCCGGGCTCACCGATCAGGACCGGGTTGTTCTTCGTACGGCGGGAGAGCACCTGCACGACGCGGCGGATCTCGGCGTCACGGCCGATGACCGGGTCGAGCTTGCCCTCGCGGGCGATGGCGGTGAAGTCGGTACCGAACTTCTCCAGGGCCTTGTAGGTGCCCTCCGGGTCGGGCGTGGTCACGCGTCGTCCTCCGCGGTTGTTCTGGAAGGCTTTGAGCAGCTCCTCGGCGCTCGCGCCCTGCTGGCCGAGCAGTTCACCGGTGCGGCCGCCCTGGGCGGCGAGGCCGATGAGCAGATGCTCGGTGGAGATGTAGGCGTCGCCGAGCTCCTTCGCGCGCTGCGAGGCGTCGGCGGCGACCGCGAGCAGCTCGCGGTCCGGCTGGGGCGGGGCGACGGTGGAGCCCTGCACGGCGGGCAGCGCGCCGAGCAGCCGCTCGGCCCCGGAGCGCAGGGCGGCCTGGTCGGCCTCGACGGCGGCCAGGAGGTCCTGGATGTTCTCGTTCTCCTGGCCTTCGAGCAGCGCGAGCAGAAGGTGGACGGGGGTGATGTCCGGGTTGCCCGCGGACACGGCACGCCGACCGGCCGCGCTGATCGCTTCCTGGCTCCTGTTGGTCAGCTCGGCATCCACGTGACCTCTGCTCCTCTCCTGCGGTTCCTGCTCTGGTGCACCTGAATTAAGTTGAGTCTACCCCACTCAAGGGTGGGACGGGCGGGGCTTCCTGCCCAAACTCCGGGGCCGCGGGGCACCCGGACGCCCTCGTCAGCGGCTACCCACTCCACCCCTCGATCGGGCGAACTCATCGGCTCTTCCGAACAACGGCCCGCCACCGCCTCCTACGGTCGCAGCAGCAGAAGAACGGGGAGGGAACACGATGACCGTGGCCTGCGAGCCGACGTCCGCGCAGGGAGAAGCCCTCCAAGAGGCCTTTCTGGCCCTGGGCACCCCTGAGGGGGTCCGGGCCGAGCTGATCGAGGGGGAGATCTCGGTGACCATGCCACCCGACGGCAACCACCAGCACACCGTGGACGCCGTCGTCACGCAGGTCTACCGGCGATCGGCAACCGACATGCAGTGCTCGGGGAACAAGGGCATCGTCCTGCCGCGCGGCGCCCTCTGCCCCCGGAACTACGCGATCCCCGACGCGACCTTCGCTCCACGAGCACTCCGGCTCTTCCGCGGCGCCGAACCCTGGATGCCCGCCGCCGGCGTCGCCCTGGTCGCCGAGGTGACCTCCGCCAAGCCGGACGGCGACCGCTTCGCCAAGCGGCACTGCTACGCCCGCGCCGGCATCCCCCGCTACCTCCTCGTCGACCGCGAGAAGGGCACGGTCACGCTCTTCGAGGAGCCGGGGGAAACCGACTACGCCGAGTCGCACTCCGTCTCCTTCGGCAAGCCGCTGCCGCTGCCCGAGCCGTTCGGCTTCGACCTGGACACCTCCGAGTTCGCCTGAGTCGCCGCGCGGCAGCCCTCCCGGAACCGTCTCGTCCGTTCCTCCCCGGGTCCCGGCGCCCCACACCTCCGGCCTGCCCTTACGCCCTCGTGAACCGCCGGTTAGGCTCCCTGACCGGCAGTCATAGGCGTGACGGGGGGGCACAACATGGCTTCAGCGGAGGACGGCAGAGAGACGGGCCCGCATGCGTCCCGCCCCCCGGAGACACCGCACGCGGCAGGGCCGTGGGCCTCCCCGGTCCCGGACGGCACGGCGGCCTTCCCGGTCCGTATCGGCTGGGGCCTCTTCCGCTGGGCCGTCCTCCTCGGCGTGCTCGTCATGGGCCTCGGCCTGGCCGGGAGCAACGCCGCCGACAGTGATCCGGTCGTCGATCTCACCGTGCTCCACGCGGAGGGCGACGGCCGCTGCACCGTCAGCTGGACCGTGCCCTGGGACGGCACGGAACGGACCGGCCCCTTCCGGTGCGACCCGAAGCATGACTACCGGCTCGACGACTGGGAGTTGGGCTATCTGGTGTCGTACGGCCCCTGGAAGGGGGACCTCTACGACCGGTACGGCGACGGCACCGTCGCCGATGAGGTCAACGGCCGCCTGGCTCTGGGGGGCTTCGGGCTGGCCGGCGCGGGCGTCATCGGAGGGCTGACCCGGTGGTCGCTCCGGCTGGGCCGGCGAGAACCGGGACCGTACGACAGGACACCTCGAACCGCCACGGCAGGGAGCCCCGGAACGGCCTCCGCCGCCGCGGACGGGCAGCCGTCGGCGAGCCCGGCCGAACCTCGGGTGAGCCTGGTCAAGGCCCACCCCACCGGCCCTTCCGCACCGGTCCGGGGCCCGCTTCCGGAAGCAGGAGGGCATGACACCCCCGCCCTGGACCTGCCCGCGACCGCCCGTGCGCTGGAGGACTACCGCCACCGCGCCCGGAGACTCGCGGCCGCGGGGGCGGCAGGAGTGCTCGCGGCCGCCGCGCTCATCGCCGTCGCCGACGGCGCCGCCGCGTTCTTCGCCCCGCAGGCCCTCGGCCCTCTGCTCGTGCTGGTCGCCATCGGGCTCGGCTCCCTGCGCATCGCCCGCCGGATGGAACGGACGCTGTCCGCACATCACTGGACCGCCTGCCCCGCCGTGGGCATCGGCCGCACCCTGCACTCCGCGACGGTCGTTCTGCGGGATTCCGAGACCGGCACCTGGTGGCCCATGACCGCCGTCGCGGTCCGGCAGCGCTACCACTTGGTCGCTCCGGGGCCCAGCGGCGTCCTGTGGTGGTGCGGCGATCCCCGCGCGGGCGGAGTGATCTCCCCGCCGGGGAGCGGGGAACTGGTCTGGGTCAAGCCCGTCCGGGGCCGGCGCACCAGGGAGCGGCTGTGCCGCACCGCCGAGAGCGAAGGGCTGGCGCTGCGCCCCGATCCGGTACAGCCGGATGCGGAGCAGCCGCAGTCCGGGCAGCCGCGGCCGGTACAGCCGGAGCCGGACCTCCGGGCACCGGAGGCCGGAGCCGTCTCGAAGACCCGTGGCCGCGTCCCCGGACTCTTCCGCTGGGCCGTCCTCCTCGGCGTCCTGGTCACGGGTGCCGGGCTCGGCGGCTACATGGCCTCCGAGACCGACCCGAGGGTCGAACTCACGGTGCACGACAAGGACTCCCTCGGCCGCTGCACGGTGAGCTGGACCGACCCCGGGAACGGCACGAAGCGCACCGGTCCGTTCCAGTGCGATCCCGACCCGGACACCCCGGTCGGCTGGGAGCGGGGATGGGTCGTGGCCCACGGCCCGTGGAAGGGCGACCTCTACAACGAGTACGGGGAAGGCACCGCCGCCTTCGACGGCTATGCCGTGCTCACGGTGGCCGGGCTCGCCGTCGCCGTCCCCGGCTTCCTCGGCGGCGGGATCCGGTGGACACGCCGGACGATGGCGGTACGGCGGGCTGTCCCGGCGGCGTACGGCCCCGGGGCGCCCGTTCACGGGGCGGCCGCGGCCGACGGCTACGGCAACCCGTTCGCCGGCCCGGCCGGAGGCAGCGGGGCCCCGGGCGGCACCCCGCCCCGCACCGTCCAGCCGTCTTATGCCGTTCTTGCGGCGGAGGCGGAGCGCCAAGCCCTGCCCCGGCCCGCGAAGGGGCGGTGGCGTCCGGAGGCGGACGTACGGAAGGTGCCCTGGTGGCGCGTCCGCACCCTGCTCGACATGTCGCAACTGCCGCCCGCCGCCTGGGGACTGGGATCTGCGGCCCCCTTGGCGGTGCTGTACACGGTGTGGCCGGAGGACGTCACCGTGCTCGTCGTGCTGGGGATAGCCGCAGGCGCCGTCATGGGCGCCGTGCACCTCCACCGGGCGCTGACCTGGGGCGTTCCGCTCGCCCGGCGGCTCGCGCTGGCCGCCCGCGCGCCCGTCCCCGTGCCGAAGCGCTACGTCCTGCTGTACGACCCGTACGGCGGTCTGCCGAACCTCGTCCTCTTCCCGGCGCACGGCGGCCCGGACGACCTGCCGGAAGCGGTCCTGACCGTGCTGCCGCCGGGTCGCGGCAAGCACCCGGGGCTCGGGCTGCCCGCGCCGGTGGGCGAAGCCGAGCTGCGCGGCTGGCTGGACATCCCGGCGTTGGTCGTGCCGTGGATCGAGGGCCGCCCGCTGTGGCCGCGGCACCCCTACGAGGAACTGTCCGCCCACGACCCGGAGGCACGGGCACTGCTGGCCCGGCTGACGGCGGGAGCGGCGGGTCCGTCGCCCTTGCCGGAGGACTGAGCGGGGAGGGCACGAAGGAGTCACACCTGGGGCCGAGCAGCCCGGAGGAGCACGGCAACCCGGGGCCGGACCGGCCGATACCAAAAGCCACGCCGACGGGGACGGACCACCCCAGGGGCCGGCCTCTTGCGCCGGCTCGGCGTAAGCCCAACGGGCTTCCCAAGGCCTGGAATTGGTGTGCGCCGTCGGGCCGGAAGCCACTACCGTCGCTCGTCGTACCCTGCCCGCGTCCGCATGGCATCCTCCACACCGGCGGTCAATGCCGCGGCCCTCCGGCAGAAAGACTCCGCGCTCACCACTCCCACCGCACGACCCCATCGGCAACGCCCCAGCCGCCCGCCCCCGATCCGGAGACCCGTGTCCATGGCCAAGGCAGCGTCCGCCGATGGGAGTCCGGGGCGCGGCAACCGCGGGAGCCGCGGCGGGCCCGTGCTGATCGGGGCGCTCGTCGTCGACGCGGTCGGCAACGGGCTGTTCCTGCCGCTCTCCCTGGTCTACTTCCTCCGGCTCACCGACATCCCGGTCGGCCCGCTCGGGGTGCTGATCAGCGCGGCCAACGTTCTCACCCTGCCGATCCCCGTGTGGACGGGCCTGCTCGCCGACCGGTTCGGCGCGCTCCCCGTCGTCGTCGCCTCCCAGGTGCTGCACGGCCTCGGCTATCTCGCCTACGGCCGGGCCGACGGGCCGGTGAGCCTCTTCCTCGCCGTGGCGCTGGTCGCGAGCGGCGTGCGCTTCTTCTGGTCGGCCGTCTTCACCGTGATCGCCGACTACGCGGACGGCAGCCGGTCCGCACTGACCAAGGACACCTGGTTCGGCTGGGCGACGATGGCCCGCACGGCGGGCATCGGTGCGGGAGGTCTCCTCACCGGGCTCGTCATCGCCGACGGCAGGGCGGACGCCTACCGCGCCGTCGCGTACGGGGCAGCGGGGTGCTTCGCCGTGGCGGCTCTGGTGATCGGGGTCTTCGTCCGCGCGCCCAGGCCACGGCACGACGGCCACGGGGGCGGCGGAGAGGGCGGGGCGAGGGAGGACGCGGCGGGGGAGGACGCGGCGGGGGAGGCGGAGGGGCGCACCGGACGGCGCGCGGACGGTACCGAAGCCCCTCGCGCCGGCTACCGCACCATGCTCCGGGACGGCCCGTTCCTCGCCCTGACCGGTATCAACACGGTCTTCGCCATGACGACCATGATGCTCGCCCTCGCCCTCCCGACCTTCGTGGAGACCGGCCTGCGCGCCCCCGCCGGGCTCACCTCGGCGGTCCTCGTCGGCAACATGGTGCTGGTGTCGCTGCTGGCCGCCCCTGTGGCCCAGCGGCTCGCCCCGTACCGGCGGACCCGGGTGCTGGCGGCTGCGGCCGGGCTGTGGGCGGCCTGGTCGTTCGCGTACTCCGGACTCGTTCCCGACCGGCCGTCGTGGGTGCTCCCGCTGCTGGCGGCCGCCACGCTGCTCTTCACCCTGGCCGAACTGATGCACGCCCCGGTCTCCATGGGGCTGGCGACGGCGGTCGCCCCGCTCGCCGCCCGGGGCCGCTACCTGGCCGCCTACCAGTACAGCTTCGCCTTCGCCGGGATCATCGCCCCGGCCTTCTTCACCACTCTCTTCGAGCTGCACCGCTCCCTGCCGTGGGCGGCCCTCGGCGTGGTCAACTGCCTGGCCGCGGGCGCCGTCCTGCTCCTCGAACGGCATCTTCCGCCCGGCGCCCTGCGCACCCGCGGGCCGACCGGCCCGCGGGAGATCTCCCGGGAACCATAAAGGACCGCAGGGAACCGGCCGTTTCCCGGCCGAACCTCTCCCGGCGGGCGGAACCCCCGCCAACCGCCCTCCCCGCCCCGGATACGCTCTCCGGCATGGCCACCGACCTCAGCGCGCTGACCCCCGAGTACCTCGCCTTCTGGGCCGAGCGGCACCTCTGCACCATCACGACGCTCCGCCCCGACGGCACCCCGCACGTCGTACCGGTCGGCGTCACCTTCGACGCGGAGCAGGGCATCGCCCGGGTCATCACCCGCAAGACCAGCCGCAAGGTCCGCAACATCCTGGCCGCCGGGCCGGACGGGGCGCGGGTCGCGGTCTGCCAGGTGTCGCGCGGCCGGTGGGCGACGCTGGAGGGCCGCGCGGTGGTCCGTACGGAGCCGGAGGCGGTGGCCGACGCGGTGAACCGCTACGCCGTGCGCTACGAGCGCATGCCCACCCCGAACCCCGAGCGGGTGCTGGTCGAGATCACGGTGGACCGCGCGATGGGCCACTGCTGAACGCGGGCCGCTCCGCGGGGTGCCGGGCACCGGTCGGGGGCCTTGACGATGCCACCGCCGACCGGGGTGTTGCCCGCGGCGGTGAGAACGGACACCGATGAGGCCTGGCCGGATACCGCACCCCGGACACCGACCCGGAGGCGGAACGTGAGACTCCGGAAGGAGCCACGCCAGATGCCGGCGAGAACAACCGCGGCAGGCAGCGCCGGAGGAGTCCGCCGCCGGGGCGCCGGATCACCTGATTCCGCTCAACGCCCGGGCCGGCGTCCGCATCCGGGGCTTGACCTCAACCAAAGTTGAGGTATCAGGATCTGCGGTATGAAGACCACTGCCTCTCCCCCGCACCCGACGCCCGACGTCCTCGGCCACTCCCATCTGGACCATTTGATGGGCCTGATGACCGGTGACGAGAAGCACGGGCCCGCCGCCACCTCCACCCTCGACGTGCTGTGGGTGCTCTACGACCGGGTCCTGAGGGTGGCCCCGGACCGCATGGACGACCCCGGACGGGACCGGTTCCTGCTGTCCAAGGGACACGGCCCCATGGCCTACTACGCGGTGCTGGCCGCCAAGGGGTTCCTGCCGGTCGACTGGCTCCCCGCCTTCGGCTCCTACGACTCCCCGCTCGGCCACCACCCCGACCGCACCCTGGTCCCCGGCGCCGAGATCGGCAGCGGGTCCCTCGGGCACGGGCTGCCGATCGCCGTCGGCACCGCCCTCGGCCTGCGGGCCCAGGGGCTGGACCACCCGGCCGTCTGGGTGCTGACCGGTGACGCCGAACTGGACGAGGGCAGCAACCACGAGGCCATCGCCTTCGCCGGCCCGGCCGGGCTGGACCGGCTGCACACCGTCGTCGTCGACAACTCCTCCGCCTCACACGCCCGTCCGGGCGGCATCACCGCCCGGTTCGAGGCGGCGGGCTGGTCCGCCGTCACCGTCGACGGCCGCGACCACGAAGCCCTGTACGCGGCCTTCACGGCCCCGCATCCGGGGCGTCCGCACGTCGTCGTGGCGCGCGTCCCGTCCCAGCAGGCCTGAGAACCCCCGCCCGCAGCCCCCCGTGATCCGATCCGGAAGGACTTCTCCCATGGACACCATGCGCGACCGATTCGCCCCGGTCGTCTCCCGCCTGCTCGACGAGGACCCGCGCGTCGCGGTCGTCCTCGCCGAGATCGGCGTCGACGGCTTCGCGGAGGCCCGGCGGCGGCACCCCGACCGGGTGATCAACGTCGGTATCCGCGAGCAACTGCTCATCGGCGCGGGCGCCGGCCTGGCCCTGACGGGCATGCGGCCGGTCCTGCACACCTTCGCCAGCTTCCTCGTCGAAAGGCCCTTCGAGCAGGTGAAGCTCGATCTCGGCCACCAGGGCCTCGGCGCCGTCCTGGTCAGCGCCGCCGCCTCCTTCGACTGGCCCGCCGGCGGCTACACCCACATGGCGCCGGGCGACATCTCCCTGCTCGACACCCTCGACGGCTGGACGGTCCACGTGCCCGGCCACCCCGACGAGGCCGAGACCCTGCTGCGGCACGCCGTCGCGGCCGGTGACGACAAGGTCTACGTCCGGCTGTCCGTCCAGTCCAACGCCGACGCCCTGCCCGTCGACGGGGCACGTTTCCGCACCGTCCGCGAGGGCCGCTCCGGCGTCGTGGTCGCCGTCGGACCGATGCTCGACGCCGCACTCGCCGCCACCGAGGGCCTGGACCTCACCGTCCTGTACGCCACCACCGTGCGGCCCTTCGACGGACCGGCCCTGCGCCGGGCCGCCGAGGCGGCCGAAGCCGACGTCGTCCTCGTCGAGCCGTACCTCGCCGGGACGTCCACGGCCGCCGCGAGTGAAGCCCTCACCGACATCCCGCACCGCGTTCTCGGCCTCGGCGTGGCCCGCCGCGAACTGCGCCGCTACGGCACAGTCCCCGAGCACCTGGCCGCCCACGGCCTCGACCCGCACTCCCTGCGGGAGCGCATCACAGCGTTCCTGCGGGCGGCAGCAACTTCCGGCGCGCCGGGCCGCCCGCAGACGTGAGCGCGTCTCGATCGAGCACGGCAGATGCCGCTCACGCCAACTCCGGACGAGTTGTACGCGGCGGCATGGCCGTGCGCCCGCGGCGGACTCAGCGGGTGCGTGCTGTGCTCAGTGCTGGCTCACCACGTCGAGATTGATGAACCTCGGCTCACTGGTGCACAGTTCGCGCAGCCGGTCCGCGAAGGTCTGGGTCTCGGGCAGCGAGTTGTTCTTCATCGCCGCCTCGTAGGACGGGAATTCGACGATGTCCACGTAGCGGTTCGGGTTGTCCCGGTCGTGGGCGTGGAACTCGCGCGACAGGGTGCGCTTCCCCTCCGTCGCCTGCTCCCACTCGTCGAACAGCGGCTCCAGTTCCTGCTCGCGGGTCGTCTCGTACTCGATGATCTGCACAAAGGCCATGACTTCTCAGCTCCTTGATCCGTGATTCGCGCGTGTTGGCGCGTGTTCGGGCGTTCCCCGGCCGGCTCAGCCGGACTTGGCGTACTCCGAGGCCATCACGCCGGCGAAGTCGTACATGACGACCTGCTCGTCGCCGACGACCCAGGCGTCGTGACCGGGCGGGCAGACGAAGACGTCCCCGGGGCCGGCCTCGGCCTCGGTGCCGTCGTCCATCCGCAGCCGCATCCGGCCCTGCACCATGTAGCCGTTGTGGTGCACCTGGCAGCTCTTGGTGCCGGCCAGCGGGCCGACCGACTCCGACCACCGCCAGCCGGGTTCGAAGGTCGCCACGGCGAAGTCGAGCCCGGTCAGGTGCAGGGCTTCGAGATGGCCGCGGGGGAAGTCCCGGCGTTCGTCGGGCTTGTCGACCGTCTTCATTTCCAGTTGCACGGCGGGTCATCTCCATCCGGGTTGGGTCGATCCGTGTCCGGACCCGGTCGGTTACCGCCGCCACCGGGGCATCGGCTCCGCTGCCGCGGCACGCCGACTGAGCCCCATACACATCCAGTATCGACCCATTTGGCCCATTGTGCGAATGGTGGGCGGAGACCCGGCGCGCGAACGGAACGGCCGGGGCCCGCCGCCCGGATCGGGCAGCGGGCCCCGGCCACGCGTACGCACGCACCTTTGGGCAACGCCCGGAGGCGCCGGCCCGGCGGTCAGTCCAGCGGCTCCCCGGTGATCTCCTCGGTGATCGCGAAGCCCTTGGCCGGCCCGTCGGGGATCTCCACCGCCGTGCCGTACGGCACGCGGATCTCGGCCGCGTAGACGGCCTCCTTCGGGGAGGGGGAGGTCAGCACCGTCACCGTGCCGTGCCCGTCGAAGTCGTCGATCAGCACGTAGACCGGAATCCCCGCCCGGGCGTACGCCCTCCGCTTCCGCACCCGGTCCCGCTCGGTGGCGTCCCGCCCGGGTGAGACGACCTCGGCGACGAGGGCGACAGACTCGGCAGAGACGCCCAGCCCGTCCTCGTCCAGCGCCTCCTCAAGATCCTCGGGTGCGACAAAGACATCCGGGATCAGCACTTTTCGGCCATGGAGAATGTTCATGTCCTGGTAAGCGGCACAGTCACCGCCTTCGAGGAACTTCTCCACACGGCGACGGAGCCGGTTGGAGACGATGCCATGACGGCTGCGGCCAGTGGGAGACACCTCGATGAACCCCTCGACGATCTCGGCGTGGAAGCCCTCGGGGAGTTCCAGGGTCTTCCACGCCTGCCACAGAGCCCCGTCGAGATCGACTTCGGCCTCACTCGTCATCATGGGAGCCTCGGTCCTCTCGCACAGCACAGCGGTCATGGCGCAGCACCTCCTCCTCAAGTGTGGGCTGAGCGGCCTTGCGGCACAAGCAACACCGTCACGCTACGTAGACGATCCGGTGCACGACTCCCGAACGGGTCATCGCCACTCGTCCGGGTGAACCCTCAGCCGAGGCGACCGAACTCAGCCTCCTTGATGCCGCGTATCAGCGCCCGCAGCGACCCCGGTGTGGTCGTGACGACCACACCGGGGTCATCGCTCTCTCGCATCCCTATCGCCTCTCCACTCTCAGCCAGTTCGAGGCAGTGGTTTCCATCTCCGCCTCCTGAAAATGAGGACTTCTGCCATCTGATCGACTCGTGCATCACCATGTCGTTCACATCTCCTGCGCCACTTTGCGGATGAAGGACCGCGAGTCGGCAGGCCCCAGCGCGTGCTCACCGACCCTGCGGTAGAGCTCCCGATGCTGCTCCAACTCCGGCACCTCTGTCAGCAGGACGCCCCCGTGCACAGCGTCCAGATGCACCGTGTCCAACTGCTCCACCGGGCCGTCGGCATAGAGCATCGAGTAGTCGGCGTGGGTGAACCCGTCAACCTCGAAGGGGACGACTCGCAGCGAGACACTCTCCCGTTCCGAGGCCTCGATGAGCGCCCAGAGCTGGGCGCGGGCCGCACCCCTCCCGGCCACCCGGATACGCAGGGCGGCCTCGTGCAGCACCACCTCGAAAGGAACTGGTGGACAGCGGTCGAGCACCTGCTGCCGACGCTTCCGGAACTCGACCCGTGCGTCGATCTGTTCCTGCGGCGGCGCCGAGACCGCGTTCCCGAACAGCGCCCTCGCATGGTCCTCTGTCTGCAACAGGCCGGGGATTTGGGTGATCTCGACGGCTCGGAGACCCTCGGCGTGGTGCTCCAACTCCGCGAGGTCCAGAAAGCCTTGGGGCAGGACGGTCCGGAACTCCTCCCACCAGCCGCCTGCACGTTCACCCGCCATCGCGGCCAGCGCGTCGACAAGAGCCGCATTGGTGCATCCGTAGTGCGATGCCAGGTCACGCGCTCGTTGCCCGCCAACGGCCACGCGCCCCGCCTCCAAGTGAGACAGCTTGGCCTGATCCAGGCCGACCGCGTGAGCCGCTTCCCGTCCGCTCAGCCCCGCTTGCTCGCGGAGCTTTCTCAATTCGGCGCCCAGCCGCTCCTGGCGAGCAGTCGGGTTCCTTCTCGGCGGCATGAACCTCTTCCCTTTCGAACCGCCGCTCGGCGCGACGGCCGCGCGGCATCCCCGTTCGGGGGAACTTCCCAGAACCAGTTGCTAGGGAACAAATTTGGACCCTACGTTGAGTGTCGCGCCGCTCACGGAGCGGGACTCCGGCCAGCCGGAAGCGCACCACCGTGCCCTGCTCCGGGCTGGCCGAGGGCGGCGGGCGGTGGCAGGCCACCGCGGAGGCCCACGTCAGCACGCACGACCACGTCGGCACGCACGCCGCACAGCGTTCGCGAACGCACGGCACACCACTCAACCGCATTCACCCACGCCCGGAGGCCACCATGCCCACACCCGCCCCTTTCGAGTACCGCATGCAACTCCCGCACGACCCGCGCGCGGTGGGCGTCGCCAGGCGCTCGCTCCGGGCCGCTCTCACCGCGCACGAGGTGCCCGAGCTGGTCGAGCGGGCCGAACTGCTCGCGAGCGAGCTGCTGACCAACGCCATCGTCCACTCCGCCGGTGAGGCGCAGCTCCGGCTGCGCTGGGCGCGGGAATCCCTCTGGCTGTCCGTCTGGGACACCAACCCCAAGCCGCCGGACCCGCGCGTCCCCGATGACGACAGCGAGGGCGGCCGGGGGCTTCACCTGCTGCGGACGCTGGCCGACCGCTGGTCGCACTACCCGGTACGGCCGGACGTCTGCGGCGGAGCCGAGTCCAAGGTCGTCTGGTGCAGGATCAGCCGGTCCGCTCCCGGCTGAGCGGGCCGGCGGCCGGTGTCAGACCCCCGTGCTGGACTGTCCGCAGGAGATACGGGGGTCTGCCAACTCCCCTCCCCGGCAGGGTTTCCGCGGCACCGATGAGTTTTCGGCCGCCCGCCGGTCAACCCCTGCACAGACCACGGAGAGAGCGGAACGGGAGAAGTCATGAGCGAGACTCGGGCACAGCAGGACGGCACGATTCAGGGCGGCGGGGTCCAGGGCGGCACGGCGGGCACGGTGGCCGGGCCGGGGGCGGCGGCGGGCGGGGCGCGGAAGGGGCGCGCCATGGCGATCACGGTGCTGGTGCTCCGGATCGTCTTCGGTCTCTTCTTCGCCATCGCCAGCGCGCTGCCGAAACTCATCGCGCACTCCTCGGCCACCGAGAGCTTCGACAAGATCGGGCTCGGTGACTGGTTCATGTATCTCACCGGCGTCCTGGAACTGGCGGGCGGCATCGCGCTGTTGATCCCGCTGCTCTCGGGGCTGGCCGCGTTCTCGCTGGTCGCCCTGCTGATCTGCGCGTTCGGCATCACCATGACCGTCTTCGACGGGGAGAACGCCGCCTCGCCGCTGCTCTTCGCGATACCGATCGCCGTCATCGCCTGGTACCAGCGGCACACCGTGCCCGAGCTGTTCGCCCGGCTGCGGAGCGCCCTCGGCCGGTGAGAACCGGGCCGGGGCGGCGGGGCCGGACCGGCGGCGGCGAGGCCGGAGCGGATCAGAGCCGTTTCGCGGGGCGGGCCGTCGGGGTGTGGTCACCGTCCCGGGGTGCCGGTGTCCGGGCGTCCGTGCCGCGCTTCGAGGCGGCCTTGCCCAGGTGGTGGAGGGCACCCAGCAGCAGGCCGATGTCGTCCAGATAGATGGGGTCGGGCAGCAGGTCCACGGGGAAGACGGTGTAGACGATGGCGCCCCAGAACAGGAGCTTGTCGCCCGCCGGGGTGTCCTCGCTGCGCAGCATCCGGTACGTGCGCACCAGCTTCACCGCGAGAACGACGGCGACGGCCAGCATCACCACGGCAAGCAGCAGGAGCACCCAGAGCACCGGTCCGCCGAGCTGGTCGATCACAGGCTTCCACCCTCGTAACGGCCCGGAGCATGCCCGGGGTTGGGACTCGTACCGTCTTGTCCGGATCCTAACCGGGAGTCCGGTCGTGGCGGTGGTTGTGCTGCTTCTTCCCGGGCGGGTGGCCACCACGCGCCTACGCCGTCCGGCGGATCCCGCCCGGAACGCCTCGGGTCCGGAAGGTCTGAGGTCCGGAACGGCTCAGGCGGCTGGGAAAGCCCGAGGCCCGCGAACGCCTCGGGCCCGGGAGCGGGATGCTCTCCGGGCCCGGGACGGTGCGCGGGAAGGAACGGGCACGCGGGAAGGACAGGGCCGGCTGCGCGGACGGGGCCGGACGCGGCGGGACCTGCCGCAGGGTAATAACCCGGTACGCCGGGCGGGGCGGTTCACCGTCACCTCGGCGGGCCCGGGTCCTACTCGCCCCGCCGCTTCGGGCGCCAGACGACCAGCGCGCTGCTCTGCTGGACGTCCGAGTACGGCACCAGGTCCCGGCGGTACGAGGCGTGCACCGCGGCCTCGCGCTGGCGCATGGCCACGGCCGCGCCCTCGACCGCCTGCTGGAGCTCGGCCACCCGCGACTGGAGCGCCGTGACCTGGTTCTCCAGTTCGATGATGCGCTTGATCCCGGCGAGGTTGATGCCCTCGTCCTGGCTCAACTGCTGCACTTGGCGGAGCAGTTCGATGTCCCGGGCGGAGTAGCGCCGCCCGCGGCCCGCCGTGCGGTCCGGGGAGACCAGGCCCAGCCGGTCGTACTGCCGCAGGGTCTGCGGGTGCAGCCCCGAGAGCTGGGCGGCGACCGAGATGACGTACACCGGTGACTCGTCCGTCAGCTGGTACGGGTTCCGGCTGCCGCGGCCGGTGCCCTCACCGGTGACGCCGCCGGCGCCCCCGGGACCAGTGGGACCACCGGAGCCACCCGGGCCGCCTCCGCCCGCGTTGCCGCCCGCGCGTCCGCCTCGGATGTCCATCTCATGCTCCCTTCGCGGCCTGGAACAGCTCCGCCCGCGGGTCCTCACCCGCGGTGGCCTCGCGATACGCCTCCAGCGCTTCCCGCGCCTTGTCGCTCAGTTCCCCGGGAACGGACACCTCGATGGTGACCAGCAGGTCGCCGCGGGTGCCGTCCTTGCGCGTGGCGCCCCTGCCCCGGGCGCGCATGGTGCGCCCGTTCGGCGTGCCGGCGGGCAGCTTCAGCGTGACCGCCGGACCGCCGAGGGTGGGCACCTTGATCTCGCCGCCGAGCGCCGCCTCCGTGAAGGACACCGGCACCGTCACGGTCAGGTTGTCGCCCTTGCGTCCGAAGACGGGGTGCTTGTCGACGTTCACCACCACATACAGATCGCCGTTGGGACCGCCGCGCTCGCCCGGTGCGCCCTTGCCGCGCAGCCGGATCCGCTGGCCGTCGCTGACGCCCGCCGGGATCCGGACCTGCATGGTGCGCGAGCTCGTCGCCCGGCCGCTGCCCTTGCAGACGTCGCAGGGGGTCTCGGCGATCAGGCCGCGGCCCTTGCAGTCGGCGCAGGGGTCGGTGAGCGAGAAGCCGCCACCACCGCCGCGGGAGACCTGCCCGGTGCCGACGCAGGTGGGGCAGACCCGCGGCGTACCGTTTTTGTCGCCCGTGCCGGAGCACGCCTTGCACGCGGCCGAACTCGACATCCGCAGCGGGACGGTGGCCCCGTCGACGGCCTCGGTGAAGCTGAGCGTCACCTCGGACTCGATGTCCTGGCCGCGCCGCGGCTGGGTGCGGGTGCCGGGGCCGGCGCCGCCGCCCCGGTTGAAGATCCCGCCGAACACGTCCCCGAGGCCGCCGCCGAAGCCGCCGGCTCCCGGAGCACCTCCGCCCTGGGCGCCCCCGAAGAGGTCGCCCAGGTCGAAGTTGAAGCCGGCGGGGCCGCCGCGGCCCCCGGCACCGGCGCGGAAACCGCCGTTGCCGAAGAGCGTGCGCGCCTCGTCGTACTCCTTGCGGCGCTTGGGGTCGGCCAGGACGTCGTTGGCCTCGGAGATCTCCTTGAAGCGCTCCTCGGCCTTGACGTCGCCCTTGTTGGCGTCCGGGTGGTACTCGCGGGCGAGCTTCCGGTACGCCTTCTTGATCTCGGCCTCGGTCGCGTCCTTCGGGACGCCGAGAACCTTGTAGTAGTCCTTCTCGATGAAGTCCTTCGTGCTCATCCCCGGCGTCCCTCCTCCCGGTCCGTCATGACGTCAGCCCTCGTCCGGGCCACCGTTCTCCTCGTCGGCCGCCTGTGCCGCCTCCTGGCCGCCGTCGCCCTGGGCGGGCTGGGCGCCCGGCTGGGGTTCGGCGACGGCGACCCGCGCGGGGCGGATCGTTCGTTCGCCGACCCGATACCCCGGCTGGAGGATCGACACGCATGTGGTCTCGGTGACGTCCGGGGCGTAGGAGTGCATCAGCGCCTCGTGGATCGTCGGGTCGAAGGGCTCGCCCTCCTTGCCGAACTGCTGCAGCCCCAGCTTGGCCACCACCGTCTCCACGGACTCGCCGACGGCCTTGAAGCCGCCGACCAGCTCGCCGTGCTCCCGCGCCCGCCCGATGTCGTCGAGCACCGGGAGCAGTTCGGAGAGGACGCTCGCCGTGGCGATCTCCTTGACGGTGATCCGGTCGCGCTCCACGCGGCGGCGGTAGTTCTGGTACTCCGCCTGGAGCCGCTGGAGGTCTGCCGTGCGCTCGCCGAGCGCCGTGCGGACCTGGTCCAGCTGAGCCGTCAGAGCGGTGATCCGGTTCGCCTGGTCGTCCGTCCCGGCGTCCCCGGCCTGGCCCGCCGGGCCCGCCTGGTCGGCGGGTCCGGCGGCCTGAGCCGCGTGGTCAGGGGTCTGTGCGGCTTCGGCGTCGGCGGGGACGTCGGGCTCCTGCTCGAAGCCCGGGGTCTCCTCCGTCACGCCGCACCGTCCTGACGCTTGTCGTTCTTGTCGTCGTCCACGATCTCGGCGTCGACGACGTCGTCGTCCTTGGCCTCGCCGCCGGCGGCACCGGCGTCGGCACCGGCCGCGCCGCCCTCGGCCTGGGCGCCCGCGTACATGGCCTGGCCCAGCTTCTGGCTGACCGCGGCGACCTTCTCGGTGGCCTCGCGGATGGCGGCGGTGTCCTCGCCCTTCAGCTTCTCCTTGAGCTCCTCCAGGGCCGCCTCGACCTCGGACTTCACATCGCCCGGGACCTTGTCCTCGTTGTCCTTGAGGAACTTCTCCGTCTGGTACGAGAGCTGCTCGGCCTGGTTGCGGGTCTCGGCGGCCTCGCGGCGCTTGTGGTCCTCGTCCGCGTACTGCTCGGCCTCGCGCATCATGCGGTCGATGTCGTCCTTCGGCAGCGCGGAGCCGCCGGTGACCGTCATCCGCTGTTCCTTGCCGGTGCCCAGGTCCTTCGCGGACACGTGCATGATGCCGTTGGCGTCGATGTCGAACGTGACCTCGACCTGCGGGACGCCGCGCGGAGCCGGCGGCAGGCCGGTCAGCTCGAACATCCCCAGCTTCTTGTTGTACGCGGCGATCTCGCGCTCGCCCTGGTAGACCTGGATCTGCACGGACGGCTGGTTGTCCTCGGCCGTGGTGAAGATCTCGGAGCGCTTGGTCGGGATGGTCGTGTTGCGCTCGATGAGCTTCGTCATGATGCCGCCCTTGGTCTCGATACCGAGGGACAGCGGGGTGACGTCGAGCAGCAGGACGTCCTTGACCTCGCCCTTGAGCACACCGGCCTGGAGGGACGCGCCGATGGCGACGACCTCGTCCGGGTTGACGCTCTTGTTGGCCTCCTTGCCGCCGGTCAGCTCCTTGACGAGCTCGGCGACGGCGGGCATGCGGGTGGAGCCGCCGACCAGGACCACGTGGTCGATCTCGGACAGCGCGATGCCGGCGTCCTTGATGACGTTGTTGAACGGGTGCTTGCAGCGCTCCAGGAGGTCGGCCGTCAGCTGCTGGAACTGGGCGCGGGTGAGCTTCTCGTCCAGGTGCAGCGGGCCCTCGGCGGAGGCCGTGATGTAGGGCAGGTTGATCGTGGTCTCGGTGGACGAGGACAGCTCGATCTTCGCCTTCTCGGCGGCCTCGCGCAGGCGCTGGAGCGCCATCTTGTCCTTGGAGAGGTCGACACCGTGGCCGTTCTGGAACTGCTTGACCAGGTACTCGACGACCCGCTGGTCCCAGTCGTCGCCACCGAGGTGGTTGTCGCCGTTGGTGGCCTTGACCTCCACCACGCCGTCGCCGATCTCCAGCAGCGAGACGTCGAACGTACCGCCACCGAGGTCGAAGACGAGGATGGTCTGGTCGTCCTTCTCCAGCCCGTAGGCGAGAGCGGCGGCCGTCGGCTCGTTGACGATGCGCAGGACGTTGAGGCCCGCGATCTCGCCGGCCTCCTTGGTGGCCTGGCGCTCGGAGTCGTTGAAGTAGGCCGGGACGGTGATGACCGCGTCGGCGACCTTCTCGCCCAGGTAGGCCTCGGCGTCCCGCTTCAGCTTCTGCAGGATGAAGGCGCTCATCTGCTGCGGGTTGAAGTCCTTGCCGTCCAGGTGGGTCTTCCAGTCGGTGCCCATGTGGCGCTTGACCGACCGGATGGTCCTGTCGACGTTGGTGACCGCCTGGCGCTTCGCGACCTCGCCGACCAGCACCTCGCCGTTCTTGGCGAAGGCCACGACGGACGGCGTGGTCCTGGCGCCCTCGGCGTTGGTGATGACGGTGGGCTCACCGCCTTCGAGAACACTGACGACGGAGTTCGTCGTGCCCAGGTCGATGCCGACCGCACGTGCCATGGTTGATTCCTCCAGCTGACTTGAGTGGAACTGACTCAAGGGTGCCGGACCCGTTCGGTTCTGTCAAAGGAGCTGAGCCGACCAGGCTCAAGTCTTGTGCGGGGGTCTCTGTCACGTGCCGTGGAGCCTCCGCACACCCGCGCCCGGACCGACCCGTCAGCACACAGCCGCCGGGGGCGGCACCCGCGACACACTCGCGGCGTACGGGGGTGCGGGCGGGGCCGGCGCCGGGCGCGCGCCATGACAGCCGCGCCACCCGGAGGCCATACTTCCGCATACCTCGGGAGCCCTCCGGGATGCACGGGAAGGCGCGAGGAGGCGCGGAAAGCCGCCGCAGAGGCCTGCGAGCGATGCAGATCACCGGCCCGGCGCCTTCAAGCGGTCCTGGATCCTGGGTAATCTCAGGAATACTGATTAAGTTACCGCTTAGTAATTACCGCTCTCGCAGGTTCGAGGAGCCCCTATGCAACTCGCCGCGATCATCGTGTCGCTGGTCCTCACGGCGGTCGGCGTTGCGCTCATCGCCCGTGCCGTCGCGCAGCTCTACCGCTTTGTCAAGATCGGCCAGCAGGTCCCCGCGGGCTCCCGCACCGACGACCCGAAGCAGCGCACCCTCACCCTGGTCAAGGAGTTCCTCGGCCACACGCGGATGAACCGCTGGGGCATCGTGGGCGTGGCGCACTGGTTCGTCGCCATCGGCTTCCTGACGCTGCCGCCCACCCTGGCGCAGGCCTACGGCCAGCTCTTCCAGGCTGACTTCATGCTCCCCGTGGTCGGCGGCTGGCTGCCGCTCGAGATGTACATCGAGTTCATCGGCCTCGCCACCGTCCTCGGCATCGTCACGCTGATGGCCATCCGGCTGCTGAACCTGCCGACCCGGGCCGGCCGCAAGTCGCGCTTCACCGGCTCCAAGGCCTGGCAGGCGTACTTCGTCGAGTACGTCATCCTCACCATCGGCCTGGCGATCCTGGTCCTCCGCGGCCTGGAGGGCGCCCTGCACCACGTCGACGGCTACGAGGCCGCGTACTTCGCCTCGTACCCGCTGGTGCTCGCCTTCGGCGGGCTGTCCGCGGCCTCGCTCCAGACTTCGATCTACCTCTTCGCGATGATCAAGATCAGCGTCTCGATGATCTGGATGATCACCGTCGCGCTGAACACCAACATGGGTGTCGCCTGGCACCGCTTCCTCGCCTTCCCCAACATCTGGTTCAAGCGCGAGTCCAGCGGTGACGTCGCCCTCGGCGCGCTGCCCGTGATGGTGTCCGGCGGCAAGCCGATCGACTTCGAGGACCCGGGCGAGGACGACCAGTTCGGCGTCTCCCAGGTCGAGCACTTCTCCTGGAAGGGCATCCTCGACTTCGCCACCTGCACCGAGTGCGGCCGCTGCCAGTCGCAGTGCCCCGCCTGGAACACCGGCAAGCCGCTCTCCCCGAAGCTGCTGATCATGTCGCTCCGCGACCACGCCCACGCCAAGGCCCCGTACCTGCTCGCGGGCGGCGGCAAGGACGAGGAGGGCAACGAGAAGGCCACCGCGGAGCAGCTCAAGGACGTCCCGGCGTCCGCGCTCGCCGAGGCCGAGCGGCCGCTGATCGGCACCCTGGAGGAGAACGGCGTCATCGACCCGGACGTCCTCTGGTCCTGCACCACCTGCGGCGCCTGCGTCGAGCAGTGCCCGGTGGACATCGAGCACATCGACCACATCGTCGACATGCGCCGCTACCAGGTGATGATCGAGTCGTCCTTCCCGAGCGAGGCCGGGACGATGCTCAAGAACCTGGAGAAGAAGGGCAACCCCTGGGGCCTGGCCAAGAAGCAGCGGCTGGAGTGGACCAAGGAGGTCGAGGCCGAGACCGGCTTCGCCGTCCCGGTCGTCGGCCGCGACATCGAGGACCTGAGCGAGGTCGAGTACCTCTACTGGGTCGGCTGCGCCGGCGCCCTGGAGGACCGGGCCAAGAAGACCACCAAGGCCTTCGCGGAGCTGCTGCACACGGCGGGCGTCAAGTTCGCGATCATGGGCGGTGACGAGAAGTGCACCGGTGACTCGGCCCGCCGCCTCGGCAACGAGTTCCTGTTCCAGCAGCTCGGCCAGGAGAACGTGGCCATGCTGAACATGGCCTTCGGCGAGGACGACGAGGACGAGTCGACGAAGCTCGACAAGTCCAAGAAGAAGATCGTCGCCACCTGCCCGCACTGCTTCAACACCATCGCCAACGAGTACCCGCAGCTCGGCGGCGAGTACGAGGTCATCCACCACACCCAGCTGCTGCAGCACCTGGTGGACGAGGGCAAGCTCGTGCCGGTGCACCCGGTCGAGGGCCTGATCACGTACCACGACCCCTGCTACCTGGGCCGGCACAACAAGGTCTACACACCGCCGCGCGAGATCATCGCCAACGTGCCCGGCCTGCGGAACGAGGAGATGCACCGGCACAAGGAGCGCGGCTTCTGCTGCGGCGCCGGCGGTGCCCGGATGTGGATGGAGGAGCGGATCGGCAAGCGCGTCAACAACGAGCGCGTCGACGAGGCCCTCTCCCTCAACCCGGACATCGTGTCCACCGCCTGCCCGTTCTGCCTCGTCATGCTGACCGACTCGGTCAACGGCAAGAAGAACGACGGCAAGGCGAAGGAGGAGCTGAAGGTCGTGGACGTGGCGCAGCTGCTCCTGGAGTCGGTGAAGGCCCCCGCCGAGCCGGACGGCTCCGCCGAGACGACGGACGCGCCGGAGCCCGCGCCGGTCGACTGACCGCCCTCCGCGCGGCCGCGCGGTCCATACGGCGGCTCGTACGACGAGCGGACGGCCCGGAGGGCGTTCGCGGAACGACGGCCGGTGGCACAGCACCTCGCGTGCTGCGCCACCGGCCGTCGGCGTTTCCGCGCGCGGGGGCGCGGGAGGGGGCGCGGGCGCGGCGCGGGGTACGCAGCAGGCGCACGGTTGCGCGGGGCGGCCGGTGCACGGGGACAGCCGGTGCCCGCGCGACCGGCAGCACCAGGGCACACGGACGGCGGGTGCGCGGGGACGCCCGGCAACGCCGCTGCGCCGGTGCCGTCTTCGCCGCCGCTTCTCACAGGCACCCGCGCGGCCGCCGGCGTCCGTACCGGCCGGTGTCCGTGATCCGGTCCGCCGCGCCCCGTCCCGGCGGAGGGCGGCCCCGCAGCTCCCGTCGCGTACGACTCCTGTCGTACAACCCTCGCGCCCCCGCCACCGTCAAACCGGCACCGGGGACGCCGGGCCATCCCCGGCCACCCCCGCGCCGGCCCGGCCCTGCCCGACGCTCGACCAAGGAGCCGTTCCGTGCACAAGAACCGTCCGGCCGCCGTCACGGCGGCATCGTTACTCCTGCTGGCCGCCGCGGGGGCCGCCGTGGCGCCCGCGGCCCACGCGGGTGTCCACGACAGCGTCCGCGCGGGTGACCGCAACTGCGACTTCAACGGCGACGGCCGGGACGACGTCCTCGTCGGCGCCCCGGGCGGCACGGTGAGCGGCGACGCCGGCGCCGGTTACGTCACCGTCCAGTACGGCACCTCCGGAGGGCTCACGACCTCCAACGCCGTGGTCCTCCACCAGGACAGCGCCGGAGTCCCCGGCGGCGCGGAGCCCGGCGACGCCTTCGGCCAGGCGCTCGCCACCGGCGACCTGGACGGCGACGGCTACGACGACGCGGTCGTCGGCATCCCGCACGAGGCCATCGGCACCACGGCGCGGGCCGGGGGCGCCGTCGTCCTCTGGGGATCACCGCAGGGCCTCACCGGCACCGGCTCGGTCTGGCTGGAGTCCACCTCGCCCACCAAGGACCAGACCTTCGGCACCGGGCTCGCCGCGGCCCGCTTCTTCGAGGAGGGCAACGCGGGCGACCTGCTGGCCGTGGTCGACCGCGACGGGCTGCAGTTGTACGCGTTCGAGGCCGCCCGCGACTTCTCCGTCCGCAGCGACGGCGGCCGGGACGGAAGCGGCGCGAAGGCCCGCACACCCGTGCTCCGGAACGACGCCGTCGAGGGCCTGGACCGGGCCGGCCCCTCCGGTTCCGCGCGCCTCACCGCCGCGCCCGCCCAGAACATCCGCCCGCGGGCCGTCACCACCGGCGACTACGACGGCGACGGCTGGGCCGACCTCGTGGTCGCGGGCGTCAGCACCGGCGCGGAGCCCGGCCACGGCTGGTCGATGTACTTCGCGGGCGGCCAGGACGCCCTGGCGTACCAGCGCGAACTGCGCGGCGGTCCCGCGGCGGCCTCCGGGGACATCGACGGCGACGGCCTCGACGACCTCGTCACCGGCGAGCCCAGCGGCCCCGGCGACGGCGGCGACACGCTCACCGGCGGCCTCGTCGGCGTGTACTACGGCAGCGCGTCCGGACCGGCCGGGGAGGGCGGCGCCGCCGACCCGGACACCCCGCCGCAGTGGTGGACCCAGGACTCCCCGGGCGTGCCGGGCGTGGCCGAGCAGGGCGACGGCTGGGGCTCCGACCTCTCCGTCGCGGACACCGACGGCGACGGCTACGCGGACGTGGCCATCGGCGCCCCCGGCGAGGACATCGGCACGCTCACGGACGCGGGCGCCGTGTGGGTGCTGCGCGGCGCGGCCGGCGGGCTGACCGCCACCGGCGTGCGGGACGTCAACCAGGACACCCTGAACGTGCCCGGCGCCCCGGAGCCCGCCGACCGCTTCGGCGGCCAGGTCCGGCTCGCCGACCCGGACGGTGACGGCCGGCATCTGCTGCTGGCGGCGGCGCCGGGTGAGAACACCGACGACGGTGTGGTGTGGGTGTTCCCGTCGAACAGCGGCGGTGTGACGGCCGGCGGCTCCTGGACGTACGGCGCGGGCTCCGTCTCGGCACCGCCCGCGAACGCGCGCTACGGGGCGGCGATCGACGAGTAACGGCGGCACTGCGGGGCGGCGGCACTGCGGCGCCGCGCCACGCGCCGGTCGGCCCCCGGCGCGGGCAGGGCCGTGGCGCGGCACCGTCGCCCCGCGCCGCAGTGCACCGCCGTCCCGCCCGGCGGTGCCGCCCAGCGCGTACGGGCGTCCGCGCGCGGGATGGTGCATCCCCCCGTGGAAGCACCGTCCCGCCGCCGACTCGCAGGGAGTCTGCCAGCCGCCACTGACACTCCGTCCGACTCTCCGGGCCCGCCCGCGCACCTCCGTCCCACCGGGTCACGACCGGGCCGCCCGAGCTCCGTCACGATCACCGCACACGACCGGCCGAACGCCCGGACACCCGCTCCCTGAGGGACCGACAGATGCCAACTCCCCCGCCGTCAATGGCGGATGCCCGTGACCGCTGCGGGGCAGCACACCGCCGGGGTCGCCATCACCCCTCTCCGCCTGGGGTTTTCCCCACGGGGTCCCCTTAGGGGATGTCACAGGTAGGCAGCAAAGAGGGGCCATTGGGGCCGTGCGCGCACAGCGTCCCCGCCGACCAGGTACGTTCGAATGGTGGCTGGATTCAGGATGGGACGCGGCCGGGACTCCCGCTCCGCGCAGCAGCAGGCACCGCAGTACCGACAAGGGCAGCGGCAGCAGCCGTACGGAGCGCCGTACGGCGGGCAGCCCGCGCCCCCGCCCGCACCGCACACCCCGCACCAGCAGTGGCCGGGGCACGGCGGCGGCCAGGGCGGTCCGGGCGAGGGCCCGGAGTACTTCGGCGGCCACGATCCGCACCACGGTCACGGCCCGGCGCACGGCGCCCCCGGGCGGGCGGCGCACGGCCACGACCCGTACGCCAACAACCCGGGCCACACGCAGGCGTTCTCGCTCGGCGACGCCCCCGACGCGTACGGTCCCGGCCCGGCTCACGGCGGCGGCCACGACCCGTACGGCGGGCAGCCCGCCCCGCCCGCCGGCCCGCGGCTGCACTGGAAGCAGCTCCTGAGCGGCATCGTGTTCCGCCCGGGCGCCACCTTCTGGCAGATGCGGGACTACCCGGTGTGGGGCCCCGCGCTGACCCTCACCTTCCTCTACGGCATGCTCGCCGTCTTCGGCTTCGCGGACGCCCGCGAGGACGTGCTGAACGCGACCCTCTCGAACAGCATTCCGTGGGTCATCAGCAGTGGCATCGCGATCGTCGTCAGCGCGCTGATCCTGGGAGCCGTCACCCACACCCTCGCCCGCCAGCTCGGCGGCAACGGCTCCTGGCAGCCGACCGTGGGCCTCTCCATGCTGATCATGGCGATCACGGACGCGCCGCGGCTCGTCCTCGCGATGTTCATGAGCGGCGACAACACCGTGGTCCAGGTGGTGGGATGGCTGACCTGGCTGGCGGCCGGCGCGCTGTTCACCTCGATGGTGAGCAAGTCGCACGAACTGCCGTGGCCGAAGGCCCTGGGCGCGTCGGCGATCCAGCTGGTGGCGCTGCTGGCCCTGCTGAAGCTCGGCACGTTCTAGGCAGGCGTGGACGGCCGCCGGGAACGCCGGCACACCGCCGCGCCGGACGACGTACCGGAGGGCCCGGTTCCGTGACGGAACCGGGCCCTCCGGCGTTCCCCTGCCGGCTCACCGTGCCGGCGCACCCGCTCTCATCCGGCCGGTCCGGCCTGCGGCGGTACGAGGGAGCCATCCGCCCGGGACGAGGCCTTCCCGCTGCCGAGGGCGGCCCGACGGACGGCGCGCCGCCCCCTCTCGCCCAGGGCCCGGTAGAAGCGGTCCGGCAGGAACACGGCGTCCGCGACGATCATCGCGCCGGAGAAGAGCGGCAGCCCCATGAGCACGGCGATCCCCAGGTGCATGCCGAGCAGCATGACCAGGACGGGGTACTTGAACCTGCCGAACAGGACGAACGGCAGGGCCACCTGCAGAAGCACCGTCAGGTAGCCGGCGACGGCGACGAACAGCCAGCGCTCGTCCACCATGGCCGAGAGCGCGGGCCAGGGGCGGAAGAGATCGAGGTTCACGACGTAGTGCAGTGCGGTCCCGTCCGCCCAGAAGCCGCCCTGCACCTTGTACAGGCCGGCGGAGCCGTAGAGAAGGCACACCTGGGCGGCGATGACGAAGAGGCCGCAGTTGTGCGACACGGTGACCAGGAGCCGCCGCGCGGCGCCGAGCTGCGGCAGGAGCCCGGCCGCGTCCGCGTCCGCCGCCGGGCACCCGTCCCCGTTCGCGGGAGCGCGGAGCCGGCGCCTGCGCGCGTCGAGGGACCAGCGCCGGCCACAGGCGGTGAAGCAGAGGTAGACGGCCATGAGGAGCATCAGGTTGTCTCCCCCGTCCGTCATCAGGATGGCCCGCGCGTGGAAGGAGGCCACCACGACGGCGAACAGAACGGACATCGCCCTGGTCCGCCAGCCGAGCATGAAGAGAGCGGAGGTGAGGACAGCCAGCCCGTAGCAGAACTCGAAGTACGCGCGGCTGTCGGACAGGAGCAGGATGCTCGACCAGCCCGTCTGCTCGAACAGCTGAGCCGCGAGGGCGGGGGTCCAGGGGGAGCCGGGGCCCCAGATCTCGTGCCGGTGCGGGAACTCCCGCAGCAGGAAGGCGAGATAGAGGAGTCCGTACCCGATCCGCAGCACCGATGCCGCGTAGAGGGAAATGGGCCGCTCGGTCAGGGTGGTACGGAGCACGGCGAGGCGGCCGGACCACCGCCGTGTGCCCGCCCCGGCGGTCCCCCGTTCCGTACGAGGCGACGGGGGCGCGGGAAGAGAAGCCTGCTCAGCCGGCATGGGGCGTCACCTTCCACCACGGGAGATACCTGGTGTTGACGGGGGCGGGCGCGACCGCCGCGGGACCGCCCTCCGGGCGGGACGCGGCGATCGGCTGCGTGACCACCCTCAGCTGGATCGACGTGAAGTCGCCGGGCCGATGGGCACGCACGCGCTCCGCCGCGATATTGCGCAAGTACTCCTGGAGTATCAGAGCCCGCTCCGAGCGCGGCTCGTCCTGACCGCCATGTGTTTCGAGATAGGCGGTCCAGGCGCGGCGCAGGGTGTTCTGCGCCGTGTGGCTCGGGAACGGGTTGTGCTCGACGGCGGAGGTGTCGACGGCGGTCAGGTCGAACCAACCGCTGACGCGAGCGCCGCCGTCCGCGGACGTCCCCATGGTCCGCGCCGAGATCCGCTGATTGACGGATTCGGGGTTCGGCGCGAAGAGCCGCCAGTTCTGCTCGAAAAGGGGGTAGATCCACCCGTTGATCTGCCGGCCGTAATGCTGCGAGATTCGGTTCGTCGGGGCGATGTGCAGAAACACCAGAAGCACATGGACGAGGGACACCGCCAGGCACAGGGTCACCCCTATACCGGTTGCCATCCGCACCGGGCGCGACAGTCCCGGAAAGCCTCCGCTCGCTCTCTGTCGGCGGGCCGGCTCCCGGGCAGTGGTGTTGGTGTTCTTGTCTCCGCCGTCCGGCCCGCTGTCCGGATCGCCGCCCGGCCCGCCGCCCGGCTCTCTGAGGTGAACTGATGGAGTAGCACGCGTCACGGCCGCACTCGGTCCTTCCGTCCTGACTGCTCTCGTTCTGCTGCTCAAGAACCCCGGTGCGCTCATCGCCCGCCGGCCAGGTGCGCGCCGCCGTCCCCCGTCCGCCGCACCCCTCGGAGCGGCGCGCGGCGGTATCCCGTGGGATCCGCCGCGCGCCGTCCGCTCCACTGCGCCGCGCAGGTGCCGGCGAGCGGTTGGGGAATGGCAGCCGCCCGGGGGAGCGGCAGTCGGGGTGGTGCGGGAGGTCGGCTACACCGTGCCGGCCTCGCGGCACGGGGCGGGATCAAGCACGCCCCGTGTGATCACCACGAGTGGTTGCCGTCCTTGGCGAGCTCGCCTCCATGCCCGGCGTGCTCGCCGTTGTGGCCCTCATGGACCTCGTGACCCTCATGGCCTTGCCAGTCCTGGTGCTTCTTGTGCTCTTTGTGACCGCAGTGCTGACCGTGGTGGGCGGCGTCCCCGGCCTTGTCCTCGTGCTGCTTGCCGTGGTGCATGTCGTGCTCGCCGTGCTTGCCGTGCTTGCCGTGCTTGCCGTGCTTGCCGTGGTGCTCGCACTGCTGTCCGTGGTGCTTGCCGTGGTGCTCGCACTTCTGTCCGTGGTGCTTGCCATGCTCACCGTGGTGCTCGCACTGCTGTCCGTGGTGCTTACCGTGCCCGTCGTGGTGCTTTCCGCCGTCTCCACCGCCGATGGTCTGACCACTGTTGCCGCCGCCCGTGGTCCCGGCAGTGGTGCCGCCTGGGAATCCACCTGTCGCACCGCCTGGGAACCCGCCCGTCGCGCCGCCCGGGAACCCTCCTGTGGCGCCGCCCGGGGACCCGCCCGTCGTGGCACCCGTGGTACCGCTCGTCGTGGCACCTGTGGTACCGCTCGTCGTGGCACCCGTGGTACCGCTCGTCGTGGCACCTGTGGTTCCTTCTGTAGTGGCACCCGTGGTGCCACCCGTGAGGACGCCACCGATGACGCCACCCAGGACGCCCGTGGTCGTTCCGCCCGTAGTGGTACCGGTGGTCGCGCCACCGAGCACACCGCCCAGAACCCCTCCGAGCACGCCGCCGGTGGTGGAACCCGCACACGACGGCCGCGTGATCACGTTGCTGTCCAGCGTGACGGAGCCGTTCTGCGCCAGCGCCCGGCCGTCGATGGAGGCCTCCGTGTTGGCGGTGATCGATGCCGAGGCCAGGATGGTGCCGACGAAGGTCGAGCCGGTGCCGAGAGTGGCGGAACTCCCGACCTGCCAGAAGACATTGCACGGCGAAGCACCGTTGGCGAGAAGCACTTCGCTGGCGGACGCCGTAGTCAGCGTCGACCCGATCTGGAACACCCACACCGCGTTGGGGTCACCCTGGGCGTCCAGCGTGAGGGTGCCGGTGAGTCCGATGGAGGAAGAGGCGTTGTAGACGCCCGGCGTCAGGGTCATGCCGCCCAGGTCATCGGCGATGCCGGCATCGGCGTCTTGGCCGGCGGCGTCGTTGTAGGCGGTGGTCAAATCGGTCTTGGCCTGCAGCGCCTCGGCATCGGCGGAATGCTGACTGCCGTTCACCAGACCGGGAGGAAATCCGCTGATTTCCGTACCCGGACTCACTCCGAGGTCTCCGGTCACCGCGGTCGGACCGGTATTGGTGACCGACTCGCCGGCCAGCACCGCGAAGGATTCGGCCGTGCCGAGCGGGACGGCCGTTGCGATGGCGTGCGCTCGCGTCGGCATCATCGCCACCACGAAGGCGGTGACTGCCATCGCGAGGGTTGCCGCGATCCAGGTGGACAACGTACGCCAACGAGGCACACACGAGATGTTCAGTGTCATGGAGAGCCCTACTCCTGCGCAGAAATGTGAGGGATTTTCACGGCTCTTGCCGGACACGCCGAACCGTTAACCTCTCCCGTCATCGGCATCAGGGTTCAACGATCCGATCGTCGATCTCCAGAATCAAACGTCAGATCAGCCGGCGAAGAACGCCACAACACAGCGCATGCGAGTGAATTACGACAATAATCGACACTAGGGATCGATACATCACATAACCGCATCACCACATATGCCGGCCGAAGCTTTCCTGTAACACGGAACGCACCGGCGGAAAGCGGCGATTTCCACGGAAAAGAACCAAGAGAAGCCGACGGAATACCGCTACGGAGACGCGCTGTTCCGGACACCGCCCCCCGCATGGGGCGAATGATCAGGCTGAGCGCAATCCGTCGAAGGCGCACTTTCGCCGCGTCAAAAGCGGCAGGGACACGGCAGGACGCACTCCGGAACGCGAAGCCGCCCCTGCGCGGCGACTACCTCAGACCTGGGTCCGGTGGAAATTGAGATACGAGCGGGAAGGCGTCGGCCCGCGCTGCCCCTGGTAACGGGAGCCGTAGCGCTCGGAGCCGTAGGGGTGCTCGGCCGGTGAGGCGAGCTGGAACATGCAGAGCTGCCCGATCTTCATCCCGGGCCACAGCTTGATGGGAAGCGTGGCCATGTTGGACAGTTCGAGCGTCACGTGGCCGGAGAAGCCGGGGTCGATGAACCCGGCGGTGGAGTGGGTCAGCAGCCCGAGCCGGCCGAGGCTGGACTTGCCCTCCAGCCGGGAGGCGAGATCGTCCGGCAGCGTGATGACCTCGTAGGTCGAGGCGAGCACGAACTCGCCGGGGTGCAGGATGAAGGCCTCGTCCCCCTCGGGCTCGACCAGCCGCGTCAGATCCGCCTGTTCGACGGCGGGGTCGATGTGGGGGTACCGGTGGTTCTCGAACACCCGGAAGTAGCGGTCCAGCCGCACATCGATGCTCGACGGCTGGATCATGGCGGGATCGTAGGGGTCGATCCGCACCCGCCCGGCGTCGATCTGGGCCCGGATGTCCTTGTCGGAGAGAAGCACGGACCGAAGGTTACGCGGCTGACGCGGGCCCGGCCCAATCGACCCGGACCCACGCGCCGCGCTCTCCGCTCACCGCGGGCTCACGACCCCCTCAACAGCCGCTCATCGGCGGCTGGAAGACCGGGGGCCCCTCCCGCTAGGCCGTTTCTGATGGCTCTTGGTGGGCGGGGTGGATCTCCTGGTTGGCCGGGCAGGACGCCCGTATGGTGCGGCGACACGAGCTCACGGACGCGC
>NZ_JOID01000028.1 GCF_000719865.1 Streptomyces albus subsp. albus
ACACCACCCCCCAGGTCATCCGTTCGACAGGGGGACACAGTCATGCCGGGCCCGGAGGCCAGCGGCCCTCTTGCAGGACCGCGAAAAACATAACGGGGGCGGGGCCGTGTCCGGGGTACGGAACGCCGGAGGGCCCCGGTCGTGATGACCGGGGCCCTCCGGGAACGAGCGGACGACGAGATTCGAACTCGCGACCCTCACCTTGGCAAGGTGATGCTCTACCAACTGAGCCACGTCCGCCTGCGCCGCCCGTTGCCGAGCGGTGCGCCTCCCACTATAGCCAACCCCGCTCGCGTGCGATGCGCACGGCCGTATGACGGTTCTCGGCGGAGAGCTTCGCGGCGGCGGCGGAGAGATAGTTGCGCACCGTCCCGGGGGAGAGAGCGGCCCGCCGTGCGATCTCCGCGACGGGCGCCCCGTCGGCCGCCAGCTCCAGCAGCTGAGCCTCGCGGGCGGTCAGGGGCGAGTCGCCGGCACTGATCGCGTCGGCCGCCAACTCCGGGTCCACATAGCGCTTTCCGGCGTGCACCGTGCGGATGATCTCGGCCAGCCGCCGGGCGGAGACGGTCTTGGGCAGAAACCCGCGCACCCCGGCGGCGAGGGCACGCTTGAGATGGCCGGGACGGCCGTAACTGGTGACGATCATGGTCTGGCAGGACGGCAGTTCGGTACGGAGGGATGTGGCGACCGCCACGCCGTCCAGGCCCGGCATCAGCAGATCCAGCACCGCCACGTCCGGACGGTGGGCCCGGGCCATGGCCAGCGCCTCCGGTCCGGTGGCCGCCTCGGCGACGATCAGCAGATCCTCCTCCAGGGAGAGCAGGGCGGCCAGGGCGCCCCGGATCAGATGCTCGTCCTCGGCGAGCAGCACCCGCACCGGCGCTCCGGCGGTCCCGCCCCCGTGCCGGTGCCCGGCCATCGCCTCGGCCCACGCCTCCGGCCCGGCGTCACCGGTGCCCCCTGGTGCTCCCGCCCCGGTCACCGCGCCTCCTCCGTGTCCTGTCCGTCCCGCCGTGGTGGCCGCCGGCCGGCCGGGAACGGGAACGACCACCTCCGGCCGGGCCCGGCTCCCACTGGGGTCCGGGCGGACGGGTCCCCGTCCACCGGCTGTGCCTCCGCCGCCCGGTCCGCACCGGCACGGGCGCTCGTCCCGGCCTCCGTTCCGGCTGCCGCCCCGGCCTCCGCGCCCGCGCCGGCGACCGGGCCGTCCGGCACCTCCGCCGTCAGGCGGAAGCCGCACCCGGCGACGGGCCCGGCCGTGACCGTACCGCCCGCCTCCGCCAGCCGCTGCCGCAGTCCGGCGAGCCCCGAACCGCCGCCCGCGGCCCGGGAGCCGTCCGTCGTGGCGCCGTCCGTCGTGGCGCCGTCCGGCACTCCGTCGTTCTCCATCACCAGGACGGTCGTCCGCCCGCCGTCCGGCGCCCGCCCGGGCCGCACCCGGATCCGGCAGTTCCGGGCCTCCGCGTGGCGCAGCACATTGGTGGTCCCCTCCCTGACCACCCAGCCCAGCGCCGAGCGGGCCGCCGGCGACAGCCCGCCGGGATGCCGGTCCTCGATACGGCAGTCGATGCCGGCCGAGCGCAACACGGAGCCCGCGCCGACCAGTTCCGTGTGCAGATCGGCCTCCCGGTAGCCCAGGACGACCTCCCGGACCTCCCGCTGCGACTCCTGCGCGATCCGCTGGACCTCCACCATCTGGTCAACAGCGGCCGCCGAGCCGCGCCGCGTCAGCTGGACGGCCAGCTCGCTCTTGAGCGCGATCACGGCCAGGTTCCGTCCCATCACATCGTGCATGTCCCGGGCGAACCGCAGCCGTTCCTCGGCGACGGCCAGCCGGGCCTGCACGGTCCGGGACTCCTCCAGCTCGTACATCACGGCCAGCATCCACGCCGAACAGCGCACCGTGAAGGAGGACCAGCCGCAGGCGAAGACCAGCCCCAGCGCGGTACCGGCGAGCAGCGGCCGGCCCATCCCGGCGGCCGCGAACCCGGCGAGCACCGCGGCCACCCAGCCCGCGTGCACCAGGGTGACCGTGCGCAGCGGCGCCAGCAGGGCGTACGGGGCGAGGAACGGGATCACGGTCATGGACGCCAGCATCACGGGTACACCCCGGTCGCCGAGGTGGCCGCCGGCCGCCAGGACGGTCACCGGCACCAGCGCAACGGTCGTCAGCGCCGCCCCGGCCATCGTCTCCCCGCGGGGCACGGTGCCCCGGCCACGGTACTGGTCGATCCCCCGCCGCAGCAGCCGCACGGCGGACACCGCCTGCGCCGGCGCGACGAGGGCGAGCAGGACGGCCGACCAGAGCTCCGCTCCACTGGGGCCGCGGGCGAGAGCGGGCGCCAGCAGGAAGAACGTGTACGGCGGGATCAGCCAGACCATGACGTACAGCGAGCCCCGCGTGTAGAGATCGACCTGCGCGATCCTGCTGCGCTTCCCCCAGCCGCCCCGCGACCCGGACAACACCCGCCCCAACACCCGCCGGTCCTCTCGCCGTTCCGTAACCGCCCCCGTAACAGTCTCCCGGGGTTGCCCGCGCGGGCCGCACCCCGCGGCCGTCCCGCCGCGGTCCCGGCAGGCGCCCCCCGGCACCGTCCCCGTCCCGCCCACGGACGCAGCCGCCCGACGGCGCCGTCCGCCCGCCCCGCCCCGCGCCGTCCGCCCCGTCCTCGCCGGGCCGGTCAGCGCCGCGGCTCCCAGCGGAACCACCGCCGGACGGCGTACCCCGCGAGGGC
The DNA here is from genome assembly GCF_000719865.1 of Streptomyces albus subsp. albus. Lineage (GTDB taxonomy): Bacteria > Actinomycetota > Actinomycetes > Streptomycetales > Streptomycetaceae > Streptomyces > Streptomyces albus_E. The sequence goes on from NZ_JOID01000028.1 coordinate 2,736, forward strand.
CGTCCAGGCCACTGTGAGGAGCAGCGCCCGGACCGCCCCGCCGTCCGCCGCCGGCTCACCGAGCCAGCCGGTCCGCACCAGCTCCATGACCGGGGTGAACGGCAGCAGTGCCAGCGCGTCCGCCAGCCGGTCCGGCATCAGCTCCAGGGGCACCACGAGTCCGGAGCCCAGGAAGGACACCATCATCAGCGGCAGCACCGTGACCTGAGCGCTCTCCACGGTACGGGTCACGATCGCCGTCGCCGCGGCCAGTACGGTCAGCAGGACGACACCCAGAACCAGCCCCGCCACCAGCAGTTCCGGCCGCCGTGGCGCCGTGAGGCCGAGCAGCGCGCTTCCCGCGGCGACGAGCAGGGCGCACTGGGCGAGGGCCAGGGCGGCGGCGGGCAGCGCGGTCCCGGCCAGGATCTCCGCATCCGCCGGCTCCCCCGTCCGCAGCCGCTTGAGCACCAGCTCCTCCCGGCGCGCGACGTAGGCGGCGACCAGATTGCCGTACACGACGAGGATGAGGACGGCGCCGATGCCGCCGGTCATCGTCACCCCGCCCGCGCTGAGTCCGGTCCCGCCCAGATCCGCCCCGGCGACCGAGGTCCGGATCAGCCAGACCATGCCGACCGGCATCAGCAGCGCTGTGAAGAGCGCCGTCCGGTTGCGCAGGAGGAGAGTGAACTCGGCCCGGCCCAGGGCCGACATCCGCGCCGCCGTCGCCCGCACCGAGGCCGTCACCGTGGCCGTCATCGCTCCGCTCCCGTTCCCGCCGGTTCCGCCCCGGCGCCCGCCGTCCTGCCGTCCATACGGTCCGCGCCGTCCGCGCCGCCTCCCGTGCCGGGGGCCGGATCCGGCGGTGCGTCCGCGTGCGCGTCCGAGCGCGCGATGGCGAGGAACGCCTCCTCCAGCGAGGCCGAGCGCGCGTCCAGCCCGCCGAGGGTCAGACCCCTCTCCCCGGCCCAGCGCAGCAGCACCCCCAGCGCCTCCTGGAGCCCGCCGGTCCGGATCTCCACCCACCCGTCGTCCCCGGCGGCTGCGCGCAGCGACAGCGGCAGTTCGCCCGGCGCCACCCCGTCCGGCAGCCGGAACCGGATCCGGGACGGCCGCGAGGCCGTCACGTCGGCCGGGCTTCCCGAGGCGACGATGCGCCCGTTCCGCATGATGGCGAGCCGGTCCGCCAGGGACTCGGCCTCCTCCAGGTAATGGGTGGTGAGCAGGACGGTGGTGCCGGCCTCGCGCAGCCCCCGCACCAGCCGCCAGGTCTCGCGCCGCCCCTCGGCGTCCAGCCCGGTGGTGGGCTCGTCCAGGAACAGCACCTCGGGCCGGCCGAGCAGGGCCATCGCCAGATCGAGGCGCCGCCGCTCGCCGCCGGACAGCTGCTTGACCCGCACCCGGGCCCGCCCCGCCAGCCCGGTCAGCTCCAGGACCTCGCCGGGGGGCCGGGCCCCGGTGGTGCAGCCGGCCCACATCCGGGCCGTCTCCGCCACCGTCAGATCGGAGGGAAAACCGCCCTCCTGGAGCATGACGCCGATCCGGGACCGGACGGCCGGCCGCTCGCGGTACGGGTCGCGGCCCAGGACCCGGACCCGTCCTCCGGTGGGGGCCGCCAGCCCTTCCAGCAGTTCCACGGTGGAGGTCTTGCCCGCGCCGTTCGTGCCGAGCAGGGCGAACAGCTCGCCCCGCGCGACGGAGAAGGTGAGTCCGCGTACGGCGTCGAATCCGCCCCGTCCGGCCGGCCCGTACCGCCGCCGCAGGTCCGTGACATCGATCACTCTGTTGTGGCTGTCCATGCCGTCGAGTTTCGTGGCGGCGGTGCGGGGGCGGTAAGTGCGTGCTGTCACCACCGCTGATGACAAATGCCATGCGGGGCGCGCCGGGAACGGCGGGAACGGCGGGAACGGGGAGTGCGTACGGCGGCGGGTGAACACCCCTGAACGGAACGGGAGAACGAAACGGGGGGAGTCCCGGGAACGACGAAGGCCCCGATCATGATGACCGGGGCCTTCAACCTGAGCGGACGACGAGATTCGAACTCGCGACCCTCACCTTGGCAAGGTGATGCTCTACCAACTGAGCCACGTCCGCATGCCTCCGAGAAGCTTTCACCTCTCGGCGCGAGCACTACTCTACCTGATCCATTCGACTGGTCCAGTGAGTAATGAGAGCGGGTGACAGGGATCGCACACTGCGCCTCCCTCTTGGAAAGAGGGCGCTCTACTACTGAGCTACACCCGCGTGACTCCTCGGGACCCGGCCTTCCGGCCTCGCCCCTCGGCGTGCTCCAGACTTTAGCCGATCAACGGGGGTGGAGCGCAAGTCGGTTCAGCTCGCGGCCTCGAAGGCCTCGTAGACCTTCTTCGGGATGCGTCCGCGGGGCGGGACGTCCATGCCGTTGGAGCGGGCCCAGGCGCGGACGGTGGCCGGATCCGGGGCGATCGCGGTGCGGCGGTACGTCCGGCCGGACCGGGACCGCTTGCGGCCGGCCTCCACGTAGGGCGCCAGGACCCCCCGCAGCTTCTTCGCATTCGAAGGATTGAGGTCGATCTCGTACGTCTTGCCGTCGAGACCGAACATGACCGTTTCCGCCGCTTCCCCGCCGTCGATGTCGTCGGAGAGTGTGACCACTACGCGCTGAGCCACGGATATCGGTCCTTTCTGCCGGCGCCACCGCCATGACGTGCGGTGATGGTGTACGCCGTGGTGATCGGGGACAGGGCTAATTCATTTGTACAGGCTGGGGCATTGCATGGTGAAACCCTGTGAATTCCATCCGGGCCTCACAGGGCAATCAAGACCGTACGTTTTCTCTGCCGGATTTTCCACAACAGTTGTGGCGCCCGATACGCGAATGTGACCGCCGGGGCCATATCTACTCGCGTAGATTTCCCGGCCGGGTAGGCTGGGGTGCACCTAGCCGGGGGTCCGGGGAGTCAGCTCCCCGCAGGACTTCGGGGCTCCGGGGCCGTACCCCGGATCACTTTGGGCCCGATGGCGCGCCTCCGGAATGACACAGCCGCACCACCACACCACCGGGAGTGCCAGTGGCACGCGTCGTAGTCGACGTCATGCTCAAGCCGGAGATCCTCGATCCGCAGGGCCAGGCGGTGCAGCGTGCACTGCCCCGCCTCGGCTTCGCCGGAATCTCCGACGTACGCCAGGGAAAGCGCTTCGAACTCGAACTGGACGGGCCGGCCGACGACGCCGCGCTCGCCCGGGTCCGGGAGATGGCCGAGACCTTTCTCGCGAACACCGTCATCGAGGACTTCACCGTCCGGGTGGAGGAAACCGTGAAGGCGGAATCGTGACCGCTCGTATCGGAGTCATCACTTTTCCCGGCAGCCTCGACGACCGGGACACCCGGCGCGCGATCCGGCTGGCCGGTGCCGAACCCGTCGCCCTCTGGCACCGCGAGAAGGAGCTGAAGCAGGTCGACGCCGTCGTCCTGCCCGGCGGCTTCTCCTACGGCGACTACCTCCGCGCGGGCGCCATCTCCCGTTTCTCGCCGGTCATGGACACCCTGATCGGCGAGGCCCGGGGCGGCCTCCCGGTGCTCGGCATCTGCAACGGTTTCCAGGTGCTCACCGAGACGCATCTGCTGCCCGGCGCCATGCTGCGCAACAACCACCTCCACTTCATCTGCCGGGAGCAGAAGCTCCGGGTGGAGAACGCTGAGACGGCCTGGACCACCGACTTCACCGCCGGCCAGGAGATCCACATCCCGCTCAAGAACGTGGACGGCCGCTACGTCGCCGACGAGCGCACCCTCGACACGCTGGAGGCGGAGGGCCGCGTCGTCTTCCGCTACCGCGACCTGAACCCCAACGGTTCGCTGCGGGACATCGCCGGCATCACCAACGAGGCCGGCAACGTCGTCGGTCTCATGCCGCACCCGGAGCACGCCGTCGACCCGATGGTCGGCACCGGCGGCACGGACGGCCTCGGATTCTTCACCTCGATCCTGAAGAAGCTGGTCAGCGCATGAGCCTCGACACCACCAAGCACGCCGCGGACACCCCCGGCACCGAGCAGCCCTGGGCCGAGCTCGGCCTCAAGCAGGACGAGTACGAGCGCATCCGCGAGATCCTCGGCCGCCGCCCGACCGGCGCCGAGCTCGCCATGTACTCCGTCATGTGGTCGGAGCACTGCTCGTACAAGTCGAGCAAGGTGCACCTCAAGCAGTTCGGCGAGAAGGCCCCCGAGAACGACGCCATGCTCGTCGGCATCGGCGAGAACGCCGGCGTCGTGGACGTCGGCCAGGGCTACGCCGTCACCTTCAAGGTCGAGTCGCACAACCACCCCTCGTACGTCGAGCCCTACCAGGGCGCGGCCACCGGCGTCGGCGGCATCGTCCGCGACATCCTCGCCATGGGCGCCCGCCCCGTCGCCGTCATGGACCCGCTGCGCTTCGGCGCCGCGGACCACGAGGACACCAAGCGGGTGCTGCCCGGCGTCGTCTCCGGCATCGGCGGCTACGGCAACTGCCTGGGTCTGCCCAACATCGGCGGCGAGGTCGTCTTCGACCCCTGCTACCAGGGCAACCCGCTGGTCAACGCGCTGTGCGTGGGCGTGATGAAGCACGAGGACATCCACCTCGCCAAGGCGTCCGGCGCCGGCAACAAGGTGATCCTCTACGGTGCCCGCACCGGCGGCGACGGCATCGGCGGCGTCTCCGTGCTGGCCTCGGAGACCTTCGAGTCCACCGGCCCCGCCAAGCGCCCCGCCGTCCAGGTCGGCGACCCGTTCCAGGAGAAGCTCCTCATCGAGTGCACCCTGGAGATCTTCGCCGAGGACCTCGTCGCCGGCATCCAGGACCTCGGCGGCGCCGGCCTCTCCTGCGCCACCAGCGAGCTGGCGAGCGCCGGCTCCGGCGGTATGCGCGTCGAGCTCGACACCGTGCCGCTGCGCGACGCCAGCCTCTCGCCCGAGGAGATCCTCATGAGCGAGTCGCAGGAGCGGATGTGCGCGATCGTCGAGCCGGACAAGGTCGCCCGCTTCCTGGAGATCTGCGAGAAGTGGGACGTCATCGCCACCGTCATCGGTGAGGTCACCGACGGCGACCGGCTGGAGATCTACTGGCACGGCGAGCAGATCGTCGACGTGCCGCCGCGCACCGTCGCCCACGAGGGCCCGGTGTACCACCGTCCGTACGCCCGGCCGGACTGGCAGGACGCCCTGCAGGCCGACGACGCGGGCAAGCTGCCGCGCCCGGCGGACGCGGGGGAGCTGCGCGAGCAGGTGCTCAAGCTGGTGGCCTCGCCGAACCAGGCGTCCAAGAGCTGGGTCACGGACCAGTACGACCGCTTCGTCCAGGGCAACACCGTCCTCGCCCAGCCCGAGGACTCCGGCATGATCCGCATCGACGAGGAGACCAACCTCGGCGTCGCGGTGGCCACGGACGGCAACGGCCGCTACGCCAAGCTCGACCCGTACACCGGCGCCCAGCTGGCCCTGGCCGAGTCGTACCGCAACGTCGCCGCCTCCGGCGCCAAGCCGCTCGCCGTCACCGACTGCCTCAACTTCGGCTCGCCGGAGGACCCGGCGGTCATGTGGCAGTTCGCGGAGGCCTGCCGCGGGCTGGCCGACGCCTGCCTGGAGCTGGGCACGCCCGTCACCGGCGGCAACGTCTCGCTGTACAACCAGACCGGTGAGACGGCCATCCACCCGACCCCGGTGGTCGGCGTGCTGGGCGTCATCGACGACGTCACGCGCCGCACCCCGATGGCCTTCGCGGAGGACGGCCAGCTCGTCTACCTCCTCGGGGAGACCCGGGAGGAGCTGGGCGGCTCGGCCTGGTCGCAGGTGGTCCACGGGCACCTCGGCGGCCTCCCGCCGAAGGTGGACCTGGCGCGCGAGAGGCTGCTCGCCGAGATCCTGATCGCGGGCTCCCGCGACGGCATGATCGACGCGGCGCACGACCTCTCCGACGGCGGGCTGATCCAGGCGGTCACCGAGTCCTGCCTCAAGGGCGGCAGGGGCGCGCGGCTGGTCGTACCCGAGGGGCTGGACCCGTTCGTCTTCCTCTTCTCCGAGTCGGCGGGCCGCGCGATCGTCGCGGTGCCGCGCAGCGAGGAGCTCCGCTTCACCGACATGTGCGGCGCGCGGGGCCTGCCGGCCACCCGTGTCGGCGTGATCGACGGTGACGCGGTGGAGGTGCAGGGCCAGTTCTCCATCCCGCTGGCCGAGCTGCGGGAGGCGCACGAGGCGACGATCCCGGCCCTGCTGGCCTGACCGGCCCGCGCTCCGGGACCGGTTCTCGCTCCGGGACCGGCCCCGCGCGGCCGCCCCGGTCGCCCGGTTGTCACGGCCCCGTCCACTCCGGTGGGCGGGGCCGTCGCGCTGTCCGGGGACCGTTGCGGAGGCGGAGACGTGCGGGAGCCCGCGGGTGCGGCCTCCGCGTCCCGTCCTTCGGGCCAGATGTTGTCAAGGATTACGTAATTACGTAAGGTGGGTCTCGTGGAAGGCGGAGAAGCGGGGGAAGAAGCGAGGGAAGCCGTGGCCCTGGAAGAGCGGGTCACCGCGCTGGAGCGGCGGCTGGCCGAGCTGGAGGAGACGGAGGGGCGGCAGGACCGGCCGGCTGTCATGGAGCGCCCGGACTTCTGGGCGCTCGACGGGCTCAAGGCCCAGCTGTCGGAGGCCGGGGCGGAGAGCGGCGGCGTGCTGTTCACCGGATCCGTCCGGCTGCCCACCGGCGAGCAGTACGAGTGGCAGTACGGGCTGCCCACGGAGGAGCTGCTGGCGGGTGCCTGGGAGGACGCCGCCGAGGCGTTCGCCGCGCTGGGCCGCCCCGTGCGGCTGCGGTTGCTCCGGGAGATACTCGGCGGCCGCCGCACGGCGGCGGAGCTGACCGAACTGGCGGAGGTCGGCACGACCGGGCAGGTGTACCACCATCTGCGACAGCTGACCGCCGCCGGATGGCTGCGGTCGTCGGGCCGCGCGGGATACGAGGTCCCGGCGGGCCGGGTGGTCCCGCTGCTCGTCGCGCTCGCCGCGGCCGGGCACTGACCACGACGGTCCGGCCCGGCACCGGCCGTGCACGTCCCGGCCCCGCGCCGACCACGCGGGGGGACGCCGCCGCCCGCACGGGTATCCGTGCCGGCGCCGCCGCGCGCACGGGACCGCTGCCCGCACGCCACGCGACCGAACCGACACGCGAACAGAACCGACACACCGCAGGGGGAACCGGCGATGTCCTTGATCCACGCACTCAAGCAGGCGCGGCCGTACTACTACGGTCTGCTGGCGATCCTCATCGTGCTCGACCTGGTGTGGCTCGACGCCGTCCGCGACGTCCCGCTGTGGGTCCTCGGACTGGTCGTGGCGTTCGGCCTCGCGGCCGAGTTCCTCCCCGCCCGCTCGCAGCGACGGCCCCGGGCCGAGCGGCGGGAGAACCCGGAGGAACCCCCGGCGGCCGAGGTCGAGCCGCCGGTCTCCGGGCGGTGGCGCGCGCTGAACAGTCCGGCGGGCAAGGTGCCGAGCCACGGCACCCGGGTCTACGGGCAGTCCCACGCGATAGACCTGGTGCGGGAGGCGGCGCCCGGGGAGCGGGCCCGGCCGGGATTCGGCTGGTGGCCCGTGGTCCGCCGGAACCAGGACTTCCCCGCCTTCGGGGAACCGGTGCTGGCCGTCGCCGACGGCACCGTGGTGCGGGTCCGGGACGGGCGCCGCGACCACCTCAGCCGCACCTCCTGGCCCGCTCTGCTGTACTTCTTCGCCGAGGCCATGGTCCGCGGCTGCGGCACCCCGGCCGCCGTCATCGGCAACCACGTGGTGCTCGACCTGGGGAACGGCACCTACGCCCTCTACGCCCATCTGCGCCGCCGGTCGGTGACCGTCCGCGAGGGAGACCGGGTGAGCGCCGGGCAGCGGCTGGCCGGGACCGGCAACAGCGGCAACTCGACCGAGCCCCATCTGCACTTCCAGCTGATGGACCGCCCCGACCCCCTGAAGGCCCGGGGCATCCCGTTCCACTGGCGCGGCATAGGTGTGCCGGCGAACGGCGAGATCTTCACGGCACCGGCACCGGCACCGGCACCGGCATCAGCACCGCGGCTCGGTGGCGCGAGCGGTGCGAGGGAGAGCGCGTCCGACGACGCTTCGGGAAAGGGCGCGGCGGCCCCCCGTGGGGCCACCGGGCCGTAACGGAGCGCGGCCCCGCCGGCCGTTCACGGCACGGCGCGGATCCGGACGGTGCCCGGGGGTCCACGGCGGCTGTCCGCCGTTTCCCCGGCCCGAGCGGTCCGGATCCGAACCATGTCCGGCCGGCCCGGCCGTGCCGGGCTCTAGGCTCGGCCGTATGACCTCGCGAGCGCGCAAGCCACGCCCCCGCAGCTACGACCCCGCCCGCACCCGCGCGGCGCTGGACGCCGAGGTACGGGCCGTACGGGAGGCCGTCCGCGTCCTCTGCGCGGCCCCGGACGCCCCCGAGTTGCTGGAGGCCCCGTCCGGACTGGCGGGCTGGACGGTCCGGGACCTGGTAATGCACATCGCCATCTGCCTGGACTTCCTCCCGCGCCGGCTGGCGGAGGAGCCGGGACCGGCCAAGCCGGACCTGGACCTCCAGGGGTACCTCGCCCGGTTCGGGTCGGAGGGGAGGGATTTGGCCTCCGGAGTCGCGGAGGCGGCGGTGCGGGAGGCCGCCGCCCTGCCCGGCACCGGAGCGGCGGTGCTGGAACGGCTCGACGCCGCAGCGGCCCGGCTGGCCGGGGCGGTCGCGGAGACGGACGCCCGCAGCACGGTCCGGACCGTCTTCGGGGTGATGTCCGTCGACGACTTCCTGGTCACCCGGCTGCTGGAGGCGGTGGTGCACGGCGACGACCTGACGGCCGCCACCGGCACGGCCGTCTCCCACGACCGGCAGGCGCTGGCGGCCGTGGTCCGGCTCACCGCCGACGCCCTCGCCGTGAAGGCGCCCGGCGGATCGGTGGAGGTGCGCATCCCGCCGTTCGCGGTCGTGCAGTGCGTCGAGGGGCCCCGGCACACCCGGGGCACCCCGCCCAACGTCGTCGAGACCAACCCGCTGACCTGGATCCGGCTGGCCACCGGCCGCAGACCGTGGGCCGAGGCGCTGGACGCGGCGGAGGTCTCCGCGAGCGGCGAACGCGCGGACCTCTCCGCGCTGCTCCCGGTCCTGGGCTGAACGCCACCGAAGCACCGCTTCCCGCCGCCGCCCCGTCCCCACCCGGCCGGTCGGAGCGGGACGGGACTTCGGCGGACCGTGACCTTCGACACCGCTCGCGGCCCGGAGAACGGGGCCGGCGGGTCCCGTGCCGAGCGCGGCAGGGCCGTCCCGGCCCGGCCGCTCGGAGGCCTCCCGGACCCCGGGGCGACCCCCCGCAGACCCGTCCCACCAGGGGATCCGCCGGAGTGCCGCCCCCTCGCGCACCCGCCGCGGAGCGGCGGAGAGGTGTGGTCCGGCGCCGCCCGCTTCCGCTCCCGCCCTGCCCGGGAATGCCCTCGCGCCGGAATCCCCGGTTCGGACGAACCGGCAACCTGGCCTAGACTCGGAGACGTGCCACGTGGTGACGGACGACTCAGCCACGATCTCCTTCCCGGGGAGAAGGGCCCCCAGGACGCCTGCGGCGTCTTCGGTGTCTGGGCTCCGGGAGAAGAGGTCGCCAAACTCACCTATTTCGGGCTGTACGCGCTGCAGCACCGTGGACAGGAGTCCGCGGGCATCGCTGTGAGCAACGGCTCCCAGATCCTCGTCTTCAAGGACATGGGCCTGGTCTCCCAGGTCTTCGACGAGACCTCGCTCGGTTCCCTCCGGGGCCACATCGCCGTGGGCCATGCCCGCTACTCCACCACCGGTGCCTCGGTGTGGGAGAACGCGCAGCCGACGTTCCGTGCCACCGCGCACGGCTCCATCGCGCTCGGCCACAACGGCAATCTCGTCAACAGCCACGAGCTGGCCGCGATGGTCGCCGAGCTGCCCCGCGAGAACGGCCGCGCCACCCAGGTGGCCGCCACCAACGACACCGACCTCGTCACCGCGCTGCTCGCCGGTCAGGTGGACGAGGACGGCAAGCCGCTGACCGTGGAGCAGGCGGCACCGATCGTGCTGCCCAAGGTCCAGGGTGCCTTCTCCCTCGTCTTCATGGACGAGCACACCCTCTACGCGGCCCGCGACCCGCAGGGCGTCCGCCCGCTGGTCCTCGGCCGTCTGGAGCGCGGCTGGGTCGTGGCGAGCGAGACCGCCGCCCTCGACATCTGCGGCGCGAGCTTCATCCGCGAGATCGAGCCCGGCGAGATGATCGCCGTCGACGAGAACGGGCTGCGCACCTCCCGCTTCGCCGAGGCCCGCCCGCGCGGCTGCGTCTTCGAGTACGTCTACCTCGCGCGCCCCGACACCGACATCGCCGGCCGCAACGTCTACCTCTCCCGGGTGGAGATGGGCCGCAGGCTGGCCGCCGAGGCCCCCGCCGACGCGGACCTGGTGATACCCACCCCGGAGTCCGGAACCCCGGCCGCCGTCGGCTATGCCGAGGCCAGCGGCATTCCGTACGGTTCCGGGCTGGTCAAGAACAGCTACGTGGGCCGGACCTTCATCCAGCCGAGCCAGACCATCCGGCAGCTCGGTATCCGGCTGAAGCTCAACCCGCTCAAGGAAGTCATCCGCGGCAAGCGGCTGGTGGTCGTCGACGACTCGATCGTCCGCGGCAACACCCAGCGGGCCCTGGTCCGGATGCTCCGCGAGGCCGGTGCCGCCGAGATCCACGTCCGGATCTCCTCCCCGCCGATCAAGTGGCCGTGCTTCTTCGGCATCGACTTCGCCACCCGGGCGGAGCTGATCGCCAACGGGCTGTCGGTCGAGGAGATCGGCAAGTCGCTGGGCGCCGACTCCCTCGCGTACATCTCCATCGACTCGATGGTCGAGGCGACGACGATCCCGAAGAAGGACCTCTGCCGGGCCTGCTTCGACGGCGAGTACCCGATGGACCTGCCGGACCCGGAGCTGCTCGGCAAGCACCTGCTGGAAGCCGAGACGGCGGAGCCCAGTCGCACCGACGCGGACGGCCTGGTCTCGCCGACCGCCGGGGTCGGCGGCGCGGACGCCCTGCGCCGCCCGTAGCCCGGCCGCAGCGCCGCACTGCCCGCACCGAGGGTCCTTCCCGGGCCCGGGCCCGGGTCATCGAGCCCCGGGCCACAGAGCCCCGAGCACAACGAGCTACGAGCCCCGAGCCCCGAGCCACGAAAGACTGAGGCGTCATGTCCGAGAGCACCGCTGCCGGCCGTCCGACGGCGTCCTACAAGACGGCGGGCGTCGACATCGAGGCGGGCGACCGCGCGGTCGAGCTGATGAAGCAGTGGGTGAAGAAGGCCACCCGCCCCGAGGTCGTGGGCGGTCTCGGCGGCTTCGCCGGGCTCTTCGACGCCTCCGTCCTGAAGCGCTACGAGCGGCCGCTGCTGGCGTCCGCCACCGACGGCGTCGGCACCAAGGTCGACATCGCCCGCCGCATGGGCGTGTACGACACGATCGGCCACGACCTGGTCGGCATGGTCGTGGACGATCTGGTGGTGTGCGGTGCCGAGCCGCTGTTCATGACCGACTACATCGCCGTGGGCAAGGTCCGCCCCGAGCGGGTGGCGGCCATCGTCAAGGGCATCGCCGAGGGCTGTGTGCTGGCCGGCTGCGCGCTCGTCGGCGGGGAGACCGCGGAACACCCGGGTCTGCTGGAGCCGGACGACTTCGACGTCGCCGGGGCCGGCACGGGCGTGGTCGAGGCCGACCGCCTGCTGGGCGCGGAACGGATCCGCGCGGGTGACGCGGTGATCGCCATGGCTTCCTCCGGGCTGCACTCCAACGGATACTCACTCGTCCGGCACGTGCTCTTCGACCGGGCGGGCTACGCGCTGGACCGGGAGATCCCCGAATTCGGCCGGACCCTCGGCGAGGAACTGCTGGAGCCGACGCGGATCTACTCGCTGGACTGCCTGGCGCTTACCCGCACCACCGAGGTGCACGCCTTCTCGCACATCACCGGCGGCGGCCTGGCCAACAACCTGGCCCGGGTGATCCCGGACGGGCTGCACGCCACCGTGGACCGCGCCACCTGGACCCCGGCCCCCGTCTTCGACCTGGTCGGCACGGCCGGCTCGGTCGCACGCGAGGAACTGGAGAAGACGCTCAACATGGGCGTCGGCATGATCGCGGTGGTGGCCCCGGAAGGAGCCGACGCCGCCCTGGCGACGCTCGCCGACCGCGGGGTGGACGCCTGGGTCTGCGGCGAGATCACCGAACGCGGGCAGGACGGCGCGCACGCCGAGGCGGTGGCCCTGACCGGCGACTACGCCGTGTGACGGCGGTGTTGTCGGCGATGCGCGGTGGGCCCGGAGCAGCGGAACGCCCCGGGACCCGCCTCGGAGCACCGGCACCGGTCGCGATGACGGCCGGTGCGGTGAGGCGGGCACCGGAGGCGCGAGGCCGGCCCGGCGAGGACAGCACAGAACCCGGTCCGGGGTCTGGCCCACGGACCGGGTCTGTTGTGTGCGTGCCGGGGATGCCGACGCCGCCGCGTCAGGCGCGGCGGCGTGAGGAGTGGTCGGAGGCTTGCGACTCCTCGTCCTCGTCCTCGTCGTCGTTGTACAGCTCCGCGTACTGTGCGTACGGGTCGTCGTCCGGCTCATCGTCCGCGAAGCGCTCGCCGTTCGGCGGCTGTTTCGTCGTCGATGCGCCCAGCTCGTCGGCCAGCCGTGAGAGGTCAGTCCCACCGCTGTTGTACTTCAGCTGGCGGGCGACCTTCGTCTGCTTGGCCTTGGCCCGGCCGCGCCCCATGGCTCGACCCCCTCGATTGCGGGGCTCGACGGCCCCAGAGTCTTGACACGCGTTCATGATCCGGAGCGGACTCTCCGTGAAGAGACCGTCCCGTAGGACTTCAACGGTACCTGCTTCCGCCGCCATACGGTACGTCGCCCGCAGGACGTGCCCCGCGGCGGGGTCCGCGAGGAGGAATGTCCTCGCTGGTCAACCCCGATTTTACCGGGTCTTCCGGATCGACCCGCCGACGGGTGGTGAGTCTTCTCTCGTCACTTCTCGTCGGCGGGCCCCGGCGTGCGTGCCCCGGCGTGCGGGGGCGTACGTGCCCCCCCGGGAGGCGCCGTCAGGCGGTGCGGGCCTCCGCCATGCGCTGCTCGGCGATCCGGTCGGCCGCGACGGCGGGCGGGACGCCGTCGGTCCTGGCGCGGTCGAAGATGGCCAGGGTCGTGTCGAAGATCTGCGCCGCCTTGGCCTTCGCCCGGTCGAAATCAAAACCGAGCAGCTCATCGGCGACCTGGATGACGCCACCGGCGTTCACGACGTAGTCGGGCGCGTACAGGATGCCGCGGTCGGCGAGGTCCTTCTCGACGCCCGGGTGGGCCAGCTGGTTGTTGGCCGCGCCGCAGACGACGCGCGCGGTCAGCGCGGGCACCGTGTCGTCGTCCAGGGCGCCGCCGAGGGCGCAGGGCGCGTAGACGTCCAGACCGGCGCGGATCAGCGTCCCGGTGTCGGGCACGGCCGTCACCTGCGGGTGGCGGGCACGCACCCGTTCCACGCTCTCCGGCCGCACATCGGTGACCACGACCCGCGCGCCGTCCTCCACGAGGTGGTCCACCAGGTGGTGGCCGACCTTGCCGACCCCGGCCACGCCGACGGTCCGGCCGCGCAGGGTGGGCTCGCCCCACAGCGTCTGCGCGCTGGCCCGCATGCCCTGGAACACGCCGAAGGCGGTGAGGACCGAGGAGTCGCCGGCGCCGCCGTTCTCGGGCGAACGCCCGGTGGTCCACCGGCACTCGCGGGCGACGACGTCCATGTCGGCGACGTAGGTGCCGACGTCACAGGCCGTGACGTAACGGCCGTCCAGCGAGGCGACGAAGCGCCCGTACGCGCGGAGCAGGGCCTCGCTCTTCAGCCCGCCCTCGGCGACCGTGGCCGGGTTGCCGATGATCACGGCCTTGCCGCCGCCGTGCGGCAGCCCGGCGAGGGCGTTCTTGTACGACATGCCGCGGGCGAGGTTCAGGGCGTCGAGCACGGCCTCCTCGTCGGAGGCGTAGGCGTGGAAGCGGGTGCCGCCGAGGGCGGGTCCCAGCGCGGTCGAGTGAAGGGCGATCACGGCCTTGAGGCCGCTCTCGCGGTCCTGGCAGAGCAGGACCCGCTCGTGGCCGCCCTGCTCGGAGCGGAAGAGGGTGGACAGGGCGCCGAGATCGCCGGCGGCGGTGGGGTGGGACACGTCGGTCACGGTGGTGACTCCCGGAGTCGCGAAGGGTGCCCTCCTGTGGGTGGGGAGGGCCGGTGAGGCACAGAGTAGAACCTGAACCGGCTCCGATCACCAGTGCCGTGCGATGTACCGGGCGCCGGGGCGAGTGGCGGCCGGACCGCGGCCCCGGGGGCCACCGCGGCGGTGCGCCGGTCGTGCGCCGGTGACGCGCCGGGTGGTGCGCCGGGTGGTGCGCCGGCGCCCGGGGGCACGGGGACCACGGCGGAGCCCGGGTCCGTAGGCTCTGACGCGGAACGGACATGGGACGCTCCGGACCGGTCCCGCGGGCGGATCCGGGCTTGTGGACGGGAGTGAACGGGTGGGCCTGGCGTCATCGCTGTTCGTGCCGTACGCCGCGTATCTGCGCGTGTACGAGCCACTCGCGGCGTTTCCCGAGCCGGAGCGCTCGCACTGGTACCGCTACGCCGACCGTGCCGACCCCCCGGGCGCGCAGGACGAGCTGCGCCGCTCGCTGGCGGACCTGCTGCCGACGCCACCGGTCGCGGTGCCGGTGCACGAGAGCGGGGACGCCTTCGTGACGGTCGTGGACGGCGTCACCTGCGTCTGCCCGTGGCGGACCCGGCTGCGCGGCTGGCAGGCGCTGGAAGCGCTGCCCGAGCTGCTGCCGGCCCCGGTCCTGGACGCCGCCCTGCCGCCGGTGGTGCGCCGGCAGGCGGCGGACGACCACGAACGCTGGCGGGAGCGCAACCCGGACGCCCGGCCGTGGATCCGGACCGCCACCTGGCATGTGCCGGTGCGGTGGTTCGCGCTCTTCACGGAGGAGGAGCGGGAGTACGTCCAGCGGTCGGAAGTCGGGAAGAAGGCCGAGGGACCGGTGCTCCGCTACCGCACGCCGATGGTCGAGGCGAGACGGCGTGTGGCGCGTGGGCTTAAAGTTCTGCGTGAGGCGTTGAGTGAGAGTCCGTTGATCGACGGCCTGGAGGATGTGGGTCGTTGGCTGGAGGAGTTCCACCCCCGCTCGCTGGTCGAGCTCGACTACGGGGGCCTGGTGCACGCCCTGAAGGACGACTGGCTGGCCGGGGACCGTTCGGCCGCCGACGTCGCCGAGGGGCTGGAGGCGCTGCGCGCGGGGGACGGCGTGCGGGCCGGGGAGGTGTACCAGCGGCTGATGGAACGCTGGCGCGAGGTCCGGGAACGGGAGTTCGCCAGCTGACGCGGGAGCGGCGCCGGGTGGCTCCCGCTCCGCCGCGCCGGCCCCGGACCACGGGCGGCGTGTGCCGTCGGGCGGTCCGGCGGCGTGCGAGGTCGGCCAGGGCTCCGGAGCCTCCCGGGACGAACGGGACACCGGGGTCTTCCGGGGCGAACGGGGCGCCGCTTCGGTCGCTTTCCGGCCGCACGGCTGACCGGGCCGTCACCGATGCGGGCGAGGCATCCCGGGCGTAGCGCCCGATCCGGGCCATTGTCGCAAGCGTGACGGAGAGCACTAATCGGGGCCTTGCTCTTTTCCCCCACCTGCGTGCCAAAATGGGACAAGGAGTCCCGCAAGGGCTCCTTCCGTCCATCTATGGGCGGATGGCTCTGTTATGTGCTCCTTGGTGGGGCTGGTGGTCACTGATCACGGTGTGACTGATCGTCACGAGCGGGTAACTGTCCGTTCTGGCCCGGTCCATCGGGATCCGTCGAGCTTGGACACCTCGGAGGGCAATTCCATCGGTTTGGCCGACGCGGCTGGACAGATGGTGTAGTTGTAGTGCCGAGGGCAAGCCGTTCGTCCTATAACCGACTCGGCCCGCGTCTGCCATTTCGGGCAACGCGGGTCAAGGTGCAGAATTTAGAGGAAAGAACCGTGATGGTTCGGTTCTCCCGAGGAGGCCGCTCATGACCGCTCGCACCCCTGATGCCGAGCCGCTGCTGACCCCGGCTGAGGTCGCCACGATGTTCCGCGTGGACCCGAAGACGGTCACGCGCTGGGCCAAGGCTGGCAAGCTCACGTCCATCCGCACGCTCGGAGGGCATCGGCGCTACCGCGAAGCGGAGGTCCGCGCACTGCTGGCGGGCATCCCGCAGCAGCGCAGCGAGGCCTGAAACACCTGCATAACCGGGCATTTCCGGGCCCCCCACGGTCCCGGTCCGGCCCACACCCCACCCCACGACAGGAGCCTGCCCCTTCAGGCTCCGGTCCCTTGTTCCTGAGGGCGCGTCGTTGATCGCGCTGGACTCCGCCGGGTCCAGCGCGATCTTTCTTTTGCGGGGCGGGAGTTCGGGTCCGCGGTTCCGGCGGGGCTTCCGGGGCGGCCGGCCGGGAAGGCGTTTTCCGGGCCCTCGCCGAGGCGGCCGGGCGATCGGTTCTGCGCGTCCGTGTTGAGGTCCGGGTGCCCCTTCGGGTGGTTCTCGCGGGTGTTCGCGCAGACCTCACGGGAGAGTACAATTGCACATATTAAATCGACGCCTCCCGAGAGGTGTCCGAGTTCCCCTGGCGCGAAAACTCATTCAGTGACACCCGTCACAGCGTGGCCTTCTTGTCCGGCCCAACTGGCTTGCGGTAGTGGGAAGTGCGCGTGTTCCGCCGACTGCGTCGGCCGCGGTTCCGCGTGTTGTCCGGCACGGTCCGGCTCCGTCCGGCTCCGTGCAGCACGGTCCGGGGGGCCGGGCGGCGCCGGGGCGTGTGCCGCCGGCCGAGGCGGACGGCGGCGCGGGCGTCCGCGCCCCATGTCGAGCGGATGCCGCCATGCGCCCACCTCCGCGATCCGGCCCCTCCGGTCTGGGTACCTCCCGCCTCCCGGCACCGTCAAGACGCCAGGAGTCCCCGGCTCCGGCGGCACAGCCGCCTGTCAGCCAACAGAACGTCTACGCAGGGGTGTTGGGCGGCAGTGAGACGGGCGCGGGCCGTGGACGGGCCTACAGCGCGCGGAGGAGGCTCCGCGGGGACGGACGGGACCGGGACGGCCCGGAGCGCGTCGTAAGGGGCGAGAGGGGCGCGTGAAGCCGCTGGAGGCCCGAGTGATGCCAGGTGTGCGGTCCTGACGGGATTTGCTGAGTTACCGGCGGCTACACCGCCTCCGTGATTCCACGACCGTCCAGTTCGCCCGCACCCCGCGCGGGTCGCCGGTGTGGGGGGAGGCGGAGCCGGGGTGAACGGAAGGGCCCGCCCCTCGATGAGGTGCGGGCCCTTCGCTCCGTGCGGTCCTGACGGGATTTGAACCCGCGGCCTCCACCTTGACAGGGTGGCGAGCACTCCAAACTGCTCCACAGGACCTTGCTGCCGCGCCGACTTCCGTGCGCTGCGAAGCCAGACTCTACAGCAGGTCAGGCACGCAGTCGAACCACGGCCCGTCCCCGGCGCGCGGTTACCGCGCGGTGGACGGTGCCGCCGCGTCGACGGCCTTCACGATGCGCTTGTCGGAGACCGGATACGCCGTGCCCAGCGCGTGCGCGAAGTAGCTGACCCGCAGTTCCTCGATCATCCAGCGGATCTTCCGCGCCTCCGGCGGCACCGGGCGGCCCGGCGGGAACTGCTCCAGCAGCCAGGCGTATTCGTCCCGCATCTCGTGGACCTTCGCCATCCGGCTGCGGTCCCGCTCGGCGTTCACCGGCATCTGCTGGAGCCGGCGGTCCGCCGCCACGAGATAGCGCATCAGGTCCGGCAGCCGCCCCACCCCGTGCTCCGTGACGAAGCCCGGCTTGATCAGTTCCGCCAGTTGCTCCCTGACGTCCGCGACCGAGGTGAGGAGCGCCGACGACGTGGTGGACCGCAGCCGCTGCTCGCACGCGTGCCACGCGGCCAGCACCTCGCGGACCTTGCGGACGGCGTCCATCGTGGCGTCCACGAGATCGGCCCGTACGGCGTCGTACAGCTTGCGGAAGCTCTCCTCGTCCCAGGCCGGGCCGCCGCGGGCGGCGATGAGGCGGTCGGCGGCGGCGGTCACGCAGTCGTCGAAGAGGGCCTGGACACTGCCGTGCGGATTGCGGGAGAGCGCCAGCTTCTGCTGGTTGGAGAGCTGGTTCTGGGCGAACTTCGCGGGGTTGACCGGGATGCCCAGCAGGATCAGCCGGCGGGTGCCCCGCCACATCGCCTCGGTTTGCTCCCACTCGGTGTCGAAGAGCCGTACGGCCACCGACTCGCCCTCGTCCACCAGCGCGGGATACGCCTTGACGGGCTGTCCGGCCCGCCGGGTCTCGAACGTGTGCGGCAGGGTGCCCAGCGTCCAGGAGGTGAGCCCGGTGCGCTGGACCGGCCCGGCCGGGGCACCCGCGGGCCGCTCGCCGCCCGTGGACGGCTTCTCGAAGGACTGGTCGAAGGCCTTGCTGATCGCCGCCTGCGTCTTGGGCTTGAGGCGGAGTTTGAGCGCGTCGAGGTCCTTGTCCTCGGCGATCTTGCGGCGGCGCTCGTCCACCACCCGGAAGGTGATCTTGAGATGGTCCGGGACCTTGGAGAGATCCCAGTCCTCCGGGTCGATCCGGACGCCGACCATCCGCTGGAGTTCCCGGCCGAGGGCCGCCGTCAGCGGCTCCGGCCCGGGAACGGCGGCGGCCAGGAAACGCTTCGCGTAGTTCGGCGCCGGCACGTAGTTGCGGCGTACGGGCTTGGGGAGGGAACGGATCAGTTCGGTGACCAGCTCCTCCCGCAGTCCCGGAATCTGCCAGTCGAAGCCCTCCGGGGTGACCTGGTTGAGCACCTGGAGCGGGACGTGGACGGTGACGCCGTCCGCGTCGGCACCCGGCTCGAACTGGTACGTCACGCGGAACTTGAGCTTGCCCTGCCGCCAGGAGTCCGGGTAGTCGTCCTTGGAGACGCCCTCCGCCCGCTCGTTGATGAGCATCGACTTCTCGAAGTCGAGCAGCTCCGGCTCCTCGCGGCGCTTCTTCTTCCACCAGGAGTCGAAGTGCGCGCCGGAGACGACGTCTTCGGGCAGCCGCTGGTCGTAGAAGTCGAACAGCGTCTCGTCGTCCACGAGGATGTCGCGGCGGCGGGCGCGGTGCTCCAGCTCCTCGACCTCGCTCAGCAGCTTGCGGTTGTCGTGGAAGAACTGGTGGTGCGTCCGCCAGTCGCCCTCGACCAGGGCATGGCGGATGAAGAGCTCACGCGAGGTCTCCGGGTCGATGCGCCCGTAGTTGACCTTCCGCTGGGCGACGATCGGCACGCCGTAGAGCGTCACCCGCTCATACGCCATCACCGCCGCCTGCTTCTGCTCCCAGTGCGGTTCGCTGTAGTTGCGCTTCACCAGATGCTGCGCGAGCGGCTCGACCCACTCCGGCTCGATCCTCGCGTTGACCCGCGCCCACAGCCGGGACGTCTCCACCAGCTCGGCCGACATGATCCAGCGCGGCGGCTTCTTGAAGAGGGCGGAGCCGGGGAAGACCGCGAACTTGGCGCTCCGCGCGCCCAGATACTCGTTCTTCGCCTCGGTGTCCTTGAGCCCGATGTGCGAGAGGAGACCGGCGAGCAGGGAGGTGTGGACGCGGTCGGCGGGCGCGTCTGGCTCGTCCCCGGCGCCGGTGTGGATGCCCATGCCGCGAGCCACCTGCCGGAGCTGGGTGTAGATGTCCTGCCACTCCCGTATCCGCAGGTAGTTCAGGAACTCGTTGCGGCACATCCGGCGGAACGCGGAGGAGGACAGCTCCTTCTGCCGCTCCCGCACATAGCGCCAGAGGTTGAGGAAGGCGAGGAAGTCGGAGGTCTCGTCGCGGAAGCGGGCGTGCTGCTGGTCGGCCTGCTGCTGCTTCTCGGCCGGGCGTTCGCGCGGGTCCTGGATGGAGAGGGCCGCCGCGATCACCATGACCTCGCGGACACAGCCGTTCCGGTCGGCTTCGAGGACCATCCGGGCCAGCCGCGGGTCCACGGGCAGCTGGGAGAGCTTGCGGCCGGTCTGGGTGAGCCGCTTGCCCGCGTCCCGCGCGGAGCCCGAAGCCCCCTTCTGCCCGGTGGAGAAGGCTCCCAGTTCTTCCAGGAGCTGCACGCCGTCCTTGATGTTGCGGCGGTCCGGCGGATCGATGAACGGGAAGCGCTCGATGTCGCCGAGCCCGGCCGCGGTCATCTGGAGGATGACGGAGGCGAGGTTGGTGCGGAGGATCTCGGCGTCCGTGAACTCCGGGCGGGAGAGGAAGTCCTCCTCGGAGTAGAGCCGGACGCAGATGCCGTCGGCCGTCCGGCCGCAGCGGCCCTTGCGCTGGTTGGCGCTGGCCTGCGAGATCCGCTCGATCGGCAGCCGCTGCACCTTGGTGCGGTGGCTGTAGCGGGAGATGCGGGCCGTGCCCGGGTCGATGACGTAGCGGATGCCGGGAACGGTGAGGGAGGTCTCGGCGACGTTCGTGGCCAGGACGATGCGGCGGCCGGGGTGGCGCTGGAACACCCGGTGCTGCTCCGCGTGCGAGAGGCGGGCGTAGAGCGGCAGGATCTCGGTGGAGCGCAGGTTCCGCTTGCCCAGGGCGTCCGCCGTGTCGCGGATCTCCCGCTCGCCGGAGAGGAAGACGAGGATGTCGCCGGGGCCCTCGGCCTGCAGTTCGTCGACGGCGTCGCAGATGGCGGTCACCTGGTCGCGGTCGCTCTCCTCGGACCCCTCCTCCAGGAGCGGGCGGTAGCGCACCTCGACGGGATAGGTGCGGCCGGAGACCTCGACGATGGGGGCGGCGCCCTCGTTCGCCTTCCCGTCCTCGCCGTTGCCGTCGTGGGCGCCGGGAGTGGTGCCGGTGGCTCCGGGGGTGCGGAAGTGGCGGGCGAAGCGTTCCGGGTCGATCGTGGCGGAGGTGATGACGATCTTGAGGTCGGGACGCTTCGGCAGCAGCGCGGCGAGGTAGCCCAGGATGAAGTCGATGTTGAGGCTGCGCTCGTGTGCCTCGTCGATGATGATCGTGTCGTACTGGCGCAGCTCGCGGTCCGTCTGGATCTCGGCGAGCAGGATGCCGTCCGTCATCAGCTTGACGTGTGTGGCGGGGCTCACCTGATCGGTGAACCGGACCTTCCAGCCGACCGCCTCGCCCAGCGGTGTGTTCAGCTCCTCCGCCACCCGCTCGGCGACCGTGCGGGCCGCGATGCGGCGCGGCTGGGTGTGCCCGATGAGACCGCGGACCCCGCGGCCCAGCTCCAGGCAGATCTTGGGGATCTGAGTGGTCTTGCCGGAGCCGGTCTCACCGGCGACGATCACCACCTGGTGGTCGCGGATCGCCGCCAGGATCTCGTCCTTCTTCTGGCTGACCGGCAGTGCTTCCGGATACGTCACGGCCGGCACGCCGGCGCGCCGCCGCGCCACGCGCTCCTCGGCCTGCTCTATCTCGGCCGTGATCTCGTCCAGCACCGCCTGCCGGGCCTCGGGCTTGCGGATGCGGCGGGCACCGTCGAGGCGCCGCCCCAGCCGGTGCTCGTCACGCAGCATCAGCTCGCACAGCCGGGCCTGGAGGGCGGCGACAGCGGGGGAGGGGGAAGTAGACATACCGAGCCCAGGATCTCACCTCGCGGAAACAACTGGCGAACGAGTTACGCGCGCGGCCTGCCGGGGGTCCCGGCCGGTGGCGGTGGGGGGTTCGGCGCCCGTGTCCGTGTCCGTGCTGGTCGCCGGGTCCGGACGGGATGGGCTCCGGTCCATCCATCCATCCGTCCGTCCCGTCGCGCCGGCCGGAGGTTACGATGCCTGGAGTCCACCCCTCCGGAAGGCCCCCTGTGATCAGCAGCCCCACCGCGCACAGCCGCCGCTTCGCGGCCGGCGCGGTCGCCGGTGCGCTGATGGCCGTTCTCGTGGCGCTGTTCTGCCTGCCGGGCCGGGCGGCACCCGCCGTCGCGACGGGCGGTACCGGCGTCGCAGCCGTGGCGCACGGCTTCCCGGTGGCGGACCAGGGCTCCGCGGCGGCGGAGAAGCCGGGGGGTGACGGGTCCGGGGCCGAACAGCCGTCCGGGCGGGCGCTCACGGTGCCCGGGAGTGCCGACCGGGCCGGGACACCGCTGTCGTGGGCGTCGGACGACGACGGTTCGCCGCACTGCAAGCGTCCGCAGGACCGGGGTACCGACCCCGCCGTGCCGGCGAGCACCGTCTCCGCCCACGACCAGTGCCCCGCCCTGGGCGCGCGCCTCGCGTACGCCGAGGGGGACGGAGCCGAGGCGCTCCGCGGGCTGCCCGACGCCCGCGGTCCGACGACCTCCCCCGCCACTCCTGTGACGCTGTCGGTCCTGCTGCGGGTCTAGATGCCGCCGGCCGGTGCCGACCGCCCGTAGCGCCACCGCGCCAGGGCCTCCCGCCGCGCGCTCGCCGCGTGCTCCGGGCCGTCTTCCGCCGCGCGCCCCGCGCACGGCTTCCGCACCGGTCTCCGTATCCCCGGCATCCGCCGTCCCCGGACAGGAGAAGACCGTGAAGGACCCCCGAACCACCGTGCGGCTGGCGCTGCGCGCCCCCGCCCTCTGGCCGCCCGCCCGCTGGGGCGCCGCCCTGGCCGCGGCCGTGCTGACCGCGCTGGCGGCCGGCCTGCCCACCGCCGTCATCCCGAATCCCGTCTTCGGCCGGACCGTGCCGACCACCTGGTGGGCCTACCCGGTGCTCGCCGTCACCGCCGTCCTCGGCGGTCTGCTGCTCGCGACCTACGTACGCATCGGTGCCGAACGCGGGAGCGAGCCGCCGGAGCCGGACGGACGGGAGCGCCGGCGCCGCCGGCTGGGCACGGCCGGCGGGCTGCTGTCGTTCCTTGCCGTCGGCTGCCCTGTGTGCAACAAGGTCGTCCTGCTGCTGCTCGGGACCTCCGGGGCGATGACGGTCTGGGCGCCGGTCCAGCCGGTGCTGGCCGTCGCCTCGGTCGTGCTGCTGGCCGTGGCGACCGCGCAGCGGCTGGCGGGCGAGGTCGCCTGCGGGTCGGTGCCGGGCGCCGTCCCCGTGGGAGCGGCGGCAGCGTCCGGGATGCCGGGCACGGCAGCCGCACCGGACACGCGGGACACCCCGCTCGGCTGACCGGACCCGGTCGCAGGACGCACGACAGGGCGACAGAGCGACAGGGCGTACGGCACGGCGCCGCAGGCGGGGCGCACTTGGGGCGCACCGCGACGGCGCGAACCGCGCGCCGACCGGGCCGGCCGCACCGTCCGTCGGTGCCGTTCGTCCGGCTGCGTCCGGCTCCCGCCCGGGAGCGCGCCCGTCCCGCAGGGCTCGCGCGCATCGGCCGGGCCTCCGCGGGTTGCCTCGCCGCTCGCCGCTCGCCCCCTCGTCCTTCTTCCCCGTCCCCTTCACCCCCTCGTCCCTTCATCCCAGGCACGTACGCGCACAGGCCACGCCACTGACGTGGGCCGGCGCCGTGCCGCTCCCCAGGAGAGATCTCCATGGCCTCCAACGGCAACAAGTCCACCCCCGGCCCCTCCCCGGCCGGCCGCAAGAACCGCGGCATCGTGATCGGCGCCGTGGTGCTGGTCGCCGCCCTGGTGCTCGGCGTCCTCTCGGCTTTCGCGACGGGCGGTGGTTCGTCCGACGACACCCCGGCCGTGACGGTCGAGACGCCCGGCGAGGGCTCGGCCGACCCCAACGCCGACACCTACGCCCAGCTCGCGGAGCTCGCCCGCCGCGACAAGGACGACAAGCTGGCGATGGGCCGCGCGGACGCCCCCGTCGTCCTGATCGAATACGCCGACTTCAAGTGCCCCTTCTGCGGCAAGTTCGCGCGCGACACCGAGCCCGAACTGGTGAAGCGTTACGTCGACAAGGGCGTGCTGCGCATCGAGTGGCGCAACCTCGTGGTCTTCGGCGAGGACTCCGCGCAGGCGGCCTACGCGAGCTGGGCGGCCGGGCAGCAGGGCCGCTTCTGGCAGTTCCACGAGGTGGCGTTCTCGGAAGAGGACAACATGAAGAAGGGCTACTCGAAGGAGCGCCTCGACGCGATCGCCAAGAAGGCCGGCGTCAAGGACATGGACCGCTTCCACACCGACATGGAGAGCTACGCGGCCAAGCAGTCGGTGGAGAAGGACCAGGAGGAGGCCTACGGCATCGGGGCCACCAGCACGCCGTCCTTCCTGGTCAACGGCAAGCCGATCGCCGGAGCGCAGCCGACGGAGGTCTTCGCCGAGGCCATTGAGGCGGCGGCGAAGCAGGCGGAGACCGAGGGCTCGGACAAGTGACCGACATCGGCTATCTCGCGGCCTTCCTCGGCGGATTGCTGGCGCTGCTCAGCCCGTGCAGCGCGCTGCTGCTGCCCGCGTTCTTCGCCTATTCGATCGACAGCACCTCGCGCCTCGTCGCCCGTACCGGCATCTTCTACTTGGGCCTGGCGACGACCCTGGTGCCGCTCGGCGTCGGCGGCTCGTACGCGGGACGCCTGTTCTACGGGCACCGCGATCTGCTCGTCGCCCTCAGCGGCTGGCTGATCATCGCGCTGGGCGTCGCGCAGATCCTCGGACTGGGCTTCGCCTCGCGCCGCCTCCAGGAGGCGTCCGGCCGCATCCGCCCGACGAGCGCCGCGAAGGTCTACGCCCTCGGCACGGTCTACGGCCTGGCGGGCTTCTGCGCGGGCCCGATCCTCGGCAGTGTGCTGACGGTCGCCGCGGTGAGCGGCAACCCCGTCTACGGAGGCGTGCTGCTCGCGGCGTACGCGCTGGGCATGGCCGTACCGCTGTTCGTCCTGGCCCTGCTCTGGGACCGCTTCGAACTGGGGCGGAAGGGCTGGCTGCGCGGGCGTACCATCCGCGTGGGCCGGCTGGAGCTGCACACCACGTCGCTGCTCTCCGGGCTGTTCTTCATCGCACTCGGCACGATGTTCCTGGTGTTCGACGGCACGACGGCACTGCCCGGACTGCTCAGTGTGGACGGCTCGTTCGAGGCGGAGCGCTGGGCCCAGCGAGTGGGCGCGGCCGTACCGGACTGGGCGCTGCTCGGCCTGCTGGCGGCGGCGGGCGCGGGCATCGCGCTGCTCGCCGTACGGCGGGGACGGCGCGGCGCGGACGACGATCCGGCCGGTGCGGAGGGGACGCCGTCCACGTCCCCGGGGAAGGCGCCCGCCGACGGCCGGCGCTGACGGGCGGCCGCGACGCCGGGGCGGCCGTATGACCAGGCGGCCGCGACGCCGGCGGACGCCGCCGCACGACGGGCCCGCGGAGGAACTCCCTCCGCGGGCCCCGCCGTGCCGCACGGGGCCCCGCAGGCCCCGTCCCGCACCGTCCGTCCGCAGCGCGGGGCCGTTTCCATGGCCCCGGCCCGGCAGGTCCGACAGGATGGCGCACGGCGGGGCAGCCGGCACAGACAAGGAGAGACGGTGGCGGACACACATCACCGGACCGTGGCCTGGGACGAAGCGCGGTGGCTCAACCACCCGCCGCAGGCGGCCCCGGACGGCACGGGCGCGCTCGTCGTGACCACGGGGGCCCGCAGCGACTTCTGGCGCCGCACGAGCTACGGCTACATCCGCGACGACGGCCACGCCCTGCTGACGGAGTTCCCCCAGGGCGGGGCGATCGAAGTGACCTTCGAAGCCGACTTCACCCACCTGTACGACCAGGCCGGACTGATGATCCGCGTCGACGAGACGAACTGGGTCAAGGCGGGGATCGAGTACACCGACGGCGCCCCGCATCTGGGCGCCGTCGTGACCCGCGAGGTATCGGACTGGTCGCAGTCGCCGGTGCCGGAGTGGGCGGGCAAGCCGGTCACCGTCCGGGCCAGCCGCGCGGGCGACGCCCTGACGCTGCGCGCCCGGTCCGCCGGCGGTCCGTGGCGGATGTTCCGGCTGGTGCCCCTGCCCCCGGAGGCCGTGGCGACGGCGGGCCCCTTCTGCTGCTCACCGGAGCGCGAGGGGCTCACCGTACGGTTCACCGGTTTCACCACGAGCCCGGCGGACACGGACCTGCACGGGACGGCGTAACGCCCGGGAACGGCGAAGGCCCCGACGGCACCCTCGAACCCGAGGGCCGTCGGGGCCTTGCGGCCGTGTCGAAGGCGCTGCCGAAGTCCGGGCCGCCGGCACCGCTTCACTGATGGTCGGGACCGGCACCGGGGCTCATGGCGGGCTGTGCGGGATGGCTGCCACCGGAGCCGTGGCGTTCGGCGAGCAGCCGCTTGCGATGGCCTCTGCGGCGGAAAGCGGTGACGAGGGCGATGGCGGCGCCGACGCCGATGCCGAGCACCGGGAGAAGGATGGCCAGTACCAGCCGGCCTCCGAACGTGACGAAGCCCCCGGGGTCCCCGATGGCGTACCGGGACGGCCCTCCTTGAGAGGAGCAGGTGACCTTGTAGTCGCCTGCCCGCGGCACGTCGATGGTGTACAGCGGGTTCCAGGTCTCGTCGCGGGTGAGGAACAGGTCGATTCCCGGACCGGTGAGACCGGGGTCGCCCGGACCGGTGATGTCGCACGCCTGGGCGGATGACGGACCCCGACCCCTGATCCAGATCGCCTTCTCGTGTTCCGGATCGAGCCGCAGGGTGACGGTGTCGCCGTTGGCGAACTGGTTGTCCGTATCCACCGCGTTGACCACGTTCTTGAACCCGTGCATTCCGAGGGCCACGCCCAGCACGATCAGCAGGACGGAGATCGCGGCCGCCGTTGCGTACCAGTGACGGCCGGGCCGGAGCTCGTTCGCCGGTATCCGCGGCGACGGAGAGGGCTGCATCGACACAACCTAGATCATCCGTGTGCTCGGGTGCGGGCACTGCCCGTCACACTGCCGTCGGAACGGCACGAAGAAGCCCCCGCCGAATGATCTCGGCGGGGGCTTCGCCCTGGTGGGCGGTTGTGGCTGGGGCCGGGGTCGAACCGGCGACCTTCCGCTTTTCAGGCCGTGTCTGGGCCGGGGGCAAGCTGATCGCGGGGCGTGCTGGCACCCTCGGCTGACTGGGGTTGTGCGCTGCTGTTGGCGTATGGGTTGGCGTACGAGCTTCTCTGGCACGGCGGGCCGTCTGGCAGCAAGTCGTCCCGCTGGGAGGTAGGTCGTACGACCCGGAAGGCGCTACTCTGGAAAGGCATTGCGTACGCAATACGTATGCGAGGTCGTATCTCGCGGCCAGTGTGAGTGCACAACAAGCGGCGCCCTGCCGCCGGGTTAGGAACGACAGGGCGCCAATCGGTAGGACCGTGTTGAGTACGGCCCTGGGTTGCCCCCCAGGGCCGCTCTGCGGCTACAGGCTGAGTACCTTCGCCACTGCTTGGCCGAGTCTCGTGCCGATCTCTGTTGCAAAACTGACGCTCAGCGCCATCGCAACAGCCTCGACGAGCTTGCTCAACCTTCCACGATCCTGCCGACCCTCGATGCTTTCAGGGTCGGACATGCATCACCTCTTCTTGGCCAGTCGTGCATCCGCCAAGGCGCCCACTGAGTAGTGGACACCCGGTCGGAGGCACACCGGCTTGTGTGAGGTGTCAGGCCGGTCTCGGGGCTACGGCCCGAGACCGTCGAACATGCCTCAGTCTAGGCCCCGTTGAAGGGTCGGCTGCACGGCGTAACCACAACCCACAGCTAGGTGACGGCGCATGTGGTGGAAAAGCTGGTGGCTGCACGCTGCTCCTGTCTCCGACCCGTGGTGTTGGTCACAGGACAAGTTCGGCGTTTCCGCCCCTTTCCACCTGCACTACCGGCGGCCCGTCACCGGTGACGAGCCCGGCCGTGCGCTGGTAGAGGGCTCCGGACCGGCGGTGTGGCAGGTCCACCGTCCGGACGTGCTGGAATCCGCAACGTTCGTAGTACTGACCAAGCTTCTCGTTCGTCTTCCAGGCGTCCACGCGGAACCAGTGCTTGCCGACCTCACGGGCTTTGACCGATGCCCAGTCGAGTAGGGCGCTGCCGACACGTTCCCCGTGAGCGGCCGGAAGCACGATGATTCGGTGGCCGTAGAGAGCATCGTTCGGCTTGTCTTCGTCAGTCCAGAACTCGGGGTCCGCGGACTCATCAAGGGTGATCGTGCCGAGGTAGGTCTCACCTCTGTGAGCGATGTACGCGGTCCCCTGCCTCACGTCGCGCGAGATCTTGTCCGTGTCCGGCGGGTACTGCCACTGGTCCGACCCCTGCGCCTTGAGCCACTGCGACGCCTCGCGCCACATGGAGGCGATCGTCTCTACCTCGGATGGCTCCGCCGGCCGAACGATGATGCTCTCAACCACGCTTGGGGCCTCCCAGCTCGTAACGGAGCACGTTGCGGTCGGTCGGCATGGCGGTGACCGTGACGCGTACGGGCTTCTCGTCATCGGTGTACCCGGTGCGGGTGCGGATGAGGAGAGGAACGCCCGGTTCTAGCTGAAGTTCGTTCACCTGCTCCGGGTTCGGCATGGCCGCTGTGACGTCATCGACGTAACGGGTCTGGACGTATCCCATGGAGGCCATGTAGGCGATGACGCCTTGCTGAATGTCGCCCGGCTCCGCGATCGGCGTGCCCTTCACCACCTCGTACGCGTAGTACGAGTCTTCCGAAGACCACGGTTGGTCGTCCACGAAGCGGAGTCGCCGACGCACGAGCACGAGTGCGTCCGGCTCAAGTTCGAGCCGACTGGCGATGTGCGGTTCCGCTCGCTCGATGCTCACGGAGATTCGCTGACTGGGGTTCCGCCCCTGCTCCCGGATGTCCTGGACCCATGCGTCCACGCCTGCCGAGATACGGCGGTCGTGGTCCTCGGAGCGGGAAGCGTTGTAGACCAGGACATCCGGCCGGCGCACCGTGTAGCCGCGCCCCTGACTGGCCACGATCAGGCCCTCTGCGACGAGCCGCTGTAGGCCTAGGCGGACCGTGTTGCGTGACGCCGAGTAGGTCTCGCAGAGCGCACGTTCACTCGGCAGCTTGCTGCCCGGCTCGTACTCACCAGCGGCGATCTTCGCCCTGAGTGTGTCGGCCAGTTGCGCGTACAGGGGGCGCGAAGCAGTAGTCATGCGTCCATCCTGCCCCACTGGGGCAACTGGTCCCAACAAGTTGAGCCAAAGTCCTTGACGCCCCCCAGTTCCGGGGTGCAGCATGCTGAGCAACTGGTTGGTACCAGCAGGGCCACAAGGTCCAGCAGTGCCACGGTGGGGCGGCTAGCCGTACCCAGCGCCCGGAGGGCCCCGTGAAACGGGTTCGAAGGAAGCGCCAGTTCTTTGACAACTCCATGGGGATCACGCCGCCTCTCCTCGGCCAAGTAGGCGGCCACGCGGGTTCCGACCCCGCGTGAAGTACAGCGCGATTTCGACCTCTCCGCCGCGCCTCGGTGCGCGGCGGCCGGTTGCCTCCTCCGCCCGTCCGGCCCTGGTGGTCGTACGGGCGGGGTCGAGGGGAGCCGGAACTTCCCAACCACCCCGAGGGGGACCCATGTTGACCACCGTGATTGCCGTTCTCGGCACTCTGGCCGGCGCGCTCGTCTCCGGCCTGCTGCAACACCGCGCGGCCCGCAGCGACCGGGCCGACGCCCGAGGCGAGCAGTTGCGCCGGGACCGAATGGACGCCGTGACGGCCCTGGCCGTCGCCGTCTCCGACCACCGCCGCTCGATGTGGAACCGCCGCAACGCCGAACTGACCGGCGCCCCGGCCGCTCGCATCGAGGAGCTGCGCGATGAAGCGCACCGCACCCGCAGCGCCATCACCGACCCCGCCGTTCGCCTCCGCCTCCTCATCGCTGACGAGGCGGTGCGGGCGGCGGCCGTGGAAGCGACGGAAGCCACCTACCGGATGCGGGACGCGGCCGATGTGGCCGGGCTCCAGTCCATGCGCCGGGCCGCTCTGAGCGCGCACGACGACTTCGTGAACGTCGCGGGCGCCTACCTGACCTGACCACTCCTTCGACGGCGCGCGGCCCCGGTGCTGGAACACCGGGGCCGCTGTTCGGGCCGTTTTACCCCTACGAGAGGACACCACGACCCATGCAGTACATCGGTGCACGTCAGGCGGTTGTTACCGCCACCCCTTCCAGGCTGGCCGAGCCGGAGCCGACCGGCGCGGAACTGGACGCGATCGAGCAGGAGCTTCCGCTGATCCTGGCGGAGGTCGAGCTGCTGGACGCGCAGATCACCGCCCTGGACCACATCCCCTGCGAGCTGGACGCCCGGCGCATCCGCCGGGCCCGCCGCCGCGTGCTCGCCGCCCGCCGGGCCCTGACCAACCACACGACCGGCACCGCCGGGGGTGCGGCGTGAACGCCAAGACCGTTCTGCCCGCCGTGGCGATGACGGCCGTGTCCATGGTCCTCACCCTCGCGGTGGTGGTGATGTGGCTCGGCACTGCGGTGCCGTGGCCCGTCGCCCTGGTCGTCGGTCTGGGCATCGACGGCGGATGGCTGGCCACCCTGGCCTATGAGCGCCGTCTCGCCGCGCAGGGCGACCACAGCCGGGCGGTGACCGCCGTCGGCTGGTCCTTCGGCCTGATCGCGGCCGGGGTCCTGGTGGCGCACGCGCTCACCGCTGAGGAGTCGGCCGGCGCGTGGCTGGCGGTGGCCTGGCTGCCGATCGCGGCCAAAGCGCTGTGGCTGGTGCACGGCCTGTGGGAGCGCACCGCGCTCACCCCGGCCGCCCTCGGGGCGATCCGCGGTATCCAGCAGGAAGCACGCGATGAGGCGGCCGTTTCCCGCGCCCGGCTGCGGGCGGAAGCCGCCACCGAGGAGACGCGGCTGACCGCCGTGACCGAGGCGGGGGCGCGTGTAGCGCGGGTGCAGGCGAAGACCGCTCAGGAGCTGTCGCGGGCGTGGTCGACGCTGGAGACGGCCCGGGACGGTGAGGACACCGGCCGGGCGCTGACCAGCGTGACGCGGTGCGTCACACCCGGCGTCACACCCCGATGGGAGCTCCCGGTGTGGGGCCCGACGGAGCCGGTGGCCGCGCTCCCGCTGGATGCGGGGCCCGCGCTCACCGATGAGGCCCTGGGCACGCTGGTGGACCAGATCCGCCACAGCGAATCCCCGGCCCTGTCCTACCGGGAGATGGCCGCCCGCTTCCGCGCGGCCGGCCACTCGGCCTCTGAGGTCCGGTTGCGAGCCGCGTGGAAGCGCGTGGCCGCGTGATGGGGGCGCTGCCGGTCTTCCGGTGGCGCCTGGCCCCGGACGGATACGCCACCCGCCGACAGCTCCGCGCCTTGGGCTTGCGGCCCGGCGGTCAGGACGTGGCCGCCCAGCTCGAACGCCCTCGTCGACGGCGGGGGCCGCTGGTCGCCTACCTCTACCGCATCGACGCCGCCAAGCCCGTCCGCCCCATGACCCCGGGGCGGGCGGCGGCCCTGGATGCGGCCAACCGCGCACGCCGCACCTGCCCGCAGTGCCGCAGGGATGCCGGATACGTCATCCCCGCCGCCCTCGGGACGTGCAACACCTGCGCCTTCCCCGACCACACCACCGCCGCCTGAGCGGCGGCCCACCTTCTCGGAGACGTTGTGAAGACGAGTGTGAGCACGCACAAGCTGCCCGGGTACGGCTCCACCCTGCGCACCGCCCGCCGCCTCACCGAGCAGGCGGTACGCCTGGTCAACCGCGCGGTACCCGGGCGGATGCCGGACGTGGAGGTGGTGCTGACCACCGAACGCGGCATGGTCGACCTGATGGCCGCCGCCGACATCGCCCTGGCCGGCCACGCCGACCGCCGCGCGCTGAACCGGGCGGTGCGGCAGTCGCGGCGCATGGCCCGTGAGTGCCAGGCCCGCGCCATCCCCAAGCCTGACGGCGGGGTGCTGGTCCTCATCGACGCCGACAAGCACCCCAGTCCGGGCGCGTTCGCCGTGACGGTCGTGCACGAGCTGGTGCATGCCGTCCAGTTCGGCCGCCGGGGCGTGCGCGAGCGGATCGTGCGCGACCTGCGGGACGCCCTCGGCATCGAGCGGCAGACCGGACGCCAGGCCCGCGAGTACGTCCGCCTGCTCAAGCAGGACGAGATGGAGGCGTACGGGTGCGAGCACCTGGCCGACCAACTCATCCCCGGCGCCACCGCCGCAGCAGCCGCGGCCTGACTCACCTTCATCACCGAGTGCTCGGGGCGGCCGTCCCTGCTACGGATACCGGCCGCCCCGGGCCCTTTCATCCCGCCCCCTGCTTCGGGGGCAGTCAGGAGACTTCCAGCATGAGCGACAACGTCGTTCACCTCCATAAAGACCCCAACCCCAACCCCAGCGACGGGCCGGACGGTGGTGGGCCGCTGCGGCTGACCGTGGTGCCCGACCCCGCCCCGGCGCCGCCCGCGCCGCTGTGGGTCCGTTCCGGGCGAGCGGTGAAGCAGGCCGCCACCCACGAGCGCACAACGACCGCCGCCCGCGCGGTCGCCCGGCACGGCCTCTACACGGTGGGCGGGGCCCGGATCGTGGCCCGCCGGGCGTGGGACGCGCGCACGGCGGCCCGCTATGAGCGGATGCTGCGGGCGGCGGAAGCCGCGGGCAACTACGAGGTGGCCGCCGAATGGGAGGAGCGCGGGCAGCGCTTCCGCGACGCCCGGCACCGCCGCCGGATGGACCTGCTCACCGCCCCCGTCGACGCCGCCAAGAGCGCCGCCGTCGGCACCGGCATGGGCATCGGCGCCCTGGTCGCCCTCGGTGTCGTCCTGGCCGTGGCCACCAAGAACCCCGGTGATGTGGTGACGCCGCTGATGGCGGTGGTCGACCTCATCCACCTGCTCATTGTCATCGTGACCGTGGTGTGGGGGCCGGTGGTCACCCTCGGCCCGTTCCTGGCCCTGCTGGGCCTGTGGGCCGTCGGCCGCCACCAGCAGGCCGCCCCGAACTGGGCTCTGCCGGAGCGGGTCCGTAACGGCGACGGGGAGCCGATCACCCCGTCCATCGTCGTCAAGGCCCTGCGGGACCTGGGAGTGCCTGCGCTGCGCAACGCCATCAAGGAGATGGGCGACGCGGGCGCGTCCATGCTCGGTCCGATCACCATCGCCGGGTGCGGTGTGGAAGTCGACGTGCAGCTTCCTTCCGGGGTGTCGACGGATGAGGTGCAGAAGCGGCGGCGCAAGCTCGCGGAGAACCTGACCCGGCACGAGCACGAGGTGTTCATCACCATTCCGCCGGCCGCCCGCACGGTGCGGCTGTGGATCGCCGACAGTGGGGCGCTGGACGAGCCGATCGGCCCGTCCCCGCTGGTCACCGACGACACGATGACCGCCGACTACGCCAAGGGCCGTGCCCCGTGGGGCCAGGACCTGCGCGGCGACGCCGCAGCGCTGAGCCTCTACCAGCGGCACCTGCTCATCACCGGCCTGTCCAACCAGGGCAAGACCGCCGCCCTGCGGGCGCTCGCCCTGTGGCTTTCTCTCGACCGCACGGTTGAGTTCCGCGTTGCCGACCTCAAGGGCGCGGGTGACTGGGCGATGTTCGACGGCCTGGCCACCGTGCTCATCCAGGGCCCGACCGATGAGCACGTGATCGAGGCAACCGAGATGCTGGAAGGCGGTGTGTCCGAGATGGAGCGCCGTCTGCAAGCGCCGCCCGGCACCGCGTTCCCGCCGCTGATCCTGCTGGTCGATGAGGCACAGGTGGCGTTCATGTGCCCGCTGGTCGATGAGGACAAGCGCCCCTACGGCGGCAGCAAGGCCACCTCCCGGTACTTCATGGCGGCCCGGAAGGTTCACAACCAGGGGCGGGCGGTCAACGTGCTGCTGTGGCAGGGCACCCAGGACCCCACCGACCAGAACCTTCCCAAGCTCGTGCGCGAAGGCGCCCACACCCGCGCCTCGCTCGCACTGGGCACGGAGTCGCAGGCCCGCATGGCGCTGGGAGACAAGGCCGTCGACGGCGGGGCCGCGCCGAACCTGCTCCGCCCCGGGCTGGACAAGGGAACCGTGGTCGTCGCCTCCGACGGAATCGAGATCCCCGCCGGCCAGTCCTCGGTCACGGTCCGCACCCACTACATCAGCACCGACGACGCAAAGGAGATCGCCACCCGCGCCAAGGCCCGCCGGGACGGCGTGACCACGCTCCGCGCCATCGACCGGGGCGAGGAGCGTGACCCGCTCGCGGACATCGCGGCGGCGGTTGGGGACGCCCCGCGGGTGCTCACGCAGGACGTGCTCAAGCGGCTGGACGCGCTGAACTCCGACGCCTACGGCGGCTGGTCGTTCGTGGACCTCAAGCGCGTCTTGGAGGGCACCGGAGCCGAGCCCTACAAGTCCGACGGGCGGATGGTCGTCGGCCGCGACCGCGTCGCCCGCGCCCTCGCCAACCGCGACGAAGACGGTTCCGCTTCCGCCGAGAAGTAGAGGGAGCGGAACCCCGCACGGGTCAGGGAGGCAGGGAGAACTCCCTAACCCCCTCCCTGACCCGCATCCCTGGCCCTGACCAGCACAGACGATCGCTCAGGGAGTTAGGGAGGCACCCAGGTCAGACCCCTGAAACACCCTCCACAGGCACCCCCGCAGGGGGTGTCTCCGCCTCCCTGACCACACACCAGAAGGGATTCCGCATGAACCCCGAGCACACCCACCGCCCGCCCGCACTGCGGGCCGTGGAAGTCCACCAACCCACCCCCATCACCCCCGCCCCGGCACCCGTTCTCCCGGTGCAGCCGGGCGTGGTCCCGGCCGTGGCGAGCGTGGTCCTGCCCGACGGCCGCGTCGTCACCGGCTACGCCGTCGAACCCACCCGGCCCGAACCGGCAGCCCCGGCGCCGGCCGTCTCCCGCGCGGCGGTGAACGTCGCCCTCGGCGGCGTCGGCTTCCTCGCGGTCTGCGGCGGGCTGCTGATGCTCACCACCTTCATCACCGCCCTGGCCGCGCTCGTCACCCAGCTCATCACCCTGGCCGCCGTCATCTTCGGCGGCGCCATCGCCGTACGGGTCCTCGGCCCCGGCCGCCACGGCGACGGAACCACGGTCAACATCCGCCGGGCCGTGATCAAGCGCAACCACTTCCACAGCTAGCTACGCCAAGGGCGGCCCCCGCATCTCGCCAAAGAACCGGGGCCGCCCTTGCCAGCCAGAACCCCTCAAGGAACTGGAGACACCCAGCATGACCCAACCTGTTCCCGTCCGGCGAGTACCGGACCACCTGCGAACCGCGCTGCGCCTGGCAGGCAGCGGGCTGCCGGTGCTGCCGCTACGGGCCGGGAAGGTGCCGTTCGGCAACTGCCGCTCCTGCACCGGCAACCGGTGCGGCGGCCGGCCGAACATGAAGACCCCCGGGCCGTGCGCCTGCCCGCGTCCCTGCCACGCTTGGGCCGCCGCCACAACCGACCCCGGCATCCTCACCTCCCGGCCCTGGCAGACGGCATGGGCGGAGGCGGCGGCCGTCGCCTACCACCCCGGCGGAGCCGGGCTCACGGTGCTCGACCTCGACAACGCCGACGCCGTCACCTGGGCCCGCGCCCACCTGCCGCCCACCCGGACCGTGGCCACCACGCGCGGAGAACACTGGATCTACCGGGGCACCCTGCCATCGGCCAACCGCGTCCGGCCCGGCGTGGACCTCAAATCCCGCATGGCCTACGCCCGCTGGCGCGGCCCCGGGCACGGAAGCATCGCGGCACTGCCCACGGCTGTCCGCGCGCTGGCCACCCCCCGCCCCTCGACGGCCCGGCCCGCCCGGGCCGCCGTCGCCGTGGCGGCGCCGGTCGGTGGTGGGCAGTGCCCGCACCGCACACCCACCTACCTGGAACGCGGGATCGGCATGGCAGAGCAGCGCATCACCGAGGCCCGGAGCGCGGTGCACGCCACGGTGTACCGGACGTTCCTGGCCGTGCTGTCCCGGCACGGCCGGTGCGGCTGCCTCACCGACACCCACATCGCCCGACTGTTCACCGCCGCGCAGGCCAAGGGCGAATCGCCCCGGCACTGCGCGGATGCGTGGACCAACGCCCGCACCACGTTGGGACTGTGACCATGTCCGACGACGACAAGACCCCCGCCCGCGAGATCATCACCGACTACGCGCAAGCGCACTTCCGGTACTTCCGCACCGCCGACGGGACCGTCTACGCACAGCGCAACGGGCACCCTGTGGCCCGCCCGATCCGTTCCCAGGGCACGACCGGCAGCCACCGCCAGGAACTCATGGTCGGTCTCTTCCGCGACGGAGTGGGCGTGTTCAACGGCACCGCGATGAAGGAGGCGCTCGACCTGATCGAAGCGTTGGCACTGACCGAGGACGTCCAGCCCGTACACATCCGCGTCGCCCCCGGGTACGACGGGGCCACGTGGCTGGACCTGGGCCGCAGCGACGGGCAGTCCGTGCGTATCCACCCCACCGGATGGGACATCCACACCCCGGACCCGCAGGAAGTCTGCTGGCGTCGCACCCAGCTCACCGGGGAACTGCCCCTGCCGGCCAAGGACACCAACGGCAAGGGCATCGATCTGCTGATGCGGCTGTGCAACTTCGCCACAGCGGAGACCGAGTGCCTGGCCATCGCCTGGCTCATCGGCTGCCTCGGGCCGACGGTCCCCGTCCCGGCGCCGTTCCTCACCGGCCCGCAGGGTGCGGGCAAGTCCACCGGTGGGCGGATGCTGGTGCGGATCATCGAGGGCATGACCGGGGATCTGCGCCGGGCGCCGAAGGATGAGGAGAACCTGATCACGGCGGTGGCGGCCGGATGGGTCACGGCCCTGGACAACCTGAGCCACATGACCCCGGAGCTGTCGGATGCGATGTGCTGCATCGTGACCGGGGCGGAGAACGTCAAGCGCGCGCTGTTCACCGACGGGGACGTCTTCCGCATCGGCTACCGCCGCCCGCTGCTCCTGACCGGAATCGACGTCGGAGTGATCCGACCCGACCTCGCCGAACGGCTCCTGCCGCTCCGCCTGGAACGCCCTCGGGTCCGGCGCACCGAGGCGGAACTGTGGTCGGACTTCGCAGAGGTGCTGCCCGTCATCCTCGGCTCGCTCCTGGACCTCACCGTGCAGGTGCGGGCAGCGGAGGCGGACATCCCGACGGACCTGCGCATGGCCGACTTCGCGCACCTGTGCGCGCAGCTCGACGCCGCAACCGGCCTGGGAGCTCTCGCCGCCTACCGGGCCAGCCTGGACGACCTCAACGACGACGTCATTGAGGGCGACCTGTTGGCGCAGACCGTGCTCAAGCACGCCGCCGGCATCGAGCCGGGGACCGAGCAGCGCATGACGTCCGCCGAATGGCTGCACTGCCTCACGGGCCTTTACACGGGCGAGGAGTGCCGTCCCCTGCCCAAAGGGTGGCCGACCACCGGCAAGGTGCTCTCCGACCGCCTCAAGCGCCTACAGCCCACCCTCGCCGCCCGGGGCGTCCTCATCGACTGGGGACGCACCAAGGCATCCCGCTATATCGAGATCGCGCGGCCGGCCGCCGCGCCGCTGGCGTCCGAGCAGGAAGCGGCCTTCTGACCGCGCGGCACCACGCCGGACAAGCAAGAGGAGCACCACCGGCCAGGCGTGCTCCTCTTGCTGTTCGGCGGCGGCGCCGCCCTGTGGTGGTCGCGCCGCGAAGCGGCTCCTTCTTCACGCTCTGAGCCGCGCACCACGACAGAAACCACCCCCTCTTTGTCCTAAGTAGAGAGGCGCTGCGTCACCTGCGTCACCCACGCCCCGAAAACGGCCGGTGACCTGCCGAAAGCCGGGTGACGCAGAAAGCCGATTCCTGCGTCACCCCGCGTCACCTGCGTCACCTGCGTCACCCAATGACGGAGGACCGCGTCACCGGTGACGCACCCTGCGGACTCTGCGTCACCTTAAATCCGCTGGTCAGAGGCATGGATGACGCAGGTGACGCGGGTGACGCAGAAATCCGCACCTCGGACAGAAGCCGGGACCCCAGACGCCCATGGAGGCAGAAGTGAGCCCCACCCTGCCCACCACCCACCAGGCATTGACCGTGCCGGAAGTCATGGCGGCACTGCGACTGAGCCGCTTCAAGGTCTACGACCTCATCCGTTCCAAACAGCTCCCGAGTTTCACCATCGGTCGGTCCCGCCGGATTCCCGCCGATGCGCTCCACACCTTCATGCAGAACCAACTAGGGGAGGCCGCCTGATGGCCAAGCGCGCCAACGGCGAAGGCAGTATCACCATCCGCAAAGACGGCACGTACCACGGCCGCGTGTACGTGACCACGACCAGCGGCATCCGCAAGCGGGTCTCCGTCTACGGCAAGACGCGAGACGAGGTGCGCGAGAAGATCACCGAACTCCAGTCACAGGAGAACAAGGGCATCCCTGTGCCGGACACGAACATGAGGCTTGAGGAGTACCTGACCTACTGGCTTGCCACCGTGGTCAAGGTCCACCGGCGGCCGAAGACCTACCAGGGCTACGAGAGCGTCGTGCGGGTCCACCTCGTGCCCGGGCTGGGACGGAAAAAGATCCGCACCTTGCGGGCCGCCGAGGTGCGGACGTGGCTCGCTCGTCTCGCGGCCGAGTGCCAGTGCTGCAAGCACGGATGGGACAAGGAACGACCGGAGCCGCAGTGCTGCGCGGCTGGGGAGTGCTGCATGACCCTGCTGTCCCGCCGCATGGTGCAGTCCATTCACGCCGTCCTGCGGAACGCGCTGCAGAACGCCGTCCGGGAAGAGCTGATCGTGCGGAACGTCGCCCAGCTCGTACAGGTCCCCACACCGTCGTACGACACCGGGAAGGGACTCAGCGTGGCGGACGCCCGGCTGCTGCTCCGAGAGTCGGTAGAGGACCGGTTGCACGCCCTCTACGTGCTCGCCCTGGTCCTGGGGATGCGTCGGGGTGAGCTGCTGGGGCTCCGCTGGGATGCGGTGGACTTCGACCGCGAGACGCTGACCATCGAGCGCGCGCTACAGCGCGTCGGCGGGGAGCTCCGGTTGGTCCGGCCCAAGACCCTGGCGTCGGTCCGTACGGTCCCTCTCCCGCCGCTCGTCGTGAAGGCGCTGGGAGAGCACTGCGAGCGTCAAGCGCAGGAGCGGGCGGCGGCCGGCATGGGATGGAAGGAACACGGACTGATCTTCACGTCCCGTATCGGCACACCGCTGGAGCCGGACAACCTCCGACGGAGCTGGGACCCGCTCCGGAAGCGGCTGGGGCTGGAGATCAGGTTTCACGACCTGCGGCACTCGGCTGTCTCGCTGCTGCTCGACCTGGGGGTGCCGCCGCACATCGTCCGGCAGATCGTCGGACACAGCGACATCGGCGTGACGATGAAGGTCTACGCCCATGCCTCACTCGACGAGCAGCGGAAGGCTCTCCGGAAGCTTGGGGACACCCTGTCCTGAGAGCCGTTGGCGTACGGGTTGGCGTACGCGACACGAAAGAACCCCTCCCCGATTGCTTCGGGGAGGGGTTCAAGCCCTGGTGAGGGCGGTGGTGGCTGGGGCCGGGGTCGAACCGGCGACCTTCCGCTTTTCAGGCGGACGCTCGTACCAACTGAGCTACCCAGCCACGCAACCTCGCGGTTGCAGCGGTCCTGACGGGATTTGAACCCGCGGCCTCCACCTTGACAGGGTGGCGAGCACTCCAAACTGCTCCACAGGACCAAGCTCGTGCGAGCACTGGCGGCGTTCTCCAGTCTCGCACATGGTGATGCGTGCCCCCAACGGGATTCGAACCCGTGCTACCGCCTTGAAAGGGCGGCGTCCTGGGCCACTAGACGATGAGGGCTGAATGGCCCGCCTGCAGCGCCTTCCGGCACCGTCGGGGACGTGAGAAGCATATGGGATGCGGGGAGGGATCGCCAAAACGGTTTGCTGTGCCCTCGCGGGCGGGGCGTCACGGCGTCCGGCGGGCGGGTGGGGAAGCCGTACCGGAGCCCGGTCCGGCGGACGGAGGCGACGGCGACGAAGGCGAGGACGACGAAGGCGAGGACGACGGCGAGGCCCCCTCACCCGGAGTCTTCTCGTCCGGCAGCCTGCGGCTCACCTCGGCCGTCGACAGGCCGAGACCACCGAGCGTGATCTCGTCCCACGCCTGCAGCTCCCGGCTCTCCCGGTCCAGGTAGAGCACGGAGGCCTGGACATCGGCGGGCTCGTCGCCCTCCACCGCGCGGAGCCCGTCGCCGCCGGTCGAACCCTGGACCATCAGCCGTGTCCCGCCGTCCAGCTCATGCGTCTTGCGGTTGTGGGTGTGCCCGGCCAGGACCAGCGGGACGGCCCCCGCCGTCTCGCGGGCCGCCATCGGGTTGTGCGCCACCGCGATGTCGACCGGGTGCCCCTGGGCCCGCTGCCGGTTCATCGCCGCCGCCAGCCTGCGGCCCGCCGCCCGCTCCGAGTCGTCGCCGACCGGCTGCACCGAGCGGTCCGGGGTGAACTGCGGGTCGCCGATGCCCGCGATCCGCAGACCGGAGACGCTGACGGACTTGCCGTCGTCGAGGACCCGGACGTTCTCGAGGTCCTTGAGGTACTCCTGCGTCGCCGCCGAGTCGTGATTGCCCCGCACCCAGATGTAGGGGGCGCCCAGATCGCTGATCGGGTCGAGGAAGCCGTTCTCGGCCGTGGTGCCGTGGTCCATGGTGTCGCCCGAGTCGATGATCACGTCGATGTCGTACTGCTTGACCAGCGACTCGATGATGTGCCAGGCCGCCGGGTTGAGATGGATGTCCGAGACGTGCAGCACGCGCATGGTCGTCGGGTCCGGCTGGTACGTGGGCAGGTTCGCCGTGGCGTCGTAGAGCTGGGTGACGTTGGTGACGAGACGGGCCAGCTCCTGCTGGTAGATGTCGAAGTCGCTGACGATGCTGCGGGCGTTGCCCACCACGCTGGGCGCGCTGCTCAGCAGCCCGGAGAACTTCGGCTCCAGGACGGACTTCGGATTCCAGGTGGCGTACGCGGCGGCGCCCGACGC
The DNA here is from genome assembly GCF_000719865.1 of Streptomyces albus subsp. albus. Taxonomy (GTDB): domain Bacteria; phylum Actinomycetota; class Actinomycetes; order Streptomycetales; family Streptomycetaceae; genus Streptomyces; species Streptomyces albus_E. The sequence continues at coordinate 43,500 of NZ_JOID01000028.1, forward strand.
GACCAGCAGCGCCAGCGCCAGACCGCCCGCCGCCAGCGCGCGCCGCGGGCGCCGGTAGACGGCCAGGCCGAGCAGCGTGGCACCGGACACCACGGCGACGACCGACCGAACGCCCAGGTCGATGGTGCCGGCGGCCACGTCGTCGGCGATCTCCTCCTGCAGTCCGGCGATCCGCTCCGGGTGGTTGACCAGGGCCTGGGAGCGCTCGGGGTTCAGCTGGTCGACGTCCACGTCGAGGCGGAGGGGCGCGTGGTGGCTGTCGAGTTCGAGGGCGCCGAGCGGAGACACGTTGATCTTCGTGCCGCCCGAGACCGACGGGCGCAGCGCCATCTTGGTGTCCATGGGCCCCACCGGCGTCTGCACGCTGCCGACCACCAGCAGGCCCAGCCACGCGCCGATCAGTACGACGGACACCAGTCCGATGGCACGGGCGTACGGACGCGGTGTGTGGCCGAGCGGGCGCACCGCCGGCGCCTTCGAGGGGAGACCGCCGCTCCGGCCCGGGAGGGAGGGCAGACGGAAGCGGCGGCGGAGTGGTTCGCGTGCCATTGCTGCCGTATGCCCTTCCGCGGTGATCGCTATGCGAGGAAGTCAACCGGCGCGGACGCCGGTTCGTTCCCCCGCCCGCCGCTCCCGGCGGCGTCACCGGCCGCCGTTCCCGGCCGCGCGGCGGCGGGGGGAGCCGGGCGTGGCGCAGAATGGCGGCGTGCTGGAGATGACGCGTGAGGAGTTCGAGGAACTGGTCGCCGAGGCGCTGGACCGCATCCCGCCCGAGCTGACGCGGCTCATGGACAACGTGGCGGTGTTCGTCGAGGACGAGCCGCCCGCCGAGGACCCGGAACTCCTCGGCATCTATGAGGGGACTCCGCTGACGGAGCGGGGCGAGTGGTACGCGGGCGTGCTGCCGGACCGGATCACCATCTACCGGGGGCCGACGCTCCGGATGTGCGGGAGCCGGGAGGAGGTCGTCGAGGAGACCGAGGTGACGGTCGTCCACGAGATCGCCCACCACTTCGGCATCGACGACGAGCGGCTGCACGCCCTGGGCTACGGATGAGCGGGAAGGGCGCGGAGCCGGACGGTCCGGCCGGCGCGCCGGGAGAGCGGGGCGGGCGGGGCCGGGCGGAGCCCCCGCCGTCGTCCGGGGAGCCGGCCGGCGCCGGAGGCGCGGCGGGCGCGCGTTCCGCCGGACCGGGATGCGACACGGGTCCGGCGGCCGGCGCCGCCCCGGCGGGCGCCACGGCCGCGGGCCGGGCACCACAGGCGGTCGACCCCGACGTCGATCTGCACGTCCCCGGGCAGCGGTCCGAGGCCACCGGCCGCGCGCTGTGGGGAACCCTCGCCGTCGTCTCCGCGGGCGGCGCGCTCGGCGCCTGCGCCCGGTACGGGCTGACGCTCGCCTGGCCCGCGCCACCCGGCGCGGCTCCGTGGGCGGTCCTCGCGGTCAACGCGTCGGGCAGCGCGCTGATCGGAGTGCTGATGGTGCTGGTGAGCGAGCGGCCGGACACCTCCCCGCATCCGCTGCTGCGCCCCTTCCTCGGCACCGGTGTGCTCGGTGGCTTCACCACCTTCTCGACGTACGCGGCCGATGTGACGGGGCTCCTGACCCGTGGCGAGACCCCGGTGGCACTGGCCTACGCGGCGGGGACGCTCGCCGCCGCACTGGCCGGTGTGTGGGCGGCGGCCGTGCTGACCCGGCGAGCCGTGGGCCTGCGCGGCGGGAGGGCGGCAGCGGATACGGCGGGGGCCGGCGCGGGGACGGCGTCGGGGGCGGGGACGTCGGCCGGGGCGGGGACGGAGGCGCAGGCACGGTGAACTGGCTGCTGGTCGCGCTGGGCGCCGCCGTGGGCGCCCCGCTCCGCTATCTCACCGATCGCGCGGTCCAGGCACGGCACGACTCGGTGTTCCCCTGGGGCACGGTCGCTGTCAATGTGGCGGGCAGCCTGCTGCTCGGGCTGCTCACCGGGGCCGTCGCCGCCGGAACGGCCACCGGCCCGTGGCGGCTGCTGCTGGCGACGGGGCTGTGCGGGGCGCTCACCACCTACTCCACGTTCTCGTACGAGACGCTGCGACTGGCCGAGCGGGGGCGCGGCGGGCTCGCGGCGGCCAATGTCTGCCTGTCGCTGGTGGGCGGGCTGGGGGCGTTCGCCCTGGGCGCGGGGCTGACCGGGGGGCTCGTTCAGGGCTGAGCCCGGGTTACGGCGGTGCGCCCGGTGAGAGGGGTGCAGCCGGTGTGGGGGTACGCCCGGGGAGCCGGTGCGCCCGGGAAGCCGGTGTGTCGGGTGCGAGGCGTGCGCCCGGTGCGAGGGAGGCGGATCCGGCCGGCACCGGACCGCTCACGGCGCCGGAACGCCCGGCGAAGGCGGTGCGGGTGCCGGCTCCGGTGAGAGGCCCGTCGCCGAAGCCGCTCCCCCGGGCTCGGGCTTCGGCTCCTCGCCCGTCGGCGCCGGGCCGGGGCTCGACGGCTCCGGCTCCGGCTTCGGTTCCGGCTCGGGTTCCGGGGACGGCGGCTCCGGCGCCGGACGGGCCGGGGTCCCGTCCCCGTCCGGCTGCCGCGGCGCGCGCGGGGCGGGCTGGTCCCCCTCGCGGCCGCCACCCACGTCCGGGGCGGAGCCGGAGGCGGTTCCGGAGTCCGCGCCCGGGCGGCCGGGAGCCGCGTCGGCACCGGCGTCGGCGTCGTTACGGGAACGCGGGCGGCCGGACCCCGGATCATCGTCCTCACCGCGGCCCCCGCCCCGCCCGCGGTCCGCCTTGCCATGCCGCTTCCGGGCCTCCGTCCCGCCCTCCGCGCCGTGCGGCTGCTCCACGCCCTCGCCGTCCGCGGAGCGGCGACCGCCGCTCCCCTCCCCGTCCTCCCGCCCGGCCGAACCGGCGGGCTTCGGCGGGTCCGTCCTGTCGCTCACGCTCATGCACGCGGTCGCGGTGGCCAGAGCGAGGGCGACGGCGGCCAGGCGAAGGGCGGCGCGGAAGCCCGCGCGGCCCCGCGTACGGACCCCGGCCCCGGTCCCGTTTCCGGATCCAGCGCCAGCGCCGGTCCCAGCCACGGTCCTGCTTCCACTCCCAGCCGCGGCCCCGGTCCCAGCCGCGGCCCCGGTCCCAATCCGTGGCCCGGGCGCGGCCCCGGCTCCCGCTCCGGCCGTCGGCCGGGGAAGGTCCGGGGCCGGCGCCTCGTCCAACGCCTTCTCCACGGCCGGGCCCCCGCCCCCGGCTCCGGTGCCCGCCGAGGGCCGGGCGGGCCGGTGGGGCGGCCTGCGCGCCCCACCGGCCGGGACCGCCACGGGCACGGCTTCGGCAGGCGGTCCGGCGGCCGGGGCGGGGGCGGGGACGCGGACGGGGAACGGGCGCACAGGCGGGCACCTCCGGAAGACGGGGCGGGCAGGCCGGTCTGCTCAACTCCGCCCGCACCGCCCAGGACACGGACAACGCGGGACAACCACGCCGTCGGGCCGGGGGGCCCGCGCACCGCCTTGTCCGGTACACCGGAGATCCGGTTGCCCCGCTCGTCCGGTACGCTGGGTGGAGCGCGGTTCAGACCGCGACGACGACCCCGCGACTGACCACCACACCCCCCCCGGGATCCCCCGCCGGAGCCGATTTGCGCTTCGGGGTCCCGGGTGCGTATGGTGACAGATCGTTTGATCCCATTTGCCCGGCGCTACCGTGTCTCCTCGAAGACCGAGGTGATGAACGCGCCGCGTGGCGCGTTCCTGTACCGAACCGTGGCTGACCGCATAGAGGCGGGCGTATGCATACACGGAGTTTGGGCGCGTGCCGAGACTCCGGAAGGTTTTGCATTTCGCATGTCCATTTCTGCCACTGACCGCGCCGTCATGCCCGAGGACGCGGAGATCACCGTTCTCGCCGGTACCGAGCTCGACGAGCCCACCGCCACCGCGGACGCCGTCACCGCCACCGCGGTCCCCGACGCCGCCACGGCCGATGAGACCCCGGAGACCCCCGGTGTCACCTTCGGCGACCTCGGTCTGGCCGAGGCGATCGTCCGCAAGCTCTCCCAGAACGGCGTCGTCACCCCGTTCCCGATCCAGGCCGCGACCATCCCGGACGCGCTGGCGGGCAAGGACATCCTCGGCCGCGGCCGCACGGGCTCCGGCAAGACCCTCTCCTTCGGTCTGCCGCTGCTGACCCGTCTCGCCGAGGGCCGCACCGAGAAGAAGCGCCCCCGCGGCCTGATCCTCACCCCCACCCGCGAGCTGGCGATGCAGGTCGCCGACGCCCTCCAGCCCTACGGTGACGTCCTCGGCCTGAAGATGAAGGTCGTCTGCGGCGGCACCTCCATGGGCAACCAGATCTACGCCCTGGAGCGCGGCGTCGACATCCTCGTCGCCACCCCCGGCCGGCTCCGCGACCTCATCGACCGGGGCGCCGCGACGCTCGACAAGGTCGAGGTCGCTGTCCTCGACGAGGCCGACCAGATGGCCGACATGGGCTTCCTGCCCGAGGTCACCGAGATCCTCGACCTCGTGCCCGCCGGCGGACAGCGGCTGCTGTTCTCCGCGACGCTGGAGAACGAGATCGACACCCTCGTCAAGCGCTACCTGGTCGACCCGGTGACGCACGAGGTCGACGCGGCGCAGGGCGCGGTCACCACGATGAGCCACCACGTGCTCGTCGTGAAGCCGAAGGACAAGGCGCCGGTCACGGCCGCCATCGCCGCCCGCAAGGGCCGCACGATCATCTTCGTCCGGACCCAGATGGGCGCCGACCGTGTCGCCGAGCAGCTCCTCGACACCGGGGTGCGCGCGGACGCGCTGCACGGCGGTATGACGCAGGGCGCCCGGACCCGGACGCTGGCCGACTTCAAGGACGGTCACGTCAACTGCCTCGTCGCCACGGACGTCGCGGCGCGCGGCATCCACGTCGACGACATCGACCTGGTCCTGAACGTGGACCCGGCCGGTGACCACAAGGACTACCTGCACCGCTCCGGCCGTACGGCCCGCGCGGGCCGCAGCGGCACCGTCGTCTCCCTCGCGCTGCCGCACCAGCGCAAGCAGATCTTCCGGCTGATGGAGGACGCGGGCGTCGACGCCTCGCGCCACATCGTCGGCGGCGCCGGCGCGTTCGACGAGGACGTCGCCCGGATCACCGGCGCCCGTTCGCTGACCGAGGTGCAGGCCGAGTCGGCCGGCAACGCCGCGAAGCAGGCCGAGCGCGAGGTCCAGGACCTCACCCGGCAGCTTGAGCGGGCACAGCGCCGCGCGGCCGAACTCCGCTCGGAAGCCGACCGGTTGGTGGCGCGGGCCGCGCGCGAGCGGGGCGAGGACCCGGAGGCGGCCGTCGCGGCCGCGGCCGAGGCCACGGTCGCCGCCGCCGCGGCGGAAGCCGCCGAGGAGGAGTCGCGGGCCGCCGCGTCCGTACCGGCGCAGTCCGCGCCCGCGGGCGAGCGCCGTGACGACCGGGGCAACTTCGACCGCCGTGACCGTCGTGACGACCGCTCCGGTGGCTACGGCGACCGCGGCGGCTACGGCCGCGAGCGCCGTGAGGAGCGTTCCTCCGGTGGCTTCAACCGTGACCGCGGTGACCGTCGCGACGACCGCTCCGGCGGCTACAGCGGCGGCTACCGCCGCGACGACCGCCCGAGCGGTGGCTTCAACCGTGACCGCCGTGACGACCGTCCCAGCGGTGGCTACAGCCGTGACCGCCGTGACGACCGTCCCAGCGGTGGCTACAGCCGTGACCGTCGCGACGACCGTCCCAGTGGTGGCTACGGCGCCGGCCGCTCCGGCGGTGGCTACAGCCGTGACCGCCGTGACGACCGTCCGGTCGGCGGCTACGGTCGCGACCGTCGCGACGACCGCGGTGGCTTCGGCGGAGCCCGTCCGCACGAGCGCCGCGACGACCGCCCCGGGTTCAGCCACCGAGGCGGCGACCGCCCGCACAACCGCGACCGCCGTGACGACCGTCCCTTCAGCCGTGACGACCGTCCGGCCCGCCGCGACGACCACCGCGGCAGCAGCAACACCACCGGCGGCCGTCCGTTCGACCGCCGTGCCGACAAGCCGCGCTGGAAGCGCAACGGCTGACGGCGTCTGACCGAACACCCGTGCCCCCGGGGCCCGTACGGCAGTGCGTACGGGCCCCGGGGCCGTTTCCGGGCCCGCGCCACCGTGTCCGGTTCGCGCCGAGGGCCGGGCGTCCGCCGTCACCGGAGCCGCCGGGGGCGAACAGGGGTATACCCGATCGGCTCGCGGCCCGCGGAGGGCTATGCTCGGGGGAGCACGACCACGGGCCGTTAGCTCAATTGGCAGAGCAGTGGACTTTTAATCCATTGGTTGTGGGTTCGAGTCCCACACGGCCTACCACGGAGGCCCGGACCGGCGTCAGCGCCCGGTCCGGGCCTCACGGCGTTCCGGGGCCGCGTGCCGTCACGGCCGCGGGCCGTGCCGTTGGCCGGGGTTCCGGTGGGCCGCCCGGTCCGCTGCCCTGCTGCCCGTCGGTCCCGGGCAAAGCGATGAGCCGTCCCGCCACGGGACAGCGGCAGTGCCGGGCGCCGACGGCAGCGCGGCGGCGCGTACCGAGGAGAAGACGCGCGGAGCCGGGAGAAGGGGGACCAATGGGCCCCCTCCCGGGCCGACCGGTCCCTGCCGTCCGCGGGCCGCTGCGGCGATGGTGGGTGGTGCGGGTCCTGCTGTGGGGGCGGGACACATTGGGGTAGCCGGACGTGCGGTCGGGCGGCCGGGCACGGATACGACCGTGCCGGTGCCGTGCGCACCGTACGTCCGGCAGGTTTCCGGACCGGCCCGTGGGGACGGGTACGCGTCACGGCTCGACGACGGGGACGGCGGGTGGGACCGCCGTCCCCGTCGTCATGCCGTGTGCGTCGCGGTCATCTCCACCGCCGTACAGGCTGAGTCCCGCACGACCGGCACCTCCGCTGTCTTCCGTGCCGCGCTCAGTGCGCCGTCCAGCCGCCGTCCACCGGGAGAACCGCGCCGGTCAGATAGGAGGCGTCCGGGCCGGCCAGCAGCAGTGCGGCGCCGACCAGTTCGGAAGGGTCCGCCCAGCGGCCGGCGGGCACTTGGTGGCCGAGGAAATCGCGCACCCGGGGATCGTTCTCCGCGTCTTCGTTCATCGGAGTGCGGAACGGCCCGGGCGCCAGCGCGTTGACGCCGATTCCGGTACCGGCGAGCTCCACGGCGAGGCTCCGGGTGAACTGCACCACCGCCCCTTTGCTCGCCGCGTAGCCGCTGCGGTCCGCGGCCCCGACCAGGCCCAGCGCGCTGGCGAGGGTGACGATCCGGCCGTACCCGGCGGCGCGCATGACCGGTACGGCCGCGCGGCAGGCCAGGAACGTACCCACCACATTGACCTCCAGGCACTGCCGGAACGCGGCCACGTCGAGGTCGGTGAGGGCGCCGCGGGCCTGCACGCCCGCGCTGGTCACCAGGATGTCGAGGCGGCCGTGGCGCGCGGTGGTCCCCTCGACCAGCCGCTGGACGGACTCCTCGTCCCGGACGTCGCACGCGAGGCCCACGGCCGGCCGGCCGCAGTCCTCGGTGATCTCCTCCGCGGCCGACCGGCAGGCGCCGGGGCTCCGGCTCGCGACGACGAGCGAGCAGCCCGCCCGGGCCAGGCCCCGGGCGATCGCCAGCCCCAGTCCGGCTGTCCCTCCGGTGACCAGTGCGACCTGTCCGGACAGGTCCCGGCCCCGGCCTCCTCCTCCCTGGGCACCGGGGAGGGGACGGCTCTCCGGTTTCGTCGTGCCCGCAGGTGTTGCCCCCGCTGTTGCCCCGGTCGTCGTCCCGTGCGTCGTGCCTGTCGTCGTTCCGGGCGGCGTGCCCGGTGCTGCCGCTGCCGTCATGGATGGGCCCCCTCCCCTCGTCCGTGCGCCGGGAGAGGCTTCCCACCGTCCCGGCCGCCTCTTCGGTGCCGTGGCTCCGGCGGTCCGGCCCGGCTGCCGTCGTCCCGGTCTCGCGATCGTCACCCCGGCGGAAAGCCCCGCCCGCCGGGCGCCGGGCCGTTCGCCCGCTTCCGGGTTGACCTTTACGCTACGTCAAGTTCTACGGTCGTGAGCACTGGGCGAGAGACGCCCGGGGACGTGGAAACAGCAAGGGGGAGCCGCGGTGGAGTGGTCGATCCAGGACATCGCGCGCCGTGCGGGGACGACCAGCCGGACGCTGCGCCACTACGACGACATCGGGCTGTTGCCGCCCAGCCGGATCGGCGGCAACGGCTACCGCTATTACGACCAGGCCGCCCTCATCCGGCTCCAGCGGATTCTGCTGCTGCGCGAGCTGGGCCTCGGGCTGCCCGCCATCACCGAAGTACTGGCCGGGCAGCGGGACGAGACCGCGGCGCTCCGTACGCATCTGCGGCTGCTGGAGCACGAGCGGGAGCGGATCGGGCGGCAGATCGAGTCGGTGCGGACCACCTTGCGCAAGACGGAGGAGGGCGAACAGCTCATGGCCGATGAGATATTGGACGGTTTCGACCACAGCCGCCACAAGGAGGAGGTGATCGAGCGCTGGGGGCGCGAGGCCTATGACCGTTCCGACCGCTGGTGGCGCTCGCTCGGCGACGAGGACAAACAGTCCTTCCAGCAGCGAGAGCTGGACATCGCCCGCGACTACGGCGACGCCGCGCGTGCCGGCGCCTCTCCGGACGGCGAGGAGGCGCAGGCGATCACCCGGCGCCACTACACCTGGCTGTCGGATGCCGCGCCCGATCCCTCCAAGGGCTACTTCATCGGGCTGGCCGAGATGTACGTGGCCGATCCGCGGTTCGCCGCGCACTACGACCGGCATGGTGAGGGGGTCGCGGAGTTCGTCCGGGACGCCATGAAGGTCTATGCCGAGCGGCATCTGGGCGACTGACGGTGCCGGCGGGGCGGGAGACGGTGCCCGGGGTGCCCGGGGTGCCCGGGGTGCCCGGTGGTCCGGGGTCTCCGGCCGGTGTCGCGCTCCGCCCGCCTCACGGATCATCCCGACTGCCCGGACCACTCCCGGACTTCCGGACCGGTCCGGGGCCGGGTGCCGGGTCGGGGACGGGAGGGGCTGCTGCGGCGCTCAGAAGCCTCCGCCGCCGCCGAAGTCCCCTCCGCCACCGAATCCGCCGCCGTCGAAGCCTCCTCCGCCGAAGTCCCCGGGATTGAAGTCGGAGCCGGTGTACTCGCCGCCCTCGGCGCCGGCCCCGTAGTCTCCGCCGCCGTAGTCGCCGTAGGCCCCATGGGCGTAGGGGGCGAACATCATGTTGCCGAGCATGGTGCCGACCAGCAGTCCGGGCAGCATTCCGCCGCCGAAGTAGCCTCCGGCCCAGGGCGCGTAGGCGGGCCCGGCCTCCCAGTACGGCCTGCGGCCGGAGGCCGTCTCGACGGTGCGGGCCATCGGCTCGTGGCCGTCGGCGATCCGGGCGGCATCGGCGGCGCACACCGGGACGGTGCGCGCCGTTCCGCCCTCGGGTGCCCACTCGGCGTCCTCGGTGGACGGGCCGTGGCGGGGGTCGAAGAAGCAGGGGGGCCGGCGCTCGGGCAGCGGAGTGCCGGCGCGGCGGGCCTCCAGGGTGGCCAGCGAGAAGCGGCCGTCCTCCAGGGCCTCGGTGACATGGCGGACGTCACCGGGGTGGTGGGCGCGGGCCATCGCGGCCTTCGCGTTCTCGTAGGAGTCCAGCGCGTGGGAGAAGTCGCGGCGCATGGCGTCGTCCGTCTTCGGCGCGGAGGGGTTGAAGTCGAGCCGGTCCAGTTCTTCGCCGAAGGCGGTGATGTCCTCGTCCACCAGGGGCCGTACGGTCTCCAGTTCGGCCTTCTCGCGCTCCGCCCGGCGGGCGCGGTTGCGCCGGGAGACGGTGAGGGCCGCCAGGACGGCCACCAGTACCAGGGCGCCGACGGTGACCAGAGTGACGACACCGGCGACGGTGTTCGTCCCGCCGCCACCGTCACCGCCGCCGTTCCAGGAGTCGGGTGCGGAGCCGTTCGCCTGCTGGACCGCCTGGCCGACGAAGTCGTCGAGCAGGGCGGCGGTGTCGGTGCCGTGTTCCCGTTCGACGGCACCGGTCAGATTGCCCACGGCGTTCTGCGACATCACCCGGCTGTCTGCGCCCGCGTCGAAGCCGTCGCCGAGGGTGACGGCATAGACGCCGCTGACGCCGACCCGGGTTCTCAGGTCCTGGAGCAGGGTGGCCGGGTCGAACTCCCCGGCCTCCGGCAGGACGGCGACGAAGACGGGCTTGCCGGCGTTCTCGATGGTGTCGGCCAGTGACTCGGCCTCGGAGCCGGAGAGCCGGTCGGAGGCCCGTGGGTCCACGTACACCGGGCCGTCCCGCAGGGCTTCCGCGGCGCCGTCGAGTCCGTCGGCCGCCCGGGCGCCCGGAGCGAGGAGCCCGGCTGCGACCAGGAGGGCCGCTAGCAGGGCGAGCACCGGTCCGAGCACGGCATTGCGCGATGTGCTCCTCATATCTTCGAAGCTACACGAATGGGGGCAAGAAGCACCGGGTCCGGAGTCACCGGACACCGTCCGCGGTCATCGGCAGCCCGCGCGGCCCCCTCGGCCACCGCCCGCGTCACTGACCCCCGCCGTTCCGCGGCCGCCGCCCGTGCCGCTGCCCGGACCGTCACCCGTTAGGGGGAAGCGGAGTCGCCCTCCGCCCCGGGACGGCTCAGGGTGGCAGGGGGCGCGGTGTCGTTCCGTAACCGGACGGGCCGGGACCTGGGCAGGAGATCACTGGTGGTGCAGCGAGGACAGCTGTGCGGCAGGGGCGACGGCGGGACACGCTTCCGCGGTGCCCCGTTCCCCTGCTGGATCCCGGGCCTCCTGATCGTCGGCGGCCTGGTCTTCGGTCTGCTGGCACCGCCGAAGCTGACCGGCTCGCCGTTCTTCGCCGCCGCTCCGATGGTCGCCGCGGCGCTCTACACCGGCCCCGCGACGATCCTGACGGCCGTCGCGTCCAGCCTGGCGATGGTCGGCATCGCTCTCCTGCACGGCACGGCCGGGCAGTTCCAGTCACTGCTCGACACCGCCACGGTGGTCACCGTGGCCGGCCTCGCCGTCTTCATCAACCGCGTGGTGCGCCACGGCCACCGCGCGCTCGCCTCCGTCCGGAACGTCGCGGAGGCCGCCCAGCGGGCCGTACTGCCCACGCCCTCCGGCCGTATCGGCGGCCTGCGCGTCGCCGCCCGCTACGAGGCGGCGCAGGCGGACGCGGGGATCGGCGGCGATCTGTACGCGGTCCAGTCCACCCCGTACGGGGTGCGGCTCATCGTCGGCGACGTGCGCGGCAAGGGCATGGGGGCGGTGGGCGCCGTCGCGGTCGTCCTCGGGGCGTTCCGCGAAGCGGCCGAGGAGGAGCCGGAGCTGACCGGCATCGCGGAGCGGCTGGAGGGCGCGCTCGTGCGGGAGGCGAAGCGCAGGGAAGGGCTGGAGGAGATCGAGGGGTTCACCACGGCCGTGCTCGCCGAGATCCCCGGCGACGGTGCGGCCGGCACCGGCCCGGGGGAACCCGGGGTCCCCGGCGCCGGCACCGCCGGAGCGTCGCCACCGCGGAGGCTGCGGCTGCTCAACCGCGGTCATCCGGCCCCGCTGATGCTCACCGGGGACGGCGTCGTGTGCGCCGTGGAGCCGGAAGTGCCCGCCGTGCCGCTCGGGCTGGCCTGGCTGCGGACCGATCCGGACCGGGTGGAGGAGATCGTGTTCCCGCGCGGGAGCACCCTCCTGCTCTTCACCGACGGCGTCACGGAGGCCCGCGACCGCGCCGGTGACTTCTACGATCCCCGAATCCGGTTGTTCGGGCGGGACTTCAGCGGCCCGGAGGAACTGCTGGACATGCTCGTCGCGGACGTGACCCTGCACACCGGCGGCGGCGCCCACGACGACATGGCGCTCCTCGCGGTCACGGACATCCCGGAACGCCGCTCGTGACCGTCCGGCCGCGGACTCCCGCCGTCCGCGGCAACACTGCGTGACGGCCGGTGTCCCCGCGATAACAAGTGATGCACGATCAGCGGAAACAGGTTTCCCGGCCCCCGGTCAACTCGCCCTGCTCTGGCGGCCGATGTCCGTTTCATCCGCGCGGTCATTACCAAAAGATCAGCCGGAACGGCTTGGAATACCGGGGCCCGTCAATTAACGTTCGATAACGCAGCGCGGTCGTCCCAGCCGCCACCGAAGGTGGCGCCGCGCGCAATCGCCGAATCCCGCATGCGCGGAACAGCACCACCTGCACCAAGGGAACCGGGGAACCAATCCTTGGGGTGAATCGGGCCCCTCCGCCAGGAGGGAACCGTAGGAGACCTTCCTGCTCCGAACCCGTCAGCTAACCCGGTAGGCGAGAAGGAAGGAAAGGAGTGCGCCTCCGTGGCGTCCAGCAGCCCTGCCACCGAAACGTGGGCCGGCCCGTCCACCTCCGGACCCCACTTCGACGGAGAGCCGCCCGTCGGTGAGTGGAATCCCACCGCCGAATCCACCACCCCGGTACGGGGCCGGCACCGCGTCGTCAAGCAGCGCGGCGGAGGCATGGCCCGGAGCGGCGCCGTCCTGGGTGTCGGTGTGATCGCGGCTGTCGGCGCCGGCGGCATGGCCACGGCCAAGGACCGTCCCCCGGCCCCCATCTCGCTTCCCGACCTCTCCCCGGTGACGGACAAGCTGCCCGCCATCGACTCCCTGGTCGGCGATTCCAACGACGTGTCCGCCACCGCGAGCCGCGCCCCGCTGTCGCAGGCCGGACTCACCACGGACGAGATCGCCCAGGGCGCCGACGCCGGAGAGGCCCTGCGGGCCCGCATCATGCGCCAGGCGGAGCAGCAGCAGAGCGTTGCCGAGACGACCGAGCGGCTGGCCGCCGAGCAGGCCGCCCGCGAGAAGGCCGCCGAGGACGCCGCCGCCAAGAAGGCCGAGGCGGAGGCCGAGAAGAAGAAGGCCGCCGAGGAGGCCGAGCGCAAGGCCGCCGAGGAGGCCGCGCGGAAGGCGGAGGAGGAGCGGCTGGCCAAGCTGGCCGCGAGCTACGCCCTCCCGCTCTCCTCGTACACCCTCACCTCCAGCTTCGGCGAGTCCGGCTCCATGTGGTCCAGCAGCCACACCGGCCAGGACTTCGCCGCCCCGACCGGCACCCCCGTCAAGGCGGTGCACGGCGGCACGATCACCGAGGCGGGCTGGGCCGGTTCGTACGGCTACCGCATCATCCTCACCCTCGATGACGGCACGGAGATCTGGTACTGCCACCTCTCCTCGATGACCGTCACCTCCGGCGAGGTCACCACCGGCGACACGATCGGCCGGGTCGGCTCCACCGGCAACTCCTCCGGTCCGCACCTCCACCTGGAGGTCCGGCCCGGCGGCGGTGACCCGGTCAACCCCGCGGTCTGGCTCCGCGACCACGGCAAGACCATCTGACACCGGGAATCCTCCGGACCCTCCGGGGACCGACGCCCGGGACGGCTTCCTGTGACGGCCGGAAGCGGAGGGCGCGCTCCACGCGCCCTCCGGCCTCCGGGTGTTACCCCGTGTCCCAGTTCGGCGTATGCCCCGCCGGTCCGGTGTAAACCCCCGGATCCGTCGATCCTCGCGCGCCGGCTGATCCGGCCGGCCTCTCACCTCAGCGGCCTCCCACTCCCGGCCTCATCACCTCGCGAGGCTCCCCCGCGAGGCCACACCCCGGCCCCCCGCGCGACGCGCGAACCCCGACTCCGGCAGCCCTGGTGCGTCCCCCCGACGCCAGGGCTGCCGGCCTGTACGGCACCGGCCCGCCCGGCCCCCGCCCCCGGTCCACCACCCCGACCGTCCGCCCCGACCGTCCGCCCCGGGTCCGCCCGCCCGGGGCGTGAATCGCGCGGCGACGGGAACCTGCAAGCACGGATGAGCCCGGGGCGCCGCCCCGGGCCGGAGCCGAGCGGAAGGTGTGGGGATGGCGGCGGACTACCCCTTGGACGCGCAAGCGGGAACGGGCACGGTCACCACGGCCGTGCCCGCCCGGCTGGACAGACTGCCCTGGTCGCGCTGGCACTGGACCATCGTGATCGGCCTCGGCACCGTGTGGATCCTCGACGGCCTGGAGGTCACCGTCGTCGGGAACATCGCGGGCCGGCTCTCGGAGGAGGGCAGCGGTCTGCCCATCAGCTCCGCCCAGGTCACCGGTGTGGCCGCGGCGCTCTACGTGGCCGGGGCCTGCCTGGGTGCGCTCTTCTTCGGCCGGCTCACCGACCGCTACGGCCGCAAGAAGCTCTTCATCATCACCCTGGCCGTCTATCTGGGCGCCACCGCGCTGACCGCCGTCTCCTTTTCCAGCTGGTGGTTCTTCCTCTTCCGCTTCCTCACCGGCTTCGGCATCGGCGGTGAGTACGCGGCCATCAACTCGGCCATCGACGAGCTGATCCCCTCCCTCTACCGGGGCCGGGTCGACCTCATCATCAACGGCAGCTTCTGGCTGGGCGCGGTCGGCGGCTCCCTGCTGTCCATCGTCATGCTGGACACCGACATCTTCCCCAAGGACCTCGGCTGGCGGCTGACGTTCGGGCTGGGCGTCGTCTTCGGACTGGTGATCCTCCTGGTCCGCAGACATGTACCGGAGAGTCCGCGCTGGCTCTTCATCCACGGCCGCGGCGACGAGGCGGACGCCCTGGTCCGCGAGGCGGAGGAGCAGATCACCGCCGAGAAGGGCGAGGAACTCCCGGAGCCGGCCGGTGAGATCACCATCCACCAGCGCAAGAGCATCGGCTTCGGCCTGATCGCCCGCACCGTCTTCTCGCACTACCGCAGGCGCGCGGTCCTCGGCTTCTCCCTCTTCATCGGCCAGGCCTTCCTCTACAACGCCATCACCTTCGGCTTCGGCGCGATCCTCACCACCTTCTACGACGTGGGGACCGGCTCCACCGGCTACTTCTTCGCGGTGATCGCGCTGGGCAACTTCTTCGGGCCGCTGCTGCTCGGCAAGCTCTTCGACACCGTGGGCCGCAAGATCATGATCTCCGGCACCTACATCCTCTCCGGTGTGCTGCTCTTCATCACCGCCTGGCTCTTCGACGGCGGCCATCTGACGGCCAGGACCCTCACCGCCTGCTGGTGCGTGGTGCTCTTCTTCGCCTCGGCCGGCGCGAGTTCCGCGTATCTCACGGTCAGCGAGGTCTTCCCGATGGAGACCCGGGCGATGGCGATCGCCTTCTTCTACGCGATCGGCACCGCCGCGGGCGGCATCAGCGGCCCGCTGGTCTTCGCCAAGCTCACCGAATCGGGCGTCGTCGGCGACACCGTGCTGGCCTTCCAGATCGGCGCCGGGCTGATGACCGTGGCCGGTCTGGTGGCCGCCGTGCTGGCCGTACCGGCGGAGCGGCGCTCGCTGGAGGACATCGCCACGCCGCTCTCCCAGCGGACCGGCGCGGTGAGCGGAGCTGCCGGCGGCCCGGCGCCCGGCTCGGCGAGCTGAGCCGGGGGCGGGGCGGGCCCGTACCGGATCGGTGAAGCAGTGAGCCGAGGGGCGATGGCCGCCGGTCAGTGACCGCGGGACCCGGGGCCGTACGAGCCGTGACCATACGGTGCGTACGGCCCCGGCTGCTGCTGCTGCGGCTGTTGGGCCTGCGGCCACGGCCCCGTCGGGGGGTTCGGCTGGTGCCCCGGCTGCGGCCCTGTCCACGGCCCCGGCTGATACGGCACCCCCGCCCCGTACGCCCCTTGCCCGTACGCCCCCTGCCCGTACGGCTGCCACCGCGGCGGCGCCACCGGTGCCGTGACCGCCGCGGCGTGCAGCAGTGCCGGCCGCGCCAGGGACTTGCGCTGCCACAGATGGTGCAGCAGCTCCTGCTCGCGGGCGGCGAAGTCCGCGCCCGCCGCGCCCTGGTGGGCCCGCCGCCGCAGGAAGGCCAGGGCCGTCGCGAAGGACTGGTACTCGGAGACCGCGCGGGCGGCCGGGACCCCGTGCGCACGCCGCGCCAGACGCCGGGCGATCGCCCGGGCCCGCATCGACGCCAGTGCGTACGGCTCGGCCGGCGCGAGCCAGCCCGCGGCGACGTATGCGGGCAGGTACTCCCGGACGGCCCGCAGTTCGCCCGCCCGGGAGCGGATCACCACGGTGGTCAGCACCGCGAACAGCGGCACCATGAACAGGGCGTAGACGGCGATGAAGCCGTGGCCTCCCAGGGACGCCGAGCCGTTCCAGACGCTGTGCAGGCCCATGGCCGTGGCCAGCCCGGAGAGCGGTAGCAGCACCCGCCCGGCGCGTGCCCGCGGCGTGACCTGGGCTACGAGCCCGAAGCCGATCCCCGTCAGCGCCGTGAACAGCGGATGCGCGAACGGCGACAGCAGGATGCGGACGATGAAGGTCTGCGCGGTCACGGAGCCGATCCCCGAGGTGCCGAGCGCCTCGTCCTCGCCGAAGGCGGTGCCGAGGAAGAGAATGTTCTCCGTGAAGGCGAAGCCGGTGGCCGTGATCCCCGCTATCACCACACCGTCGACGATCCCGTTGAAGTGCCGCCGCCGGAAGACGAACAACAGCAGCAGCGCGGCGGCCTTGGCGCTCTCCTCCACCACGGGTGCGACGACCGCCGCCCCCCAGGTGTCCGCCTCACCGGCCGAGGAGACCCCGCCCCGCGCGACGATCCACCGCACCGCGAGCCCGTTGGCCAGAATCGCCACCAGTGTGGCGGCACACGCTCCCCAGGCGAACGCGAAGGCCAGATTCCGCCAGGGCTCGGGCTCCACCCGGTCCAGCCAGCAGAACGCCGCCACCAGCAGCGGCACGGGGAGCACGGCGAGGCCGAGACCGACCACGAAGCCCCGGGTGCCGGTCTGCTGCCGGACCAGCGCCAGGATCACCAGCCCGCACAGCGCCAGCAGCAGGACGAGCGCGCCGACGCGCACCGCTCTGCTCTCCCAGAGCGCGCGGCGCGGCCGGTAGCGCCACTGCGCGCGATCGGGCACGGCGTCGAACCGGGGACGCGGCTGGTACTCCGGCACCGGCGGCTGCGGGGGGCCGGGCCGCTGCGGGGGTGGGGACGGGTGCATCCACCGACCCTAACGAGACGGCGCCCGCGGCGCGTCGGCCTTCGGTCAGCGGCGCCGGCACCGGCGTGGCTCGGCGACGGCTCGGCGACGGCTCGGCGACGGCTCAGCGGTGGTTCAGCGGCGGCGGAACAGGAGGTCGTGGACGCGGTGCCCCTTCTCCAGGCCGGCGCTCTCGAACTTGGTCATCGGACGGAACGCGGGCCGCGGGGCGTAGCCGCCGTCGGACCGGGTGTTCTCCAGCTCGGGGCAGGCGGTCAGCACCTCCAGCATCTGCTCGGCGTACGGCTCCCAGTCGGTCGCGCAGTGGAACAGCGCGCCCGGCCGCAGCCGTTCGGCGGCCAGCGTGACGAACTCCGGCTGGATCAGCCGGCGCTTGTGGTGCCGCTTCTTGTGCCAGGGGTCGGGGAAGAAGACCCGCAGACCCGCCAGCGCGCCCGGCTCGATCATCTCGCGCAGCAGAATGATCGCGTCGCCGTTGGCCACCCGGACGTTCGTCAGCCCCTCGCGCTCGGCGAGGGCCAGCAGATTGCCCTGGCCGGGGGTGTGCACATCCGCGGCGAGGATCCCGGTGCCCGGGTCGTCGGCGGCCATCCGCGCCGTGGCCTCGCCCATGCCGAAGCCGATCTCCAGCACGACGGGCAGGCCGCCGAACAGGGCGTCGAGATCGAGCGTGGACCGGCCGTCGATGTCCAGGCCCCATGACGGCCAGAGCCGGCGCAGTGCCTCGCCCTGCCCGGCCGTCACCCGCCCGCGGCGCGGCCGGAAGCTCCGGATCCGGCGCTCGTGGTGCGAGCCCGCCGGATCGGCCGCGGGGCCCTCGGGGAACAGCAGCCTCCGCTCGGCGCGGTCCGCCCCCCGCGGGGCGGCCTCGGCGCGGCTGGCGCCGCGTGCCTCGGGCACCGGCGGGGACGTGGGGTTACGGGAATCGGACACAATGCCTCCGATCCTACGGCGCCCCGCAGCCGCTCCGGCCCGGGCCGGAACCCCGGGCGGCCGGGGACCGGGGCCAAGGCGGCCGGGGTCCGGGCCCGGAGCGGCCGGAGGAGCGGGCGGGCCCTACGGAGGAGCGGGCGGGCCCTACGGAGGAGCAGGCGGGCCCTACACCCGCACCGCGCCCAGGGCGGCCAGGGCCCGCCGCGCCACCTCGCGTCCGATCGGCAGTGAGGCCGTGGCGGCCGGGGAGGGGGCGTTCAGCACATGGACCGTCCGCGGGGCCTCGGCGAACAGGAAATCGTCCACCAGAGAGCCGTCCGGCAGCACCGCCTGCGCACGGACACCCGCCGGGGCCGGCACCAGATCGGCGGGGGAGACCTCGGGCAGCATCCTGCGCACCGCCTCGGTGAAGGCGCTCTTGGAGAGCGAGCGGCGCAGTTCACCGGCTCCGTACCGCCAGTGCCGGCGGGCTATCCGCCAGGAACCGGGGAACGCCAGCGTGCCGGCCAGCTCGGCGGGGCGGAGCGTCCGCCAGTCGTAGCCCTCGCGGGCCAGTGCGGGGACGGCATTGGGCCCGATGTGCACCTGTCCGTCGACGCCCCGGGTGAGATGGACGCCCAGGAACGGGAACGCCGGGTCCGGCACCGGATAGACCAGGCCCCGGACCAGCCCGGCACGGCCGGGCGCCAGCGCGTAGTACTCCCCCCGGAACGGGACGATCCGCATCCCCGGCTCGTCCCCGGCCAGCCGCGCCACCCGGTCGCTGTGCAGCCCCGCGCAGTTCACGAGGGCCCGCGCCCGCAGCACCGCGCCGTCGGCGGTGCGCACGGCCACCGACGAGGAGCGGCGGCCGATGGCCCGCACCTCGGCGCCGTACCGGATGCTCGCACCGGCCTCCTCCGCGAGCCGGGCCAGCCGGCGGGCGACCGCCCCGTAGTCGCAGACCCCGGTGGAGCCGACATGGATCGCGGCCAGCCCCCGCACCGCCGGTTCGTGCTCCTGGATCTGCGCCGGGCCCAGCTCGCGCACCGGTATGCCGTGCTCCCGGCCGCGCTGCACCAGGGTGTGCAGCCGCGGCAGCTCCTCCCGCTCGGTGGCGACGATCAACTTGCCCGTGACCTCGTACGGCAGGCCCTGCTCGGCACAGAACCGCACCATCTCGGCCGCGCCCCGCACCGCGAACCGCGCCTTGAACGAGCCGGGGCGGTAGTAGATCCCGCTGTGGATCACACCGCTGTTGCGCCCCGTCTGGTGCCGCGCGGGGCCGGGCTCCTTCTCCAGCACGACCACCCGGGTGCCGGGGGCCGCGCGGGTGATCGCGTACGCCGATGACAGCCCGACGATGCCGCCGCCGATCACCAGGACGTCGCAGTCGTACGACACCGCCCCGCACCTCCCCGCTCGCGCTCCGCCTCTCCCGATGATGCCCTGGCCCACTGACAACCACCCGAAACCTGCCGGCGGAGCGCCGGCGTCCGGACACCGGCGGGTCCGGTGCCCGCGACGAGCCGGACGGGTCCGGCCCCGCGGCCGATGACGGGCCTCGCCGACGGCTCCGGCCACGGCGCTCAGGCGGGATGCCGGCATGCGCCCGCCCCGGCATGCGCTCGTGCCGGGGCGGGCGCCTGTGCCCGGCACCCGCCCGGCGGGACACGCACCCTGACCGCCCCTGCCTGCCCGGGCGCCGCGAAGCCGTCGCCCGAGTGGAAACCCGGGGCCTTCATGCGCCGCCGCGCCGCCGCGCCGCCGCGCCGTCGCCGTGAAGACCGGCGGCCCGCGCCGGGATCTAGGCCGGCGCCACCAGCAACGGCCGTGCGCGCTCCCGCAGTTCCGCCACGCGGGGCTCGTCCCCGTACGGCTCCAGGCGGTGCAGCAGGTCGCGTACGTACTCGGTGGTCCGCGCCGAGGAGATGCGCCCGGCGACCTCCACCGCCCGCGTCCCCTGCGCGCACGCGGCGTCCAGGTTCCCGGATTCCAGTTCGGCGACCGCGGCGACGACCAGCCGCAGCCCGTGCGAGCGGACGAACTCCTCCGTCGGCTGCGACAGCGCCTGTTCGGTGAAGCGCCGCACCTGCCGGGGCACCTTGAGGTCGCGGTAGCACTCCGCGGCATCGGCCGCGAACCGCCCCTCGGAGTAGAAACCGAGCCAGCTGGGGTCCTGGTCGCCAGGCCGGGAGCGCTCGAGCCAGCCCTCGGCGGACCGCAGGGCGGCGCTCGCCGCGTGCGAGTCGCCGGCCTTGGCGTGGGCGCGGGCCTCGACGAGCCGGAAGAAGCTCATGGTGCGGGCGGTGGCGAGGCCGCGATTGCGTTCGACGGCGGCCTGGGCGAGGTCCACGCCCTCGTCGGCGAAGCCCCGGTAGGTGGCCTGGAGGCTCATGGAGGCCAGGACGTAGCCGCCCAGCGGCACGTCGGCCGCGGCGCGCGCGAGCCGCAGCGCCTGGATGTAGTAGCGCTGGGCCGCCTCCTGCTGACCGGTGTCGAAGGCCATCCACCCGGCGAGCCGGGTGAGTTCGGCGGTCGCGCCGAACAGGGAGCGCCCGACTTCGTCGCTGTACGAGCCGAGGAGCAGCGGTGCCGCGTCGACCCGCAGGCACTCGGGGACCATCGACGAACGCCAGTCGCCGCCGCCGTACTTGGAGTCCCAGCGGCGGGCGTCCTCGGCGGCCTCGCGGAGCTTGGTGACGTCGCTGTGCCCGACGCGCTGCGGCGTGCCGTCGGCACTGCCGGCCTCGGCCTCCCTCGGGTCCCGTGCGGCGTTGCTGTCGGCCGGGGTGATCAGCCAGCGCGAGGCGGGCGTCGCGTAGGCGCTGACGGCGAACGATCCGGCCAGGCTCTGCCAGATGCCGCCACTGCCGGCCCTGCGCCCGGCGAGGTCGAGGCGGTACAGCTCGGTGGCCGAGCGGACCGCGGCACCGACGGCGCGCGGGAAGGCGAGACCGACCTCGGGCGCCGGATCGGCGTCGGCCAGACCTATCTCGTGGAGAGGCACGGGGCGGCCGAGCTTGCTGCCGATGGCGGCGGCGATGAGATGGGGCGCGGCACCCTGCGGAACCATGCCCTTGGAGACCCATCTGGCCACCGAGGTCTTGTCGTAGCGGAGCGTCAGACCGCGCTGCGCTCCGAGGTCGTTGACCCGGCGCGCCAGGCCGGCATTGCTGATGCCCGCGAGGGCGAGAACGGTGCCGAGCTTCTCGTTCGGCCCGCGTTGCTCCCTGGACATGAGCCACCCCTCGACACACCGACGGCCGCCCCGGCATAGGCACGGGGCATTCGTAAGCCCAGCGTAGTTGCCCATATCCCGACCGTTAAGGGGCGAAGTACCGGTTGGCGTGAATGTGGCCGTGGCGGGGAGCGTGCCCGGACCCGTGCCCCGGGGACGTGCGGCCTTGCGCCCGGATGTGCGCGGTGTCCCGGCCAGGACGAGAGCGCTTCCATGAGGAGCGCGTGGGTCGGCCCGCTGCACCGGATCCAGTGGGCCGGGGGGACCCGCCGCCTCATTCCCCGCGGGCGGCGGGACGGTCCGGGAGACGGCGGCCGTCTCCCGGACCGCGCCGTTCCCGTTGGTTGTGCCCACCCCTGCGGTCGTCGGAACTTGGCTGGTTTTCGCCCTTCTCAACAGGGCGCACGGCATGGGAGTGCATGCTCCCCCGACCGCCCCTTGTGCGCCGTCCCCATGGCAGCATGGAGCATGACGGGACCATATTGCCCCGGCCAGTGGCCAGTTGGCGGGCGTGCCGCTCCCGGAGCGTCGCCGGGCCGATGCCGGACCTGTCGGACTACTGTGCACGATGAACTGCGTGCGGCGGGTACGGGGTTGCCCACGGGCTGTGGAGGCGGCGATGCGGTGGTTGGTGGGATGGAGCAGTGCCGCCGCAGGCGCTTCCCGCACGGCGTGGAGCCCGACCGCCGACGGCGGCGACACCCCCGTCCATCCCGTCGGCTCCCAGCCGCTCTGGAGCGGACCGGATCCGCTCTGGGCCGTCGGTGACTGGCGGCCCGACGAGATCCGCGTCGTCCAGTCCGACCCGTTCACCCGGATCGCCGTGCTCGGCTGCTGCGGTGCCACCGACGAGGAGCTGCGCGTCGCGTTGTTCGCCGCCCGCGGCGGCGCCCTGCGGCACCTCACGGCCTGGCCGGGCGCGTACACCGCCGTCCTGCAGGTCGGGCGCCGCATCACCGTCACCGGCGACCTGGCCGGCGCCCGCCCCGTCTTCCACACCCCCTGGCGCGGCGGCACCGCGTACGCCACCGCGGCCCTGCCGCTCGCCGACCTCGTCGAGGCACAGCTCGACGTCGGCCACCTCGCCGCACTGCTCGCCTGCCCCGATTCCCCGGAGGCCCTGCGCGACGGCACCCCGTACCTGGGCGTCAGACGGGTGCCGCCCGGTCACGCGCTCATCCTCCGCGACGGGGCGCGCGAGATCACCGGGTACGAACCGACCGCCTCGCTCGCCGTCGCGGCGCCCCAACTCGACCCGGCGCAGGCCGTCGACGGAGTGCGAGACGCCCTCGTCGAAGCCGTACGCGCCCGCCTCGCCGCCCCGCGGCACGCTCCGGAGGCCGAGCCGGCCGACCCGGGCCCCGTGCCCGGCATGGGGCCCGCGGAGCGCCGCGCGGCGCGCGGGGCCCCGGCCCCCGGCATAGGCGCCGACCTCTCGGGCGGCAGCGCCTCCTCCACCCTCGCCCTGCTCGCCGCCGGCCTCCCGGGCAACCCCGGTACGGTCCTGGGCCACCACGGCACCGGCACCGGCGCCGGCGAGCGGCTGCTCGCCGTCACCTTCAACGATCTCGCCGCGGGCGGCGGCCGGGAACGCGAGGCCGAACTGGAGCGGGCCCGCAGCCTCGCCGCCAACCCCCGTCTGCACCACGTCGTCGTCCCCGGGGGCGAGGAGGCTCTGCCGTACGCCGGCCTCGACACCGTCTTCCTCACCGACGAGCCGGGCCCGTCCCTCGTCACCGCCGCCCGGCACCGCTACCGGCTCGCCGCGGGCAGCGCCGACCACATCGTCGGCCACGGCGCGCGCCAAGTGCTCGACGCCCACCCCGCCCGCCTCGCCGACCTGCTGCTCGACCGCCAGCGGCGACGGCTGCTGCGGCCGATGGCGGCCCTGGTCCGCGCCGACGGCCCCAGCGCCCAGTCGCTCTTCGTACCGTTCACCGTCTACCGCGCGGCGCGCCGCCTCGCCCGCACGCCCTACCGCGAGGGCGTGCGCGACGTGGCGGGGATGCTGCTGGAACGCCGCTTCACCGACGCGAACGGCCAGGGCGGCCAGATCCGCGGCCTTCCGGTGACGGCCGCCGACGCGGGTGCCGTCGACGCCTCCCTCGCCGCGCTCGCCTGGTGCCGCCCCGGCCCGGCGGCACGCTGGCTGACGGGCGAGGCGCTCGCCGAGGTGTCGGTGCGCCTCCACGACGCGGCGTCCCGGCCCGGCACCGTGGAGCGCCCCGGTGAGCGGCGCGCCAACGCCGCGCTCGCCCGCCACGCGGCCGACCACCGGGTCTTCGAACAGGCCGCCGAGATCAGAAACCAGCGGCTGCACGCGCCCTTCCTCGACAACCAGGTCGTCCGTGCCTGCCGCGCGCTCCCCGAGGCGCTCCGCGTACAACCGGGGGCGCGCGCCTCGGTGTTGCGCACCGTGCTGGCGGGTGCGGGCATCCACGACCTGCCCGCCGGCTGGGGAGCGCCCTCCCAGGCGTCCCAGGCGGCCTCCGTCCGGGCCGGACTGCGGGCCTCGGTCGACGGGCTCGTGGCCCTCTTCGACGCGCCGCTGCTGGCGGACGCCGGGCTGGTGGAGGCGCGGGTGGTGCGCAAGGCGCTGCGCGCGGCGGCCCAGGGTGAACCGGTGCCGCTGGACGGCCTGGCCGAACTCGTCTCCACCGAGCTCTGGTTGCGCCGGCTGATCGCGCGCCGGGGGAGCTGCTGGACGGGCTCGGAGGCGCCGCGTCAGCGTGCGGTGTCCGGAGGGGTACCGGGGACCTCACGACCGGCTCTGTGAGCCGCTGAGCCGTCCTGCGGCGGTGGCGGGGTGACCCCGTTGGCCTATTGGCCCGTTGGCCCGTTGGCCCGGATCGGCGGGCGGTCGGGCTCCGGGATCGGTCCGCCGGGGACCTCGCCCCGGCGGCCGCCACCGGACGCCGGGACGCGCCGGAAGGACCGCGGACTGGCGAGCCCGCCGGAAGACTCCCGCGAACTCGCCGGGCGGGGCGGCGGCCCGCGAACACGCCGCCCGGAAGCGGAGAAACGGCGGCTCGGCACCGGACCGTACCGGACGGGAGCGCTTGGGACCGGACCGTACGCGACCGCCGGGGCCGCCGTTCCGGCTCCGCTCGCCGGGCAGCCGGTGCTGCCGTCCACGGCCGCGCCCGGCAGGCGGCCGCCGCGCCGCCTCGCCGCCGCGCCGCCTCGCCGCCGCGCCGCCTCGCGGTCCGGGCGTTACCGGGCCGGCGCTCAGCGGCAGGTGATGCGCGCACCCGCCCAGTCCGCCAGCGCCTGCGGACTTCGCTGGTGCGGCTCGACGACCAGCCGGACGGTCCGGACACCCGCCAGCGGCACCTGGACCGGCACAGCCGCGTCCCCGTCGCGCAGGACACGCGAACGCCACAGCAGCGCGCCGTCCCCGTGGACGGAGAACCGGGCCGCCCCCGGCACCGGTCGCAGGTCGTCCAGCCCGACCCGTGCCTCGAACGCCGTGCACACCCGGTTGAGATCGATGGTGACGGAGGACCGGGCCCGCACGGTCACTCCCGTGCGGAACACCTCACCGCCGATCGTGATGCCTTGGCGCGGCCACAGCCAGGAGCTCTCGGCGCCGCGCACCTCCGGCCCCGTGCCGTCGCCGTGCGTGTCATACGCCAGTTCGCCGACGTCAAAGGCCAGCGGGGCCGGTTTGGGCTCGACGGGGGGCCCGGCGGAGGTGGGGACGGGAGCGGAGGACGGCTGCGACGAACCGGAGGCGGACGCCGAGGGAGACGACGGGGGACCACTGGACGCGGACGGGACAGCGCCCGGGGAGGACGGACCCGCAAAGGCGCCCCCGGACCCCGCCGGTCCCGCCGGCCCCGTCGGCTTCGACGGACCCCTGGACGCGTCCGGCCCCGGACCGGACGGAGTCCCGGACGCGGCCGCCGCGGCCGTCTCCCGCCCCGTCTGCGCCGGCGTGGCCTCCGGCCCGGGAGGCGCTTCCGGCGCCGGAAGACGGCCCGCCCCGGAGCTGGGGCCCGGCTCCCCGGGAGCACCGGGCGCCGGGGCAAGGCCGGCCCGCGGCCCGCTGTCCGGCGCGCCGACACCCCCGGCCAGGACGATGAGCGTCGCGGTGGCCGCGGCCGCCAGCCCGGCCGCCGACCCCATCCGCGCCAGCACACCGGCGCCCTCGGCGACGGCCCGGGCCGCCCCCGCTCCGCCCCCCGGACGCCTCCGCACGGTCACGCCGGCCGGCTGCCGCGGATATCCGGCCGCCATCGGACCGAGAACGGCTGCGGGCAGTGCCATCCGCAGCCGGACGCCTGCGTCCGCCGCGTCCCGTACGGCCGCCCGGCACCCTGCGCAGGCCCCGAGGTGCCGGCGTAACGCCCGGACCGTGCGCGCCCGCAGGCCGCCCTCGGCACCGGCAGTGAGGAGCGGTGCGGCACGGGCGCAGTCCACGCCTCCGGCCGGTGCCTCCGCCAACCGGAGCCGCAGGCAGCCCTGTTCCAGCCCTTTCCGCGCCCGGTGTGCCAGCGCGGCGGCGGCCTCGGGGCGCAGTCCGAGCAGCCGGGCGGTGTTCTCCGGCGACTCGGCCTCGACCACGGTGTGCCAGAGCAGGGTCTGCCAGCGCGCGGGCAGACCGCGGAAAGCCCGGACGGCCTCCGAGCGCTCCGCCTCCCGCATCGTGCGGACCGCGGCGACCGCCTCGGCCCGGCCGCCCCCGGCCTCGTTCCCGGATCTGGCCTCGGCCCCGTTCCCGGCCTCAGCCTCGTTCCCGGATCCGGCCGGCGGCCCGGGCGAACGGGCGGAGCCCTCGTCCTCCGCCAGGGCGGCGAAGCCGGCGAACCCGGGATGGAGGCGGCCGTCCTTCCCGGCCCGGGCCCACTCCGCGGCCACCCGGCGGACGGTCAGCAGGAGACGGATCCGCTCGGGCGCCTCCGGACGTATCCCGGCACGGACCTCGCGGAGCGTGCGGGCGAACGCCTCGGTGGTGAGGTCGTCGGCCGAGTCGGCGTCGGGACAGCAGTCGCGGGCGTGACGCCGGACGGCCACGGCATGGCGCCGGAAGAACTCCTCGAAGGCCGTGTCGTCCCCGTCCGCGGTCCGCCGGAGCAGATCCGCGTCGGCCGGCGACGGCCCGCCCGGATCGGACGTCGGTTGCTCAGATCCCATGGCAGAAGCCCCCGTACCCGATGACACATCCGAGCCCCCGGGAAAGACTGCCACAAGGCCGGGCCCCGCCCCCATACAAGAGGCCGGAACCACCCGCCGGACAGGGGAACTTCGCGGGAAAAGGCGCGAAGGCCACCCTGCCCGGCGGAATGAGGGACGTCCTGCCGGACCGGCACGCGGACCGGACCCGGTCCCCGCGGAAGGACAGCGGAAGCCCCGCCCTCAGAGCGCGCGCGGGCGCAGCCCCTCCAGCAGGATGTCCAGAAGCCGTGCCGACGCCGCTTGCTGCTGCGCCGCGTCGGGCAACGCCGGAGCCGCGGTGGCTATCACGAGCAGAACGTCGGCGACCGTCACATCACCGCGCAGCTCACCGGCGGCCCGGGCACGCTCGACCAACTGCCCCACGACGTCCAGCAGGACCGCGGCGCCCGGGTCGTGCTCGGCCGGCTCGGGGCCCCGCTCGACGAGCCGCAGATCCGGCTGGCTCTGCCCCGGGACGGCGGCCGGCTGCCGCTGCTGCGGCACCCGGGCCGTGGTGGCGTCCGCCCCCTCGCTGTCCGGGCCGACGCCGACCCGCAGCACCTGCGGCGGCAGCAGCCGGCCGGCTCCGGAGGCGACGGAGGTGCGCAGGAAGCGGGAGAGAGCCGACCACGGCTCCTCCTCCTGCCCCAGGGCCGCCCGCGCCTGCTCGGTCAGACGCGCGGTCTCCTCCTCGGCTATTCGCCGTACGAGAACGTCCTTGCTCGGGAAACGCCGGTAGACGGTGCCCACGCCGACCCGGGCCCGCCGTGCGACATCCTCCATCGGTGCCCCGTAGCCCAGTTCGCCGAAGACCTCGCGTGCCGCCCGCAGGACGTGCTCCAGATTGCGCTGTGCGTCCACCCGCAACGGCGTCGAGCGCGTCGCGCCGATCATGTCGGGCGTGTCCGCTGCCGCCCGTGCACTGCCGTCCGGTGCGGAGGCGAGAGCGGTCGGCCAATGAGAACTCTGCGTATGCATGTGTTTTCCCCCGGTAAATGACGTCTCCCCCCGGAGACTCCCCGCCGTGACTGCCGGGAGACGGTCTGGCTCCCCCGACGGGATACGAACATAGTTGAGCCCAGGCCCGGAAAGAAGAGGGCAGTTCCGCACAGACCGCCCCCCGGGCGGCGCGGAGGACCGTCCGGCTCCGGTCCGCGTGTTCCGTGCGGTGACCGGCCCCGCGCTGACCTGCGGAGCTGTGCCGGCCCTCACGGAATGACCCGTTCCGCGGGTCGTGGCAGGCCGGTCATACATTTCGCGGGGCCTGTGGACAAACGGCCGCCGCCGGTGCGTCATGGGAGGGTGCCGTGCTTTCAGGGAGCGGGCACGGCGGAACGACATCGCGAGGAGACCCTCTGTGACGGAACCGGCGCGCATTCTCGTGGTCGGCGGTGGCTGTGTCGGGATGTACACCGCGCTGCGGCTCCAGCGGAGACTCAAACGAGACGAGGCACTGATCACGGTGCTCGACCCCGAGCCCTACATGACGTACCAGCCGTTCCTGCCGGAAGCCGCGGCCGGCTCGATCTCCCCGCGCCATGTCGTCGTCCCGCTGCGGCGGGTGCTGAGGAAGTGTCAGGTGGTGGTCGGCGAGGCCACGGCCATCGACCACGCGGCGCGTACCGCGACCGTGCGGACCCTCGCCACCGAGGAGGAGGGCGCCGCGCCCGTCGAGATCGGCTACGACGAGCTGGTGCTGGCCCCCGGCTCGGTCTCCCGGACCCTCCCCGTCCCCGGACTCGCCGAACTCGGCATCGGCTTCAAGACGGTCGAGGAAGCCATCATGCTCCGCAACCACGTCCTGGAGCAGCTCGACATCGCCTCCTCGACCCGCGACCCGGCGGTCCGCGACGCCGCCCTCACCTTCGTCTTCGTCGGCGGCGGCTACGCGGGCGTGGAGGCGATCGCCGAGCTGGAGGACATGGCCCGCTACGCCCTGCGCTACTACCACAACGTCGAACCCGAGGACATGAAGTGGATCCTCGTCGAGGCCACCGGGCGCATCCTGCCCGAGGTCGGCGAGGAGATGGGCACCTACGCCGTCCGCGAACTGCGCGGCCGCAACATCGACATCCGCCTGGACACCCGGCTCGAATCCTGTGAGAAACGGGTCGCCGTGCTCAGCGACGGCTCCCGTTTCCCCACCCGCACCCTCGTGTGGACGGCAGGCGTCAGACCGCATCCCGTGCTCGCCGCGTCCGGCCTGCCGCTGGACGGCCGGGGCCGGCTGCGGTGCACGGCGGACCTGCGTGTCGAGGGCGCCGGGCACGCCTGGGCCGCGGGTGACGCCGCCGCCGTACCGGACCTGGCCGCGGGCACACCGGACGCCCTTTGCGCCCCCAACGCCCAGCACGCGGTGCGCCAGGCGCGGACCCTCGCCGACAACCTCGTCGCCTCGCTCCGCGGCGGCAGGACCAAGGACTACGAGCACGCCCACGCCGGATCGGTCGCCTCCCTGGGCCTCCACAAAGGCGTCGCACACGTGTACGGCAGAAAGATCAAGGGCTATCCGGCCTGGTTCATGCACCGCGTCTATCATCTCGGCCGGGTGCCGACCTTCAACCGCAAGGCCCGGGTGATCGCCGAATGGTCCCTCGCCGGACTCTTCAAACGCGAGATCGTCTCTCTCGGTTCACTGGAGCACCCCCGCGCCGAATTCGAACTCGCGGCCGGGGCAGATCACCCATCCGACGGCAGATGACCCGAAGACGAAGGAAGCCGGAACCCGGCGATCGGCGGCCTCGTCTGACGGATGTCAGCCCGGTCCGCCACACTGGGCATGTGACCATCAAGGGTGGGCTCACACCCGTCAGGAGAGCCGCTGCCTCCCCGTTCCCGGGCAGCGGCGTCCGGCGGCACCCCCGGGCCCCGCTCCCCTTCCCGAACCAGCACACCAGCGGCATTCCCCGGCCGTCCCGCTGATCCGAAGCGACATCACGAGGCAAATCTCAGTGAACTTCACGCGCTGGAGCGCCCGGCTCCCCGGTACACAGCGACGCGCCGCGGTGCGGTCCGGCCGCGACGGCAGTCCCCAGGCTCCGTCCGCGCCGGGCAGCTCCGTGCCCACCGCCCGCGAGGAGCGGCCGGAGCCCTTCGAGACGTCACCACCGGCCGGGCCCCGGGGCGGTGCGGGCGCCCGCCCGCCCGCGCGGGAGCTGCTGGCACGGGACGTACTCGACCAGGTGCCCGGACTGGTCGCGGTCGTCCACGGCCCGGAACACCGCATCGCCTACGTCAACGACGCCTACACCACCGTCTTCGGCGACCGTTCCCTGGGCGGCCGCGCCCGGGACCTGCTGCCGGAGCTCACGGAGCTCGGCCTGCTGCCGCTCATGGACCAGGTCCTGCGCAGTGGCAAGCCACGCACCCTCAAGGCCCGGCGCGCCCGCGGGCTGTCCCGCTCCGGCCATTACACCTTCACCTGCACCCCCATCGAACTCTCGCCCGCGGACGGGCCGGACGGGAAACCGCACGCCGACGCGGCAGCCGCCCCCGCCGCTTCCGGCACGTCGACGGGCCCGTCCCCGGACGGAGCGGCCCTCGGCGACGCGTCTCCCGACGGTGCGGCTCGGCCCGACGCCCCACCATCCGGCCCCTCCTCGGGCGGCGCGATTCCCCCCGCCTCCGGCGGCACCGCGACGGCCGACGGCGACGGCCACCCGGACGGTGCCCGCGACCGCGCGGCGGCACGGGCCCTTCCGCGCGCGGCGGGGGCCGCGGAGCGCCGCCCGCCCCGGCCCGGCGCACCCCGTAAGGGCGTCATGGTCTTCGCCACGGACGTCACCGACCAGGTGGAGGCCGCCGAGCGGCTGCGCACGAGCGAGCGCCGCCAGCGCGAGACCGCCGTCACACTCCAGCGCAGCCTGCTCCCGCAGAAGCTCGAACAGCCCGACGACCTTCGGGTCGCGGCCACTTACCAGCCGGGCGGCACCGACGAGGCCGTGGGCGGCGACTGGTACGACGTCATCACCCTCGGCGCCGGCCGCACCGCCCTCGTCATCGGCGACGTCATGGGACGCGGGGTCCGCGCGGCGGCGGTCATGGGCCAACTCCGCACCGCCGTAAGGGCCTACGCCCGGCTCGACCTGCCTCCGCACGAGGTGCTGCAGCTCCTCGACGGACTCGCCGCCGAAATCGACCCCCATCAGATCGCCACCTGCCTCTACGCCGTCCACGACCCCAACGAGAACCGGCTCGTCCACGCCTCCGCCGGCCATCTGCCGATCATCGTCCGCAATGCCGACGGCACCACTCGCCGGGCCTCCGAACCCACCGGCCCACCGCTCGGCACCGGAGGCTGGGTGCACACCTCCGGCTCCGTACCGCTGGAGCCCGGCGCCACCGCCGTGCTGTACACCGACGGACTCGTCGAGCGCCGCGACGCCGACATCGACGACGGCGTCTCCGCGCTCGAACAGGCCCTCGCGGGCGCCGACGGCGCCCCGCAGGCCGTCTGCGACCGGCTGATCCGCGCCCTCGGAGTCACCGCCGACCATGACGACGACGTAGCCGTCCTCGTCCTCCAGCACCCCGCCCGCACCGGACACGACGCGGAGCTCTTCCACAACGCCGCCCTGGACCTCCTCGGCGGTGTCGAAGCGGCCCCCCGCGCCCGCGCGTTCGCCTCGGGCGTCCTCACCAGCTGGCGTTTCCCCACCGAACTGCACGATTTGGGCGTCCTGGCCGCGAGCGAACTGGTCGCCAACTCCCTCCAGCACGGCATCCCGCCGATGCGGCTCCGGCTGCGCCGCACGGACCGCCGTCTGATCGTCGAGGTGACGGACGGGGACGACCACCTGCCGCGCCGCCGCCGCGCCGAACCGGTGGACGAGTCCGGCCGCGGCATCTCGATCATCGCGACCATCGCCTCCTCCTGGGGCTCCCGGCGGACCCCGGGCGGCGGCAAGGCCGTCTGGTGCGAATTCGCCCTTCCCGACACCTGCCGCTCTCCGCACCCCTGACAGAGTCTCCGCCGCGGGAAGCCTCACCCCCTGACCTCGGCCCTATGAATCCCGGACCCGCCGACGGTTATTCACCCCGCCAACCGCCAACCGCCAACCGCCAACAGCCCCCGACAGGGCACCGAGCAGTGTCCCGGTGAGCCGTCAGGCTCCCACGGCCACTGGTGCCGGGGCGGTCGCCTCGGTGCCGGCCACCGCCATGACCGGGCGTGCCGCCGCCCGCAGCGGGCTGTCCTGCTCGGGGCTGAGGCGTCTCCCCAGCCGCAGGGCCAGCACCGAGATGGCCAGTGAACAGACGATCAGCATTGCGATATACGCCGTGTACGCCCCGGCGCCGGCCATGAGCCCGCCCACCGCGGGTCCGGCCGCCAGCGCCAACTGCTTCACCAGTGCGAAGGCGGAGTTGTACCGGCCGATCAGCTCTCGGGGAGCCAGGTCCGCCACCAGCGGTGCCATGGTCGGCGACAACATCGCCTCACCCAGTCCGAACAGCGCGTAGGTCGAGATGATCGCGGCCACCGCCACGGCGTGATGGCCGTGCACAAGCCCCGACGCGCCGGCCGCCACCCAGGCCAGGGTCCATATCAGCCCGACCAGGGCGATGACACGGCTCCGCCGCCGCCTTTCCACCAGGCGCAGGACCACGAACTGGGCCAGCACGATGACCGCGGTGTTGGCGGCCAGGGCAACCCCGAGGGTGGCGGGCGATATGCGCGCGACGTCGACCGCGAAAGCGGAGAGCCCCGACTCGAACTGTCCGTAGCAGGCGAAGAACATGACAAAGCCCAGTACACACAAACTCATCATCGACCGGTCCCGGAGCAGAGCCCGCCAGCCGTTCCCGCCGCCGTCAGCCGGAACGGACTCGCCGGATCCGGACTCGGCACCCGCTGCCTTCGCCGGCCGCACGGAAGCCACCGTCGCGCCGAGCACGAGGAACATCACGGCCTCGATCCCGAACAGCAGCACGAAGCTCGCGGCACGTGAGACGTCCACGATCAGCCCGCCGAGCAGGCCACCGATACCCAGGCCCAGGTTGGCCAGGAAGAACTGTGTGGCGAACGCCCGCGAACGCGTGGAGGGCGACGAGCACCAGACGATCAGCGTGGCCAGGGCGGGCTGGATCACCGATATCCCCGTGCCCAGCAGCGCCGCCGCCGCGATGACCAGGACTTCGGTCGACGCCAGTCCCATCCCGGCCGACCCGGCGGCCGCAGCGACGGAACCCACGAGCACCACCGGCAGCGGTCCCCGCCGGTCGATGATCCGCCCGGTGAACGGCAACACCATCAGGGCGGCCACGGCGAAGACCGCCAGCACGATCCCCGCCGTGCCCGCCCCGAGATCCCGCACCCGCGCCACATAGAGGAAGAGGTACGGGACGGTGAAGCCGTTGCCGAACGCGCTCAGCGCGTTGCCCAGCTGGATCCGGCGCAGCGCGGCGCTCATCGCGGTGGTCACACTCACCTGCCCAGGTCGTGGAGGAGGAGGAAGCGGGAGGGAGAGGCGGGACCGGTCGGAGTCCAGCCTCGAAGACTTTGAACCTAAACTTCGAAGGTGAAGAGTACACACCCGAAGCCTTCGACGCCAAAGAGATGCATGCCATACTGCCCGCCATGTCTGACAACGCCACCGAGGACGAGCCGACCATCGAGGAGCAGATCGCCGCCTACCAGCGCGAGTTCCGGGACCTCGACCCCCAGGTCGAGCAGGTCGTCTCGTCGTTGCAGCGACTGAACCGGAGGATGAACGTCGCCTATGGCAGGCAGACCGCCACCCTCGGCATGAGCAACGCCGAATGGGAGGTCCTCCAAGCTCTGGTCCTCTCCGGTGCGCCCTACCGGCTGGGGCCCGGAGACCTGGCCAAGCGCCTCGGTCTGACGCCGGCCGCGATGACCCACCGCATCGACCGCATGGTGGGGGAGGGGCTCGTCACCCGGGAACGCGATGAGAGCAACCGCGTCCGCGTCATCGTCGAGCTGACGGCAGCCGGCCGGGAGAAGTGGCTGGAGGTGATGCGCCTGGCGACCGTCTTCGAGGAAGGGCTCCTCCAGGACCTGACGACCGCGGAGCGAGCTCTGCTGGGAGAGCTGCTCACCCGCCTCCTCCGGCGGGTCGAGGACGCCCAGCCCGACGCCGAAGGGCGCCTCAGCGACCTGGACTGACGCCGGTTGACACCTTCCACGACCATCCGTAGTGTTCTCCGGGTTGCCACGGATCCCTCAAGGGTCCACGGCAACCACCTCGCGCCGCGTCCGGCGGCACCCACTACCGCACGGCCTCCCCGATAGGGGATCGATTTCGGCATGCCGGAATTCGATACCGAAAGGCTCGATTA